>JAZDFC010000001.1:0-2120 GCA_043808235.1 bacterium
TTTTCGATAATGAAGATCTTCTTAATAATAAAGTACCCGAAAACAAAACCCAGTGCAAACAGCAACCCGTACCAGCGTATTCCGAAACCGCCGATATTGATTATCTCGGGATCAGGATTCCAGGTGATAAATAACCCTGTCATATTCAGTCAATGTTTATTCATCAAATGTAACGAGTATAATCTTATTGAAAAAGAATGTAACATAAATTAACGAATATGTTTTTCCTGATTTGTATTTATAAAATTTATCGTATATTGCGCACTCAATCAGAGCGTATATGCCAAAGTGTATATTGTTGTCGTTATTTATAGTGCTTCCGTTGTTTCTGTCGTCGCAGACACGGACGAAGTCTATTACGATTGACGGGGGAATCACCACGCTGAACAATGAGCCGATTGAATCTGTTAAAATAGATGTTTATAAAGATATCCAGCTCGTAAAAAGTTACGAAACAAATTCATCAGGCAAATATCAGATTACACTCGACAACGGAATAGCATACGTTCTGCGGTACAGTAAACCGGGGTTTGTATCAAAAAAATTTGATTTTTCTACCGAAGCGGTAAATGACGACGACCTGAATTATGGTCTTTTTCCTTTGGTCCTTGACCTGAGTCTGTTCGAATATATCCGCGGTCTTGATATTTCGGAAATGGCGAACCCGGTTGCAAAATTCAGTTACAGCGATTACGAAGGCGACTTTGTTTACGATAAGGATTATTCGGAAAAGATGAGTAAAAAAGTCGAAAAAATTGCTGCAAACTCCAGAAAACTCAGAAAGGAAGCATACGATAAATATATTTCGCAGGGCGACTTCCTATATTCCGAGGACTGGCCGGAAGATGCATGTACGGAGTATATGAACGCCCTGTCTCTTTTCCCCGACGAATCATATCCTAAAAGCCAGTTAAACAAAATACGGAACCAGCTGCAAAAAGAGCCACAGCTGGAAAAGACATATTCTACCCATATTAGCAGGGGCGACAAGAATTTTGGCAAACAGAATTATAAGGTCTCTAAAAGCTATTACCAGAAATCACTTATATACAAACCAGATGAGGCCTATCCCAAAAACCGGATAAGTGATATCGAAAAGATCCTCGCAGATAATCCCGAATTGTATGATAAACCGGAAAAAGATGCGGTAGAATATGTAGTGCTGGCAGATAATACCAATAATCAAAGCAATAATAATACAGCTACCAACCAGAACAACTCCAGCAATAATCAGTCACAAAACAATAATCAGACACAAAACAATCAGAATCAAACCACAAGCAATAATATTACTGACAAGACATACAGTAAAAGTTCCGGAATATCCGATATTAGTTCTAAATCAACTCCCGTTGACGAAAAAATAACCGACGAGAACAAAAGCGCATATCTGAACGACCTTCTCGGCAAATACAAGAGCAGCGGTGATTCCACAAATGTCGCGCGCGTCCATATTGCATTAGGTATTGAGGCATATAATGATCAGTCGTACGATCTGGCAATAGAACATTTCAGAGAATCGTACGAATTATTCGAAAACGCCGGAATGACTTCCGACCAGGCTGCTGTTGCCGAATCAATGGCGGATATTTATTTTTCGATGTATCGCTACAGTACTTCCGCCGACTGGTATACAAGAGCGAACACTCTTTACAAGAATGCCGGCAATGACGAAAAGGCTTCGGGGACATTGTTAAAATCAGCCGATGCAAGTTATTCCGCCGGCGATATGGAACAAGCTCTTTCCAAATACATGCTTTTTGCAGACGGGTCGGATAAAAATAAAGATCTGTCTTCGGTGTACAATTCCATAGGGGTCATTCATTTCGAAATAGGAAATTTTGATGAGGCCCTTAAGTATTTTGATATGTCAATTTCCAATGCCGAAACAAAAGGCAATATAAAAGAAGTTGCATTGTCGCTTAATAATATCGGTAATATAAAATACGAAGATGAGGATTTTAATTCAGCCCTGCAGTATTACAACCGTTCGGTAATGGCCAAGAACAGGATCGATTACAAGGCAGGGATCGCAGTTTCGTTATTTAACATAGCAAACGTTTACAAAAAAACGGGTGATTATAATAAAGCGCTGGAAGATTATTTCAAGGCCGAAAAGT
>JAZDFC010000002.1:0-23693 GCA_043808235.1 bacterium
GCCATTACTGCCGCGAAGCCGTTATATACGGACATTAAAACTCCAACCCAGTCCGCGCCCCGGTTATATAATTCCGATGCCGGATCGGTTGCGCCGTATATATGATGCGTTACAGCGGGAGTAGTGTAAATCCACATTGCAAACAATGCGAACCACGAGAAAAACTGAACGTATGCAAGCTGCCGCATCGTCTTAGGCATTTTGTATAAATCGTTTATTACTACAACAAGCCCTTTGGATTTTCCTTTGTAAGCAAACCGGAAGCAATTTGAAGCAAACCGAAAACTATTATGCCGCCGAAGAAAACGAGTAATCCGTAATCCATGTAAATGAAAAACTCAAAGACTATTAAAAGCACTGCGCCTACGGTTAACCAAATAACTCCATTTCGATACAAGGAGTTTTTCGGAATCTCGTTCACCGTTGAGTATGGCTTTGATGATACGTAAACCGCTGGCGCCGTTAATTTGAGAGATGACGAAATGAAGTTTGATATTCATGAGGTCAAGCGCTTTTTGAGCGCGGCGGATATGATCGCTTGCAAGACGAATGTTGGTTTTACGCAACCGCACATAAGAACGAAGAATGCGTGTTTGATCATCGGGAATAAAAGAAGCGCGAAGTAAACCGAATGAGTGTAACTGTTGAATCCATTGACAATCGGAAACATCTGTTTTTCGTCCGGGTACGTTTTTAACCATAGTACTTTTAACAAGACAGACATTTATTCCGGCTTGCTCGAGCATGTTGAAAAGAGTAACCCAATAAACACCGGTGGATTCCATGGCAACGGTTTTGATGTTATTGTTTTTAAGATATTCAACAGCAGAATAAAAATCGGAAGTGAAGGTACCGAAAGATTTGACTTCCCCATTGGGGATAGCAGTAAATATTTCGCGGCTGCCAATGTCGATACCGGCAGCATGTTCGTTGATAACATTAAGTTTTCGTTTTGCCATCGATACTCCATGATTGTTGATGGAAAAAGAAGTTTAACAAGCCCGGCGAATTGAGTTATAGCTAAATTGCTAAACGGGGTTCCCGCAAAGCGGGACCACCAATAAGTAAAACAATATTCACCGGAGCAATACTCAACCATGGGCAGATATGCACCAATTCGCGGGTCTGCTACTTCTGCTTGTTAAACGTGTACTAAGTTCATTAAATAAGTTAATTTTGGCAACGACAAAATTGTGGACTCAAAGCGAATGCTTTAAACGTTGCGGCATTTTACAAATTATAGGCGTTCATTGTAAAAGTAAATTGCTCTTTGAGTTTAGTGAATAAAACAAATTTATAAATAATTATTGGCGTTGGCTTTTCAGTGCTGAATTGTAGTTTTGAGCGGCGCTTTAGTCACCGCGCAGTTTCTTACAATAAAAGAAAGGAATATGAAAACATCATCAATATTTTATAAATGGCTAATAGCTGCATTTGTAATATCATCGTGTTTCCAAACCATTTTGTACTCACAACATTGTTGCCCAATATGCGAATCATACCTTGGTAATATTTCAGTTGCACATTATGAGGACTCTTTAAAGATCAATATTCAATATTGCAAGCTGGGAGGAAATCCACATGGTACCGCATATCAATTTTATTTAATTGGTTACCTTGCAAAAAATGAATCAAAATTATTAGCATTAGACAGGGAAAATATCACCATATATAAACATAGTATTGTATTGCAAAATAAAGTAATAGGTGCTGATGACAATGCTGTGGAAAATTCAAAAATTAAAGAATCGGGAATTTCATTTAACCATTATAGTTATCAGTTTCGAGATACAATCGTATTTGAGATCAATGATTTAGCAAAAAAGATAATAAGCAGTTTTGAAATAAACGGCGATTCTGATTCTACTGTAATTGGAGGTTGGGGTTCTTATAATGAAAAATTTAAGATTGCAGTTTTTATCCCACTCTTAGATGACGTTATTAATTCAACAAGCAACTTATTACCTGAGGATAAACATGAGTGTAATTATGCGAATCTGCCATATTTGTTGTTTCAGCCATTGCCATATACATTTGAAATTAAATTTGGAACAGTTATGGGTAGAGCTTTTGCTAAAGGAAAATACTACATTCATATTAATTACCAATAGAATTATGCGATGAGTATCACATTCAATAAAGAAGATTATAATATTGCGCTAAATAAAGTTTAACTGTCTTTCTTACCAGATCGCCCTTTTAAGTCGGGTAAACTGTGACCGTTTGAATTATAATTTATTAATCTACCTATTGATTTTATACTCATAAATTTTTTAAAATGAGGTGTGGATAAAAAGGAATACGTAGATATCCGAAGTTTTTACTAACAGAAATGGAGGATTGAAAATGAAAGCTGGCATTTATTTCACTGGTTCCGGTCCCATCCTAATTCTAACATCGTATGATTCTTTAACAAATTCAGAGCTTATAAAGAAACTGGCATCAAAGGGGATTAAGAAGTTTATCGCCTTCGAAGTTGCCGACGATGTGGCAAAGCAAAGATATGGACATCATTACGATGTGGTTTTAGGAGACATCAAACAGGAGGATGACATTAGAGTTTTAGATTACGATGGTCATCATGTTTTGAAAGAATTTCTTTTCGAAGAGTTTGGTCAGCCTATATTCCACGAACCGGAATAATTAAAATTGACAAAATAGATAATTTTAAAAGAGAAGAAAGAACATCATATAATACTGTATTTATTAGTTTTGATTTATTCTTTATCTTATTCCATTTATGAATATAAATGAACTTGTAAAACATTAACTTGATAACGCCAAACATGATCTTGAAAGTGCAGATGTTTTGCGTGCCGGCGGAAAATATGGTTGGTCGTTATTCCTCGGTCATCTTTATTTGGAGCTTATGTACAAAAGAATTTACGGAAGAAAATCATGGGATAATTTAAGAAGACTTTGAATGGATAATATCCCTGATAAAATAAGAATAGTGCTTGAACGATAAATCCGCTTGTTAAAACAGAATAATATCCACCTCAAGAATGTTTATTTGTTCGGCAGTTACGCAAAAGGCAACTTTACCGAATGGAGTGACATTGACTTAGCTCTTGTTTCGGAATATTTCGAAGGGATTAGATTTTACGACCGTGATAAAATTAGGATACTTATACTTTCGATTAGTTCCCATCTTGAAATTCTGCCGTTTAATCCGAGAGATTTTTCTGTTGAAAATCCTTTTGCCCGTGAGGTAATTGAGACAGGGATACAACTGATTTAGTTTAGCAAAAAAATATAAGCAGTAAAAACAATTTCTCTATTTTAAATATATTTTAAAATGTGACCTCATCGTAATTTTTTCAAGCATACATGATTTTATAAATAGAGAATCCTTCAATTCCTCCCAAACATTTAGTTGAATAAAGTCCGGTTGCTGACTATATTTGAATCCAAATTAAAACGAGGTTTGAATGAGTCCCGATGTTGTAATTTCAACGAATTTTCCCAATTTAACGCTTGTAAAACGCGGAAAAGTCCGCGATATGTACGATCTCGATGAATATTATTTAATGGTGCAAACCGACAGGCTTTCGGCTTTCGATGTAATTATGAATGAAGGAATTCCGAATAAAGGAAAAGTATTAACGAAAATTTCGAAGTTTTGGTTTGAGTACGTGAAAGATATTATTGAAAATCATGTTGTGTCCACCGAAGTTGATGATTTCCCGAAAGTATGCCGCGAATATGCCGATGTATTAAAAGACCGCTCGATGCTTGTCAAAAAAGCCGAACTCGTTCCGGTTGAATGTATTGTTAGAGGTTATATAACAGGTTCCGGTTGGAAAGATTACAAAAAATCAGGATCGATTTGCGGAATTAAATTACCGGATGGTATGGTTGAATCCGAAAAGTTCTCCGAACCGCTTTTCACTCCTTCTACTAAGGCTGAAATCGGTTTGCATGATGAAAACATTTCCCGCGATGAAGCGATTAAAATCGTAGGTAAAGACACTTATGAATTTGTGGAGAACAAAACGATCGAGATATATAAAAAAGCAGCAGAATATGCATGGGAGAAGGGAATTATACTCGCTGATACAAAAATGGAATTCGGCTTCTACGACGGAAAGATAATTTTAATAGATGAATTATTAACTCCGGATTCGTCCAGGTTCTGGCCAAAGACTGCTTATGAGAAAGGAAAGTCGCAATTTAGTTATGATAAACAATATGTAAGGGACTACCTGCTATCTATTAATTTTAATAAGCAACCCCCGGCTCCGCCTTTGCCTGCAGATGTTATTGAAAATACAAGTAAAAAATATATCGAAGCGATGTTCCAATTAACGGGTGAAACTCTTTAACAAATGGCGCCGCTAAAATTAAAATTGAAGGACGGACAATTTTTAAATATCGAATGGGATGATAAAAAAGAGACGATGATAAAACTTGCCAATCTCAGAAAATTATGTCCGTGTGCAACCTGCCAGGCTGAGTTAAGTGAGTTTGGAGAAAACTATCTTCCTATTTACAGCGGCGATCAAATTAGAATTACTGATTTAAATGTAACCGGTAATTATGCAGTAAGCATTAGTTGGAAAGACGGGCATAATACAGGTATATATGAATTTAATTATCTTCGGCGAATATCCGAAGTTCAGACAGTGTGATCGAACGAAATGGTATATCCCAATCAATTAACAGTATTAAGAATTATTCTTACGCCGGTATTCTTATTTTTATTCCTCGCCGACGATCCGCTGCTGAAACAGATTTCGCTGATTGTATTTTTACTTGCGGCAATAACCGATTGGTATGACGGTTGGCTCGCCCGTAAATTCAATTACATAACCAACTGGGGAAAATTCCTCGATCCGCTCGCGGATAAAATTTTAACATCTACTGCTTTTTATGCGTTGGTTGCCATTGGAATGCTTGATCTGTGGATGGTTAACGTCATTGTCATCCGCGATTTTTTAATCACCGGACTGCGTTCTTTTTCAGAATACAAAAAAATGTCTTTTACAACGAGTAAAACGGCGCAGTGGAAAACTTTCGTTCAAATGATTTTTCTCTATTACCTGCTGATGCTTTATATTTTTAAAACAGTTGAATTTATTTACTCCGGCCATGAGCAGATATTCGATTTCTTATTAAATCCGAAATTTATTTATTACACAATGCTCGCGATAACGTTATTTACTTTGTATACCGGCATAAGCTATCTTTTCAAAAACAGATGGTTAATAAAAAGGTTGTTTACAAGTGAAACTAAATCTAATTGAAAAAACTTTCGGTTCAGGATTTTTTACCGGATATATTCCTTTTGCGTCCGGCACAATGGGCAGCGCACTCGCGTTGATTATTTATATGATACCGGGATTCGAAAATCCTACTATAATGCTTGCGCTTATATCATCGTTCACCGTAATCGGAGTTCCCATCGCCACAAAATTTGAAGCTGTGTACGGGAAGGATCCTGCTTACTGTACAATCGATGAAATGATCGGGACATGGATAACACTTTTATTTGTTCCTAAAATTATCTGGTATGTAATTCCGGCATTTTTAATTTGGAGAGCGCTGGATATCGTCAAACCATTTCCTGCAAATAAACTTGAAAATATCAAAGGAGGATGGGGAATTGTACTCGATGATATTGTATCGGCAATTTACAGTTTAATCATTATTCAACTAATTGTTCACTTTACATTCTAATGGTAATAAAATGAAAGCATTTATCCTATCCATCGGTGATGAGCTTCTTATTGGTCAGACAGTAAATACGAATGTAGCCAAAATTGGAGAAGCGCTTACGTCGCTCAGAATCAGAGTAAAAGAAACACATGTTGTTGGCGACGAAGTAAGCCCAATCATGAAAGCATTCGAAGAAGGATTTGCAAATTATGATATTGTAATTGTTACCGGAGGATTAGGCCCTACTCATGATGACATTACATTAAAATGCGTGGCAAAATATTTTAATTCGGAATTAGTTATTGATGAAAATATACTTGAAGATATCAAACAGTTTTTCAAAAAGAGGGGGCGACCTCTAACCAAACTTAATGAAGAACAAGCGTTAGTGCCTAAGATAGCAAAGTCAATTAGGAATACTCGCGGAACAGCGCCTGGAATATGGATTGAAAAAGAAAATAAAATATTCATCGTAATGCCGGGTGTTCCGTTTGAGATGAGTGAAATGATGGACTCATTCATCGTGCCGAAATTAAAAGGAAAAATGCTTTCGATTGAGGGATTTATAATAACGCTGAATTTACTTACTACAGGAATTCCTGAATCGATGCTTTACGAAAGGCTGGGTAATCTTGATGAATTACTGCAAGGAGCGAAATTGGCTTTTCTGCCGAACCAGTATGGCGTTAAAATGAGAATAACAGTTTCCGGCAAGGATGAAGGAGATGCAACGAATAGAACTTCCGAGATTGAACAAAAAATACGTGGGTTGGTCGGGCGTTTTATTTACGGAAAAAATAATGATACAATGGAAGATGTTGTTGGGAGATTATTGAAAGAGCGCGGATTAAAAATAGCGACTGCCGAATCTTGTACCGGCGGATTAATCGCAAATAGACTAACGAATGTATCCGGCAGCAGCAGTTATTTTGAGAGGGGAATTGTCAGTTATACAAATGCATCGAAAGTTGAAAACCTAAAAGTCGATGAGGATCTGATTCAAAAATACGGCGCTGTTAGCATTGAGGTTGCAAGACAAATGGCAGAGGGAATAAAATCAATCAGCGGTTCGGATATTGGACTCGCCGTTACTGGAATAATGGGTCCAACGGGTGCTACGAAAGATAAACCAGTAGGATTAGTATATATAAGTTTATGCGATGATAAAATTTGCGCGGCTAAGGAATTCCGTTTTGGCGACGATCGATTATTAAATAAAGATAGAACCTCCCAGGCTGCGCTTGAAATGCTGCGTAGGAACTTATTGAGTATTCCGTATGACGAATAGACTATTCATAGCGCTAGAAATTCCAGAGAATGTGCTGGATAAAGTCATTACAATCCGTGATGAAATTTACGGTGAGGATAGATTCGTGCGCTGGGAAGGTAAAGAAAAGCTTCATATTACACTCAAATTTCTTGGCGATGTCGAGGAATCAAAAACAGAATTGATTATTGATGCGCTCAAGGAAACTGCAAATAAGTATCGGAAAATAAAATGCTCTTTCAATAAATTCGGGATATTTTTCAAAGATCATATCCTTCGAATTTTATGGGGAGAAATAGAGTACGAAAATCATTTAAACGATATTGTAAATGAGATTGAAGATAGAATGGAGAAAATAGGATTTTCGAAAGAGAAAAGGAGATTCAAAGCTCATTTTACAATTTTACGAATTAAGGGGCGTGAGGATAAAGAAAAAATAAATAAATTTGTGCAGCATAATTTCGATAAAATAGATTATACTGCTGAAAATATTTCGTTGATTAAAAGTGAGTTATTACCGAAAGGTTCGGTATATAAAAGAATTGAAACATTCAAATTGATTTAAAGAAGGAGTAATAATGGCAAACGATAAAGAAGCGCGTATGAAGATATTAGAAGACACAATTTATAGTATTGAAAAAACATACGGTAAAGGCTCAATTATGAAATTGGGCGATGGTGTCATCAATAAGGTTGATTGCATTCCTACCGGCGCTATCTCACTTGATAACGCACTTGGAATTGGCGGAGTTCCAAGAGGAAGGATTGTAGAAATATTTGGACCGGAATCATCCGGTAAAACAACACTTTGTTTGCATATAATAGCTGAAGCTCAAAAGACCGGTGGTCTAGCTGCGTTCATTGATGCGGAACATGCACTCGATATTAATTATGCAAAACGTCTTCATGTTGATGTAAATAATTTGTTAATCTCGCAGCCGGATTACGGTGAGCAAGCACTCGAAATAGTTGATACATTAATAAGAAGCAATGCTCTTGATGTAATAGTAATTGACTCTGTTGCTGCACTCGTTCCAAGATCAGAAATTGAAGGAGAGATGGGAGATGCACAAATGGGTGTTCAGGCGAGATTAATGTCCCAGGCCTTAAGAAAAATTACTGGCGCGGTAAATCGCTCAAAAACGTGTGTAATATTTACGAATCAATTGCGTAGTAAAATTGGCGTCATGTTCGGTAATCCCGAAACTACAACCGGCGGCAATGCTTTAAAATTTTATGCATCGGTTCGTATCGATATTAGGAGAATATCTTCAATTAAATCAGGTGAAGAAGTCACAGGCAGCCGAACACGTGTTAAAATTGTGAAAAGCAAAGTCGCTCCGCCTTTCAAGCAGGTGGAATTTGATATTATGTATGACGAAGGAATAAGCAAAACCGGCGATTTAATTGACCTTGCAACGGAAAAAAATATTATTAAAAAATCCGGCTCATGGTTTTCTTACGGCGAAGACCGTTTTCAGGGCAGGGAACAATTCAAACAGAATTTAAATGATAACAAGGAAATTTTAGATAAATTAGAACGGGATGTGAAATTAGCTCTCGGAATGACTGTAGAAGAGAAATCAATCGAAGCTCCGGTAGAGGAACCGAAACCAAAAAAAAGTAAATAATGGAAATATCGTCTTTAACAAAGAACGGAAATAACGTAGAAATATTAACTGATGACGGAACTGAATTCGAAATCAGGTACGAGATTGTAGTAAAGAACGGATTAAAAAAAGGAGACGAACTAACTGAAGAAAAAATTGGGCTGCTTCAAATAGAGAATGAAAAGTTTGCAATTAGAGAAACTTCGTTTCGTCTCCTTTCAAGAAGGATTCATTCTGAAAAAGAGCTAAAACAAAAATTAAGCAGAAAATATTTTCATAAGCAAATAATTGATGAAACTATTGAGAGTTTGAAGCAGGGCCAATATTTAGACGATAAAGATTTTGCCGAAAAGTTTACTGAAGAAAAAATTCGCAGAAAGAAACTAGGCCTTGATAAAATAAAATCACAGCTTATTCTCAAAGGCATTTCGGGCGAAATAATAAAAGAATGTATTTCATCCCATCAATCGACTGAACTTTTAAAAGAAAATGCACTAAATTTAGCTGCAAAAAAAATCCAATCTTTGCAGAAAAGGAACGTTGAGACGAAAAAAATTAAACAGAGATTATATTCATATCTCGCAAGTAAGGGTTATACCTACGAAGAGATACTTGATGTATTTGCACAGAGCAATGTCGAATGAATTTTCCTTTTAATGAAAGGCGATAGTTATGAGTAAGTTTTACGGAGTAGATTATTACAATTTAGAAGAACTTCTTTCGGAAGATGAAATTTTAGTGCGGAATACGGTACGAGAATTTACTGAAGAAGAAGTTATCCCGATAATCGAAAAGAATTACCGCAAAGGAACTTTCCCGACAGAACTTATTCCAAAGATGGGATCGCTTGGTTTGTTCGGCATAACATTTTCGGCAAAATACGGTTGTGCGGAAATGAACAATACTGCTTACGGTTTGGTAATGCAAGAGTTGGAGAGAGGGGATAGCGGTATTCGCAGTTTTGCTTCCGTGCAAAGTGGATTAGTGATGTATCCAATTCATGAGTTTGGGAGTGAGATACAAAAAGATTACTGGCTGCCTAAATTAGCATCAGGTGAGAAAATAGGTTGCTTCGGATTAACCGAACCTGACTACGGTTCCAATCCGAGCGGAATGATAACTCGTGCTGATAAAGTTGACAGTGGTTATATTTTAAACGGCGCAAAGATGTGGATAACAAATGGTACAATCTCTGATGTTGCAGTCGTTTGGGCAAAGTTAAATGGAGAGATAAAAGGTTTTCTTGTTGAGAAGGGGACTAAAGGATTTGAAGCACCGGAGATGAAAGGTAAACATTCATTGCGCGCATCAGTTACTTCGGAATTGATATTGCAAGATGTATTTATTCCCGAAGAAAATATTTTACCAAAAAGCGGCGGATTAAAGTCTCCGCTCATGTGTTTAAATCAAGCTCGCTTCGGAATTGCATGGGGTGTTGTTGGTTCGATGATGGCTGTATATGATACTGCACTCAACTATGCTAAATCGAGAATACAATTTGGAAAACCAATTGCTGCATTTCAAATGACGCAGGAAAAACTTGTTTACATTCTTACGGAAATTACAAAGGCTCAATTGTTGAATTATCATCTTTCAAAAATGAAAGATAACGGAAAAATTAGGCACACTCACATTTCTTTGGCTAAAAGAAATAATTGCGATAAAGCCCTTGAGGCTGCACGTATTGCAAGAGAAATATTAGGAGCCAACGGAATTTTGGATGAATATCCTGTAATGCGGCATTCGGCCAATCTGGAATCAGTTAAAACTTACGAAGGAACGCATGAAATGCATACTCTGATTTTAGGTGAAGATATCACCGGCATTTCGGCTTTTGAATAAAAAACTATTAATGAATATCCGAGGTGTTTATGCAAAATCGTAAAATAGCATTTGAAGGAATAACTTTTGATGATATCCTTTTATTGCCTGCCAAATCAAAAGTATTACCGCGGGAGACGGATATTCATTCGTATTTAACCCGCGAAATAAAACTGAATATTCCATTCCTTTCAGCAGCCATGGATACCGTAACAGAATCTGAAATGGCAATAGCAATGGCTTCCCAAGGCGGCATCGGAATCATTCATAAAAATTTGTCTATCCAAAAACAAGCTGAAGAAGTTGATCGCGTTAAGCGTTCTGAGAGCGGAATGATTCATAATCCCATTACGCTAAATGCTGAGAATACAATAGAAGATGCAATCAGTCAGATGACTAAATACAGAATATCGGGAATCCCTATTGTTGATGATAAATTCAAATTGATTGGAATACTCACTAATCGCGATTTACGCTTCGAATTGAATTTAAAACTCCCAATAAAAGAAATGATGACGAAGGAGAATCTTGTTACAGCTCCAATTGGAACTACACTTGAGCAAGCTGAAAAAATATTACAGAGACATAGAATAGAGAAATTACCCGTTGTTGATAAATACGGAATTTTACGTGGACTTATTACATTTAAAGATATCTCTAAAAAGAAGAAATTCCCGCATGCATGTAAAGATGAACTTGGACGATTAAGAGTCGGCGGTGCAGTAGGCGTTTCAAAAGATACAATGGCAAGAGTAGAGGCTTTAGTGCATGCTAATGTTGATATTATAGCTGTAGATACTGCTCACGGACATTCATATGGAGTATTAAAAACAATTCGAGAGATAAGAAAAAAATTCAAAGATTTGCAATTGATTGCAGGCAATATTGTTACCGGCGAAGCGGCGTTGGAATTAATTAATTGCGGAGTTAATGCTGTAAAAGTTGGAATAGGAGCCGGTTCAATTTGCACTACGCGAGTTGTAGCCGGAGTTGGAGTTCCGCAAATATCTGCAGTAATGAACGTACACAATTCGATTAAGAAGACAGGAATTCCAGTAATAGCCGATGGAGGTGTTAAACAAACGGGTGATGTTGCCAAAGCAATTGCTGCCGGCGCGGATACAGTAATGATGGGCGGAATGCTTGCCGGTGTAGATGAAACGCCTGGAGAAAAAGAGCTATTCGAGGGACGTAGTTTTAAAGTTTATAGAGGTATGGGTTCATTAGGCGCAATGCAGGAAGGAAGTAAAGATAGATATTTCCAGGATATGGAAGATGATATTAAAAAACTTGTTCCGGAAGGTGTTGAAGGAAGAGTTCCATATAAAGGTTCTTTAGCCGATAGCATTTATCAATTTGTCGGCGGTTTGCGTGCCGCCATGGGTTATTGCGGCGCCAGAAATATTGAAGAGCTCAAGACAAAAACAAAATTTGTTAAGATATCGGCTGCTGGATTGCGTGAGAGTCATCCGCATGATGTTATTATCACTAAAGAATCTCCAAATTATCAGTCAAAATAAACTAGCGAGACATTTGAAAATATGTTTAAAGTACTTGTAATTGCTTATTATTTTCCACCGATGGGATTAAGCGGAGTTCAAAGAACTCTAAAATTTACGAAATATATGTCCAAATTTAATTGGAAGCCAACAGTTGTAACTGCTGGCGCTACTGCATACTATGCTCATGATGAATCGCTATTAATGGAAGCGGAAGAATCAGATATTGAAATTATTCGAACCTCTGCTTTGGATCCAGGATCATTTCTTGCCGCATTGGGAACGCTTAAAATGCCGCGTGAATTCATACGAAAGTTTCTAAGTAAAATCAGTAAAACATTGTTTATTCCGGATAATAAAATTTCATGGGCAAAAGCAGCATATATCAAATCAAGAGAATTATTGCAGCAAAATCAGTTCGATGCAATTTTTGTTACGATACCTCCTTTCTCTTCGTTTGTTTATGCAGCTAAGTTAAAGGAAGAATTCAAAATCCCGTTGTTTGTTGACTATCGGGATTTGTGGGTGGGGAATCAATTCAGTTTTATTCCAACTCCCTATCATCTTTACAAACATAAGAAGTTGGAATATAATGCTTTAAGAAAAGCTGACAAGGTTTTTGTTACCAATAGAAAAATTAAGGAAGTCATTTTGAAACAATATCAATTTCTCTCTTTCAAAGATGTTGATATTGTTCCGCATGGTTACGATCCGGAAGACTTCGAGAAAAATCCACCATTCAAACGTGAAGATGATAAAATCAGAATTACTTATGCAGGTATCTTTTATGAAAATATTACTCCTAAATATTTACTGCACTCATTGAGGGAATTATTGAATGAACGACCTGAAATTGCAAGTAAATTTGAATTTCATTTTATTGGGCACTTTAGAACCGAGAATAAAAAGATTGTCAAGAAATTGAATTTAGAACATTATGTAATAGAGCATGAATATTTATCGCATAATCATGTAATCAAACATATCATGGCAAGCGACATTCTTTGGGTTATGCTGGGTGTTGGTAAAGGTATGGATACAATTTCTCTCGGTAAATTATATGAGTATTTTAATACAAGAAAACCTATTCTTGCGTGCTTGCCGGAAGGAGCATCCAAGTTTGCAGTAGAGGAATATGGAGCCGCATTTATTTGTCCTCCCGATGATAAAACTGAGATAAAAAAGCAATTAATTTTAATTTATGAAGCATACCAGAACAAAGTATTACCTAAACCAAATCTTGACTTTGTTGAAAGGCATAATCGTATATTTTTAACAGAGCAAATAACTACGGAATTTCAGTTTTTTTTGAAGGAACAAAGATGAATGTTGCACTGATTGGTTCGGGGGGAAGAGAACACGCAATTGCCTGGAAGTTAAAACAAAGTCCACAATTGACCGAATTATTCATTTTACCAGGTAATCCCGGCACTGCCGAATTAGGAAAGAATATTCGTATTGAAGTCAACGACTCAACTAAAATTCTTGAATTCTGTAAAGAGAATAAAATTGATTTGATAATTATTGGTCCTGAACAACCACTTGTAAATGGGCTTACTGATTTATTAGAAAATTCGGGATTTAAAGTTTTTGGTCCAACATCAAGGGCAGCAAGAATTGAAGGTGATAAATCATATGCAAAAAATTTGATGATGCGCAATTTAATTCCAACTGCTGATTTTAACGTTTTTAAAAAAGACCAAATTACTGATGCATTGAAATATTTAGAAGTCTGTAAATATCCTACTGTAATAAAGGCAACTGGCTTAGCAGCGGGGAAGGGGGTTATAATTTGCAATAATTTTGATGAGGCTCAAATTGCGATTGAGAATTGTTTCACAAAAAATAAATTCGGCAAGTCCGGAGAAACTATAGTAATTGAAGAATTCCTCGAAGGGGAAGAAGCCTCTGTTTTTGCGATTACTGATGGGACTGATTTTGTTGTATTACCTGTTTCGCAAGATCATAAAAGGGCTTACGATAATGACATGGGACCAAATACCGGTGGGATGGGAGCTTATGCACCGGCGAAAGTTGTTGATTCAGATTTAATAAGTGAAATAGAGAAAACAATTATAGAACCAACTTTGTCAGCATTAAAGAATGATAGCTCCGTATTTGTAGGATGCCTGTATTGCGGATTAATGCTTACGGCAAAAGGTCCCAAAGTTATAGAATTTAATTGTCGCTTTGGTGATCCCGAAACACAAGTGGTTTTACCTCTCTTAGAAGGTGATTTTTTGGAATTACTCTCTTCGGCTGCTAATAAAAGAATAGCGAAGAAATCAGTCACTTATAATAATGGAAGCGCCGTATGTGTAATTACAACATCGGCTGGGTATCCTGGTTCTTATCAAAATGGTTATGAAATCACTGGACTTGAAAAAATAACTGATAATCATATAATTAAATTCCACGCCGGAACAAAATTACAAAAGGAAAAAATCGTTACTAATGGAGGAAGGGTACTCGGCATAACTTCTTTTATAAAATCGAATGATATAAGTGAATGTATAAAAATAGTTTATAGTGAAATTCCTAAAATACATTACACTGGAATAACCTACAGAAAAGACATAGGAAGAAGGGCAGTTTTACATTGATCAGCCCGGAGGCCAAGTCATTTTTCTTCCACCAAGCAGATGCAAATGTAGATGTAAAACTTCCTGACCGCTATCTTTACCGCTATTAATAACTATACGAAATCCATTTTCTGCAATATTTTCAGCTTTGGCTATTTCGTTTGCAGCATCGAATAATTGACCCAATAAATGATTATGCTCCGGCGTTTTCACATCATTAATTGATGGAATTTCTAACTTCGGTATTACTAAAATATGAACAGGAGCTTGTGGCTTTATATCCCGAAAT
Organism: bacterium; assembly: GCA_043808235.1. Classification (GTDB taxonomy): domain Bacteria; phylum Bacteroidota; class Ignavibacteria; order Ignavibacteriales; family Melioribacteraceae; genus JAZDFC01. Next base: position 14,727 of record JAZDFC010000002.1, read on the forward strand.
GCTATGACGTTCTCATTTTCGAAAACGATATCTGCAGGAATCTCACGACTAATTATTTTTGAAAATATTGTATTTCCCATTTATCTCCCCTTATCAATTTCATATTTTTTCATTTTACTATAAAGGTGACTTCTCTGTATTTCTAAAATTTCAGAGGTTTTACTAATATTCCAATTGTTTGCTTCTAACTGCTTTAGAATAAATGCTTTCTCGGCTTTCTCTTTAAATTGTTGGAAGGAATTGGAAACATCAAGAATGTCATTAATTTTTGAACTCGTGGCAGGTAAAAACAGTAAAACATCTTTTTCGGTTATTTCATTTTCGGTAGTCATAATTATTATACGTTCGATAAAATTTCGTAACTCACGAATGTTTCCTGTCCATTCAAAAGATTTTAACAGCTCAACAGCTCTCTTATGAAAAGATTTTAATGGGAATTTATTTTTTTCGCAAATCTGCTTAGTGAAATATTCTACTAAAAGCGGAATATCATCTTTTCTTTCCCGCAAAGGGGGAATATGAATCGGTATTACATTTAATCTATGAAATAAATCTTCTCTAAAATTACCAAGACTTATTTGCTCCTTCAAATCCTTATTCGTAGCAGCAATTATTCTGACGTCAACTTTTATTTTTTTATTTCCGCCAACTCGTTCAATTTGACCATCTTCGATAGCTCTAAGTACTTTTGCTTGCGCCTGCAAGCTCATATCTCCAATTTCATCCAGGAAGAGCGTACTTTTATCGGCAAGTTCAAACTTTCCAATTCTCTGGTTTGCTGCTCCGGTGAATGATCCTTTTTCATGACCAAACAATTCAGACTCAATGAGCTCATTTGGGATTGCTGCACAATTAACCTCGATCATTTCATTTTTAACACGAATACTTCTTTTGTGTAATTCACGTGCTATCAATTCTTTCCCAGTGCCGTTGTCACCGGTAATTAATATTCTAACATCGGTTTTTGCAACTATCTCAACTGTATCCAAAATGCTTTTAATTGATGAGCTAATCCCTATAATTGTATCGGAATACGAAACAGTCTTCTTTAATTCTTCATTTTCACGTTCTAAAAGAGAATGTTTGACTGCATTTCGAATGGTTATGAGTAATTTTTCTCGATCAATAGGTTTCTCTATAAAATCAAATGCACCTAGTTTAGTTGCTTTGACAGCATTTTCAAGATTACTATGAGCAGATATAATAATAACTGATGAGTTGAGTGAATTAGTTGAGATATAATTCAATAGTTCGAAACCATTCATCTCAGGCATTTGGATATCAAGTAGAATTGCATCAAATCTTACATTGGTAATAATTTCTTTTGCTTCAAGAGGATTAGTTGTGGAATCAACAGAATAATTTTCATATTCAAGAATCATCTTGAGACTTTCACATATTTGGATCTCATCATCAACAACGAATATTTTACTCATGACTATTGCAATAACTCCTATAATGTATATTATGTAAACTACCGTCTTCTCTTTTGCAAAGAAAACAAATCATTCATCGAAAAATATAATCCCTAAATTCGTACCCACAAAGTCTATTTATATTCTATTCAAAAACCTATTTATTTATTCTGAGTACAAAGATTATTTTTAATAATGATTTTTATATTAGTCTCTAAGCTTTTTATTCTAGCAAATATAACTTTTGTAGATATTATTTCACCATCAGTATGTATAAAATAAGGATTTTCTATTTCTATTTCAGCATGCTGAAAATATTTCAAAGTTACTTCTTTTACGGTCTCGATTTTATTAAATATTGCCATCGGTAAAGACCGTATTAACTTAAACCTTTTTACAAAATCGATAAAGCAAATTTCAAAGGTTTGAGAATCGATTTCAGCATGAGGAGTAAGATAAAATCCGCCACCACTTGTTTTACCATTTCCTATTGCAATTAATAGTTTCTTTCCTTCAATCAATTGATTGTCAATTTTCGCGGAAATATTTATGGGCTGATAATGAATTACTGCTTTCAGTATAGCATAGATATATGAAAATATTCCACTAAGAACTTTATTGGATTGATTTAAATGAGCCACGAAAGCATCAAATCCAATTCCAAGGGAATTTATAAATCGATGTTCAACCAAATTATCATTGGACCAACCATCTTCTTGATATTGAATTAAACCAATTTTAAAATTCTTAGTTGACTTTTCCTTATTTAAAATAAGATTAAGATTCTCAGCAATATCTTTGGAAATATGTAAATTAAGCGCAAAATCATTTCCGGAACCGACAGGGATTACTCCAAGATTAATTCCTGAAAATAAATCTATTCCGTTTATTATTTCATTTAATGTGCCATCGCCGCCAACCGAGATAATATTATCAAATCCTTTTGATTCAGAAGCAGCAAGTTCACGAGCGTGTCCCCGATACTTAGTTTCCGAGATTTTATATCTGATATCTTTTCCTACCAAGTGACTCTTGATTTGTTTAAGAGCTCTTGAGCCATTTCCTTTTCCAGCAATCGGATTAACAATAAAATGAAAACTATTCATTAGAGTTTAATAAAAAATTAGTTACTAAATAATGCATTAACGTACTCTGTAGGATCAAAGGTTTGCAGATCCTCGATTCCCTCACCTACTCCAATATACCGGACTGGAATCTTTAATTCTGATGAGATTTGAAAAAGTGCTCCACCTTTTGCAGTGCCATCTAATTTGGTAACTATCAGTCCTGTTAAATCAGTATACTTGGAAAACTCACGAGCCTGGATGATTGCATTCTGTCCATTGTTTCCGTCAACTACTAATAGTACTTCATTTGGTGCGTAATCAAGAATTTTGCTTGCTACTTTTTTAATTTTTTTTAGTTCATCCATTAAATTTATTTTTGTATGAAGCCTTCCGGCTGTATCAATTAAAACAACATCAATTTTTCTTTTTAATGCTTCTTCTAGTGTATCATAAACAACTGATGAGGGATCTGTACCCGATGATTTTTGAATAAGTTCTACTCCCGCTCTTTTAGCCCAAATCTCAAGTTGCTCATTTGCAGCAGCTCTAAATGTATCAGCTGCTCCAATTATCACATTCAGACCAGCATTTTTATAATTATGTGCTAATTTCCCAATTGTTGTTGTTTTTCCAGCGCCATTAATGCCCACAATTAATATAACTGTTGGTTTGAATTTAGCAAATATTTCAAACTCTGAAGAACTACTTTTTTGTGACAATAGGATTTTTGTTAATTCCTCCTTCAAAGTTTGAAGAACTGATTCTTTATCTCTACCCTGTTCTTTTTTAAGCGATATTCTTGTTTGTTCGATAATTCTATTCACGATATCAAAACCAATGTCACCGGAGATTAAGATTTCTTCCAACTCATCGAGGACACTTTCATCTATAACTGCCTTACCGCTTAATGTTTCTGATATTCTATTAAAAATTTTATCACGCGTTTTTGAAAGACCGTTTTTTAATTTTTCATAATTTATGTTTTTAAAAAGTTTCATCTTTATTCCATTTAATAACATCAAATGCGCGAATTGAATAACCAATTACAGAAGCAAAACTCATGATCAAACTTAAATAGAGAGTTAATGTATAGTACCATTGATCTTCTTGAACTCCGAGAGTTACAACTATCAAAAAAATCCCAATTGATGTGACGGTCAATTTTCCTAATAAATTGGAGGGTAACACTCTCCCGATTTTTTTACTTATAAGTATTCCTCCTGTAAATATTAGAACGTCCCGCATAATTATTATCCAGAAATAATAATCCGGGATTTCGGAGATTAAGTACATTTTAAACACAACAATTCCAACACAAATCTTATCAGCAAGCGGATCTATTATTTTTCCAAATTCACTAATTTGGTTCAATTTGCGAGCTAAATATCCATCTAATAAATCGGAAACGTACCCGATAAAATAGAACCCAATTAATAATAGTCTATACGAATAGTCGATATGAATGTAATCCAAAAGAAAGAAGATAGGTATGCCAAGTAATAATCTAAAAAAACTAATGTAGTTTGAAATAGTATTTATTTCTGAGAATTTTAATTTCATTTTATTACAGCTAATTTTTTTATTATTTCTTCAAGTTTATTGCCATCCTCGTCAAAGGAAGTTACCCGGTACAAATAGATTCCACTCCCAATCATATTTCCAAACTCATCTCTCAAATCCCAATCAGTACCTCCGTTACCATCATTTTCCGAAAGTGTTTTTATCTTTTTACCATTGATCGTAAAAATAATGATCTCAGCATATTTTGTAAGGTTAGCAAAAGTAATTTTATCTTGTAAAGAACAATTGACTGGATTCGGATAGACAAAAATATCAGCTAAATTTTTCGAATGCGAACTGAGAACAATTACACTTCCGGCTCCATTGTTAACTAAAATCTTGCCCGAAATATCGGAAGAATAAACATCAAAAATATTCAAAATATATTCTTTACCGATTGAACCTACAGGATTTTCCAAAGTGAGACAAATAACTTTTGGATCATCCGAATCAAATTCTGTGACTTTTACTTTGTTTTCAGGATTAAAAGAATAGTTTTCTTTATCCTGAAATGATGTAGGATCTAAATCCAAATTAAATGCAATCTTAACCTTGTAAGGATTCACAATCTCAAAATAAGAGATGAAAAATTCCTTTTCAGCAGGCGTTATCATAACTGTAAAATATAATGTATCTCTTTGAATCGGTGAATTATAATAGTCTTTCAATCCATCAATAATTAATTGAGAATTTCCGTTTTCAAAATCTGTATCAAAATTTAAAAGATAGGAATATTCTGAAGCTGCAAGTACTGTCCGAGGGACATCCCCAGTGGAAAGCTTGAATGCTTCAATATTTTCAACAGATTTTCTGATTTTTTCTGAGAATGTAATCTGAATGTTTTTATTCCCAACATTTTTAACATCGACTGCATGAGCTGGCTTATGGGCATAAATAGGCATGGTTTTACTTTGCACTGATAAATGATTTTCAAAAGAATTATCAGAAGCCGCGATGCTATAATAATACCATTCATTAGTCTCATAGACGGTATCAATATATTTGTTTGAATTGGTCGAGTCGTAAAGAATAGACGATCCGTTTTTATCTTGTCGATAAATAAAATATTGTGGAGAATCACCGTTCCAAGCTAAAAATATTGTTGTACTGTCAATACTATATCCCGATAAATTTGAAGGTGCATTTGGCTTATTTATGTTTGCAAATTCATAGAAGAATATTTTATCTATCTTTGGAAGAGCTATTTCACTGATGCCATTCTGATTTAGATCGCCAATAAATATACTTTTGTAAGATTCATTTAATTCCCAGTTTGTATTTTCATCATAATGGATAACAACGTTGTCAGCATTTACTCTTTTTATGATATACGTGTATGGAAAAGCCAATACTATCAATTCATCGGTGCCATCATAGTCAATATCGGCGAAACGAATACAACTTCCTCCTTTAGCAAACTGTTGCGGTAAAAATGAAGCCGAAGGATCAATAAATGCAGTGGAATAAATTATATTCAGAGAATCACCGAGAAAATTAAATACAATTAATAAATTGAAAGGCGCAATATTTAATTCATCAGTTGACTTAAGTAAAACTCCTATTTCTTTTTCACCATTGCCATCATAATCCCCCGAAGTAATTAATCCGTTCTCTCCGGAAAAGTAGGTTTTTAAAACTTCCCCGTTGGAGTAAGTGTCTATTCCATCTATATTAAAACTTATTATATCCCCTTCTCTATCAACGGTCCATATCTTCTCTTTATTTGTTCCGCCAATTTTATCGATGATTAAATTTGGTTGACCGAAAACATTTTGGGAGCCAAAAATACCCGAATCATCCGACGTAGAAAAATTTGACAATTGACTTTCCAGAACTAATTCTGAATTCTGATTCATTTCTCTAACATCAAGAATTCTATCATCTTTATTGATAGAAATTATTTCAGTAAAACCATCGCCATCAATATCTCCAGCATAGGCAGGCCAAAAATTACCCGTCGTATCAGAATAAGTGTTCGTGAATTTGGAAGATACACTATCATTCTGCTCATCAATATAACCGTTCCTCGAATATAAATTCAATAATTCAATTCTCCCGTTATTATTGAAATCGCCAATAGACTTTGGTCTTCGGTTTATCAAAGAATCTATTTTAATAAAATCATTACCGTTAAGTGTGAATAAAAATGAGTAATATCCATTATCATTCGAGTAATTAGCAAATATCTGGTTCATGCTTTGAGAGGATATTTCTACAGCTTCGGGATATATTCTCCCTGGTGAAAGCGAATACATTAATTTATTATAAGGCGCACTTGTAAAATTACTATAAGTAGTGACTTCAAAAAACGAATCATTGTCTTTTATGCTGGATATCAATCCGGCTTGATTTACCACCTGAAAAAATACCTCGTATGTTACATCAGATTGAATTATATACTTGGGCACAAATCCAAAATGCTGCTGACTAAAAAATTTATTATTTATTGTAAATCCATCAAGTGAGATTTTATTGAAATCTGACATTCCTTTTTTTCTATAAAATAAATTAACCACTGATTTTTCATTCGTAAATATCGAAGCGAATATGGTTGAGGTCTCACCATAAAATGCTGTTCCCAAATTTATCAGATATGAATTAGCAGCTGTATGATCAATGTAAAAGTTCACCCGTTCTTCTAAAGTTTGCCCACTTGTTAATTGGAGAGATAATCGCAATGTGTAGGATGTATCAACTAAATTATTAACATAGAGAGTATAGATCTTTTCATTTGAAACTTGATACGGGTAATTACTAATTAGCGTATTCCATCCATCCGGATTTAATCCAATACCATAATACAATGAATATCCCTTAAATAACGGTGAAAGAATCGTTGCAACAATATCAATACTTGAGTTATCAGTAGCAAAATCTTGAATTGGTGAAATAAAATCTACAACTGAAGGGGCACCAATCCCTAATGCTTGTGCAATATTTAATCTTCCTGCGCCGCTTTTTATATCCCAACCTGGACTCTCAATATCATCACATGTAGTTTTTAAGATTTGCTTGATCTCATCATTCTTTAATGCCAAATTTTTTGACAATAAAAGAGCAGCCGCGCTGGTTACAAAAGGAGCAGAAGCAGATGTTCCGCTAATTGGTTTATATGATTCACTTAAATCAGTTGTCATTATTTCGACACCCGGAGCAACAAGATCTATTGTTGAGCCATAATTCGAAAAAGAGGCTAAAAAATCATTTTGAGTAGTAGCTCCAACGCTGATCACTCCCGGATAACTGGAAGGATAATGTGGTAATTGAGATGAAGTATTCCCCGCACTTCCTATAAATATTACACCTTTTGTATAACCATAGTCTATAACATCTTTTAATACTTGAGAATAACTATCATCACCAAAACTCATATTTATTACTTTAACACCGATATCTATTGCATATAATATGGCTGCAGCGACATCATCTTCTTCACCTTCTCCATTTTTATCAAACGCACGTAGATTTAGAAGTTGACAATTTGGGGCAATACCAGTGATACCATATAAATTATTAAACTCTGCTCCGATTATTCCTGCTACACCAGTTCCATGACCAGATTCATCCGCAGGGAAATTATCCCACCCCAAATTATCTCCAAATGTTGGATCAATTGGAAAGCCTTCCCTATCAGTAAAATCCCATCCTCTAAAATCATCAATAAAACCGTTATTATCATCATCAACAGCATTGTTTCTTTTTTCTAATCCATTTGTATCGAGTCCCATTTCACCATAATTAACATAGATCTGATTGGTTAAATCCGGATGAGTATCTTCGATTCCAGTATCAATAATACCAATAATCAGATTGGGATCACCTCTACTATATTTCCATGATTCAAACGTATTAGTCTTTTCCAATCCCCATTGCATACTCAGTAAGCTATCATTTGAAAAAGAATCGGTTTTATATGTATTGATGTCTTGAGAATATTCAAGTACACCCTTTGAAAATACTTCATTAATAAATGATTCTTTTGTGATTGAATCAGAGCATGTTATAAGAAATATTCCTAAATCATTTTCAATATTACTATAGCTAAGAGGTTTTAATATAATATAATTACTAGATTTATTATAAGTATTGTAGGAAATATTTATCTGGTTTATTGAATTGCTAATTACCGATAAATTTATATCAACAGGCTTTTTAATTTTTATAAAAAAAGAAATCTGAGAAAAAGTAAAACTGATTGGAGTTAGAAGAAGGAGAAAAATGAATCTAAATTTCATGTTCATCTTTTTTAAATGATTTATCAATCAAAGTTGGATAATTTCCCGGAAAACATGCCGTACAGAAATGCTCCCTTTTATGGTCCAGCATGGCACTCAACATTTCATCTTGAGTTAGATATTCTAAACTATCCACCCCAAGAAATTCTCTCATTTTTTCAATATCAGAATTGAATTTATTTGCAATCAATTCCTCTTTGGAAGGGAAATCCATGCCGTAGTAACAAGGGAAAAGAATAGGTGGAGATGAAATTCGTAAATGAATAGATTTCGGTCTTGCTTCTCTGATCAAACTGACTAATTGTCTGGATGTAGTTCCTCTCACAATTGAATCATCTATTAATACAATTGTTCTACCTTCTAAAACACCCTTCACAGTATTAAACTTGATTCTTACACCTAATTCTCTTTTATATTGCTCCGGCTGAATAAATGTTCTACCGATATAATGGCTTCGAATTAAGCCTATCTCTAATTTTGAATTTATACCCTGTTTTAGCAGTTGGTTTTGATATCCAATAGCAGCGGTATTTGAACTATCAGGGACACTGATGACTATCACTTTTTGGTCATCGGGATCAGTAACCGGATGATTTTGGGCTAAAACTTTACCAAGTTTTCGTCTTATTTTATCAACATTCGAACCGAAAATCTTACTATCTGGCCTTGAAAAATAAATAAATTCAAATA
>JAZDFC010000003.1:0-2557 GCA_043808235.1 bacterium
CAGGCGAAGAAATTCAGGGAACGGGTAATAACGGAATTGAATAAGATAAAAAGATGAGTGTAGGACATGTCGATATTAGTTATGATTTAATTGATGGCATTTATGATGTTTTAAATAACTTTATATTTAAAGAAGTTGATAATATCACTTTGTCCGGCACTTCAGGGACGGCGACTATTTTAAATAACGGAATAACCAAAACAGCCACATGGCATACTTCATTAACTATCACGGCCTCTGATTTTGTCACGGCCAATACACCAGCCTATTTGGCAGCGGGAACGGTAATCACATCGTCAGGGGCTATTTTAACTTTCACAGCATTAACACCAGGGACGGGATTTACAGGAGCAACAACAATAACAGCGGCAACGGGGACACTTGCCGGGACGGTTGCAAGCGCTGATGTTACTTACCCGATTTACAAATCAATACCAAAACCGGCGGCAGTAACTTATGTTTTTGTCGGAAACGTCATTCAGGCAGAGGATGGCACGAAAGATTCATTCATTTACAATGGTACAGTTCAGATTCATATTGTCGATGAGTCAAAAGAGAGAGGAGATATGAAATTAGCACAAAGCATTTTGAATGTAGTGAGAGGACTTTTAAAGCCGGCGCGGTCAACTGTTTTCGTTTGCGGATCGAAGACATTAGTGGAGTTCACACCGGAAAGTTTAAGCACCTTAACCGGGGAGGAAATAGGGATTAGCAAAATAAGATTAATAGATATGTACAATTTTATAATTCAATAACAATTTAAAAAACAAATAAAATGGCAGCAATTTCAGGTACAACTTATGCAGTATTTCAGGGAGCAACGACGACGACAGTAGAAGCTAATAGGCTTTTCAGTTGCAAAAATTCATCTTTAAAGGTGGATGTTGATCTCCCGGATGTAACAACTAAAGATTCCGCAGGATGGTTAGCGCATCTTGTCGGGAATAAAAACTGGTCAATCGATTTCGATGGTGTCTATGACACATCGGCATCGGCGACAACAATAACTCCCGATGAATTAATGGCTGCATTCATAGCACAGACAGGATCAACTATTTGTTCATTTATACCGAAAATTGTGGGTGTGGCAACTGCCGGATGGACGGGATTGGCAACAATTAAAGGTCTTGTTGTCACAGGTGATTTGGCAACTGGTATTACTTTCTCGGGAAGTTTTGTTGGTAATGGCGCTCTTGCCTTATTTGCAGCATAATGGCAGCAATCAGCGGAACAGTACTATTGCTATATTCCGACGGAGTGGCAATAGCAATGCAGAAAGGGATATCTATTGCAATGGATATAGACCTGCCGGATGCGACGAGTAAAGATTCGGCGGGATGGGCTAATCATATCTTAGGACTGAAAAATGCAAAAATTGATTTCAATGCCTTATTCGGGACAGGATTGCTTATTGACACTCCGTCGGTACTTTCGGCAAAAAACCTGATGGATTACATCCTTAACCAGGAATCCTTACTCGTTTCAATTCTGGGATTTGGCTATCCGCTTCTTGGATGGGCAGATATGTCTTCTTTATCCTTTGATGCGCCGATGGCTAACGCGATGACTTTGGCCGGCAGTCTGAAAATTAATGGCGAACTATGTATCTGTTCAGGGATTAATCTTGTGACCGATCCTGATGCAGGAGTAAATCACACTTACACAACACATACCGTATCAGGCACTGCTTTTACGTCTCTTATTTGCTCTGCTGCTGCAATTGTGGAAAGCAATGACATTTCCATAGCAACTGGAGGAATTTATAAATTGCTTGTTCGGATAACTATGACATCAGGGCAACTTCCGACTGTGGGACTCTGGGATAACACATCTGCTTATATCTCGAATCAAGAGACGTTGATTGCCGGGTTGAATCTTGTCACGCTGACAGCAACCGCGACAGATGCGACAGCTTCTTTGCGGTGGACAAATTCCGCTGCCACTAACCTGGTAACTTCCTCAATTTACTTATTCAAAAAATGAGATTAGCTTTCAAGAGGAAATATGGCTTTGGATTTTTCGAGAAAGAGATCGATATAACTCTTAATATAGGTACTCTTGAGGCTGTCTGCAAGGCTCTTGGAATTGAATTCTGGCAGATAGGTGACGAGGTGAAAAAGAATAATTTTGATTTCACCGTTGAGTTGCTTTATCAGGGTTATATAACAGCTTGCAAAGATCGCTATGAAAAATCTAAATTGAAATATTACAAAACTCCTGAATATGACCGGATAAAAGCTATTCTATGGAACGAGCATATTTCTAAAGAGGCTCAGAAAGAGTTTTTGGAAAAGATGACCGGTTTGTTTGGCGAGATAACTAAACTATCAGGTAAGAGTAAAAAAAAAATAAAACAACCTTTAAAGAATTAAGGTCGTTTGCACTTGGTGAATTAGGTTGGACGCTCGAAAAATATAAAAAATCGTCTCTATATGAATTTAATGAAGCCGCAAAAGGTTACTGGCGAAAATATGAGAGAGACACTCAATGGTTGTCAAGAGAGATAGTCTGGGAATTAATAAAAGGAAATCCTTATTATAAACCCGAAGACAAGCCG
>JAZDFC010000004.1:0-340028 GCA_043808235.1 bacterium
TCATTTCTTCGGTTAGTTCCATTGTGTAAATCCTTATAATGGTTAAAGAATTTGTTAAATATTTTCGCCTAATGCAAGCGCGATTTTCGAGAGGCTAAGCTCCGTTTCGCTACGCTCCACTCCGCTTAGCCTCTCTTTCTACTTTAACCATTTACACAAAATTATTTACACTCCCCATACTGATGGACAATAATACCTGACTTTTTTTCGATGTAGAAAACAGAGATTATTTTACGGATTCGACTAATCAACATTTCGGTTGGGTTTGTAAACTGTTAGTTGGTTTTACTCCGCTTAGCCATTCATTCTGCCTTAACTGTTGAGAACATATCATATGCGTTTCCAATAATCTATCCAGAATTATAAACGGCTCCTAAATTATCTTTTATTTGCTTTCAACATACTTTGATGGGTTTATTCCAAAGTATTCAGTGAATGAAGTTGTGAAATAGGACTGTGAACCGAATCCAACTCTTTCAGCTATCTCATTAATATTCATATCTGTTGTAACAAGCAACTCAGCAGCTTTTTTCAGTCGGATAATTCTTATAAATTCTTTTACAGATTGACCCGCTACTGCATCTATTTTCCTGTATAATTGTGTCCGGCTCATTCCAATTTCATAAGCAAAATCGCTAACTCCAAAATTTGGATTACTTAAGTTCTGCTCAACAATTGCATATGCTTTTTTTAACAGGGCTTCATCAGTTTTGGAAGGAGAGAAATCTTTAATTGCAGCGAAAGGATCTTTAATAAATTTTTTACGAAGTAATTCTCTTGACTCTATCAAACTCTTAATTCTTACTTTCAATATTGCCGGACTGAAAGGTTTTGCCACATAATCATCTGCGCCACTTTCAAATCCCTCAATTGTATGCTGTTCCGAGCTTTTCGCGGTAAGCATTAATATTGGGATATGGCTTGTCTTCTCATCATGTTTTAATTCTCTGCAGACTTCATAACCTTCAATACCAGGCATCATAACGTCGCATATAATTGCATCAGGAATTTCTTCCAAAGCTGTTTCAATTCCTACTGTTCCATTTGGCGCTTCAGAAACTTTGTAGCTATCTATAAATTCATTTTTAATATATAACCTCATATCAGGATTGTCTTCTATTATTAATAGACGAGGTAAATTCTTTTCGTTATTATTTTCATTAACAGGTTGCGTTATAATTTCCGGATTATTATCTATTATTTTTTTTGGCTCGTGTTCCTTATCTATATTCATATGTCTTGAAGATATAGACGGAAGTTCACTTTCTTCAGTCCAGAGAGGAAGTTCAACCGTAAATGTTGAACCGGCATTCGGTTCACTTTCCAAATAAATATTTCCCTTATGAAGCTTTACAAGTTCGAATGTTAAAGATAAACCTATGCCGGTACCTTGAGTATTCATGTAATTTTTAACCTGGTAGAATCTATCGAAAATTTTTTGTTGAGCTTCTTTTGGAATACCTATACCTGAATCCTTAACATTAATTTTGATTGTTTTTTTAGTCTCAACGTCGGGGTGCATCGTTAACGCTTCATCAATAACGAGTGAAATACTTATCGAACCTTTATCTTGGGTGAATTTGAAAGCATTTGAAAGTATATTAAATATGATTTTATCGAGTTTATCATCATCGAACCAGACTTCAAGAAAAGCGTATGTATGGTTGAATGAATAATTAATTTCTCTTTCCATAGCTTCATGACTGAATGAATCGACGATATTCTTAATAAAGTGAATTAAATCGCTTTTTTCAAAATTCATTTCGAGCTTTGCTTCTTCAATTTTTCTGAAATCCATTAGCTGGTTAATTAATCTCAAAAGCCTGCTTGCATTACGCTTAATTAAATTGAGTTGTATTTTTTGAGATTCATCCTTAGCGCTCTTTAAAAGTTTTTCAATTGGACCAACAATGAGAGTTAAAGGAGTTCTAAATTCATGCGACACATTCGAGAAGAAGTGCATTTTTAATGCATCCATTTCATGGAGTTTTTTAATCTCAAGTTCCTCAACTTCGAGTTTGTTCTTAATTTCGGCTTCATGCAATATCAATTTTCTGAAAGCATAGAGCAGGAGAAGAAGGATTAATAAATAAAAAGCATATGCCCACCACGATCTCCAAAAGGGAGGATGAACAAATATTTTTAAAGAGGCTCCATTAGTATTCCATATATCGTCATTGTTTGATGCAATTACTCTGAATGTATATTCTCCGGGACTGAGATTTGTATATGTAGCTTCGCGCTGGTATCCGGCTGAAATCCAATCATCCTGGAAACCTTCGAGCTTATATTTATATTGATTCTTTTCCAGGTTTTGATAATTCAAAGCGACAAATTCTATGGTTATAAAATTCTGGTGGTAAGCAAGTTCGATTTCCTTACAATAGGCAATTTGCTGTGAAATTGAAAAATCATCGGATTTGGTATCATCTGATATGGATACAGATTTATTAAACAGTTTAAAATCGGTTATATATATAGGCGGTTTATAATAATTTATACGAATGCTATCCGGATGAAAACGGTTTACGCCTCCTTTCCCTGCAAAATACATTTCTCCAGTTGATGTTTTAAATGAAGCTTTAAAGTTATCAGTTATGAGTCCGTCTAATGTCGAAAAATTTTGAAACTTTCCCTTTTCAGGAGAGAACCTCGATAATCCTTTGCCGGTACCAATCCAAATATTGTTATGATCATCTTCAAGTATCTCGGTAATGGAATTGCCTGGCAAACCATCTTTTACGAAATATTTCCCAATTGTATCGGTTTCTCTATTTATTATATTAAGCCCATCATTTGTTCCAATCCAGATGTTCTCTTTAGAATCAACATAAATTGACTGGGCAATATAATTGCTTAAATTATATCTTTCTTCGCTTTGGGGGACATAGTTTTTTACAGCGATCGTATTTGCCGAAACAATAGAAATACCTGCGACAGTGCCTACCCAAATATTATCATTTTTGTCAACAAGCGATGTATAAGTCCAATCCCGTACAATTGATGTGGAAGGACTATTAAAATCATTCCTGTAATGAATAAACTTACCGGATTTCGGAATGAATTTATCCAAACCGCCTCCATGTATTGCCAACCAAAGATTTCCTTGGCTGTCCTCATCAATATACCTAATATCATTACCCGATATTGTCTCAATATCATTATCATTGTGAGTATAAGAAACGAATGATTTTGTCGATTCATTATATTTTTTTAATCCGTCGAGATATTTACCTACCCAAATCGTCCCGTCGCTGCTTTCGAAAATATACATCACCGGTCCCGGTCCCAGACCGGTCGACTCATTTCCTTTGATATAATATTTTGGTTTTGTTCTCGTTGCATCGAGTATATCTATACCACCATCATCATATCCTATCCAGATTCTTTTTTTTGTGTCTTCAATTACTGCATTAACCAAATTATTTGTAAGCCCCTGTTGTGAACCTGGATTCTTGTACCAACAGTAAAATGGATTGTTGAGAACTGCGAAATTCAAATCGCCCTGTTTACTGGTAATCCAAATATTATTTTGTCTGTCTTGTATAATATCCGATAAAGAATTTGAGGATATACTATAAGGATCAAAATCGTTGAATTTAAACTCAACTTTATCATTATCATTAATCAAAACAAGTCCGCCGCCCTCAGGATTATACCAATATCTGTTGTTCTTATCCTTGAAGAAAAAGTTTATATACTGGCTGCTTTCCTTTTCGTATGGATGAGCTTTTCCGGTTATTTTATCAAATATCCAGATGCCTTTTGTCCATGTGCTTATCCAGATAAGATTTTTATCAATAACAATCGAATTAACGGAAAAATCAGCAGCCTGATGACTGCCGACATCGAACAACTTGTAATGTTTAAATGACATTTCAGTTGTACTGAGAGCAGTTAAAATTCCGGAAGCATATGTAATCCATATTATATCATCATCCTGCGCAATTGAATTAATGGAATTATCTGCTATCGTTCTTGAGTTTGGTTTCTGACCGGACGGGATAGTATATCTAATAAAGCTATTTGTTTTTTGATCAAATTGATGTAAGCCAAGGGTAGTGCCTATCCATAATTTTTTATATTTATCTTCAATAACTGCATTTATCTCATCAGTTAAAAGCGCTCTTGGATTATTTGAGTCAGAAGTATAAGTTATAAAATTATCCTTTTCTTTATTATAACGGCTCAATCCTCCGCCATACGTGCCAATCCAAATCTGCCCATTACTATCACAATATAAACAGGTAATAATATTACTCTTCAATGATGTATTAGATTTCGGATCGCTTCTGTATATTTTAAATGATCGTCCATCAAATCTGTTCAGACCCTCGCCTGTTCCAATCCACATAAAACCTTGTTTATCCTGAATTATGCAGCTCTGACTATTGGAGGATAATCCCATTCCTGTAGAATATTTAACAAACTTCAGATTGCTATTAAAGCCTTGGGAATAAATGGTATCAAATAATACTGCGAAGACTCCAATCACAATAAAAATTTTTTGGGAAAATCTCATAATACCAACAATCATCTCTCGTTTTTTGAACAATCCAAGATAGTAATATTTGGAAATATTAAAAAAGCTGAATTGATTTTTAACGGTTGGTAATTGATTTCAGCTGATGGGACATTGTTTAGCGATTTTGGGACGCTATCGAACATTATTGGGACATTAGAGAAACATCAGATTTGATGGCATTAGTTATTTTATCGCCCGGAAAATCATTTATTTCTTTGGCTTTCTTTCCATTTAAGAAAGCTTTTTCGGATTAAAAGTCTTTGTTTTTTAACTCAGCGGAGAAGTGTATGAAAAAAAGGAAACAGTTTTTTTCAGCTTTAGTGCTAATAATTATTTTATCCGCATCAGTTATCTTTCCTGGAGAGACGGGTAAAATTTCCGGCATCATAAAAGATAAGACAACTGGTGAACCACTTTTCGGGGCATCTATTGTAGTTGTTGGAACATCTTTTGGCTCTGCTTCGGATATTGACGGACAATATACCATTTTACATATACCCCCAGGGACCTACGAGCTGCAGATTTCTTATATCGGATATCGAAAAACTACGATTGAAGATGTTAGAGTTCACATTGATCAGACAGCAAGAGTTGATGTAGAAATAGAATCTCAAAGCATCAACTTTAGTGATGTGGTGGTAGTGGCTGAAAGAAAAGCTATTAAAAAAGATGTTGCAACCAGCGTAGTTTCAGTTTCTTCAAACGAAATTAAGGAATTACCGGTTGTGAATGTTTCTGATGTAGTAGGTCTGCAGGCAGGTATCAGAGGTTTCAATATTCGCGGCGGTGGAAGTGATAAAATACTATTTATGCTAAATAATGTTACACTTCGAGATCCGAGAAATAATGAAGCCGTGACCAAAGTGGCGCTAAGTTCAGTAAAAGAAATCTCTATTGAAAGAGGCGGTTTTAATGCTGAATATGGTCAGGTTCAGAATGGTATTGTGAATGTTGTATCACGCGAAGGAAGCAAAAAAGGATACTCGGTTAGATTCCAGGCAAGATTCAGCCCGCCTCATAGAAAATACTGGAATGGAAGTCCGGAAATAAAGGATATCTCTGATCCGATGTCTTATGTACTTCGTCCCTTTTTCGATGATGCTGTTGCCTGGACAGGCACAGAAAGCGGTGCCTGGGATGAATATACTCGCAGACAATATCCGGTTTTTGCAGGTTGGAATGAAATATCAAGATTACTATGCACCGATAATAATCCTAATAATGATTTAGCGCCCTTAGGTGCGCAAAGAGCGTTTGAGTATGAAATAAGGAAAAAACAGCCAAACGACCAGCCGGATTATGATATCGATGCCGGCTTTGGCGGTCCTGTTCCATTCATTAGCGAGATGCTGGGCGATTTAAGATTTTTTGCATCTTATATTGGCACCCGTGATATGCTCATTTGGCCTCTTTCCCGCCCGGATTATACAGAGTACACATGGACGGTACAAGTAAATTCCGATATTACAGAAAATATGCGTTTACGTCTATCGACGCTTAATAGCAAGCGTTATTCGATGCGGGGCAATTGGGATGGTTTATGGTATAGTTACATCCACTATCCAAATCAAATTGCCGGGAATGTTGGATACGTCGGCGATATTTATAGTTTAGGTGGATTATTTGGAGATGCTGTTTTTTCTCCATCAGAAATAACAGATAGATCTTACGCAGCCAAATTAACTCATACGCTCAGTTCCAAAACCTTTTATGAAATTTCTGTAGAACATTTTAGAGCGGCTTATAAAGTTGAACCGTCCGCTCTTAGAGACACTTCAATCAAATATGAAGTTCTCCCTGGATTTTATGAGGACAGCAATCCTTTTGGTTACTGGCCCTATGATTCACAAAATATTGGCATAATAATTAAAGGCGGCGGAGCAATGTCAAGCGCGCGCGACCATAGCGTTGTAACTGCAACTACGATAAAAGCTGATTTTACAAGCCAGGTAAATTTTCAGAACCTTGTTAAAGCCGGAATTGAATTTAATTATAATGACCTGGATTTAAATTTCGGAACAATGGGATGGGCTCAGAATAGTGAGGATGCATACAGCGCCAGGACTCAGATGAGAATATTTCCAGTTAGAGGTTCAGCCTATATTCAGGACAAACTTGAAACAGAGGAATTTATTTTGAATGCCGGGTTACGCCTCGATTATAGTAATTCAAACACCAATTGGTACGATGTAGATCCATTTAATCCTCAGTTTTATACATCAGAATATGATAACAGTATAGTTTTTCCCAAAGCAAAAACTGAACCTCAGTGGCAGTTAAGCCCTCGATTAGGAATAGCACATCCCATAACTGAAAACACAAAACTGTTCTTCAATTATGGTCACTTTAAGCAGGTTCCTAATTATGAAAATATGTTTAGAGTAGCTCGAAATTATGATAAATATATTACCAGCATTGGAAATCCAAACTTGATTCTATCCAAAACGATTTCATACGAACTTGGTTTTGACTATTCAATTGATAATGAGATTTTGTTTCAATTAGCTGCGTATTATAATGATGTTACTGACCAACAAGGTTTTACAACATATAAATCACCAAACTCAAGTATTAATTACAGCAATACATCAGCAAATAATTATTCCGACACTCGCGGATTTGAATTAACAATAAGAAAAACTTTTGGTAAATGGTGGTCTGGATTCGCTAATTATACATACCAGGTTACCACTTCAGGTCATTTCGGGAGTGAGGAACAGTATGACAACCCGGCTGAACAAAAAAAATATGATGACCAGACTGTAAAGTTGTACCAGGATAGACCTATTCCTCAACCGTATGCAAGAGTAAATATTTCTGTTTACACACCTGAAGATTTTGGACCGGAATTATGGGGTCACCACGTGTTAGGCGGATTTATATTAAATACTTTATTCGATTGGCAGGAAGGATGGTGGGCTACCTGGAATCCTAAAGGTCGTCTCGGTATTCGCTATAATGTACAATCAGTTGATTATTATAATCTCAATATGCGATTTTCCAAGAGAATTGATATTGGAAAATTGAGCATTGATCTTTTTGCCGATCTCAGTAACGTGCTAAATACAAAACGACTTTGGGGTGCCGATGATCAAGCATATATGCAATCGCTGCATCTACCGAAAAGCGACGTATATGATAACATTCCGGGTGATGACTTGGTTGGTGATTACAGAGAGCCCGGGGCTGAATACCAGCCTATTGAATTTCAGGATCTCATCGATCCATCAAAGCCAGGCAAAGAACGCCCTATTTATTATGAAGGCTCTACCGGCAAATACTTCGAGTATAAGAACCAGCAATGGAGTGAAGTTGATAAAGCAAGGATAGATAAGATATTAGAGGATAAAGCATATATAGATATGCCGAATCCTTCGACCTTCTGGTTTCTTAATCCGCGTAATATCTATTTCGGTATAAGATTATCCTTCAATATTTCCGATTAAAACAGAGAATTAGGAGTATAAATGAAAAATATAGATCTAATTAGTAAGCAGCTTCTAATAATAATAATTGGTCTTTTAGTATCGGGCGCTTTTCAAACTAATAATGCTCAAAAAATTAAATGGCTTCATATAACTGATTTGCAGTCGCCAATTAGCGAAACAGGCGCCGAAGTCGAAGGTCAATTCCCAAGTCTTCAGAATACAAATCATCTATCATGGCCCGCTCAATACGGACTTGAACAAAATATTATGAGGGCGCAAGGATTTTGGATCGGTTGTAAAAATTTTGAAGATCCGGTTGAAGGGAGAATTAAAACAGTAAAAGTAATAAGTTCCGGTCCAAGAAGCAGTCCTGACCGGGTTAATCAAATTTTCCCTGTTGAATTAAAATTGATAGCTAAAAGGAGACATCCAATTGTAGTTGTTGATAATAATGCTGCAACAGTAAATGATACTTATGATAATCCTGACGAAGTTGATCCTAATCTTCCATGCGACAGAATGGTTATTGTGAAATTTCACACTTCAATAGGTGTTACTGTTACAAAAAAAGTAATGGTGTTCGACAGCCCGAACCATGGTAATTATTACATCCATGACTATGTATTAAAAAATACCGGTATCTATAATGCAACCGGCAGCGTTAAACAACAAACACTTCAGGACGTTTATTTCTACTGGAACTACCGTTGGGCTTTTGCCGGTGAGAGCGTGAGCGGATGGGGATCCACCTGGGGCGCATTTGCTTCAGCCTGGGGTAATAGCACATTGAACCATAACTTTGGAGATTATCCTGCAGCTCCTGAATTTAATGATCCTGCCTCACCGTTATATCATTTAAGAGGTTATTATGCATATTATAGTCCATCCAAAGACCGGAGTGTGAGCTACGATGAAGATTGGGGCTGCCCTAATGAAGACGAAGATGGAAGACTTGGTGCATGGCAATTTGGTGGATGCGTTACGGTTCATGCCGACAAATCGGCAACTGATAAATCAGACGATATATATCAGCCAAGAACAACATGGTTTATTGGTTCAGATATAAATGCTATGCAGTCTACTTCCAGCCAGTATGATGAGAATTTTATGAATGATCGTTATACAATTATGAGTGAAGGACATCCCGATAAACCGCATGACGAATATGTGGGCGATGACTATGCTACAAATTACGCTGATCCGAGAAGACAAGCTGGCGGTGGTACAAGTCAGGGACAAGGTTACGGTCCATATACTCTTGCCCCTGGAGACAGTATTCACATTGTTTTTGCAATGGGAGTTTCAGGTCTCTCACGCGAAAAGAATCTTGAGGTTGGAAAAAACTGGCTGCAATGGTACAACAATACCGGTCAACCGGAATTAGTAAGACCGGATGGATCTACGACAACCGATCATAATCTATATAAACGTGAATGGGCGCTGACCGGAAAGGATTCTATTTTGAAAACACTCCGCAATGCTTTGAACAACTTTGAAAGTAATTATACATTACCCATGGCACCGCCGCCACCGGCTAATTTTAATGTAACTTCAGGTGGAAATAAAATAATTCTATCCTGGTCGGACAATGCAGAAAGCACACCTCATTTCGGCGGCTACATAGTTTATCGTTCAGTCGGGAATGTACTCGATCCATTAACTCGTTACGAAAAAATATGGGAATGCAGTCTTTCGGATTTGACAAACACATTTGAAGACAGAACCCCGTATAGAGGTTTCGACTATTATTATGCTGTTCAAAGTAAAGATGACGGCACTCAGAATGAAGTTGAGCCGGGCGCGCCTCTCTACAGCAATTTAGTATGGACGATTACATCGGTACCTTCAACATTACAGCGCGAAGCTATTCCCGAAGGTCCGTTGCCGTTCGATTTTACAACTACAAAATGGAAACGAATAAATCCAAAAGGAGAGTGGAGCGCAGATTCGACATATCACAATGCTGAGAACGAAAGCGATGCAGTAACATATTTCGGTACAACGTATGTCTGTATAATCGACAGCATTAAAAATGACAGTTTTGATGACTCATTGGAATCGTGGAAACCTATTACTTATAAAGGCGAATGGATCTCAGGTTCAGATTATAAAGCTTACAATTCAGTTACGATGAGTGCGGCAGAGTATTATACGGCATATTCAATTTCCGGTGGTCAGGGTCTGGAATTAGTTCGTGTTGTTCCAAATCCATACGATAAACGCTCCCGCTTATTTCAATTTGGCGAGGATTCGCAATATGATAGAATTACGTTTTATGGTTTACCGGCAGAATGTAAACTAATGATTTTTACAGAAACCGGTGAGTTGATCTGGGAAAAAGAACATAAAACCGGAACGGGTGATGAATTGTGGGATTCAAAAACCTCATCAGGACAAATTATTGCCAGTGGTATTTACATTTTATATGTAGAAACGCCAAAAGGTGAAAGTGTAATTCGCAAATTTGTAGTTATCAGATAAGGAGACAACCAATGAAAAAGATACCCACAATTCTATTATCAATATTACTTTTGGCAGGCTTTTTATCTGAGAATAATAAAGCTCAAGAAAACCAGAAGCTCGCACAAACGGGATTTAAATTTTTAAGTGTAGTTTCGGACGCGCGCGGCGCTGCTATGGGAGAGGCGATGACCAGTCTTCAAATGGGTTCGAGCGCTTTGTTCTTTAACCCGGCTGGAATGGCTGACATGACAACATTCTGTGATGTATCCGGAAGCATTAATACATGGATTGCAGATATCAATCATACTGCATTCAGTGTTGCGCTAAATCCTTTCAACGGAGATTATGGTGTTTTTGGTTTTAGTGTTCAATTAGTTGATTATGGCGATTTCTATGGAACTGTAGTTAACCCGGCAAGTCCGCAAGGGTATGATGATACCGGGATATTCAACCTAAATGCATTAGCATTAGGTTTTGGATATGCAAGAAAGGTATCGGATAGATTTAGCATCGGAGGACAAATAAAATGGATTCGACAGGACTTAGGAGAAAGTATAATTCCCGTTAATATAAGAGTAAGTTCCACTGATGAAGATGTTCGAATTGCTGATACCGCAACAACAAGTAATAAATTGTCGCCGTTGGTATTTGATTTCGGTACTCAATTCCGTACAGGAATAAAAAGCCTTGTCTTTGGAATGTCGGTTCGAAATTTCTCGAAAGAAGTAGAATATGTTGATGAGGGAATACAAGCTCCAATGGTGTTCACGCTGGGTGTATCGATGGATGTAATGGACTTGTTTGAAGACCTTCCATTTAAACAATCGCTATATGTAAGCCTGGATGCCAGCCATTACCGGGATCATCCCGAGCAAATTAAAATTGGACTCGATTATAAAATAATGGATATGCTCGCATTGCGTGCTGGTTATATGTCGAGCAATGATCAAAATGATCTTACTTACGGAATTGGTATAAACAAGTATGGATTTAGCTTTGATTATTCCTACACTCCATTTGGAGTATTTAATAATGTTCAGCGCTTCACTTTTCGTTTTGCACTATAGAAGAAGGAATGGTAAGATGAGTCAATTATTGTTAGGTACAAAAAGTTTTAAGGAGATAAATATTATGAAGTCCCTCAAACTACTAATGGTCGCTGTTATTTTTGCAATTGTATTACTTTTCTTTTTACTGATTATTAGCGGCTGTAAAAGCGATATTACACAACCTATTTGGGATAAACCATATACTAATCCACCAACTCCAAAAATAACAAGTGTTGTGCCGGCACAAGCAGCAGCAGGTGTAAACACGATTACAATCAATGGAGAAAATTTTACAGCCGCTCCGGGTGTTAACTATGTTTACTTCGATAATACACCTTCAGAGGTATTAAGCAGTACATCCACAAGTATTGTAGTGCGCAGACCAAATGTTGTAACAGATTCTGCTGTTATTAAAGTTGTTCCAAGCAAAGCGCTTATGGCTGCAAAATATTCACCATATAAAGTTGACCAGGTAATAGAAGAATATGGTGAATTTACCGATAATATAACATTAAATGTTGTAGTTACCGACAACCAGGAAAACCTCTATGTGGTTGAAGGGAAAAATATTCATAAAGTAACCCCTGCTGGAGAAAAAAGTGTTTTGGTTATAGCAAATCGACCCGCTTTTGATGCTAAGATAGGTCCTGACGGAAATTTATATTTGCTGGGTAATAACCGCGCGATAGACAAAGTTGATCTTTCTACCGGTGAGTTGATTAGCAAGTGGGTACAATTGCCAAGCGGAAAAAATGCTAAGTACGGGGACTTTGATGATAATGGAAATTTTTATGTGGGCGGTAAGAAAACCGACCTCCTTGTAGTAGATCCCAACTTAACTGTTTTGCCGGCGCCGGGATACTACAACACATCCGAAATTTTGGCTGTTCGTTATTTTAATAACTATGTATATGTTGCGGCAAAAAATGCAGACTACGCCGATACAGCCAAAATCTATCGCCATCCCATTGATGCCGGCGGCAATATTGGCGCCCAAGAGTTGGTACTTGATATGAAAATGACGGAAGAACTTTCTTCTCGCGAAATTATGGGATTAACGTTTTCTTCAGCCGGATTAATGTACTTAGCAACAGATGCCATTAATCCTATCGTAACATTTAATCTTGCAGATGGAACTATAGATTTTCTTTATAAAGAGATTCTCCGTCCATATTGTAAATCGTTTTGCTGGGGAACAGGCAATTTCATTTATATGATTAACGGTGACACAAATATTGGTGAAGAATGGAAAGTGTATAGAGTAGATGCTGGTTTTACCGGAATCAACTGATCACTAAAAACGTAAAGTGATTTTGAAGGAAGTACATATGTGAATAAAATACTAAACGGAAATAAATCTTTATGAAAAAAGGTAGTCTCTTATTTTTAGTTCTCTCAATTTTTTTATTTAATATAAATTTGGTTTTTAGCCAGAGCGGCGAAAATTGTTTTCTTACGGACTATGAACCAAAAATTGCGTCAATTCCACCCTCGATAAGTGTGGAAAAACCTTCCGGTGCAGCCGCAGTTACTGTAACAATAAATGGCGACACGCTTGGTAAAGTATCTAATTACATCTTTGGAAATGCTATAGCTGCATGGGCAGGGGCGCATAATAATCCTACCCTTGTAGAGAATACCGAACTGCTTGCACCGTCGCCTATACGTTTCCCGGGCGGAAGCTGGTCAAACGGGTATTTTTGGAAAGGCGTACCAACCGATGTGCCGGATTCTATTTATGATGGTACTACATATAATCAGACGACTGGAGTTGCAAAAAAAAATAAATTTTGGGGACAGACAGGAGCGGGAGGCTGGCAAACTACACCGGATCAATGGTATGCATTACGAGATGCAGCCGGTACTCAAGGATTAATAACTGTTAATTATGGATATGCACGCTATGGAACAAGTGATGACCCTGTAGCGCAAGCTGCACATTTAGCTGCTGATTGGGTTCGTTATGATGACGGACGTACAAGATTCTGGGAAATTGGAAATGAAAACGGCGGTCCATGGGAATACGGATGGATGATTGATACAGCGATTAACAAAGACGGACAACCCGTCATTATCACCGGAGAATTATATGGAAAGCACTTCCGGGTATTTGCTGATTCAATGAGAAAAGCTGCTGAAGAAATTGGCGCTGAGATTTTTATAGGCGGACAAATTATTCATTTTGATCCGGCGTCAGCGTGGAATTTTGTTGATAAAACGTGGAACCTCGGTTTCTTTGAAGAAGTAGGCGATGCAGCCGACTTTTATGTTATCCATAATTATTACAGTTCTTCAGCGAATGTAAAAAGTATCTTAACGCATGCTTCAACAGAAGTCAAAAAAAATATGGATTTTATTAAACAGGATATTATTAATAAGGGCGCTTCTCCTAAGCCTGTCGCTATAACCGAATACAATATTGGCTTTGGCGATGACGCTAATAAAATAGGGACTTCTTACGTAAATGGAATGCAGTCAGTTGTTCTTTTCAATGAACTGATAAAAAATAATTATGGATTAACATGTCGCTGGCTGCTTGTTACCGGTGAAGGCGCTCTGTTTTACGGCGGTTCGGATGCGAATTATTTATATCATCCCAGACCTGAATTTTACTATACAATCTACTTGCGGAACTTTACCGGTGATTACTCCATTGCAACCTCTTCATCTAATTCCGATATACTTAGTTATGCAACGAAATTTTCTTCCGGTGAAACCGGGGTTGTCATAGTTAACAA
Organism: bacterium; assembly: GCA_043808235.1. Lineage (GTDB taxonomy): Bacteria > Bacteroidota > Ignavibacteria > Ignavibacteriales > Melioribacteraceae > JAZDFC01. The sequence continues at coordinate 14,204 of JAZDFC010000004.1, forward strand.
AAATACTACTGAACAAATTGTTACTATCGACACTGAGTCAATCGGGGTTGGAAATAATTATTACGTTTATTCGTTTACAGGCGGTACGGACAATCCACCATTTTCGCAGAATGTATATATAAACGGAACCGGACCGGATGAGTATCAATGGGGACCTTTTGATAATCTGAATTCTATTCCTGCAAAAAAGTATCCGGTTGAAAATGAAATTAAGCTTACATCTCCAGGATCATCAGTTCAATTAGTTCTTATTGAGAAGGGCAATGTCTCCGATGTAGATGAGAACAACGTTACGGCAATAAATGATTTTCAATTATTCCAGAATTATCCAAATCCTTTCAATCCCGAAACACAAATATCATATTCACTTCCCAAAGAGGAATTTGTAACAATTAAAGTGTTTGATCTTCTTGGAAGAGAAGTTGCTACTTTGGTGAATAAGAGAGAATATGCAGGCGCTCATACATGTTATTTTGATGCTTCGTCGCTTTCAAGCGGGACATATTTTTACCGGATGAAGGCAGGCAATTTTGTAGCAACAAAAAAATTAATGGCAATAAAATAACATAGTGTCTCCTTGTATGTTAAGACACACCTCCGGTTAAATGTGGAGGTGTGTCTTGCTTATAAATTACAATGTCGTTTCAATATATATCTCCATGAGTACTAATTGTAAATTTAATAGGATGGAAAATAGTGAACAAAATATTATTGACTATTCCGGCATTTATATTCCTACTTAATTTTCAATTAAACTCCCAATCACTTCCCAAAACAGAATTTGGGGTAAAGTCTAAAACAAATTCCATCGAAGTTGAAGTACAATTTTCAGTCCGAAATTGTTCATGTCTTGCAAATGAATTATTCGTATTTAGGATATCTGCCGAACATTAGTGGATAGATATTTAAATAAATAGAAACTTATAAAATTGAAAACTCATATCTTCAATGAGCGTGCAATTGTTTTTCCGGGCGAAACCGTTGAGATTCATGGAATCGTAAAGAAGAATGCCAGTGCCAGTTGGGTCAAAATCGAAGGGTACAATACTCCTTTCGTTTCTGTGTTAATAAAATAGAAAATATGTTATGTTTAAGAAGTCAGTGAAACAATGAATCCAGGTAAATCAAGTAAAAAACATAACGTGGGGAATTAACAAATACTAACAGTATAAAAAATGAAAAACTCAATTAAAAAAACTCAAATTCGATGCTTTGTTGCATTGGTTGCCTTATCAACTTTGCAAACAATATGCTTTGCTCAAAATCCGATAATTCAAACAAAATACACGGCTGATCCCGCGCCAATGGTGTATCAGGACACAGTGTTTCTTTATACCAGCCACGATGAGGACAATGCCTTTGGTTTTGAAATGTATAACTGGATGCTTTACACTACAACCGATATGGTCAATTGGACTGAGCATGGGATAATTGCCGGTGTTAAAGAGCCATATAGAACATTTACATGGGCAGATGGTCATAGCGCCTGGGCGCCACAATGTATTGCCAGGAACGGGAAGTTTTATTTATATTGTCCTACAATTCACCAGGGAAAGATGGCTATTGGTGTAGCAGTATCCGATAGTCCTTATGGACCTTTTGTTGATGCGCTCGGGAAGCCATTAATTTATCGGTCAAACCCGGGCGATTACGATCCGACTGTGTTTATTGACAACGACGGGCAAGCCTACATGTATTGGGGAGGAAATGGTCCTTGTTATTATGCAAAGTTGAATGAAGATATGATTTCTCTTCTGGGCGACATTCAGGTTGCTTCTATCGATTTTACCGGCACTCCCAATGAAGCTTCTTATACTGAAGGTCCATGGCTATGGAAAAAAAATATCCATTACTACCTGGCATGGGCATCGCGCTGCTGTCCGGAAGGAATAGGTTATGCAATGAGCGACAGCCCGACTGGTCCATGGAAATGTAAAGGAACGATTATGGATCCTGACGGGAGATCATCTGGAAATCACCCGGGAATTATCGACTACAAAGGGAATTCTTATGTGTTCGGATTAAATTATGCTATCCTGAAACAAACTATGTCAAAACATTATGAAAGACGTTCGATATGTGTTGAACAAATGACCTATAATGACGATGGTTCCATTCAGAAAAATCCATGGTGGACAGTAACAGGCGCATCACAAATTGGAGCTTTAAACCCATACATAAAAAACGAAGCTGAAACCATAGCCTTTAGCGAAGGACTTAAAACTGAATTTGCCACTGAATGGGAACGTAACATATCATGGGATAAAGGAAGAAAAATCGCCGACAGGTTATTTGTTACCGATGTTCACAACGGTGATTATATAAAGGTTAAAGGTGTCGATTTTTCACAAGGTATTTCATCGGTCGAGGTTAGCGTTGCTTCTTTATATGGCGGGGAAATAGAAATACATGCCGATAAAATTGATGGTTCTCTATTGGGAACCGTCAATGTAAACACTTCCAGTGAAGGCGAAGTTTGGAAAACTGTTAGCGCTCCGGTGAACAATATTAAAGGCATTCATGATTTGTTTTTCGTGTTTAGGGGAGAAAAAGACTTGTTCAACTTTGATTGGTGGAAGTTTATCGCCAAATAAAACAATCAAGCAACTTTACGAAAATTTTGAAATTATCTAATAACGACTGATTTGCACTTATGAAAACTTGTTATCTTTCATTTATACTGCTACTGACAGGATCTGTGTTATCAAATGGTTTCGCGCAAAAGCCTGATGGCAATACTATTGTTCTTCGTGAAAATTGGGCTATCCAGTCTTCCACAAGCCTTAAGGTTGGAGGTGAAATTATTTCACAGCATGGATACATTACAAAAGACTGGTATCCCACTTCAGTTCCTTCTACTGTGCTGGCAGCTCTCGTAGCAAACAAGGTTTATGCTGACCCGTATTACGGTAATAACTATTTTGAATTGCCCGGCATACACAGATGGGATATTCCGGAAGGTAATCCCTTCGAATCGTCGTGGTGGTACCGAACCGAGTTTGAACTTCCCGCAAGTTACACCGGGAAGCATGTTTGGTTAAAGTTTCATAGTGTGAACTACCGGGCTAATCTTTGGATAAACGGTAAAAAAGTTTCAGACTCTACCGAGATGGAAGGTGCCTACAGATTATATGCTTTTGATATTGCTCAATATATAAAAGCCGGAGAGAAAAATTGCCTCGCGCTGGAAATTTTTCCGCCGAAGACATTTGACCTGACCATTTCCTGGGTTGATTGGAATCCCACTCCACCCGACAGGGGAATGGGCATCTGGTACGATGTAACTCTATCTGCTACAAGCTCTGTAGCTATTGAACATCCATTCGTGGAGACCAAATTAAACCTGCCTTCAACCGATCAGGCTAAACTCAGCGTGATTGCTGAAATAAAGAATGCCGAAAGCATTCCCATAAAAGGTATTTTGAAAGGTACGATAGAAAACATATCGTTTTCAAAAGAAGTTAATCTTAATGCAAATGAAACAAAGGAGGTGATGTTCTCACCCGATGAGTTTCCTCAACTCGTAGTGAAGAATCCACGGCTTTGGTGGCCTCATTCCGTTGGTCCTCAAAACCTTTACGACTTGAATCTTAGTTTTGAGATAAATGGCAAGATTTCAGATTCGCGAAAAATCCGTTTCGGAATCCGTGAGATTAGCTCATGGATGAATGTATTTGATTCACTGCGCACAAAAGTATTCCAGGTGAATGGCAAAAATATCGTGATACGCGGCGGAGGTTATGTGGAAGACATGATGCTGCGTCCGTCCAACGAACGTGTTGATGCAGATTTACGATACCTGAAATTTATGAACCTGAACGCATTAAGAATGGAAGCGCCGCGCGGTTCCGATTATCTTTTCGAGCGTTGTGATGAGGAAGGAATCCTTATTATGGTTGGTTGGTGCTGCGGACTTGCCTTTGAAAGCTGGGATAAATGGACTCCCCGCACTGCCGATATTGCAGAGTTAAGCTGGCGCGACCAGATTACTCAGCTTCGTTCTCATCCTTCAGTTTTTACCTGGTTGTATGGAAGCGATAATTTTCCGCCGGAAGATGTAGAACGGCGATACATCAACGTGCTAAAGCATTATGATGGGACAAGACCATATTCTTCCTCTGCCACACAGGTAGCAAGCAAACTTGATGGTTATACGGGTTTGTATATGGGACCCTGGCCGCAGGTGTATGGTTATCTTCCACCTAATTACTGGTACACCAAGCTTGAATTTAATACCGAGTGCGGACCCAACGGCGAGCAGCTTCCTCCAATTGAAACCATAAAAAAGGTGATGCCCGAAAAAGACTTGTGGCCAATTAATCCTAGCTGGGACTTGCGCCTGCGCAAACACTTTTACCCATTTTCACGTAAGGCGATTGAGTCACGGTACGGAAAACCTGTTTCTCTTGAAGAGTATTGTACCAAATCTCAAATTCTTCAATTGGAAGCAGTTAAAGCAATGTTCGAAGCCTTCGCCGGAAACAAATACAAGTCGAGCGGGGTGATATACTGGATGTACAACAGCGCCTGGCCAAAGTTCTATTGGCAGTTATACGATTACTTTTTCATGCCCAATGGCGCCTTCTATGGAGCGAAGAAAGCCTGCGAGCCATTGCATGTTCAATACAACTACAAGGAAAATGCCGTTCAGCTTGTAAACTGTTTCTACAAAGATTTTACAGGAATAAAAGCTTCAGCAAGGATTTTCGACTTTAACGCTAAGGAAATTTATGCTAAAGAAGTTTCTACAGAGTTGAAGGCAGATGAAAGCAAATTACTTTTTAAGTTGGACTTACCGAATCAGCTTACTAATATTTATTTTTTAAAGCTCGTAATGAAAGATGAAACTGAAAAAGAAATATCTTCAAATTTCTATTGGTTGTCGGCTAAGGGTGATGACAATGCAGACTTTACCGATTTGGATAAACTTCCCAAGATTGATGTAACAGCCAAACTAAGCCCGCTATCGAAAGAAAATGGGAAGCTTAAACTTGTTGTTGAATTTATCAATTCTTCATCCGCTATAGCTTTCGGATTAAACCCAAAGTTGCTTTCAATTTCAACAAGGGAGCCAATTTTGCCAATTTTCTGGCAGGATAATTATTTCCCGCTTTTGCCGGGCGAAAAACGAATCATCGAGATGCAAGTGGATGCCTCGCTGGTAACAGAAGAAAAGTTAATGTTCAAACTCGATGGCTGGAATCTAAGGACAGCGCAAGAACAGGAATTGGTAATACCTTAAATCTACAGGATAAACCTAATATGAATTTAACTTTTGGAATGAATAAACTTTTAAAAAATACAAGCATGATTAGATTGTTGTTTTGTATTACTCTTTCTGCTTATTTAATCAACTTAAATAATCAAGCATTGGCGCAAGTGCAAGTAGAAAAAAAGGTACTTGAGGCAGAAAAGGTCGAATTGATTGGCGGAGCTTCAAAAGAGGAAGATAATAAGGCTTCCGGAGGGTACATGGTTTGCCTGGCTAAACCAGGCGAGGGATTGAAATTTGCAAACATACAACAAGCTGGTAAATTAGCAATTCGTTATTCATCGATGGGTGCGGGCGTGATCGGTGTTGATGTTAACAATAAATATTTAAAAGTAATTAATATTCATTCGTCCGGAGATCTGCAAAATTCATTCTTGTATTCTATAATTGATATTGAAATTCCTTCCGATGCTATAATAACCTTAAGTCTCGTTACCGATGACATAGCTGTGAATATTGATCATGTAATAGTTGGAGATGGCGATCTGGGATTACCGCCTGATATCTGGAATCTACCTGCTTTACCGGTAGCCGCGGGTCCATATCCGGCAGATTGGAAAGGATTAAGCCGGCTTTACACTGCGCCTGAATGGTGGCGAGATGCAAAGTTTGGCGCTTGGTCACATTGGGATCCGCAATCCATGCCAGAGCAGGGCGATTGGTATGCACGCGGGATGTATATGCAGGACAACCCGCAATATGAATATCACGTTAAACACTTCGGACATCCATCAGTATATGGTTACAAGGACATTTGCCACGACTGGGTAATTGACCGGTGGAATCCTGATGAGTTAATGGAGCTTTATGTCGAAATGGGCGTGCGTTATTTTATGGCGATGGGATGTCATCACGATAATTTTGATTGCTACGATTCAAAATATCAGCCATGGAATTCCGTGAATGTCGGACCTAAAGTTGATATTGTAGGGACTTGGGAAAAAGCTGCTCGAAATCATGGGATGCATTTTGGAATAGGTTTTCACAGTTCGCCGCCAAGAACCTGGGGACAGTTCATGCCTGTGCGTTATACAAGTGACAAAACGGGACCAATGAAAAACGTACCTTATGATGCACTCCAAACGGCGCCGGATGGAAAAGGGAAATGGTGGGAAGGCATGGACCCGGTCGACTTATATGGACCGGTTCACACTATAGAAGATCCTCTGCATTCGCCATTTGCTAACCAGTTCATGTGGCGGGTGGATGATGCTCTCGGCAAGTATCATCCGGATGTTATTTATTTTTATGAGCACGCGGGTAATTCCCAAATTGATCTTGGAGTACACATGGGACTTGGATTTCTTGCACCGCAGTTAATAGCAAACTATTACAACAAATCTTTGCAGTGGAACAATGGACAAATGAACGTAGTGATAAATCTCAAAGGGGTTGGCGGGCGTTACAATAGTTTTCAAAATAATCCCGAACTGCTCTCTTATGTTGACCATTCATTAGTAAAGAGTAACGAATTTTTCATTGAACCTGAAATCATGGCTTATCCATTTCAAACCGAAACCAGTATCGGCGCATGGCACTACCAAACAGGACAAAAGTACATGGATGCCAAAACCGTAATATATTTTTTAATGCAAAGTGTTTGTCGTAATGGTTCGATGTTGCTCAATCTTACCCAGCATGGTAGAGGCGATATTGATCCCGAAGTGATTCGCATTTGCAAAGACGTTGGCACATGGCTTAAAATTAATGGCGAAGCTGTTTACAGTTCAAGACCATTTGAAGTTTCCGGTGAGGATTCGGTTTGTTATACTCGCAATGAAGGAAATGTTTATGCCGCAATAATGAATTGGAAAGATGGCTCAATAACTTTTAAAGCGCTGCATACCGGTGGTGCAACATTAGGCAATGTATCTAAAGTCGAAATGCTCGGTTCCGATGTTAATCTGATGTTTGTTCAAGACGAAAATGGATTGACAGTGACTCCCGTTGGTAAAATTGAACCATTGTTAGAAATTTCTGATGAGCAGTTAGCATCCGGCTGCCGAGTTCTACGCATCACACAAGATAGGGACTTGATAAATGATGATGACCCTGGTACAATTACACAAGGCTGGTTTCGCCGGTGTAATCTTGGGACAGGTGATTTCAATAACGACCTGACCATCAGTGATACTCCGGGTGATACATGGAGTTGTTTGTTTACGGGTACCGGCGTATCGGTCATAGCTCCGAAAGAACCTGAAGCCGGAAAGATTGAAGTACAGATTGATGACGAAGTTCACGCAATTGTGGACCTTTCCATCACAACAGCACGCCAGGCTCAGCAGGTTGTATATAAAATATCCGACCTGATTCCGGGTGAACATAAAATTAATATCGTCAATCAAGGTTTCGGACAAGTAGCTATCGATGCTATAATTGTAGAAGGTAGGAATTAAGAAATTGATTATTCCGCTTAGTAGATTACGTGTACAAATAAGTTAGGGAGAAAACAACAAATTGATTTTTCCGGGAGTTATGATATTGTTGGTTTTTAATAAATAGATTATTAATAGAGGCTCAAAATGAAAATTTCGTTTCGAAAATTATTTTCCGTTTGTTTTATCACAATTGGGAGTTTACTTACTTTCTCTGTTGTCGTTTATCCTCAGCCAAGAACAACAGAGCTTTTCACAAAAGGTTGGCATTTTAAAATAGGTGATATAAAAGATGGTCAAAATCCTTCGCTTGATTATGCAGATTGGACATTAATCGATTTGCCTCACGATTGGAGTATTGAAGGACTTGCCCAATACGAAACAAAGATAGATGATGAGCTTAATTTCAGTCTTGTAAATGGAGAATGGAAATTTATGCAAGGCGACAACCTTCTCTGGAAAAATTCCGAACTTAACGATGAATCATGGCAGACGGTCAAGCTTCCTTCCAATTGGGAAGCACATTCCGATTATACACCGGACAGTGTGTTTGGCTGGTATCGCCGGGATTTAACTGTGCCGGCAAATTTAAAGGGTAAGGATATTTATATAAACCTCGGAAAAATTGACGACGTCGACGAGACTTATTTTAACGGAGTTAAAGTTGGCAATATGGGTTCCTATCTTCCAAACTATACAACTGCCTGGGATATTTTCCGGTATTATAAAGTACCGCATGAATTAATTAATTACGGAGGTAAAAATATAATTGCAGTTAGAGTATTCGATGGTGTTGGTGGAGGAGGTATTTATAATGACGGAGTAACAATAAAAGAAGGTCCTTTTGAATCAACATCTCAGGGCGGAAGCGGCGCCGGTTATATAAACGCAGGTACCGGCTGGTATAGAAAAGAATTTACATTGCCTTCGAATAATAAAGATAAACATATATTCGTCGAGTTCGACGGCGTGTATATGAACAGCGATGTTTGGATTAATGGTGTCCATCTCGGCAACCGCCCTTACGGCTATTCAAGTTTTCAATATGAATTGACAAAACACCTAAAATTCAGCGGAGAGAAAAATATTTTAGCGGTAAGGGTAAACGTTCAGCAGCCGTGTTCGCGCTGGTATTCCGGCGCGGGTATTTATCGCAATGTAAGATTAATAGTAACAGACCCGGTGCACATCGCTCATTGGGGAACCTACATTACCACTCCTGAAATTTCCGTGAATGATGCTGCTGTTCAAATTGAAACAAAGATTCGTAATCAATCTTCTTTAATTCAACAAGTCACTCTTGAAACAACTGTTATCGATGAATCCGGGAATAAAATTGCGAGCAATAATTCAATTCAAAAAGTTGATGCAGACAGTATCTATATTTTTGAACAGACCGTAAAAATTCCGCAGCCAAAATTATGGTCGCTTGAAAATCCGGTTCTTTATCATGTTGAATCTAAAGTTTTTGTAAACGGCAGTATTGTTGATACTTATGATACTCCTTTTGGAATCCGTTCTTTTGAATTTACTGTCGATAAAGGATTCTTCTTGAACAGCAAACATGTTGCTATTAAAGGCGTATGCCTTCATCATGACTTAGGAAGTCTCGGCGCCGCAGTGAATAGAAGAGCAATCGAACGGCAGCTGGAGATTATGAAAGAAATGGGATGCAATGCGATTCGCACAAGTCACAATCCGCCCGCGCCGGAGCTATTGGATTTATGCGACAGTATGGGTTTCCTGGTTATGGACGAAGCATTTGATGAATGGATAAGAAATAAAACTCTGTATGGTTACGGCAGGTTTTTCAACGAGTGGAGTGAGAGAGATTTAACCGATATGATTCACCGGGATAGAAACCACCCAAGCATAATCCTTTGGAGTATCGGTAACGAAATCCCGGAGCAGGACAACGAGAACGCTTACGAAATGTCGAAACGGTTTGTTGATATTTGTCATCGGGAAGATCCAACCCGACCGGTTACTTCGGGATGCAATTCTCCTGAAGCTTCGATTAAAAACGGATTTTCAAAACCGCTTGACGTATTAGGCATAAATTATAATATGCCGTCTTACCAAACATATAAGGGAAAAGCAAAACTTATCGCTTCGGAAACTGCATCGGCTGTAAGTACACGTGGAGTTTACAATCTTGTTCAAGATGGTGATTCACTAAAAATAATAAGGGACTTTAATAATCAATGTTCATCCTACGACGTAGGTGTGCCGGGGTGGCTCAATACAGGGGAATCAACTCTCAAAGCGGTAAAAGAAGCGCCCTGGGTTGCAGGTGAATTTGTCTGGACGGGTTTCGATTACATAGGTGAACCATCACCATTCAGCTGGCCTTCAGCTAGTTCTTATTTTGGAATTGTTGATTTGTGTGGTTTTCCGAAAAACCGCTATTATCTTTATCAAAGTCAGTGGAGCGACAAACCTATGGTTCATGTTCTTCCTCATTGGAACTGGAAAGGTTTTGAAGGTAAAGAAATTCCGGTATGGTGTTACAGCAATTGCGAATCTGTTGAATTGTTCTTAAATGGAAAATCTCTGGGCGAAAAGAATTTCAGCGATACAAAAGATTTGCATTTGGTTTGGAGTGTCCCTTATACTCCCGGTACACTAAAAGCAGTTGCAAAAAACAATGGTAAGATAATTTGCACGGATGAAATTCAAACTTCAGGCGAACCCGCTAAAATAATTCTAACACCGGATCGAACTGAAATTACTGCCGATGGAAGCGACCTTTCATTTGTTAAAGTTGAGATAGTTGATAAAGAAGGTTGTATCTGTCCCGATGCCGATAACCTTGTGAAATTTAATATTTCCGGTGAAGGAGTTATTGAAGCAGTCGGCAATGGCAATCCGATCAGCCACGAAAATTTTAAAGCCAGTGAGAGAAAAGCATTTAACGGATTGGTTCAGATAATCATTCAATCTAAAAATGAAGCCGGACAAATCAAACTCTCCGCAATTTCGGAAGGCTTGACTGAATCGGAAGTAATCATTAAAACAAAATAATTCTTGATACCATGAATAAAAGAAGGAAAAATTCAGCGAGATATTTAATGAGTAGTAAAATTGAATTAAAAATTTGTATAAATTTCTTCACCTATCATTCATCAAAAACATGAATCGGATTTAAGTTATGAGAATAAATAAGATTGTTTTATCATTTTCTTTTGTAATTGTCTTCAGTTTTTATTTGCATGCGCAAGAATTATATGTCGGCGCTAATTATCATCCTCACGATGATAAAAATCCCGAGAAGATTGAACATGACATTCAGTTGATGAAAGATGCTGGATTTAAAGTTGTACGCATGGGTCATTTAGCATGGGACAGTTACGAACCGTCCGAAGGAAAATTCGACTTTGAATGGTTTGATAAAGTAATGAATATGATGAACGATGCCGGAATAAAAGTAATTTTGGATATTGCAATTCGACCAGCGCCAATCTGGCTCCATCACAAATTCCCTTCAATTGATATTATTGATAAAAATGGAAACAGATTATACCCGAACCATCGTTACATGGATGATGTCGGAGATCCTAATTATCAGAAATATGCTTTGAGGTTTACAGATGCGATAAGTAAACAATATGGAAATCATCCGGCGTTGATTGCATTCGGTATAGATAATGAATCCGGCGATGGTCAAATTTCCTATTCGGAAACAGCACGACAAAGATTTATTAACTGGCTAAAGAAAAAATATTCAACAGTAGAAAAATTAAATATTGCTTGGGCTGCCCAACGCTGGTCGAGAAAGATTAATCAATTTGACGAAGTAGGTTTTCCCGTATCCGGTTCAATTAATGGCGCGCCGGAAAGGATGCTTGACTTCAGGCGTTTTATTTCAGATGAAATTAATGAATTCCTTTTTAAGATGATTGATGTGGTAAACACTAATGCGCCAAACGCCTTATTAAATACTAATGCATGGTATTTCAGCTATTTGAAATATTTTGATTATGCACCTATTGCCTATTCCGGTAAAATGACGCGCGAAGGTGAAGGATTTTATGCAGGCAATTCCTTAGTTAATAATGATGGAATACTTTGGGCTTCATTCGGCATTGTGCGTATTCAATATGAAAGCACAAATCCTTTCTGGTGCAGCGAATTTACTACACATAATGCTGCACCGAATTCCATTCGTAAATCAGCTTATGCCTCACTTATGTTTGGGAATCAAATGGTCTGTGGATGGACATGGCAAAGTATGTGGGGCGGTGAAGAACAATATCTGGAAGGTATGCTCGATTGGGATGGCGCTCCAAACCGCAAATACGATGAGTACAAAAAAATTGCTGCTGAATTTAAAAAGATTGAAAAATATTTCCCTTATAAACCAAAGGCTGAAGTTGGATTAGCTTTTTCATTTCCAAGCCAGATAGCAAGTTATTCTTTCCCGGAACAACACGAAGGACAGGTTGGAACCTCATTCAAGCAGTTTTTTAACCGCAATATAGATGTACGAATGCTTGACATTACCCGTAGTGATTTGAAATATAAATTGTTGATTATACCTGGTGTTACAGTTATGGATCCGTTAACAGCCAAGAAAATTCGTGATTACATTTACAACGGCGGCACTGCTATAATGACAAGTTATTCGGCGGTAGTGGATTCTACCAACCAGGTATTTGCAAGCGCTCGTCCCGGTTTGTTAAGCGATGTTTTTGGAATCCGGATAGGAAGTTATGAAGAAACTGAAATCATGAATGAAATATCAAAAATTTCTTATAAAGGAAAACAACTTCGTGTAAATTATAATGGAAAAAGCATTGAAACAGATTCTCCCCGCTATGATATAATTGAAGCTAAAGGTGCTGAAGTACTTGGGAAAATAACCAGTATTGATAAAAGTTACCCGGTTATCACTTCCAACAAATACGGTAAAGGAAAAGCAATTTATATTGGTTTGCCTGCAAGGGATGAAGTGCTAAGCCCATTGTTAGATGTTCTAATCAATGAGCTTCAAATTAAAAAGGGACCGGATGTTCCTGCCGGAGTGATGGCAAGACAGATAGATGAAAATCATTTTCTTTATCTGAATGTAAGCGGCGAGCCAAAAGAAATTAAAATGAACGGAAACTCAAGGAGTATCTTTTTTGATAAAGATTATAGCGGTAACTTCACCATACAGCCTTATGAGCCGGAGTTTATTGAAGTAAAATAATTTTATGAAATTACACACAATGAATAACATATTTGAGTTGGCTGTTAAATATAAATAAGAATTTTCATTTTAAAATTAGTAAATCTAAAAAGAGTGAGATAATATGATGAAGAAATTTTATGCTGTAATAATTATATCGTTATTTTTAATCGATGTTAACAACGCACAAACAAAGGTTCCAGAACCAGTTGGACCTATCCCGTCGGAAAATCAAATGAATTGGCAGGAAATGGAATATTATGCTTTTATTCACTTCTCATTAAATACATATACGAACCAACCGTGGGGATACGGGAATGAAGACATCAACTTATTTAATCCGACAGAATTAGACTGCCGGCAGTGGGCTCGTATCTGCAAAGAAGCCGGTATGAAAGGAATTATAATTACAGCAAAGCACCATTGCGGCTTTTGCTTATGGCCTTCAAAATATACGGAGTATTCTGTTAAAAATACTCCATGGAAAAATGGTAAAGGCGATGTTGTTCGCGAACTTGCCGATGCTTGCAAAGAATACAGTTTGAAATTAGGAATTTATTTATCACCCTGGGATAGGAATCACCCGGATTATGGAAAACCGGAATACATTACATATTTCAGAAATCAACTTACCGAACTTCTTACCAACTACGGCGATATTTTCGAAGTCTGGTATGACGGAGCTAATGGCGGTACCGGATATTACGGCGGCGCGGATGAAAATCGTAAAATTGACCGTACAATATATTACGATTGGAAAAATACTTACAAGCTTGTCCGGGAACTGCAACCTAATATCGTAATCTGGAACGATGGTGGAGAACGCGCTGATCTTCGCTGGGTTGGAACCGAAGGAGGATCAGTCGGTGAAACAAATTGGAGTTTATTGAATGCAACAGGCGATGTACCTTATGATATGCTGCATTATGGAGTGGAGAATGGTGACTCGTGGGTTCCCGCAGAAGTCAACACTTCAATTCGTCCGGAATGGTTTTATCACCCTGGTGAAGATGTAAAAGTGAAAACACTACCTCAATTAATGGATACGTACTATAACTCCATTGGACACAACGGCACATTGCTTCTAAACTTTCCGATTATGCCAAATGGATTAATAAATGAAAGAGATGAAAAAGCAGCGCTGGAATTTGCCGCAGCTGTAAAAGAAGCGTTTGCCGATAATATTGTGCATAAAGCAAAAGTGAACGCTTCCAATGTTCGTGGAAATTGCAAAGACTTTAGCGCAGATAATGCTGTGGATAGTGATAAAAACACATATTGGGCGACTGATGATAATGTGAATAAGGCTTCGCTAACCATCGAGTTTGTAGAACCCACGACATTCAACCGTTTCCTTTTACAGGAAAATATCCGTTTGGGTCAGCGTGTAAAAGCATTTACAGTCGAAGCTCTTGTTGACGGCAATTGGAGAGAGATTTCGAAAGCAACTACCATCGGTTATAAACGCATCCTCCGTTTCCCAAGCGTTAATGCGGCGCAGGTTCGTTTCAATATTACCGATTCGAAAAGCTGTCCTGTAATTTCCAACATCGGAATTTTTAATGCGCCTCAAATTTTAACCTCTCCATCCATAATTAGAAATCAAGTCGGCGAAATTTCCATTATCCCGGCAGATGCGGAATCGGAAATCTATTACACACTTGACGGCAGCATGCCGACAACAGAATCAATAAAATATTCGGGACCTTTTCAAACGGAAGGAAAGCTAAAAATAAATGCGATTGCTTACGAACCTTCTTCGGAAAAAAGCAGTCCGGTATGTAATGAACAATTCGACTTGCCGCGAAGGGATTGGAAAATAATTGGAATTGAAGATGAAAAAGCTTATGCAATTCTTGATGGGAATCCGGCTACTGCTTGGCATCAAAGTGAGGATAAGAAACTGCCGATTGATTTAGTAATCGATTTGGGAAAAGAACAAGACATTTGTGGCTTTAGATATTTTCCGGACCAATCGTTGTGGGGTCCCGGTATTATTACCAACTACAAATTTTTTGTTTCAAAAGATAATGTGGATTGGAAAATTGCAGATCAGGGTGAATTCTCTAACATCAAAAACAATCCTTTGTGGCAAATCAAAAAGTTTACGGCTCAAAAAGCCCGCTATATAAAACTGCAAGCTTTGAGAAACGCGGAGGATAACAATAACATCGGATATGCAGAATTGAATGTAATTACAAACTAATTTATAGGTAGGAATTTTGTTTTTGATTACAATACTATATTTTGTACTGTGAGCTAAGCAAAAATCAAATTCAAGAATTTTATATGAACTTAAAAACAAATTTTGAAAAACCACAAATAAAAATAATATCTATGAGTAAACTCTATAATTTGTTAACAGTAACAATAATATTTATCATCTGCAATTTTGCAGTAAAAGTATATTCTCAGAATAACATTGAACGAAAACACCTTTTCGATTATGACTGGAAATTCTTTTTGGGTGATACACCGGCTGCAAGCGCCAGCGATTTTCACGATGAAAACTGGCGGAGTCTCGATTTGCCGCACGACTGGAGTATTGAAGGAAAAATAGACCGGAATAATACTACCGGCATTGGCGGAGGTTATGTTCCTGCCGGAATAGGATGGTACCGGAAAAAATTTGAAGCGCCACCTGAATGGAAAGGTAAATGTGTTTCAATTTATTTTGAAGGCGTTTACATGAATTCGGAAGTTAGTATTAATGGAAAATCTCTTGGGATTTACCCGTATGGCTATTCATCATTCAGTTACGATATTACTCCATATCTGAATTTCGGAAAAGAAAATGTTATCTCGGTACGTGTTGATAATTCTCGGCAAGTGAATTGCCGTTGGTTTAGTGGTTCGGGAATATATCGACACGTGTGGTTGATTGTTACCGAGCCAATACATATTGCCAATCATGGTGTTGGAATCGAAACACCTGATGTAAATACCGATAAAGCAACAGTTCGAATAAAAACTCTAATAAGGAACGAAACTAACTTTCACCAAATCATTACTCTTAAAACCAGACTTTTTGATGCTGATGAAAAGAGCGCCGGAGAAATCCAAACCAATGTTGACATTCCGGTGAACAGCGAAAAGGAAATCGAGCAAATTATTGCTGTTCCAAATCCTTTGTTGTGGACGCCCGAAACACCGAATCTTTACCAGGCTCAGGTGCAAATAACAAGGGATGATAAAGAAATTGATAATACCGTTACAACCTTTGGTATTCGTACAATAAAGTTTACCACCGAAAATGGTTTCCAGCTTAATGGAAAAACCGTGAAGATTAACGGAGGCTGCGTACATCATGATAACGGTTGTATTGGCGCTGCTGCTTACGACCGTGCAGAAGAACGAAAAGTTGAGCTATTAAAATCTGCCGGATTCAATGCTGTACGAACTTCGCACAATCCTCCGTCCGAAGCTTTTTTAAATGCTTGCGATAAATTTGGGTTGTTGGTTATTGATGAAGCTTTCGATGGTTGGAAAGAACAAAAAAATAAATACGATTATGCTATGTATTTTGACCAATGGTGGCAACGCGACATTGAAACCATGGTCTTACGGGATCGCAACCATCCTTCTATTATTATGTGGAGTACCGGAAACGAAATTATCGAAAGGAAAAAACTTGAAGCAGTTGAAACCGCAAAGATGCTTGCAAATGCAATTCGCGATAACGATTCGACACGTCCTGTAACTTCAGCAATGACCACGTGGGATAACGATTGGGAAATCTTCGACCCGTTAATGGCAGTGCATGATGTATGCGGATATAATTACCAGTTACACCGCGCCCCTTCTGATCATGAACGGGTTCCATCGCGGATTATTCTTCATACTGAATCGTATCCGAAAGATGCTTTCTATTGTTGGGATATGGTTCAGAACAATAACTATATCATTGGTGATTTTGTATGGACTGCGCTTGATTATTTAGGCGAGTCCGGTATTGGGCGTTATTATTATCCCGGTGAACCTAAAGGCGAACATTGGGAAGGAGATTTTTTCCCATGGCATGGAGCTTACTGCGGCGACATTGATTTAACCGGATGGCGAAAACCAATTTCACACTATCGGAATATATTGTGGAATAATACTGAAAAACTTTACATGGCTGTTAAAGAACCAAATCCGGATAATGGTGAAATTAAAACAACACTTTGGTCTGTTTTTCCAACATGGGAAAGTTGGACCTGGTCTGGATACGAAGAGAAAGAGATTCAGGTTGAAGTATATTCAAAATATCCAAAGGTCCGGCTTTATCTCAACAACAAATTTATTGGTGAACAACCTACAACAGAAGAACAGCAGTTTAAAGCTACGTTTACAATTCCTTATACACCGGGGGAATTAAAAGCTGCGGGTGTTGAGAATGATAACGAAATGGAAACTACCGTTTTGCAAACTGCCGGCGATGCAACTTCAATAAAGCTGATTGCTGACCGCACAAAAATACTGGTCGATGGACAAGATTTATCATATATAACCGTAGAAATAACAGACAAAGAAGGCAACATACAACCAAATGCGGAAAATCAGTTGCACTTCAATATCGCGGGACAGGGTGTAATTGCCGGTGTGGATAATGCTAATCTAAAAGATCTTGATTCTTATGTTAGCAATAAAAGGAAAGCCTGGCATGGAAGATCGCTGATTGTGATAAAAAGCAGCCGGCAAACCGGCGAAATTAAACTTACAGTTAGTTCACCGGGATTACAAGATGCAAGCATTGTTATCAATTCAGAAAGAAATTAAAAAGCAGGTCGAACTGATAAACTCAAAATAAACACAACCAAATGAGAAAACTAAAAAAATATTATATTAAGATTCTTATACTAAAGAGAAATTAAAGATCACTTAAGGAGTTATAACATGGAGAACATGTTTTTTATTTCAACATTTCGCATAAAGCATATTAGAGGACAGTTTCTTAAAATTATACTAAGTCTTGTCTTGTTGAATACAGTTGCTTTTTCACAAAAAATTAAAGTAGCCTGTGTTGGGAATAGCATTACATATGGGTACGGATTATCCAATCCTTCAAGCGAGAGCTATCCCGGGCAAATGCAAGTATTATTAGGAACAACTGAATATGATGTAAAAAATTTCGGGGCTAATGCGCGAACGATGCTTAAAAGCGGTGGTTATTCTTATTGGGATGATCAAATGTATAATAATGCCCTGGCATCCAATCCGGATTATGTAGTAATTGAATTGGGAACCAACGATTCCAAACGATGGCTCTGGGACTCGCATAGCGCCGAATTCAAAAATGATTATAGGGAAATGGTTCAATCATTTCAAAACCTTTCCTCCAAGCCCGAAATATGGATTGGATTACTCATTCCGGGTGAAAAAGCAGATTGGGACATTTATAACTCGTACATTAAAGATAAAGTGAATCCAAAAATAAAGGAAGTAGCCCTGGAAATGGGATTAGGATTAATTGATCTTTACTCTGAGTTTGGCAGCATTAGTAGTGAATGGTATCAACCTGATAATGTACATCCCACAGTTGCAGGGGCAGAAGTAATTGCTCAAAAAGTTAAAGAAATTCTTTTAATGCCAAAACCCGAGGTTACACTTTTAAACGGAAAAGTAACTTCCATGGATGGTGATGACTATCAATGGTATATCGATGGAATACCGGTTGCCTCAGATAATGGCGGGCAGCAAAAAGAAATGGTTGTGTCTAAATCAGGTAAATATAAAGTTTCTATTAAACTAAGTGCGGATAATGAAACGCGTATTGTCTCGAATGAATTGGATGTAACATTATTGCCCACAGCACGCGAGATCGCCGGTCGGATGAAAGTCGGCTGGAACATGGGAAATACACTTGAAGCTATATGCGGAGAAATAGCATGGGGAGGCGCATATACAACACAAAAATTAATTGATTCCGTGAAAGCTGCCGGTTTTAACGCAATCCGGCTTCCTTGCGCATGGTTCTGTCATTCCGATACAGTTACAAGTGAAATTGATGCTGCCTGGATTGCACGGGTTAAACAAGTAGTGGACTATTGTATCAACGACAGTTTGTATGTGATGCTTAACATTCATTGGGATAGCGGTTGGTTGGAAAATAGAGTCAATGCCGCTAATCAGGAAAAAGTAAATGAAAGACAGCATGCTTATTGGACCCAGATAGCAAATTATTTCAAAGATTATGATGAGCATCTACTTTTTGCCGGCGCAAATGAACCCAACGTTGAAAATGCCGCACAAATGGCTGTACTCCTAACGTATCACCAAACATTCATTGATGCCGTTCGTGCAACCGGTGGAAATAATAGTTCGCGTACACTTGTTATACAGGGACCATCAACTGATATAGATAAAACCAATAATTTAATGAACACATTACCCACAGATCAGATTGCAGACCGTTTGATTATTGAAATTCATTACTATACACCATGGCAATTTTGCGGTTTAACACAAGATGCAAACTGGGGTAAGATGTTTTACTATTGGGGAAAAGATTATCATTCTTCAACAGATGTTACACGCAATGCCACATGGGGTGAAGAAAGTGATGTAGAAAAATTATTTGGATATATGAAAACCAAATTTATTGATAAAGGAATCCCTGTAATAAATGGAGAGTATGCTGCGTTCAGGAGAAAACTTAATCCACCTTCTGATCAAGCTCTTCATGATGCTTCAATAGAATACTTCCATAAATACGTTGTAAATTCGTGCGTAAGTAAGGGGATTATCCCTTTCTATTGGGATGTTAATATGGGTTTATTTAATCGCAGCACAGGAGCAATTCTTGATCATGGAATTCTTAATGCAATCATGGAAGGTGCGGAAAATGCTACAGATATATCCGATGATGAAACTAATTTGGAAATTCCAGGTAAGTTCCGACTTGAACAGAATTACCCGAATCCGTTTAATCCATCCACAGTTATCGGCTATCAGTTACCGGTGAGTGGTTTTGTTTCTTTAAAGGTATTTGATATTCTCGGAAGAGAAGTTGATACTTTGGTCAACAGCTACCAAAATGCAGGTATTTATTCGGTAGAATTTAACGCATCCAATCTGACTAACGGAGTATATTTTTATAGAATGGATACCGGAGCATATCATAATACAAAGAAACTTTTAGTGCTCAAATAAATTATGAAGATAAAAATGAAAGAACATTTCAAATCAAATATCTCAAGTTTTTTCTGTATGAAATTTTGGAATGCTGGAGTAATGGAATTCGCAATGAAAAATCCATTCCAATATTCCACTATTCCATTATTCCAAAGATTATGTATAAGTTCAGTCAGTAAGATATTTATCATCTGTCTTTTTCTATTACAAATGACTTTTGTTGCACAAGCTCAATATCAAACGAATAAAAGTAATTTAGGATCTGACTACTATCTGAATCCCATCTTTGCCGGAGATCATCCCGATCCAAGTATTTTACGCGACGGCGATAATTATTATATAGTTCATTCATCTTTCGAATATTATCCGGGCTTGCTGATCTGGCAATCAAAAGACTTGATCAATTGGACGCCTGTTGCAAATGCATTACAAAAATACGTAGGCTCTGTTTGGGCGCCGGACTTGGTAAAATATAAAAGCAAGTATTACATATATTTCCCTGCAGTTAATACAAATTATGTTGTAACTGCTGATGCAATTGAAGGACCGTGGAGTGATCCAATTGATTTGAAAATCGGCAATATTGATCCGGGGCATTTTACCGATGCTGAAGGTAACCGCTATCTGTATTTCAGCAGCGGCGGTTATGTCCCATTATCCGATGATGGAATTTCTGTGGCAGGAGATTTCAAACATGTTTACGACGGCTGGGCAATTCCACGCGATTGGACAATTGAATGTTTCTGTATGGAAAGTCCCAAGGTTGTAAAAAGAGGTGAGTATTATTATCTGACAGTTGCTGAAGGAGGTACTGCAGGTCCTGCAACGGGTCACATGATAATTTCTGCGCGTTCAAAATCTCCTTTGGGTCCTTGGGAAAATTCACCATACAATCCTATTGTTAGAACCAACAGCAGTTCAGAAAGATGGTGGTCGAAAGGACACGGTACCTTGTTCGAAGATGCGGCAGGAAAGTGGTGGATGGTTTTTCATGCATATGAAAACGGACATTATAATATGGGACGACAAACACTTCTTGAACCGGTTGAATGGACAAGCGATGGATGGTTCAGGATTCCCGATAACATAAAAACAGACAAGCCGATTAAAAGACCTTCGGCAAAAGTTTCAAAACCAACTTTTACTTTAAGTGATGACTTCGGTGGAAATTCATTAAAACCAAATTGGAAATTCTTCGGAGAATACGACACTAATAGATTCCAGGTAATTGACAACTCGATAATTATAAAAGCAAAAGGAAATTCTGTTGGAAATTGTTCGCCGTTATTATGCATTCCATCGGATCATTCCTATACAGCCGAAGTTGAGTTATTTACTGAAGGTAATGCGACCGGCGGTTTAGTTCTCTTTTATAACAACGATTTTAATTCGGGAATTTTGGCAGATAGTGAAAATATTATCGCTAATCTTAGAGGCTGGCAGTTCCCAACAGAAAAGAATGTAATTATGAATCATGTCTTTCTGAAACTCAAAAATATTAACAACACCATTGATATGTTTTATAGTACTGATGATGTAAAATGGAATAAAATTGAAAACTCGTTAGAGGTTTCGGGTATGAATCATAATGTGCTGAGTGGATTTTTAAGTTTACGGATAGGACTTTGTGCTATCGGTAATGGGAAAGTCAAATTCAAAAATTTCATTTACAAACCTGTGAATGAATGATATGGAAGAACCAACATCATAACATTTTATTAAGAAAACAAAACAGAGGATATTCTAATTATGAAAAAACACTTTAAAACTATTTTAATAGTCCTTGTTGGTTTGTGCATAACAAACACATTTGCACAATCACCTGAGCGGATAATTAATCTTGATTTTAATCAAGTCAAAGGTCCACTAAACACAATGTTCAAGGAATGTGTTGGTGCCGGCAGGGCGAATGAAGGCCTGCGTGCTGATTGGCAGCAACAACTTGCGTATGTTAAAAAGGAGTGCGATTTCAAATTCATTCGTATGCACGGATTGTTAACCGATGATATGGGCGTTTACCGCGAAGATCGCAATGGAAAGCCTGAATATAATTTTCAGTATATCGATGTATTGTACGACTATATCCTAAGTATCGGGATGAAACCTTTTGTTGAATTGGGATTTATGCCTGAAGCATTGGCAAGCGGCAAAGAAACTATTTTCTGGTGGAAAGGAAATGTGACTCCGCCGAAAGATTACAATAAATGGGGAGAACTAATTCGCAATTTAACCCAACACTTTACGGAACGCTACGGCACTGATGAAGTAAAGACGTGGTATTTTGAAGTCTGGAACGAGCCGAACCTAACACCGGGATTCTGGACTGGAACACAGGAAGAATATTTTAAATTATATCGGTATTCAGTCAATGCAATAAAAAACGTTAATAAAGAATATCGAGTTGGCGGACCTGCCACGGCTGGCGCTGCCTGGGAAGTTGATATGATTAACTTCTGTAATGATAATAATCTCCCGCTGGATTTTATCAGCACGCATGCTTACGGTGTTAATCAAGGATATCTTGATGAATACGGAAATTCCGGAACTGTTCTTGCGCCAGACCCGATGAGTTTGAGTATTGATGTTTTGAATTCTCGTAATGAAATTGCCGGTTCGTCCATGCCAAACCTCGAATTACATTACACTGAATGGAGTTCTTCATACACACCGGCTGATCCGCTGCATGATAGTTATCACGAGGCAGCATATATTTTGGACAGAATTAAAAAAGTCGGCGATGCTGCAACCTCAATGTCGTATTGGGTATTCACCGATATTTTTGAAGAACCAGGTCCGCGCTTCACTCCATTCCACGGCGGATTTGGTTTATTGAATTATCAAGCTATCAACAAGCCTGCTTTCTATTCATATCAATTCATGAACAAACTTGGTAATACAGAGTTGGTGAATAATGATGCTTCTTCCTGGGCATGCAAAGATGAAAAGGGGAATGTACAAATTCTGTTTTGGGATTTTACCTACACACTCCCCGATTCGGTAAATAATCAGCAATTTTTCATTCGCGATCTGCCTGCTAAATCTAAAGGAAAAGTAAAAGTTAAAATCGCGGATGTACCTGCTGGAAAGTATGAGCTACAAATATACAAAGTAGGATATCGGGTGAACGATCCATATACAACATATTATGATTTGGGCAAACCACACCAGCTTACGAAAGAACAGGTAAGTGAAATAAAAAAACTTAATGATGGTTCTCCGGTTTATTGCGAGAAAATTGAAATTAAAGCCGGGGTAACTTTCATGAAAGAGCTGGATATTCGAGAGAATGATGTATTCCTAATAGCAATGATGAAGATGTGATGTTTTAGCAGATAAGACTCCAAAAATAATTGTGTAATCGGTAAGAACGACATAAGAACAGTATTTAATCTTTCTCTCAATGAGAACAGATAAATGCTGTGATGAATTACTCCCTTTTTACTCCCCGCCATGTTTATTTAAAACAAAAAAGCCTTGCAACTTTTAGGTTACAAGGCTTTACAATCGTGAGCGCGGGTGGGCTCGAACCACCGACCCTTTGCTTAAAAGGCAAATGCTCTACCCCTGAGCTACGCGCCCATATAAAATCATTATTTCAACAAATAATCTACAATAAATCCGCTCAATGAACAAAACTTCTCAAAAAATCGAGTTCAAACTTACTGTTTTTTATGTTATGGTTCAACAATATATTTGAAATTGTACATAAACCTAAAAAATTACCGAGAATGCTCAATTTTATCTAAAATTGAAGTTATTTTGTCAATTGTTGGATTATACATTAGTGGCTTGAGCATATAATCGAGAATGCCTAAACTCATTACTTTCTCAATTACTTCCTTGGTGCTTATGGCGGTAAGCATAACAACGGGAGTTTTCTTGAAAATTTCATCCTTGCGCATGTTTTCTAAAAATTCAAGTCCATCCATGATGGGCATGGTGACGTCCAGAAATATCAATTCAGGCTTAAAAAGCTTTATTTTTGTCAATGCTTCCAAACCGTTTTTGGCAGTTTCGGTTTTACACTGAAATTTTTTATTCAAAAGACGACTCATAAATAGATTTATATTTTCGTCGTCGTCGACGATTAGTACTCTCATAATTCCTGTAAAATAGTCAATATTCAATTAACTTTGCCTAACAAATTTACGAACTTATTCGATAATCAAGATTACATAATTGGAGAAACAAGTAAAAATATTTTATTTCTCTATCACCGGTCATAGCTTTGATTTCTATTTTTTAATATTTTAGAAATAAAATATCCTGGCGCTATGTTAAAAAATGCTAAAATACTAATTGCCGATGATGATGCTAACCTTTGTTATCTTCTAAAAGAGGAATTAGTTTCCGAGGGATTCCTTGTAGATATTGTTTACGACGGCAAGGATGCCATCGATAAGATTAAAAATAAAATTTATGATCTTTTATTACTTGATTTAGAGATGAGGGAGATTACTGGCGAAGAAGTTCTGAGCTATGTCAAAGATAATATTTCTTCGCTTATGGTAATTGTTCTCACAGCCAAGGTCGAGATTAGAACTGCCATAGAGTGTATTAAACTTGGGGCATATGATTTTATTTCCAAACCGTATGAATTTGAGCAGTTGTTAGTAATTATAAAAAGGGCTTTAGAATTAAAATCCATTGTTAAAAAGAATGCGCTTCTTGAAACAAGATTTTCTCAGGCTATTCCGAATAATATTATTGGCGAAAGTGCCGTGATGAAAGAGGTTACCAAATTAGCTCAATTGGCCGCAAATTCGGATTCGAATATTTTGCTTGAGGGTGAAACCGGAACCGGGAAGGAATTATTCGCCGAGTTTATCCATAACAATTCACCACTCAAAGATGAAGCGTATGTGACGGTCAACTGTGCATCTTTGCCGGATCAATTAATTGAAAGCGAATTGTTTGGGTATGAAAAGGGAGCTTTTACAGATGCAAAAGCCTCGAAGCAGGGCCTTGTGGAAATTGCGAACGGCGGTACTTTATTCTTTGATGAGATTGGTGAATTGAGTCTGTTATTACAGCCAAAGCTGCTCAGGTTTCTCGAAAACGGGGAGTTCAGGCGAATTGGCGGTGTTGCAAATTTGAAATCAAAGGTACGAGTAATTGGGGCAACAAATAAGAATTTGATGGAAGAAGCGGAACGAAAGAATTTTAGACGCGATTTACTTTTTAGAATGAATGTAATTACGCTAAGAATTCCACCACTTCGGGAAAGGGGAAAGGATATACTTCTACTCGCAAATTATTTTTTAAGTAAAAAATCACCAATCCGTTCGCCAAAAATTCTTTCACCCGAAAGTGAGAAAGCACTGATGAGTTACAATTATCCGGGTAATGTTCGCGAGTTGGAACATATTATTGAAAGAGCGATTATATTTTCCCAGGACAACGAAATTAAACCGAAGGATTTAAGCATTCCGATAGAAATGAAACAATACTCCTTTGTAAAAGCAGAAAGCGGCGAACCCATATCCATGGAAGAATTGGAGATGCTGCATATTAAGAAAGCGCTCGAATATCATAATTGGAATAGGGAGGAGACAGCTCGCACACTTGATATTAGTCAAAAAACCTTATATACGAAGATTAGAAAATACAACTTAAGATAATATGCTCAAACAGGAAGACGAAAAGAATTCGTTATTTAGTTTATTGAAGGAAATTATCCCCCATATTCAACTTCCTATTGCATTGCTCGATAACAACAAAAAATTGATTTTATCGAACGATTTATACACTGATTACTTATCTGAAAACTTCGAAAGATATTTTCAAAGTAAAAAGGATTCCGAAAAAAAAGGCATACAAATTCTGCCGGTGGAATTAGATAATGAATTTAGCGGATTCCTTTTAATTGCCAATAAAAATCCCCTACTTGAAACCGAGCAAAAAATCTTTGCCCACGATCTCAGCAATTATTTATCGAACGCCTTAAATTCATTTGATTTATTGCAACATAATCTCGGGGATGAACAAATCCGGGAAAATATGATTGAAAGTGTTGATATAAATTTGAGAAAGGCAATTGAATTAGCTGTCCAATATCTAAGTCCCGAAGGCACTGTAAAAAAGAAATCAATTATAAATCCGGTTCATATAATAAACGACACGGTAAAATCATTTAATCATATTGTTACCAACGAGATTAGTTTAAAGACAATTATCAACGAATCGATAAACAAAATCTTCGCTAATTTTTCTGACTTAAATAGAGTGTTGACAAACCTTTTTACTAATTCAAAAGAATCCATTGCCGGTAAAGGCGAAATTACGATTAAAGCAGGAAACGTCTCGAAGAAATTCAATAATGATGAAAATACGGTTGAGTATGTTTTTATTTCAATTAATGATACCGGCAGCGGTATTAACGAAGAAAATCTGAAAAAACTATTTGACGAAGAATTTTCTACCAAAGAAAAGGGAAGAATTTCCGGAATAGGATTGAGAGCGGTAAAAAAAATAATTACTGATCACAAAGGCTTCATCGAAGTGAAAAGTAAACTGAATGAGGGTAGTGAGTTTACAATTTATTTGCCTGCTGTTTTGCCAGTTGAGAAGTCTTCAATTAAAAGAGAATCGCAAACATTGTTACTTGGGGAAGACGAACAAGAACTGCAGGAAGTACTGGGTGAAATGTTTAAATCTTACGGTTATAATGTGATTAGTGCATCGAGCGGAACGGAGTTACTGAATATTATTTCGGAAAATAATCAGATCGACTTATTTATAATTGATAATAATATTCCCGGCGTTGACGGACTAAAGTGCATAAAAATCCTCCGCAAGATGGGATTTGCACAGCCAATAATACTTGCAACTGGGACCTATCAGGAACAGAGCCAGCAGGAATTTGAAATTCTTAATATTGCCAAGGTTATTAACAAACCATATCTTTTTGAAGAATTGTTAAAAGAAGTACAAACTCTATTCGGCGGGTAATTCCTTTTCTCCACAATTTAAATCAATCATTTTCAAGTTATTAAAGTAATCCGTGAATACAGGTTTTTTAACCTTATTCATTTGATCGAGCACATTAATTATATCCTTCGTGGCTTTTTCAATGAACTCCACTTTTTTAAGAACTGCCTCAGGTGAAATATTCTCTTTCGATATTTCACGTTTAATTGCTGCCGTGGAAATATTAATTAAAGTAAGCGGTTGTTTGATGCTATGATTTGCTGTTACTACCGTAGCTGCAAATGTATTTATCTTTTCAAGTTCAATAAGGAATCTGCTTGTTTCCTTAAATCTGAGGGCCGATCTTACTCTCGCAATTAATTCAACCCTGTTGAATGGTTTTTTAATATAATCGAATGCGCCCGCCTGTAATCCTTCTTTCAAATCGTCGGCAGCAGTCAATGCTGTAATAAGAATAATAGGAATGGTTCTTGTCGATTCATCATTTACTATTTGAGAGCAAACTTCGAAACCGGACATACCGGGCATCATTACATCAAGCAAAATTAAATCGGGATTCTCGGCATGAGTTTTTTCAATTCCCGATGGACCATCGTATGCACTAATAACTTCAAATTTTTCATGCTCAAGCTGGGCTTGAAGTATATTTACATTGTCCGGCTGATCGTCGATAACAAGAATTTTCGGCATAGTATTATTTAATTTTCTTTTTGATGTATTTTTTAACTGTGGATA
This sequence comes from bacterium, assembly GCA_043808235.1. Taxonomy (GTDB): domain Bacteria; phylum Bacteroidota; class Ignavibacteria; order Ignavibacteriales; family Melioribacteraceae; genus JAZDFC01. The sequence continues at coordinate 41,802 of JAZDFC010000004.1, forward strand.
TCATCTCATCAGTATCAATTGGTTTTGTAATTATATCATCAAAACCATTACGGACTACAATTTCTTTATTCTCAAGCATTGCATATGCCGTTAACGCAACAACCATTAAGTCACTAAGATTCGGATCCTTTCTAATTCGCTTAATTGTTTCAAATCCGTCCATCTGAGGCATCATTATATCAAGCAGCACCAAGTCGGGACGTTTATCATTAATCGAAAGCAAACATTCAACACCGTTGTGTGCCGAACCGGTTTTCAATCCAATCCCACTCAATATTTCGCTCACCGTAAATAATGTATCGTTATCATCATCGACTATTAGAATATATTTATCCCCAATTTCGTCTTTTTCTTCAGTTATGGTTTTATTATTCAAAGCTGGTGATTCCGATACAGAATCGTCGAGTGTTATTTTAGGCGAACTGTAGGAACCGATTTTTTCTTGTACGATATTCGGCAGTACTATAGTAAAGCTTGCTCCTTGTCCTACTGTGCTTTCTACAGAAAGAGAACCGCCAATCAATTCAACATATTTTTTACAAATTGCTAATCCCAAACCGGTACCGCTGAATTTCCGTGAGGTTGTTCCATCCGCCTGCCGAAATTCTTCAAAAATAATTTTTTGGTCATCCTCAGTTATGCCAATTCCGGTATCGGTTACAATAATTTTGATATCATTTTCTTTAATTAAAAGAATCTCAATCTTTATTACGCCTTCCTCCGTAAACTTAACAGAGTTGCTTAATAAATTTATTAATACCTGTTCCAATTTTAGCCGGTCGGTATTTAGTAATATATCTCCGCTATTAACGCATTCAACTTTAAAGACAATATCTTTTTCAATTATCAACGATTCAATAAATAATTCGATTTCTCTCAGCAAAGTTTTTAAAAGAAAAGTTTCTTTAGTCAATTCAATCTTGCCTGACTCTAACTTTGAGAAATCAAGAATATTATTTATCAGATTCAATAACTTTTTACCGTTGCGTAACACAATTTTAATTCTGTCGCGGGATTTGGCAGCAGTCGATGCATCCTTCATAATTAATTCGCTTAGTCCCAAAATTGCATTCAGCGGAGTTTTTAATTCGTGGGACATAGTTGCAAGGAACTGCGATTTCAATTGAGTTAATTCAACTGCCTTAGATCTCTGTTCTTCTAACTCCTCCGCTTTTAGTTTTAATTCGTCATGAAGTATTTTCAACTCAACATTTTGCTCTGAATATTCTTTGTTGAGAACTTGGAGTTTGTTCACAAGATTTTCCAACTGCTCGAAAGATTTTGCATTTATCAATCCAATTGCGAGCTGTTCTAAAATTCTCTCGATGCGGTCTTTAATATCACTGCTTCTTCGTTCAGTAGAAGCGAGTTCGATTACTGCAATAACTTTTTTATTATAAATAACCGGGAACAACAACAGCTGTCGGATTTTAATCTCCATTAAACCCGTTTTTATTACAGGCAGGTTTTCTTCGAAGGTAAGCGAAAATAATTTGCGCTTGTGAATTGTCTCTTTATAGAAGTCGAAATTTCTCGATACGTTTTCAATTTGCCCGCTTAAGCCGTAAGATGATAATAATCGTAAACCGGAGTCTTCTACAAGATATAAAATTCCCGTAGTCATCTCGGTTATTAAAACAATTTTTTCAAGTGCAATATCTGCAAGCTCTTTGAGAGTCGGATTTTGATTTATTAAAGCAATGAATTCCGCGTAATCCATTTCTGCTTTTTCTTTGAATCTAATCTGCTCGAGCATTGAGTTGAAAGCCATTCCCAATCTGCCTATTTCATCTGTGGTAATTACTTCAACTTTTGTATCGAGATTCCCTTTGCCGGCTGCCTCAGCGGCGCTGCTTAAGAGTGATATTTGCTTGCGGAGCCCAGCTGTGAATAGCAGAACAAATATTACCGACAAAGCAACTCCGGATATAACAATAAGTATGAGCATTATCCGCATTATTCCCTGATACTCAACTGCGTCTTTAGGTGTAAAAAATATTATGAAACTAAAATCATCGCTACCAAAAAATGTAGGATGGGGGATATAATACGATGCAAGAAAATCTGCCTCCTCAAGATTTTTTATATAAAGATCGGATTTACTCCTCCCGGATAAATAATTTAGCGCTCTTTTAATTTCTGCCGCATATATAAGATTCTCCGATTCATGAGAAATCTCTACCGCACTTTGATTGCGGATAAGCGCTACCTCTGCCCGTATTCTTTTAGCCAGCTCATCCAAAAACGGTTTAGTAATTTGTGCGCCGTAATAAATCACCTTTTGGGGATCAGCGGCAAAGTAATCAAGAATGATATCGGGGTTGTAGCGTAAAAATTGGCGTAGTGTCTTTACACGGTAATCGAATACAATATTGTCTTTCGCACGGAAACTTTGGGGGACGAGTAGGGAATCGTTATAAGTTTCGAATACGAAATCCAATTTATCGTCCAACAATAAGATGCTGTTGCCGCCTTCAATGTTTTCTTTTATTCTAAGGAAATCGTCTTCGAGGTCTTCGAGAGATTTTTGAAAGACAAATGCAAAGTCACTCGCTGAATTGAGAAGAGACTTGGAATGCTGTGAATTTAATGTGGCAACCGTAAGTGAATAGAATACAAGAATAGAGGTAACGGAAATTAATACTACAATACTAAATGTAATTAATAAAATCCTAACATTAATTTTCATTGTACTATTTTTGAAGAGTTTTTCTAATCGAGATAATCAGCTCGTCAAGGTCGTAAGGTTTACTAATAAAATCGGAAGCTCCGAGTTTTGCCGAATCAATTGCGCTTTTAACATCGGCATACGCTGTTAGCACAATTATTTTAACAATAATCCCGTCTTCCTTAAGTTTTTTCAAAACGTAAAAGCCATCCTTCTCCGGCATTTTAAGATCAAGCAGTATTAAATCAACACGCTTCTTTGACAAAAACTCGAAACAACTATCGGCGCCTGTAACGTAATTACAATCATAACCAATTTCTTGAAGTTCCTCTGCTAAAGCTCCGCAAAGTGTAACATCATCATCGACAATTAAAATCGATTCCACTATTCTTCCCCTTCCGTGTTTTGTTCTTGTTTCTTTTTTTCTATTTCAAGTTTTATTCTGTTCATAACATCTTCATCCTTTTCCATTTGCTCACGGATTAACACCTCGGATTTCTTTTGGGCTACACGTTCTTTTAATGTTGGAACAATATCTATTTTAATCAGAATCATTACTTCCTTTTTTGTAACTTTTTTGGAATCATAGCCGGTAAGATATCTAATACCAAATACCCACCATGGCAAATCTTTTAGAAAAGGAATACCATTTCTTACGGTTGATTCTTCTGTAGTATATAAACCACCGATAACAGTTTCCTCGCCATTTAATAAAAGGATTTCAGTGGCTGCCTGGGTTTTAGTTATTTCCGTTCTTGTTATATCCGGATTAGCAGAGGAGCGTTGCACATCCAATTTGCAAAGGACATAATCTAACCCATCTTCGGTAAAGATGTACGGTGTTACCTGAATAATTGATCCGGTGGAGTAAAATGTTTCGAGAACATTCCCGGCAAAATCCTGTCTTTTAATAGAAATATCAGATCCGATTTGTATTCTACCGGCTTGTCCGTCTCTAACAGAAATAGAAGGTTGTGCAATAATTTCGCCAATATTTTCCGACTCAAAAAACCTGAAAGCGGCAGAAGCGTTTCCTGCAAAATTTCCCATCTCGAATTCCGTATTGGTATTCAAATCGAAACTGGGAGTTGATGCTTTTGCTGTGCTGTCTGTTACGCCGAAAGTAATAAACTCACTGCCAATTGATATCCCGCTTTGTGAAAGCAGCCACGACCAATTAATTCCCCGCTCCCGCATTTCACTTAAATTTGCCTCAAAGAATAATGCCGATATTTTAACTTCCCTTGATTCGACCGAAGCATATTTATCCGCAGGTAAATTTGCTTTTGTATCAATATCTTTATTACGTACAACAATTACGTTTTCACGTTCTTCAAACATAAGATTGCGGTATTGTACGATAATTAACAATGCTTTCATATATGGTATTTTATCGATTGTTATTCCGATCGCTTCGGTGCTTTGAATTGTCGATACAATCCTTTTGCCGGTTAATTTTTCGCTGACTTTGCTCAGTACAGCAATGGCCTGGTTGTATGTTATGGTTTCGGATAGCGTAACCAGTTCTTCCGGATTGTAGCCGCCCAGTTGCTTAACCAGCTCTTTTTCAGTTTGAGCATGCAATACAACGGCTGCAAAGAATAGAATTAGTATTGTTGTTATTTTTCTCATAGCTTTTCTCTTAATTTCTTACTTTCTATCTAACTGCAAAGTAACCCTTTCGATAATACCGCCTTTATTCAGAACAAAATTTACTTCATTTTTTTGATAATCAATATCTGTTAAATAACCAAGGTAAACTTCATCGCCTTCCATCAATAAGAAAGTATTTCCGCTGGCATCGGAAACAAATGCACCATCAGGGATTAAAGCAAGTAAATGAGCTGTTTGTACGTCGAGTAAATTATTCATATTCGGTACAATCTCATTACGGATGAGCGGATAGAATATATTATATAATGGATTAGCTTTCAATTTATTCTCTGTTATTGAGGCAGTAGAGAATCGTGCATCGTTGGAGAAATATACATTTACTTTGAAACTATAACTAACCAAATAATAAGGTATACCTTCTTCGTCCACTTTTATAAAGTTTGTAACTATTACACCGATTACCTTTTTTAATTCCTTGCTTTCTTCGATTGCATAAATCATTTTGTAAAGATCATTAAAATCAGCTGTGCCGCTAATCGTGTAAACATATGCAAAGAAACTGCCGTCCGGTTTTGTTTCGTTGTATTCGATATTTACAAATGAATGCGGGGAAAACTCAAAACTCACTTTGTTAATAAAATCAAAAAATGAGGATTGCTTAACGGTAAGCGGGATATTATATTTTCTTAAAGCGAGAATGGAATCCAATTCCGCGGCTCTAAGTTGTAAATCATATAATTGCGCCTGTAATTCCTGGGTATCGAGCGCGTTCATTTTAAGTGCATCTACTTGTTTCTGTCTTTCTTTAATTTTTCCTTTCTGATAAACAAAAGTGTAAAGACTTCCGCCCACTGCAATCAGTATAAGAATAATGAGAAGTATGATTGTATTTTTTGTTTTACGGTCCACTTACTTCCCCTTTTTGAGGAATAAGCTTCATATTCATAACAAACGAAAACGCATTCTTTTCGCGGAGCGGTTCATAAAGTACACTGTTCAGCATTGATGCGTCGTTAAATTCCGCAAATTCGGTTAATACACTTCTTGCAAGTGAATAGCCGCTAATTTTTACGTCTGTCTCGTTGAGAGTTTCAATTTTTGTAACCCAAAAATTCCTACGTCTCTCAATAAAATCCGAAGTTCGATCTAAAAGATTTCCCCATACTTCAGTCCCTACCGTAGCAGAATCAAGCTTAGTTTGTATTTCATCAAAACTCTTAATCTTAATAGTAAGGGGTTCCATTTGTGCAATAATTTCTTTGTTCTTTTCCTGCAAAGCTTTTAGTCGGTTTAACTCCGAATCTAATTCGTTCAAATCTTTTATATTCGAGAGCACTTTGTAAGTAAAGAAAAATGCGGCAATAAATATTAGAGGAAGCAGAATAAAACTTGCCCAGCCAAATTGCAGAACTTTTTGTTTCTCTTTAATATAATGAGGAAGTATATTGATTCCGGAATGAATCCCGGCTTGTTCGTCAAAGTACTCAATTGCCGTGGCTAATGGGATGGCATAAGAAGGGAGCGCAAATCTTGTGTTTTCATCAAGCCATCCGGGATTTATCAAGTTTTCCAACTGAAGAACAGAAACATTCGCTTCGGGAAATGTTCCATAGAATGACAACATTAAGTTTTCGGAAGTATCTTCGCCGGTTAAGATTACGTTATCGAGACGGGGAATATTTCCGTTCTCCATCTCTAAGAGTATTTTTGAAAAATATACGTCGTAAGTATGAAGATTCTGCGTACCGATATCGAGAGTACTTCCAATATGCTTTAGCTTTTGCCCTTCAAGGAAAATTAGTTTGCTATATTCTTTACCGGTGTAAATTATTAGCGAGTAATCTTCGGGGAAAAATTTTGTGGATTTGGAAACCGCGTAAGCAAGGGAAATTTCAGCGCTTTTAATTGTAGGAATTTTATAATATCGTTTTCCGTTATATGATGCGAGTGCGTCAATTAAGCTTATACAAGGAACTTCCGATTCAAGGAAAACACTTAACAGAGATTTATCATTAATCTCGACACAATCAATTAAATCTCTCGACAGATTTATATGTTTCGAATCGTTAATTTCTTTTATAATATTATCTAATAATCTATTCTTGTCCTTATCGCGTGGACCATCATAAGTATGATAATTTAAGATCGGTTCAGAGACAACAGGAATGAACTCAGCTTTGCTTAAACTTACATCCGCAAGTCTTGATGCAATTGCGGCAACATCCGAAGCATCGGGAGAGGACCCGGATCGGCTTGAGCCGACGGAATCGAATGAAAGATCGGATGCAATCTCATCCATTCGAAAATCATCAATTGATTTTAATTCAAGCGATGACTTTGGTGAACCGTGCATGGAATGCGCCGAAAAAATACGATCGACTTTAATTCCCGCTTTCTCCTTATACAACACGGCAATTTTAGTGTCGGTACCTTCGCAATATGCAACAATCACTGGAGTCATTAAATCGCTTTCATTAATTGTAACATTCTATTTTTATTATTTGAATAAGCAAGTGCATTCTCTTTAGTAATTCTTCTATCGATAAACAATCTTAAAAGATCTTGTTCCATCGTAAGCATCCCAAGTGGGCCGCCTTGGTTAATCATCATATAAATTTCACTTGTGTTATTACTTTTTATTGCGGCTTTTACGCTCGGAGTAACAATCAATACTTCTTTTGCAAGAACGCGTTTACCGTCTGTACTCGGCACTAACTTTTGAGATACAACCGAAACGAGAACGTCTGCTAAGCGGTTGCGAACTCGATCCTGCTCCATTGGGTTGACTTCGGCAATAATTCTATCAATCGATTCAACAGCAGAAGAAGTGTGCAAAGTAGAGAATACTTTATGACCTGTATCGGTAACTTCTAATGCGGCTAAAATTGTGTCCGGGTCGCGCATTTCACCAATTACTATAATGTCGGGGTCCTGACGCAAACATTGAATAACACCGTCTTTAAAAGTAGGAACGTCTTTGCCAACCTCGCGATGCCTAATAAGGCAAAAGCCGGATTTATGAACATACTCAACAGGCGATGCAATAATAACTAAATGAGCAGGGTCAAATTTATTGTGAAAATCAATAATCGAATCCAAAGTTGCTGATTTGCCGGAACCGGTAATACCTGTAATTAATGATAACCCGAATTTCATATAATTATGATTCATAACTTTGATTGCGTTCTGATGAAATTCCAATGATTCCAAAGGACGAATAGCGGGTTTTATTGCACGCATATTCAGAGCAAGGGAATCCAAATCATAATAACAGTCCGCTCTAAACCTTACGCTGGATTTATCGCGTTCTATATTTATTGAATAACTGAAATCAACATTCCGGTTTTCAAGAAGATTCTTACATTGATTTTTGTTCAACAAACTTGCTATTAATACAGACGCTTCATCTGTGGTTAGTTGCGGTAAATCTTTTACTCTTTCTTTATTACCAAAAATTCGGAACCAAATAAATCCAACAGTTCCATGTCCGCCAACTTCAATATCGGATGCGTCCCTATCAACCATAACTGTAAGAATGTAATTTGCGAGGTTGTGGAGTATTAATTTCTGATCGGAAGATAAACGATCCATATTTTCGATAATAAAGTTAACTCTATCCGGCCCGAACACAATAGGCGGTATCTGTTTTGCAAAACCGGAAAGTATGAATTTAGCTTCGTCAATCATCGAAATCAGAATTTTCTTTTAATTAGATAATAATGTATTTAATTATCGAATAAATCAATGTTTTTTTTAACAAAACAACTAAATAATTATTCATCGGATGTACCCGCGAGCACTTCCTGAATAGAGGTTAATCCTAATTTAACTTTATCGAAGCCTGATTCTCTAAGACTGTAAGAACCATCGATTTTAGCTTGTACTCTTATAGCTTGCTCATCTACTTCTACACCGGACTTTACAATCATCTCTCTAATCTCTCTCGTAAAGTATAAGGCCTCATGAATTGCCATTCGTCCTTTGTAGCCGGTATTATTACATCTTTCACAGCCTGCAGCTTCAAAAATTTGATACTGCTGCCATTCATCAATATCAAGTTTAGCTGCCTTCATTAACTTTTCATTGATTTGAGTAACAGGTCGTTTGCAATTATCGCACAATTTTCGAACAAGTCTTTGAGCAACAATGATGTTAATTGCGTATGCAATTAAAAAGGGCTCAATCCCCATTTTGTATAATCTTGCAACGGCGCTTGGGGCATCATTTGTGTGCAGCGTCGAAAAAGTTAAGTGACCTGTGTTAGCAAGTTTAATTGCAGTTTCGGCAGTTTCCTTATCGCGCATCTCGCCCACAAGTACAATATCAGGGTCATGACGCAGAATTGATCTTATCGCCTGTTCGAAGTTCATCTTGTGACCAATTTTTAATTGGCGCGCGCCGGCAATAACATATTCTACAGGATCTTCAACAGTTAGTACGTTCCTTGATGGATCTATTACCTGATACAATGCGGCAACAAGAGTAGTGCTTTTACCGCTTCCGGTTGGTCCAGTTAAGATTACCATTCCTTGTGGTTGGCTTATAGCTTTACGGAATGCTTCCAGTGCATATCCAGTTAAACCGATTTTGTCTAAATCTCTAATTACTTTTCGGTCGTCAAGTATTCTTATTACAATTGTTTCAAACTTGTTTCGTATTTCTGTTCCTACCATCGGAAGCACTGAAACTCTATATCTAATAACATGCCCATCGATATCTCTTTGAATAAAACCATCCTGTGCTTTTTCCCTTTCGAATCTATCCATACCTTTAGACCGGTCTTTTACTACCGCCGAAATTGCTTCGGGCATTGTACTGTCTTGTGAATGCCAAAGAATTAATTTACCATCAACTCTGAAATGTATGTCGGTTTTTGTGCGACTGCGCGGTATTATATGAATATCACTCGCACCTTTTCGTACACCTTCTACTAAGGCTCCCTCTACTAAATTCACCAATGCGCTTTTATTTATTTCCGCTTCGAGCTGGTCTTCATCTACGGAGTAATCTTCCTGTTCAATTTGAAATTCTTCATCTGCCTCTTCAATCATTTTTAGATACACATTTTCAGGAGGCATTATTGCGGCGATAATTTTTTCGTAGTCTTTTTTCTTTAGATAATTTATTTCGTATCGTTTCGCGTTTAGGCCGTAAGCTATTTTTGTTAATACTCGATCTGTAGGATCAACAGCGGCAAGAATAAGTTTGTCTCCTTGTGCGCCGTTAATTTTAAGAGGAATTACTTTGTGATCTATTAGAAGCCGTTTTACCTCTTCGTTCAAGGAAGTAATATATTTCTTTATTTCCTCTAATTTTTCTTCTGGTAGGTTTCCGGTATTTATATGGATTTCTTTAAAAGCATATAAAACGGCAACTTCTCTGAATATTACATCATGGTCAAAACTAAATTCTTGCACTAAAATTTGTGCGAGATTACGTTTTAATTTACTTTTATCTTGCTGTTTTACCCGAAGAGCATTCTCTAAAATTTTTGTATCGATGATGCCTTTTTTAAGTAAAAGATATCCAATTTTATCAGTCATCTCTAATTGTGTATCAATCATAGCTTAAAAGTATCCTTAACCTTACTGAACAAAAGGTGATTTAGGACTGATTGTAGCAGTCTCTGCTGAAATTAATGTTAGAGCAATCATTACTATCATAATAATCATTGCGATAGCAACCTGAATAAGTTCAATCACATTTTTTAGGCGATAAACGGTTTCACTTTCATAATAATTAGCAAGTTGTTTCGCAGTGTTTTTTAACGTACCGGTTTCTTCGCCGGAATGGAATCTGGAAATAGCAGTGTCTGTAAAAATATTACTTGCTTCGAATGCCTCGGTTATTCCAATACCTTTTTTTATCATCAATGGGATAGCGATATTTTTAATCTGTTGTTCAAAATAAGAATTGTCTGTAGCTTCTGCAGCAATTCGAATCGGTTCGATACTTTCTGCGGAACCGCTATATAAAGTGTAAAATACTCGACAAAAAACTTCGATATTTGTTTTATGAATTAGTGAGCCCATTATTGGGATCTTCATCATATATCTATCAATTAATAATTTGCCCTTTGTAGTTAAAGCGAAACGCCACAAAAAAATAATAGGCGCTATAATAAGAATGGTAATAAGCAAAGCGTTATTTGCTAAAAAGTCGCTGATGACTAAAGTTGCGGCTGTCATGGGCGGTAATTCAATATCAAATTTTTCGAATAGTTTAGCAGTAGCGGGGAAAATGTATCCTACATAAAACAAAACAGCAATAAATAATACAAATAAGGTTACTATGGGAGTAATTAACGCACTTCGTAAATTTTTCTTAAACTCTATTCGTCTTTCAAGAAATTTGGCTGTGGCATTATAAATTTCGGCCATATTACCACTTTTAGATGCAAGACCCAGCATATACGCGGTAAACTTTCCAAAAATTGTTTGATATCTTAGAAATGTAGTTTGTCCGTCTGCGCCTTTCTTAAGGTCATTATTGATTTGTTTAAGTGTCTCTTTAAGCGTTTTGTTTTCAATATCGTTAATAAGTAAAGTTATTATTTCACTAAAAGGTAATTTTTGTTCGAGTAATTCGGCTGTTATTTTTACAAAAGAAACGATGTCTTGTTGGGGAGGTTTAAAGCTAAATTCTAATATCTTTCTATTTACTGATATAACCTGATAGCCCAATTTTCGTAATGCATTTACTACTTCTTCTTTATTAAATGCTCGTTGTTCACCTGAAACAGGTTTTTCGGTTCCTTTTTTAATTTTGTAAACAAAAGTGGATTTCTTCTCGATCGATTTGATTTTAAGATTATGCTTTTCACCGAGTCGAAAAATTTTCTTTTTAGCCTCGCGAGTAGTTGGTGCACTTAACGAGCCAGTAATAGATTGCCCATCAAGTTTTACGGCATTAAAACGCAACTCAACCATAATAGCTATTTATTCCGATTAGATTTTTGAATTTTCGTAAAACTTTCAACAGACAATATGTAAGTCCGTTTACCGCTATTATCGGCAGCTCACTATTATTCTTTAATTATAGTTTTAATTTATACACACAATCTTAGTTAATATCCCGCAAGAACAAATATAATTAATAGTTATTATTATAAATTAACAATAAAATCTACGAAAATTGATTATATAAAAAAAGCTGTCAGATCACCCTGACAGCTTTTTCAAAATATGAACAAATCTTAGTTTAATATTGTCGTAACAATGCTATCGCGTGTAACTTTGGCGTAAGCTTTAACTGGATTGGTTGCGTCATCGCCTACTTCTGTACCACTACCGGAAATAAATATTTCTTGATCCGATGAACTAATAGCGGTTACACTACCGGTAACACGTGTTGCACCCGATGGAGTAGTTCCAACTGCGGCATAACTTCCAGCGGCATTTCCTGTGTCAGCAGCCGATAATCCAAAACCCTGGAAATCGTTTCCACCACCACCCAATGCTGTAGGTTTTCTATAAAACTGTTGAGCTTTAGCAGCAAGATTTGTTAATTGCGAAACCACCAAGTCTCTATTGGAACTTTGAGCGCTTGATGTAAAAACATTGATACCAACTACTACAGCGATACCAACTATGATAACGCCGAGAACGATGAGTAATAATTGTTGTTGACCCATTTTAGAACTCCTTAGTTTTGTTTATGTTACACATTTAATTTAATAAGTTAATTATTTTTTGTCAAGTAATATCTAATATAAAATTTGTAACTGATTACATTATAATAAGTTACTTAATCGAAAAAATATTTTTAAGAACGATTTTTTGTTACTACTTATTATAATGTAAATATTGTGCCAGGGAACTAGTTACAATTTTCTTAAAATATCACTTAATAAAAGCATTATCGAAAAAAATCTCGAATAATTTACAGGTAAATTTTTCCATATGTGAATTAATGTATAATCTGTGTTCGATAAGAAGTTGATAGTACGGTAACTTTTACTTGAACAGAATCTGAGCCGGTAACAACCTCATTGCCAGTAGAAATAATCTCAACGCTATCGTCATAAACAATTGCTTTATGCCAACCACTTTCAGTTACTATCATTGCTGGGGGAATTTTCCATCCGGAAAATTTGAATTGACCGCCACCAAGTGTTAAAGGTTTTCGGTAGTATCTCTGGGCTTCAGCAGCTAAATTTATTCCCTCATTGATTAAATTGTTTCTTTTTGCGTCAACCGCATAGTCTTTGAAAAGTGATAAACCAAGAATTATTGCCACTCCAACAATGATAAGACCAATAATAATAAGGAGCAATTGTTGCTGACCCATACCGTGTTTTCCTAAATGAAGTTTTATTTAATATTATATAATCGATAAAACTAAAACATTTTTTAACGGGTTAATAACAAATATCAAACCAAATTATTAAATAGAAAAAAGAGAAATAATTACTTATAATAAAATACTGTTTTAATGCTGATCCGCAAAGAAAATTATTTGCAGGTAATTATTACATGTAATTTATGCGGAGACTTAATATATTACCGAACTTTTATATGAAGTTCCTTCAATTGTTCTTCGCTGACTTCCGAGGGGCAGTCATCCATTAATGATAATCCACTGGAAGTTTTTGGGAAGGCCATGACATCTCTAATAGAAGATTCGCCGGCAAATAACATAGCTAATCTATCAAATCCAAAAGCAATTCCACCGTGCGGTGGAGCGCCATATTTAAATGCATTCATTAGGAATGAAAATTTTTTTTCAGCTTCTTCTTTTGAAATACCTAAAGCATCAAACATAAGCGATTGTAAGTTGGCATCACTTATTCTAATACTTCCTCCTGCAATTTCATTCCCATTTAAAACAAGATCATAAGCTCGAGCTCTTACTTTCCCGGGATTTGATTTCATGAACTCTACATCCTCTAAATGGGGTGATGTAAAAGGATGATGCATCGCGTAATATCTTTGAGTTTCATTGTCCCACTCAAATAGTGGAAAATCCGTTACCCAAAGAAGTGCTGGTTCTGCATTTTCGGTAATTAAATTCATACGACGGGACATTTCGAGTCTAAGGGCTCCCATAATAGAAAGAGTCTTTAATTTTTGACCGGCCAAAATAAAAATCAGATCACCTGGAGATGCATTCATTTTATTTATTAAGGATAACTTTTCTTCGTCCGTTAAGAACTTTGCAATTGGGGCTTCAAGTCCATCATTCGTTACTCTCATCCATATTAATCCGCCGGCACCATGTTTCTTTACAAAATCAGTAAGATTGTCAAGCTGATTTCGAGTATATTCACCGCAGCCGCTTGCTAAAAGTCCCGTTATTACTCCTTCAGTTTCGAGAACATCTTTGAAAACCCGAAACTCACTTTTTTCGAAAACGCTGTTTAACGTGACCATCTCGAGGGTAAATCTTAAATCCGGTTTATCACTACCAAATTTCTCCATCGCATCATCAAAGCTTAATCTGGGTATTGGAGTTTTTAATTCATATCCTTTCAGATCTGCAAAGAAAATCTTCATTAATCCTTCAACTAATTCGTAGATATCTGCTTGGTCTATGAAAGACATTTCAACATCTATTTGGGTAAATTCCGGCTGTCTATCAGCGCGCAAATCTTCATCTCTAAAGCATTTCACAATTTGAAAATATCTGTCGAATCCCGCAACCATTAAAATTTGTTTATAGGTTTGTGGCGACTGAGGAAGCGCATAAAATCTACCCTTATATATTCTGCTTGGTACGAGAAAATCTCTTGCACCTTCGGGTGTACTTTTCATAAGAATTGGAGTTTCAATTTCAACGAAATTCTTCGAATCAAAATATCTTCTGGTTATTTGATACATCTTGTGCCGAAGTAAAATGTTTTTTTGGAGCCGGTTTCTTCGTAAATCGAGATAGCGATACTTCAAACGCAAATCCTCGTTTACTTCAATATTATCCTTTATTTGAAAAGGTGGGGTTTCGGCTTCACTAAGGATAATTAAACTATCTGCCATTACATCAATGTGCCCGGTTGGTAAATTGGAATTATCAGTTTCGGTTGGTCTGCGCCTTACGTTTCCTTCAACAGAAATTACAAATTCGTTGCGTAATTTTTTTGCAATATTATGCGACTCTGGATTGTAATTAGGCTCAAAAACAACCTGAGTAATTCCATATCTATCGCGAATATCAATGAAAATTACACCACCCAAATCACGACGATTATCCACCCATCCATTTAATACTACATGTTTATCAATATCGGATACTCTCAGTTCACCGCAAGTATGTGTTCTGCTCTTAAATTTCATGATCTTGAATTTTTCCTATTTTAAAATTTCGGGCTGCAAGATATGCAAATCTGCTGCATGAATCAAATTTCTCAATAGTAGTAAACAGGCAAGTTAGAACAGCAAATAATTAGAAATAAGCTAATAAACAAAGTATTTTCCGGAATTGTCCGCATAATGGTTTGTCTGAAATGTTGCATATTATTTCAAATTCTTTGATTTACTTATTATAAATCATTTTATTAGTGGAGGTATAGTTGCCAGCTTGTAATTTGTAAAAATAAATCCCGTTAGATAAATAGTTATTGTCAACATTTGGTTCAAAAGTAATCTCGTGATATCCATCGTCTAAATAACCGCTATACAATTGGGCTATTTCCTGCCCCAAAATATTGTACACTATTAAATTTATACTCGAAGCTTCCGGTAAATTAAATCCAATTTTAGTACTTGGATTAAAAGGATTTGGATAATTTTGAAGTAATACGAATTTAGCAGGCAATTCATATAATATTTCTATTGGACCGAATATTTCACAACTACCATCAAGATCATTTTGCAGAAGTCGATAATAGTTTTTCCCAATCATTGGTTGTGAATCAGTAAAATTATATTCAGTAGATTCAATCGAATTTATCTTCCCTTTTATAAATCCTATATTTGTCCAGTTAAGCAGATCATCAGAATGCTGTAACTCAAATCCATAATTATTTAGTTCTGTCGCGGTTGACCATTTCAAAATCACTGTTTCGTTTGCAACATAACCATTAAATGTTAATAATTCTACCGGAGTTATTCCACCAACATGGGCTGAGGAAGCAAGAGAGGCAATTCCTAACCTTGTCATTTTCACAAAATAATCGTTATTGAAATAATCAATCAAATCGTTTGTTGTATGATAATAATTATTAAAATCGCCGCCGTAATAATCTTCAATTAATAAAATGGCGCTAAAGCCATTACTCCAAAACGAAGCATGATCACTAGCGGTAGAACCTGGATTTTTAATATTAATATTCAATCCAATATTGTAAGTCGTATTGATATCCTTAATACCATTTGCAAACGCGATCGATGCTGCTACATTTTTCGTATGAAGCTCGCAAACCATATCGTTGTTTTCATCCCAGGCGATCATGTCCAAATTGATTACACCTAATATTTGGTCGTTATTGCCATTAGCGCGATCAGCATAATAATCACTACCGATCAATCCATATTCTTCTTCATCCCAAAGCGCATAAATAATAGTATATTCATTTTCGCGACTTGAAAGTATTCTTGCCGCTTCCAACACCGCAGCAGTGCCGCTTGCATTATCGTCCGCTCCGGGAGCAGTTGAACCCGAAGGCATATCATCGTAATGAGCACAAATAATAAATTGTTGATCGGGATATAAAGTGCCTGTCTGAATGGCATAAACATTTCGTCCATTGCTATCATAAATATGATCGAAAACATCAAGTCCAAAACTTGCTAATTTTTCTTTGATATATGAGGCTGCGGAATCGTTATCAACATTAAATGCATTTCGAGAAGTAATTCGAATTTGTGAGCCTCCGATAAAAGTGGGAACCTCCCCCGATAATTCATTCACAAAAGCAGTGAGCGATGTTAAACTTACTTCATTTATTATCTCTTGAATATCCGGATCAGTTTGGGAAAATAAGTTTACAAAGGAGAAAATAATTATCAGGGCAGCAAAAGTAGTTCGGCTTCTCATGATTTTACCTAAATGAGCGAATTTTTTTAAGAAATCTATTGTTTATAACATATCATAGCAAATTCTAATATTATTATCGAAAACTCGACTTACTGTTTTTATGAAATATTTTTTACCCCGCAATTATTTCGAGAAAGAAATTCGGTTTTAACATCTCACGACTAATTTATTTGTTATTAGTAATTTGATAGAAGAATTCATTGTTGCCGGAAGCTTGATTAAAAATATGGATTGCGCAAATAATCATGGATCTATTTACTTAAAATCATTTTTTTAATTGCTAACTGTTCGCCGGCGTTTAATCTATAAATATAAATTCCGCTTGGTATTGGATTAGTATTCGCATCGAATTTAACTTCATGAAAACCGGCTGTCATTTTTTCATTAATTAAAAGAGCTATTTCTTCACCTAAAAGATTATAAATCTTCAGATTAACATTCGTCTCTTCGGGAAGATTAAAACCAATGGTTGTGGTTGGATTATACGGATTGGGGTAATTCTGCTCTAAAATAAATTGATCGGGAAATTGAAATGCAATCTCTATCGGACTGAATATTTCATAACTACCGTCAAGATCCTTCTGAATAAGTTGGTAAAAGTTTTTACCTAAATGCGGCTCTGCGTCGGTAAAATCATAATAACTAATCTCCGATGAATTTGATTTCCCTTTCACAAATCCAAGATTTACCCATGTCTTTTTATCACACGAGCGTTCAATCTCGAAACCATAATTATTTAGTTCGGTTGCTGTTGACCAGCTTAATGTAATAGTATGATTGTTAGTAGTGCCACTAAAAGACAGTAACTCAACCGGTGTACCGTTATTAACTCCTGCCGAAGCGGCTACAGAAGCAATTGCGAGTTTTGCACATTTTAAAAAATATGTAGAGTTAAAATTATCTATAACATCGCTTGATGTATGATAATCTTCGTTAAAGTCCCAATCATCCTCGATCATAAGGATTGCACTAAAGCCGTATTCCCAAAATGACCAATGATCACTATAATCTGCACCAGGATTGATAACGTCAATTGTAAGCCCGATACCATAAAGCGAATTTATATTTTGGATACTGTTGGAAAGCGCAATAGAATTTGCAACATTCTTTGTATGAAGATCAAATTCCATATCATTGTCTGAATCGTAGGCGATCATATCCAAATTTATAACTCCGAGAATTTGTTCATTATTATCATCCGCTTGTTCGGCATAATAATCGCTTCCGTATAAGCCTTGTTCCTCCTTATCCCATAAAGCAAAAATGAGAGTATAATCATTGCTAAAATTCGTAAGAATTCTTGCAGCTTCTAAAACCGCAGCTACTCCACTGGCGTTATCGTCAGCGCCGGGTGAGTTCGATCCCTGGGGCATGTCGTCATAATGTGCGCATATAATGTATTTTTGCGCGGGGTATAAGGAACCTTGTTTAACTGCGTAAACATTTCTTCCGTTGCCATCAAAATATTGATCGTAAACACTAAGGCCAAACGAGGCTAATCTTTCTTTAACATAAGTTGCAGCGCTATCGTTATCAACATTATTGGAATGCCTTGAAGTTATGTTGCATGGATTTCCGTTAACGGTAGTTTGAATTTCGCCCGACAGTTCGTTCACAAATGCATTTAAAGATGATAAACTAACCTGGTTAATTATTGTTTGTATGGTTGGATTGGCTTGAGAGAATACTTCGGATCCAAGAAATATCATTATCAAAGTAAGTGATATATTTCTACTCTTCATGATATTGTCCAATTAATTAAATTGTGGTGTATAAACTATTGCTTCAAACGTTATTCTGCAAACAGTTATATTGTATCCAAAAGTCTTTGTGATAATGAATAAATCACCTTATGATTGAAACGTTGAATTCGATTGATTGTATAAAGTGAGAACATTTTTAACTATTTTCGCCGTTCAAATAAAGGATTGTTATATTCACTAATGAAAAAAATTGTGTTCATATTGTTGTTTGTCTTTTCAAATCACTGGTGTCAAACTTCATCCGGATTTCAGATTGCGCGATTAAAATATGGCGGCGGCGGTGATTGGTACAACGATCCATCAGCCGAGGTAAACCTCTTAAAATTTGTGAATAAGAACACCAACATAAACGTAAAACCGGAATATGTTTTTGTTGATATCACTTCCGACGATATTTTTTCTTACCCGTTTGTATTTATAACCGGGCACGGGAACATCATTCTATCTAATACTGAAGCGAATAAACTGAAATCTTACCTTGAGAACGGTGGATTCATTTACATTGACGATGATTATGGATTGGATAAATCGTTCAGAAAAGAAATAAAGAAAATTTTTCCGGATAATGACCTTGTTGAGTTACCGTACAGTTACGGATTATATAATTGTGTTTTCAAATTTGAGTTCGGACCGCCTAAGACACATGAACATGATAAAAATCCCCCCCAGGGTTACGGAATATTTGTAAATGATCGTCTCGTTTTGTATTACACCTTTGAAAGCAATCCCAGCGATGGTTGGGCAGATCCTACGGTGCATAATGATTCACCCGAAATAAGGGAAGAAGCGTTAAAATTCGGAACTAACATAATTGTTTGGGCATTAACCAACTAAAGTTTTTATGGAAGAAAACAGAAAATATTTAAAAGAAATTGAAAACAAACTCGATTCGTTTTTAAATAGAGAAAGTCTAATCCTTTGTGTAAAAGGATTTTGCATTACGCTCGTTGCTGCTCTATCTGCCTTTTTGCTATTCTCAATTTTAGAAATGACGTTAAATTTTTCCACAGTCGTTAGAACGATTCTATTTTTTGTTTTCTTAATTATAACACTTGCCGCATTCTTTTATTATTTCATTCCACCGTTCGCGCGAATTTTTAATTTATTATCTCGACCGGGATATTATGAAACCGCTGCCCGAATCGGGAATCATTTCCCGTTTATTAAAGACGAACTAATAAATTCGATGCAGCTTGTTAAAACCGAGTCGGCGAAAATTTATTCGCCTGAGTTGATTGATCATGCATTCAAAAGAGCATATGAAATTTCCAAGCCGGTAAACTTTAATAATATTTTAGTCTTTTCATCAATCAAGAAATACATTCAAGCAACATCGGGAATTGTTATTTTATTTGTGCTTTTATTTGCATTTGTTCCCGGGCTGCAGGCTGCAGGATTAAGGTTGGTAAATTTTTCTAAGGATTACAGTCCTCCGCCGAAATTTGTTTTTTTCATTCAGCCGGGCAATTCTGTAATTACAAAGGGCATGGATGTTTCAATTCAAGTTAAAGTTAGTGGGGAAGTACCGGATGAAATTTATCTCTTAACCCGTTCTGCCGAGCAATCGGAATTTATTGAGCATCTTTTGAAAATTGATTCTTTGGGTGTTTATAATTTTCAGCTTTTCTCAGTTCGTTCCGGTTTCGAATATTTCGCATCCGCCGCAGGGCTTGATAGTGAAGTATTTAAAATTGATGTTATAAATAAACCGGTGATAAACGGTTTTGAAGTAACAATTACCCCGCCCTTCTATTCAGGATTGCCTGAGGTTGTACAAAAGGACAACGGTAATTTTTATGCACTGCCGGGAAGTAAAATCAGCATAAATCTATCCTCCACCAAAGAGCTTGATTCGGCAAATATTTTTTTCAGTGACAGCACGCAAATTAAAATGAAAGTTGCTGATAATTCGGCACATACTTCATTCAAAGTAACTACCGAACGCGATTATTCTTTTTTGCTAACTGACAGCGAGGGAAATGAGAATGAAAATCCTATCACTTATTCCATCAAAACATTACCGGATGTATTCCCGGGCATAGAGGTAATTTCTCCTAATAAGGATGTAAGGATTACTAACGAAGAAAATCTTCCGGCTGCTGTAAAAGTTAGCGATGATTACGGATTCACTAAGCTCACTTTAAATTATAGAATTTCAGCATCCAAGTTCGATATACCTCAGGAAAATTTTACAAGTATAAATATTCCGTTCGATGTGAAATCAAAAGAGATTGAGGTTTATTACGTATGGAATTTAAATTCTTTGATGTTAGCTACGGAAGATGTGGTCTCGTATTACTTTGAAATATTTGATAATGATAACGTAAGCGGACCCAAATCGACAAAATCTGCTTTGTTTAGCTTACGTGTTCCATCTCTCGATGAAATCTTTACCGAGGCGGATAGGAAACAAGAAAATGCCGAGAACGATTTACAAAAAACTTTAAAAGAAGCAAATGAGTTAAAAGAAGAATTAAAAAAAATCAGCAATGAATTAAAAAAAGATAGCAGGGAAATTACATGGGAAGAAAAAGATAAAATTGAAAAGTCAATCGAAAAATTTGAGGAACTTCAGCAAAAGATTGAAGATATAAAATCTAATCTGAACGAAACGAAAAACGAATTGCAACAGAACAATTTGCTGTCGGAAAAGACTCTCGAAAAATACACGGAATTGCAGAAGCTGATGGAAGAAATCGGAAATGAAGATTTGAAAAAAGCTTTTGAAAAAATGCAGGAGATGTTGGAGTCGTTGATGCGCGATAAAGTCCAGGACGCAATGGAAAATATGCAAATGGACGAGGAGATGTTCCAAAAGAGTTTGGAAAGAACTATCAATCTATTAAAGCGAATCCAGATTGAACAAAAAATGGATGAGTTAGTTAAACGGACAGAGGAACTTCAAAAAAAGCAGGAAGAGCTTGCAAAAGAATCACAGAACAGTAAACAATCCGATGACCAAAAGAGTAGTGAATTAGCGAAGAAGCAAGATCAAGTTTCAAAAGATCTCCAGAATATGAAAGAAGCGATGAAAGATTTGCAGGATAAGATGAAAGAATTTAAAGATATGCCAAACCAGGAAATGCAGAAGGCGATGGAGGAATTTGAAAAACAGCAGAACCAACAGTTATCGGAACAATCGCAGCAGCAGTTAAAGCAGCAACAGTTTCAAAAAGCCGCTCAAAAGCAAAACAAACTCTCGCAGAATATGCAAAAGATGGGACAGATGATGATGCAGATGCAGCAAAGTATGCAGATGCAAAATCAAATGGAGGTAATGATGGATATGATGCGGTTATTGAATAATACTCTCGAACTCTCAAAAGAACAGGAAGAATTGAAAAACAGTACTGATCAAATGTCGCCAAACTCGCCACAGTTCAGTGAAAAAACCAAAGAGCAAAATGAGCTTCAGCAGAATCTCCAAAATTTAATGAAGCAGTTTTCGGAATTATCCCAAAAGACATTTAATATAACACCGGAAATGGGTAGGGCGCTTGGAAATGCGTTGAACTCAATGAAACAATCGCAGAACAGTATGCAGGAACGGAATGAAGGACTTGCAGCTGCACAACAAAAGGACGCAATGAAATCATTAAATGAAGCTGCAAGTCTTTTGCAGGGAGCAATGTCTCAGATGATGAATCAAAGTCAAAATGGTGGAATGCCAACGATGATGCAGCAACTCCAGCAAATTGGTCAACAACAAATGGCGCTAAACCAAATGATGGGCAAAATAAATCCAAACGCGATGGGTCAGCAGGAATGGCAGCAGCTTGAACGCCTTGCGCAGCAGCAGGATTTAATACGTAAATCTCTTGAGCAGTTAAATAAAGAAGCGCGGGAAACCGGGCAATCGAAAAAACTGACGGCCAATCTTGAGCAAATTGCAAAAGAGATGAAAGAAGTTGTTACTCAAATGCAATCCGAAAGTTATGATGATAACTTAATCCAGAAGCAAGAAAGAATTTTATCAAAACTCCTCGATGCGCAGAGATCGATGAATGAAAGAGATTTTGAAGAAAGACGCGAATCCAATTCGGGTCAGAATGTTACACGCCAATCTCCGCCGGAGTTAATTCTTAATACGAGCGAAGGAAAAGATTTATTAAAGGATGAACTTCTCAAAGCCGCTAAGGAAGGTTATTCAAAAGACTATGAAGAACTGATCCGAAAATATTTTGAGGCGCTGCAGAAGGAAAGCATTAAAAATTAATTGGCACCGCACTGGCCGGTCAAAGCCCGGCAAGTATGAAAGGCAACGCTATTCGAACAAATTCCGTCTATTGCCGGACAAGCATCCAAAAGGATGATAACCTCAGATCCAGGAACAAATGGATAGAGATATCGTTTAATTTTTTTGTCGCAGTTTTTTTAAACGGTGCGGGCTGCTCAATAATATTTAATCTTTATTATGCAGAAATAAAATTTCTTCGCCCCAAATGTCGACTCAATCGACTGTTCGGTCTATTTGTCAAATTGCACACCCGTTATTTCGAACATTTCTTCAGATTTACTATGGCTCGCTTCTTGAACATTAAATGCGAACTAAAGTTGCTCAAGCACTTTTATTTCATAAAACAAGGAGAAAGCGTCATGAGAAAAATTTCTGTAAAAAAAATCAACTTCATATTAGCTGGATTGTTGTTGATTCCGATATTCGCATTCACAAGTGCAATATTCGAGATATCAATAGATATTGCTCCGAACGTATTGAATTTAAGCAACAGCGGATCGGTCGTAACCGTTCACACAAACCTGGCATATTCTGCTGTTCAAGGTTCATCGCTCTTTTTGGATGGAGTGGAAATCGACAGTTGGAAAGCCGATAATAGAGGAATGTTTGTTGCTAAATTTTCCATGAATGAAATTAAATCATTGCCATTGACGGTTAATGCCTATCATACTTTTGAATTGACAGGTTTTACCACAAGCGGTGATCAATTTTTCGGAACTAAGGATATTCTGATCGTTAGTAATAAAGGGAAGTAAACATAACATGTTGATATAAAATTTATTCCCGGGAACTGTATTTATACTTACTCCCGGGAATTTTGTAATCTTCGGATTGATTTGAGGATCAGAGATATTTCATAAATCATCTTAAAGAAAAATACTCGAAATTAAATATAGATGGAAAATTGACCGGCACCGCGTTGGCCGGTCAAAGCCCGGCAAGCCTGAAGACCAACGCTATTCAAACGAATAATCCAAAAATCTTATCATTTTTTATTTCTAAATTCCTCTATACTTGGAGTATAATCACTACCTTGACCATCATATTTAATTTTTATGGGAGAGGATTCCAAATCTGAAGCGTATATTCTTTTGTTTTCTTCATCAAATAAATTCTCTTCATGACAAGAATTAAATTCATGATTTCTTAAAAAAATTTTTATAGTGCCTATGAAATCTTGAATCGATTTGGGAGCATCCTTCAGAGAATAAACATGCGTGGAGATTGCTGAATCCTGCTTTGTAAAAGATAAATAATAATAGGGCCCATCATAAATACGAGTTTCTGGAAGATAATAAGCTTTGTGTACATTATGATAAGTTATTTTTTTTATAAATCCATTGAAGGAAATTATATCTGTATCGCCTAAAACGGATTTGAAATATCCATTATTTAGACTATTATCATATTTATGTCTGAAATAAGTTAGTTCTCCATTCTTTTTTATCACTAAAATGTTAAGA
Organism: bacterium; assembly: GCA_043808235.1. Classification (GTDB taxonomy): domain Bacteria; phylum Bacteroidota; class Ignavibacteria; order Ignavibacteriales; family Melioribacteraceae; genus JAZDFC01. Next base: position 65,517 of record JAZDFC010000004.1, read on the forward strand.
GGTAAATAAATCTTAGGTCGCCCATTCCAATGAAGATATGGTTTTACGATATCATTCAAATCAATTGTACCGGTGAAGACACTTACTTTATACTCGGCATAAAGAATTTCATCAAAAGGTAATTCATTTTTTACCTTTGATTTATTACAACTGACAATTAATATAAAACCGAAGAACCAGAATATTTTTAGTATCTGTGCACACATAAGATCATTATTTCATTATTAAAACAATCAGATATATAAGTACCTTTTAATTTTCTTCGTCGCAGTTTTTTCGAACGGTTCGGGCTGCTCAATAATTTTCTTTATTCGCGAAAAACTTGCTATACGCTGGTTCAATTCTATCATTGTATCGTCAAGAATTTTCCCGATAAGTTTTCGGGCTTCGGCGTCGTCCATCCTGCCCCGTTCGTAAATTTTGTCAATCTCTTCGTAATTGAGATGAACTTTCGCTATTAACTGATTTTCTCTTTCATGAACAATCGATTCAAGAACATAAGGCAATTCATTTAAAACAGATTCAACTTCTTCCGGATAAATATTTTTTCCGTTTGCCCCGATTATTACATTTTTAATTCTCCCCTTGATGAAAACATAATTATCTTCATCCATGTATCCGAGGTCGCCGGTATGAAACCATTTATCATCGGTAAGTACCTGCTTAGTTCTTTCGGGATCTTTAAAATATCCTTGCATAACATTTGGTCCTCTTGCAAGGATTTCGCCTTCGCCTGTTTCTGGATCGGGATTTTCGATACGGATTTCTACATCAGCGATAGGAAAACCGGAAGACTTAAGCCGTATGTGCTGCGGATCGGTACCGGTTAATAGCGGCGAAGTCTCTGTTAATCCGTAGCCAATTGCGTAGGGGAATTTTGCCTCGTTTAAAAATTGTTCTACCTCCGGAGCAAGCGCTGCGCCGCCAATGCAGAACATTCTCAATTCACCACCGAATGTTTCGTATAATTTTTTTCCCGCAGCTCTGTTTATTTTCTTCCGCATGTAGGGCAGTTTATAAAGACTTCTCACGATTGCTTTTTTGTTTATCTCGGGTAGAACTCTCTGTTTGTAAATTTTTTCGATTATCAATGGAACAGCAACCATTGCGGTTGGCTTCACTTTCTTGAATGCCGGAAGCAATATGGCGGGAGTCGGCGGTTTATCAAGGTAATAAACCGAAGCGCCAACCATTAATGGAGTTACCAATCCAAGAGTCGATTCAATAGTATGGAACAACGGGAGAATAGATAACATCCTGTCTGTTTCGTTAAGATCAACTAATTCGGAAACCGAGAGCGCATTTGAAATAACATTTTTATGAGATAACATTACACCCTTCGAATGTCCGGTAGTGCCGGATGTATAAAGAATAAGCGCCGTATCATTTTCCTCAACCTCATCCGGAATTATACCGACAAATTTTAATGCGGCTTCCTTTATTTTCGCAAATTCCTTTTTTCCTTCAAATAACACTTGTTTTACAATATCGGTTTTTGCATCCGAAGGGATTATTGAAAAATCATCGACAAGAATTTTAGTGCGCATGTTTTCAAAATTTTGATCGGCAATTTTATCATACTGTTTTGATGAAATGAAAATTGCTTTTGATTCGCTATGTCTTAAAACATGATGAACTTCGGTATCCTGAAATTCCGTCATTATCGGAACGCCAATAGCGCCGATGATTGTTATTGCGAAATATGCTATTCCCCAATTGACTTTGTTCTCGCTTAGGATAGCAACTCTATCTCCGGTGATTATTCCCTGATCCTTTAAAAACTTTGCTATTGAATCTACTTTTTCTTTGAATTGGAGATATGTAATTGGTGCGGAATTGAGATCGGCAAGCGCAATATTGTTTTCAAATTTCTCCGAAATATATTCAAGCAGTTTAGGAAGCGTTAATTTTTTTAATTGCGGCATGTTAATACCTTTTATTAATGACCGAATGAACGATAATAAATTTGTAGAGACATGCCGCGGCATGTCTCTACAGGCAAATTATTTTACGATTTCTCTTCCCAAACTTGACAAAGAGTTACAATCAGTCGAACCGCCATTTCCATATCCTGAACGGCAACGTATTCGGTGATAGCATGGAAATTATGTCCACCGGCAAATAAATTTGGGGTTGGTAAACCCATATAACTTAAACGCGAACCATCAGTACCACCGCGGATTGCCGATTGGATTGGTGTTATTCCAAGTCGGTTCAACGCTTCGATTGCAAACTCTTCAACTTGCGGATGCTCATTTAAAATATATTTCATGTTGCGATATTGTTCGATGATTTCAAACTCGTATTTAGAGCCGGGGAATTCCGCAACGACCTTTTCAGCGAGTTCTTTCAAAAACGATTCATATTCTTTCAGCTTTTCGTCAATAAAATCACGAATAATAAATTTAAGAGTAGTCAACTCTTCATTGCCATTAATTGTTGTGCAGTGAACGTACCCTTCTCTTCCTTCGGTAGTTTCAGGCGAAAGTCTTTCTTTGGGAAGCATCTCAATAAATCGCGAGGAAATTTTTAATGAGTTAATCATTTTCCCTTTTGCATAACCGGGATGGACATTTTTACCGATGAATTTAATTACTACCGCATCAGCGCTAAAGGTTTCTGTTTCAACTTCGCCGCGTGTGGAACCATCGATTGTGTATGCATACTTCGCACCGAATTTACCAACGTCGAATTTTTCTGTGCCGCGTCCAACTTCTTCATCAGGAGTAAAGCAGATTTTAATTGTACCGTGTTTAATTTCAGGATGTTGGACTAAGTAATTCATCGCATCAAGAATTTCGGCAATGCCGGCTTTATCGTCGGCGCCAAGCAATGTTGTTCCGTCTGTGGTAATTATGTCGAGTCCAATCATTTCTTGTAATTCGGGATTTCCTGCGGCATCAATTATTTTGGATGGATCTTTGGGAAGGATAATATCTCCACCTTGATAATTTTTATGAATGATTGGATTTACATTAGTACCGCTGACTGCGGGCGAGGTATCAACGTGTGCGATGAAGCCGATTACCGGAACATTCTTGTTTGTATTTGCCGGCAATGTTGCATGTACATAGCCGTTATCATTCAAATATACATCAGCTATACCAATCCCCTTTAAATCATCCACTAACAGTTTTGAAAGTTCTGTTTGTTTCGGATCGCTTGGAAATGTTTTTGAATCTTCATTCGATTGTGTATCAATCTTCGCATATTTTATAAATCGTTCAACACATGAGAACTTGTAATTTTCATCGAACATAACTTCCTCTTTCTTTTTTATTGGATGATTATTCTTTTTACCAATCTTACGGATTAGCTGCAAAACAAATTTAGAAATACCGCATACTAATTTCAAACAGATAAAACGGTTTAATAGCTGAATTGCCGATCTGCCCGAAATATAAAGATTTGTTTTTGGACTTTGCCTTTTGGAATTTCTTTCGTAAATGGATTTGATTTTCGATATATTTTACACGGTTATTACACTGAAAACTCAACTGTCCCGGAAAATGAATGAATGTAGTTGAACTGATCAAAAAGAAGAGAGACGGCGGTTCCTTCTCTGAAAACGAAATCCAATTTTTAATCTCCTCATACGTAAATAAAAAAATTCCCGATTACCAATTCTCCGCTTTTTTAATGGCTGCTTTTCTGCAGGGATTAAATAAAGAGGAAACTTCGTTTTTAACAAAAGCTATGTTGTACAGCGGGCAGATAATTGATCTTTCATCGATACCGGGAGTAAAAATCGATAAACATTCGAGCGGGGGAGTCGGGGATAAAACATCGCTGATACTAGCACCGATTGTTGCGGCAGCGGGCATAAATGTTCCGATGATTTCCGGCAGGGGATTAGGTCATTCAGGCGGCACTTTAGACAAGCTCGAATCGATTCCCGGATTCAGAACGAACATCGGAATAAAGGAATACAAAAAAATTATTAAAGAATGCGGTGCGGTTTTAATCGGGCAAACAAAATCTGTTGCGCCGGCGGACAAATTAATTTACGCACTGCGTGATGTTACTGCAACTGTCGAATCTATTCCATTAATAACCGGCAGCATTATGAGTAAAAAACTTGCCGAAGGAATCGACGGGCTTGTGCTTGATATAAAAGTCGGCAGCGGCGCATTTATGAGAACGATGAAGGATGCTGAATTGCTTGCCAAATCTTTAGTTGATACCGCAAAGTCATTCGATAAAAAAGTAATAGCTTTTATTACGGATATGAATCAGCCGCTGGGGCATTACATCGGCAACTGGCTGGAGGTTTATGAATCCGTGAAAGTATTACAGGGGGAAGTTGTTGAGGACCTGTGCGAAGTTACATTCACTCTTTCCGGAGCGATGATTTATCTTGGCGGAAAAGCCGGATCAATAAAAGAGGGAATCGAGATTTCAAAGGAGATGATTAAAAACGGTAAAGCTTTCGAAAAATTTTTACAAATGGTTAAACTGCAAAGCGGAGATACATCTTTTCTACTTGATCTAAATAAGTATCCAAAATCAATATATTCCGAGAAGATTTTTTGTCCAATGTCAGGTCATCTAAAATCAATTGACAATTACCAACTCGGCGTTGCAGCTTTGCTTCTCGGCGCCGGCAGACTTGTAAAAGAAGATGTTATTGATCCGAAGGCTGGAATAATCTTCCATCGAAAAATTGGAGATAAAGTAAAAAAAGGAGATTTGCTGGCAGAAATATTTACCGATCAAAATCATGTCATCGATTCAGTGAAAGAAATGATACTTGGGGCATGCACATTTGGAAATGAAAAGATTCGCCCGTTAATATTAATAAAAAAATCATTATCATAACTTTTTCTTGAAGAATTATTAGAAGTAAATTTCACATATAAATTATCGAGGAGGTAATTATGTTATTCGTATTTGCAGTAATTATTGCAGTTGTAGCGTTCATGGTTTCGCTTAACATGAAAAAGTCAGGTAGAAAAAGAGAAGGATTAGTTGCAACAATCGTTACAGTGATTGCCATTATTGTAGCATTGTTAAATACATTCACCATTATCCCGGCTGGAACAGTTGGCGTTGTTGATTTCCTTGGAGTTGTAAGTGATAACACTCTAAAGCCCGGTGTGAATATCGTAAATCCAATGGCAAGGATCGAAAAGTTCAGCATCAAGACTCAGGAATTAAAAGAGACAATGACTGTTCCATCGCAAGAAGGTCTGAGCGTTGAGCTTGAAATAAGTCTGTTGTATAAATTGAATTCCGACAAAGCAAACCAAATCTATAAAAGTGTAGGCTCAAATTATGGGGAAATAATTTTAACTCCGCAGTTCAGATCGGTAGTTAGAGGAGTTACGGCAAGGTATGAAGCAAAAGCGCTCTACACCGCATCGAGATCAAAACTCGAGTCTGAAATTTTAGGGGAACTTAAAAATCTGGTTGGACCGAGAGGTATTACTATTGAAACTGCTGCACTAAGACAAATTGTATTACCACCAAGATTAACTCAATCAATCGAAGAGAAATTGCAGGCGGAGCAGGAAAGTCAACGGATGGCATTCGTGCTTAAAAAAGAAGAACAAGAAGCTGATCGAAAACGCATCGAAGCAAAAGGTATTGCCGATTTCCAGGATATAGTAACGCGCGGTATTTCGGAAAATCTATTAAAATGGAAAGGGATCGAAGCAACCGAAAAGTTGGCTCAATCCCAAAATTCAAAAGTAGTAATTATCGGTTCCGGCAAAGATGGTCTGCCGGTTATTTTGGGGAATGACAGGTAACTGATAATTAAAAATAAATACTAAAGAGAGTGAATGAAAATTTACAGTTTCTTTTCACTCTCTTTTTCTTATTCTTATTCTTATTCTTGTTCATAATCTTATTCTCATTTGGGAATTTTTTTCTTTAACAAATCGTTTTGTAGTTTATGAAACAAACACGTAGAAAGTTTATTAAAAATTCGTTAATAACTTCCGCTGCCGCATTTTTTGCGCCGGGATTATTTATTAATTCCGATGTTCATGCAGAAACCAAATATAAATTGAATTACAAACCGGAACCACACGATTGGAAAGATGAACATCTTACTGTTGCGTGGCTCGGTCATTCAACTATCCTTATAAATTTTTTCGGGAAATGGGTTTTAACAGATCCTGTTTTATTCGAACGAGTTGGTGTATATTTGTTTGGAAGCAGTCTTGGACCATCCCGGATAACACCGCCGGCGCTTAATGTCGAGGAAATTCCAAAGCCCGATCTTATTCTACTTTCGCATGCGCATTACGATCATATGGATTACCCGACTATAAAACATTTCGCTGAATTATATCCGGGACAAATTGATGTTGTTGTAGCCTATCTTACTAACGATGTTGTTGAAGACCTTGAATGGAAATCGCTGACTATTCTTGATTGGAACGACGAAGTAAGTTTACCGAATTTTCGAATCAAGGCTTTCGAAGTAAAACATTTCGGATGGCGAATGCCATGGGAAAAGGATCGTTCACGGGGCTATATTAAAGACGGCAGGAGTTTTAATTCTTATGTAATTGAGAGGGAAGGAAAGAAAATATTTTTTGCCGGCGATACTGCAATGACCGATAAATTCATTTCCGCAAAAAATGAAAATGTTGATATTGCAATTATGCCTGTCGGCGCATACAATCCGTGGAAATGGAATCACTGCAATCCCGAAGAAGCTTTGAAGATGGCAGAGAGTATTAATGCCAAGTACATCATTCCCGTTCATACCAAAACATTCCGGCAGAGCAGCGAGCCATTTGAAGAGCCAATTGACTGGCTGAAAAAATCCGTTGTGAATTATAGTGTAAAATTAGGACTTGAAGAGATTGGGCAGACGTTCAAATTGAGTTAATCATCTGCCCATCAAATAATAATTCCAAAAAATCATTGCGCTTGAAGCTTTCCTATAATCTCTTTTGGTACTGCATCTTTATGAACTAAAATAGCAATTGTCTTCAATCTCACAAACTGCTCCGACATATACCAGTAACCGTCAAAGCCTTGTTTTTTTGTACCCCATGAATTCTTTGTATAATAAAATTTAGTCCCATTCTGATTTTCAGCCAGCCCGGTTACATGCATCAAATGATCATCGGTAGTTGAATAACTATCAAACGCTTTCTGCCTCATCTCCTGTGTTACCACCTTTTCAATCTCCGGTTCAATATCCTCTTCTTCATCATCGTCTTCGTCATCGTCTTTATTCTTTTCATCATCCTTAACCTCAGGAATTACGGCATACCCGGGTTTCAAGAAATTGTCGCCGCCAACATCGCCATCCCAAGCTACGGTATAACCATTGGCTAAGGCGTAATCCATTATCTTCACTATATCATCGATTGGTATGTTGTAGTAATATTGATCGAGCCAGTTATCGGGAATTTCGAGATTTATCCTTTCGTAAAACGGATGATGTGAGTATGAAGTGAATTCATAATAATCATCCGGATTAAAACCGGTTTTTTCTACAAAGGATTTGGGTGTATATTCAACACTGTCATATAAAAATGTCTCCGGATTTTTTCCCAAATAAATATCGAGAAGCGAATTTAAAGCACTTGGCCAAACCGGGCTTACTTCTCCGCGGGTTTTTGTTATTGCTTTCATCATTCCATCAAAGATACTTGTCATTTCACCTTGATCATATTTCTCTTGTTCAAATGTCTTTCCGTTAAAAACTTCTTGCGGAACAAATCCAAAATTTTCAATTACCCATAATACATCATGAGCCTGTCCGCCCTCACCAAAATTTGTTGTGCCGTGGTATCGTACATATTTTTTTGCCTTGGGCAGATAACAATTTTTAACGAAGTACATTTCTGCTAAATCAAATTCACCTTTCCCCATGCGAAGAAGTTCCGATTCGATGAATGAAGTAGTAGCGAATGACCAGCATGTTCCGGTCTTCCCCTGATCTTTAACTGAAGTCGCTTGCAGATTGTAAAGCATTTTGAATTCATGTGGACACTTTTTATCTTTCTCATCATCACCCGCATACAATTTGATTTGCCACAAAAGGATGAAACCCAGTAGGAGAAACAAATAAAAGTTTTGCAATTTGAAAGAATCAAAGATAGCTCGCATCAATTTATTGCTTGTGGCAGTATGCTCTTTGTAATTAGTAATATTACTTTTCATTTGGCAATTCCAAAAATGTTTTTCAAATCTTTTAGAAACTAAATTAACTTCCGCCCAGCACATCAATAATTTCTTTGCAAAACATCGGCAGGTCATCAGGTCTTCGGCTGGACACCTGATGCCTATCGATCACAACAGGCTCATCAATCCAATTAGCGCCGGCATTCACAAGATCATCTTTTATTGCCGGTGTTGAAGTACAAGTAAATCCCTTCACAATTCTTGCTGAGATTGGAATCCATCCTCCGTGACAAATGTGAGCGATCAATTTTTCGTGGAAGTGAAACTGTCTTGTCAATTCAAGAACCTTTTCGACACGGCGCAGTTTGTCCGGTGCGAATCCTCCTGCTATCACGAGCCCGTCGAAATCCGATTCGTTGATGTCTTTGTAAGATGCATCAGCTTTGCAAGGGTATCCGTGTTTGCCGGAGTAAATTTTCCCTTTCTCATCTCCGGCAACGATTACTTCGGCACCTTCTTCCGTTAATCTTAATTTCGGATACCACAACTCAAGGTCCTCGTAAACATCATCAACGAACATTAATATTTTTTTGCCGTCAAGCTTTCCCATTTTAATTCCCCTGTAGTTACATTCAAAGTTAACAAATTTCTATGATTCAATACATTGGCAATATAACAATCGAAATGATTATCTTTGCCGGAAAAATATTTCTATGAAAAAACACAGTTTAAATATACTTTTGCTCTTCGTTGTTCTCAACGCTGCCAATATTGGGTTTTCCCAGGAACTTATTTTATATGGCGAACCCTTCCAGGGAAATCTTATGCTCGGAATAGCAAAAGATGCCAAACAAATTTTATTGAACGATACTAAACTAAAGATTGATAAAACAGGAGTGTTTGTTTTCGGATTTGACATGGATGCAAACGGCGTTTACAAATTGTCGGTAAAATATAAAGATGGCAAATTCGAAACGAGAAATCTGAACGTATTAAAAAGAAATTACAGTATTGAAAAAATTGATAACATTGATGATAAATTTGTTTCAGTACCGGTTTCAGAACGTAAAAGGATCGAGAAGGAAAAAATATTAATGAGGGAAGCGAGATCTAAAGTCGGTAAAATTGATACGGCATTTTTCTTATCCGGATTTATGTTGCCGGTTTGGGATACAGTTAAAACAGGCGATTTCGGCAGTTACCGGATAATGAAAGGAGTTAATAAAGGCAGACATAACGGAGTCGATTTCGATTGCGATGAAGGTACACCAATTTTTGCCATCTCCGATGGAATTGTACAAATAGCCGGAGACAATTTTTTCTACAACGGGAATTTTGTTTTACTTGATCACGGGCAGGGACTCTCAACGATCTATCTTCACATGAGCAAACTCGACGTTATTTCAGGACAGAAAGTGAGAAAAGGAGATAAGATTGGAGAAGTCGGCTCAACCGGCAGATCGACCGGACCGCATCTGCATTGGGGCGCACAGTGGTATAATAAACTAATCGATCCGCTGAGTCTTTCAATTCTGAACGAACTGCATGACGGAAAGTAAATAGGAAGAATCTCAAATAAAATATGGAGATCAAAATGGATATGTCAAACAGCGTAAGTATTGAGGATTTCGAAAAATCTTTACCTGCGGGTTATCTCAAAACGCTTCAGATAATATTTTTTGCAATTGGAACCGGGATATTTTTGTTCTTTACGGTGTGTGTAATTTTATATTTTATAAACGTGCAGCCGGAAACACCGCCGACCGAAGAAGTAGTATCGATGTTAAGTTTTATTCATGCAATTATTTTTGTCGCCTTGTTCTTTACATCTAAGTTTATGTATGGGTTTATTTTAAGTGATAAATTCAATCCAGGTAAAAATATGATGTCTTTTCAACAATTAGGGGAAGTGCGCGGTAATTATAGCAACCTGCTGCAGAAAATTCGTACTGCCGAAATTGTAAGACTTGCAATTCTCGAAGGTCCGGCGTTGTTTGGTTTGGTTATAATTCTCCTTAGTGTTATGTCTGGAGTTATATACTATAATTCCGGTTATTGGTTGAATCTCCTTTCGAGTTTTGCGCTTTGGGGAATGATATATATAAATTTCCCGCGCACAGATAAATTATACGAAGTGGTGAGGAACCATTTCAATCAGTAGTTTCAACATTTTACAGAAATCAGAAAATTAACAGCCTGCTATTATCAGCAGTAATTCTGATGTGGAGATATGAGAGCTCCACATTGAAGCCTTTTATTTACATTGTAAACAATACTTCGACTCCTGATAAAATTTTATTTTTTACCGGAATACTTTATTAATCTTTTTTGTTAAATTAAGAAAGAAATCGTGAACATTTATTTCATTCTACACTAATTCACATATTCGGTAATGTATTTGAATGGAAGGAAAATTTCATGAACACATATTTAAAAATCTTCGCCTTTATTTTTTTCATACTCATCTTTTATTGTGATACAACATATTCTCAAGTTGATAATCTTCTAAACAAAGCTAAAAATTTAATTGGACAAAACAATCATGGTTCAAGCGATGCCGATATTGTAAACGGATTGAAAGAAGCATTAACAATCGGATCCGGGAATGCAGTGGATATAGTTTCAAAACTCGATGGATATTATTCCAATCCGTCAATAAAAATTCTTTTGCCGGATGAAATCAAATCGGTTGAAAAGACCGCTCGGCAATTTGGACTCGGTAAACAAGTGGATGAATTTGAATTAAGTATGAATCGTGCTGCTGAGTCTGCCGCTAAGGAAGCTACCTCCTTGTTCTGGGACGCAATTAAACAGATGACTTTTGAGGATGCAAAAAAGATTTTGGCCGGAAAAGAAAACGAAGCAACTTTGTATTTCAAAGATAAAACCTCCGGCAAACTTCATGTGGCTTTCAAGCCGATTATCAATAATTCGATGGAAAGTGTTGGTGTTACTAAATCATATCAAAGTTTAAGCACAAGCATTAGTAAACTTCCATTTGTAAATGTTACAAGCACGGATCTTGATGAGTATGTTACCAATAAAGCGCTTGATGGTTTGTTCATGATGCTTGCCGAAGAAGAAAAGAAAATACGGACTGATCCTGCAGCGAGAGTTACAGATTTATTGAAGAAAGTATTCGGTGGTTCAGGCGGATAAATTTCATTCATTATTTAAAACATTAGGGGAGGAAATTATGAAAGAGCTTACTGCAGTAGATAAGAGAAAAAACAAAAGGACTGGCGAAATTGAGTACATCGGAACGTACAAGTATTATTCTGACCGGAGTTGGTCCAAAAATATTGCCCTAATCACAAAATCCACTTATGATTATTTTAAGAAAAAATTGGAGCCGAAAACACCGGTCAACTAATAATTCAAAACTGATCCGATGGTTTTTACTTCACTAATATTTATACTCCTATCATAAGCCGGTTTGTTAACGGTAGTCTATTCTTATAATGTTTTTAGAAAACATGTCGGCACGTTGCTGACTCATATCACATCTTAGAAAAATTTTATTTTCAAAATGGGAACAACGGAACAATAACTTTAGAGCAATGTTTAATCCGTTGAACGTTCATCAGCTAATGTTAATAAACTGTAGACGACATAAGCTGAACCGGGGCCCGGCTCTAATAAAATAAAACTTAACGCATGTTGGAGCTATGCCATGAAAACACTAGTTAAAAATTTATTACCAATACTGGTTCTTACATTATTTGCCTTCGCGTGCAGCGGAGAAATTGATAAAAATCCGCCACCGTCGGATAATGATAAACCGATCAAGCAAGATCAACCCGTTATTAAAGATGATATCACCACCGAAGAAGATGAAGGTCGATCCGAAGTAAAGGAAATCGGCATCATATCTCCTTCCGTCTCAACCGGGGCAATGAAAATGAGCGCCGCGGGATATAACTCATATATCACTGCGGAAGATAATGTCAATTTTAATACTGAAGATTATAGCCGCATTTATGAGAACACATTTCTCGCCGTAACCGATAATCCTCTATCCACCTTTTCGATTGATGTTGACGCTGCTTCTTACAGTAATATGCGCAGATTTATAACCAGTAGTCAATTGCCGCCAAAGGATGCAGTCAGAATTGAAGAAATGATTAATTACTTCTCTTACGATTATGCTCAGCCCACCGACGGGCATCCGTTCGCAATAATTACTGAAGTTGGCGATTGCCCATGGAATAAGAAAACCAAATTACTTCATCTGGGATTGCAGGGAATAAAAATCCCGACAGAAAATCTTCCGCCAAGCAATCTCGTATTCTTGCTGGATGTTTCCGGTTCTATGGAAGATTATAACAAACTTCCGTTATTGAAATCAGCTTTTAAATTGTTGGTCAGTCAGCTTCGTCCTATTGATAAAGTATCGATCGTTGTATATGCAGGCGCAGCAGGTGTTATATTGCCGCCAACTGGCGGTAATGAGAAAAGTAAAATAATTGAAGCGCTGGATCGTCTCGAGGCTGGAGGCTCAACAGCAGGAGCCGAAGGAATTGAACTTGCGTATCAAATGGCACAAGAAAATTTTACAAAGACCGGCAATAACCGCGTAATTCTTGCTACCGACGGCGATTTTAATGTAGGTGTTTCGAGTGATGCCGAGCTTGTTCGCATGATCGAACAAAAAAGAGATAAAGGAATTTTCCTAACCGTTCTTGGTTTTGGTATGGGAAATTATAAAGATAACAAGATGGAACAGCTTGCCGATAAGGGAAATGGAAATTATGCATACGTTGATAACATTACCGAAGCAAAAAAAGTATTGGTGAATGAATTTGGCGGAACATTATTTACTATTGCTAAGGATGTAAAAATCCAAATTGAATTTAATCCTGCGAAGATTAAAGCCTACAGATTAATTGGATACGAAAACAGACTTTTGAACAAGGAAGATTTCAACAATGATAAAAAAGATGCCGGCGAAATGGGCTCGGGTCATACGGTAACTGCTCTTTATGAAATTGTAACTTCCGATTCTGATTTTGAATTACCGGGTGTTGATCCGTTAAAATATCAGAATAACCAGGTTAAACCGGATGCAGCCAAGAGCAACGAATTGATGACAGTAAAATTCCGTTACAAAGAACCGAAAGACACTACGAGTAAATTGATCGTTAAAACTGTCAATACGAAGGATATCAAGACGAAAAACTTTTCCAACAATTTTGAGTTCTCTGCTGCAGTTGCCGAGTTTGGTATGTTGCTACGTGATTCCGAATTCAAAGCCGAATCTACATTCGATGCTGTATTAAAATTGGCAAAGAATTCAATTGGCAAAGATGAGGAAGGTTATCGATACGAATTTGTAAAGTTGGTTGAGCAGGCAAAATTACTTGCAGAAGTTAATGATATTTAACTAATAATTTAACTCAAATAGAAAATCGCATAATCCTTTTCCAATTCACCTCACAAAGATCCCGGGATAGACAAAAATTTTCCGGGGTTTTTTTTATTTATTACACTGAAAAATAATACATGCATCCGTATTTTTACCCCTGTGATAATATCTTTAATTTTATTTTGGAGGAAAAATGAAAATGAAGAAATTTCTTTCATCCGGTTTTATTGTGTTGTTGTTTGTACTTAACCATTCTTTTGCCCAATCCGATCCAATGAAATTATTAAAAGCTATTGATGAATTTTATCTGGCAATCGAAGAAGGCGATGTTGAGAAAAGAATTAATCTTCTTGCCGACGATTTTATCATGATGCCCAATCATAATCAACTGAACCAGGATAAGCAGCAACTTGCTGAATGGATTCGGGCAGATAAAAACGGCGTATTCAAAATAAAAGATTTGAACCGGATTGATTTTGTTTTAGAGGGCGGGATCGGTTATTGTGTAAATGAATATTATTATACTTATCATCAAAAGGGCGAAGAACCTGTGTGGCATAAAACTAAAGGTGTTCATATTTGGGAAAAGAATAGTAAGGGTGAATGGCAGTTGAAGGTGGATATTTGGAACAGTAGTGAGAAAGAATTAGAATAAGATTAAGATTAAGATAGGATTAAGAACAAGAATAAGAAATTTAATTGCAGACGTATTTGCGGTTTGGCTAATTTGAGTGGAAGATTAAAGCACAAGTAATAATTTTAACAGCCGCTCTACTTCTGCCATTTTAGCCTCTGGAACAATTCCTAGAAATTCTGCTAATCTTTCCTTTGAAACCGATCGGACATCCTCGCACTTAATATAGCTAATCGTTTTCAAGCCGCCCTGAGGAGGGATTACCTCAACATGCAAAGGAATATTTTTCTTCTTTGAAGTTATTGGAAGGACTATTACCAGATCGGCAGCGCTATTATTAAAACCATTTGCAGAAATCACTACGGCAGGTCTAGTGCCCGATTGCTCGCGACCTCTAACCGGATTTAAATCAATAGACCATACATCTCCCCGTAAAGGCGTTCTGATCAATCAATCATCTCCTAATCCATCCGATAATGTCACGTCCCAGAGTTCTCTCTCTTCTTTTTCCTTAACTAATCCGGACGTATTTTTTAATTTACAATATGCCTGATTCACTTCGTCCCAGAAGTGTTTCTCTTTATATGCCGTAAGAGCTTTCTCAACAATTTCCTGCATTGATTGCCCTGATAACGATTTTATTTCATGCAATAAATTATGAGTCCTTTTGTTAATTCTAATTGTTGATGTCGACATATATATTCTGATTTTTGTTACGACAAATCTATATTATTGTTTACAAAAATGTCAACAAATATCTATGCAATTCTGTATACAAAGTTATTGATTTAATCCACGATGTAGTAGAAAACTTACTTTCCTATTCTACTTACCAAGAATTATCCTATCAACTTAAATCCCGTTCCGTGAATATTAATAATTTGTATTGATTGATCGCAGCTTAAGTAATTTCTCAACTTGGTAATATAAACGTCCATACTTCGTGCGGTAAAATAATTATCTTCCTTCCAGATCAGTTTTAATGCAAATGAACGCTCAAGTATGTCATTTTTATTTTGGCAAAGCAATTTTAACAAATCAGCTTCCTTCCCGGTAAGCTTTTGCTCGCCTTTTTCCGAATGCAGAATACGGCGTGTGTAATCGAAACGAAAAATTCCCAGCTTAAATTGGTCGCCGTTTACACGCGCTTCTTGTGATTTCTGAGCTTTAGTTCGCTTGAGGATTGCACTGATCCGCAATAAAAGTTCTTCTGTGCTAAACGGCTTTGTCATATAATCATCAGCGCCAAGTTTAAGCCCCTCAATTTTATCATTCTGCATTGATTTAGCGGTTAAAAAAATTATAGGTACGGACTCATCGGCTTTTCTAATTTCCTTGGCAAGAGAAAATCCGTCTTTCTTCGGCATCATAACATCGAGAATCAATAAGTCGTATTTGCCCGGTTCGAATAATTTTCCGCCTTCATCGCCGTTGAAGCAGTGAGTAACGGAGAAATTTTTTACCTCAAGAAATTCCTTTAAGAGCGTCCCGAGATTCAAATCGTCTTCGGCTAAAAGTATTTTAATTTTTTCCATTTGATTCAAACGGCAAATAAATTGTAAAACAACTTCCCGAATTTAATTTACTCTCAACTGATATTTTACCGCCATGTGCTTCGATCAATTTTTTCGCGTAACTTAATCCGATTCCGTAACCGCGAACATTATGGATGTTTCCAGTCGGAACCCTGTAAAATGTATCAAAGATCTTTTTGAGATCATGTTTAGAAATTCCAATTCCTTTGTCTGAAATTGAAATCATACTGTATTTATTACGCTTCTCTATAAAAATCTCAATTGCAGGCTTTTCTTTACTGTATTTGATAGCGTTATCAATAAGGTTGTTCAAAATATTCCGGATGTGAAATTCATCGGCAATAACTTTGGATATGTCCGATTCCAATCTCAGTTTAATGCTTCCGCAGCAATTATCAAGCACAGGAGTAAAACTCTCAACTATATTTTTCAAAATGTCGTGAAGATCGAATTCGGTTTTATTTAGTTGGTAACTGCCTTTCTCAAGTGCGGCTGTATTCAATAAATTTTCAACAAGAATTCTAAGCCGGTTATTCTCCTCTCGTATCATCCCGCTATAGCGCGATGTTGAATTTGTATCTTTGGCGAGCTCCGGTTCGTTTATTGCATCGCATGCGAGTGCGATAGTTGAAATAGGTGTTTTAAACTCATGGGTAATATTGTTGATAAGATCGTTCTTTATCTCGGTTATTTTTTTCTGCTTCAGCAGCATTCGGATCGTATTGAAAAAGATAAAAATGATTACCAAAATTATTGCAGCCGAAAGCGATAGCATGATTGCTAAGTTTTTTATAAGAAATGTCTTCTTTGCAGGGAAAAGAATCGAAAGATAAACTGGTTTGGCAATTACATCATTTGGGAATAACCTTGACTTGAATTCAGCTTGGTAAAAAGCCTGCTTTTCTTTGTCGCTTGCTGTAAAAATAAATTTGTTGCCTTCCTTTTCTTTTTCGAATACTGCAAAATAATATTCGGTATTAATTCCTTTCGTTATTAATTCTTCGCTCAGTAGAGAATCAATTTTCTCTTTCTTAATTCTTTTCTCCCATGGTTGAGCAGTGCTTATTACTAATAATTCTTTTACAACCTCATCAAATATGGCGGTCTTTTTGACGAGAAAAGAATCCATTGCGGCTACTCCAACTACAAATCCATCGGTGGTGTCAGTGCTTGTGCTGGAAATACTAATCTTTTTGATTCCGGGTTTGCTGGAAACAGTAGTTACATAATCTGTATCACAATAAATTTTTGTGAACCTGCCGCTACTGTCACTTCCAGAAACACTGGCATCATCAGAGAAATTCCAAACGAAATTCCTTCCACGCTTTTTGTGAATCAGAGCATCCAGCGGATCATTCGAATCATTGGCATATTGAAAAAGTACTGTTGTCGCTTCCTCTTTGTCGAGCTTAGACACAACAGTTTTAATTGCATCATTCACGTTATTCCTGAATTTTTCTTCTTCGACGCTATAGGCATTTGCAATCCAATAAAATTGAACGGCTATCAATCCAATAATTGCGAATGCCATAAGAGCAATTAATATTTTCAATTTTTGTTCTTTCATACTCACGAAATTAAGGTAAAGTAATTAATATAACAGTGTTTTAACATTTTTTAACAATTTTTAACCGGTCGTTAACATATTCTAATTCGTCATATTCATAGTTTTAATTCAGAAATATTTAAAAAATATGGAGTTAAAAATGAACACCAAAAAGAATAACATTTTTAGAGTCTCACTTTTCATTTTATTGATAGTCTTTGGGGCGGCATTAGTCACTCTAAATGCACAGGATAAAAAAGTGAAGGAAAAAATAAAAAGTATTGAGGGCGATGCAAAAACGATAACAATTGTAACCGACGAGGGAACGTATACATTCGAATCCGATGACGCCGGAGTTTTGCTTGGTTATATAAAAGACTCAGGCGATGACAAATCATTTAATATTTATCTCAACGACGAAGACAATGATAAAGACAATAGGGTTTTTGTTTTCAAGTCAGACGGAGATGATAAGGATGAGAAAAATTTCGTAATAAAAAAATTAGATAAAGACTTTAAATGGGAAGGCGATAATGAAGGCGACTGCATAAAAATAATTCTTAACGAAGAAAACGGCGAGAAAAAATTAACCGTCACAACGAAGAAAGAGGGTAAAGAAGAAGTAAAAGTTTACGAAGGTAAAGAAGCGGAAGAATATCTCGAAAAAAACGAACCGGGATGTAAGATGATGTTCCTCGAAAGCTATTGTTCGGGGTCTGAGGCAATGGTATGGAATGTTGCGACTGATGACACGAAAAAGATAGTTGAAGTAGAAGTGAAGGATGGTGCTAAAAAAGTAACAATCACGACAACTGAAGATGGAAAAGAAAAAAAGGAAATTTTTGAAGGCGAAGAAGCTGAAAAGCAAATTGAAAAATTAAAGAAGGAAAGTAAAATTGATATTTGTGACGACCATATGATTTATATACAAAGCGATGATAATTGCAAAGATTCGGATGAAACGATCCTCATTAAATTGAAAGACGGCGACTGCAAGAAAATGAAAAAAATCATAATCGAAAAAGAAGAAAAGAAAGACAAAAAGTAAGTGCGTGTTTTAGATCCTGGATACTGGATAATAAACTAAGCTTTATTTCGCCAGTATCCAGTATCCAGCCTGCCACGGCGTAGATGTTCTTTATCGAAGCCGGGCATCAAGCAGCCAGAATTCAATCCTACCCAATTCTTTTTTATATTTGATAAGAAAATTTCTTAAAGAATTTAACCATGATTGAAATTGTAAATCTTCACAAGGCATTTGGCGGCAAAAAAGTATTGAATGGTATTAATCTCAGTATCGATATGGGTGAAACCCTAGCGATTATTGGTGCCAGCGGTTGCGGAAAAAGCGTTTTATTAAAACATATTGTAGGACTGTTGAAACCGGACGAAGGATATATAACAATAGAGGGAGTAAATATTAATGGCGCTAACACAAAACAATTATCCGAGATAAGGAAAAGATTTGGTTTTTTATTTCAGGGCGCCGCGTTATTTGATTCGCTTTCTGTTGAAGAAAATATTTCCTTACCCTTGATTGAAAATAATTTCAAACTTTCACCAACCGAGATAGACAAAAGAGTTGAAGAAAAACTTGAGCTTGTCGGTCTGCCGGGTATTCAAAAATTAAAACCTTCCGAATTATCCGGCGGTATGAAAAAAAGAGTTGGACTCGCAAGAGCTCTCGTTACTAATCCCGATTACATTTTATATGATGAACCCACAACAGGACTTGACCCCGTTATGTCCGATGCAATCGATGAATTGATAAGTGAGGTGGCGGACAAAGTTAACGCGACCGCGATAGTAATTACTCACGATATGTACAGTGTTAAAAACGTTGCGGATAAAATTGCAATGATCCACGAAGGTAAAATTTATTTTGAAGGAACAGTACCCGAAATTCTCAATAGCAAAGACGAAATTATTCGCGCGTTTATTAAGAGGACTGAACTTAGTGTCTAAATCCAGGATCAAATATATCTGTTCGAACTGTGGATTCGAATCATTAAAATGGTTGGGAAGATGTCCTACTTGCGAGGAATGGAATTCCTTCTCAGAAGAAATTGTAGAGACTGGAAACAAAAACAAATCCAAAGTAATCCGTAAAGTTGAACCGCAAAAACTTGAACCGAACATCGAAAAAGATGAAGCCAGAATTCAAACCGGAATAGAGGAGTTTGATAGAGTGCTCGGCGGCGGATTAATGCCCGGCTCTGTGGTATTGATCGGCGGCGATCCCGGCATCGGCAAGTCCACACTTGTTATGCAGGCAGCTTCATTGATAAACGGAAAAACATTGTATGTAACCGGCGAGGAATCGATCCGGCAAATCAACATCCGCGCAAAAAGATTGAATGTTCGCACAAACAATTTATTCGTACTTGCGGAAACGAACATCGATGTAATCCTTGAGACCATTGAAAATTCCGAACCACTCGTTGTAATTGTCGATTCAATCCAAACTGTTTACAAAGAAGAATTTGAAAACGCACCCGGCACGGTAACTCAGATTAGAGAATGCACAATGCAGTTGCTTCAGCATGCAAAAACAAAGGGCTGCGCGATCATAATCGTAGGGCATGTTACCAAGGAAGGTTTCATCGCCGGACCAAAAGTTCTTGAACATATTGTTGATACGGTACTTCAATTCGAGGGAGAAAGAAATCATTCGTATAGAATATTGCGTGCACAGAAAAACCGTTTCGGCGGAACGAATGAAATTGGAATTTTCGAGATGCACGATAACGGATTAACCGAAGTTAAAAATCCAAGCGAAATATTTTTAAGCGGACGCGGCGATGATGTAACCGGATCCGTAGTAACAGCAAGCATAGAAGGTACAAGACCGGTTTTACTTGAAGTACAGGCTCTTGTAACTCCTTCTTCATACGGTAACCCGCAGAGAGTAGCAACAGGATTTGATTATCGGCGTCTTTCAATTCTCCTTGCAGTGTTGGAAAAGCGCGCCGGTCTCAGGCTTTCATCAGCAAATGTTTTTGTGAACATGGCTGGCGGTTTAAGAATCGACGAACCCGCGGTTGATCTCGCTGTCTGCTGTTCAATCGCATCGAGTATGATGGACAAGTCTTCCGCCAAAAGTACGGTTGTTATCGGGGAAGTAGGACTCGGCGGTGAGATTCGCGGAGTAGGTCATATCGAAAAAAGAATTCAAGAAGCGGCTAAGCTCGGTTTCGAACGAATCATTATTCCAAACGCAAACACCAAATCATTGAAGACCGGTAACGGAATAAAAATTATCGCAGTTGAAAATATAGTTGCGGCGATTGATAAAGTACTCGGCTGATTATTTAGCAATGATTAGAATATGTAATTCGAAGCGGAGCTTCGAACTGATATAAAATTATTGATCTAAGCTATCGCTTCGATTTACAAATGATGTAAACTAATTATTCACAAATAGGCGAGGATAAAATGAAAGTTGCACTCGTAGGTCCCGCACTCGAAGAAAACCTTGCACTCGGGTATTTAAGTAGTTCACTCAAATGTGCAGGTCATCAAAGCGAAATCATCCCCTTTAGTTTTCAAAATGAGATTACTAAAGTTGCACGTAAAATTTTAAAACAAAAACCGAATCTCGTCGGGCTTTCTCTTGTAGCACAGAGAAGATATCCCGACTTTCAAAAACTTATCATCGAACTTAGGCGCAAAGGATATAAAGGTCACATCACAGCGGGTGGGCATTTTGCAAGTTTACGTGCATCCGAAATTCTTAATGACACATGCGGAATAGATTCAATCATTCATCACGACGGCGAAGAGAGAATTGTTGAGCTGGCAAAATTATTAGAAAGTAATTTACCGATACCGGAAAATTTTGACGGCATTACTTACCGCGAATCGGGGAATTGTTCAAAATATCAACCGGCGCTGCGGGTGGCAAGAGTTGACTCGCTGGATTTCCCGGTAAGGCGCAAACCGGACAGAACTCTTGGATATTTCCGTGCCCCGATTGTTTCGAGCCGCGGCTGCACGGGTTCGTGTACTTTCTGTTCAATTTATGCATGGCACAAGCAAGTTCCTTCCGGCAGAATTAGATATCGTTCGCCCGAAAATGTTGTTGACGAAATGGTGGAACTCAATAAACAACACGGCGTAAAAATTTTCATATTCCACGACGATGATTTTATTCACGCCGACAAACGCGAAGCCCTTGCACGCTGCAGGCAAATTTTTGATTCGGCGCAACAAAGGATTGGTGAACAGTTTGCGTTTGTAATAAAATGTCGTCCCGATGATGTTGAAGAAAATCTTTTCCGTTATTTGAAGAAGATGGGTTTAGTAAGAGTTTATATTGGCATCGAAACAAATTCGAAAACCGGAATCTCTTTACTCAACCGGAAAGTTACACCGGAAATAAATGAGCGTGGTTTAGAAATACTTCGCGGTCCCGGAGTATATTCATGTTTTAACATGTTGATCTTTCATCCTGAAACAACAATTGATGAGCTGAAAGAAAATATTGATTTCCTTTCGCGCAGTTTGGATCATCCTTTCGACATTGCGCGAACGGAATTGTACGCTCATTCCACACTTGAAGAAAGTATGGTTGCATGTGGACGTGCAATCGGCGATTACAGCGGGTTTGATTATTTGATTTCCGATCCCGCAGTGCAATCGGTGTTTGAATTGTTCAATGAAATTTTATGGGAGCGGCACTTCGGCAAGCACTCAATACTCCACCGCTCGCAGGATCTCGGTTTGCGATTAAACATTTTGCAGCGATTCAAACCCGGAATTGTTACGCATGATTTGAAAGAACGAACTGCGCAATTCATCCGCGATGTTAATTTTTCAACCGTAGATTTTATGAACAAAATTATTGAGATAGTTCAGAGTCACGCCGGCGATGAATTATTAAATGCCAAAGAAAAATTAATACAGGAGATAAATTCGTCCGTGCGGAATCAATCAGTTAAGTGGTCGGCACTTTCGCTTGAGATTGAAACGCGCGCGATTATTTCCCGGTTCGGTTTTGAAAAGATAAACTCCACCGGCATTATCCCGGCATTTTATAAAAGCATGGCAGCTGCACTTCCCGGAATCGCTCTTATGCTCGGAACTTCCGCATGTGCCGAAGATCAGATTTGCGACCCGGTTCCGCCGCCCACTTTTTCAAGGTTTACTGAACCGGAGTTGAATCAAACTTGCGCAGTTGAAGGATGCCATTCCACGTCATCTCACCAGGCAAGTCTCGATCTTACTACCGGCGCGAGCTACCAAAATCTTGTGAATGTTGCGAGCACTCAAGCGCCGTCATTGAAGCGTGTTGCACCCTATAACGAGGCTGCAAGTTATTTAATAAATAAATTGGACGGCACACAAGTCGATGCCGGCGGAAGTGGTGAAAAGATGCCGGTCGGTGGAAACGTTAACGAAGATTTCCTTGTGAACCTTAAATACTGGATTGGAAACGGCGCATCGAATGAATAGAAGATTAATATTAAAAAATAATTCCACCTTTTAAGAAAAAAGTTTACAGCGGCGGGGAAAGTGATTCGCAATAGCCGAAGAAATAATTTTATTTGGTTAGCAAAATCTAATCAGAGGTAAAAAATGAAAAGAGGTATTGCAGTTATTGTATTATCCGTATTTGCTTTATTAAGTTGTTCACATGAACAAAAAGAAGTGCATCTAAGCAATAAGCAAAAGTTGGAAATGCTTGTTGGAAATTCAACACCGCATTTGATATCAAATGTTTTTATGAAATTGCTGCACGAAAATAATATTAGATCAATTTATGACATTGAAAAGAATTTGAAAGATTCCCAAATAGACACAACAACTTACATCGAATATGACTCAGAAGGCAGAATAGTAAGGCGGACTACGTCTGAATGCACAACCATCGGTTGCCTCCCGTTCCCTGTTAGGCAAGAATTCGAATACGAAGGCGAGAAAGTGAAAAGAATGGGAGTTTATACATTCAAAAATAAATACAAATACATGCAAGACTATTTCGATGAAAAGGATATGAGTAAATTAACGCTGTTTCACTTTGAAAACTACACCTATAAAGACGACACAATTTATGTGGAGTCGTCACTTTGTAAATGGAAATATATAAAAGACACGGCTGGTAAATTAACTTTTTCGAGCTCTGCCGCAGCCAAATCATTGAACGAGGTAAATCTTAACGATGGGATTTCATATTTTTATTATGATTCATCTGCTGTTTCAAAAGTGAAAGGAGATTCGCTTAATGATATGGAATATGAAAATTATAAAGTGATTAACCATAGTACCGTCATTTTGACTTTCAAAAATTTTCCCTTGGGTGAAAACACAATGGTTGAATTCAAACTCGGTAAAAATGGCTTGCTGGATGCGATTGATTCGTATAAAAATGAGAAGGCAGTGAAAAAGGAATGGTTTGTCTATTTGGAAGAATAAGGCTGCCGTTAGAGGGTTAGCGTATTCTGAAATGTTCTTAAATAACTCGCTTCCAAAATTCGACGATATTTTACAAAATCCCCTTACTCTGTGCGTACAGTATAGCCATCGCTGTGTTCTCGGATTTTGTTCTTTCGATGCTGCTGCTGCGGTGATTGTTTATTTCGGAATTAAATTTTAACTAAGTGCAGCCTGGTATATTCGTTGAAAACATTTTGGTGATGAACTTGTTGCATGAATATTTCGTTGTGAAATGAATAAGAAATAAAATGCTACCCGTTTATTTATTAGAAAGGAAAAAGCAGTTATGGCAGGAAACACAGTAACGCTTCATCGAGTACTAAAAGCTAAGCCGGAAAAAGTTTACCGCGCATTCCTCGATCCGGACGCTATGTGCAAGTGGTTACCCCCATACGGATTCACAGCCAAAATCCATTCGATGGATATAAAAGTCGGCGGGTCGTATAAAATGTCTTTCACAAATTTTTCTTCCGGAAAGAGTCATTCATTCGGTGGAAAATATTTGGAACTCGTTCCGAATGAACGCATCAGTTATTCGGATGCATTCGATGATCCTAATTTGCCCGGTGAAATGAAAACAATTGTTACACTCAAATCTGTTTCGTGCGGAACAGAACTCAACATTGTGCAGGAAGGCATTCCTGAAATAATCCCGGTTGAAATGTGTTATCTCGGCTGGCAGGAATCGCTTGCTCAACTTGTAAGTCTTGTTGATCCCGAAATTCCGGATTAACCGAAAATAATATTCAGATTGAATTTTAAGCTCAGGGAATTCGGAGATTGCAAAAACATAAAGTCAGGATGGATTGTTAGGTGTATATTTGTTGAAAAAAATATTTGTTTTTCCGCGATTAGCAATCCAAATTTTTCTTCTCATAAAATCAACTTGATTTTCAGGTATCATAGTTATAGTTTTCCACCCGAATAAATGAGGAGTTAATGAGCTTTTCTGAAAATTACTTCGCCGACGATCAATTTGAAGATATAAACGACGAGGAATTGAAAAGCAAGGTGAATTCATGCAAGGAGATGGTTGCCCAGGGGCAGATCTTTTCAATCCTTGATAATATTGAAGAAACGATCCAGCTTTGTATGGAATATGATTATACCGAAGACGGTATTTTCCTTGCGGATGCTGTGCTTGCGATAGCTCCGTACAATTCTGAAATATGGGCGTTTCGCGGGATATTCCTCAATAATTTGTTCGAATTCGAAGAAGCATATAATTGTTTTGTAAAGGCTCTCTCACTCAATCCTAATGATATCGAAACATTAATAAACAAATCCATCGCGGAAGATAATCTTGGAATGTTCGAAGACGCTGTGGAGTCGTTAAGAAAAGCTCTTGCTATTGAACCCGATAACGAAGAGGCATTGTTTAGTCTTGGTGTAATGTACGAACGGAAAGAAATGTTTCCGGAAGCGATTTCGTGTTTTAATACGGTGGTTGCAAAAGATATTGATTACAGCGAAGCCTGGTACGAGCTTGGATATTGTTATGAAAACTCGGATTTGCTTGATGAGGCGCTTTCAGCTTACGAAAAATTTCTTGATTTAGAGCCATACAGTTCAACTGGCTGGTATAACAAAGGTATCGTAGAGGTAAGACAGAATGAATTTGAACATGCGCTTACAAGTTTCGAATTATCGATTGCAATAAAAGATGATTTCCCAAGTGTATGGTTTAATTTAGGTGTATGTCATGCGAATCTTGGCAGATTTAATAAAGCGCTAACTGCTTTTAAAAAAGCTGCCGAGTTGGATCAGTTTGATGAGACAATTTGGTTTCATGTAGGGCAAACGAATGAAGATCTCGGTAATTATCACGATGCGATAAGATTTTATACAAAAGCAATTCAACTGGATGAAAATTATTATGAAGCATATCTTGCGCGCGGTTATTGTTACGATGAATTAGGAAGTTTGAACCGCGCACTTTCCGATTTTAACAAGGCAATCACGTTAAGCGAAGATTCTGTAGATGCGCTTTTTGCAAAGGCAGATCTGCTTTTTTCCATGAATGATTTATCCGAATCCATAGTATGTTTAAAACAGATTGTGGAAACCGATCCCGGATATTTCGAGGCATGGTATCGTTTAGCCGAAACTTATATTGAAAACGGTAATTGGACTGAAGGAATAAGGGCATATAATAATTGTATTAAGCTGGACCCTGAGAATGCAAATAGTTATTATGGAAAAGCAAAAGTGAATTTTTTACTTAGTCGTACCAACGAAGCAATAGAATGTTTGAAATCTGCCTTTGCGCTCGATCCTACGATAAAGATTAAATTTGTAAAAGAATATCCCAGCGAGAGTTCATCACAAATTATAAAAAAATTACAAGAAGACAGTTAGGGACCAACCCATTTATTAAATATGAAATTGGAAGATAAATTTAATCATAACACTAAAATTATTAGCGTGATAGGCCACCCTATAAAGCACTCGCTATCTCCGCTAATGCATAATATCTCTTTCGAGTTAAACGGATTGAATTATATTTATCTTCCATTCGATGTCCCCTCACAAAATTTAAAAGCCGCTATCCGGGGAATGGTTGCGCTGAATATCAAAGGTATAAATGTAACACTACCGCATAAGGAAAAAATTTCCCAGTTTATTAATGAAATATCTGAAGAGGCAGGTGTTATTGGAGCCGTAAATACGGTTGTGAATGACAATGGCACTTTATACGGATATAATACCGATGTAAACGGTGTAATAGAAACTCTTAATCCTTATAAAGACGATATCAACGGAGCAACGGTTAGCGTTATTGGCGCCGGCGGAGCTGCCCGTAGCGTTATCTATGCGTTGATAAGATATTTTAAAGTAAACCAGATAAACATAATTAATAGAACAGAACAGACAGCTGATTCTTTGAAAACTTATTTTGCCACGAAAATGCTGTATGACGGAATCAAAACTTACGAGCTTGTGCCGCCTGATCTTGTGAAAGTTTTTTCTGAATCCAAATTAATTATTAATGCATCGCCCCTTGGAATGACGCCGGAGATTGACGACTCGGCTACAACAATAGCCGAATCTTTTAATAAAGATCAGATAGTATTTGATTTAGTTTATAACCCGCTCAAAACAAAATTCTTAAGCCTTGCTGAAAAACAAGGAGCAAAAATAGAGAATGGATTGAAAATGTTTGTTGAACAAGGCGCCCGTTCATTTGAACTGTGGACCGGCGATAAAATGCCTGTTGAAAAAATTTATAAAACACTCTTCAATTATCTATCGCAATAATTTATAAAGGCAATGTTTTACTCCTCTTATTAAACCTCATTGTTAAACTTCCAGCTACAAAAGTAAGAGCAAGCAATAAACCAAACCAGATTCCCGTTGCTCCGTATTTGAGAATGAAGCCAAAAAGATAGCACAACGGAATCCCGATAACCCAATAAGCAGTAAGTGTAAGCAGCATTGGAATTTTAACGTCGGTTATGCCCCGTAAAACACCAAGGCTAACTGCTTGTAAGCCATCCGAAATTTGAAAAAACGCAGCAATAAATAGAAGCCCCGACGCAATTTCAATTACTTCCTTTTCATTAACATAAAATAGCGGAAGCTGGTTTCTAAAAATGATGAACGCAATACTAAAACATAATTCAATACTCCCGGCTAAAAGCAAAGCAGAAAATCCTGCTCTACGGATTTCTCTTTGACTTTTTTTGCCAAGTGCATTGCCAACTTGAATAGTACCTGCGGCAGATAATCCGAGGATAATCATGTAAGTAACCGAAGCTAAATTAATTGCAATTTGATGCGCTGCGAGTGAGACTCTGCCAAGCCAGCCCATCATAACTGCGGCAAATGCGAAAGCGCCGACTTCAAAAAAGTACTGCATTCCGCTCGGCAGCCCGATGTTGATAATTTTCTTAATTATGTCTAACCGAATCGGTTTTAATTTGAATAAAGGTTCATATTCCATGAAATCCTTTGACCTCAGCACATAAATCATAAGAGTCAATGCCATCACCGTTCTTGATATTGTTGTGGCAATACCAGCGCCGTCCAATCCCAAAGCAGGAATTCCAAACTTTCCGTAAATAAAAATCCAGTTAAGAAATGCATTTAAAAAATTTGCTAATATTGCTATAACCATCGGCGGATTAACGTATGATAATCCTTCGAGGAATTGACGGTAACTTTGGAAAATCATAAACGGGAAAACTGAAATGCTCAGAATTCTAAAATATGATTCAGCCTGGTCAACTACTTCGGGCGGCTGGTTCATATATTTTAACAGATATGATAGGCCGAATATTAAACCAAAAATAATAAGCGAAAGAATAGAGTTAACAATTAAAGCATGTCTTAATACGAGTCCGCATTCCTTACTTGAACCTGAACTTTTTGAAATTGCAACAAGAGGAGTTATTGCGTACGACATCCCGATACCAATAACCAGAACAAGAAAGAACAAACCATTTACAAGTGAGGACGCGGCCAGCGGCACCGACCCGATTTTACCAACCATTACACTGTCGATAACGCCCAACATTACATGCCCCAACTGACCAATTGAAACAGGTATTGCCAAACGAAAAGTTGCTTTGATGTTCTCTTTAAAATTCATAACTGACTGAACGACTTGCGAATAAATATTTTTGAAACGGTGCTAAAATTGAGCAATTACCTTTGATATTTGGAATTTTTCAATTATAATTTGACAAATAATTTTTACGTCATCCCAAACTTAAAGAAAAATATATTTGCGGGAGAATAAACATGGGTTTATTAGTAAGCTCAAAAAAACGCGCGGAACAGTTAGAACAAGAAAATGATTTTTTAAAGAATAAACTTCACAAAATACTTCAGGATAAAACAAGTCTTTCCGAACTTGAAGATAAACTGAATGATGTAAGAAAAGATCTTTCCGAAGTAGCGATTGAAGAAAAAGAAATTGAACAGCACGTTAAAAATCTTCAGGATGATAAAGTTAGGCGCGAAGAGGAATTACGGGATCTTGAATCCCAGGTTGAAGAGCTGACCGCCAAGAGGGATGATTTGCATATTAATGTTGCGCAAATGACGGAAGAATTATCAAAGATCAGTAATGAGAATAATGAAATGACGGAGGTTAATTCAAATCTCGAAATCGAAATAAACTCCAAACGGTATTATCTCAATGAACTCGAGAGAAAGATAGCAGATTTTACAGCTCAGCATCAATCCCTCGATGAGCAGTTATTGGAGCTTGAGCAAAAAGTTTCTGTTATGAAGGAATCTGACGCAAAACTCAATGAAGAGATTGATTATAGCCAGCATGAGCTTGATGAGATTAACCTACTCAGCGAGGAATTAAAAAAGAGAATTGATGTTTATGAAGGCGAAATAAAAAATTCCGAAGATAAAATTTTAAAACTGCGTACAAATGAACAGGAACTTGTTGCAAGAATCGGAGCGCTCACCAAAGATGAAAATTCGAAGTTGCTAAGTGTGAAATCTCTGGATGACAAAATTTCGTTGAGCGAAGAAATAAAAAATGAACTCGAAAAAAATATGTCGTTCCTAACTTTTCAATTGGCAGAGAAAGATAAGTTATTTTCGGATTATTCTTTAAAACGAGAATCATTTATTCAGGAAATTCAGGGAAAAGTTAACGAGCTATCATCAATCCAGCAGAACGTAAGTTTTTCAAAAGCGCGCGTAGATGAAATTCAGGCAGAGATAAATGAGCTGCAAAATAAAAAGAACGCATTGGCTAAAGAGTTGCGTGAGTTTGAATCCATAAAAACCGAAATCCATCAGGATATTTTAAAGAAGAAAGAAGAAGAGGAGCGATACAACGAAATAATTGTTACATATAAAGAAACAGTAAAGCAGTTAGATCAGAACCGATTCGAACTTGAATCCAAGCATCTTTCTTTGGAAAAAAACATTTTCGGAGACAGTAAAATTGTTTTCATCGGAAATCGAACTTTCAAAAGAACAATTAGCCCAATTAAAAAATGATCTCCTGGAGAAATCAAAAGAACTCAGTCTAAAAGAAAAAACTTTTCAGGAAAAGGCTGCTCAGATTGCTGAGTACACAGGTATTGCGAAGGTCCTTGGAAAGGAAAAATCCAATTTTGAGGAATCAATTAGCAGGCTAAAAACTCAAAAAGATGAATTGGGCGAGAGTATAATTGAACTGAAAAACAAGGAGAACCAGAACCGCATTATCATGGCACAAATTAAATCCGATTCGGAGATAATGGAATTACGGAAATCCGAACTCGAGAAAGATTTCAAAGACTTGCTTGAAAAGCTAAATAGAAATTATAATGATGCCGATCAGAGAAATAAATCGATTCTTGTTGAGCTGAAAGAAAACGAAAAGAAACTTGATGGACTTTTAGCCAGGATTGAAGATGGCAAGATAGAATTGAATGGAATCAGAAATGAATCGGCAAATGTGTCGTTGCAAAAAGAAGATTACACTGCAAAGATTTCTCAATTAATTGCACTTGAAAAAACTTTGCAGAATAAAATTGTAAAATATCAAAGTAAAATTGAGAAGTACGAAAATTTCAAATAGCATGAGAAAATTATTTTCGGAATAGTCTGTAAGTTATCGGGATATTCCTCGTAAAATTATAAAATAATTTTCTCAGCAAAATTCTTCTTTTCCGAAGCGAAAAGGAAAGCATTCAACCAACAAACCCTGCATTAAATAATGTAAAAAACTAAGCATTAAGAGACATTGTGTACTATTTCTGGAAATGTATCAATATTGTACTTAATCCAGTACATTTATCCTCAATAAACCCTATTTTTCGAATGATAATTGTGGTATTATTTTTGTAACCTCTATAATTCAAAAATGGGTTAATTTAGCACAATAGAAAAATTGGTAAAAGTGAAGTCAAAAATATTCCGGTTTATCTTTATAACTGTTGCATCATTCGTCATCCTTCCTGGAAATATTTTTTCTATGCACTTCCTCGATTCGCTAAAATTTGACGATACTCAAAATTATATTCATGAAACCGGGCTTTATAAAATTTACAAGAAAAAGCGTGCAGACGTTGTTATGCTTGGTAACTCATTAACGCATGGTGTAAATTGGAATGAACTTTTAGGCAGAGAAAATGTTGTTGAAAGAGGAATACCTGGCGATATTGTTGAAGGTTATCTTAAACGATTAAATAGTATTACCGATCTCAATCCCAAGGTTTGTTTCATTATGGGTGGGATTAACGATATTTACAATTGGACGCCGGTTGAAAAAATTTACCAAAAGTATATTCAGTTAGTAGCTGAGTTAAAACGAAAGAATATTATTCCGGTAATAGAACTTGTAATTTATGCAGGAACCGATTACGGAAATGAATGGTTGAAACAAAACAATCCCGATGCTGTTCCGTTGGAAGTAAACCGGGGAAGAAATGCTGAAGTGGAAAAGTTGAACGATATGTTGAAAAAATTTGCTGAGAGAAATAATATATCGATAATCGATCTTAATGAAAGATTAGCCTCCGGTAAATTCTTAAGGAAAGAATTTACATACGATGGCTTGCATTTGAATGCCAAAGGTTACCAAATTTGGGGTGAGGAAGTTGAGAAGGTTTTAAAGAAATTTAATATGTTTGATTAATTAGAGAATCAAAAGGAGTATGAATGAAAAGTAAAAATGTTCTATTTCAACCGTTGTTAATTACCGTTACTGTTATTATCCTATTATTGATATCATCGTTAATAAAAATAGATTTGCAATTTTGGGGACTTCAACTTAAGCCGGTTGATATACTTTCCGACTTAAGAGTGAATGCTTACGATGAATTATATAAACAGTACGAAGAAGATGACTTTTTTAAGAATGAAGATTACGAACGTGAGAAAAAAGATGACTCTTCGTTACTGACTTATCCAGAAAATATTCAAATTACAAATGCGGGATTCTTCGGTTCGCGAGAAACTATCGATTTGACATTTATGTCGAACGTTTCTACAGAAACCA
Source organism: bacterium (assembly GCA_043808235.1). Classification (GTDB taxonomy): domain Bacteria; phylum Bacteroidota; class Ignavibacteria; order Ignavibacteriales; family Melioribacteraceae; genus JAZDFC01. Next base: position 97,080 of record JAZDFC010000004.1, read on the forward strand.
ATAAAGATAATTTATACACGGATTCAAAACTTCAACCGAAGTTTGAGCCTATTACCGGTAACCGGAGCGAATTGAAAAGTTTATTCAACGCTTTAAAATCTGCAAAAAATAGAAAAGTAAGAATTGCATATTTCGGCGATTCAATTATTGAAGGCGATTTAATTACAGCAGATTTTCGTCAGATATTACAAAAAGAATTTGGTGGAAAAGGCGCGGGATATCTTGCAATGACTTCGCAGGATATTCAATTCAGAAGATCAACGAAACATTCATTCTCAGATAACTGGGAAGTTGCATCCATATTCGGCGGCAATCCGAATAAACTTGATGTTGGAGTTAGCGGCGAAGTTTTTGTACCTAAAAGTTCTGCATGGGTGCAATACGAAACAACACAATATTACAAGGATTTGAAAAACTTCGATCTTGTCCGTTTATTTTACACAAATGCAAAAAGTGGGTCAGTGGGTTATTCATTCGATGGCGGTGCCAAACAATCGGAAAAATTAAAAATTGGAGAAGGATTAAAAGAATCATCGCTAAGACCAAAAGGCACAGCTTCATCTGTTCGGATTGAAATCCCGGTGGCTACCGGCGCCAATTACTACGGAGTAAGTTTGGAAAATGGCAATGGTGTTTATGTGGATAATTTCCCGCTTCGTGGCAACTCAGGTGTTGATATTCAAAATATTCCAATCGGTCAGTTAAAACAATTTCAAAAACTGATGGATTACAAACTTGTGATACTTGAATTTGGATTGAATGCATTGGGTTCGCTAAAACGAGGTACGGAATGGTATGAGAAAGAAATGATCAAGGTGATCAATCATATCAAAGCTGCGTTCCCCGATTGCGGTATCCTTTTAATTGGCGTTCACGATAAAAGTACTAAGAAAGGTTCTGAGTTTATTACTGATCCGACTGTCATCGATTTGTTGAAGGCGCAAATGAATATTGCAAAACAAGCGAACATAGCCTTTTGGAATTTAAATGAAGCGATGGGTGGAATTAACTCAATGCCTAAATGGGTTACCGCGAATCCGCCGTTAGCGCATAAAGATTATATTCATTTTAATGACCAGGGTGCAAAGAAAGTAGCCGATCTTTTAGCCCAAGCGATTCTCGAAGAATACAAAAGAGCCAAATAATAATATGGATTTGAATTTAGATACTTCGACAACTCTCTGGAATAGATGGTCGGTTAACGCAGAAAAAAATCCTGACCGCGATGCGATAATTCATTGGGTCGCTGGAGAAGAACCGGTTAGATGGACATTCCGAAGTTTGATTGAAATCGCGAAAAAATTTTCCATCCAAATTAAAAAAGCTGGTATAAAAAAAGGCGACGTTTGTGCAATTATTATTAGGCACAATCCATACTTCTATCCATTATATCTCGGAATATCCCGAACAGGTGCGTTGCCAGCTGTGCTTGCATATCCAAATCCACGACTTCATCCCGATAAATTCCGGCAGGGATTAGAAGGCATGTCGCAAAGATCGGGTCTCGATTGGATTTTAACCGAGAGAGAACTCGATCCGATGATTCGTCCTCTTGTTGAAAGAGAAGGAAGTACGATCAAATCAATTTTGCTTCCATTTGAATGGGATATTAAAAAAGAAGTAGAAAAATTTTCAAATGAAGAAATCGAGAACGCGGTTGATCTCATTGATCCGGCGGAACCTGTTTTGTTACAACACTCATCGGGTACAACAGGTTTACAAAAACCGGTCATCCTTTCACATAAAGCAGTTTTGGAACATGTAAAAAATTGTGCGGATGCTTTACAACTTTCCGCGCAAGATAAAATTGCAAGCTGGCTTCCACTTTATCACGATATGGGATTAATTGCTGCTTTTCATTTACCGCTGGCATATGGAATTCCATGCATCCAAATAGATCCGTTTGAATGGGTGCTCGCTCCCATACTTTTACTCGAAGCTGTGTCGAAAGAGAAAGCTACAATTTCATGGCTGCCCAATTTTGCGTATAATATCTTTGCGGATAAAGTACCCGAAGACGAAATGGAAGGAATCGATTTAAGCAGTTGGAGGTTAACTATTAACTGCAGCGAGCCTGTTCGTCACGATAGCCATCATAAATTTGTTGAAAGATTCGAGAAGTATGGATTTGATCCGCTCTCACTTAGCGCATCATATGCAATGGCTGAAACAACATTTGCGGTTACACAAACCGAGCCGAAAAAACCGATTAGCGAAATTGCTGTTAATCGAAATGAATTATCCAATGGAAGGGTTGTTCATTCATCGGAAGTTTCTTCATCACGAATTTGTGTTTCGTCTGGTAAATTAATTAATGGTTGCGAGATAAGAATCGTTGACGAGAACAGGAAGGATTTACCCAAAGGACTTGTTGGTGAGATAGCAATTAAATCCGTTTCGATGTTTGATGGTTATAGAAATTATCCTGAGAAAACAGCCGAGGTTGTTGCAGATGGATGGTACTATTCTGGTGATTACGGCTTCGAACATGAAGACGAATATTATATCATCGGACGTAAAAAAGATTTAATAATTGTTGCCGGAAAAAATATTTATCCCGAAGATGTTGAAAACACAGTTAGCCGTGTTGAAGGAGTAATCCCCGGAAGAGTAATTGCATTTGGCGAAGAAGATGAACTACTTGGCACCGAGCAAGTTAGCGTGGTTGCCGAGACAAAAGCCGAATCGGAGAACGAAAAGAATAAGTTACGAATGGATATTTTAAAAGCAGGAATGGGCATCGATATTAATATTCACAAAGTATATCTTGTGCCATCGAGATGGTTGATTAAAAGTTCGGCGGGCAAGCCAAGCAGGCGTGCAAATAAAGATAGAATAATTAGTCGTGAAGACAAACAAGTTTGGAGCAGATAATGATTTCGGAAGAATTAAAAAAAGTAATTCTCACAGAACTTAACCTTGATGATTATGATATGAAAGACGAAACAATTGCGCCGGATGTTCCTGGCTGGGATTCGTTGAACCATATTAATGTAATTATAGCAGTAGAAAAGCACTTCAATGTGAGATTTAAAAGTTACGAAGTGCTGCGGCTAAAGAATGTGGGCGATCTTCAAAAACTTGTGGATGCGAAGAAACAAGCTAATTAAAGTATCGAAAATTAAAAGGCAGTATCCTAAAGTTAGAATAAAAATGTGATTGAATTTTAATTTCTTCGTTAAGCACTCATAACTTTATAATACTAAGCTTGCCCTGCCCCAAATCCAAAATCACCAATCTACAATCAAAAAAATAATTCCTATATTTTGATCCAAAAAATATCCGATTTCTTAATGTTTGAAAATATCGATCTGTCAAAAATATCCGAGCTTCTTCTTTACAATCCGGCTGAACCATTAATATTTAGTACGAGTCTTTTCCTCTTTTTATTCTTTGTGTTCCTTGGTGTTTACAGACTTTTCGGCAAAAATAAAAACTTTCGCCTGTTTTGGATTATTTTATTCTCTCTATATTTTTATTATAAGTCGGCAGGATTTTATTTTATTCTGCTTATCGTATCTGCAATTACTAATTTTCTTTTTGGGCGATGGATTGCCTCAACCGACAAATTCCCGATAAAACGATTATATCTGCTTTTAGCCCTTATAACTAATTTGGGATTGTTAGCTTATTTCAAGTACACAAATTTTATTTTTCAGATTGTTGCGGACATTTCTCAATCGCATCTTGATCCGCTGGCAATTTTTCTTCCGATAGGAATTTCATTTTATACTTTCAAATCGCTGAATTATGTGTTCGATGTATATTATGACACTCTTACTCCGACGAAAAGTTTCCGGGATTTCTGTGTGTTCGTTTTCTTCTTCCCGAATATTTTAGCCGGACCAATTGACCGCGCTTCGGACTTCCTGCCGCAAGTTGAAAAGGATATTTCAATTTCGAGGGAGGATTTAGGCAGAGCGACGTTACTGATAATTACCGGTTTAATAAAAAAAGTGATCATCGCCGATTATATCGGACTCAATTTTATAGATCGTGTTTTTGATATGCCTGCAAGGTACACCGGTTTCGAAAATTTAATGGCGGTTTACGGATACACACTTCAGATTTATTGCGATTTCTCCGGTTATACAGACCTTGCCCTGGCTGTTGCCCTGATGATGGGTTTCAAAATGATGGATAATTTTAATAATCCATTTAAGGCAAACAGCATTGCAGATTTTTGGAGAAGGTGGCATTTATCGTTATCTAAATGGTTGCTCGATTATTTATTCCGACCGATTCAAATCCAATTTAGAAACTTGCGTATCTATGGAAACATCATTGGTTTGTTAATTACTTTTTTGCTCTGCGGATTATGGCACGGCGCCGGCTGGAATTTTATTCTCTGGGGATTGCTGCACGGATTTTTTATGTCCTTCGCCCTTTTGATTCAGAAACCAAAGAACAAATTATTTTCAAAAGTTGGATTACAGAATACAAAGGTTTTAAAAGTTTTTCAGATAGTTATCACTTTCCATTTGGTTGCATTCTCATTTCTGTTTTTCAGGTTGTCGAGCTTATCAAGCATTTCGGAGATATTAAACCAAATCTTTTTCTTTTTCCATGCTGAGGTTGCGTCTCAATTCGTTGAACAGCTGCCTTTGATTTTTATTTTAATGCTCGCCGGTTATTTATTCCATTTCCTTCCTGACAAAGTTGAGCTGAACGCACAAAAATTTTTAACATGGCTGCCCTGGTTTGGTAAAGCTATTTTAATTGCCATGGTAATTTGGATAGCCGCGCAATTCAAGTCTGCGGATATTCAGCCGTTTATCTATTTTCAATTTTAAGAGGGAAGCGCCTTTCACAAATCAAGGTTATGCTACCAATTTTCAAATATTTTCGATAAATTAAACCATCGTTGTATAAACTAAAAGGCACAGAAATAGATTGCTTTATAAAGCAATTATACAAAAACTAAATTCGCAGTATATTCCGCATTTCCCTCTATTTGGGAATTCGATAAAAGTCCTTCTAAATATAGTTGTTTTGCTCATTTCTTTTTCTTTTGTAGTGAACGTGGGCGAGATTCAAGCACAGCAACGGACTGAGCCGGGTTTGAAAAAGGCGGCAGAAGATCATATGAAAAACGGGAGATACGGCGAAGCGATCGATTTGTTGAATAAATATGTTTCAGCTAATCCTCGTCTCCCCGATGGATATAATTTACGGGGATTATGTTTCGAGGCAAGATCTGAATTTGATAAAGCTGTACTTGAATTTCGAAGAGCATCAAAACTTGATCAAAAAAATGCAGAATATAAACGCAATCTCGATCGTGTAATGGATGTATGGTATGCAGCCTTGTACAAAAAAATTAAAGGTCATCAACGCGAGATTGCTATCAATCCATCAATCCCATGGAATTATCTTGAAATAGGTAAATCATACCGCTGGCTTGAACAATGGGCGAATGCCGAAGAATGGTACGATAAATATCTCGAACGGGATCCGAATGCTTCGCCCGATGAGATTATTCGGTACACCGAAATTCTGGCTAAAACTGGAAGCCTCGTAAAAGGCGAAAAGAAATTAAAAGAATATGTTGAACGATATCCTGACGATTGGCGATTGTGGAGCCGTTACGGATATTTTACTCTCTGGCTCGGAAAATCTAAGATTGCTGAAGATGCATTTTTGAAAGCGCTCGCAATTAAACCCTTTTTCAAAGAGGCCGAAGATGGACTTGACCTTGCTCGTCGCGAAGCATATGTAACTCAATACCAGGGCAAGGCATTCGAGAAAGCATTTGAATATCCAATTGATAGATACTATCGATTACTGAAATCTAATCCGGATGATTCCGAAACAAGATACACTCTTATTGATGAATTAATAAGCGCTGATCGACTTGAGGAAGCTTACCAGCAGTTACAGGTATTAGCAGGCAAACATAAAGGCGAGGGTCGCTTTGAAGAAAAGTGGCAGTATGTTACAACTTATAGAACCGATTTATACGCACAAAGAATTGGTGACTATACAAGTAAGATTGCTGCAGATCCTTACGATAAAGAAGCCGTTCGGTTGCTTTCACAGCATTATGAATATCTTCAGGACTATTCAAATTCATTCCAGGTAATTGCTGATTATTTTAAATTAGTTCCCGACGAACCCGATCCGAAAATTCGGTTTCAATATGCACGCGCGGCAGCATGGAACCGTGATTTTGATTTTGCTATTGAGTTGATGGACAAACTTATTGATGATTATCCCGACAATATTGATTACCAGTTGTTTCGGGCTCAGTTATCAATTTGGAATACACGCGACGCCGAGCTTGCGACAAAGTACATCGAAAACTATTTAGCTCAAAAGCCGGATAATCTCGAAGCTCTCATTTCGATGGGCGCTTTGAAATTAATTTACAATGATTATTTGGCGGCTCAGGAATACGTGGATAAGGCAAGAAAAATTGATCCCTCGAATGAAGAAATTGAAAAGTTACAATCGAATATTGATTTCCAAAAATTACGAGCCGACGAAGAAAAATTATATTCAATTCTCGAAGACGGAAGAGTTCTTGTACTAAGCGGGGACTGCAAATCAGCGTTGCCTTTTTACGAGGATTATTTGAGCAAGGCTGAGCCTAATGTAATTATCCGAAAAGAATACGGCGATGTTTTATTCTGCGCAAAAGAATATCAGCCTGCAATCGACGCATATAGAGAAGCAATGGCGCCCGGCGAATATTACGATGCACAGCTTCAACTCGCAAAAGTATATTATTCAATGGGAGATTCTATAAGCGCAGTAACAGAGTTTAAAGATCTGGTAAACAAATATCCGGAAGATTTTGAATCCCGGCTTTACCTTGGCGACTCATACGCTAAACTCGGCGACAACGATTCCGCCCGTGTGGTTTACAATACTCTTCTTAATTGGCCGCTCGATTCAACACAAACAGCAATGGTAAAGATGAGGAAAAAATGGCTGCCTATTACAAGTTTATCAGCGGTGCTCGAAACTTTTCCAAATTATGTTGGATTAAGTCCGGCATTTGCTTTCTATTCGGATAATATCAGTTTTAGATTTACGCGAATAGGTTCGGGAATTGAGACGGGCGTGCTTCAATTTCTTTCTTTTGGATTGTCGTTTTTCCGCTCATCGTTAAGCGCTTCCGCCGCAAGTCTCGATGAAGATATTTTAGATGATATACCATTCACAGGGAGATTGGATTTAACCACTGTAAAGGGTCATGTATTTCTAAGATTGTCGCGCTATCTTTCAACCGGAGTTGGCATAGGTTCGGTGCAATCAGCAGGAATTCCTTCTATAAATGAGACTGATTTTTATATGAAGTATGAAAAGAACGAATCGCTGTGGGTACAAGGCTCGTTTTTAAAAACTGATGCCGCATTAATTTTATATTCACCGTATTTAATCGACTTGCGCCTGAGTGCGAGCTTCTTCAAAGTTGAGGGAGAATATCTGCACGAAAAAAGTAAATTGAAATTGAGAGGATATTATCATTACATTAAAATAACAGACACGAATGCAGGCAACGATGTGAGAATGCGGCTATCCAAACGATTTGAGGATTATATTAGCGGCGGTTACGAGTACTTTTTTTCTAATTACAGATTTGATTCGCCTTATTATTATTCTCCAACAAATTTGGAAACTCACAGCTTATTTGCCGATGTTGACCTCGAAGAAAGCGATGAATTTAAAATCAACCTCGGAATAAAACTTGGATATATTCCATCGAATGATTTTCTGATGAGAGAATTAGTCGGCGATATTAAATATAATTTCAACGATACAATAACGATTCGTGGTTTAATCACAGTCGGCAGCACTTCGCGGGATGATATTTCATATAATTATTCTTCAGGAGTTGTATCCGCTTATATCAGCTTTTGAGAACATCAGCGAAGAATCTTTTGATTAGTAAATGAGTCAAAATTTACCTCATATTTTATTAACTAAATTTGTATAAAGCATTAAATTTTTTCGAATATTAACCGATTATAAATTCAAAAAAGAAAATAACGAGCGAAATGTACGAATTCAAAATAAGACCAAGAACAGCCTTAACTTTATTAACTGAACGAATGAAGTACGAATTAAGACTGCGAATACGGATCGGTGAAGTTGACGAAGGTTCGGATTTGAAAAGTATGTGTTATCCCGAACTTCTTAAAATTGCCGAGACTGCCGCTCTTGACCTGGTAAGTTTAATGCCGCTCGAAGTGTTTTTACAGGAAAGCAATTTATCTCAAATAGTTACAAAAACCATCCGGATGCTTAGAAAAGTATTTGATATAAGTGAGTTTGAAAATTATTCGGAAACAAATGCCCTCATACTTATGCGTCCGATTTATGAGGCTTATAAAATTGCTAAAAGCGGTGAGAAATTTCTTTTAAATTAGTTTTAATCATTCCCAAAGAATATTTCCCACCAATTCTTTTTTTCTTTCTTCTTGTAGTCTTTCCAATAGTTTGTGTACTTATCCTGTGTTGTAAAACCCACCGGACCCTGGTAAATACCGCCGCCAATGTATCCGTCGTAAACTCGAACTGCAATTACAACTTCAGTTGCACCTTTTAGTAAATTATCCGGGATGTAGTACCCGCGAAATTCGTTGTATTCACTTGTGCCATGAAAATTTTGTTTTTGGGGAATATCAAAATCTCCCGTTTGTCCTACAAGTTGTCCGTTTACATATACTTGATCAAAGTCATCTATTTTACCCATTACTAAAACAAGTCTTTTACTCAGCAAATCTGTGGGTAGAGTAACTTTTTTTCTGTACCATGCAAAGCCATCGTAATCCTGATATCCTTGTGATTCCCAAAGCGACGGAACCATTACATCTTTCCATTTCGAATCATTGAAGTTACTGTCTTTCCATTCCGGTTTATCGCCGGTCGAAAATTTCCAATAGCCTTCAAGACTATAGGCAATCGGCAGTGAAGTCAATGAATACAATCCAATATCACCTGAAACAATACCGCCGCTTTGTTGAGAATCATACACACGTACGGAGATAACATTTTCTTTATTGTATTTAATAAAATCGCGGGGAATGGGATACTTACGAAACGCATTATAGGCTGTCTGATAATTGGGGGGAAACGTTCCCGTTGAGCCGATCATTTTTCCGTTCACATATACTTCGTCAACATCATCAATATAGCCAAGATACAAATAGAGGGTTTTCCCTTTGAATTCTAATGGTGCAGAAAAACTTGTTCTATACCACGCGTAGCCGTTGTAGCCATGAAAACCTTCATCTTCCCATGAACGCGGAACTCTGATTTCTTCCCAATCGGAATCGTTATAATCAGCAGAAGCCCATTCCATATTATCACCAATCGAAAATTTCCAGTATCCTTTCAAATTCATCAGTCTATCCCATTCTCCGCCGAAAAGCACATTAAGAAAAAGAACATTTATTAGGAATATATTTTTTACATGATTCAACATTATCTTCTCAATTTTTAATTACAAATTACTAAGTAAATATTATCATTATGTCAATTATTCGTAACGATTTGTAAAAAATTGTCACGAGTTTTACTACTCATTGAGTGAATAGTATTTGTGTTCGTTTTCGAAAACATACTCATCATATATAGCTGCTGCCAATCTTTTAATTCTGGCATCTTTGTCGGTCATTGCAGTCTCTTTAACAGCTTCCATTCCGTAAGCATTCCCGATTTTGTAAAGAGAAAGAGCTATCAAATGACGGGTAGCCGCCTTATTTTCGTTTTTTAACTGCTCTACCAAAACATCAACAAGATCGTTTAACGCATATTTGCCAGCCAAATAGATTGCACTTCTCTTGAGACCTTCGTTCTCGGATTGTATCCCGATTTTCAAATTGGCAATCTCTTTTTCGTTAAATTTTGTCTGTGGTTGAGTTGCCTGGGCGAATGTACTTGACATTGCAAATACTGTAAAAGCTGCGGTTACTGCTGCTGCTCTTTTCAAGGTTCGGGTTAATGTTGCGCTTTTCATTTTGATTCTCCTTAAAATAATTTGTTATAAATAATAATTTAAAATCTATATGCCGGCTTGTTGAATTTACCGGCTCAGTCAATTTCATTTTCAATTTTTGTAAGAACTTTTTGCTACTAATTTTTTTTTAACTTCTGTGCATTAGGACGGGAAGGTTTCAAATGGAGTTGTCATGCCGGTGTATAAGTTTGTAAAAAGTTGTCATATTGGTTTGCTATGGTTCACTAAAGAAACTTTTATTCGGAGATACTATTTTCGATTAATGGAAGTGGCATTCAACTATTAAATGGATTCTCACAGAGTGACTGTATAGCTGGAAATATCCCTGAGATTTGTTATATTAAATTATGGAAGAAAAGAAGAAAAACTTAAAACCATCCGATGAATGGTTTTTTCAGGCGGAATATGATATTGCAAGCGCCGAGCATATGCTTTCAGGCGGGAGATATATTTATGCAGTATTCATGGCTCATCTTGCATTAGAAAAAACGCTTAAAGGAGTATATACTTTTTATCTTAATGTAGAACCTCCTCGCACACATAATCTAATTTTATTACATGAAAGAGTTGAACACAAACATAACCTTGGATTAAATCCTGATCAGAATGAAGTGATTGAATTTCTGAATGAAAAAAGTATCCCTTCACGATACCCGGATGTACTTATTAAGATACTCGATGAATTCAAAGAAGAAGAAACAACAAAATTAATCAGCGATGTAAAAGAGATAATATTATGTATGAAACAACAATTAAAGAAATAACAAAAGAAATTCACAACTTTGCACTTGACCGGAATGTATTTATTAACAAAATAGTATTGTTTGGCTCCGAAGCTCTTGGTGAAGCAAAGGATTTTAGCGATATTGATATAATTGTCGTCTCCAAAGATTTCAATCAGAAAAGTTACTCGGAAAGAATTAATAAACTTTTAGGTCTTAATAGAAACCTGGTTAAATTGACCAATCGTCCTTTTGATATTCTATATTATTCCGATACGGAGTGGGACAATTCAGCTTCACCTATGATATATGAAGCAAAACTACATGGTAGGATTGTTTATTCTTGACTATGGATTAATTCATCTCCAATGGAACACTGCCACCTTTTTCCTGTCTAATTCCACAAAGATTTTAAAGGAATGAAATGAAAAAGAAAATCGCAAAACCTACTATTTGGAATCAAAAATTAACTTTCAAAAATATTTTCATTTTCGTGAAGAGTGTTTTATCATCGGCGCTTTTGGTTATGTTAATTAATTCTACTTTGATTCAAGCCTCGCGCGTACCGACCGGCTCGATGGAAAATACAATTATGACCGGCGACTTCCTTTTTATAAATAAATTTCTTTACGGACCCTCAACTCCGCAATTTATTCCGTTTACAAATATCGAACTGCCATATATTCAATTTCCGGGAATTAAGGATCCAAAGTTGAACGAAGTAATTGTTTTCCGATTCCCCGGCAATCGTGATGAAATAAAAGCAGAAAAAATTGATTATTATGTGAAGAGATGTGTAGGCACACCCGGCGATACGATTCAAGTCATCAATAAAGTATTATATGTGAACGGCAAGCAATTCCCGATACCTCCAAACATTAAATATGAACGATGGGAAATTTATCCCCCGTATTTTACCGACCCTGGACTTTTTCCGGTTGGAAGTAATTGGAACTGTGATAATTACGGACCGATCATCGTTCCGAAAAAAGGTGATGTGATAAAACTAAGTACGGATAATATTGAAAAGTGGGCAACGTTTATAAATAGAGAATACGGAGAAGCTGTTGTAAATGTTGCTGGTGATGAAATTTTAATTGATGGTAAACCGGTCGAATCATACACAGTGCAAAACGATTGCTATTTTATGATGGGTGATAACCGGGACAATAGTCTTGACAGCCGTTCATGGGGATTTGTGCCGAGGAAAAATATTGCCGGTTCACCGCTGATAGTTTTTTGGTCGTGGGATCCTTCAATTCCTTTCACGGCTCCGATAAAACTTTTAAACTCTGTACGGCTGGATAGAATCGCAAAATTAGTCGATTAATTTGTAGCCTATGCCGTGCACCGTTAAAATTATTTTCGGATGATTCGGGTCGTCTTCAACTTTCTGTCGCAGCTTAACAATAAAATTATCAATCGTTCTTGTTGTTGTGTAAACGTCGTGTCCCCAAATATCCGAAAGCAGACTGTCGCGGCTGACAGTTTTATTCTTATTATCCCACAAGTACTTAAGCACATCAAATTCTTTATGGGATAGCGGCACTTCAATTCCTTCTTCAAATGCATTGTATTTCGAGAATAATACATCGAGTTTCCCGATGTGAACCATCTCGTCATCTTTCTTTTCACTCGAAGTTTCGGTTCTCCTCAAAACTGCTTTAATCCTCGCAATCAGTTCACGGAGGCTGAATGGTTTAGTTATGTAATCATCTGCACCAAGTTCAAGCCCGAGAACTTTATCAATCTCTTCACCTTTAGCGGTAAGCAGAATAATTGGAGTTTTTACTCCCTCTTTTCTCACAGCTTTGCAAACATCAAAGCCGGATTTTTTGGGAAGCATTACGTCGAGCAAAATTAAATCGAAACCGCCTGATTTGATTTTATTGTATCCTTCCTCGCCGTCAACGGCAAATTCAACTTCGTAACCTTCAAATTCGAGGTTATCTTTTAATCCAATCCGCATGTTCGATTCATCTTCGACTATTAGTATTTTACTCATGGCAGTACCTTCAATTTTTTATTTAACAAGAGGGAAGTTCAATGTAAAAGTTGAGCCTTCACCTTTTTTACTTTCCAAATTAATTCTACCTTTGTGCGCATCCATAATGTGTTTTACGATAGTTAATCCGAGTCCGGTGCCTTTTGTATTATGCACGAAGCCGGTAGTTTCCCGGTAAAATTTTTCGAAAATCTTTTTCTGATTTTCTTCTGATATCCCGATTCCGTAGTCACGCACCGAAATATATGCATTGGTATTTTCTCTTCCTGTCGTAATTCTAATTTCCTTATTGTCGTCGCTGTATTTTATTGCATTATCAAGCAAATTAATGAATGCTTCGGAAACCGCTTCTTTGTCGGCTGAAATAAAAATATTTTCTCCGTCATTTTCAAATGACCATTTAAATCCCTTATTTGTAAAATGGAACTCGTAGTTCGTAAGGATGCTTTCAATCGCTGAATTCAATTCGATTCTTTCGAGATTAAATATCCTTCTACCGGCTTCTATTTTAGAGAAGCTGAGAATTGAATTCACAATCCTGCTCAGCCGGTTTGCTTCCTGGCTGATTATCTTGTAATACTCCTGTTTCTTCTCCTCCGTTCTCACCCGGTTCATTTCGAGGGTTTCCGAAAACATTGTGATTAGAGCAAGCGGTGTGCGTAATTCATGAGAAACATTTGATACAAAATCCGTTTTGGTTTGCGCAAGTTGAACCTCTTTTTTTATTAAGCGAAAGATGAAAAATACAGCTCCGACAAGTACCAGCGTGAGTAGTAGAATCAATATCAAACTTTTTGTTGTCCGTTCTTTTACGAGTCCATCAATACTTTTACCGATAGGGGAGATACCTATTTTATAATTGGGGAACAGCCATAGCTCGCGGAATATCTCTGTGGTAATCTGGGATTGTCTTCCACCCCAAATAGTCTGCCTGCCCCCGGATGACGCGGAAATGATAAATTTCTCCTGCGCTATCTCGCGGATTTTCGGGCCAAGCACACTGTTAATAAAATCACGGGAATTTATTAACAAAGCGCAAACGTTTTTGGAATTGTTCTCACCGTCGATGATGAAGAAATGAACTTGTTCCTCTAAAATATCGTGAGTGTTTACCGGTTCAATTTTTCCGTATCCGCTTCGCGAATAAGTGAATAAACGCCGGATAGTTTTCTCATTCTCCTTTGCGAGTGAAATTATCTTTTCAACCGTTTCCCGCTGTTCGTCCACCCCTTCCCTGGGAAGTGAAGTAATATATTTATAATCAGAACTGTCTATAATGACAATCCGTCTAACCGAACGGTTTAATTGAAAAAATTCTTTGCACTTATTATAAACCGACGTATCTTTTTGAACCGGGGAATACTTCAAAATGTTTTTAATATCGTCTGACCATCCGCTAACCACATCATCGGAATACTGGTTAACGGAGAATAAAATCGCTTCGAGCTGGTTAGTGTAAATCTCGCGGATTACTTCTTCGTTCTCGTTAAATGAAAGCACTTCGTAAACGGAGAACGAAAGCGCCGGGAGCAGGATTATTAGTATTAGTATAACAAATATTTTTTTTATAGGTTTGTTCATCAGTAGTATATATTACATTAGTAACAAAAATTAAAAGCAATCAATTGCCCGGAAAAAATATCAAATTATTCTTTTAAAAACCCTATGCAATTTTATCTACAACTTTTCTTCCACAAAAAATTGAAATCACAAAATCATCATGGAGAATTTATGAGAAATAGACTATTACTAATCTTGTTATTAATGTCTTTTGCGGCAGTAAATCTATCTGCGCAGGACAAGGATAAGAAAGACGATAAACTAAACTCAGGCACTTTCAGCGGATTGAAATGGCGCTGTATTGGTCCGGCATGGACATCCGGCAGAATTGCCGATTTTGCAGTTAATCCGAAAAGCATCAGCGAGTATTATGTGGCGGTTGCAAGCGGCGGATTGTGGAAGACAACCAATGCGGGCACAACATGGAATGCTGTTGCGGACACACTGCCATATTCACTTGGCTGTGTAGTTATTGACCCGAGCAATCATTTTGTTGTGTGGGTTGGCACCGGCGAGAACAATCACCAGCGCGCTCTTGGTTACGGCGACGGTGTCTATAAATCAACCGATGGCGGACAGAGCTGGGCAAACATGGGCTTGCGTGAGTCACGGCAAATCGGCGGTATAATCATCGACCCGCGAAATTCAAATGTGGTTTATGTAGCGGCCGAAGGTTCTGTTTGGGGACCCGGTGGAGATAGAGGATTATACAAAACAACCGATGGCGGAAAAACATGGAATAAAATTTTGAACATCAGCGAGAATACAGGTGTGAATAACATCGTATTCGACCCGCGAAATCCCGATATACTTTATGCGACATCCGAACAAAGACGAAGACACATATTTGCTAAGATTGGCGGCGGACCGGAATCCGCAGTTTACAAATCAACAGATGCCGGCGCTACGTGGAATAAAATAATGGAAGGACTTCCGGGTGTTGATATTGGAGGAATGGGAATCGCAGTATCGCCGGTTAAACCCGATGTGATTTATTTGAGCATGGAAGCCGCCGAAAAGAAAGGCGGATTTTTTCGTTCAATAAATCGTGGAGCTACATGGGGAAAAATGAGCGACACGTATTCTGCCGGACAATACTTTAATGAAATTTATTGTGACCCGGTGAATGTTGACAAAGTTTATATCATGGATGTGGTTTCCAAAGTTACACTTGACGGCGGAAAAACCTGGAGTGCAGTTGGACTTTCGGGAAGACATGTTGACGACCACGCAATGTGGATAAATCCATGTAACCCAAAGCATTTTATGATTGGCGGTGATGGCGGTGTTTATGAAACGTTTGATGACGGGCAGAACTGGGAGTTCAAACAAAATTTACCCGTAGCTCAATTCTACCGTGTGAATGTGGATAACGCCGAACCGTTTTATAATATTTACGGCGGAACACAGGATAATCAAAGTATGGGCGGACCCTCGCAAACATTAAGTGATGACGGAATCCTAAACAGCGATTGGTTCTCAACTGTAGGCGGCGACGGATTTTTTCAGGCGATAGACCCGACGGACCCGAATATTGTTTATTCCGAATGGCAGTATGGAAACATCATCCGGTTCGATAGAAAAAGTAAAGAGTTGTTGTACATTCGTCCATTGCCAGGTAAGGGAGAAAAAACTTACAAATGGTACTGGGATACTCCATTTATTCTCAGCAAATACTCTCCGAAGCGATTGTATATCGCTGCCGAAAAAGTTTTTAGAAGCGACGACCGCGGCGAAAGCTGGACAACAATTAGCGGCGACTTGACAGCGCAGACTGACCGGAACAGTTTTAAAGTAATGGATAAATATTGGAGTATCGACGCAGTTGCAAAGAACGGCAGCACTTCGCAGTTCGGATTGATTGTTGCACTTGCCGAATCACCAAAGAAAGAAAATCTTTTATTTGTGGGAACCGACGACGGATTGATTCAAGTTACCGAAGACCAGCAGAACTGGACTCGCATCGAGGAATTCCCGGATGTTCCGCAATATACATTAGTAAGCGATATTCTTCCTTCAAGTTACGATGAGAATGTTGTGTACGCAACTTTCAACAATCACAAACGTGACGATTTCAAACCGTACGTCGTTAAGAGTGTTAATAAAGGGAAATCGTGGAAGTCAATTGCGGGAAATCTTCCGAAAAACGGTGCAGTGAACACAATTGTTGAAGACCCGGTAAATCCTAATTTGCTTTTCGTCGGGACCGAGTGGGGAGTTTACTTCACACTTGACAGTGGTGAAAAATGGATTCAATTAAATTCAGGAATGCCGAAAATAAAAGTCTGCGATTTGGTAATACAGGAAAGAGAAAAGGATTTGGTCGCTGCAACATTCGGAAGGGGATTTTTTGTGATTGATGATTATTCGCCATTGAGAGATGCATCCAAAGAATTATTTGAAAAGGAAGCTCACATCTTTCCGATAAAAGATGCGGACATGTTTATACGCGGAGATGGAAAATACGGACAGGGCGCAACTTATTTCAAAGCACCTAATCCCGATTTCGGCGCAGTATTCACATACTATTTGAAAGATGTTCCAAAAACTTTTAGAGCCGAAAGAAAGGAGAAAGAAAAAGAACTTGTCAAAAAAGGTGAGGTGATACCCCAGCCATCATACGAGGATTTGAAGAAAGAGGAAAATGAAAAGGCGCCGTATTTGATTTTCTCTATTACGGATGAGACCGGCGCTGAAGTAAAAAAACTTACTGCATCGGCAAGCGGCGGTATTAACCGTATTGTTTGGGATTTGCGTTACGACAATTATTATCCTCTGTCGTTGAAAGATGATAAATTTGACCCGACAAAAAAAGCTTCGAGCAGTTTGCTTGCGCTGCCGGGCAAATATAAAGTGAGTATGTATCTTGTTGCGAAAGGTGAAGAAAAATTACTGGCCGGCCCGGTAGATTTTATTGCTAAGCCCTTGGATAACGTAACACTTCCCGCATCGGATAGGGCGGAGCTTGTCGCCTTCCAGAGAAAAACGACTGAACTTGCAAAGAAATATGTTGCCGCTCAACGGATTACCGATGAACTTATCCGCAAAGCCGAATTGCTAAAACAGACTATAAACAACACACCAAAAGCTCCTTTCGATTTGATGGATAAAGTAGTTGAAATCACTGGTAAACTTGAGGCAATCTCGTTCAAGTTTTCCGGTCTGCCCGGCAAAGCAAGCGACGAAGAAATTCCGCCGCAGGATGTCCCGTTGAACTGGCGGCTTGATATGATGATGTCTCCGCATTATGCTTCGACTGCAAATATTACAAAGGGCGAAAAAGTTGCTTATGAAATTATTAATGAAGAATTACCCGCAATCATTTCTTCGTTGAAAAATATTAGTGAAGTTGATTTGAAAGCTATCGAAGTTGAACTCGATAAAATAGGTGCGCCCTGGACTCCCGGACGTTTACTTGAAATGAAATAGTATTTTTCTCAGCGTCTCTTCGTCTCCGCGGTGAAACAGTTTTACCGCAGAGGCGCTGAGGCGCAGAGTAATTCCATTCTTTCCTTTATAAAATCTTTATACAAAATGCCCGTCTTTTAACAACGCCTTTATAACTTCCAAAATATCTTTCGAGCAAAAGAAAAAGGTTTTAACATGCTGGAAGTTATTTTGTTAATTGGTTTGTTCATCGGCGTAAACTATCTGGCTTATACAATTGTCAAAAGAATAAAATTATAGTAAGGAACGGTTATGAATTATCTGAACGATGCAATTCAGTTCCTCGTTTTTATCGGCGCGCTAATACTGCTGTCTGTTCCGCTTGGCGGTTATTTCGCAAAGGTTTTTCAAGGAGAGAAAAATTTTCTATCACCGGTTCTTGCCAAGCCGGAAAAATGGATTTATAAATTACTCGGTATCAATCCGGACAAAGAAATGAGCTGGAAGGAATATGTTGCAAACATTCTTCTGCTCAGCTTGCTTGGAATTATAGTACTCGTCGCGTTGCAGTCTTTCCAAAACCACCTGCCGTTGAATCCGCAGAAAATCGGCAAGGTTGAATTTTTTCTAGCGCTGAATACAGCCATCAGTTTTGTCACCAACACAAACTGGCAATCTTACTCGGGTGAAGTTACGCTGAGCTATTTAGTACAGATGATTGGGCTGACTGTACAGAATTTCGTTAGCGCCGCGGTAGGAATATCAGTAATGATTGCTGTCATCCGAGGAGTTGTAATCCGCAAAGGAAACTCACTCGGAAATTTCTGGATTGATTTTATGCGCTCCATATTTTATGTGCTCATGCCTTTATCTATTGTAGTAGCTGTACTTTTAATCTCGCAGGGTGTTGTTCAAACATTCTCGCCATACGCAATTGTGAAAACTCTTGAAGGCGGAAGTCAAACTATACCGTTCGGTCCCGCGGCATCGCAAATTGCAATCAAACAACTCGGTACAAACGGCGGCGGATTTTTTGGAGTAAACAGCACGTTCCCGTTTGAGAATTCAACTCCGTTTTCGAACTTCGTTCAAGTGTTGTCGATTTTATTAATCCCTACCGCACTTGTATTTACTTACGGTAAAATGCTCGGTAATAAAAAACACGCTTGGACAATTTTCGCCGTAATGATGTTTGTATTCTACGCCGGGCTTGCATTTTCATATTGGTCGGAAGTGTCGGCAAATCCATTTAACAGCACCGGTCAATTGATGGAAGGAAAGGAAACACGGTTTGGAATTTTCAACAGCGTATTATGGTCGGTGTCTACTACTCTTGCTTCCAACGGTTCGGTGAATGCAATGCACAGCAGTCTTTCCCCGGTGTCGGGAATGATTGCGATGCTCAATATTCAACTTGGGGAAATAATTTTCGGCGGCGTCGGTTCGGGAATGTATGGAATATTTCTTTTTATTCTGCTCACCGTTTTTATTTCAGGTCTGATGGTTGGAAGAACTCCCGAATATTTCGGAAAGAAAATCGAATCGTACGAAATCAAATGGGCGATTATCGGTGTGCTGCTTCCGAGCATCATCATATTATTTTTCACCGCCCTCGCATTAACGATTGATAACGGCTTATCAAGCATTTTGAATAAGGGACCGCACGGACTCTCGGAAATTTTGTATGCATTTTCATCCGGCGCCGGCAACAACGGAAGCGCTTTTGCAGGATTAAATACTAACACTAATTTTTACAACATCACGATGGGAATAGCAATGCTGCTTGGAAGATTTGGAGTTATAATTCCCGTGCTCGCAATTGCAGGAAATCTAGTTAAAAAAAATATAGCGCCTGTTACATCCGGTACATTCTCCACGGATAATTCGTTATTCGCATTCCTCCTTTTGTCTGTAATATTAATTGTCGGGGCGCTTACTTTCTTCCCGATATTATCGCTCGGTCCAATATTAGAACATCTGGTTATGCAAAACGGAATCACATTTTAGTTATAGGAATAAAATGAAATCAATAGATAAAAAACCTTTATTCGACAAAAAGATTTTACGCAATGCTCTGCGTGATTCATTTTTAAAATTAAACCCGGTATTAATGTTAAAGAACCCGGTAATGTTCATTGTGGAAATCGGAGCTTTGCTTACAACGATGATTTTTACTTTAGAATTATTAAGCGGTAAATATTCTTCATTCAATTTACAAATTGCGATCTGGCTTTGGTTCACAGTGCTATTTGCAAATTTTGCCGAAGCAGTGGCTGAAGGAAGAGGAAAAGCTCAATCGGAGAATTTGCGGAAGACGCGTTCTACAACTATTGCACGTAAGCTCACCGGGTCAGGGGAGATAAAAGTTTCTGCAATTGAATTGAGAGCCGGCGACATAGTTATTTGCGAAACCGGTGATTTGATTCCCGCCGACGGCGAAGTGGTTGAAGGCGTTGCCAGCGTTGATGAATCGGCAATTACCGGCGAATCCGCACCGGTGATAAGAGAAAGCGGCGGCGATAGAAGCGCTGTTACGGGTGGAACAAAAGTGCTCAGCGACCAAATTATAATCAAAATTACTTCGAATCCCGGCGAAACATATATTGATAAAATGATTTCACTCGTCGAAAGCGCTAAACGCAAGAAAACGCCGAATGAAATTGCGTTATCAATTTTATTGGCGGGACTTACGGTTGTATTTCTTGTTGTAGTTGTCGGTCTAAAATTTCTCTTCAATTATTATCACATAACTCTGCTCCAGGATGTCAGCGTCGTTTCAATCCCCGTACTGATTTCACTTTTGGTTTGTTTGATTCCCACAACAATCGGCGGATTGCTAAGCGCAATAGGGATTAGCGGAATGGACAGGCTACTCAAGCATAATGTAATCGCGATGAGCGGCAGGGCAGTTGAGGCTGCGGGCGATATCGATGTTTTGCTGCTTGATAAGACCGGTACTATTACTCTTGGAAATAGAATGGCGACAGAATTTGTACCTGCGCTTAATGTTTCAGAAGAGTATCTTGCAAATGCCGCACAGCTTGCTTCGCTTGCCGATGAAACTCCGGAAGGAAGGTCAATTGTAATTCTTGCAAAAGAAAGTTTTGGGATTAGAGAAAGACATATCAACGAACTTAATGCTACATTCATTCCATTTAGCGCAAAGACGCAAATGAGCGGGGTAAATATTCCCGCCATAGGAAATTCGCCTCAAAGAATAATACGAAAAGGCTCCCTCGAAGCGATAAAGAAATTTGTTTCGGATGAATCAAATACAAACCTCAACTCTCAATCAGATATTTATTTTACTCAAATGATTGGAGTGGAGATTGCACTGGCGGGCGGAACACCGCTCGCTGTTGTTGAGAATAAAAAAATTCTCGGAGTAATTCAACTGAAGGATGTTGTTAAAGGCGGAATAAAGGAACGGTTTGCTCAACTACGTAAGATGGGAATAAAAAGTATAATGATAACAGGCGATAACCAGCTTACAGCCACGGCTATAGCTGCAGAAGCGGGTGTTGATGATT
This sequence comes from bacterium, assembly GCA_043808235.1. Lineage (GTDB taxonomy): Bacteria > Bacteroidota > Ignavibacteria > Ignavibacteriales > Melioribacteraceae > JAZDFC01. The sequence goes on from JAZDFC010000004.1 coordinate 118,251, forward strand.
TTATTGCCGAGGCTAAGCCTGAGGATAAATTAAAAAGAATTCGGGATGAACAAACCAAAGGTAGAATGGTGGGCATGATTGGCGACGGCACGAACGACGCGCCCGCGCTGGCTCAGGCCGATGTTGGAATTGCTATGAACAGCGGAACCCAGGCTGCGCGCGAAGCTGGAAATATGATTGACCTTGACAGCAGTCCGACGAAACTAATAGAGGTTGTTGAAATTGGGAAGCAACTTTTAATGACGCGGGGTGCGCTCACAACCTTCAGTATTGCAAATGATGTGTCGAAATATTTCGCTATTATTCCGGCAATAGCTGTATCGTTATTCGCCACCAATTCGTTAAACGGTCCCTTATCCGTGTTGAACATAATGCGGCTTGCAACACCGCAAAGCGCAGTATTGAGTGCGGTAATTTTTAATGCGCTTATTATTATTGCATTAATTCCACTCGCACTAAAGGGAATTAAATACAGACCCGAAGCCGCGTCGGTTGTATTAAAGCGGAATTTGTTTGTTTACGGCCTTGGCGGATTACTGATTCCGTTTATTGGAATCAAAGTAATCGATTTGCTATTACTTTCGCTGAATCTTGTTTAAAAGAAATTTTATTGTAAGATATGATTTACCATATACATACTTTTAACTAAATTAGAAACGAAAATGAAAACGATAATCACTTCATCAAAAATTTTATTGTTCGCAACAATCTTTACCGGTATTATTTATCCTTTGTTGATTACGCTGATTGCTCAGCTGGTATTCCCATCCGGAGCAAATGGGAGTTTGTACTTTAAAAACGGTAAACTTCTCGGGTCATTACTTCTTGGGCAAAACTTTACCGACAGCACTTACTTTCATCCGCGTCCTTCGGTGATTGATTACAATCCGGTACCTTCGGGAGCTTCCAATTTGGGATTGACGAGCAAATTGCTTCATCAGCAGTATGACGAAAGACTTGAAAAATTTCTTGTGGAAAACAATCTAAAATCCGGTACAGTAGTTCCATCCGAAATGCTCTTTGCGTCGGCAAGCGGTGTGGATCCTCATATCTCGAAACAAGCCGCATACCTTCAAGTTGATAGAATTATAAAAGCGCGGAATTTTCCGTCTTCACAAAACCAAAAAATAATTGAGCTGATTGATTTGTCTGTCGAATATCCGCAATTCGGTTTTCTCGGCGATGAGGTTGTAAACGTTTTGAAATTAAATATAAAATTAGACGGGATGAGATAATGAGCGAAGAATCGGATATACTGCGACCCGACCCCGATGCCCTGTTAAATAAAATTATGCGGGAGGAACATGAGAGCTGCAAAGGCAAAATCAAAATATTTTTTGGAATGTGTGCCGGTGTAGGTAAAACATATTCGATGCTGCAAGCTGCACAGAAAGCGAAACGTGACGGAATAGATGTAGTAGTCGGAATCATAGAAACTCACAAACGGATTGAAACCGAACAGCTCATCGAGGGTTTGGAAAAAATTCCTTTGAAGGAACTCACATATCGCCAAACAAATTTTAAAGAATTGGATATCGATGCGGTTCTTAAAAGAAAACCTTCGCTTGCTCTCGTTGATGAGCTTGCGCACACAAATATTCCCGGCAGCCGCCATGTTAAGAGATACAACGATGTTCTTGAATTGTTGAATAACGGAATTGATGTTTACACGACACTGAATGTTCAACACATCGAAAGCCGCTCGGATATCGTAAAACAAATTACAGGCACGGCAATACGGGAAACCGTCCCTGATTCAATTTTAGATTTTACAGATGAAATCGAATTGGTTGATATAACTCCCGAAGAATTATTGCAAAGACTCGCTGAAGGGAAAGTGTATACGCCCGAAAGTTCAAAATATGCAATACAGAACTTTTTCAGGAAAGGGAACTTAACAGCCCTGCGAGAAATGGCTTTAAGAATTACCGCTGAAAAAGTTGATAAAGATTTACAAGATTATAAATCCGGAAAGAATATTTACGATACGTGGAAATCGGGGCATAGACTCATGTGCGCAATTGGTCCAAGTCCTTACTCTGCGGATTTAATCCGATTTACACGGAGACTCGCTTCATCCATGGAAGCACCGTGGATTGCAGTATACGTGGAATCCGACCAAAAGATTTCGGAAGAGAATAAAAGTGTCCTACTTCAAAATTTCAAATTAGTTGAAGACCTCGGCGGTGAAATAATAACTACCCAGGATATTAATATTATTGATGGTTTGATGAGGATAGCAAAGGAAAATAATATAACCCAGATCGTAATCGGTAAGTCGCGTAAGTCGAATGTGCAAAGATTATTTGCCGGTGAAGACTTCATAAAAAAACTCATGCGAAAAAGCGGTGAAATAGATATTTATATAGTCGGCGGTGAAAGAAAAGGAACTAAGAATTTTCTGTTTGATTTCAAATCGGTTTCTCACTCATCAACCGAAAGATATTTATCTGCTGCCGGTATTGTAATTTTAATCGGGTTATTGACTTTCCTTTTCCAGGAGCAGCTTGGTTACCAATTTGTGTCTCTATTATTCCTGTTGGTAATTGCAATAATGCCGCTCTTCAATTTTGGTGTTGGTCCTGTACTGTTCGCAGCACTGATAAGCGCACTTGGCTGGAACTTTTTTTTCATTCCGCCTCATTTCACATTTCACATCGAGAAGCCTGAAGATGTTTTAATGTTTGTGATGTATTTCATTGTTGCATCGGTAACAGGATATTTTTCATCAAAAATACGAGTGCAGCAAAAATTTTTAAAGCAGCGCGAAGCAGCTTCAACAGCGTTATATAATTTGTCAAGAGAATTATCAGCAGCCTCAAGTTATGATGATATCGCTGAAGCCTCAATTAAAAAGATAGATGAAGTTTTCGGTGTAACCTCAGCAATCTTTTTTACCGAATCAAATGAAAGATTAAAAGCAACCGCTCATAATGCAAGTTCTTTCTTGCCTAGCGATATGGAATGGTATTATGCACAATGGTCGTTTTCTAACAGCGAAAAAGCAGGAAAACTCACCAATACTTTGCCCGAAGCCGCTGCCATTTACTACCCTATGATTAGCAAAAGCAATAAGGTCGGTGTCATCGGGATTCAATCACCGGACGACAAAACCTTATCATTCGATGAAGAAGATTTGTTAAATAACTTTATTACGCAAATCACCAACGCCATCGAACGCGAACGGTTAAATGATATTGCAGCACAGTCAATGATAGCCGCCGAATCCGAGAAGCTTTATAAAACTCTTTTCAATTCAATATCGCATGAATTAAAAACTCCTATTACGACAATACTGGGCGCTGTCAGTTCGTTCCAGGATGAAAAAATTCTTGAAAACAAAAATGTTGTGGTTAATTTTATAAATGAGATTAACATTGCCGGGGAGAGGCTCCAGCGACTTGTTGAAAATTTGCTTGATATGGCGCGATTGGAATCGGGGAATCTCGTTCTGAAATTGGACTGGCATTCGATTGGGGATTTGATTCATTCTGCCGTTGAAAGACTAAAGGATGAAACTGGCAACCATAATCTTTCGATAAACGTTGGGGAAGACTGCGTTTTAAAATTTGATTATTATTTACTGGAGCAGGCATTAGTTAACATAATTCACAACGCACTTATTTATTCACCGCCCGGTACTGAAATTTTAATTGAAGCCAAGCAAATAAACCAAAAATGTATTGTTACAATTACAGATAACGGCAGCGGATTTGAAGAGGAAACATTGAAACATTTGTTTGAAAAATTTTACAGAGCGCCCGGCACTAAAACCGGTGGAACAGGATTAGGTTTATCAATTTCAAAAGGATTTATCGAAGCTCATCAAGGCACTATATCGGTAATAAATCGGAAGAACGGCGGAGCGGTATTTACAATTATTATTCCTGTACCGGAAAAGGATTGAAACAGCTATGAATGTTAAAAACACTGTTGTAATAATTGATGATGAAATTCAAATCCGAAAAATTCTTTCCATTGCGTTGGAATCAGCCGATTATAAAGTAATTGAGGCAGGAACAGGGCACGATGGAATTGTCCAGGTTGCAACAACTCATCCGCAAGCGGTTATTCTGGATTTGGGTTTACCGGACAGAGACGGGTTAAGCATCATCAAAGAATTGCGAACATGGACTAATGTGCCGGTAATAATTTTATCTGTTCGTAATTCGGAAGAGGATATAATAACCGCCCTTGATTCGGGAGCTGATGATTATTTGACTAAGCCGTTTAATACATCCGAGCTACTTGCCCGCATACGCGCTAATATTCGAAGAACACAACAGACGGAAGAAAGCAGTGTTTTTAAAAATGGGAATCTCACAATCGATTTTACTGCAAGAGTCGTAAAGAAAGGCAAAGAAGAAATAAAACTAACGAATACGGAATATCTTCTACTTGTGTTGTTGGCAAAGAATATTGGTAAAGTATTAACACAGCGATATATTCTGAAAGAAATTTGGGGACCAAGTTCGGTTGAAAATGCTCAATACCTGCGGGTGTTTATTGGTCAGCTTAGAAAGAAAGTGGAAGATGATTACTCAAAACCGGAATTTATCAAAACCGAATCCGGTGTCGGTTACAGGATGATGCATCTATAAGTTGATATCTCTGCGTTTTCGCAGTTAATCTTTTTTCACCGCAGAGACGCTGAGTTTTAATTATACTCAACAATATCTGTCAATTCCCCGGTAAGTAAAATTCTATCGCCGTTGTTGAAGCAAATCAGTTCGTCGTTGATGGTAAACGCTTCCTCAAAATTATATGTCTTATCGATACGTTTAATCTTCGCAGCTACGTATGCTGTTTTGCTTTGAAGATTTTTTATCAACTCGTATTCTTCTTTACCGCACCGGAGTTTAGTAAATACTGACGGGGCCGCGATTGACCTAACAGAAGCAGTCAAAAAATATTTCCCGTTCTCGTTTTTAACATCGCTGATGACTGTGTCAATAACAATATTATTTTTTAAAATATATTCCTGGAATGAGGATGAATAGTTCTCGACCGATGAAGGAAGAGGAATTGCGTTGTGTTTATCAAGCAGCTCCTGGAATTTTTCCAAATCACCGTGAATTGTCTTGGAATAATAGGAGGCATCCTCGCCTTCACGCTTGCAGGTAATCTGGCTGATTACCGAAATTAGGATTACGAAAACGGCGAACGATTTAATTATAGTTTTCATTACTTTAAGGATCATTTTAAAACGACCATCTTCTTGGCCGAATAATAATCATTTACTCTCATAGAATAAATGTAGATTCCTGTCGCCAAATCATTCATTTCAAAAAACAACACGTGGCGCCCGGCATCTTTGTATTCATCGAGTATTGTGAAAAGCTCCCTTCCGAGTATATCGTAGACTTTCATTGTAACGTGCCCGGCAGCTTTTAAGTTGTACTTGATATAAGTTGATGGATTGAAAGGATTCGGTCCGTTTTGCGCTAAATAGTATTCCTTTGGCAAAGTAGGATCTTCATCTTCAACATCAACTAATTGCCCGGTTGTGAATTTCCACGATGCAGATGAAGGACCTTCATAAATTTCGGTAACGCCAAGTACGCGCCAATAATAAATTGTATTAGCATTAAGCGAATCAGCAGTAAAATTGGTAGCAGTTATTCCGGACTGATCAACTACAAGATTCTGTGCCGTGTAAAGTGGTTTTGAGGAAACCTGTAAATAGTAACTCACTGCGCCACCAACTTCATTCCATTCAAATCGAGTGTTTCGCGGTATCTCGGTAGCATTTTGAGCGGGATAAATTTGAACCGGTGCCAAAATTGATGTTGTGAAACTACGAACTTCCGTGTAATTACTAAATTTTGCCCCGTTGTTCGACCGCACTCTCCAGTAATAAGTTTTTAGTCCCGTCTCTAAATTTTTTGCGGTTGTGCTTACACTCGGAGGTGTAACGGCAAAGCTATCCGCATATACCATTTGGGTAAATGATTGATCCTCGGCAATTTCAAGATAATAGAGAACAGCATCCTCTACCAACGTCCAGGAAAATCTTTGACCTGTACCAACACCGGTAATTCCATCAACCGGCTCCATTAATGTTGGTGGATTTGGTGCCGATTCATTCATACCTATTTTTGTAATAAACATTTCTATTTTATCATTTGGATTATCGTTATTATCTCTTGGGGAATTTTCAATATCATCAACCACATCCATGCCGCTAATAACTACACCGTAAGCCGTGTAATTTCCATCAAGACCTGTATTATCGGCAGTATTTATATAAAATTGTGAGGTGGCGCTATTGATATCGGTGTCCCTTGCTGCGCCTATAATTCCTGTTAAGTGCGACACTTTTGAAAATTCGGCAGGAACCGTAGCCTGGGATGGGTCCCCATTCCCCCATGTATTTCTTGGTCCGTGTTTCGAGTTCGGATCGCCGCCTTGAATTACAAAGTTCGGTACAACACGATGCCAAGCAGTGCTGTCGTACATTTGCACTGTAACAAGACTATCGAAGTTTGCACAATGCAGCGGAGCGATAAGAGGGAACAACTCAATCGTGATATCTCCAATATAGATGCCTGCTCTTTCGTTTCTGATTTTGTATTGCGGTCTGCCTGTCTGAGCGGAAATAATTGAAAGGCTTATCAAAAATAAAAATAATGAACAAAGAATTTGTTTTTTCATCGCCACATCCCATTAGTTTCTTGATAAAATATAATGTATTTCCCGTTTACTTGCATTATCATAAAATTTGACCAATGTTAAATTCTCATTAATGAATTTTTATTTTCACATCAAGTAAATTCCACAATTGGTAAAATTTTTATTCAAAAAGAAAAAATTGTAACTCAAAACCGTTTCGGTTAATTTTCGACCTCATTTTTATTCATAAACGGAGAACCAATGAAGACGTACCTTAGTGCAGTATTGATGTTTTTGCTTTCAGTAAATTTATTTTCACAGGATAATAAGATTACTAAAGATTCACTTATAACACTCGAACAAAAAGTTAGTTATTCAATTGGGCAGGATATTGGAACCAACTTTAAAATGCAGGGTATTGACATTATAACCGACATATTATCGCAAGGCGTAAAGGACGCAATGGCGGATACATCATTGTTAACAGAAGATGAAATGAATGCCGTTCTTAATGAATTCCAGCAGATTGTAGCACAAAAACAAGAAGCAAAGCGTAAAGTGGAAGCCGAAATAAATATCAAAGAGGGCGATGATTTTTTTGCTCAAAATAAAACGAAAGAAGGAGTTGTAACTCTACCAAGCGGACTTCAATACAAAGTTATTACCAAAGCCGAAGGACCGAAACCTGCAGATACAAGCAAAGTGACAGTTCATTACCGTGGTTATTTTATCGATGGCAAAGAATTCGATAGCTCGATAAAAAGAAATCAGCCGGCGACTTTCCCGGTTAAAGGCGTAATAAAAGGCTGGACGGAAGCGTTGATGCTAATGAGCGTTGGCGAGAAATGGGAATTATATATTCCTTACCAACTCGCATACGGCGAATTTGGCAAGCAGCCTGTTATTCCTCCGGCTAAAGCTCTTTTGTTTGAAGTAGAATTAATTAGCATTGACGGGAAGTAAACTTGTATGAAGCTTGGGGCAGGCTGTGCTAATTCACCTGCCCAAATTTTATCCTCTCCAAATTAGCCACTAAAATTTCGCCAATTTTAGAAAATATTATTGATAGAATATTCCAAGCCGATATTAAATACATGCAAATTTTTAATTGGTAAATACTTATATGTAATATTCAGAAGCTCAAATTCGGAATTGATACTTATATAAGGCTCAAACTGAATTTTATTGTAATTGCATTCAAAATTAAAATCACTAACTACTGGAAGGGTCTCGCCATAGTCGGTTCGTTGCCAATGATATTCGGTAATATCAAAATTGTACTTTAACGAATAGTATAGCAAGCTTGCCCCAAGTCCGATACTAATCTGTTTGGATACATAGTAAACTGGAAATCCAGTCTCAACAAAACAAGAAAAAGTAGAAAAATTTTTTATTTCGGATATATACCATCTGTAATAATTCCAGACACTTGGGTTGAATACCAGGTAATTACTCGAAAACATTTTATTGTGATCGGGGCTTTCCACTTGCGAAGTAAAACTCATTATACCGAAATTAAGATTGATGGATGATAAAAATGATTTTTCATTTCGGATTTTTATCTTAATTCCTGCCCCTAAAGTATATTTGTACGAAAAATATACCTTTACATTAAAGGTATAAAATTTAGTGGTATATCTTTCTAAAGCTCTTTCAAATGTGTTAATAATAGACCAATCAAGTGAATGTTTATAGGAATATTCACCGAATATTCTTAGTGCAGGTTCAACTCTATATTCATCTTTGTAGAATGAATATATCAGATCACAAATTTCAAAATTTGGTTCATCTTCCTTGAGAATTGTCTTTTCTCTATCCAATAAATACCAATGATTGATAATATCATTAATAGCAATCAATTTTTCTTCAGGTTGCAATAAGTCAAATTCCGCTACCGTCTTTTCGTACCCGGAAATTATTTTGAATTCCTCAGTCTTGTTGCGTTCTGCATATTTTATCGTTGGATCGTAATCGTTATATTCTTTTGTATAAAATAAAAATAGTATATAATCCATTCTGTTCTGATCGATAAGTATATCCAACTTTTGGTGAATATAACTTGTATCAAATAGCAGATAATCCTTATTTAGAAAATCGTCAAAATAGGAAGTAATATAACCCGTATTGGAACCTAAATCGTTTCGTTTACAAATTCTTTCAACCTCTCTAGCAGCCCAATCATATTTATTTCGTAAAAAGTGGTTTCTTACATTTTTGTATGTCGTCCTGAGTGAATCTGTTTTCCCCTTATTTGTAGTATCACTGCCCATACTGATTGAATTAATATAGAAGTAATTAATTGCAGGATTTAATTTTGAGTTGAAGATCAAATTATAAGTTAATGTAGCCCTATCATATTCATCTGTTAAATATTTTTTAGGAATTTGCTTTTGGTATACGTCAAGTAAATTCTGGGAGCGCAATTCAACACTGCATATGAGTAAAAGAAAACTTGTTAAATAGAATAATCTTTTCATACTTGTTTCCCTACTTGTTCAGAAATTTGAGTCGCCATATATTTCTTCAATGGGACAAAATTCCAGGTCTATTATGCATTTATTGCCATTTAAGTATTACGTTCTTACTACAGAAAATGTTCATGACTATTTAAAAAATAATCACGCCAATCCCCATCGAAAGAGAATAGTTAGCTCTCCCCACATACTCGATCTCATTAAAATTAGCTGATAGCATCATGTTGAAAAAGAACAATAAAATGCTGTCTGCATTGGGAATATATTCCGCGCCAAAAGAAGCGGTTGCTCTGAAAGTATCAGATATCTTTTGTTTGATATTGTACCTCTTGTAAACTGTCATTGTATCGTTCTGTAGAATTAAGGTGCCAGTGGATTGTGACTGCAAGCAATAAAGATATCCAAGCCCAAATGTTAAATATGGTCTGAATCCAGCTTCTCTTCTAAACAGCAATTTTGTGTAAATATCAGCCGAATGGTTTTTGATTTTGAAATTATAAAATATTGCTTTCCCATCCGAACCCGAATTGTCGTAAGTAAATATCGAATGGCAATAGTTTACGCCCAGCATTAAATATTTATACATCGGAATAACACCGCCGATATTAAAACCGAATGTGAAGTTTGCGGGAAGGTTTTCAATTTTTATATTTGTCGGTACATCAGTTTCTCTGTCATAAAAATCTATTGTACCGTTTTCAATAGCATTTTTATTTATAAGACTTAGTTGAAATAAAATCCCAGTATAGTCAACTATTTCTTGTTGCTTCCAATAATTCTCTACTCTTGCCTTTTCGGTTATTTCCGACTTAATCTGAGATTTTATATTATATAAAGTATCGCATAAGTAAGAAAGTGTAGGAAATATTTTCGCTCTATCGTGTGCAGATTGAGCGAGCTCATCCGCTTCCTTAAAATGAGCTGTTATAATTTCTTTCTTGATTAATTCAATTTTAGCCTGAATTTCGCTTTCGACTTCTTTGAGGTACTTGTTCTTTAGCAATGTTGCAATTTGAAAAAATTTCATTGCTTCACTAAAGTTCGTGCTGATATATAGCAAAGATTTTTTATATGCACTGTTAGCTAACGATCCTGCATATTCAATTCTAAAAACATCCTTTTTACTCGCGATATTTACAGTATAGTTTCTAACAGCAACCGTATCATTCTCGGAAATATTACGACAGTAATCAATTATTTTGATCGTGTTTTCTTTTAACTTATTGTATTGATTCCTTAAATCCACATTCGGATTTGTTGTATACAACGGATCATGCAAATCAAAAAACAATTGTACTGCATTTAAGTCTCCGAGTAGCAAGAGTGAATCTAAATTTGCTTCGTCGCTTTGAAAATTTACATATATTTGTCCGTAAACAGTTGTAAGAATACAAGCAAAGTGGAATAACGCAAAGAAAAGGATTTTCATTAATGACCCTCCAACATGATAAAAATTACACACCATATTTTATAGTAATTTATTATACTAACCGCCGAATTAAATACTTTTAACACCTCAGATGAAAAATAATTGAAATATTCTTTTATTCAAAATATAAGTTTATCATTGATATAACATACTAAATGGATTGGTTTCCCTGACAATGGAGATAAAACTAATAAGGCGAATTTCCTGGAGTAGTTAAAATTATTCCTGCGAAATCAAAAAAATAGTCGATTTTTTTTACGCTCCTTATTCTACAATTTTTTAATATATTTCATACGCACAATGAAGGTCATGAATCACATATTGTTAATAATTATGATTGTCCTGCCGGGACTGATCAATGCTCAATATTCCGGCGAAGGATTTGGATTTGCCTGCAATTACAGCTACACAACGACCTCAAGGTTGTATCTTAATCCCAATGCTTCCGATCCGTTTACGCGAAATCAAAATATTCCCATGGATGATATATACGGCTATTCACTTGATGTTAGGTACAGACTTTCCGAATCAATAATACTTGGCATTAACGCTGATCTGATTACTAAAACAGGAGTTTCCACCAATGTAGTTGTTATCTCGGATGCAAGTGTAATTTCTGTTGAAGCAGAAGATGGATACAAACTCATTCCGTTGGAATTTTCCGCTTATTATCTGCTGCCTATCTCTGTGGAGAAATTTAAATTTTACATGGGCGGCGGAATTGGAATTTACTTCGGCAGCCACATCAGAAAATTCAAAGATGTTGAAGCTGTGAATGAAAACCGGAGTTTCGAATATGGTATTCAAGTCGCAGTAGGTATGGACTATATGATTACAAATTTCTTTTCCGTGCGGGGAGAAATGAAATTCAGAGATCCGGAATTTGAGATGACGAGTACATACTCAAAAAAAGAATTTCAGATCGGCGAAACTAAGTATTCAATTCCACACGATAAATTCGATTCAAAAGTAAATATTGACGGCGCTACATTCTCAATCGGCGTTGTATTTCATTTGTAAATATTTTTCCCGGCGGATATAAGTAAGCCGTTCTCTCTTCATAAAAAACAATGCTAAAATGGATTTAAAGTTTACTGAATATGATTATATTTGCCCCCAACTTATTTGTAATCGATACAGATGAATGAACGGATTTATCTTTGCGGATTTATGACAAGCGGTAAAAGTACTATCGGACCGATACTTGCAAATGTACTCGGCTGGGATTTCTACGATCTTGATAAAGTAATTGAAGAAAATGAAAAGAAAACAATCGTCCGGATCTTTGAAGATAGCGGAGAAGAGTATTTCAGACAAATCGAATCTGAAACACTTAATAGATTCACAAAGAAAAAAAACGTTGTCATCGCTCTTGGCGGAGGAACGATTGCATGTCCTAAAAATTTGGAAACTATGAAGATGACCGGAAAGATTATTTATTTAAAAGCTTCGCCTGAAATAATTTATGAAAGAATTAAAAATAAAATTGATAGACCGTTATTCCGCGATTTAGTGCTAAAGGAAAATTCGAAAGTAGAATTTATCTTACGCATAACGGAGCTTATGGAAAAACGAGAACCATTTTACGCTCAAGCCGATTTGGTTATTGATTCCGATAGGCATAAACTTGGGATAACTGTCGATAGACTTGTTAAACAAATAACGACACTTTTACATGAAAAAAATTAAGATCAATATTCCCGGTCACCCGTATAATGTTTACGTTGGGCGGAATGTTTTCGAACAACTAGTCCCCAAGATTCACGAAGGGGGATTAAGTAAGAATGCGCTTTTCGTTATCGATGAAAATGTTGTAGGATTCCACACAAAGGTTTTGGAGAAAATGGATCGCACAGAATTTAAGAAGGTGTCAACATTAGTGATTAAAGCCACCGAACCTTTGAAAAGCCGATTAACTTTAGAAAAAATATATAAGAAATTATTGGATGAAAACTTTGGAAGGGATAGTATAATCGTTGCAATTGGTGGTGGGATTACCGGGGATATTTCAGGTTATGCCGCGGCTACATTTATGAGAGGAATTCAGTATATTCAGATCCCCACGACTTTACTCGCTGCTGTTGATAGTTCCGTGGGAGGTAAAACCGGCATCAATTTTTCCAATACAAAAAATATCATCGGCGCATTCAAGCAACCCGAATTTGTTTTGATTGATACGGATTTTTTTCAAACACTTCCACGTAGAGAAATTATCTGCGGCATCGGTGAGGTGATGAAATACGCCTATTTAACAGATAAAAAGTTATTCGATTTTATATCGAACGAACTGGACGATCTCATTGGATTGAAGGAGAAAGTAGTCGAGAATGTTATTATTGAAACAGTGAAATTTAAGGGCGCTGTTGTGGAAGCAGATGAAAAGGAAACGGGATTGCGAAAGATTTTAAATCTCGGCCATACATTTGCTCACGCTGTTGAGGTTGATCAAAAATATAAGATAAAACATGGCGAGGCAGTAGTTGTAGGTCTTGCTTGTTCTTTATTTCTTTCCCGCAAGTTGAATTTATTTACCAATCAGAGATTGAATGAGTTCCTGGCATTACCGCTTCAATTGAAAAAGAAGATAAGGATAAAAAAATACGACCTTGCAAAAATGATTGATACAATGAGTCGCGATAAAAAGAACCGTGATAACAAAATCAAATTTGTTTTGGTGAAAGATATCGCACAAATTATTCCCGACGTGGAAGCAGGGATTGGTGATGTAAAATATGCAGTGACAGAAGCGATAAAATTATTTCAATAAAATTGTAAAACACAAACGCAGAAATCAAATAACAAAGCAAAATTTAAAAGAATTACGGAAATGAAATCAAGTTATATTAAGATAAATTCAGAGAAACAAATTAATTTACTTATAATTGTATTGGTCTTCTTAATAATGAACAATCCAATCAAGCCCCAGGAGTTTAGAGAAACACGCGCTGTATGGTTAGCTACAAATTACCGATTGGATTGGCCGCCCCCAACATTTGATCAGAAGATTCAGATTGATCGGTTAACCGAAATAATGGATGACATTAAAGATAAAAATCTCAACACAGTATTTTTCCAGGTTCGCAGTAATGGAACGGTAATGTTCAAGTCGTCATATGAACCATTCTCCTCGTACTTTACCGGTCAAACTGATAATCTTCCCGATTACGATCCGCTTGAACTGGCAATTAACCTTGCCCATAAACGGGGATTGGAGCTCCATGCATGGTTGAATGTTACGCGAAGTTATGCAACCTCGGAAGAAAAAATTCTGAACCACCCGAAGCATCTTTATAACACTCATCCAAATTGGCTTGTAAAATATTTTGAAGAAGGCAAAACAACTTATTGGATAGATCCCGGTTTGCCGGAAGCGCGAACTTACATTGCCGACATCGTTGCAGAGCTTGTATTAAAATACGATGTTGATGGGATTCATCTCGATTTTATTAGATATCCGGGCAAAAATTTTGACGATGACTTTTCATACAAGATTTATGGAGAAGGACTGCCGATTGATGAATTTCGAAGAAATAATATTACGGATATTGTTCGGCAGATTCATGACCGCGTTAAGTCAATTAAACCGTTTGTAAAAATCGGCGCAGCTCCTATTGGAATTTACAAAAATATTGAAGGCGCAAGAGGATGGGAAGGTTACTTCGATATATATCAGGATTCAAGAAAGTGGTTGGAACTGGATTATGCCGATTATCTTGCACCACAAATTTATTGGGGGCTTGATGATAATCCCCGGTTTGATTTACTTGCTAAGGATTGGAAAAACAATTCATCCGGGAAAAGTATAATTCTCGGAATAGCGGCGTACAAACCCGAAGTTAAAACAGAGATGGAATCACTAATCAATTACTCGCGAGAGGTTGGAGCAGATGGAGTAGCGTTTTTTAGATACGAAAATATCAGCAACTATAATTTCTTGGCGTTCGATAATAAAGCATATCCTTCGGCAATGCCCTGGATTGATAATTACAATCCCAATCCGCCGGGGAATTTGCAATACGAGATTGTTTCCAGTGCACCCGATCCAATCATCGTAAATTTAACCTGGGATTTTCCAAAAACAACCTCGAACGGAAACGGAATCGCTTATTACGCACTCTATAAAATGAACGATCCATATCAAGCGCTTGAGCCAAAAAACTTGTACGAAATTTTCTCTTCGGATAAAAACCGGGTTTCGCTCGGCATCGAAAAACCGAGGCAGACAAAATATTACTTCACTTTAAAATCGGTTGATAAACTCTGGAATGAAAGTGAAAACTCCTCCAATATTATTGAATTAACTATCGACAATCTCGAAAACATTTCTTCGGGAATATCGTCGGCCACCAAATCGTATCTTGTTAAGGAAGGAAATACTTTTCTGTTAATGCTCGCTTCAAATACGAGCCAAGAGATTGAAGTTTATGGCGGAAACGGCAGCAGAGATTATTTATTGATGACAAGAGAATTATCAGTTGGGAGAAACATTCTATTTTACGAAAAAGATCTTTCGAACCTTTCTCATCTCAAAATCAAATATAAGAAGTCGGGCAAGGAAGAGGTTTTAAATTTATGATCGAAGAATGGAACCCGGCAAAAAGATGCCGGGCAGGAATGGTAAATGGGATGTGTACTATTTTAGCTGACTATCATTTTAGAAAAATCAGATTCTACACTCGTCAATCATAAATCTAAATTCAGATGGTTACATGTGGAAGGACATTAATCCGAAAAAGACTTGTATCCCTAAAAAAAATAACAACGCAATCGAGCTTACTTTAATAAACGATTTTTGAGCGAAATTCTTCTTCTTCAAATAAATCAATTCTATAATAATCATTATCGCTGAGACAATAATGAAGGGGAAAGAAAAATAAAGAACAAATATCATCGCCCAATTTTCCGAATAGAATCTTTCGGAAAAAGCAACTGCAACCATTATTGCAGAAATTAATGAACTGATCCACCAAAGAATATTTAGAATAATTAGTGCAAACAAACTCCGCTGAAGCAATCCAAATAAAAGTAGTACAGCGCAAATGAACAAATAAAAAATCATCACCGGTACAAACATACAGCCTCTGCTTTTAACTTTTACTGACT
This sequence comes from bacterium, assembly GCA_043808235.1. GTDB lineage: Bacteria > Bacteroidota > Ignavibacteria > Ignavibacteriales > Melioribacteraceae > JAZDFC01. The sequence goes on from JAZDFC010000004.1 coordinate 133,869, forward strand.
ACTGAAAACTGATTACTGTAAACTGTTATTCACTAAAGATACTTTTTCAAATACCTTCCCGTATGCGAATTCGGATTTGCAGCAACTTCTTCGGGTGTTCCCGCAACGACTAACTCACCGCCTTTGTCTCCGGCTTCGGGCCCAAGATCAATCACATAATCAGCGCATTTAATAATATCGAGATTGTGTTCAATAATTAAGATTGAATTTCCGTTATCAAGGAGAAGATTAAAACAGTTCAGTAATTTTTTAATGTCGTCGAAATGAAGTCCGGTTGTTGGCTCATCGAAAATAAATAGGGTATGTTTGTTCTCCTTTTGTGCGCTAAGATGCAAAGCTAATTTCACACGCTGAGCCTCGCCTCCCGATAGAGTTGTTGACGGCTGACCCAATTTCATATAACCTAATCCAACATCGGATAATACTCTTAGTAATGAAGATATTTTTCGATACTGACTAAAAAACTCCAGTGCAGTATCAACATTCATATTAAGCACATCGACAATATTTTTACCACGGTACGTTATCTCCCGAACTTCCTTTTTAAAACGAGAGCCTTTACAATCCTCGCATTCAAGATAAAGATCAGCGAGGAATTGCATTTCAATTTTCACAAATCCGTCGCCCTGGCATGTTTCGCACCTTCCGCCGGGTACGTTGAAAGAAAAGTAACCCGGCTTATATCCGCGTGCCCGCGCCTGTGCTGTAGAGGCAAATAGCTCCCGAATGTGTTCGTATGCTTTTACATAACTTACCGGATTCGATCTCGGTGAGCGCCCGATGGGAGACTGATCGACAATTTCTATTTCATCAATGCCCTTCACTCCCTCTATGGTTTGGAATTTCCCAATCTTTGGCGGATTGCCGCCCATCAGTTTTACAATGCCGCCGTAAACCACATCATGCACAAGAGTGCTTTTGCCGGAGCCGCTTACCCCGGTAACAACTACAAATTTTTTTAGAGGAATTTCTACATCAACATTTTTCAAATTGTTTTCTGATGCGCCTGTAATTTTTATAACAGGCGTCGCTTCAGTTCTTCTTTTCGAAGGAACTGGAATTCCCATTTTTCCTGAAAGATATTTCCCGGTGAGCGAATCTTTGTGTTTTATAATTTCATTGTAAGATCCGTAAGCAACAATGCTGCCGCCAAGCAAACCGGCGCGCGGACCCATATCAACAATCTTATCCGCTTCCATCATCATCTCGGCATCGTGTTCAACAACCAAAACCGTGTTGCCGATATCGCGCAATGATTTTAACAATCCAATCAATTTAAGATTATCGCGCGGATGCAATCCGATACTCGGTTCATCAAGGACATATAATGTGCCGATCAAAGCCGAGCCGAGAGATGTTGCCAAATTAATTCTTTGCGACTCGCCGCCGGAAAGTGTGCTGCTCAATCTGTCGAGCGTTAGATATCCAAGTCCTACGTCATTCAGAAAGCTCAATCTCTTTTTAATTTCTTTTAAAATCTGTCCGCCGACCTGCATTTCATAATCCGATAGAGTGATATTGTTAAAAAATTCCCGCGATTTCTCGATAGACATTTTTACAATATCATGAATCGAAACATCGTTTATCTTAACCTGGAGAGCTTCTCTACGTAACCTCGAACCTTTGCATGCAGAGCATGTTGTGTATGCACGGTAACGGCTCAATAGGATTCTAATATGCATCTTATAATTTTTATCTTCGAGATGTTTGAAGAAACCGTCAATTCCGGCAAATCCTTCAAATCCTTTTTTAATGAGATTAAACTGTTCGTCCGAAAGTTCTTTAAAGGGAATGTTTAGCGGTATGCTTTTTCGCTGTGCTACCCGCACAAGATCGCGAAGATATTTTACATATTTAACCGATCGCCATGGCGCAATCGCGCCGTCCGCAATTGATAATTCCGGATTGGGGACAATTAAGTTAATATCATAATCCATCGTCTTGCCGAAGCCCTGGCAAACCGGGCAGGCGCCGAAAGGATTATTGAAAGAAAAAAATCTTGGCTCGGGTTCTTCATATCTTATATCGCAGCATTCGTAAAATTGATTAAAGTCGGATGTTACGCTCGTATCGGCGTTTATTACTCGCAGTCTTCCTTCGCCTTCCTTAAAAGCAGTTTCAATAGAATCGGCAAGCGTCTCGCGCACTTTCCCTTTTGCGATTTTAAATCTATCGATGATTACCGTTATGTCTTTTTTTGATTTTGGATTTATATCAGTCTCGTTAAGATCGATTAGCTCATTCTTGAAATAAATCCTAAAAAAACCTTTACGTTTGAGAAGCGCAATTTCATCTTTTACAGTTCGCCCCTCATGAGCGTGAATAGGAAAACCGAGATAGAAACGTTCGCCCCCATTATTCGATTCAAGCCAATCGGACACAGTAGAAACGGAATCTTTTTTTACAACCTTACCACAGTTAAAGCAATAAGTTTTCCCGGTACGCGAAAATAAAAGTCGGAGATAATCATAAATCTCAGTAGTTGTGCCAACAGTTGAACGCGGATTTCTTGTGCTTGTTTTTTGCTCGATTGCAACGGCGGGACATATTCCATAAATAAAATCAACATCGGGTTTATTTATTCTTTCCAGAAATTGGCGCGCGTATGAAGATAGACTTTCTACGTAGCGGCGCTGACCTTCGGCATAAATCGTATCAAACACGAGGGATGACTTGCCGCTCCCGCTTACACCGGTAAACACAATCAGCTCATTCCGGGGAATTTCCAGATCGATGTTTTTTAAATTGTGTTCCCTGGCGCCTTTAATAATTATTTTGTCGTTTTTTTCACTCATTTCGGATAAATCTTAAAACCAATTTAGAAAAGGTAATGAAAATATTTTTGAGATGATAAATTTGTCGAGATGAATTAATTCAGAATAATTTTGAGCGAAATAAATTTCGCTCTACATAACAAAAAATTATTTGCTCTCAGAATTCCCCGAGTTACTTTCCAATTCCCGCAATTGCTGGATTTTCATTTCAAGGTCTTCAGTCTGAAGTTTTATTTCTTCCAGCTTTTTATCCAACTCTTTGTCATACTCGGATTTATCCCAGTAACCTCTTTCTTCAAAGTATCCTTTGAACAACCAGTTGTGTTTCAATGCCTCCATATTTTCAGAGAATGCCTGTACACCCTGCACTGCGCTTTCGGTTGTTTTGGCGAGATTGCCGATTACAATTTTAATTGAATCATATGCGCTGCGATCGGCAATTAACGCTCCGAGCAATCCCTTGCCTTGCTCAACTTGATACAGCAGAGATTTTATTCCGGTAACAACGCTGTCAACGTTGCTTACTACGTTCGGCAAATCTTTGCCGAAATCCATAATTACACCTGAGACTTCGTTCAAGCGTGCGGTTATTGCATTGAGGCTGTTTTCGGCGGAACGGGTAATATTAACCGCAGCGAAATATAATTGTTCATCATTTACCGCTTTCCCGATAGTGCCTTCGCCTTTATTAATCTTTGCAGCGATCTCCGAAAATTCTTTCGTTATTTCGCGAACGTAATGGATACTGCTTTGCGTTTCATCCATAATCGAAGCCATGCTTACCGGATTCTTTGCTTTAATTATGCTTCCATCGCTGATAATTGCCACATCGCTCGAACTTGGAGTTATCGTGATTAATTTTTTTCCAACAAGTCCCTCGGTTTCAATTGCCGCCTGGCTGTCAAGACGAATAAACCTAATCATCTCTTCGTCAATTCTCATTGTTACTTCAATAAGACTGTCGGCCTTATCAGTTAGTCTAATATTCGATACGCTGCCTACATCCATACCGCTAAGTCTAACCGGGGCTCCGCTTCTCAGACCTTCGACGTTTGAAAAATATGTTTTGATAAAAATTGTTCCAACAAATAATCTTTCTTTATTCCCGATCATAAAAATAGAGAGAACAAGCAGTATCGTACCAATGAAGATGAAAATTCCTAACCGGGCACCTTCAAGTTGCTTAAACATTTATTACTCCGTTACTATTTATGAATAAATAGTTCTTAAGCCTATGGCTTAATTATTTCGTGACTAAAAAAGTTCTTTAAAAATGGATCTTTCGATTGTATCAAGGTTTCGATAGTTCCTTCGTACATAATTTTTGCATCGCGAAGAAATATGGCTCTATCAGCAATTATTTCAGCGCAAATCAGATCATGCGTTACAACTATTGAAGTCATGTTCAATTGCTTCTGCAAGGTAATAATTAATTCGCTTATTTCCTTTGCCGTTATCGGGTCGAGACCAGTAGTGGGTTCATCGTAAAACATTATTTCGGGATCAGTAACAATAGCGCGCGCGAGTCCGACTCTTTTTCGCATACCGCCGGAAAGTTCCGACGGCATTTTGTCGAGTGTTCCGGGAAGGGAAACCATTTCCAATGTTTGTTCGATTTTACTTTTAAAATTTTTCCGTTCAATGTTGGAATTTCGGTCAAGATGAAATTCGAGATTTTCACTTACCGTCATGGAATCATACAAAGCTGCGCTTTGAAAAAGAAAGCTTGTTCTTTTTCTAACCTTGTTAAGTTCTTTAAGGGATAATTCCCAAACATTTTTATCGCCGATAAATATATTTCCGGAATCCGGTTCCATCAATCCGATAATGCATTTTAAAAGAACACTCTTCCCGGTTCCGCTTCTTCCAAAAACAACAAGATTTTCTCCTCGAGTAACATCAAAGCTGATATCATCGAGAATCATATCCGATCCGAAACTTTTTGTAAGATTGCGAACTGAAATTAATATGTCGGCCATAACCACAACGTAACTTTTACTAAAACAGTGTCAACCAACAAAATCAATAAAGAAGCAATTACCACCGATGTAGTAGAGGCTTTTCCAACGCCTTCCGTGCCGCCTTCGGCAGTGAATCCTTTGTAGCAGCCTACTAATCCAACAACATATCCAAAGAAGAAAGTTTTTGCCACACCGGGAATTAGATCGCCGAATTGAACAGTATCGAGAACCGAATTTAAGTAATATTCGAAGCTCATACTTTCGACAAGAATCAAGGCTAAATACGCGCCAATCAAAGCTAAAAATATTACATATACAGTAAGAATGGGCAGTATCATTGTGGTAGCTATAATGCGGGTTACCACAAGATATTTGAAAGGATTAATTGCTGAAACTTCCATTGCGTCAATCTGCTCGGTAACACGCATCGATCCTATTTCGGCGCCGATTCCTGAACTTACGCGTCCGGCAAAAATTAAAGCGGTTATTACAGGGCCAAGCTCACGTATAGTTGAAAGCGCTACCGTACCGGGTAAAAAATCCGAAGCGCCGAATCTTACAAACACAGGGTGACTCTGCATTGCAAGCACAATGCCGATAATGAATCCTGTGATACTCACTATGGGAAATGTTTTGAGTCCGAGTTCGTTCATATGCTTTTTGATTTCCGGAATTTCGTAAGGCGGCAATACTAATTGCTTGATGAATTCGTAATTGAAAACCGCTAACCCGGAAATGGTTGCAAAAAAATTATAAACCAGCTCAGAAAAAGTTAATTTCTTTTTGAATATCGGGACAGGAACCCGCATCAATTTTCCTATTTAATTAAATATCAGTTTGGCGGTTAAAAAATACTAAATAAGGTGTAAAATTGGAATGATTTTAAATGGATACTGGTTACTGGATGCTGGTTTACTTGTTACTGGTTAAGAAAGGGGAGATTTTAAAATAATGGTTGAATGGTTTGATTGCTGAATTGCTGGGTGGGGCGCAGGTGTATCAAGAAAATCTTTTTTTGAAAAGGGATTGTACCGGATTTAATAATAGTTCCGTTTTACCAACATAAATTAATTTTATGTAATGCATAAAAAAAATCAATCTTGAAAATTCGAGGCCCGACCTTGAAATTTTCAAGGAGCATGCAATTAAAATGCATTCGGAATATGGTTAATGTTGTGTTTGTTATTTTTCCTGAGGATTATTGCAACAACATCAATGCGGCAATCACGATCTTTAATTTCTTTTTCCCAAAGATATGCTTCGGCAATTTTTTTAATCTGTTTTTGCTTTGATTTGGTTATCGCATATTCCGGCGGTCCGTATTCGAGATTGGTTCGGGTTTTAACTTCCACGAATACAAGCACATCGCCATCTTCCGCAATGATATCAATTTCGCCGCGCTCAAATCTGTAATTGCGCTGAATGATTTTAAATCCTTTGTCGGAGAGGAACTTACACGCAATGTCTTCTCCGATTTTTCCGAAATCCGGTTTGCTGTTTTTCATGATTCAACTTTTTTGAAAATTGGAATCTGTTTTGTCCCATCTAAAATTTTTGATAAAAAAGTAACACGATGATAATTACAAAATCCGTGTTCTTTTATCGCGTCCACGTGAAGCCGTGTTCCGTATCCTTTATTCTTCTCCCAATTATACTGCGGGAATGTAAGCGCAATTTGTTTCATTATCCGGTCACGTGTTACCTTTGCAATTATTGATGCGGCGGCAATTGCAAATGATTTTTGATCTCCCTTCACAATTGTTTTTGTAGGGATATTTGAAACAAATGATTTGTTGCCGTCTATTAAAATTAAATGCGGTTTTGGATTCAGTTTTTCGGCTGCAATTTTCATAGCCTTTAATGTTGCTTGAAGAATATTTATTTGATCAATTTCATCGTGCTCGATTATTCCTACTCCAATCGACAAAGCGCTCTCGTTGATCAGATCAAATAATTCGTCGCGTTTCTTTTCATTCAACTTCTTCGAATCCCAGACTCCATTTAAAATTATACTTCTATCAAAGATTACAGCCGCCGCAACAACCGGACCTGCGAGCGGACCTCTACCGGCTTCATCAATACCTGCGATAAGCCGTATATTGTCCGATAAAAAAGAATTATCGAATTCTTTTATTTTATTGCTTACTTCCCGCATAAATTGCTATCAATCCGAATATCATTATAAGTTTGAGAAGATTGCCAATCGAGCGGTAATTAACATCCTTCATAAAAAGTCTTTTGAGAAAATATACTAATAACACATTTACTGTGAGCATTACAATTATGAAATATTCTATTGAGTATATGTTTAACAGAAACGGGAAAACAGTAATTGCAATTAGTAGAATAGTAAATACGGAAATTAATTTCGCCGCATTTCTTTCTCCGAATTTTTGCGGGAAGGTGATGACGCCGTTTGCTCTGTCACCCTCAATGTCTTCGATGTCTTTTACAATTTCTCTAATAAAATTTATGAAAAATGCGAAGACAGCCGGGATTATTGCGTAAGTCCAATTATCTACAGCCATTCCCCCGAAAATAAATGCTAATCCGGTAAAAAACGCTACCGTTACATTTCCAAAGAGCGGAATTTTCTTTAATGATTTCGAATAAAAGAAAATTACAATCGAGGAAAATACTGCAATGGCGAAAGAAGGAAAGTTGATGAAAACCGTCAAGACTAAGGCGATTACAGTGAAAGAAAAATATGACAACCATGCTTCGGTAATAGTCATTTTATTCGAAGGCAAAATTCTTTGCGGTCGATTGATTCGATCAATATCAATATCATATATATCGTTAATAATATTTCCACCGGAACCAATGAAAGCACCGGCAACAGCCGCAAGAAGGATGTTGCGTATTTTAAAATCGCCGACCGAACAGATTATTCCAGCAACGGTAATCGAAAAAAAGGTGATGAGAAAATTAACCGGTCTGGTAATCGATATAATCGAGAATATTTTTTGAGTTGCTTTCAATATCAAATTCAAATTTGATGATGATGAAGATTATCGCTCGAAATATAATGTATTCGCAGCAATTGAAATCGGCTATCCCTACAAGTAGAAATCAATAGTATCCTATTTATATTCCGAAATATCTGCCATCAAAATTCATTTAATAAACCGAAATGCAGTTTCCCTTCGTTCATCGAATCGCCCTGACCCAATGCATAACTTACGCTCATAACACCAAGGGAGGTTTCAATATTCATTCCTATACCATATCCGGTTTTAAGACCTGTTAATTTTTCTATGCCTTGAAGTTTATCTTCATTCCGCAAGTAGTAACCGGTATCGAAAAACGCAAATAAAAAAGAGCGGCGGGAAACGAGATATCTGTACTCAAGGTTTGACCATAAAATTCTGTTCCCGAGAAATTGTTTTTCACGGTAACCGCGCAGTGTGTTCGCACCACCGAGTTTATATAAATCGCTTACCTCGAAAAGTTCACCTTTCATTTCCCTTGCATGTACACTGAACGCTGCAATCTGCCGGGAAAATATTTCGTAAAAAATACTCAAGTCCAGCTCAAGTCGCTGGAGGATTATTTTAGTTTTCGTTTCGGAGTTTACAAATTCCGCCGGTCCGTTAATTTTCTTCGAGGTGTATTTGTAAGAATTGAGAAAATAAATTCCACTGGTGGGCGCGTAAAAATCGTCGCGGGTATCAATCTTCAAATTAGCTCCGGTCGAGAGAGCAGAGGAGTTATAAACTATGAACATATCCGATTCTGACTCGGTAGGAATTATTGACTCACTTGAAATCAGTAACGATGCCGAGATGGATTCAGTCGCTAAAAATTCCAGGCTGCCGTCAAATGATCGTTGAACATAAGTTGAGTCTTGCTTTCTTTGAAATAATCCGAAATTCAAATTAAACGGATAGCCGAGCGCCCACGGCTCCAAATATTTTATTTCCATTTCCTGCGTAAATCTATTTTCTTGCTGCCACCTTATTGCAGCAGCCCTGCCCGTCCCAAATAAATTACGCAGACTAACATTTACATATCCGGTGATGTACCCGGTTTCATTGTTCTGCCCCGGTACATACCCTATAATTCCATCAAAATTGTTTGTCTCTTTTTCTTTGATTTTTATTTGCAAGATTCCACGGTTAGAAGGATCAAAATAAAATGACGGCATTTCAACCGGTTCGAAAAACTTCAGCCGGTTTAACTGCTTCGGGATTTCTTCAATCCTATTCTGTGAATAATCTTCGCCTTTTCTTAATCTAATGTTTTGAACGATTACATAGTCTTTTGTTTTTGTATTCCCGACTATCTCAACAGAATCGATTCTACTTGATAATCCTTTTTCAATTTGCAAAAAAATATCCGCGAGGTTTTTATCTTCGGTTGTATCATGGAAAAAACTAATTGACGTGATAATAATTTTTGTAAATGGAAATCCGTTGTTTTCAAAATAATTGATTGATTTAGAGAAAGCCTCGACGAGCTCATCTTTAATTAAAACATTTCCGATGAGGAAATTAAAATTATTTGTTATCTCTATCGAATCCGGCGGATCGATATTCTGAAAGTGCAAATCATAAATGTAAGTTGGTTCACCTTCTTGAATGTTGATAATAATATTCGCCGATAGGGAATCACTGCTGATGGAAACGGAATCTGAAATAAAATGAAAATTATAAAATCCTTTGTTGGAAAGATTCGAAGCGATCCGGCTTTTCATGGAATCAATTATTTCAGGAAAGTATTTAGCGCCTAATTTTATTCCCGACCAATCAATGTAATTGCTGATGAGAAACTCACGCGCGCCGGTTATATTTATCGATTCGATATTCTGCGCATAAATATTGAAAGACAGAAAGAGGAGAGTTAAGGAAGAATAGAATTTATATTTGAGTTGGTGAATCATCAATCAACTTCATCTTCTTGCCAATTGGTACTATTTTCATCACATCATAATATTTTTGAGATTCATCTTTCGTCGCAGTGCATATCTCCCACGAGGCGGCATTTGCAGTCCCCAATGCGGCGGCTGTTTTTAACATATCCTCGAATACAAATGCCTCCTCTAATCCGAATGCAATCCCCGCAGTGAATGCATCACCGCTTCCGGTCGGATCTATAACTTTTATTTTTGGTACATCAACTTTATAATGAAAATCATATTTCGATGCATAAATTGGATTCGCCCCGTCAGTTAAAAAACTCAACTTAATATTTTTCTTATAGAGAGAATCCATGAAATCAATTTTATCTTTTTCATCCGTAAGCGAAATATTTAACGATGATTCCAATTCATCCACACAATTGTGGATAGCAGTGGGACCCGCGTCGATACAATCCGGGAGATGATCTCCATAAGTATCGAGAATGGAAATTTTATCATATTTATCCGCCAACTTAATTCCATACGGGAAAATATCGTTGGTCTCTTTCGCCGGTGAACTACCCGAGAAAATTACGGTCGAACAATTTTGAATTGCTTTGTCCAATTTACTTTTAAATTCTTCCGCTTCAGTAATTTGTATTTCGTTATTCGGTGAGAAATAATTTGTGAGAGCGCCGGTTGATTCCTCAATTATCAATACGGAATAACGGGTCTCGCTTTTTGTAGGAACGAATGTGAAATTTATTTTTTCCTCTGCCATAATGTGTCGAATAACTTTTCCATTATTGCCGCCGAGAAAGGTGAAGGAGGAATTTAATGCTCCAAGGTAGCCGAGTTGGCGGCTGACATTTATTCCTTTGCCGCCACCTTTAAGAATTTCATTCGCGCTGCGGTTCGAGCCCCCAAAATTAATTTTGTTGAAAAAAAGACGTTTTTCAAGAAGTGGATTAAGTGTTACAGTTAAAATCATATTATTAAGATTTTTTTAATATCGATATCTATACCATTCACCAAACATGGGGCTTATCAATCTATAATCGCCAAATCCTGTTTGATCGACAAAGACAAATCTTTTATTAATATCATAATAGTCCCACATCTCATATGGTTTGGATTCGAGCTCGAAAGGTCTACGTTCAACGGCATTGGGCGGTCCTAAAGTTATATAGATCATTCCCATATCGGTGCGCCATCCTTCCAAATAACTTTTAAAATTTTCATTTGAGAAATCAACTCTGCGGTAATATTCAAGCAGAACTTCATTCTCAATTGTATTTGGAGAAGGATCTTTGCTTTTCCAATAATTTGTGAACCTAACTAATTTCTCTTCAAATGTTTCGGCGGATTGAATACTATCAATATCGTTCGTGGATGCAATGTAAACCATCTCGTCAACAGCTTTATCCAAATCCTCAATACTGCCGGGGAAACCAAAAATTTTCGATTTAAAAACTTTGTTTACTTGAGCCAAAGTATTACCAAGAGTATCCTGCACATTCAATGTAAGTTGATAATCACCAAGTGAAAAATTCGTATTCTCAACTTCTGCAAACACTACATTTTTACTGGTAGTGAGATTGTAATTTGTGCTTGAAGATGCGATTTCTTCCTCATCTTTGTTATTTACCAGGTAGCGTAAAATAACTTTTGAATCTGTATCGGAATAAATCTCATAAAAGAATTTTATTTGTTTATCCATAGAGGTAACCATATGCGAAATGTTGGGGATGATTCTTTCCCCGCTCTGGTCACTGACGATTTCACGAATGAAAATAATATCACTAATTGATATTGCCTCATCAAACTTTTTAACTTCAATTGGCGATTCTATATTCATTGTTTTTTTTGAATCAAGATCCTCAACAAAACAATTGAGAAGATACTCGCCCGACTCAAGTTCAATCGACTGATAACTAATATTGTAATTAAGCCTTGATTGAGTTTCTTCGAATTCATTACTCGTTATCTTTTCAGTCCATATTCTTTCGAATACGATATTTTCTTTGTCTTCATCAAAAATTGTTAGTGTAATGGAATATTTAGCCTGGTATAGATTATTCGATTTTAGAAATTGCAAACTGGAATAGGGTACTTGCATGAATACATCAACCTTGGTTTTTGTGCCGGTATCCGCTTTATAATTGGCAATGTCTAAAAAAATTGTCGGAGTGAAATTATATCCGATGTTCGGCTTAATGTTCTCTGTCTGTCCCAATAAAGCAGAGCAAAACAAAATTAATATGAAAAAATATTTCATTTTTAGTTCCAAATTACATTACTGAGAAATAAATCCAAATAAATCATAATCATTGCAATCGTAAATGTCAACGTTATAAAAAGTCCCTTTGTTCAGCGTACTATTTTTTATTGGAATCAATACTTCGCCATCTACTTCCGGGGCATCTCTTTCAGAACGGGCGATGTAATAGTCTCCTTCGATGCCATCAATTATTACTTTTAATTTTTTCCCGATGAAGCTGCGGTTTTTCTCAAGAGATATTTCTTGCTGAATTTCCATCAACCTTGCTTTTCGTTCTTCCTTTTCTTCCGGCGTTACAGAATCTCCTAAAATGAAAGCCGGTGTATTTTCCTCGATTGAATAAGTGAACACTCCGAATCGATCAAATTTTGTTTCCTTTACAAAATCACATAACTCTTCAAATTCTCTTTCGGTTTCGGCAGGATAGCCTACGATAAATGTTGTGCGTAAAGTGAGTCCTGGAATTTTTGCTCTCAATTCGTTTATTAGTTCAATCGTCCTACGTTTTGTTATCCCACGTCGCATGGACTTCAACACCTTATCGGAAATATGTTGTAGCGGCAAATCAATGTATCGGCATAGTTTGGGATTTTCCGCAATTACTTGCATTACATCCTTTGGAAAATGTGATGGATAAGCATATAATAAGCGTATCCATTCAATCCCTTCGATGGCACAAAGTGTTTTCAAAAAATAAGATAAAGATCTTTTTCCATTTTGATCATGTCCATAATCGGTGGTATCCTGCCCAATGAGAATTAATTCTTTAACTCCCTTATTTACCAATGCTTCCGATTCCTTAATTAAATCGCTGATTAATTTGGTTTTATGTTTACCGCGCATCAGCGGGATAGCACAAAATGAACAGGGATTATCGCAGCCTTCGGAAATTTTTAGATACGCATAATGTTTTGGCGTCGATAACTCTCTTTCGCCTAAAAGGTCATATTTATATTCACCGCCGATCTCTTTAATAATTTCCTCATACGCTTCGGTACCAAAATATTTGTCAACTTCCGATATCTCTTTTTGCAGCTCGTCTTTATATCTTTGTGATAGACATCCAACCACAAATACTTTATTCAGCTTTCCGCGTTTCTTCAGTTCTACTGCCTCAAGAATTGTATTAATTGATTCTTCTTTAGCGGCATCAATAAAACCACACGTATTGATAATAACTGAATCTGCACTGTTTGAGTTTTGTGTTATTTTAAAATTGTTCAACCTAAGTTGGCCGACTAACCGCTCAGAGTCGACTGTATTTTTTGAACACCCCAGTGTTATAACGGATATTCTATTTTTTTTTGTCATATCTTTCTTTCTAAAATATTATGTGTTAATCGGATTCGCCCAATTGTTTTCGTGAAGAGTTTGGATAATTTGAATTCCGCGATGCCCGGTAATGGGGTGGTTTACAAGAGAAAGTTCATCAGCCATTTTCGATGCAATCCGGGATGGGGGGATTTTTCTTGTCTTCGATTCTGTAAAAACTTTTAGCGCAGTTTGATAAATAGAATGTTCCCATGAATTTTCGAGATGTCTTTCAAAGAATGGATCGTGATTAATATAACCGTATTGTTCATCAGCGCAATTTACTATTCCCATCCGGTTTGTTAAAAAATCAGGAACATATAGAATTCCTCTTTCGAAAATATTTTGGTCATCTCGGTCATAATCCTCCAGCTGGTTATTTGCCGCACCACAAATAATCTTTGTATTCAGTAAAGGAATTGTTGCGGGATTTAATATCGCACCCGTGGCATTGGGAGAAAAGATGTCGCAGTTAATAGAGAATAAAGAAAGGTCATTATTTCTAAGTAAACGAACTTCTATTTTATCTCCGAATGTATCTTTGGTCTTTCGGACTAATGATTCATTAATGTCACCGCAGATTATTTTGGAAATATTTCTTTCGAGAAGGAATTTTATAAGCGGTGTACCGACATTTCCAATACCTTGAATTGCAACTACTTTATTCTCAAGTGTCCCCATTTCAAGGAAATTCAATGCCGCTTCCATACCGGAGACTATTCCACGGGCGGTTGGAACAGAAGGATTCCCGCTTCCGCCAAGGGTTGGCGGTATGCAAGTTGTAAATCTTGTGTTGGAAAAAATATTTGCCATATCCGAAACATTCGTGCCCACATCCTCTGCCGTTACATAACATCCTTGCAGCGAGGTCATCAATTTCCCGTATTCTTTATAGAGATATTCCCTGATTTCGGGCGAGAATTTATCTGTATCCGGATTGTGAGACATAACGCCTTTGCCTCCGCCCCACCATAAGCCGGCAAGTGCATTCTTCAATGTCATTCCCATTGATAAGCGCAGTCCATCGCGGAGATAATTTTCGACATTGTCGTAATTCCAATATCGAATGCCGCCTGCAGCTTGACCGCGGTTTGTTCTATGGATAAACGCGCCTTGCAGTGTGTCAAATTCTTTTGTTATTTGAAAAAACATTCCCTCGTGATTATTAAAATCTCGTTTATCGTTTTGGATAAATTCGGCAATCGGCTTTAATAACTGGTGTGATGGAATTACCTCTTTTTTGTTCTGATCATAAATAAAATAAAATCTGTTAATCTGATTCGATTTCAATGTTTCGACAAATTCTTGAACAGGCATATTTAAAAAGTTTGGATGTGCCATGTTTATCTCAAATTGTTAGGATGATTTTTATTTGAAAGAAAATTAGTGATTTCCGATATGCATTAAAAGAAAAGAATCAGCGCAACGAAGCTGTAAAATTATTGAGTGCAACTTATTCTAAAGATTTTTCCTTTATGTATTGATGATACCGCTGAGCCAACTCTACCAGGCTCATCCCGGTTATTTCAAGTGACTTAAAAATTTCCGGCAGCTCATCAGAGATAAGATATTCTTTTTTTATTTGAAGGAGTTTATCCCTCGAATTCATTGAAATAAAAAAACCTACACCGCGTTTATTGTAAAGAATATTTTTCTCTTTAAGGTAGATATAAGCTCGCATAACTGTATTTGGATTAACCTCGAGCTCCTTAGCAAACTGGCGGACGGATGGAATTCGAGAATCGAGTTCCCACGTTCCCAAAAGTATATTTTCCGTGATGTGATCGACTATCTGAAAATAGACTGGTTTATTATTTTTGAATTCCATTTATGTTCTACTGTGTTAGTTTTGTAATGTATTAGTAACTTAATACACTAATATAACAATACATTTTCGTTTAGCCATAAAATTTTTTTTGGATTTATTGCTGGTGAAAGCTCTCACCGATAAATTGAAGTCCAGCCAATAGACCGGAGCGCCAATATGACCATCGGTGGTCGCCATTACGAACCCGGTACTCGTGGTTAATGCCGAGCGATCTTAGAGCAATGTGAAATTCCGAGTTACCGACTGTAAGATGGTCATCGTCGCCGCAATCGAGATAAAAGCGAACAGATTTTAATTTATCGATATCTATATTATCCAACATGAAAAGAGGATTATACGAAATTAAATGATCGGTAATTCTCTTCTCACCAACTAATTCGGGTCCATACAGTATTGCAGCTACTCTGTTCCATCGGCTTTTATCGAAATTCATTATTTCATCTTTCGTATAAACTGCGGCGCTAAATGCAGCGCATGCAGAAAACAAATCCGTATGCCGCATTGATAAGGTGAGTGATCCGAATCCTCCCATTGATAAACCTGATATTCCTCGATACCTTTTCTCAGATCTAATCCGGAATTGTTTTTCAACAGCCGGCATGAATTCCTTTACAAAGAAATCCTCATATCGAACAGAGTTATCGAAATTATTGATGTACCATGTAACGCCTCCATCCGGCATTACTAATATCATCGGAGGAAGTTCTTGATTTGCGATAGCTTTATCAAGAATTAAATTTGCTTCGCCGAATTGTATCCAGCCCATATCGTTATCGGAGTAACCGTGCAGAAGGTACACTACCGCATAGTAACGCGATGATGTTTCATAATCGAACGGAAGATAGACGGTATATCTAACATCTTTCTGTAAAATTTCACTCTTAATAGTGAGCCCTTCTTTTACAATTCCATGCGAATCCTGGGCAAAGTTTGAGCAAAAACTTATTAGCAGCAAGCACAAAAAACATCTGAAGGATTTCATAAAGATCTCCCCTAAAAAAATAATCAGAATTTATTTGAAATATTAAACAGCGATATAAAATAAATATATGTAAATGATTGGTGCGCTGAAAATAAACGAATCGAAGCGATCAAATATTCCACCATGACCCGGTATTAAAGCTGATGAATCTTTTATCCCCGAATCTCTTTTGAAAAGGCTCTCAACTAAATCTCCAATTTGACCAAAGATACCAATAATCAAACCGATGATGATAACATCATTCCAGTCTAAAAAATCGATGATGAGAATTTTACATGCTATCATTCCGAGAATGGAAAAGGCAAAGCCTGCTATTGCTCCTTCCCAGCTTTTTGAAGGACTAATACGAAGAAATAATTTATGTTTGCCAAACGCAGTGCCAAGAAAAAAAGCGGCGGAATCACAAAGCCAGATAGAGCCTAAAACCGATATAATAATTAATCCACCGTGAGGATAAAGAGCCATCGAAAAATTGTAGGCTTCTCTTATTCCAATAATTGAACTTGAAAAAAGACCGATGTATGTAATCCCTATTAATGTTGTTCCGATGTTATGAATGGCAGAATTATTATTTCGAAACAACTCAAATATGAGTATTAAAATAACTATTCCTATCAGAAGGATATCATAGTCAACCACACGAAGATAAACGTTGCCAACCATGCAGAGAATTGATACTAAGCCCAGATATAAATTTGGATGTGTCCCTTTATTCTCAGCCATCTTCGAGAATTCGTAATACGATACGGAGGCAATGCTTAGTACAAATAATAAGAATGGAATTCGCCCAAAATAAGTGAGTGCGATTATTAAAGGTATTGCAATGAGTGATACAGTAATTCTAACAGCAGTGTTATTCATTTATTCCTCTATTTGATCCTCGATATTCAATTGAGGGTTATCAATATCCTCAATAATTTTTACAGCATCGTCGGCATTAACTTTTTTTACCATAACTTTAATAACAGAAAAATCACCAATACTCGGGAAGTTTGAATCCTTTTGTGAGATGATGACAGTTTCAATCCCGG
This sequence comes from bacterium, assembly GCA_043808235.1. Classification (GTDB taxonomy): domain Bacteria; phylum Bacteroidota; class Ignavibacteria; order Ignavibacteriales; family Melioribacteraceae; genus JAZDFC01. The sequence goes on from JAZDFC010000004.1 coordinate 150,877, forward strand.
CGCCTTCCAGGTTGGCCTTTAACATGTCCGCAATATAAATTTCACTACAGACAGAAACGATTATCCAATCGGACGGTTTTGTAAGTTGGCGTTCGAACTCTTCTCTTGGAATTAATTCAATTTCACAATCGGCACATGTAGCAATGCCTTTTACATATTCGGCTTCACATTTCGGACAAATCATTTTGCACCTCTTTTTTTGGTGAAGTATTTTTTAACTAAGCTAATGAACACCACAAATATAATAGATAAACTTAAAAAGAGTATAACCGCGATTAACAGATCATCCTTTTTGACCAAATTCGTCGCAAGGATTTCTTCGTTACCATAAGTAAAGTACAGAAAGACCGCAAACAAATTATTTAGAAAATGAAGACTCATTGGTACATAAATAGAATTCGTCATATATGCGCTGAATCCAATGTAAAGGCCGAGAATAAAGAGAGCCGGCAAGCCATAAGGACTGAAATGATACAGTGAAAAAAAGAATGCTGTTATGGCAGCCGATAAAAATGGCTTCAACTTCTGTTCAAAACTGCGCTGGACATATCCCCGGAAAAATGTTTCTTCGCACAAAGCAGGAACAACTGCGACAACGAGAACGATCAATATTCCTTCGACAGGGGAACTAACATTCATCAGACTTTCATACGTTTCTTCAAGAAGTGAATCCATTTGGTCGAATAGTACTTTTATTTCATTGAAGAAGGAAGACCACTCGGAAATCTTCTCAATAAAATAATTCTGTAAATATAAATAGCTGTGCATTAAAGGGGTTAGTATAACCAATCCCAAAACAAATATTACTATATCCATAAGTTTAGCCGGGTAAAACCTAAGGACATTTGTAACATTTATGTAAAATAGTTTTGCTAATAAGATGGTGGGGAATAGTATAAATAAAATCTGACCTCCCATCGTCATCAGTCGGAGTGCATTTATGTCTGCGTTATTCAAATCCATTCCGAAGATTAAATAAGTAACGAGACTCCCTCCAATCTGGTATAGAATAAATATTCCTATTAGTCCAAAGAAAGCGGCGCCAATGGGTGAAATTACCGGCTTAAGACCGGGCCCTTGACCGGGTGCCCCGTCTTCCTGTTTGGAGAGATTATCATTGTAATTGTCGGAATTCATACAATGAGAAGTTACAAAAAAGGATGTTTATATGCTAAACAATGATTGGTAGAAAAAAGTCAGTTTTAAAAATTATCTTTTCGAAGTCAACTTTCCAGGCAATCCCTCGTAATATTTAAGTTCAGCATCAATGGAACCGATTATAATTTTTGTTTTTACTTTAACCGGCATTTTTATTGTGTCGTCAGTCAGCCAGATAATTATGTCGCCATCATGTTTGAATAATCCACCTTCTTTAACTAACGGTTCCACAATAATACAGTCGAATGTACCGGCTTCAACGCTTATTCTTTCTTTGCCCCTGTAAACAATATCAAGCGGATAGACTTTATCTTTGTAAAAATTTTCAAGATGGAATTTGTCTCCTGGTTTCATTTTCGAAAAATCAAAAGTACGGGTTACATAGAATGCCGAAACAATATCGTTAACGTATTTGGGGATATCGTAACTTCCTTCGGATGTTTTCGCTTTACCTTTTCTTTGATCAAAAAAGGCAGAGAAATCTCTTGTATATCCTCCTTCGCGAATATGCTGTTCGAATCGCCATGGGAAAAGTCCTTCGGCATCAATATACGTTTCGTATCTATCGCGGACTTTATACACAATATCGAAGCTCGGAACGGAATTTACTTTGAATGTAACATGGAATGCATCGCGTCCACTGATCTTTTTCATCTCCGGAATAGCCATCTCGGCAATACCGGCAGTGATAAATCCATAGTTAAGATTAAATATTAATTTCTCGCCGACTTTGAAAGATTTATTTTCGATAACTCGAAAATCTTTTACGCCGGTATCTTTATGGCCAGACTGCGCAAACAATCCTATAATTAAAATCATCATTTTTAGTGTGAGCATTTTATCTATTCCCCTAAGACAATTTAGAAAATATTTCTTTCACTTTTTCAAATACCTTATTAACATCGATGCTGTTCATACAATCAAGTTTTTGACATTGTTTCCGTGTGCAATTTTCACACAGTATCGTTGGCGAGAATATATGTTTCTTTTTTGTATATGGTCCCCATCTCGTTACGGAACACGCCTTGATTTTGGGATAAAAGCCAATTACATTTTTACCGAGCGCAGCAGCAATATGAATTGGTCCCGTTGAATTGGCTATTAACAGATCAGCATTTTTTATAAGAACAATTAATTCGCCTAAATTTAGTAAACCTGCGAAATTATGTGCATCAATATTCTTTGAAAGATAGCCACAAATTTCTTTTTCCTTTGATGAACCTGTGACTATTATATTAACGTTCAACTGCTGTGCCACCATTTCTGCAAGCTGTTTAAATTTAGAAATTGGCAGATCAATTGCACTTCCTGAACTGCCAGGATGAATTATGATTGTCGGGAGGCCGCTGTTCAATTTTTGATTTTTTAGCAATGACGAAATATACTGTTCGTTTTTATCCTCGGTTTGTATGTTAAATGATACATTGCTCTCGTCCGGTGCGAAGTCAATGCCCATACCTTTCAATAAACGAACGTTGTGATCTAATTCGTGCTTAGTCCCGTATTTTCTGTGCTCATTAATTCTTCTGTTAAATAGAAATGAATACCATCTGTAACCGGTTCCAACACGTATTTTTATTTTTGAAAATAATAGTATTAAGGATAAAATAAAACTCGGAGATACACATAAAACCACATCGAAATTATTGTTCGCAATTTCCCTCAGATTATCTCCAAATAAAATCTTTCCGTTCCTCTGCTTTAATAAAATTATTTTATCAACGAATGGATGATCATAAAACAAATCTTTTGTGTACTCGCGTATAAAGAAAGTGATTTTTGATTGCGGATAAAATTTTTTAATTATTTCGGCAAGCGGAATCGTAAGAATTACATCGCCGATGCGATCGGTTCTTACGATAAGTATGTTTTTTGGCGTAATCATTTCCTCGAAACATAAGGATTATTTTTAATATAAAAACGCCACGGCAAGTCAATAGATTTTCTAATTCCAATTCTATTTGTAGTAACAATATTTTGAGAAGGGATTTTTTTTGCGTCAAGTAAAAATATTTCTTCACCAAGCAAATCCGTGCCGTTCGCCTCTCGAGCAAGGCCAAATGCCCGGCAAATTTTTCCAGGTCCATTTGCAAGATTGATTTTTTCTTTATCGGTGATTTCGTTTCTCCCGTAACGATTCAACGCCATTATTTCAAAACCATCAATCGGTTCGATTCCACGCAACAGCACAGCCTGTCCTTCGTATTGCGTGCCTGTTACAATATTTGCGCAGAAATGAACTCCGTATGTAAAATAAACATATAACAAACCACCGGACTCAAACATGATTTCGTTGCGTTTCGTTTTTCCTATGTACGAATGAGATGCTTCGTCAATATTGCCGTCGTATGCCTCCACTTCTACAATTTTCCCGGAAAGAATTTTACCATTTAAAATCCTAATGAAAATTTTGCCAAGCAAATCATGCGCAACTTGTATTACATAGCGGTTATAAAATTTCTTTGGTAATTTTTTAGTTGGTTCGAATGAGATCATTCAAAATGAAGGTTATGTTTTGGGATTATCCGACAATTTCTGTTTTTCTATTTGCCGATTAATATCGTCAATTTTTCGTCTGAAGAAATCAGCTTTTTCCGGCTGCGTATGAGTTAATTTTTCATAGATTGATTTTGCTTCAGGCAAATTACCTTGTGCATAATAAATTCCTGCTAAAGTTTCGGATACTATCACCTGTTCATTGAATCCAAAATCGCCGATGTTTGGTTCGTCAGCAATTTCACTGCTTAGGATTGGCATTTTAGCTTTTCTTAATTTATCTGCTAAACTGCTTAATTCATTTATCCCGGATTCGTCTTCCTGTCTTTTTGCATTCAGATCAGGTTTGTTCGAAATATTCTCGAGAACTCCCTCGGGGAAAAATGCCTTCCTGCGACTTACCGATAAATCAGTGACCGACTTTTTAATTTCCTCAATTTCGGTTAAATAGAATTCCAAGGTTTCATCAGATTCAATAATTTCGCAGCCGAGTTTAACTTGCTCTTTGGCTTCGCTAATTCTGCCGCCAAGAGCTAATGCTTTTGAATAAATGAAATATGCTGTTGGATATTCGGGAAATTTTTTCATTCCCCATTCAAGAATTTCGATGGAGCGGTGAATGTTGTTTTTCTCAATCTCGGCTGCAGCTACTCTTGCAAACAGTGGCGAATTATGATCAAACTCGTAAATCAGAGCTATTTTGTCTGCAGCCGGATCTTTTGAAGCTATTTTCAATTTGCCAATTGCTTTTTTATCATTGAATGTTTTATCGATAAAAAAGAGACGCATGCAAATCCGCTAAAAAACATTAACTGAAATGGCAGAGAAGCTATTTCCATAAAATAAATGGAAGCTACGACGCCAATAAAACAATAAGTTGCCAGCATCAATTCGATATAAGCAGAGAAGTCAACTTTCTTTGCGCGGTATTTATTTGCATTGAACTCATCTTTTTTATCAACAATTTTAAATTTCGGAGTTCGAACGAATTCACTTTTTCTATTCATTAATCCCTCGATAACCGCACGAGTGTTGTTTAATGCAAAGCCCATACTGCCCGCCATGAATATCGGGAAGAGAGCAATCTTTTTACGCCAATCTTCGTGAACATCCTTTTGAGCAAATAAGTAAAAGATGAACGAGCTGATAAATGCAATAACAAAAATTGCCATGAAATTGAAAAAGTGTTCGTATGGCCCGGCATTTTTAATGAAGATTAATGGTACATTTAATATACCTGCAAGCAGAATAAATGGGAAAACAATATTACTTGTTAAATGAATAGTCGAATGGAATTTAATTCTAAACGGCATTTTGGATTTCCAAACAAGCGGTAATATTTTTTTTGCCGTTTCTACGGCGCCTTTTGTCCATCTGAATTGTTGGGCTTTTAATGCGTTCATTTCCGAAGGCAATTCTGCCGGTGTGGTAAAATCACGCAAGTAAATAAATTTCCATCCACGCAATTGCGCTCTATAACTAAGATCTAAATCTTCAGTAATTGTATCGGCTTGCCAGTTACCGGAATCTTCGATGCATTCTTTTCTCCAAATTCCACCTGTTCCATTAAATTGAATGAAGAATCCGGCTTTGTTTCTAACGGTTTGCTCAATCACAAAATGACCATCGAGGGCGAGCGCCTGTACTCTTGTTAAAATCGAATAATCCTCGTTAAGATGTTCCCATCGGGATTGTACCATGCCAATTTTATCATTGGTAAAATATTTCATTGTCTTTTTTAAGAAATCTTTTTTGGGAATAAAGTCGGCATCGAAGATTGCAACGAATTCACCTGTCGCAGTAACCAATCCTTCCTTCAAAGCGCCGGCTTTATAACCGCTGCGGTTAACTCTATGAACATGCTTGATATCGAAGCCAAGCGCTTGCTTCTGTTTAACAATATTGGCAACGATACCAACTGTTTCATCGGTGGAGTCGTCGAGCACCTGAATTTCCATTTTGTCTTTCGGATAATCGATTTCACATACGGCATTAATTAATCTATCTGCAACGTAAAGTTCATTGTATAATGGAAGCTGGATAGTAACACGGCTGTAATCTACCTGGTCCAGTCCTTCCTTAGGTTCGTTCTTTTTGTATTTACGGTGATAATAAACCATGACAAAACCATGGCTCGCGAATAAAAATAATATGCTTAATGATATGATATAAGTCACTAGCACAACTTGATCTAAAAACATTTTAACAACTCAAAATAGTTAAGAAAAATTTACCCTAAACCTACCGGGGAAAAATTTTAAATAATTTCGATAAGTATAGGGCTTTTTGCATCCCAAAATTATCAAAAGAATAAATCAATTCAAAGGCAGATATTACTGCTGTATTACCAGTTTGAAACAACCGCAAGGAGAATATCTTCCGTTAATTTCTTCACTGCTTCCTCTATTGCCGCTTGCCTGGCTGTGATAATATCATCATCGGTGCTGTATTCGCCATAATTTGAGTAGGATTCCTCAAGTAATGTGGTTTTTTTAACCAAATCCCGGTATAAAATTTTTACTGAAATGGTGATTTTTCTCCGGGAAATATTTTCTCCTTCTACTCCTGTACCAACTACAGCCGGTGCATCATTCATTGATGTAATGGTGCATTCGAGAAGTGCATCAGCATTAACTTTATCGGCGACAAGCAAGGTATTATCATCAATGAATTTTTGAATTAGCATATTCGTAAAATCATCATTCAAATCCGGCTCGCCCGATCCGCTCCGGTCACTCGCAATCGGAATAGCTATCGAATTTAAATGGCTTGGGACGGAAGCGCCTGTAAATGAGTAACTACAACTGATGATATATATAGATGAAATCGCGATAAGAAAAAAGGCTATCAAATTTTTAATGTATATCATATTCATTCAGCTTCCTATAAAAAGTTCTTTCGGTCATGTTTAATAATTTTGCAGCCTTGCGCTTATTCCATTTTGTAAAAACAAGCGCATTATAAATCGCATCTCTCTCCATTTTTTCCATCGGAACAACTTCTTTTATCTGCGAAGGATTAATAACAGAATTTTCAAATTCCTGCTCCGTTCTTGCCGCAATTCTTTTTAATTCCTTCAAATCGTTTTTTATATCGATCAATGCATGGAATATCATCTCCCTTTCAATCGATTCCGCCGAACGGTTCAATGGAATTGGAAGATTTCTATTCTCATGGAAAATAGAATCGTAAGTAAGCAGAGCATTAAATGAAGCAGGCGTAAGTATCCCGTCTTTGCTAAGTGCAACGGCACTCTCAATCACATTTTTTAATTCCCGGATATTACCGGGCCAGCTGTAATTTATCAATAATTCATAGGCTTCGGATGTAATCTTGGGCTGGGGAATATTATTTTCTTCCGAGTATTTTTTGATGAAATGATCGGCAAGCATCGTAATATCTTCAATCCTGCTTCGCAAAGGAGGAATAAAAATAGTAACTGCTTTCAATCTGAAGTACAGATCTTTCCGGAATCTTTTTGCATCGACCTCGCGCTGTAAGTCTTTGTTAGTTGCTGCGATTATACGCACGTCCACCTTTGTTACAGTCTCGCTGCCGATTCGCATAAACTCTTTCGTTTCGAGCACCCGTAATAATTTTACCTGTGTGGTCAACGGCATCTCTGCAATTTCGTCAAGGAATAATGTGCCATTGTTAGCAATTTCAAAATATCCTTTTCGATCATCAACGGCGCCGGTAAACGATCCGCGTTTGTGACCGAATAATTCGCTTTCGAGCAAACCTTCCGGAATGGCGCCGCAATTAACGCTAACTAATCTGTTACCGCTTCGTCTGCTCGATTCATGGATAGCACGGGCAAATACTTCTTTACCGACTCCGCTTTCACCGAAAATCAAAACCGAGATGTCGGAGGTGGAAATTTGATCAGTAATGTCGATGAGATCTTTTATCTCTTTCGATTTACCAATGATGCCGTATTTTTTCTTAAATTCTTCAGTCGTCATATTTTTGATGATGTCCCAAGAGTACCGGTTTAAAAATATATAAAATTTGAGAATTTATGAACCGGCTTATTGGTGAGTCTGAAATAAAATTTATAAGTCTATTTTAAATCCGTCGTATGTCTGTATGACTTTTTTCTGATCTTGTAAATCTAATTTCGAAAACCAACTTGATATTTTGATTTCATCCGAAGAGTCGATATGTGTGAGTAAAAGTTTTTTCGGTTTTAATTTTTTGTAAGCAGTGTAAATATCTTCCATTTGCAGGTGAGTAGTCTCGGTAATGAGCAAATCAATTTTTTCTTTTGGGAACAGATACAAATCTTCTTTAGCGCCGATATCGGATGTGTAAAATATTTTATGATCGCCTTGCTCGATTAAAAGAGAAGAGGAGATAAAATAAACATTCGATAAGTCTTCAAGAAAATATTTATTGTGGATGTGTTGATTCTGGCGCGGCAACAAAAATAAATTTTGTGCCGCTTCTATTTTTTCATCAAACTCAAATGGGGTGATTATCAAATCAAAGTCCAGCGCTTCGGCAAATAAGTAACACGAATTTAAATACGAATTTAATCCGGTAACTAAAAGCATGTGTGTAAATATTTTTAGGGTGCGGCTCCGATTATTAAGTTTCATCTGTGTTATCAACGATGCTATGCCTCCGAAATGGTCGGCATGATAATGAGTCAAATATATCGAATCGATGAAATTGTAATCTATTCCCGCTTCAATCAACGCCCTCGAGACGCTATCGCCTGCGTCAATCAACATTTTATGGTTTTCGGTTTGTAACAATATCGAAGTGTGATATCTATTTAGATTAGTCTTACCCGAACTTGTCCCGATGAAAAGTATTTCCAATCCTTTCCCCTTCAATTTATTGGAACTACGTAACCTTTGATGCTATACTTCAGTTGTAAAAGTGAGAGCATGTTGGAAGCGTCGTCTTTTGACTGGAATTGCCCGAAGGTTACAATGTTCAGCATTGTCCCGCCAACTGTTTTCGCGTAAATCGTTGAGTAGTATCCATCGGTTTCGAATTGTTTTTTTAATTGGTTTGCGTTTGCCATATCGTGAAAAGCTCCGGCTTGGATTGTGAATTTTGCATATACTACCGGTGGAGTTTGCACAGTTTCGGTTTCAGTTTCCGCACTCTGTATATTTGTCTCTGTCGATTTGATGTAGGGTGAATTGGGGTATTCTGTTTTTAATTTTTCGATGAGACTTTCGGCTTTGCGGTAGTAACCAAGCGAATAATGATATGAATACATCCGGTACAACGCAGCATCGGCATACTTACTTGTAGGATGGTTATAATAAATATTCGAATATTTGTTGTAAGCGTCATTTCCGTTTTCCGTCAATACGGCATCAAGGAATAAAACCGATGGGTCTTTAGGGCTTTTTGCTTTTAAAGTCTGTAGCGCTTCCTTAGCTTTATCGATCTCTCCGCCTTCAATAAGCTGAAGCTGCGGTACAATATCTACTTCCTTTTGCGCAAAGGAACAGATATTCAAAAATAATAATGCTGCGACAATAATTTTAATTCGCATTTATGTTAAGCGATTTTTGGAATTCTTTCTGATCTCGGTAAAACTAAACCGATCAGTTCACCAAATAATGTTGCCGAGGTTGCGCGATTAATTTTTACTTTTATGTAATCGCCTTCCTTCACATCCGGGTTAAAAGGGAAAACTACAACTTTGTTTGTATCGGTTCGCCCGGACAAAAACTCATTCGACTTTTTGCTGTATCCTTCAACAAGAACAACTTCTTCTGTCCCAATACTATTGCGATTAACTTCGAGGGAAATATTCCGCTGAAGATCGATAATCTCGTTCAATCTTTTCAATTTCGTTTCTTCGGGTACATCGTCATTCATTTTAAAAGCTTTTGTTCCTTCACGTGGAGAATATTTGAACATGTACGCGCCATCGAAACGCACCTTTTGCAAAACATCAAGCGTGCCCAAATGATCTTCGTATGTCTCGGTTGGAAATCCGGCAATGATATCTGTTGAGAAACTAATTCCGGGAATGATATTTTTTGCCTTCGCAATTAAATCAAGATAATGCTCGATTGAATAAGTACGGTTCATCAATTCAAGTATCCGGTTGGAGCCGGACTGAAAAGGCAAATGAATGTAATTGCAAATATTTGAATGCTCTGCAATTGTATATAATAATTTATCCGATAAATCCTGAGGATGCGAAGTTGTGAATCTAATTCTAACTGCTCTATCAACAACAGCGCATGCCGCAAGCAGATCAGCAAAATCACGGCTATTATCGTTGTATGAATTTACATTCTGACCGAGCAGAGTAACTTCCTTGAAACCTCGCAAAGACAACTGTTCAACTTCATGAACAATCGATTCCAAACTTCGACTCCGTTCTCTGCCGCGTGTATATGGCACAACACAGAAAGTGCAAAATTTGTCGCATCCGCGCATTACAGAAATCCATGCGGAAATTCCTTCTTCGCGGTATGGAATAATATCATCGTAGGTTTCAGTACGCGAAAGTTTTACTCCGATTCCTTTCTCGCCTGAATAGGCAGTATCAATAAACTCCGGTAGCCGACGGTATTCATCCGGTCCTACAACAATATCAACAATCTTTTTACTTTCAATTAGATCTGTGCGGAGCCTCTCAGCCATACAACCCAAAATCCCAACGAGAGTACCGGGTTTTTTATTTTTGATTTGTTTGAGATTTCCGAGTCTGCCGTAAATCCGTTGCTCGGCATTATCCCTAACGCTGCATGTATTTAATAAGATAACATCCGCTTCGGAAATTTCTTTGGTAATATTGTAACCGTTATTCTGTAAAATCCCCATCACCACCTCCGTATCGGCGAGGTTCATTTGACATCCGTAAGTCTCTAAATAAACAGAGCTTTTATTCATAAAAACTATCTTTCTTCAAAAAATTAAAAACGTATTAACAAGTACATAATTATGTTAAAAATGATGAACGCGATAGAAAAATAAACAATATTCAGAGTTTTCTGGCGTTTTACCTGATCTTTTTGGATATCGCTGTCGGAGTGCGAACTATCCTTTGTAAAAATTCCTAACATTAAAAATCCCGTTTTTGATTGTATTCGATTTTGCGGTTCGAAAGTTATTAAGATTGAGAGGCAATAACAAGGCAGTAGAGGCAGTAGGGAGAAATCAGTAGGGAGTATATAGTAGGAAGAATGTTTCGAGTAGCTTATTACTATGAATGATGAATAACGAATATTGAACTCCGAATGTTGAAGTGGGCCAACTTCGATATTCAAGAAATTTGTTATCTCGATCAATTGGAATGTTGGAAACCTGCATACAGTATCAAGCAACCAGCAACTTCTCGTTTTTATCGCAGTATTATTCTAAATTTGGGTAAGTGAATTGAAGGAAATTTATGGCTGATGTAAAATCGGAATTAAAAAAGAAAGCCGCTGAAAAAGCTGTTGAACAAATCAAATCGGGAATGGTAATTGGATTGGGATCGGGCTCAACGGCATGTTTTGCAACACTAAGAATCGGTGAATTACTCAAATCGGGAGAATTGAAAAATGTTATCGGGATACCAAGTTCAATCCAGACAGAAAATTTAGCACGTGAATTAGGAATACCTTTGGCTACATTTAAAGAGTATCAAAAAGTGGATATTACAATTGACGGCGCTGATGAAGTTGACGAGAATCTAAATTTGATAAAGGGCGGCGGCGGGGCATTGCTGCATGAGAAAATTTTAGCGCAGGCTACAAAGAAAGAAATTATAATCGTCGACGAATCGAAGGTTTCAAAGTACCTCGGCACAAATTGGGCTGTGCCTATCGAGGTTGTTCCATTCGCTCTCGAAGTTGAAAAAAAATATTTAGAATCGATCGGCGGCAAACCGGTTTTACGAATGAAGGGCGAGGATAGTTACATCACAGATGAAGGCAACTACCTGCTTGATACAAATTTTGGTGAAATAAAAAATCCGGCAGCTCTCTCCGGGCAATTGAATGGAAGAGCCGGGATAGCCGAGCACGGCTTGTTTATTGGTCTCGCGAGCGAAGTGATTGTAGCAAAAGATGATGGGATTATTGCGTTGAAAAAAGTGGAATAGAATAAAATTCAAAAGATGTCATCTCTGTGAGAGATGCCATCTTAACGAAAAGATTACATCTTTGAGGATATGTTCAGTGGTATCAAAGATGGAATCTTTGATAATGCAAAATATTTTAAAATAAATATTTTTTTTGGAAACCTGGAATAAATTCCCATTGTGTAACCCCGTCGAAAAGAAAAAAATCTTTTTCTTGAATTAATAATTGGCGCATTATATTTTTGTCCTTTCAAAAAATAACAAGTTAACATTATGAGTATTGTAGTTGAAAATTTGACTAAGAAGTACGGCTCGCAGAGGGCGGTGGATAACATTTCATTCGAAGTAAAAACGGGCGAAATCCTCGGTTTCCTTGGTCCTAACGGAGCCGGTAAAACCACAACAATGAAAATCATCACATGTTTTATAGCGCCTAACGAAGGCGACGTGAAAGTAAATAACATGTCAATTCTCGAAAATCCGGATGCAATAAAAAAAATAATCGGTTATCTCCCGGAAAGCAACCCGCTATATTCCGATATGCTCGTGCTCGACTATCTTCAGTTTGTTGCCGAGCTGCAGGGTGTTCCCGCTGATAAAATTCAAAGCAGAATTGCAGAAATGGTGAAGGTTTGCGGATTGAATATTGAAAAGCATAAAAAGATCAGCGAGCTTTCAAAGGGGTACAAACAACGGGTCGGACTCGCGCAGGCAATGATTCACGATCCCGAAATTCTGATCCTCGATGAACCTACATCCGGCCTGGACCCGAATCAAATCATCGAAATAAGGAAACTTATCCGCGAAATCGGGAAATCAAAAACAGTCGTTCTCAGCACACACATTCTTCCCGAAGTTGAAGCTACTTGCGATAGAATTCTTATCATCAATAACGGAAAAATTGTTGCAGACGGTACACCGACAACTCTACGCAAGCAGGCGCAGGGTCAGGAAGTTTTAAGAGTACAGATTGCCGAAGCTGCGGATAAAAATGAAGTCATCACAAATCTTCAAAACCTGGAATCAGTAGCTATGGTTGATCCGGTTGAAGATGCGGATATGACTTTTATGATTAACAGCAAAGATGATCTATCATCGCGTAAATCTATTTTTAATCTTTGTGTAAAAAACAATTGGATTCTCACCGAATTAACTCCGGTGGAAACAAAGCTCGAGGATATTTTCAGAAACTTAACAACAAATTAATTTTACTATGAAAACAATTTGGATACTTACTAAGAAAGAATTAAAAGCTTTCTTCGATTCGCTGATTGCATACATCTTAATTATTGTGTTCCTTGGACTCAGCGGATTTTTTACATGGCTCTATGGTTCCGATATTTTTCTTATCGGGCAAGCCACTCTTCAACCGTTTTTTAGCATTGCCTACTGGACATTGTTCTTTTTTATACCGGCATTAACAATGAAAATGATTGCCGAAGAAAGGCGGGTTGGAACCATTGAACTGCTTCTCACCAAAGCAATCACCGACTGGCAGGTAGTTCTTGGGAAATTTTTAGCTTGTCTTTTATTAATAGGAATTGCACTTGCATTCACGCTCCCGTATTACATTACGATTTGGTCATTGGGACCGGTAGATCACGGTGCGGTATGGCTCGGTTATCTCGGAATGATGTTCATGAGTATGACATTAATCGGAATTGGATTATTCGCAAGTAGTATCACCAACAATCAGATAGTAGCATTCCTCCTATCGTTATTCATTGGAATTTTCTTTATAATAATTTTTGGCATGCTTGCCGATACTTTTACCGGAGTACTCGGTAATGTGCTTGATTTCCTTAGTTTATCAACGCATTACGAATCGGTATCGAGAGGAGTGATCGACACTAAAGACTTAATTTATTTCTTCTCGATCACATTTTTTAGTCTGCTTCTTGCAGAAACCGCATTATCAAAAAGAAATATAGTAGAGTAAAAATAGATATGCTTACACGTAAAAAAGTTCGAAATAATTTACTGCTTGTTTTCGGAATAATTGTATTGGCGAACATCATCGCCGCGCGTTTCTTTTTCAGATTGGATTTTACCGAAGACAAACGTTACAGCTTGAGCCAGGCAACCGGGGACATCCTCGAAAACTTGAAAGACCCGATTACAATCACGGCGTATTTCACAGAGGAACTTCCTCCATCAATTGCAAAGATCAAAGATGATTTTAGAGATTTGCTTGTGGAGTATAATAGTCTTTCCGATGGGCAAGTCGTTCATGAATTTGTGAATCCAAACGAAACCGAACAAACCGAAATGGAAACTCAACAAAAGGGAATCCAGCCGGTGATGGTAAATGTACGCGAGCGAGATCAAATGAAACAGCAGCGGGTTTACATGGGCGCCATATTGCAGATGGGTTCAAAGAGCGAAACGCTCCCGTTTATTCAGCAAGGCGCCGGGATGGAATACCTTCTTTCTTCATCGATAAAAAAATTGACTATTACGAATAAACCGAAAGTTGCACTGTTGCAAGGACACGGCGAACCATCCATTAATGCAATCCAGCAGCTATATCAATCGTTAATTGTTACTCATGATGTTCAACCGGTTTATTTAACCGATACCACCGGTATTCCATCCGATATAAATATTCTTGCTGTTATTGCGCCAAAAGATTCCGTACCGCCGGCATATTTTAAATATCTCGACGAGTTTATTGATAGAGGCGGCAGAATGATGTTTGCGCTGAACCATGTTGATAGAAATGAGCAAACCGGTTCGGGAGATTTGATCTCAACCGGATTTGAAGATTGGCTGAAAAATAGAGGTGTTGACGTTGAAGGCAAATTTGTGACCGATATAAGTTGCGGAACCGTTTATGTACGTCAGCAATCGGGGACATTTCAGTTCAACACTCCGATTCAATTCCCGTATTTTCCTGTTATTAAAACTTTTCCTGAACATCCAATAACAAATGGACTCGAAGCGATTATACTTCCATTTGCAAGCCCGATTAACTTTTTCCCGAAGGATTCTACCGTTAAATATACACCGATTGCAGTTACTTCGGAAAAGTCCGGCATCGAAACTCCGCCGGTATTTTTTGATGTTTCAAAAAATTGGACAATGACTGATTTTACTCAATCATCCCAAACGGTTGCTGTTGCTGTCGAAGGTAAAATTAATGGAAATTCAATTTCGAGGATGGTTGTATTTGGCGATGGCGATTTTGTTATTAACGGTGAAGGACAGCAAGCCCAGCAGCTTCAGCCGGATAATATTAATATAATGGTTAATGCAATTGATTGGCTTTCGGATGACACCGGTCTTATCGAACTGCGTACAAAAGGAGTTACCTCGAGACCAATCGATCCGACACTCGAAGATGGAACGAAGACGTTGATTAAATATGTCAACTTCCTGCTTCCAATTATCGGAATAATTTTATATGGATTTTACAGATTCCAATTACGCAGAAAACTAAGTGCAAAATTAATGGCGACCGAATATGTTGAGTAAAAAATCAAATAAAAATCTGTGGATAGTTTTTGCGGCGCTTGCCGTTATAGTTGTAATTCTTTTCTTTTTTGATGTAGGGAAGAATGAGAGATCGTTTAGAGAAGAGTTGGTGAATGTGGATACAACCGCAGTCACGGAAATTCTGATCTATCCGAAATCCATGAATCATAAGGAAGTTAGGCTTTACAAAGAAAATGATAAATGGCATGTTAAACTTGACGGACAAAAATCCGCAGCAGTACCGGCAGGTAAGATCTCAGCATTATTTAAACAATTAGTAGAGATTAAACCAAAGAAACTCACCGCAAGGGGAGCCGGCAAATGGAATGAATTTCAAGTTGATTCCACCGGAACGAGATTGAAAGTTTACGAAGATGGAAAAGAAACTCTAAGTTTGATTATCGGTAAATTCGCATTCCAACAGCCGCGCTCGATGGCTACGAATGTGCGGGTTGACGGTGATACCGACGTTTACGAAGTTGATGGTTTTCTCGATATGATTTTTAATCAGGGACCGAATTACTTCCGCGATAACAATGTAATAAAGGGTGAATACAATCAATGGGATAAGGTGAGTTATATTTATCCTGCCGATTCCTCTTTCCAGCTTGCAAAAGTTTTTGATAAATGGTCTGCTGATGGTGGAAATGTTGACTCGGCGGAAGTTGTAAATTATTTCCGCCAGATTTACAGGCTCACGAGTATGAATTTTGTTGATAACTTTGATCCGAAAACTTTTTCCGGTTCAACTTATAGATTATTGATAGCCGCAAAAGACAGCACGATAGCGGATGTTACTGCTTACGTTGATCCAACATGGTTCGTAATTCATTCCTCTCAAAATCCCGAAGCATATTTTGACGGGAATGTAAATAATCTTGGCAGTAAAATATTTATCGGCAAGAATAAATTGACGACTAAAAAACAAGTCTCAGCCAAATAAGGCAAGTATTACGCTGTAAATTAAAAATGCTAATGAGAAGATCACTGCCGCTGCAAGTAAGGCATTTGTGGCGGATTGCCGTTTGTTTTTTATAGTGAATTTTAAACTACTTCGCTTCTCAACCTTCGGTTTATTCTGATTTTTATCCAACACGATATTTTGTTTTGAACCGTGCTGAAAAATAATTTCCCGTTGAACGTTTCCGTTGGGATCATAGGCGAGATTTTTACCATCGCGGAGACCTTCGTTAAATTCAATCACTTCTTTAACTGCGCCGGTTTTATAAAATATCTTTGTTTCACCGTGGTCTTTGCCGTTATCATAAGTTTTCTCGCCAAGCAGTTCGCCGGTTTCATAATAAAATTTGGATACGCCATGCGGCACATTGTTTTTATAAATCCATTCGCCTTTTACAACGCCGCTTTTATAAAACGTTGTTACCTTTCCTTCCACCTGGTTGTCGATGTGAGCTTTATCTTCTTTTAATTCGCCGGTTTTGAAAAATATTTTTGCAGGGCCCTGTTTCTCTCCTTCGAAATAAGTAATCTCGGCTTTCGGTCCCCCGTCTTCAAAATAATATTTTGCCACACCGTGTATCTTATCGGCACGATAGTTCATTTCGACTTTTACGACACGGGTTTTATATAGTATTTTTCCCGCGCCTTCTTTTTTGCCTTCGTGGAAATTATAAACATAATACAGATTATCGTCGCGCATGAAGTATTCAACTTCGCCCTCAGTCTTGCTAAGTTTCCTTATCTCTTCGGGATTAATCTGCCGCAATTCAAAATCAGCGTCTATTTTATTTTTTTGTATCATCATTCCAGGTGTTGTGGAAAAATAATTTTCGTCTTATCCACATCATCGGAAATTGCAGGGAATATTTGAATGTAAAATTCTCATTAAAACGATATCTGTCTATCACGAAAATCAGCCACTGTTTTATTTAGAAATGACATATCTTCGTCTACAACTAAGCGGTAGATATGTCATTTCTTTTTGAAAACCTATTTTCTTCGATGCCCGTCTCCATTTTGTTTCGCCGGGCAGGCCGGTGGCATCGTGCTCTTTTTACGGGTTGTTAATTTACAGATGTTTGACCGCGTCGCGGTCCCGGTTTAAATGGATTTTTTGAGAGAATAATTAAAGGCGACCACTTCGAATTTCGGATTGTTACGAACTGCAACGCAGTTCAACATCGGTAACAATAACTAAAGCGATGGAATAACAACCGCCACGCGGTTGAAGCAGCAATAGTAAAATTGACGGAAATTTTGCCTATTCATGCCAAGTTAAATTGGTATTGTTATTCAACTATTTATTTGTGATATTATCTTGTGATCATTCTTCTACATAGGAGATATGAATATGAAACAGATATCAAACTACGTTCTAGCATTTCTTCTTCTTTTTATTTATAGACCGATATTCTCACAAATCGATTCAGTCCTTTCTGAAATCTCACCGGATTCCTTGATATTTACAGTGAAAGAGCTAACTGGAGCCCTACCCGTAACGTTAAATGGAAAAACCGATACCATTAAAACCCGCGCTGTATTAACCACGGGAAATAGAATCGCTTCGGAATATATTTATAATAGAATGGAAACAATGGGTCTTGAAACCGAGCGACAACATTTTCATGGTAATTATGATAAAATAGCTCTTAATTTTACAGGATTAACAGCAACAAATAAAAACGAATTCCCACTATGGCTTTGTTCTGATTGGGGAGAAATTTTTAGCTGTGATGATACGAGTTTTATTTGGAAATCGCGATTAAAGTCAGCAACTCGCCAAGTTGATAGGCTTGATTGGATATCAACTTTCGGAAAAGACACTATCATATCCATGGGGCGCAATGGCGATTTTGCTTATTCTTTTGATGGAGGAGAACTATGGAACAGATTCAAAACAACACTGGATACGGCGGTATGTTTTATTACTCCATCACCTCAGGTAACAATAGCAGCCCATATAGGAGGCAGTATATGGCGGAGTAATAACTTCGGCAGCAGTTGGACTGAAATAATAGTGGATAATAATTTTGTTGTACAGAACGGCGTTGCCTTGGGTAGGAATACAATTATTCTCATTGGGAACAACCAGACAAAGACTGGAACTGGAATGATGTTCAGAAGTGAAGATGCTGGATTAACCTGGCAAGAAATTCAGATTAATTTTACGAATCCTCTATTTTCTATATTCTCATTTGATTCGTTTCTAATTTGGGCAGCAAGTTCAGCGGGCGAAGTTTATTTTTCATATGATGCCGGAATAAATTGGCTGCGAATTAGTTCAGAAAATCAGTTCAGCGATCAGCAGAAAATATACTTCATCAGCCAAAATGAAGGTTGGGTAACTGATTCGGAAAATAAAATATTTCATACAATCGATGGCGGAATAAACTGGGAGTTGATTTCAACTTTATCGGAACCTTTCATAATAAGCGATTTTGTCTTTCTTGATCTATCGAACGGAATTGTAATAGGGAAAGAATATTCCGCAATAAGAACTTACGATGGCGGCACTACCTGGAATGATAGAACTATTCCATTATTGCAGAACATACTTGCTACGAAAGTTGGAACAGCAAAACAAGATAAATACATTCTTCTAACAGCACATTCCGATTGTGATATTTATCATCATTCACCAGGAGAGAACACATGGTTATGTGCGCCTGGTGCCGAAGACGATGGAAGCGGCGTTGCAATGCTTATTGAACTCGCCCGTGTTTTTAGTAAATATCCTATTCCGCTAACGCTTAAATTCGCGACTTTTCCTGATGAGGAATGGTTCTTACGTGGATCTGAAGTCTTAGCACAAAAGCTATTTAATCAACAGGACTCACTTATGCTTTTTATCGATTTTGACATGGTTGGTTATGATAGTCTTTGGCCTGGTACAATCTTATTGTGCACTGATAAAAAAGAATCATGGGGTATTTACTATCATTTAGATGATTTGGTTATATCAACGAATATTCCACTAAAAATCGTATTGGATACTAAACATTTTGGATGTGCCAACGCAAGAGGATTTACTGGCAAAGGAATACCTATATTTTGTTTTTCAGAAGGAACTGGTGTACATGAAGATCCAAATTACCATAGACCGACTGACACCTGGGACACGCTAAATCCTGAATTTATGGTGAACATCGCTAAATCCGCTGCAATACTTTTAGATGATATTGCAAAGAATGGGATTGTTGATATTGAAGAAAACAACCCAAACCAAATACCGTTATCATTCTTTTTATCGCAAGCGTATCCCAATCCATTCAATCCAACTACCACGATTGAGTATATGTTACCGGAAGCCGGTAATGTTAGAGTAGAAGTATTTAATCTTTTAGGCGAGTTGGTGAAAACTCCGGTCAGCGAGTACAAGTCAGCCGGAAGATATAATTTGGTTTTTGATGCGGGAGATTTACCCAGCGGAGTTTATTTCTACACTCTTCGTGTGAATGATTTCTTTGATTGCAGAAAGACGGTGCTGCTGAGGTAAGTGTTTTTTATAACTTTTAGAAATGACATATCTCTGCCTCTATTTCCGTGGTAGATATGTCATTTCTTTTTGAAGTCTTCACTTCGATACCTTCGGCATCGACTTTCCATCTCTCCTGGATTTATTACAGAGATTTGACCGCTTCGCGGTCGTGATAGTAAATGTCCATCGAAAGATTAATAACGGAAAAACAGCTTTGAATTTCAGATTACGCCGAACTGCAACGCAGTTCAACATCGGTAACAACAACAGAAGTACGAAAGAACAACCGCAGCGCGGTTGAAGTAACGGGCTTAGAAATGACATATCGCCGCCGCTAATTCCGCGATAGATATGTTATTTCTATCTTTACATTATTGGTAGTTGCTTCCCCAGTACAACAGATTGATAAACACGAGGTGAATTTTAAAATAAATCAAATCGAACAACTTCCACGCGATCAATAATCCAATCAACGAGAAAGCGGAAGTGCGGACAAAGTTCATGTATTTTCTTCCGGCTTCATCGGGCAGGTACATCGGAATAATTCCGCTGCCGTCGAGTGGAGGGAAGGGAATCAAATTAAAAACGAACAGTATCAAATTCAACGAAAACAATATACTCAAAAATTTTGCGAGCACTTCGAATGCGCCGGTCGAGTATGAACCCACCAAACTAGATATTGTGATGGAAGACGGCGCATAGAAAACACCAAAGTATATCCCAGCATGAATCAGCAATCCGGCGAGGAATAAAAGAATAAAATTTGCCACGGGTCCAGCCGCCGCCATTGCCGCGGCTTTTTTCGGGTGTGTGTAAGCCCATTCGTAATTATACGGTGTTCGCGCCCATCCCATCATCCAGCCGGCAGCAAAGAATGAAATTACCGGAACGAGCACTGTTCCAACCGGTTCGCGTTTAATATGCGGCACGGGATTCAACGATACCTGCCCGCTGTTATAAGCAGTCAAATCTCCCATCTTCATTGCAGAAAAAGCATGTGCCGCCTCGTGAAAGGTTGTTGATAAAAGAAAAACAACATACCAGATTATTCCATCGTAGATGTTTACCATAAAATTTTTCCATTTTAAAACTCAGTGGTTCTCAGTGACTTCTCTGTGTCCCTCTGTGTAAGAAAAAAAGTTACACTGAGTACCACAGAGGATGCACAGAGTACACGGAGTCTTTATTTAATAATTTGTTCTCGTTGATAATTTCCATTCGCAACTTCGAAGGCTGTGAGATAACCGAGCTTGGTAATTGTCTCGAACAAAACCGGATTCAACGTTTCAGGTTTATCGCCTATCTCGTGCAAGTATGTGTAACTGTTTGTTGTAACAAAATACAAAGTCGGAATTCCCTTTTCATGGAAAGGAGTTGCATCCGCTCCACCGCCGCCCCAGGTTCCTTCGATCATCATATTAAAAAATTCTTTGTCTTTTGAACAGGCAATATTCCAAAGCTGCGGTGAGCTTTTACCGCCTCCAATTCTGATACTGTCGCCATGACCAACGCAATCAAAGTTCAACATCGCCGTAATTGAATCAAGCGGAACGGGGGAGTGGTCGGCGAAATACTTTGAGCCGTCCAATCCATGTTCTTCGGCAGAAAATAAAACGAATAATATCGATCTCTTTGGAAGGATTCCGTTCTCGGCAAATGCCCCGGCAATTCCCAATACTGCGGCGGAACCGGACGCATTGTCGTTCGCACCAGGGAAATAGATTTCATCAGCCTGCGTTCCTACATGATCGAGATGCCCGCCGATTACTACATATTGATTTTTAAATATGGGATCGCATCCTTCCATCATCCCGACAACATTCATTGTCGGTTGTTCTTTCGTATACTTTGTGTTGATGTTTAAGAATGCAGAAGTTTTTAATGGAATTGAAAACGGTTGTTTCGTCGAATCAATCCGGGTTTGTAAATCTTTTAAAGTGTATCCTGTCTCTTCAAGAAAATCATTCGCAACAGGAATATCAATATGAAGTTGTGGGAAAGTTTCAATCTGCTCGCCGCTGCCGGCAATAGTGCTTCCAATCGGTTTCTGCGGCTTTGCATCATTCGGCAGCGATACAAATAAAATTCCTACTGCTCCATGTTCAAATGCAACTCTCGATTTCTCGCGCGGATTCTCGTCGCGCCAAGCACTATCGCCAATCTTCCATGCCGGTGTATATTTAAAACACATTACTATTTTATTTTTAACATCAATCCCGGCATAATCGTCATATCCAATCTCCGGCATAGAATGCCCGTAACCTGCGAACACAATTGGTGCAGTAAAATTACCCGCGCCCGTAAATCCGCGGCACACAAAATCATCTCCGAGTTGATAAGATTTTATTACTTCATCGCCGCTCACTAATTTTAATTCGCACGGCGGTAATATTTCATCATACTCAATATTGAAATGCTGAAAATATTTTTCATCGCCCAACGGCATTAAATTCAATCCGGCAAATTTATCAGCCATATAACTCGCAGCTTTGTTGTAACCTTCGCTGCCGGCGAGTCTGCCGCCGAATTCTTTATCGGCAAGGACTTTGACTGTGTTCATCAAGTCGTAGAATGTAATTGAGGATAATCCCGGTACTTCCTGTGGTTGAGAAAACAATTGTATAAATCCAATTAAGTAAGCGGCACTTAAGAGATAAAATTTATTCATCTTTATTCTCGGGTTCGTGTTTAATAATTATAAATGTAATAAAATCCAGCCAGTATTAAAAATTTGTTCTGATTAAACCTGTCCTCTTTGGATAATTGAAGATAATATTGACTAATGGAATCGAACATGTTTGTCTTTGGGTCTGAAAATCTTTTTAACCGATTATCGTCATTGAATATTTTTTATTTGTAATATATCTGTCCAAAATAAAATTCTCATATTTCGTCCCGATGGGACTTAATTCGAAGATCGAGAATGATTTACTATAAATATTTAATCCCTATCGGGATTGTAAGATAATGTCAGTTTATATACATATTTGTAACGAATTGTCCCGGTGGGGACAAAATATTTTTAGTACTATGATTTCTTCCTTCATAAGAAAAGTCCCGTATGGGACGCAATGAGAGGGATTCATTATCAACAATGACGAAAGCTTATGAAAACAATATGCAATCGAATATTATTTACTAAGTTGGAATTATTTTGGACAACAGTGATTTGTAAAACAAAACGAATGACTGCGTTGAATGTAGAATTGAAATAGATTAGTTTTGGATGTTTTTTTTGGAGATCATATTAAAAAGTTATTAATTCTGTTTTTGGTTTTTGTTTCAGCCGGTGCGCATGCGCAATGCGTTGTTAGTGATTCTGATTTAATCAATTTTCAGATTCAGTTCGTAAATAATTTTGCGCAAAACTCTTCTAATGATGTTTCAGAAAAGGGAATTGAATTCTTCCCTAATGAAAGAGTATTCCCAAAGATATTCGCTGACGGAACTGCCCAGCAATTTTCACTGAACAAAGATTTACTTTCGAGAAGATTTATTGGAGCTATCGGAAGTTCACAAAGAATATTGCAGTTTTATTTTTATGATTACCTTGTGCAGGTTAGCTTGGGCGCTACGGTTTATGCAAGTCTATATAAACAACCCGATGTTGTTGAAGTACACACAGCTTGTTTCTTTGTCGATCTCCCTTTCGATATTCGTTTGACGGATAATTTGGTTTTACGCACAGGATACGGACATTATAGCGCACACCTTGCTGATGACGGTGTGGACAAGCTGAATATCAAGGCAATCAATTACGCAAAAGATTACATCCCGCTAATAACTGCATATAAGGTTGATAATCCTAACTTGTGGCTTTACGGAGGAATCAGATTTGACACTTATACAATTCCCGAATACAACAAGCGCTGGAATATTCAGATCGGAATTGAAGGTGGAGACATTATCTTAACTGAAGGAATCAAATTATACGGTGCAGTTGATATTAAATTCAAATCGGAAGCGGCGTGGGGTTCTACGCAGAGTTATCAAGCCGGTTTAAAATTTTTTGAATCGGAATCGAGTGCGATTCGGTTCGCATATACATACAGAACCGGGTTGGAAGACCGCGGACAATTTTATACAAAACGTGTATCTCTAAGTTTAATAGGGCTTTATTTTGATTTCTAAAAAAAATGCTAATCTCTTATTACTGAATATACTTCTGCTGGCATTTCTTTTATCAACAAATAAAACAATGTTTGCGCAGGACTCAACTGAAGTTGTTGATTCAACCGAAATCTCTCATTCGTTTTGGTCGAAATATAATATGTCTAAGTACGCGGCAGGGGGAATGGCGCTCGGTACGCTCGGTTATGCTTACGGGGTCTGGTGGAAAAATGATTTCCGTTCTTTCCGTTTCTTCCAAGAAGGACAGGGAGTTTTCGATGCTCATCTTGCGATAGATAAAATTGGTCATTTTTATACTTCGTATTTTATGTTTCATTCTATAGATGAAATTTTAAAATGGGGTGGTCATGACAAAGATGAAGCATTGTGGTGGGCAGCAGGTGTATCGGCTTTTCATGCCTTTGCTATCGAAGTCGGCGACGGCTTAAGCGAATATGGATTCGATCCTGAAGATTTGATTTGGAATTGGTCGGGCGTTGGGTATAGCATGCTTCAGGAAAAAGTACCTTTCTTTAAAAATTTTCAATTCAAGTGGAGCCTTTATTATCCGCTTTCAAAGCATGCATTCAAGGTGAATGATCTTTATGATTATCACATATATTTTATATCGGCGAAAGTGAATAACCTGCTTCCAGAACAAATGGAAAAATATTGGCCGGATTTTCTGCAAATCGCTTTGGGATATAGCGGAAGGAATAATGTTACGGAAAGAGAATTTATACTCAGCTTCGATTACGACCTTGAATTGATTCCAATCGAAGGCGACTTTGCCGCACTCTTAAAATCAATTTTTAACATGTTTCATCTCCCCGCACCCGGCGTAAAATTTTCGCCCGGACACAAACCGGAATTCCAATTGCTATTATTGAATTAAAAAAAACTACTCAGAATTATTTTTGAAAATATACTCACTATAAATCAGTTTTAGGATTTTGCCTTAAAGTCGAAGTTGACTTAAAAATTATTTTGTCAGTATAATTCTTTATGTCTTCGAGCCTTAGTGGCGTTGATTAAAATTGCCACGAGGGCACTAAGTCACTAAGAAATCTAAAAGTATCTCGATTTGGATGAGATCAAAAAAAAGAGATCCGAAAACCAATTTCTTCACAGTATATTGTTTTAAGAATTTGTATTTTGTTTATGTGCATTTACTTATCAAGTGAATTTACAATATGTCCAACTGGCAAAACAAAATATTTACTTTCGCTCTAACTTCATTTCTACTATTCTCCTCGAAGGTACTTTTCAGCCAATATGGTGCAACCGCATCAAATAGTTTTCTTTATCCCGATACTCTGCACTGGAGTGAGTATCGCGATCAACTGGCGCTTTATCTGGCTAAACTTCCGGAAGACATTGTTGAGGAAGTGAGCGCAGATATATACGCGCCGTACTTTTCATACCAGGCAAGATTTGGATTGATTTACGGATTCGCTTTAACCGGGAGCGTAAGCACGAATATCATTACACGGAATTTCCAACTCGGTTTGCAATGGAATCTCTGCTTAAATAGATTAGCCTTTTCACTTGGTTACGATGCTTCATTAATGTATGGTAAACTCCGGGGTTTCGGTTTTGATAATAAAGTATACAGTTGGATATTTTACCCGAATATATCTGCGGGGTTTGCTTTCGAAAAATTTACTATCTCATGTAAAGCCGAAGCAGCATTCATAACCAAACTCGCCCAATATGCCGATGATGTTGAATCAATAATCGAAAGAAATTTTTTATCCGGCGGTTCGATAGGATTTTACATCGAGCAGCCGTTATGGAAAGATCATATTATAATTCTCGGTGTCAAAGGAAATTATATCCGCTACTATTTGCCTGCATGGGCTACATTCCCTACGTGGGATCGTTATCACTTTATTCCCGAAGCTGTGATAGGAATAAATTTATGATAAAGACTTTCCTTCTCTTAATTATTGTTGTCGTTGTGTGCTTATCATGCGAGCCGGATTATAGTATCACTGATCCACAGTTTAATGAAGCAAGTATTTTAAATAACACCCAACCGATTCCCGCTGAAATAAAAAATAGGATCGAAGGAGTATACAGGGTAGTAAAAGGATCCGGGCAATTCGGCGATGTTGTAGTTGCTAAATGGCATAATGAAACTCTTTCGGTATTCGGCAGGAATAAAGGGAATTGTTTTATTTTAAATAGCGGCATGCGCGATTCGGTTATTTTATTTGAAGGAAAATGGAGACATGCGGTAAACACGGAAACCGGTTTGACAAGACTTGCAATCAGTAAACGATCGGGAATCGACTCGCTTTTGCACGGCGGCGATGAAGGATTAGTATTTTCGATTTTCGGCACCTTCGGTGAAGGTTCGGAATTCCGCTCAACTGAATTGCAGTTTGTTTATGTCAGGCCATTCAGTGAATCAGTGAAGAATGATGACTTTTATATTCTTGCTCACAGAGGCGGCGGCAGGAACTCGGATTTTTTAGGCGCCTCGGAAAATTCATTGGAAATAATTTCCCACGTTGAAAATTTCGGTGCAAACGGAATCGAAATTGATGTAATGCTTAGCAAAGATAATGTCCCGTTCTTATATCACGATTCGAATATTAATCTGCGTGAGGTGCAGGAATGTTATTTGATGGGCCCGGTTGAGGATTATACGATCGCTCAGTTAAAATCATTTGTGAAATTAAAATTCGGAGAAGAAATCCCAACACTTCGCGAAGCGCTTGAATTTGTGTTGAATGGAACAGGACTGAAATTTGTTTGGCTCGATATGAAATCGGAAAAAAACTCGATGCCGTATGTTATTGAAATTCAGCGGGATATTTTAAATAGGGCACAACTAATGGGCAGAAATTTACAAATAGATGTCGGCTTGCCAACTGAATTTATGCTTAACAACTTATTAGCGTATCCAGATTATCAATCTGTTCCATCATTATGCGAACTGAGTTTGAAAGAATTTAATTCGGCTAAATCGCAAGTATGGGCGCCGCGCTGGACACTCGGTACTTATCCCGATGAAGTTAACACTATACATCGTGAAGGGAAAAAAGCATTTGTGTGGACGCTTGATCAAGCGCAGTTCATTCAGCAGTTTATTTTTGAAAGCGAGTTTGACGGCATACTTACAAATTATCCAACCATCGTAGCGTCGTTTTATTATGCGAAGGAATGACTAATAAAAACCGAATTTTATTTATGACACGAATAAGATCAAAAATATCGATAATGATTTTGTTCTCGATAATAATTTCCATCGAGTGCTTTGCGCAAGAAAATGATACGACCTATAATGTGAATGCCGTTATCGGATTGGGTTACTCATATTATATTTCCTCATTCATCAATGATGATGGATTTAATCCGCATTCGTTTAATCTAACTGCCAAATTTATGTGGCAGCCGGAACATCTGCTTAGAGTAGGAATTGAATCGGGATACCTTTCGTTATATTCTTTGAACAAGAAAAATTTTGAATCGGATTACGGCACAGCGGATGTGAAAATATCTTTAGCCGCAATCCCCATCATTCTCGTTTTTTCCATGGAATTATTTGAAGATTTTGAAGTGTCATCCGGGGTAGGTGTTTATTTGCTTTTATCCGATACCGATTTTTATAATAATAAAGTATCGAGTACAGTATTCAGTAATGGCTACTACTCGGCTCTCTCATATTATTTCCCGATGAATGATGATATTTCTTTGGGTGGTGAATTGAAATATTATTACATGTCCAAAATCGAAGATTCCAATCTTACACTTCAGTTTCTATTCAAATACAACTTGCTGCGTTACTAAAAGTGATTTTTACTATCGGGTTCGACAAAAAAGTTCTTCGTGCCTTTGTGGCAAAAAATAAATGCCACAAAGTCACCAAGCCACAAAGATTAATCAGTTCTAATAGCCTGATTAATATCTTCGTCCATTTGATGAGTATTTATTCAATCCAAATCAGGATCTCAGTGGAGTAGCTCTTCAAATTCTGATTTTATTTTTTCATCCACCCAATCATAAAAGTTTTTCATGCCGAAAAAATCTATTCCTTTTATTCTCCATTCTTGTTGAAGAATTTTTGCGCGGGATATTATTTCATCTTCAAGCGGCATCAATTTTTGGAGAATGCCTGTCCCGGCTTTATTAATTACGGCAGATAAATCAATGTAATCTTCGCTATTTCCAGTACGAACTGAGAAAATATTTTTTTTCAATTGAAGCGATAACTTGCATAATGGAGCGACTCCATCATCATCTCCCGCTAAAATATTAGGGAGAACACAATCATTATTCAACCAAACAGGAATAGCAACCGATGCTAAGGGGAATCCCATGATTGTCCACATGGCAGTTAGCGCCGGTTGTTCATCCGGTTTTATCCCCTGGATTACAATTGCGGACGATGTTGAATATCGAGGGATAAAATCTCGAATTGAACAAAATTTATCGTGCTGATTCGAATCGGGTAAGTTTTGGGTGAGATCTGTTTTGGTTAATGACTGCTTAAGACATCGGGGAATGTTTTTCAGAATAAAATCAACGGAGATAGTTCCGGACTTATAAGCATCTTCAAAAATATCCGAGGCAGTATCAAATCTTACATAGCCGGCACCCATGTCCTTTTCACCGCTGAATGAAAAGTTAGTACGGATCAAATATCCGTTCGGCGCTGTTGCCGGATCGTTTATGTCATACTTTGTGTAAATAAAATTATTAGTCTCGAAATATGCGGCATTACCAAGCGCGTCAATCACTCCGTAATTACTTTCAACACCCAAAGGCTTTGGTAATTCTTTCAATAAATTTTCGAAATCATCGACGGTGGTGCAGTTCATCAAAGCCTTCTTCATCAGTTCTCCTTCTAATCCTTCAGCGTTGCTCGTATCATTCATCTTCAAATTGTAAGATGCGGAATTCATAATTGCAAACCCGGCATTGTTGAATCCAGCCCAAACATCCAATCCTTCAACGTCATTCGAATTTACTAGTCCGATGTATTGATATTTTCCGTCAATGAAATAAACCAGCTTGTTTTCAAGTTCATCGGTGTCTCGATTTTTTAACAAGATAGGTCGGCCGTCATTTGTACATTTGCCCGAGATTACAGCAGTCGTGCAAGCGAATGAAGCATACGTGAATGTGAAATAAATTAGAAACAGTACAGACAACATATTTTTTGTTTTATTCATGTTGATGATTCCAGTCCCAATAAAAATATACTTTACAATTTTTGAATAGAATTTGATAAGCGAAAATAAACCATCCCGGTTACAGTTTCTCAAAAATCTTAGCGAGTTGATGAGGCTCGTTTACGGGTAGCTCGCATGCATAGTTTTTACAGACGTATGCAGTTGCTTTTCCCTCGATAAATATATATCCGGCAAGATGAGGAAAAATATTTTTTAGATTTTCATCCGCAAGCATTACAACTTTATTAGGAATAAAATCTTGATTTACGATTTCAATCATATTTTTAGTCGAGTCCCAATCCGGTTCACCTGCAATGATGATTTCATACGATGGACCGGAAGCAAAGTTGAACGCGTTTATAAGATGAGTAAATGCAGAAGGTGAATTGTTCGCTGCATCTGAATTTGAACCGAAAAGACCATGAGCGAGTTTTCCGTATTCCGGATTCGCCGAAAATTTTTCGAGCCGGATTAAATTCATTGCTGCTACAGAATTCCCGGATGGAATAGCGCCGTCGTAATACTCCTTTGTACGAACGATAAGTTCTTCGGAATCAGATGAAGTGAAAAAGAATCCGCCGTTTTTCACATCCCCAAAATTTTGAATCAATACATCGTTTAGCTTCATCGCCGTCTTTAAATATTCCGCGTTAAATGTTGCTTCATAAAGCTCAATCAGACCCCACGTCATGAAAGCGTAATCATCAATATGTGCATCAAGTCCCGCGCAGCCATTTCTGAATCGATGCAATAATTTCCCGTTTTCATTCGTCATGTAATTCAAAATAAAATTTGCTGCCTTCTCAGCCGCAATTAAATATTTTTTTTCTTCAAAAATACGTCCCGCGATAGCAAGGGCAGCTATCATCAATCCATTCCAATCAGTAAGTATTTTATCATCTTTAAGTGGGTGGACTCTTTTCTCGCGATGATTGAATAAAATATTCCTCAAGCCGCTTAACTTTGTTTTGAATGACTTGATATCCATTCCACATTCATTTGAGATTTCCTCCAAAGATTTCGACAAATAGAAAATATTTTCTCCGGTATTCTTATGCGATGCTTCTTCAAAATAATTCCCAGACTTAGTTACGTTAAATACTTTCATGATAAATGCTGCATCGAACTCACCGAGCAAGGAAATTAGTTCTTTCTCATTCCACACATAAAATTTTCCTTCCTCACCTTCACTGTCCGCATCTTCGGCAGAATAGAATCCACCTTCGGGAGAAGTCATATCTCGAAGGACGTATTCAAAAATTTCGCATGCAGTATTTTTATAATCCTCATTTCCCGTTTCCTGGAACGCCTCTGTGTATGCAATCGCCAGCATTGCCTGATCGTAAAGCATTTTTTCGAAGTGAGGAAGAAACCACCTCTGATCCGTTGAATACCTGTGAAAACCAAAACCGACCTGATCGAACATGCCGCCTTTACGCATTTCGGTAAGAGTCTTTTCAACCATTCGCGATGATTCACTATCGCTGTATTGCTTCCAGTACCTTAGAAGAAACATTAGATTATGCGACGATGGAAATTTTGGAGCGGTACCGAATCCGCCATATTGTTCATCGAACCGGCTTTTGAATTGCTGAAATGTCTTTCCAAAAATACTATTTGCAATTGGTGTCCCGGTACTTTTATTATCGATTTCAAGATACTGGATTATTGAGTCGGCGGAGGATTCAAGTTCAACTCTCTTTTCTTTCCATGCTTTTTCGATATTATGAATTAGATCGATGAATCCAATTCTACCGTAACGGGACTCTTTTGGAAAATACGTCCCGGCAAAAAATGGTTTCTTATCCGGCGTCAACACAACTGATAATGGCCATCCGCCGCTGCCCGTCATTATCTGGCAAACGGACATATAAATATGATCGAGATCCGGACGCTCCTCACGGTCAACTTTTATCGATACAAATACCCTATTCATTAACCCGGCAACTTCTTCATCTTCGAATGATTCATGTTCCATAACATGACACCAGTGGCATGTGGAATAACCAATCGACAAGAATATTAGTTTGTCTTCTTTGCGTGCTTTCGAAAAAGCTTCATCTCCCCATGCAAACCAGTCAACAGGATTGTAAGCATGTTGTAAAAGATAGGGACTTTGCTCGTCTATTAATCTATTTGATTTTTTATTCATGTTTGTTATCAGTATAATTTCTGAACCGCATTGCCGTAAACGACAATGCTATTCGAACAAATCATCCTAAAGGATGATGTTACGTATAACATATTCTATGGATTACACGTACGAAAAAAATCTTAGCGTATTTTCAACATTCTACATTCTTCGTTCGGTTATCTCCTCGCCCCGCTCATTCTTCTGAACAGACCGACAATGAAAGACAACACCAAAGCGCCCACCATGGACCAAAACATTTCATATTCTTTATCCATGATGCTGATTTTGAAAATAGGGTCGAGTTCGTTGTACGCAGCTACCATCGGACCAACAATGGCGCCAATTAAACCAACTACTATACCTAAAAAGCAGCCGGAAAGGTTATAGCCTGCAACACTCTGGCCTATACCGCCAAATATTGCAGCAATTAATATCAAAATGATGAGATGAAAAATATCCATTTATTTCTCCGGGAACGTGGAATCGAAAAGCGACATGAATAAGTCCACATTGGTTTTGTCTTTTTTATTTTCGTATGCATTAATCAAATTATTTATAACACGCTTAATTATTAATGCTGACGAAGTATTCATATTTACAATGTCCATCACTGCATCGGCAGAATCCTTTGCTATTTTACGAATATTGTTCTCGAACAACATTCTTCCGTCGTTGAAACAATCAACAAGAATCATTTCGTTATCCACCCAAATTTTCGACATAAAATGACCGGGGAAATTACAGCCTTCAATTTTAAAATCTAAACGGCTGCCAACGAGCATATAAATGATACAAAGTGTAATGGGCAGTCCTTTTTTGTTTTCAATTGCGTAAACAGGATTACTGTTCAATGGATCATAATAATTATCCTTATCGCCCTTTAATCCTTTTTCCTCGAAAAGAAAATAAGAGAGATCAAACTCATCATTGAGGTAATTTGCGGATAGAAAATCTTCCGCTAATCTATCAAGTTGGCTGCGAAGTGAAGAACGTCTATCTAATCCAAGTTGGTAAACTGAAATTATATTGATTGCACTTTCAAGCTGTGTATATTCGTCATTTTCAAATTTCCATTTAGGCCAGTTAGAAACAAGCCATTCGCGCCGGTTATTCTCGATGAGTGGTTCAATAACAGCATGTGAATTTTCGGAGAGAATTGAATAATACTCTTTCAAATCGATTTCGAGAGAAAGCCCGTACCGGGATAATTCTTCAAACACTTTTCTGCGGACTTCATCAGTATCGTCATCAATTAAATTCAATAAAAACGGAAGTTGCTTTTTATCTATCATTGTCTTCCATTGAATGTGTCAAATGCTATGATTAAGATAACCAATTATATTACTACCTTCAAAATATCGTAATAAAAAAATAATACGTATTTGTTGGGTGTTATATCTATTTTTCGTTCTAAAACAGAAGGTTTTATGATACAAAAAATATCGGCGCTGATATTTGTTTTTTCAATTCTATTTGTTTCTTGTAAAAATGAAGCAGAATTGGATTTATCGAAGAAGTTTGACCCCAAAAGCGATCCGCAAACCGATTTAAAATTTGCAATTACACAAGCGCAAAGTTACGATAAAAGAATTCTTCTTGATGTTGGTGGCGAATGGTGCAAGTGGTGTCATATTCTCGATGATTTTATAAAAAAAACTCCCGCAGTGAAATCTTTTATTGAAGAGCATTATATTGTTGTAAAAGTGAATTACAGTGAGGAAAATAAAAACGAGAAATTCCTTATGAAATTCCCGTTAATTCAAGGCTACCCTCACTTTTTTATTCTTGATAAAAACGGAATGCTCCTTCAATCGCAGGAGACTGGATCGCTTGAAGAAAACGGATCTTACAGCAAGCAAAAGATGATGGAGTTTCTCAAACAATGGGCTGGATAACAGAATAAAAATTCACAGATTGAAAATAATTCAACCGTTACCAAATTTAATTGTCCATTTGAGATAATAAAAAATATAATTATAATTTAATTGTAGCCGATGTATTCCAAGAAAAAAATAGCTAATTAATGAAATCAATTTCACAAAGTATATTGTTATTGCTTGGTATTTTTCTAAATATCTCATTATGCCAGGTTCATGAAAAAGGTGTAGAGCTCATTGAATTGGATAAAGAGAGGCAAGGAACAATACGCGCTGTAGTCATTGGTATTTCGGAGTATCAAAATATCGAATCACTTAACTATGCCGATGATGATGCAGTTGCTTTTTATAACTTCCTGATTTCACAAACCGGATATAAAATTGATGCTTCCTATATTCGACTTTTACTGAATAATGAGGCAACACAGGGAAATATTTATCGTGAATTAATTTGGCTGATGGCAGAATCGGAGCCGTATGATGAAGCAATAATCTATTTTTCAGGACACGGTGATATAGAAACAGAAACTATCATTCAAAACGGATTTTTACTTGCATACGACTGTCCTAAATCGGTTTATTATGCGGGAGGCGCCATACAAGTTGAAAACCTAAAAGCATTCACTATGACGATGACCTCGAAAAATGTTAAGGTTATTTTGTTTGCCGATGCATGCCGTTCAGGTTTCTTAGCCGGCGGCATTAAGGGAGTGGAATTGACAAATGCCTCTCTTAAACAACAATGGCAAAATGAAACAAAAGTATTATCAAGCAAACCCGGAGAACTTTCTTACGAAAGTTCAAAATGGGGAAATGGAAGGGGGGTTTTTTCATATTATCTTGTAAACGGTTTAGTGGGATTAGCTGATTCCGATAACGATAAGATTGTTACGGCATTCGAACTTCAGAATTATCTTTACACAAATGTTAAAAAAGAAACATATCCACTAAATCAGACTCCAATAATAACCGGTGATCCTGATGCGGATATTGGGAAAGTGGATCCGGTTTTATTTGCTGAGTATGAAGAACGAAAAAACAATCCAAACAGTGAATTGTTATCAGTTTTAGACACCGGGAAAGGATTTG
Source organism: bacterium (assembly GCA_043808235.1). GTDB lineage: Bacteria > Bacteroidota > Ignavibacteria > Ignavibacteriales > Melioribacteraceae > JAZDFC01. The sequence continues at coordinate 184,883 of JAZDFC010000004.1, forward strand.
AACTTGAGATCGATACATTGTATAAAGTGGAGTATCACTCTTTCGATAAAGCGCTTAAAGAAAATCGGCTAATCGAACCCAAAGATGATTGTGCTTACTTTTATTATAAAAACTTACTTTTGTCAGGTGATGATAGGTTGATTAGATACATTAACAGAAATTTAGGCGCAGCTTTACAAAACGAAGCTCAAAAAGTTATAAATGCATATTTGGTTGAAGATTACTATGACTCTAATTCATATTTCAAAAATGCTTCTGAACTAATGAAAATTGCAATTGATCTGTTAGGCGAAAGTCACCCTTTATACAAATCTTATAAAGCACGTCAACTTTTTCTTGAAGCAAGAAGTTATGCTCATACCAACAAGGATTCTTTAAAGAAAGCAATATCTTTATTAGAAAGGTCGGTAGAACTGGAACCAACAGCGGCTTATAGTTTTAATACTATCGGTTTGATGTACGCCGACCTGGGAAATATGTACGGTAATAACGAGGATATTAAGCAGTCAATTACATATTTTCAAAAAACAATTGAATTTGCCCCTAAGTGGGTTATTCCATTTGCTAATATAATTAGCGCATATAACAATCTGCGAGATTACACGAGTGCAATCGCGATGGGAGCTAAAGCCGTAGCGCTAAATCCAAAATATGTAAATACATATATTCTATTGGCTGAATCATTTGGTTTTATGGGAGAACGCGAAAAAGCAGTGTCGTATGCTGAAAAAGCCGTTGAGTTAAATCCAGACAACATTGATTCATGGATTGCATTAGGGGGCGTTTATAACATGTTTGGCGATTACAATAAAGCTCAAAATTATATCCAAAAAGCAATTGAACTGAATCCCGATATTTCTCTTGCCTATTATGTTTTAGCCAATACCTATTCCAATATGCAAGATTATCAAAATGCAAAAATCAATTACGAAAAAGCCATTAAACTGAATCCTGAAGATTATTCTTATTATTTCAATTTAGGCAATACTAATTTTTTAGGGTTATACGATTATAATGCGGCTCTTTATAATTACCAAAAAACATTGGAACTAAATCCAAATTATTCTGATGCAGTTTTAAATTTAGGTAATCTGTATTTTGTAATGGAAGTGTACGAAAAAGCAATGGAGAATTACATCAGATATGAAAAACTTGTTCCTGATGATCCTGTAGTTTACAATCTGAGGGCGAACCTATACGCAAAAATACGTGATTATGAAAATGCCATATCTCTTGCAACGAAATATTTAGAATTTAAAAATGATGATCCGGGCGGTTATTATAATCTTGCATGCTATTATTCGCTTGTCGGGAAAAAATCCGAATCACTTGAATACCTTGAGAAATCTATCCAAAAGGGATTCGATAATTTTGAATATATTGAAAATGACACAGATCTTGATAATGTGCGAAACGAGGATAATTTTAAAATATTGATGGATAAGTATGAAAAACAAAAATTGCGCTCCGAGAAAAAAAATTAGAGAATAAAGCTATGAATATGATTCGTATCAAAATTTTTTTAAATATTCGACAAGTTGAATATCTATTACAGTACGCTTTCCTCCGAATAGTTTTTTATCCACTCATTAAGTTCAACTGAATTATTCCAGAAGAATTCGAACAAGGCTCTGAATGCATCTACGATTATCTGTTGTTTAATTACGGACATGTATAATTCACCTCTCTTTGATAGCGGTTCTTCTTCCGCAATAAATAAAGTTTTCCGATCAAAGATCATCATCTTTAACGGCAAGGAGGCCGCAATGTGAAAATGTCCGCCGCTCCTTTGAAGATTTTGTAAATCATCAATTATGTTAATATCGTCCGGTAGATTTATCTCATAAATCCATCTTTGAATGCCGCCCCTTTCGAGAATACCATGTTCGGCTTGATCCTGTTCTGCCATGCCTTCGTCTGTATTGTAAGCATAAGGTCTCCTTCCGAATCCAAGCAGCTCCTCGTTCGTTTTATTTACAAGTTCGAGATAATGATGATGAATATTGTCGTTGCCATGAATTACTTCAAAATATTCCAATGGACTTGAAAGAATATCGGCTTTCCGGTAAAGGTCATTTATCTCTTGCTTAATTCCGTTTAACTTGCTCAATTTATCTTCAAGTTTGGTAAATGCCGATGATAAACCAATTTGCGGATCTATTATTTCATATCTGCGTCTTCGTCCCTCCTTTCTTTCAAGGCAGTATCCTCTTTTTACTAAAGAATCCAGTACCAAATAAATTTTGTTCTGGGGGACTCCGGAGATTCTTTGTAAATCCGTTACAGAAGCATTACTTTTATTAAGAAGCGCAAAATATACTTTTGATTCCCGCTCACTCATCCCAATATCATTTAACGCCTGGATTATATTTGAATTTTCAAGAGTCATCTATCAGTCCAAAATTTATTTGTTGTTACTTAATAATATCTATTTACTAAAAGATATGGAAATGCTGTTCGCCTTTAATTCCGATGAAGTGACCTGAGATATTTTGTGTGTCAACAATCATTATGATTTTATTCCACTTACAACGGTAAAGAAAAGATTTGTCTCAAAGATCGGGGGAATACCGGCGTTGTTAAGTTCAATTTTAATTTTGTTAATTCCTTCTTTATATTCTTGTTCGCTTAGCGCAGCAAGCTGCGAGGCTTGATCTTTTTGTAAAAATTTATCGTTTAAAACTTCTTCGCCAATATATTCCGAATGTATGTGTTCGAGAGTAGTTTCGGTTATCCCTGTAAATCCGGCTGAATTAAAGCAATCTCTCTGCACGTTTGTTGGGAGATATCTCTCTAAATCATACTCATATGTGCCGGGAAAATACTTGTAAATATACCAGTCATGCGCTTGATGAAACGGATCTAATTCCGCTATAAAAAAAATACCGTTAGATCTTAGCAACCGAAAAGCATTTTTAATAAATTCATTTTTTTGTTTATAAAAGTGGAATGAGTTAATACACATTATCAAATCGAAATAATTTTCCCTCAACGGAAGGTTATCAGCATCGGCGCAAAGATGATTCAGATTGCGATTTATTTTGGTCGATTCTTTCAGCATCTCTATTGATGCATCGGCTCCGAAAATTTCAGGACAAAAATTCTTTGCAATGTTTAACCAATGCCCTGTCCCGCACCCGGTTTCGAGTATACGAAAAGGTCTCCGCTCAATGAGCAAATTAGTAAGAAATTTTGTTAAGCCGGGGAGATGACTTACTTTATATCGTTCGTTGTAAGTCGGAGCAATTTGGCTGTAATCAACTTTATTCAATTGGTTCAAAAGTCTGATAGTGGAACAACCGGGCGGCGAACCGCCCGATAATTCCGGGATAAAAATTTTATTTAAATTCTGTTTTTACCGAATCGGAAACGTCCGCGGAAACTAAAAGTCTGCCGCATGATTCGCATGTGTATAAACGCTTCATCTGTCTAATTTCAATCTGGCGATTTGGTGGTACAACATTATGACATCCGCTGCAAGCACCTCGAGTTACTGTTGAGATTGCGACTCCGCCTTTTGCTTTCCGCACGCGCATATATGTGGCATAATCGGCTTTCTTCACTTTATGCTCAATCTGTGCTCGTTTGTCTTTAAGACGGATTTCTTCCTTTTCATTTGCCTTGATGATTTTTTTCAGCTCTTCTTCTTTCTCTTTCAGGTCTTTTTTAAGTGTGTCGAGCTGAGGAGTGATTTCTTCAATTTCTTTTTTCAATTGTTCAATCAAATCTTCAAGTGCAAGGCTCTCGTTTTCCAGTTTATTTATTTGCTCTTCGGAACTGTCAATTTCCTTCGTAAGAGCATCATATTCTTTGTTATTACGAACCTGGTAAAGCTGCGCCTTAAATTTTTTCAGACTCTTTTGCAGTCTCTCTACATCTTCGTCGTTCGTTTTTCTTTTTTCGAGAGATTCTTTTTTCTCTTTGTCCTTTGCCTCTAATTGACTTTTTATGCTATCAATCTGGGAATTAAGCTCGTTGACTGCGATAGGCAAATCACCGCGCAATTCTTCGAGTTCGTCCAATTGATCATCAATTAGCTGCAAGTGAAAAAGTGTTGATAATCGGTCAATCAATTTTATTACTCCTTAATTATTATAAAATTTGACAGGATTAGTAGTACCTGTGTATTGTAAAATTTTTATTTTCTGATCTCTCCCGGAAAAATATTTTTCAAGTTTAGTTCGAACCGCACTTAACGAGTGAACCTCGGTCTCATAATGCCCGGCGTCAATTAATAAAATTTTATCCTCGGCATCCTGGAACGGATGGTATTTTACATCAGCCGTGATAAATGCATCGGCATCTTGTTTTATTGCTTCGCTGATATATTCTGCGCCGCTGCCTCCGCAAACAGCAACCTTTCGAATTGATTTTTTCTTCCCGTTACAGTACCTAATTGTATTTGTCTTTAATCTTTCGCAAACTAATTTTAAAAAATCTTTAACAGGAAGGGCTTTCTCAAATTCGCCAATCGCACCGGTTCCATAGTTCACGTTTTTGTTTTTTAGCTGATAAATATCGTGTGCAGGCTCTTCGTATGGATGAACTTTCAACATCTCCCGGATTACCGAATTTAATTTCCATGCATCGACTAATATTTCAAGCCTGATCTCACTTACTTTTTCGAATTTCTCTTTTTCTCCCGCTGCCGGATTTGTTTTATTCGAACCGAGGAATGTACCCTGGCCGTTCGATCGATAACTGCATTTTTCGTATTCACCTATTACTCCGGCGCCCGCATTGAACATGGCTTCTGCAACTTTATCAATTGCATTTTCAGGAACAAACACGATTACTTTGAATTGATTGGCTTCGAGGTTCGAAAGGAATTTTATTTTTTGAAGTCCAAGAACCTTTGCAAGTTGAAAACTTACGCCATCGTTTGCATTATCAAAATTTGTGTGGGCTGAATAAACTACTATATTATTTTTAATGACAGTCTTTATCAAGGAAGATTTTTCATCTTGGGTGAAATTTAGGTTTTTTAACGGTTTGAAAATCAGTGGGTGGTGAGTAAAAATAAAATTGCAGTTGTTTTTCAAGGCTTCATCGAGGGCTTTTTTAGATAATTCCAAGCAGAGGAAAACTTTTTTAATTTCCTCATCGAAAGCGCCTACCTGAAGCCCGGCATTGTCTCTTTCCAATGCCGTCCCCGGGGGCGCCCATTTTTCTATATATTTAATAATTTCACCCGCCGTCATATATATAAAAAAAATGCACTTCTAAATTTAGAAGTGCATTTGTCAACTTGAAAAATTGCTACAAGCCGAATTAAGTAATTTATACTGTTCCGATATATTGATTCTTACCTTCATTTTTTAACTGTCCAAATATATCGATATTACCAATCATGTACAACTACCAACCCATGGCATAATTGTTGTTTTTATCCGACCCAATTCCCGTCCTCTTTTATCAGTCCGATGAGTTCATCCACAGCCGATTCTGATTCGATATTCCTTTTTACTACTTCCTTGCCACGGTAAAGCGTTATTTTGCCAATACCGGAACCAACGTATCCATAATCGGCATCCGCCATTTCACCCGGTCCATTAACAATACAACCCATGATCGCAATTTTTATCCCTTTCAAATGCTCGGTGCGTTTGCGGATATTATTAGTTACTTCCACCAAATCGAAAAGCGTTCTACCGCAAGAGGGGCACGCGATGTACTCGGTTTTAGAAATGCGAACCCGGCAGGCTTGCAGAATTCCGAATAGTGTTCTATTTACAAATTCGTCCGTTTCAAGTTTCGAAGTTACATTTTCAACCGAACACCAAACTCCATCCCCGAAGCCATCGATAAGGAGCGCGCCAAAATCAGTTGCACTGTACAGCCTAACAAGTTCATCAGAAAGATTTTTATAGTTCCTTTTTACAATTACCGGATTATGGATGTCACGAATTAAAAATTCGTGAAATACCCTGCGTTGTTCAGCCATACCGTGTTGGTTATCTGTTTCAATTATAAATACTACTTTTTCGTCATTTTTAATTTTTTCAAGAGATGAGTTGAAGATATCATCAATAGTTATCCTTACAAAATTTACAACAAAAGATTTTGCCGATGTTTGTAAATATTTATCAATCGAATGGAAGAATGGAAATCCCTTGGTTTTGTTCACAAGTTTGGACCATGTTTCAAAATCGTAAACTAATTTTAAATTTTGTGGCGCATCGAATGGAATATCGTCCTTGCCAAGATAAATTAAATCGCAGGCCATGTCTGCAATATTCCATTTATCCGTATCGGCTGAATATTTATATCCCACATTTGATAAATCGGAACAAGATGTTACTTTAATTTTACTCAAATCGGCAAGCACAACCGGAACCGAGTTACCGCCAATAGAAGCCACTTCAAAAGTTTTCCGTTTCTCATATTCAAATGGATTCTTTGGAGACTTTTCTATCGGCGGGATAAGTTTGTGTGTCGGTCGAATTTTATATCTCTCTACAAGCGCGATAGCAACAGGCGCTTCGAATTCCGGATCTTCGGTTAATGATACACGCACTGTATCGCCGATTCCATCCTCCAGTAATGTACCGATTCCGACAGCAGATTTTATTCTTCCATCTTCACCGTCGCCGGCTTCCGTTACTCCAAGATGCAGCGGGTAATTCATTCCTTCTTCTTCCATTTTTTTAATCAGAAGTCTGTAAGCCTGCACCATCACTTGAGTATTGCTTGCCTTCATCGATAGAACGATCTCGTGATAATCATTTTCGCGACAGATTCTTAAAAACTCCAAAGCCGATTCAACCATTCCGAGCGGGGTATCGCCGTATCTGCTCATAATTCTATCCGAGAGCGAGCCGTGATTTGTACCGATTCGCATCGTAGTTCCATGCTCTTTGCAAATTTTAATAAGCGGTGTAAATTTTTCGTGGATTCTTTCAAGCTCGGCATTGTATTCTTCATCTGTGTATTCAAGCTGCTGGAATTTCTTTTTGTCGGCATAGTTGCCCGGATTAACGCGTACCTTTTCAACAATTTTTGCTGCAGCTTCCGCCGCATTGGGTGTAAAATGAATGTCGGCAATTAACGGAACAATATAACCGCGCTTACGCAATTCATCTTTTATGTTTTTTAGATTGAGCGCTTCGTTTATACTTGGCGCTGTGATGCGAACATATTCGCAGCCGGAATTAACCATTCTTATTGTTTGTTCAACGGTTGCTTCAGTATTCATCGTATCAGTTGTGGTCATCGATTGAATTCTAATCGGATTTAAACCGCCAAGTGGAAAACCGCCAATTTTTACTTCGCGAGTTTTATATCTTGAATAAGCAGTTAAGCTGTTGCAATATTTATAGTTGTTGTTCATAGTAGTCTAAACAATTTTATTCTATTCTAAGTTCGGCAAATATTTAAAAATCCAAATAACAAATAAATTCCCCAAAACAAATTCCAAATAAATACTAATAATCAATGTATAATCAGAAAAAGATTTTTGAAACCGTATCGTTTTTGAGGTATCTAAAATTTTGATTTAGAGATTTGTTTGTCATTAAGGTTTCGGTTTTTGTTGCTTAATTCTCTTATAATAGCATACTAATAATTCTGCTTGCAAATTCACTCGCAGCTTGAGGATCTCTCCCCGTGATAATATTGCTGCTCACAATAACAGCAGCATCAATGAATTCCGAGCCTTCGCGTTCAATTTCATTTTTATTTTCAGGGTAACAAACGGCTTTTACACCCTTTAACAATCCCGCTTTTGCAAGCACCACCGATGCGCTGCATATTGCCGAAGTAGTTTTTCCGGCTTTATGAAATCGAATTACAATGGAATGAAGTAGAGAATTATCCCAATATTTTTTTATCCCGTTCCCGCCGATAATTACAATTGCCGAAAAACTGTTTACATTCACATTGTAAAGAGAAACGTCGGATTTAACTTTTAAACCGTGGCTGCCTTTACAAAGCATATTCGCATCGGAAGCAATAAATATCTTCAGCCCGGAATTTTCCATCATTTGCTTGACGGAAAGAAATTCGGTTTCGTTAAAATCCTCTGCGGGCAAGAAAAGCAAAACACTTTTTTTTATAACAGTTCGTGCATTCATAAATTTTATTTTTGTCGTGTGCAAATATAGGCAAAGAAATCATTCTATAATCGTTTATCAAAATCAAATTTGCGATTAGTGCAATAGCAGTTGTAGAGACTTGCCGCGGCAAGTCTCAACGTAAAGAAATATGAAAAATCCCTTTTTGTTTTTAATAAAATACTCTTAATTTTAATAGCAAAGATTTGTGATTATTATTAACGAATGGATTTCGCCCTCTAATAATCCAGAGGGTTTGCATTATGGCATAATAAGGCAGATATATAAATGGTTCGGTTTCTAACCCATACAAGCCTCATCATATTATTTTCACTCTTCTTGAGTAAGGCGAATCTATCCCAAATAAAAAATCTTAAGTTTGAGCATATAACTGCTGAAGACGGACTTGCACAAAATTATGTGTCCGTTATTTATCAAGATAGCGAAGGCTACATGTGGTTCGGTACAATGGAGGGATTGACCAGGTACGACGGGTATCAATATATTAACTATTCTCACGATCAATACAACCCAAATTCTCTATCCGATAATCTAATTAATGCTATTTACGAAACTGAAGATTCAGGAGAAAAAATTCTTTGGATCGCTACAAGTATGGGAGGATTAAATAAGTTTTATTCCGATAAAGAAAGGTTTGCGCATTATAAAGGGAATACTTCCAATCCGAAAAATATCAATACAAATTATATCTCATCTATTTGCGGCGGTGATGATGGAATAATATGGATTGGAACAGCCGTTGGGCTTTTTGAAATGAATCTTAATTATGAGATATTCACTCCGTTCTTAATTGAGGATATAGATGGAAGAGATGGAGGTATTATTAAACGGATCGTTAGTTATAAAAATCAAAAATTTTTAGTAGTAAATACTGTTAAAGGTATCTATAGTTTTGATATAAAATCCAAAAAATATTCCAAGTTGTTCTCTTTAAAAAAAGCAGTAATAAAAGATGATGTGATAAAGGATTGTATTCTTGAACCCGGAAACGATGATGTAATCTGGGTGGGGACAAAAAGAAACGGTCTGATTCGATATGATATGAGTACCGGCGAAGTCAAAAATTTCTGGCACAATGATAAAGATGCCGGTTCAATTAGCGATAATTTCATATCTGCGCTCTTTATTGATGAAGATTCAAATTTATGGGTGGGATATGAACATTTTGGCTTGTCGATATTGAATACAGAAGATTGGATGACAGGAAAATTTTCTCACTACCAGCATAATGCAAATGATAAAAACAGCATCAGTAACAACAGCATTTTTTCAATTACGCAGGATAAAAGCGGCGTTGTTTGGATAGGGACAAATGGCGGAGGTGTGAATAAATGTAATCTGCATGCGATTCAGTTTAGTCATATCCAGAATAATCCCACGAATGCGAATAGTTTGCTCGATAATAACATTTGGTCGATCTATCAAACCAAAAATAAAGATAAGCGAATACTCTGGCTCGGCTCAAATCTGGGACTCACAAGGATTGAGAGACATACCGGCGAATATGTTCGATACCAAAATGATCCTGCAGATCCATCAAGTATCTTACCTCAATCCGTACGATCCATAGTACAAGACTCGCAGGGAAATTTATGGATTGGAAATCTTGATAGCGGATTAAGTTTATTGAATCAAAAGACGGGGGTATTTAATCATTATTTGCGAAATCGGAAAAAGAAAACCGGGATGTACAGCGATGAAATTTATAAAATTTTTGAGGATGCCGATAAAAATCTGTGGATTGCTTCGAATAACGGAGGTCTCGAAAAATTTGATTATAGCAAATCCGAATTTACAAGGATCATTCTTGCAGCAGGCTCCGATACAAGCAACTGGGCTACAACTCTTTACCAGGATAAAGCAAAAACCATCTGGTTAGGCTCATGGAATTATGGATTGTTTGGATTACCAAATGACGGGAGCGGTAAAATTTTTCAGTTTAAGAATGATCCGGATGATCGGTCGAGTATCAGCCACAACATTGTTTTTGCAATTCAAGAATCTAAAAGAGTGCCGGGGATGTTATGGATAGGTACGTTTGGAGGGGGTTTAAATAAATTTGACGTTGCGAGGAAGAAATTTTATACCTACACAACAAAACAAGGTTTGTGCAATAATTTTATTTATGCAATTCTTGAAGACGAGCAGGGACTTTTATGGATTAGTACTAATAAAGGACTCTCGAGATTCGATCCCTTAACCGGAGTGTTTAAAAATTATGATACCGGCGACGGTTTAGCAAATATTGAATTTAATTTAGGCGCTGCATATAAAAGCGAGGAAGGAGAACTTTTTTTCGGCGGGTGTAATGGCGTCGATCATTTTTATCCCGGGGATTTTCTAAACACAATCCCACCTTCGGTTGTTTTAACAGGCTTTAAAAAATTCGGGCAGAGAGTGGATACAGACGTCCCGATTAAAAGCATGAAAGAAATTCAATTAGCTTATTATGAAAATTTCATCGGGTTTGAATTCGTGGCGCTTCATTATACTAATCCGAAGAGAAATTCGTATGCATGTAAGTTAGAGAACTTTGATAAGGATTGGAATTTTATTCACAGCAAGGGAGAGATAGCATATACAAACATCCCGCCGGGAGAGTATATTTTTAAAATTAAAGCTGCTAACAGTCATGGATTTTGGTCGCCGGTTAAATCGATAGTAGTAATAATTCACCCGCCTTTTAGCAAAACATGGTGGTTTGTTGCAATTGTGGTTGTGTCCGGAATCTTAGTCTTGTTTGGTATTTATAAAATTCGCCTTAAACAAATAGTAAAATTAAATCGAGTAAAAACCGAAGAAAGATTAAAAGTGCAGAAAAAAATAGCGACGGATTTTCATGATGAATTAGGACACAGGATTACAAGCATTGTTTATAAAGCAAAAAATATCGAAGCTAAAATTGAAAACAACGGCGAAGTAAAGAAAGAACTTGACTGTATTATAAATAACGCCTCGTTACTGAATGAAGAAATGCGCCAGGTAGTTTGGGAAATGGATCCGCAGAAAGAATCGTTATTTGAATTATTAGTAAATCTAAAAAGATTTTACGACCAACTTTTTGATCAGGATGAAATTGGATTTGAAATAATTGGTCTTTCGGATGAATTCAATTCGATAATCTTGACTATGGAATGGAGACAGAATTTATCGCGAATTTTTAAGGAAGCCTTGCACAACATTAAAAAGCATGTTAAGAATTGCTCGGAAATTAATCTTTTAGTAAAAGTTACAGGGAAGGAATTAAATATATCACTTATTAACAACGGCGATGGTTTCGCAAAAGATCAGGTGACAAATGGACAAGGATTAAAAAATATGAAAGAAAGAGCTGTTGGCCTGGGAGGTAAACTTGAAATATTCTCGGAACGAGGAGAAAATACCGAGGTATCATTTTCAGGAATACTACCCTGAGGGATAGTTATTTTTTCATTTCCATTCATTTAGCTTTCGAGCGGAATTTATTTCGTGCAATTAGAAATTGTTTTTGTGTAGCATATTACTTCGGAGTGAGAGAATTATGGAAGGAAAAAATATTTATGTGGCAGTTGTTGAGGATAAGGAAGAATACCGGAATATAATTGTCCGCGCAGTAAAATCTGCACCCGACATGAAATTAGTTGGTGTTTACGAAAATTGCAATTCGGCTTTTGAAGATTTTGAACAGAACTGTCCGGATGTATTACTTCTCGATATTGGATTGCCCGATATGCTCGGAACGGATTTTATTAGAGTTGTAAAGGATTCCTTTCCATCCGTTGAAATAATTATGCTAACTGTTTATGAAGATGACGATAATATTTTTAAATCCCTCAAAAACGGCGCTTCAGGATACATTTTAAAAGGTCCGGACATGAACCGGATATTGGAAGCTATTCGAAATGTATTTGAGGGCGGCGCGCCGTTAAGTATGCCTATTGCGTGTAAGATAGTTAAATATTTCCGCGAAGAGGATCATGAGAACAATCTCACTGTCCGCGAGCAGCAAATATTAAGTATGATATGCAAAGGCAAAAGCAACAAAGCTATTGCGGAGGAATTATTTGTTACCATCTCGAATATTAAATTTCATTGTAAAAACATTTATAAAAAGATGCAGGTAGGTAACAGGGTAGAAGCTATAGTGAAGGTGCAGATAATGAAGGAGTTTAAATAAACCGAGTCGCATTATTAGTTAAAAACATTACTCCTCCGGTTATTTCCATTCAAAATATTTCAACTTTGTGAAAACTATCCCTTGGGGTAGTTACTAAAAAGCCACGTTTGTCTTAATTTTGATAGAGAGAGAATTAGTAAATATCTATAAAGGGAAAGAAATTATTTTTTATAGGGTGGCTACTTAGTTTAATAGGCGAAGCATTTATCCATTGAGTAATAAGTCAAATATTCACGAGCAAATTCTTAACGTTTTTACAAACAAATAAATGTGGTACTCGCATGAGTCGGGAGTTAACAAAAAGTTCTTCGCTTGATAGCGTTTATCGGTCGATTGATAGATTCGTTATCAAACCCTTGTTAAACGGATTTTATGGGCTAACAGTTTTTTTAGTTGTACTCATTCTTACTAAACTAATATCGTTTTCTATTGGCAATATGAATGAATTTAAAGTCGATTTTGATGATTTGTCAATGTCATCAATTGGATTTTTGCTGTTTTTTATAATTAGGTTGCTTGAAAATTTTTCGAAAAAAATTAACTGAGAGACGCACCCTCACAGTAAATAATGTCTGCCGGCAAACTATGGTGGGTAAATGGCATTGTTTGCCCGGCGGACTTTTTTTAGTCATCAGTAATCAGTTCGCAGTCATCAGTTCAAAAAAACTGCAATTAACTGCGGAAAAATCCACAAAACTCAAATCACAAATAAAATCCAAACAACAAATCTCAAATGAAATTGCAATAATTAAACAATTTATCAATCAAGCTATGTAACCAACCAAATCCAGTATCAAGTAACCAGCATCCAGCAACCAGGTAACAAGCAACCAGAATAATTCGATTTTTCTTTCATCCTTCTTTTATTAACTTTCTGCCCCGAATAATAGAGCACATTCAAATGCGAGTACCCGAAGAGAAAATTGAAGAAATACGCAGTTCCGCTAATATCGTTGATTTGATATCGGGATATGTGCAGTTAAAAAAGCGCGGAAGAAATTATATCGGTTTATGTCCCTTTCACACCGAAAAAACTCCATCTTTTACAGTCAGCGAGGACAAGCAGATTTATCATTGTTTCGGCTGCCATGCTGGTGGTAATGTTTATAAATTTTTAATGGATTATAAAAGCCTTTCATTCATAGAAGCTGTGCAAGAGGTTGCAGATTATATTGGTATCCCCATCACTTATGAAAAGGAAAGCGCTTACGGTAAAGATAGCGAGCAGGAAGTTTATTATGATATAAATACGGTTGCCACAAAATATTTTTCTGATATTTTATTGAATAATATTGAAGCCGAACCTGCGCGGGATTATCTCGATCGGAGAAATATTAAACTTCCAACGCAAAAGTTATTTGGAGTTGGATATGCATTGCCCGATTGGGAAAAATTTGTGAACTTCATCGCAAATAAAGGCATCGATTTACGGAAAGCAAAAACACTTGGTTTAGTAGATACTAAGGATGACGGCGGGTATTACGACAAATACCGCGATAGAATTATATTCCCGATTTATTCGCCTAATGGTAGAGTGATTGCATTCGGTGGACGGGTACTTCAGGATTCTCCCAACGCCGCGAAATACCTCAATTCACCCGAATCAATTATTTATCTCAAACGAAGATCGCTTTACGGACTGTTCCATTCCAAAGAAGAAATAAGAAAACTCGACAGGGCAATTCTTGTTGAGGGTTACATGGATTTAATTTCACTGTTTCAGCACGGAGTTAAAAATGTAATCGCTTCCTCCGGAACATCATTAACAGAAGAACAAGCAACTTTACTGTCGAGATATACAAAAAATGTAATCGTGCTTTTTGATGCCGATACCGCCGGACAAAAAGCCTCGATGCGTAGTATCGAAATATTTCTGAAACAAGATTTCGATGTAAAATTAGTATCACTTCCGCAAGGTGAAGACCCCGATTCGTTCATTCATAAATTTGGTAAAGTTGCCTTTGATGAATTGATTGCCGGGGCTAAACATTTTCTTGAATATCAAACCGCGCAATTCGAAGCCGCGGGTAAATTCAGCGATCCGGCTCAGCAGACTGATGCAGTAAGAGAATTAGTAAAATCGGCGGCATTGGTATCCGATGAATTGAAGCGGACCCTTCTAATAAAGTCGATTTCCAAAAAATTTAATCTCCGCGAAAAATTGATTGAGACTGAGTTGGAGAAATACTTAAATCAAATAAATCAAAGCAAAGAACGGGTGCAGGCGAGGACGGAAGCTGAAAAAACAGAAAATAAATCCGATAATAAGCGTAACGGAAATAGCAGTAATGTTGCTCTTGAAAAAGAGATCGTCCGTTTAATGTTCACGGGCGATATTGAAATTTTGGATCAAATCTTCTTGTATGTCCGACCTGAAGAAATAGGCGATCCGGTTTGCATGAAAATCGGTACGACAGTTTACGATTCCTACCAGCGGGCAATAATTGCCCCGGCGGCTTTAATTGAATTATTCGAAGACGAAAAAATAAAATCAATCGTATTTGATATGGTTTTTAGCGGTGAAAGTATTAGTAAGAAATGGGAAGAACGGACTGCAAGCGGAGTTATTGAAAAAGATAGTTTCAAACATGCTTATGATACTATCAAAAAATACAGAATTGAAAAAGTAAATGAGCACATAAAAAGAATTACAACTGATATTTTAAAAACAAAAGATGAGCATGAGTTGTTCGATTTGATGAAAAAGAATGAAGAGTTGAATCAAGAGAAGAAGAAAATACTAAATGAAAAAACTGATTAATAAATGTGAAGTGAAATGAGAAAAATAAAAAATCCATCAATATTTGAAATCAATACGCGGGTTTGGTTAAAAAGATTTAACACATTGGAAAAAGAAGCCCGCATTTCAGATGTGCCCGATAGTTATTGGACGGATCTTGCATTAAAAGGAATTGATTGTATTTGGCTGATGGGAATCTGGAAGACTTGTGAAAGTACTATTGAGAAATATTGCTTCGAAGATTTTCTTCAAAAGAATTATTCCAAAGCGTTGAAAGATTGGAAACCCGAAGATGTAATTGGGTCGCCTTTCGCTATTGATGTGTACGAAATTAATCCGGTTATTGGGGATACTGAAAGTCTTCTTCAACTCAAAGCAAAATTAAATTCAATGGGCGTGAGATTAATACTTGATTTTATTCCGAACCATTTCAGCGCTGATACTTCCCTTTTAATAACGAATCCCGAAGTATTTCTTTCAGTACCAAAAGAATATTTTGATAGGGATCCGCATACTTATTTTAAACCGTTTGAAGAAAGTGAAATATATTTTGCACACGGACGCGATCCATTTTTTCCTGCATGGCGCGATACAGTGCAAGTAAACTATTTTAAAAGCGAAGCAAGAAATTTCATGATCGATACCCTAAAAAATCTTACTGTGCTTTGCGATGGTGTGCGATGTGATATGGCTATGTTAAATCTGACGAACACATTTCAGAACACATGGGGCGGTGTGCTTAGCAATAACGGTTTCGAAAAACCGGAAGAGGAATTTTGGCAGATTGCAGTTAGTACAATTAAAAATATCAATCCTAACTTTTTATTTATTGCTGAAGTTTATTGGGATCTCGAATGGAGAATGCAGCAACTCGGTTTCGATTTTACTTATGATAAAAAATTAACCGATAGATTAGCATCGGCAGATATTTGGAGTATTAAAAGCCATCTTTATGCAGAGAAGGCATTCCAGGAAAGATCACTCCGATTTATTGAAAACCATGATGAAGAACGATCTATTGTGCTTTTCGGAAAAGAGAAATGCAAACCATCTGCAGTAATTATAAGTACCTTACCCGGAATGCATCTTTACTTCGATGGTCAGTTCGAAGGGAAACGAATAAAGCTGCCTGTTCAACTTGGGCGGGAGCCGATTGAACAAAAAGCGGAATGCATGCCGACATTTTATTCCAGCCTTTTATTTGCTATTAAAGACGATGTATTTAAAAACGGTAACTGGAATCTTCTCGAATGCGAATCGTCATGGCCGGGAAATACAGCGCATGGGAATATGTTTGCATGGCATTGGAATCTCGGTTACGAAAGTAGATTAGTTGTAGTTAATTATTCAGATAAAGTAGCAACATGCCGAATTAAATTAGACCTTACTGGTTACCCCGAAGAATTTAAAATGGTTGATCTTTTGAATCATAAAATTTATTATCGTTCCGCTGAAGAAGTGAACAGTCTCGATTTATATGTAGAATTGAAGTCATATCACAGCCACATATTTGCTTATTAGCAGAAAATAATTGTTTTATTTTAGTGAGGACATTATTTCTTTGTTGAGACTAAAATGAAGAAAATCTATTTGTCATTTTTACTTATCTCGCTTGTGGCTTCTTGTTGTCCTTCAAGCAATGTATTGAATGATATAAGGGCTTTCAAAGCGGATGACAAATATTTTTCTGCCGGGTTAAACTATCTGCATTTCGTAATTGAGACGTCCGATATCCCTCGAGTGGATAGCGTCTTTGTTCAAATGGTAAATGGTTATGAAATTCCCGTATCGGCAAAAGGGTGTACAGACGGTGTGTTTATTGGCGAATCGCCTTACGATGCTTATGATTACAAACACGTAGTAAAACTCGAAATCAAAGATGAAAAAATTATTAATGTTGATTATGATGAAGTTAACCGGGAAAACGAAGGTAAAGAATCTGATGAAAAATATAATGAAGAAATGAAAGAGTCCGGCTCCTCTCCATTGGAAGCATACCCCATTTATGAGAATACACTTTTCGAAAAACAAAACATGATGGATGTTGACGCGGTGAGCGGCGCTTCATATTCGTTGTATCGTTTCCGCTATGCGGTTATGGTTGCGTTGATGAAAGCAAGAATTGAAGCCGCTGAGAATTGAGATTCTTGTTTCTCAAATGCCCAACTTCTAACCGGAAATTCACAATTGAAAAGTTGGGCATTTTAAAAATAATTCCAATGATAATTACTCCCAGGTTTGCCAAACCCTGGAGGTCTCTTGCAATTATTACTTCAGTAAAATAAATTTCTTCGAAGCGGGTAATTTACCGCCATTCCATCGTCAAAGGTATATTCCACTCGTCAATCCGAATAGGTTTGGCTGACTGCAATTTGCGCTCTATTGTAATTCCATAATTATCTTATCGCGGTTCCGTAATTCTGTATCTTAATCTGCATCTCGGCGCTTAATGGTTTTACTAACTCCGCATTGTAAGAAGCATTATCCATTGGAAGTTTCATTATCTGGAATATCGCAATATCATACGAACGCGATTTTGCAGCAAGAGATCCCTCTTTCATTGCGGGGTCAACGTTGGTTGCAAAAATTGAAATGGTGTTGTCACTGTTGCGAACAATCTCTAAAGTACGGAACTGCTGGGGGTAATCTCTTAATGAAGAAGTTTCTACTTGCCAGAAACCAAGTTCAGGTTTGGTGTCATCGGGTGATTTAAACACAGTAACTTTATTGCGATGAACATGTCCCGCTATCCATAACATAAGATTTGGATAATTGTGAAGTTTGGTAATGAGGTCTGTTGCTGATACCGGAGAATGTCCTGTGTAACCAATAAGAGAAAGCGGTATATGTGCGGCAATAATCATCAACTGCCCCTCAGTCTGCCCCTTATCTAATTCGCTTACAAGCCAGTTAAGTCGTTCATCGTCAATATAGCCGTGCTCTAAAACATATAATTCGTCATCTCTTGGAGTATCATCAAGTACAATAACTTTGATGGGTAAATTCGCTTTTGGCATGAAAGTATAGCATCCAAAAACATTAGATTGCTGACTGAATCCGTGTCCCGCAGGATTTGTGGATGAATTAAATAATTCGCTCTTCCATTCCTCTTTGGAAATATAATGGCGACTATAATCGGCTGCCGGTACTTTTGGAGGAGAGGAAAAATCACCGACCGGTCCTGCGCCAAAAATGTCTCCGTAAATTGTTCGTCCATTGATTGCACCCATATAGAAACCGCTACCGCCGAGTTCAAAAGGATCTCCCATGTTGATAATTTCTTCGCTAATATAAGTCTGCTGAATATAATTGTTCGCGGGCATTGTGCCGACAAATAAATGGTCGTGATTGCCAAGAACCTGGTACCATGGAATAGAACCATCAAGTCCTTCGGCTTTAAATTCATCTTGATAATCGTTATTTGCGCCGGGAACAGGATCATCATCCGCACCTGAATCGGGATTAATAATTTTACCGTCAAGAACATCAATAAACCATCGGAGCTCGTTGTATTGATTACTATTGGAGTTGTCGCCGAGAGATATTCCGAAATCAAACTGCTTCTTTCTATTGAGAGCATTTACTGTTCGAATAGCAACATCCAGGACTTGAGTTGTATAGAGCATAGTAGATGAATATGCCGAAGGATTATTTCCTTTGTAACCGAAATAGATTGCCTGTGCCGGAGTTTCTTCATCCATAATGTGGATATCGGTTATGGCAAAGAAGTTCAAAAGTCTTGCAGTATTTACGGCTGACGCAGCGTTATAATTTGCGGGCATAAGATCCGTTCTCTTTTCATAAGGTAATCCCGCGCCATACTGCCAAACGCCATAACCATATTCCGAATATTTGGCAACCTCATACGGGAATATCTCAGGCGAAGTTGCAGGCACTGCAACAGGAATAATTGTTCTATCAACTGTTGTTAATGCATCCGAATCAATTAGGTCGTCGATTTGATCCGGAACACCTTCATTGCAAGCATTGATAAAAATAAATATAAAGCCCATTGCTATAAAAGTGTAAAACCAAATTATATTTTTCTTTTTAGAATTAGCTATTCTTTTTTGCATTTCATATCTGTCGTTTTAATAAATAAAGTTTTTTCAGAACGGCTAAAAAAGAAAGAAATTCTGTAAGAAGAGAATCAGCTTTGATAGACGTTTCCATTATGATTATCGATAGAAAAAGTTTTGAGTTTAGGAAGACAAATTATAAAAGCAATTGTGCAACAATGAATAATTGGTAAACCGCAATGGAAGACCTGCATGTGGGTAAAGAATGTATTTGATGGAGAATTGAATTTGACTCAAATGCACAACCCGTCGGTGGCGGGTTGGGCATTATGAAAATATTCCAATGATAAAACCTCCAGGGTTTGGCAAACCCTGGAGGTTTTTTTCAAACATTACTTCAATAATATTAATTTCTTTGTCGCAGTAAAACTGCCTGCGTTTAATTGATAAAAATAAATTCCGCTTGCAAGGTTGCTTCCGTCGAATTCCACTTCATAAACTCCCGGTTCTTTTGTTTCGTTCACAAGCGTTGCAACTTCGTTACCGAGTATATCATACACTCGTAGAGACGCCATATATGGCGTCTCTACAGCCGGGATGGAATATTTTATTGTTGTACTCGGATTAAAAGGATTCGGGTAATTCTGATACAGAGCAAACTCTGCCGGTAAAGACTCGCCGCGGCGAGTCTCTACAATAACTATCTTAGAGTATGTAAATGAACCATCGGTATCAATTTGTTTTAACCGGTATGAATACTTCCCGGCAGTTATTTCATTGTCGGTAAAAGAGTATTCCTTTGGCGAGTTGCTGTTACCATTTCCTTCCACAAAACCAATCGTCTCCCAATCCCCCTCGGCTGAAGCCGCGTCCCCCTTTATTAAACCTGTCCGGCATTTTTTTGACGGAGGGGGATTTAGGGGGATTTTTCTTTCTATTTCAAATCCGTAATTATTTACCTCGGTTGCAGTACTCCAATTCAACTTTACATTTTTTCCGTCGAGCTTTGCTTCGAATGCTGTCAATTCAACGGGAAGTGAACCGGATGCGATTTTATATTTTGCACCCAGGTAATTTTCAACTTCGTTGCGTTTGTCCGCATCCAAATATTTATTATAAACCAGTATTTCCGAAATATCTCCGTAAAACGGCATATATGTTCCAACTCTAATTCCAATTCTTGCCTTATCTTGACCGGGAGTAATGAAACTTAAAAGACTTCCCGAACCATCGACTCCATCAACTCGCGTCATTGCACCGGAAGAATTTGCCCTTACACTAAACACATGCGGAACCCCATCACTATAATTACCGCTTACACCCTGACTGCAATCATTATTGTTCGAAATAAAACCCATTCCGTATCCCCATCCGTTAATCTGAATATCCGGTCCGATTCCTTCGCCAAAGCTAATTAGAAATTGTCTTTCGGAATAACTGCTCTTTGCCACAATAAAAATCTCAAATTCCGAATTCGCAATTCCAATTGTTGCCGCTGTAGGAATAGTGAAATACTGTGACGAAGCTAACCGGACTGCCGGACAATAGTCCATTGAAGATAATTGATAAGTTGGCTGGATTGATCCTGTTGACTGGGTTGCACTAAATCCGTTTCCCGATTGATCATTCCACTGACTTATTGATGCTCCAGTTGAAGTTGAGCTTGTACCATTGCTTGCATCGAGCCATAATCGCAGATTTTCAGTAGGGATTACGGGATAGATAAATCCCGATATATTAGAAGTTTTGGTGCCGTAAGTTGAAGTAGCAGAAACTTGATTGTAGTATTTTACTCCTGCCGTTAAGCCGGAAACATCTGCCGATATATCAATGGCTGAAGAACCCGAACCGGCATCTTGAATCGTTGTAGTCTGATTTAAATTCCCGATATTTGTTCCATAACGGAATATATATGTTGTAGCAAATCCGTTTGGATTTACAGCGCCGTTCAATCTTGCGGTGGTTGATGTATGGTTTGATATGCTTGTTGCAGTTACGGTTGGACCGCCAAGCATACCTGTTGAGATATCATATTTTTCATCAAGATACCTTTCAACTATCTCGCGATTTTCTGCACTTAAAACCGAACTATAAATAATAATTTCCGCAATGTCTCCCTCGAAAGGGAAAACCCCGCTTTGCCTCATCCCTATTCTGGCGCCGCTTAGACCGGCGGTAATAAAATTCGAAGAGCTTGAAGCCAGATTATCGCCGTCAATTCTAAGTATTGAACCGGAAGAATTCACAACACCGCTAATCAGATGTGCCGTTCCATCACTGTATGATCCGGTTGAGCCGGAATTACAATCATCAAAATTATTCGATATAAGACTAGCTCCAAAACCCCATGCATTAATTTGTAATTCGGGCCCGATGCCGTCTCCAAAACTTATTAAAAATTGCCTGCTTGAACTTGATGATTTTGCAATTATAAAAATCTCATAATCGGAATTTGCGATTCCCACACTTGCAGCAATCGGGATGAATAAATTCTGCGGCGAAGTGAAGCGGATTATGGGTTTACCGTTTATCACTCCGGTCACTAAGGTAGGTTTAGCGATATCGGCTGGTTGGGTTCCGTTTTTCCCGTTACCGGAACGATCGCACCATTGAGTTACACCGCTGCCGGATGTAATAACTCCTTTATCCGCGCTCAACCACATTTTAAGATTAGCTGTAGGAATTGAATTTTGATATTCGAAAATACCCAATGAACTTAACGTTTGCGAACTGTTGTATTCAGCCACAAGTTTGAAGTAATAAAAATTACCCGGCGTAAGTCCTGTTATACTTCTGCTGATATTTTTGGTTAACGTTCCGTTATCCGAAACGGTTGAAGTTATTCCGGTTAAATTATCCGGATCGGTTCCGTAAATAAAATAATAGGTTACGTTCACGCCGTTTGAATTAATATATGAGTTGAGTACTGCAGTTGTACCTGTAACGTTAGTTGCATAAATACTTGAAATTGTTGGAGTAGTTATCGAGCCTCCGTAAATGTAAACGTCTGCATCGTTATCGGCCGAGTTGGCATTCGCGCCGGTTCCATAAGTAACATTCGTTAAACTGTAACTCCCGCCGTAATTAAAAACAGCGCCGCCGTAGGTTGAGCCGTTGTTACCGCCAATCCCACCGACAGTTGTATTACTTGAAAAATCAGAATTGGTTATAATCAAAATACCGTTATAATTAAAAATAGCTCCGCCCATGCCTGCGCCGCCGCCGCCGCATGGAGTCATTTCAGCTCTTTCCACAGCATTACCTCCGCCGAAACCACCGGCACCCGGGATAGTAGTTCCGCCGTTCACACCCCCTCCGCCGCCGCCGCCAAATCCGCCATTGCCGCCATAAGCAGTACCAAGACAATTTTGAATTGCGCCGCCGCCGCCGGCAAATCCGCCGTTTCCACCGTATCTTGTTACGTTATAAAATGGATCAGTGGCTCCGCCTCCACCTCCGCCTATCCCGCCGTTTCCACCGTTGTCTAATCTTGTTCCTATTCCTTCGGTACCGCCGAGCAAACCACTGCTGCCGCCGTTACCGCCGTAAAGATCCCCGGTTGAGCCTTTATAATCCTGCCCGTCGCCGTCAAAACCTCCTCCTCCTCCGGCGAAGCTATTCGCTTGATAAGTTGTGTTTCCGCCAATTGCTGAATTATCAATAAAGTTTACGTGGTCAATATTGAGTGTTCCATAATTAATAAAAATTGCGCCCCCCATACCCGCAGCACCGCCGCCATCCGATCCTCCGTTGCCGCCTTTCGCTTTTCCGTGACTAATCGTAAGGTAAGAAATTAACACTTCGGGGGTTGCCGGGAAACTTGCCGAAAACGGAGCCGTTCCCGATCCAATAAAGAAAGGACGATACAAATCGTTTCCGCTTATTGCAAGACTATTTTCACCCGGTCCGGTAATAATCGTCGAATAATTTATCGGGGGCAATGACGATGTAAGTGTTATCGTACCCGATACGGATGTTAAGTCAATTGATGCGGATCTTGTCGGTTCAGATGTGTTGATTTCATTCATTGCGTATCTTAGAGTTCCGTATCTTCCGGTTCCTAAATTATCATCATCTGTAGATGTTACTTTATAATCCGGGTATTTAGCCCAGAGGTAACTTTCAACATCCGCCCTATCCGAAGGAGACAGTACAGTATTGAAGATAAGAACTTCGGATATGTATCCCGCGAACCAATTGGAGCCGGTAGCCCTGCCGCCTAATTCAATAAAACCAAAGCTGCCGTTATTCAATGCGCTCGAACCGCTGTTCCCGCAATCACTTTTGTCAACACGGATAACTCCATCGCTTGCGCCAGCGCGAATTGAAAAAATGTGAGGAAGATTATCAGTATACCCATTTGCGCTACCCGCGTCGACGGTTTGTCCGGTAACAGGATAGAATTTTAATCCTGCATCGGTACTTGGATTTAATTGTAGTTCGTAATTCCCCGCATCGGCGGAAATCAAAAATTGATTTGCAGCAGATGACGACTGTGCAACAATAAATATCTCATATTCGTTATTTCTTATTCCCATATATTCGGGTGAATGCAGAAGCATATAATTATTGATACCATTGAAATAAACAGCCGGACCATTGCACATCCCGGTTGCGTTGTAAACCGGCTGAAAGTCCGTTGAGAACGGCTGCTCTGCAATATTCCCGCTGCCGGAAAGATCGCTCCATTGAGCTACTTTATCTCCGTCGCTCAAAGACGAAGAAA
The DNA here is from genome assembly GCA_043808235.1 of bacterium. Lineage (GTDB taxonomy): Bacteria > Bacteroidota > Ignavibacteria > Ignavibacteriales > Melioribacteraceae > JAZDFC01. Next base: position 208,596 of record JAZDFC010000004.1, read on the forward strand.
GTTCATCTGCCGAGAGCCACATTTTAAGATTTGTTTGATTGAACTGAGCCGATACAGCTCCGTTAAATATGATACTGAAAATCACAAGAAGAAATAAATGTCGGTACAAAGATTTCATTGCGGATTACCTCCAGTTTGAACTGATAAATTCTGTGTATTCAAATTTCCGGAGTAAATGTTTTTGATTACACCGGGTAAGTATGTTAAATTCTCTTTTAAGATATAGCCTGTTATTCCCAACGCATTTGCCGCATCACGGTAAGCATTGTCATCATAGTTTGTAACTAAAATAATCTTCGCAGAGGGATACCGGCGAAGTATTTGCCCCGCGGCTTCAAGCCCGTTTTCTATTTCCATCATAATATCCATCAACACGACATCGGGTTTGATTCGTATATATTCGGTCAGCGCAAAACATCCGTCTTCCGCTTCGTAAAATTCCGTTCCATTATCCCGGAGAAGACTGATTATTAATTTCCGCAGACGTTTCGAGTCGTCAACTATAAGTATTTTCATTAGGTATGAGTATCCGTTTTTTTCTCATCCTAAATTATGAGGAATAGAAACGGCAGTTAATAGGTGGGGATACTAAATCTTATTAGTGGTAAACCACTATTTATAATTTGTCTTTGTTCTCGATGATAAATTTCAGCAGTGCGTTGGCGCCGGAGATGTGAAGTTTTTTACAGATGTTCGCGCGATGGTTTTCGATTGTTTTATAACTTACAAATAATTGCTGCGCAATTTCCTTTGTGGTTTTATTCATAGCAATCAGCCGGAGTATTTCTTTTTCTTTTTCGGTCAGTTCGGTAATGCCGGGATTTTCTTCCGTCAGTTTTTTCCGCTTTAAATTCCTATTCAAGAAATAATCGGTTAATGATGAACTTAAGTAGTAATTTCCTTCCGAAGTAATCTGAATTGCTTTAATAAGGTCCCCCACGGCATTTTCTTTAATAAGATATGCGTCAATTCCGTAATCGATGGATTTGTTAAAAATTTCTTCTTCTTTCAACATTGTAAGTAGAATGATTATCGTATCGGGGCTGATTGATTTTATTTGACCTGATAGTTCAATCCCGCTCATACCGGGTAGATTGACATCAAGTATTATAATGTCCGGTGATAGTTTGTTAAATAATGCAAGAGCTTCTTCGCCGCCGCCCGCTTCGCCAACCACTTCTATTCCCGGCTCGGCGGAAAGAACGGCTACAATACCTTTCCTAAAAAAAGGATGGTCGTCAACTATGAGTATTCTTCTTGAGCTATCCATTTGTATCAATTCAGTTTTTAACTACCGGTAAATTAATAAAAACGGAAAGTCCTTTTTCCTTTTCGGATTTGAATTCAACTGTGCCGCGTAAAATATTCACGCGTTCGTATATTCCCGAAATACCGAATCCTTCCGGTTGCATGTTGTTATCTAAAAAGCGTTCATTCGAAAAACCTTTCCCGTTATCGCTTATTAATATATTCACATTGCCGTCATTTCTGGAAATATTTATTTGCGCTTCGGAAGCGTTTGAATGCTTCATAATATTGTTGATTGTTTCCTGGATTATCCGGTAGATATGAACTTCGTTCTCTTTCTCAAAGAGTTTATCGATATTATCAATGTTGTATTTGAAATCAATCCCGGTGCTATCGGCAATTCTTTTTATTGTCGATTCCAACGAACATGTTAATCCAAGGCTATCAAGCTGCGACGGGTGAAGATTACGCGAAAGGCTTCTAACATTTTCAATTACGGAAGAAGAAGTTTCCGAAATATCAGTCAAATATTCATCGACTTTAACGGTGTTTGAATCGCGTTTCTTTGCATCTAATGATAGAAGCGCCATGTTTTTTATTATCAGCAGTTCCTGCCCAATTGCATCGTGAAGTTCGCGCGCAATTCTTTTCCGCTCGTTGTCCTGTGATTCCAGCAATTGTTTAGTATATTTTTCGCGGGTACTTATTTCCCTTTGCACCGCTTCGATTGCAAGCTGCTGCTCGCGAACAACTTTTTTCTGCGCTTCCTCTTTCTCTTTCGCACTCTTCCGGTATTTATAAGCAATTAAAACTATCATTGATACGGCAAAAGATAGAACTCCCCATTGAAACACATATGTTGTCGTATACCATGTATTAGCATAGTAGTTGAAATAAAAAAGAAGTATCTCGGCTGTGCCGAATCCTGAAAAGATAATCGTCGCAATTAAAAGTATCAGCGCTTCCATCCTTTCACGCGAGGCAGATTTGAATAAAGTAAACAATGAAAAATTGCTAGTTGCAAGTATAAGGATCAAGAAAATATCTTCGGTCTCTCTTACCGGGCTGTTCAAAAAAATCATTGCAAATATCAAAAAGACAATGTATGCTAAGTGCAGTCTCCACATCCATGTTAAATAGGGTTTATATTTTTCGAGAACAAGTTCGCCCACACTAATGAATAGTATCGACATAAAATACAATGTAAAGCAGTCGAGCAATTCTACAAGATAAACATTGTCGGTAACAAGATAGATGAACGGGTTGTTCACCAACAGAAAAGAACCGGAAGTGAAAAAATAAATTGCTAATCCAAAGTAGAACCTGTTCCGCTGCGAAAAAAGAAAAACAATGAGCGTGAATATTCCGAAGATAACAACTATGGAACCGATTATCATATCGTCCGTGTTATCGAGAATTATTTTTTTGAGGAATGTATCCGTGCTGCCAAGCGAAACAGGTGTTGACATTCCAATTTCATTATCCTCCGAATAAAAACGGAAATAGATATGCTTGCCCGAAGAACTATCCGGCAGTTTTATCATATACCACCTGGATTCAAGAGCTTGAATTTTTCCCGGTTCGGGACAATAATTAATATTATCAAAAATCATTTTCCCGTTCAGGTAAACAACCATTCTCTGTTTTGCACGATTCACAAATACCGCGGGTGCCGGGTTATTCAACTCCGGTAACTTTATTCTAAACCAAACTATCCTGTCGGGTGAATCGACATTCAGCATTTTAATATTTTTCGATTTAGTCCATACTGAATCTTTATAATAATCGGAGAATATATAATTACCGTTAACATCCTTGGGAAAATCGCCCCATCTGTGTTCCCAGTTTTCTAATCTAATTATAGGGTTGGAGTTTTCCGGTGATGTGTTTTTATTTAAATAAGCGCATGATGGGAAAAGTATTGTAATAGTCAGCCACAGGATAGGGAATAAGATTCCGGTAAAATATTTTGGTCTTTTGAGATTCAATAAATAATTATAAAAGTTCAGTCAAATATTAAAAATAAGTATTAAACATAAAAGCGAACTGCCCGAATATTTGATATATACATTGAAGAAATTGGTTCTCGGATTTTTGTTTTTCTGAACTCTCCTGAAGAGACTGACTAAAAAGTAATTTTTGTCATTTAGAACGAAGTGAGAAATCTTATTTTTAACTGATTTCAAAGATTTCTCCTCACGTCGTTCGTCGAAATGACACTTTGGGGACAACTCCAATTTAAAATCCGAAAACCAATTAATTGTGAGTATATACAGACATCCCCTACTTCCCGCAAGCATGCGGATTATCCATTATATGCGGAAAATGTTTACCAGCTTCATTTTGTTTAAACAAACGCCGCCCGGATGATGGGCGGCATTACAATCAATTTTATAGTTGGAAAAGTTTGTTGTTCAAAACATGTTTAACCTGCCTCCCGGCAAAGCAAGTGCTTTCTGTGCACTATTTCAACATGATTATTTTTTTTGTTGATAAAAAATTACCTGACATTAGTTTATAAAAATAAATTCCGCTTGCAAGGTTGCTTCCGTCGAATTCCACTTCATAAACTCCCGGTTCTTTTGTTTCGTTCACAAGCGTTGCAACTTCGTTACCGAGGATGTCGTACACTTTTATCGTTACGAGGGCATTGTCATTTCGAGGAGTCGAAGACGACGAGAAATCTTTATGATTCCTCGCTCCGCTCGGAATGACATACTTAATTGTTGTTGTTGGATTAAACGGATTCGGATAATTTTGAAAGAGTTCGAATTCTGTTGGTAAAGACTCGTCGCGGCGAGTCTTTACAATAATTTCTTCTGAATATGTAAACGCACCATCGATATCAATTTGCTTTAAGCGGTACAAATAATTTGTATGGCTAATCGAAGCTGCGCTTCGATCTATAAAAGAATATTCTTTCGGCGAATTGCTGTTCCCGCTTCCTTCCACAAATCCGATATTCTGCCAGTTACGGATTAGGGGATTCTTCGCTCCGCTCAGAATGACAGTGCGTTCTATTTCAAATCCGTAGTTATTTACTTCTGTTGCGGTTTGCCAGTTTAGGCTTACATTTCCGTTTGATGATGTTGCTGAAAAAGAAGTCAACTCAACGGGAAGAGACACTTCATGGTCAATCCCGATTGTGTACTCATAAGCTCCCATATCGATAGTGATGTTTTGATTGCGAACTTGACCGCGGATATCCGTACCGGTTGCATTGTAGCCATTGGCTCCCGTATTCTTGCATGGTGAGTTGCCGGCAATCCGGTAATCGTCAGTCGCTGGTTCAACGAATTTGGGGTCGATAGTGATATTGTTATTGGTTGCTGTGAATGTACCGCCACCGTACAGAAACACATCTTTATTTCCATTGGCGTAGCATGAATAATTGAGTGTTGTTGTTCCGTCATCAAGAATATCAAATTGATTGCCATAATCACTTGCAGTATTTCCCCATACGATACAGTTATTAAGCGTCGGAGAAGAAGAAGAAATTTCCATCCCGCCGCCCCATTTAGCTGAATTGGATGTGAATGTGCAATTGATCAGAGTTGGAGAAGATTCATAATTATTCATCCCGCCGCCATTAAATGTAGCTGAATTAGATGTGAATATGCAATTGGTCAGCGTTGGATGGGAAGAAAATTCATTAGACATCCCGCCACCGTTATTATTGATAGCCGAATTGTTTTTGAATGAGCAATCGATCAGAGTCGGAGAAGAATTATAATGATTATACATCCCGCCGCCGGTGTAAGCCATATTCGATGCGAATGTGCAACTGGTCAGAGTTGGAGAAGACTCATAATTATACATCCCGCCGCCCCATGAATCCGAATTGGATGTGAATGTGCAATTGGTCAGCGTTGGAGAGGAATAATAATTAGACATTCCACCGCCCTCGCCAGCCGAATTAGATGTGAATGTACAACTGCTCAGAGTCGGAGAAGAAAAAGAATTAAACATCCCGCCGCCATTACTATGTAGATCACTTCCATTTGCATTTCCGCCTTTAATAGTAAAGCCATCCAAGACAGTAGAACTTGTCAAAGCTAAATCATCTGGATGAAAAAATATGTGGTAGCAGTCATTATTATCCTTTCCATTGTCGTTCAAATCGCCGCTTAAGATAGTTTCATTTTCGCCGCCAACTCCATAATTATTACGAGCACTAACAGAAGATTCCGTTCCGGCAAAGCCGCCATAAATTGCATCGACGTTTTTCATACGGAAGTGATATAATCTGGCATTTGATTCATCACCCAAATCATAATCCTGAGATGGTTTGTAAGTTCCTTTCGCTACCCAAATTTGGTCGCCGGAAGCCGCAGCATTAAGTGCTGCTTGAAAAGATGTGTATGCATTAGCCCAGCTTGTGCCGTTGTTACTGCCGGATGTTGCTGAGACATCCACAAAAATTGTAGTTTGCCCGAGAACAAAACTCCCGAACATTAGCATCATAATCGGTATCATTTTTTTCATGATATAAACCTTATATTATTTTCAACTATTTAATTTGCAGTTAGTAATCTATTTCATCAGAATACACTTTTTAACCGAATTAAAATCTTTATTACCGCCGTTAGCTGATATTCGATAAAAATAAATTCCACTTGCCAGTTGACTCCCATCAAATTTCACTTCGTAATTCCCGGCGGATTTAGTTTCATTTATAAGCGTTGCAACTTCGTTACCGAGTATATCATACACTCGTAGAGACGCCATATATGGCGTCTCTACAGCCGGGATGGAATATTTTATTGTTGTACTCGGATTAAACGGATTCGGATAATTCTGAAACAGTGCAAATTCCGTTGGTAAAGACTCGTCGAGGCGAGTCTCTACGGTAATCTCTTCTGAATATTGATAAGTGCCGTCGATATCAATTTGTTTTAATCTGTATGAATACTTCCCGGTAGTTATTTCATTATCCGTAAACGAATATTCTTTTATAGAACTACTGTTTCCGTGTCCTTCCACAAATCCAATGGTTTCAAAACCTCCGGGGTTTTGGTTGCCATTTTCATCCTCCAAACCTCGGATGTTTATGGTGCGCTCAATCTCAAATCCGTAATTATTCACTTCCGTTGCGGTTTGCCAATTTAGGATTACTTTACCGTTATTAACCGCTGCAGTAAAAGAAGTTAATTCAACAGGAAGAGCGGTTTCTTCCCCATTCAGCCAGCTTAAAAATGGATAACCATTATTTATAATTCCTTCAGGATCCATATCCCAATAGTCGTTGCTGCCGTTGGCCGTTTCACCTTCGAAATCCCAGCCTGCATTTGTAAAAGTGGATAAGGTTTTCATCTCGGCTGTGGTTTTACCTGTTCCACCGGCGCTTGTTGACTGGCCGGAAGTTTGTGTATCCCAAAAACTATTATTTATTGCTCCCGAAAACAGCAACCCTGTCAAACCGCCAATATTTATTCCAGTGCCTGTTACAGAGCCGGTGCTGTAACATTTGTTAATAGTAGATTTTGTGTTATTACCCACCAGTCCGCCGACTCCATTTTTCCCGGTTACGGTAGCATGGCTGTGACAATTATTGATTACTGATCCGTTTGTTAGGTACCCAATAATTCCTCCGGCACTGTATTCGCCACCAGATACGTTACCTGTAGTGTAACAATATTCTATTGTAGAACCATCCGCTGCCCCAACAAACCCCCCAACATTGTAATTTCCTGAAATATTCACGTCCGTTACACCAAGGTTTTTTATAGTTGCAACGTTGGTATAACCAAAGAATCCCTGTTGATTAGTAGAAGCACGAGAGATGTACAATCCTGTTATTGTATACCCCTGACCATTATAGGAACCTGTAAATTTCTTATTCGAATTACCAATAGGTGTCCACCCAGCGCCGCTGTTCCAACTACTTGTTTCAGAAGCATCTATATCTGCAACTTGTTTGAAATGTTTATCCCAATAGAATGTATTACCTGAAACTTCCAACAAATTATTTAATCCACTGATAGTATACGGATCATCTACCGTTCCCGAACCTTCCCAAGATGAAAGAGTTGCGAAATTCACTTCTTCTCCGTAAGCCGTTCCGAGACTATTTGTGGCATAGGCGCGGACATAATACGTTGTGGTGTTGTTTAACCCGTTAATTAAAGATGTAAACGCTCCGGTTGAAGAAGCGGATCCTTCCTCGGTTTTATTATCTGCAATTGTTGGGCTGCCGGTTGTATTCCAGCATACCCCGTATTGTGTTGGATTCGTTGCTCCGAGGTATTTAATTGTACCGTTTCCTGTTGCACTATAAGATATTATATCCGTTACTGGCTGAGTAGAAACATCTGGGCGGGTAATGTGGGAATATCCCTGCCATTGCAAAAACGGATAGCCATTATTATCCGTACCGGTTTCGTCAAACCCCCAATAATCGTTTGTTCCGTTAGTTGTTTCAAACATAAAATCCCAACCGGCATCAAAAAATGTTGCGTAATCATTCATCTCGGCAGTGGTTTTACCCGTAACACCTTCGGGATCCGGATCAACACTTCCAACACCATCGCTTATTCCCGAGGTTTGTGTATCCCAAAATGAATTAGAAATTGTAGAGCCGTTAACCAAACTGCCGACCAGCCCGCCTCTGGTGTTAGTTGCAGATACACTTCCGGTACTGTAAGAATTTGTTATCTGAGCATTATCACAATTACCAACCAAGCCGCCTTTATTTTGATTGCCGGTTACGTTGCCGGTACTGAAGCTAATATTAATCACTGCTGAGTTAAAATTATAACCAACCAATCCACCGTTGTTATTATTTCCATTCGTTACATTGCCTGTACTGTAACAACTGTTTATTGTTGAGCCGTCGTTAGCCCCCATTAATCCGCCGAAGTTATAGCCCTCACTTCCGCTTGTTCCACCATCAACTGTACAAGTACTGTAACTATTGTTTACAATGGATGAAGAAGTGCTATATCCAATCAGACCTCCGCCGTATCTATATGCCGATATACTGCCGGTAGTGTAACAATTGCTTACTGCTGAATTTGAGCAAGATCCAATCAAGCCGCCTATCGGCTGAGCAACAGTAGTAGAGAAATCAATATTTGTTACACCTAAATTTTGAATAGAAGCATTTTCGATATACCCGAAAAAGCCGATTGCCGAACCGATTGATGAAGAGTATAAACCGAAAATAGTGTGATTCTGCCCATTATATGAACCTGTAAAATAGTTACTGAAATCACCAATACCCTGCCAGCCGCTGCCATTATTCCAGTTAGTAGTTGCAGCCGCATCAATATCTACTGTTTGTTTGTAATCTCTATTCCAGTAAATTGAATTTTGAGACAGCCACATCAAATCGCGAAGGGAAGCAATTAGGTACTCATCACCGGTTACTCCGTTACCTGCAGGAAGCGCTTCAAATACTCCCGTTATCCATGTTGGTGAACCATATAGAGTACCGGAATTTCCATACCATGAGTTGTCACTAATTGTTGTTCCGCTTCCTTCATTCATTTTGTAGTAAGCAATAAGATTACTTTGCGCAGAAATTTCACCCGTCATATTCGCACGAATTTCTGCCTGCGTACGAGCTGCATTCCAAACACGCACTTCATCAATAGAACCTTGAAACAATCCTGTCCCCAGTGAACTGCTCGCGATATTAAGAGCGCCGCTTGGAGTATTTGGCGTAATTGAACTATTGCTGAGTGATTTTTCAACTCCATCGAGATAAAGCTTCCATGTCCCGTTATCTCTTACCGCCGCAATATGATGCCATGCGCCGGTTGGAAGAGCTGTGCTTGATGTTACATAACCTACTCCGCCGCATAGTATGCCGAGATTAGTGTTGACTAAATATACACCGTAGCCACTAGATCCGGAATTTCCGTTGTAAATTAATCCGGGATTTCCGCTTTGTCCATCCCATTTCACCCACATTTCCATTGTTACATTATCTGTCGCGGTAGTAACTTCATTCGCAGTTTGTACGTATTGAGTGGTTCCATTAAATGAAAGCGCATAATCCTGTGCAAGGGCGGTGCTGCTAAGCCCGGCAGACAGAATTATTGCAACTAACCATGAATAAAATACTGCGTGAGAATTCTTACTCATAACTAACTCCTAATAACTTTTATTAATTTTTTACTTTCACTCCAATTATCTCTAACAATTCAAAAAGATTTTCTTTAGAAACAAATGCATCTGCGCCTGCTTTTTTTGCTTTATCGCGAAACCGTTCATCCGAATAATCCGAGACTATAGCAACATGCGCGCGCGGGAATTCTCTCTTTAGAATATCAGTGGCTTTAAGACCATCAACAATTTTCATTTTAATATCCATCAGTACCCAGTCCGGCTTAAACTCTTTGTAAACAGAATTGACATTCAGTCCGTCATCAAGTTCATACACAACCTCACCGTTTTTTGATATTTCATCCCGTATGAGTTTTCGGAAACTTTCATTGTCATCCACTATCAGATATTTCATCGTCATGTTAATAAGTTAGATATTCATTTTAATTGCAGTGTAAATTTGATAAGTAGTTGATTAAAGCGAATGAGTGAAAACTCACTATTTTCTATGAGTTAACGCACGAATTCGAATGGAAGCCGGGAATGAGTGAAAGATGGAAAAATGGAAATGATAATTATAGCAGTAAAACAATTAAACTATTAGACAAATGCAATTACACGAAGGACAGTGGAGAATTATAAACTTAACTCACGCAAAACTTATAATTCAATAGCGCTAACATTTATGTCGGCGAACAAAATAACCTGAAGAACCGGGCTTTAGCCCAATATTAACAGCTGTTTTGGCTAAAGCCATTTACCTTTTTGTCTATCATCCCACGACCTGAAGGTCGTGGCAATTCAAAATATTTTTCTGCGTAAGGTAAGTTATAAACTTAACTTATTCTTTAACGCGAATTTTAATAGATGTCTCGCTCCTCCCAATTCAAGTTTGGCTGCGATACTTACTTTATGATTTTCCACAGTTCTTTTGGAGATGAATAGTTCTTCTGCAATTTCATCATTGGATTTTAATTCCGAAATTAATTTTAGAATATTTCTTTCGGTTGGCGTTAATGATTTGATGTGCAAATTAATTTTCTCGTCGGGTGAATGATTTGTCCTCAGCAAAAGGATGTCCGATAAAGCAGGGCTGATATAATGTTTACCCTGGGCAACCAAACAAACAGCAGTTACAATATCATTAACCGCGTCATCCTTTAACACATATCCTTTTACTTCCGCATCCATGGCTTCATAAAATGTTTTTTGATCGTCGAACATTGTTAAAAGTATAATAGAGGTCGAAGAATTTTGTATATCGGAGTTTCGCGCTACTTCAAGACCGGATAATTCAGGCATTTGAATATCTAAAACAGCAATAGTAGGATTCAGATTTATTATTAACTTTATTGCTTCTTCGCCATTATTTGCCTCGCCTATCACCTTAAAACCGGTGTTACTTTCCAGTTCATGTTTAACGCCGGATCTGAACAAGGGATGATCATCCGCTAATATTATTGTTATTTGTTCTTCCATATTAAAATCTTGTTTTTTCTATCAATAAAAATATGAATATAATATGAGACCTTTGTTAGTAAATTATAAGCGGAATATCAAACGCTTATTTTAAGTGATAATAATGTTCCGTTATTTCCAATATTAGAAATCTTCAACTCTCCTCCAAGCATTCGAGCGCGTTCAAACATGCTTGAAACACCCAATCCCTTACCTTTGGAAATTTCATCCGATTTTATTCCTGTACCGTTATCCTTTATGGTCAATTCTATTGTGTTATTTTCTTTTTTAATAGTAACGAAAGCTTCCGTTGCCCCGGAATGTTTTATAATGTTATTTAAACCTTCTTGCACGATTCTATAAAAATTAATTTCATTTTCCTTGGAGAGAGTATTATTAATATTTTCAAACGAAAAACCAATTTTAACTTCGGTGGAATTGGAGACTTTTTCAATTATCTCCTCTATTGCCATTGTTAAGCCAAGATGATCCAAATGCTGGGGTCGAAGATGATAAGATATTTCTCTTATTTCTTTTAAAGTTTCTCCGGCAATTTTTGTCGCTTCTTCAAACGGGTTTAAATCTTTTTCCTCCTTTTTGAAATTACGAATTCCGGATAGTAATTTATTTTTAATAATTAGAAGATTCTGCCCGATGCTGTCGTGCAATTCCATAGCAATTCTTTTTCTTTCCATTTCCTGAGATTCAATTAACCTGCGGGAAAACTCTTGCTGATTGAAACGCTCGAGTTTTACCAATGTTATTTTTCTTTTTACAAAATAACCGGTTGACCCCAAAATAATAAGAAGAGCCAATATCATAAACCACCATGTCTGCCAGAAAGGAGGTAAAATTATTAACCTTAGGGAAATTCCTTTCTCGTTCCAAATACCATCGGCATTGGAGCCCTTAACTCTAAAAACGTACTCTCCCGGATCCAGGTTCGTAAAAGTTGCCATTCTCGAATTTCCGTTATCAATCCAATCTTCATGTAATCCTTCCAATTTATATGCATATTTATTTTTTCCCGGTGAGGAAAACTCTAAAGCGGCAAATTCGAATGTTATTATGTTATCGTAATAATGAAGAATGATTTTATCCGTCTCCCATATCGGTTTTGTAAGTATGGGATTGTTATCACCGAATGAGATTGAATTCCTGGATAATTGAAAGTCAGTGAAAACTAATTGGGGTATAGTTTTATTCACGGAGATCTTTTCAGGATAAAAATGATTAAAGCCGGAGATTCCGCCAAAAAACATTTCACCTTCTTCCGTTTTGAAATATTCATTCCTGTTAAATTCATTTGACTGCAAACCGTCACTTATATCGTAATTTCTAAAAGTGAAATTGACAGGATCGAATTTAGAAATTCCTTTATTTGTACTTATCCAAAGAAAACCATTTTTATCCGATAGTATTCCGTAAACAACATTATTTGGTAATCCTTCATCAATTGTAAAATGTGTAAACTTTTCATTCGTTTTATCAAACCTGTTTAATCCTCCCCCTTCGGTGCCAATCCACAAAATATTTTCCGGATCAATTGGATCTTCTGCGATTGTTAAAATAAAATTGTTATTTAAACTAAATTTATCCCCCGAATCATAATGATAATACTTTACATTCTGGATAGTAGGATCGAATCTTACAAGACCCAAAGTGGGTGTACCCAGCCAAAAAATATTTTTTTTATCCTGGTAAATTGCGGTTATATCTGGATAGCCTGATTTATTTACCGCAAATTTATCTGTTGTAGAATCAGTATAGATTTGATAATGCTTGAAGGATTTATCGGTTTCATTAAATTTATCAATCCCACCGATTGTTGTTACCCAAATACCTCCGTTACGGTCTTGAAAAACTCTATCAATAAATCTCATCAGATTTGATAAACCAATTTCGCCGGTGTTAAATCTTGTAATTGTTTTTGTATCCTTTGAAATTTTATATAATCCCCAGAAGTGTTTTGCAAACCAAATATTTCCTGAGTTATCCCGAATAACTGAACAAAAATCCTTTCCTCTTTCGTTATAGTTTATTAAATCCATTCCCGTTTTTTCAAATTTCTCATACACTCTGCCGTAAATGAAAGAAAGGAAACTACCCGGTTTAGAATTAAATCTTAAATCTCCCGGATCAATTTTAACTATGCCGTAGCCCTGTGATCCTATCCATAAAATACCTGAAGAATCTAAAAAAGAAGCTGATGTGAAATTTTCAGGATATTCTTTTATGATAAAATCATATGAATTGCTCGATGGATCGAACCTGATTACATCGTTTTGAGATATCAACCAGAGATAACCTTCCCTGGATTTCAAGATGGTAAATATTTTTAATGCCTGGTTTGCTTGATTTTTGAATTGTAATATTTCAGTTTGTTTAGTTCGTGAATTGAATTTTATTAAGCCCGAAAAACATGCAATCCAGAAAATATCATTTGAGTCAACTAAGAAAGAACTAAAGTATTTTTGATCTAAGATATCCGGAGGTAATTTTGAATCAATTAGATGATCAACCTTGCCTGAGCTTAAATCCAGACAATCAAATCCCCCCAACCCTGATGCTATCCACAGAATATTTTTTGAATCCTGGTATAATTTAAGAATATTATTTTCACCAAAGTTTTTCACAGAGAATTGTTCAAAATTATAATGGGTAAATTTTCGAAGCTGACGATTGAAATAATCTATATGCCCTTTGTTAGAACCAAACCAGACACCCAATGTATCGTAACAATAAATTGATGTGATAAAATTATCGCTGATGGAATTTGAATCAAGTGGATTATGTAAAAATCTTGTGAAGTTATCATCCGTTCTATTGAAGCGATTTAGTCCCCCACCGATTGTTGCCACCCAAAGATTTCCTGCAATATCTTCTGTAATTACCTGTACGTTATTGTTTGAGAGAGAAGTGGAGTCATGAGGAACTGAACGGTAGACTTTAAAGTTATAACCATCATATCTATTAAGACCATCTTTAGTCCCAATCCATAAAAAACCACGGCTGTCCTGAAAAATATCGTATATATAATTTTGAGATAATCCTTCATTAACAGTTATTTTTTCAACGCGTTCGTTGGTTATTTGAGCTGAGAGTACATCGACCAAAAGAAAAAACAGCATTAATGGCAACGATATTCTTTTGATTAAACTTATATAATTTTTCATTACTGTTAGTATGAATTTAGGGACCAAAAAAAATTACCAACCAAAATAAGGAAATATTTGTCTGTGAAAAATAAATTTAAATGAGAGCTGAAATGAACATAACACTTTTCAGCCAATTATTGCAAGTAGTAAACAGAAAACATTTTAAATCATTTGTAGGGAATGGTTTGTAACCATTATGAAGTGGGCATTTTTTTGAATCACTTTTTTAAAACCTCCAAGGTTTGGACTTGCCCGCCGTGGCAGGAAACCCTGGAGGTTTCTTTCAAATATTACTTCAATAATATTAATTTCTTCGTCGCTGTAAAACTACCTGCGTTTAATTGATAAAAATAGATACCGCTGGAAAGATTTGAAGCATCAAATTTTACTTCGTAATTCCCGGCGGGTTTGCTTTCATTTACAAGCGTTGCAACTTCATTCCCGAGTATATCATACACTCGTAGAGACGCCATATATGGCGTCTCTACAGCCGGGATGGAATATTTTATTGTTGTACTCGGATTAAACGGATTCGGGTAGTTCTGTGATAGTTCGAACGATTTCGGTAGTTCGTTCAATTCAACTTCCACAATATCCGAGTAAGAGAATGAACCATCTATATCAATTTGTTTTAATCTGTATGAATACTTCCCGGTAGTTATTTCATTATCCGTAAACAAGTATTCTTTTATAGAATTGCTGTTACCGTGTCCTTCCACAAAACCAATTGTTTCAAAACCTCCGAGGTTTTGATTCCCATTGTCATCCTCCAAATCTCGGAGGTTTACAGCACGTTCAATTTCAAATCCGTAATTATTCACTTCTGTTGCTGTCTGCCAGTGGATTGTGACTTTGCCTTTGGAAACTGAAGCGGTTAAAGAAGTAAGCTCAACCGGCAGCGCAGCATCCGCAGGATATTGCCATTGGAAATACGGGTAACCATTGTTTCTCCCGTTCCCAATATTCCAAATTTCATTCGTGCCGTTAGCACTTTCCCCGTAAAAATCCCAGCCAGCACTAGTAAAAGTTGATAGAGTTATCATTTCTGCTGTAGTTTTACCAACAACTCCTGCACCGCCTGCACTGGTCGCTTTGCCTGATGTTTCTGTGTCCCAAAACGAAATTGTTATACTAATATTCGAATTCCCGGTAAAGCCGCCGACATAAGGACCTCCGGCAGTAACCAAACCCTTTGAATAGCAATAGCTTAAACTACCTCCGCCAATTTCTCCGACAAAACCACCGGTTCTATTATATCCTATAACCGAAGCGGTTGAATAACAGTTGGCAACATTGGATTGCAAAAGGAGACCGAAAAGACCGCCAATACTCGAAGTACTTCCCGTAACAGACCCTGTTGAATAACATTTGCTTATACTGCTAGTATTTGCAATACCAACGAGTCCGCCAATATAGTCTAAAGTCCCCATAATATTAATATCAACCAGTCCAAGATTTTGAATTACTGCACCTGTATTTGTCTTACCGAAAAAGCCGAGGTAGTTTGTCGAACTTCTGTTTATAAATAATCCGCTTATAGTATGCCCGTCTCCATCATAAGTGCCGGTGAAGTTGGTTGTGTTATTTCCTATTGGTGACCAGCCTTTATTGCCATCCCATGTTGAGGAGCTGGAAGCATCAATATCTGCAGTTTGTTTATAATAAGAACCCCATTTACTGCTATTTAACGATAACCAATTGAGATTATCTAAATTGGCAATTAAATATGGGTCGCCACTTGTTCCGCTGCCAGTAGGAGTGAATGATGAAATCCAATTTGAAGCCGAGCCGGATAATGCGAAATTAGTTAATACACCAAATGTTTTTGCCGAAGTTGTTAATGACCAATCGCTCTCAACCGATAGATCATTTAATACCACTACATTACTATTACTTCCTTCTGCCGTGCCTTGGTTAAAATTATAGTAGGCTACTAAGCCGGATTCGGTTCCTGCAAGTGAAGTGAACATATAAGCCTGAATATTTGCCTGACTTCTTACTATATTCCAAATCCTTACCTCGTCCATTCTGCCATTAAAATAATTACATAAAGCATCTGCAAGTCCGGCACCTTGAACGCCTAATAATGCAGGTTGAACTGTGCTGTTAAGATCAGGATTAATTGTTCCGCGGTATGTTAAAGTTACCAATTGCCCATTGATATAAAGTTTTAATTTATCCGCATTATTCACCCCAGCGCCGTCGTAAACCATAGCAAGGTGAAACCAATTACCCGTTGAAATCGGAGCTGTTGTTGTATATGCCCGGGAATCAGTACCATCATTAGTGCCGCCTTGTTCTATTGTAATCTGTAAATTTCCGGTTGTATATTCTTGAATCTGAGTCCTACTATTTATGTTATAATATTTTGAAAATAATGTCTCATCCTCGCCCCAAGTATTAACATTTGCCCACATTTCAATTGTAAGTGCGTCTGCATCGTCTATTTCTTCACTTAAACCGGCAAGATTTACATAGTCATCAGTTCCGTCAAACTGCAGGCAATTATCTTCGGCAGTTGGATAAACTCTTGAAACCCAATTTGATGTTGCCCCGGTTAACGCAAAATTTGTAAGGGTTCCTACATGATTTGCACCACTACTGGATTTATCAAACAAAGTAGTAACACCTGAATTATTCCCTTCTGCAGTTCCTTCATCAAAATGATAACTTGCCAACAAACCGGTTCGAGTACCAAGCGTTGAGTTCATATATTCTTGAATCTGATTCTGCGTTCTTGCAACATTCCAAATACGAAATTCATCCAATTTGCCGCCAAAGTATTCAGTAGGGCTGGCGCCCGTCTTCTTTCCTAATAATAAAGGATAAGTTGAATTACTTATATTCCAATTAGCTTGTGCAGAACCTATCTCTGTTCCATTTTGATAAAACTTAATCGTCCCTGGTGAGCCGGCTGAACCGGCTGAACCGGTAATTGCAAAATGAACCCATGTGTTTTTATACGACGATATTTCAGCATAAATCTCCCCATCATTTAAAAAAAGGTAAATTTTATCATTAGAATCAGGCTCTATACTAACCTCAAAGTAGCGATTAGTCCCAATAGAAAAGATTCTTGGGTAAACACCAATTTCTGCCTTTGTAATATACTGCCACCATTCAACTGTGAAATTTCCCGATCCAAACACCCAATCACTACTTGCCGGGATAGAAACATAATCATCAGTTCCGTCAAAACTTAAACAGTTATTTACTTGAGCAAAAATGCTCTGGGTAGAAAATAAGCATATAAATGCAAAGGCGAGTAATAGCTTCTTTAACATATTCTTCTCCATTTAGTAAAAATAAATCAAACTTCAGAACGGCTAACAAGGAAAGATTTTTGGTAAGAAGAAAATCATCATTGATAGGCGATTCCGTTAAGATTATCGATAGAAAAAATTTTGAGTTTAGGTAGACAAATTGTAAAAGCAATTATGCAACAATGAATAAGTGGTAAACCGCAATGGAAGACCTGCCTGTAGGTAAGGCATGTATTTGATGGAGAATTGAATTTAACTCAAATGCCCAACTTTTAACCGGAAATTTGCGATTGAAAAGTTGGGCGTTTTGAAAATATTCCAATGATAAAACCTCAAAGGTTTGCCAAACCTTGGAGGTTTCTTCCAAACATTACTTCAATAAGATTAATTTCTTCGTCGCAGTAAAACTGCCTGCGTTTAATTGATAAAAATAAATTCCGCTGGAAAGATTCGAAGCGTCAAATTTTACTTCGTAATTCCCGGCAGGTTTACTTTCATTTATAAGCGTTGCAACTTTTTTACCAAGTATATCGTATACTTTTAGTTGCACTTCACTGACAACTGGTAACTGAAAACTGATAACCGTACTTGGATTAAACGGATTCGGGTAGTTCTGCGTTAACGAAAAAGATGTCGGTACAACTTCTTCTTTTATTGTCGTAATCGAATAGTTGACTTTAAATTTACCGGTACCGGAATAATAAGAAGTATTTCCAGCATCATCTTTTGAACGCACTTTCCAGAAATAATTTTTTCCGTTCTCCAAACCATCAACCTGGATATTTGATTTATCCGAACTGAAAATTTTTGCGTTTTCAAAATTTGCATTATCAGCAACTTGAATTTCGTAAGTCGAGTTTACGGTTGCTGATGTTGGCAAATACCAGAATAATTCTGTGGAAGCAGTTCTTACAGTTACTGAATTTGACGGGCTGCCGGTCACAGGCTGAACCGGTGAATTGTTCGAAGCCATTGAAAATAGTTCGGGTATTGACCAATCGGATTTTTGCGAACCGCTGACAGATCTTACTCTCCATTTGTATTGTACCCCATCGACTAATGCGGAATCAATTGCAAAGGACATTGTGGATGAAGTCGCATAATCTTCCGTCCAGGTTGTATCGCTGGCAGGCATATATTGGATTTCATAAGTCAATCCTTCGCCGGATGCGTTAAGATACCAATACAAAACTGGGGGATTGATATAATTTGTTGTATTGCCAATAGGCCAGGATAAAATCGGGATAACCGGTGCACCTATTGTGTTTTCAGCCATTGTAAATAATGCAGGAGTTGACCAATCGGATTTTTCCGAACCCAGAACGGATCTTACTCTCCACATATATTGAATTCCACGTGTTAGTTCGGAGGCAAAAGTAAATGCCATAATTGAAGAAGTTGAATAATCTTCAGGCCAGGTTTCAGCGCTTGCCGGTACACATTGGACTTCATATGTCAATCCGGGATCGTTTACACCAAGATACCAATACAATGTAGGTGGATTATTATACTCTGTTGGATTGTCAATAGGCCATGCAGCTATCGGTACTACCGGTCCACCGGGAGTATTCGCAACCATCGTAAATAATTCCGGGGCTGACCATTCGGATTTTTCTGTATCCAGAACAGATCTTACTCTCCACATATATTGAACTCCGCCGGTTAGTCCGGAAGTAAATGTAAAGGACATTGTGGATGAAGTTTCAAAACTTTCCGGCCATTCTGATTCGCTGGCGGGAATGCATTGGATTTCATATGATAATCCGGCATCATATACACCCAGATACCAATACAATGTTGGCGGATTATTATATTCAGTTGGATCGCCAATAGGCCACGATAATATCGGCACTACAGGTCCGCCTGCCGTATTTAAAACCATAGTAAAAAATTCCGGCGCTGACCATTCGGATTTTTCTTCGCCACTAACTGATCTTACTCTCCATGCATATTGAACTCCGCCCATTAGTCCTGATTCAAAAGTATAGGACATTGTGGATGAAGTTGCATAGTCTTCCGGCCATGCTGGTTCGCTGGCAGGCATACACTGGATTTCATAAGTTAATCCGGTTGTTGAGGTTCCCAAATACCAATATAACGTTGGGGGATTGATATACTCTGTTGGATTTCCAATAGGCCACGATGCTATCGGCACAACCGGTCCTTCAGGTGGATTTTCAACCATCGTAAATAATTCCGGAGTTGACCATTCGGATTTTGTTGTAGGATTTGTAACTGATCTTACTCTCCATGCATATTGAGCTCCACCTGTTAAGGCAGCAGGAAGAGGATATGACATATCGGATGAAGTCGCATATTCTTCCGGCCATACTAAATCAGTTGCAGGAATACATTGTATTTCATATGTCAAACCGGGATCATATACTCCCAAATACCAATTCAACGTTGGCGGATTAACATACATTGTCGGATTTCCTACAGGCCATGATGCAATTGGGATTGGTCCGTCCGTTACATTTTCAATATTTTCAAATTCGTATGCGCCCATATCAACTGTTCCATCAAGTATTCTGTCGTTACCGTCGAGATCAGTTGCAGCGTCCATCCAGGTATTATATAATCCGGCATTAATAAGAGTTGAAGAATTTGATAAATGATAATCACCTGTACCCGCATTAACAAATAGCGGATCATCGGAAATGTTTCCTGTTCCGGTATAGAGAGGAGTTGTGCAACTGTATGAAAGACTATTTCCATGTCCTGCATCGATAATAAAATTCTCGCTGCCGGTATTAAAATAGATGACAGAGTTTTCAACAACGCCATTGTTCCAAAGTCTAATTCCGGCCCCATCGGTTGCGGTGTTATTTGTGATAGTACAATTTTGAACTGTTCCTTGACTCCAAATATTTACACCGCCTCCGTGAGGAGTGGCTGTATTTCCGGTAATTAAACAACCGCGAGCAGTTCCATTAAAAAAGCGTATACCGCCGCCCCAATCAGCAGTATTATTTCTAATAATACAATTATTTACAATCCCTGCATTATCAAGTGCAACTCCGCCGCCGTCTCTGGCAGCGCAATTTTCAATAATACAATTTTGAACAGTTCCGTTATCGCACTGAACACCTCCACCATACCCGGTAGTATAACCGTTCGTAATTGTGAATCCATCGATTACCACACCTGAATTAGTGAGATGGAAACCGCGTGTTACATTATTTCCGTCAATTGTTGTAAACGAATTACCATTTCTACTCTTAACGGTTATCGCTTTATTTACAGAGATGTAAGTGGTTAGTACGAAAACGCCGTCATCAACAAGAACCATGTCGCCGGCAATCGCCGCATCAACTGCAACTTGAATACTTGTTGCAGCTGTCGCCCAGCTATCATAGGGCGGTGTGCTACTTCCACCCGCAGACACATACAAAGTGCTTTGAGCGAAGTGATTATTAAATGAGAATAATAAAACCAGGAAAAAAGGAATGAAGATTTTTTTCATATCTACTCCATGTAAATTAATTAAATTTTTTAATGACTGTATAAAACCACATTACTCCATAAATATCATTTGTTCATGGATTTGAAATCATTCAGTTACTGAGAAAAGCCTATTACCTTATTACCGCTTTTACTAAATAACTATCGGCACATGAAAGCATAAATTTTAACTTTAATGCGCTAATACTTTATTTTTTTTAGAACGTAACTTTTTTGTAACGGTATTTTTGTGTAATCGTTTTTAAATAATCTTCTCTATTAATGATTAGTGAAGTGGTTAATCAATACCAATGCCATGCATTTGTTCAGTTTTAGATTGAATTCGAAGATTTGGTTCGAAGGAGTTTCTCTATTTGAGATAAAGAAACAAACTGAGACATTCGAATGATTAAATGTCTATCGGAATGAAGGTGCGGTATAATTTAATTCCCATTATCAGAGGCAAATAATTGACAGATAATATTGAAAATAATGTTCGGTTTTATTATCCCGTGCAGCGAATGAGAAACGGATATAAAAAAAGGAGTACCACTAGTCAAGGTACTCCTCATCATGGGGGTTTTATATGGCAAAACCGATTTGTTGAAAACCGGCTTTGTTTTCAAATTTAATTAAACATCATAATACATTGCGAATTCAAACGGATGCGGCTGGAGAGCCATTGCTTTAATTTCTTTTTCATATTTATAATTAATCCATGTTTGAATTACGTCTTCAGTGAATACGTCGCCTTTCAATAAATATTCGTGATCATCTGCCAAATGTTGCAGTACGTGACTTAATGATTCCGGTGTCTGTGGTACGCTTGCCAATTCTTCCGGCGGCATATCATAAATATCTTTATCAAGCGGATCGCCCGGATCAATTCTATTCAGTACGCCATCCAGACCAGCCATTAAAATAGCGGAAAAAGCTAAATAAGGATTAGCAGAAGGATCGGGGCATCGGAATTCAACTCTTTTAGCTTTCGGATTTGAAGAGTACATAGGGATTCTGCATGCAGCGCTTCTATTTCTCTGTGAATAAGCGAGTCTTACAGGCGCTTCGAAACCGGGTACAAGTCTCTTGTAAGAATTGGTTGTTGGGTTAGTGAAAGCAAGTAGCGAGTTTGCATGTTTTAACAATCCGCCTATAAAATAAAGAGCCATTTCGCTTAATCCTGCATAGCCGTTGCCTGCAAATAATGGTTTGCCTGCTTTCCACAAACTTACGTGAACGTGCATACCGCTTCCGTTATCGCCAACCAAAGGTTTGGGCATATAAGTTACGGTTTTGCCGTTTGCTTTTGCGGTGTTCTTTACAAAATATTTGAAGAGCAATAAATTATCTGCAGCTTTTAACAATGGCTGGAATCTGAGATCTATTTCGCATTGTCCGCCTGTTGCAACTTCGTGATGCTGCGCTTCAATGGGTACGCCGATATTCATTAAATTTGTAACCATTTCATTTCGAAGATCATTCAATGCATCTGTAGGAGGAACCGGAAAATATCCTTCTTTGTAACGTGGTTTGTATCCCAGGTTGGGTTGCTCTTCGCGACCCGAATTCCATCTTCCTTCGATAGAATCTACAAAATAAAAAGCGCTGTTTGGTGTTGAATCGAATCTAACATCGTCGAAAATAAAAAATTCAGCTTCCGGTCCAAAATAGCCTGTGTCGGCGAGTCCGGTTGATTTGAGATAAGCCTCAGCTTTCTGAGCTATGTTACGAGGGCAGCGGGAATATTTTTCTTTTGTTGCCGGTTCATAAACATCGCATATCAGGCTTAATGTTGGAGCCTTAATAAAAGGATCAATAAATGAGCTATCCGGATCAGGAATAATAAGCATATCGCTTTCATGTATTTGTTTCCAGCCCCGGATTGACGAACCGTCAAAACCATAACCGTTTTCGAAACTTGACGCGTCGAATTCGGTTACAGGAACCGTGAAGTGCTGCCATTGACCGGGGAAATCCATGAATTTAAAATCTATGAATTTTATACCCTTTTCTTTTACCGTGTTTAGCACGCTGTCGATAGATGATAAAGATTTAACTTTTGTCATTAAATTCTCCTAATTATATATTTATTTTCGTTGTCTCTTTAATCGTAGATAAAATAAAACTGGTAACGGTATGATTAACTCCGGGCCATGATTGTATTTTACTGAGCAATTTCTCGAGTGCTGCGGTATCTTTTACTAATGCCTTCAGCATATGCGAACCTTCGCCAAGTACCGAATAACACTCCAAAATTTCGGGAGAAGCCTTGGCATTTTCCGAGAGCTTTTCAAATTGCTTTGATGAATCCATCGAAACAAGGATATAAGCCATTATATCCAGACCGAAATGCTTTCGATTTAGTTTTGTGTAATAGCCGCTAATTATACCATGATCTTCAAGTTTCTTCATTCGTTCGCTTAGAGACGGTAAAGATAATCCAACCGCTTCTGCAAGGGCATTTCTTTTAATCCGCCCGTTTTCCTGAAGCAGTCTCATTATTTTAATGTCTAAGTCGTCCAATCGTATGTTCCTTATTTATTAAGGTAAATTGAAAATCTTTTTCGAAAAGATAAGGCATGAAAAATATAATAGCAAATATTTTCTTTAAAATGTCGTAAATATTTTTTCAGAAATGGAAATTTCATTAGTAAAAACGGATTTGCATTCATTTGAACTTAGGAACTGAGT
The DNA here is from genome assembly GCA_043808235.1 of bacterium. Taxonomy (GTDB): domain Bacteria; phylum Bacteroidota; class Ignavibacteria; order Ignavibacteriales; family Melioribacteraceae; genus JAZDFC01. The sequence goes on from JAZDFC010000004.1 coordinate 231,907, forward strand.
TATATGAGAAATAATACCTTCGCTAAATCAAAATTAATGTCTTCAATTTGCAAAAGAGGAAGAATATTTAAAAATGCTTCCAAAATTCTTAAACTTTAGTTTTAGGGATTCGATGATAGACTAAATATTTTTGACTTATTGATAGTTGGTTTAATAAATCACGTTCAACTTATAAGGAAAGTTTTGTGAACAGAGAATTAGTAATTATTATTGGATTGGCTGCGGCCTTTCTGCTTTTTATTGTTACGATATATATCATGAAAAAGAAGAATCTTTTGGGGGGAGCTCCAAAATCAGAAAGAAATGGTTCTTCAGGTTCGGATGACGATAAACTTAGAAAGCTTGAAAGGGAAAATGATAAGCTCAGGGAAGAACTTGAGCAAGTCCAGGCACAGAATAGGGACATGCTTTTCAAGATCGAAAGTTTAAAATCATCGAACGTGGATTTAAAGAAACAGAAAGACTACTTAGTTGAGAATAAGAAAAAACTTTTGGAGCTTCAGAAAGAGAAAGATGATTTGTTCACAATTGTGATGCACGATATAAAAAATCCAGCTTCGGCAATCCAAAATTTTGTTAAGCTGCTTGAATCATACGATTTGAATGCGGTGGAACAACACCAGATAATGGAAAGTCTGGTTACCACATCATCGAGGATATTAAAACTTGCTGAAGAAGTGTCGCATGTGATGTCGGTGGAAAGCAGGCTGTTCCAGGTTAAGTACGGTAAACATAAAATTACCGATATAATCGATATCGTAAAAAAGAGATTTGAAAACATTGCGCAACAAAAAAGCATTGCAATTTACGTTCATGAAGGTATTATAACGCCCGTTGAAATGGATGCCGATAAAATTGAAGAAGTGCTGGATAACCTGGTTAGCAACGCAATAAAATTTGCGCCAATGAATTCGGCTGTGAACATAAAAGCTGGCATAAGCGAAGGCAAGCTGAATGTTGAAGTGATTGACGACGGGTATGGTTTATCACCCGAGGATATACAACGCGCATTTACAAAAGGAGCTAAACTATCGAACCGGCCTACGGGAGGGGAGAACAGCACCGGACTTGGATTGTGGATTGTAAAAAGGATTATCGATGAGCATAAAGGACGTGTGTGGATAAAAAGTAAAAAGGGACAGGGTTCAACGTTCGCATTTCAAATTCCTGTTGCAAATACGAGGATGACAAAGGAAATTGAGCGGACAACGCGAAATGGGGGATAGCCACGCTTTATAGAGTTTAACATCCCGGTAATCATGGGGCAGGCTGCCGGGATTTTTTTTATTTTCATCTGAGTACAAGTATTAACTGCAAGGAGCAAACTCCAACTTTAGTTTCCCCGATATTGATTTCAATCAAACAACTTTTTAAGTTACAATTAACGAAATATCATAAAACACGGCATAAGACATTACATTGTTAATTTTTTATTTATTTGAATGAAAGCGAGAAAAATTAAAGGTCTGTTTAAGCTGCTGCGTTTCGAACTTCCATTCGCTGCAGGTATTTGCGTTGTACTGGGTCAGTCGTTGGCTTCAGGAAAAATTGCATCCGTTCAAATTACTGCAATAGGATTTTTTTCAGTGTTTTTTACATCCGCTGCAATATTGGTTTTAAACGACTACTTTGATGTAGAAACCGATAAAATAAATGCGCCGCACCGACCAATCGCCGCAAACGTTGTTACTAAAACAGAGGCTTTGGCATTCGCGATAATTCTTTTCATTGCGGGATTAATTCTTGGTTATTTTATAAGCATCCCGGCTTTGATATGCACGGCTGCATTGTCGTTAATCGGATTCCTTTATAACCGGGGATTTAAGAAATACGGAGTGTATGGAAATTTAATGGTGAGTTTTTCCGTGGGAATGACATTTATTTACGGCGGTATTACAGTTGGAATACCGTTTGATAAAGCGGTATGGTTCTTCGCCATCATTGCTTCATTGATAGATCTTGGAGAGGAAATAGCAGCCGATGCAATGGATGCGGAAGGAGATAAACTTATTGAGTCGCATTCAATTGCGATTAAATACGGTAAATCGACGGCGTTGAAAATAAGCGGTTTAATTTTCGGTACGGTTATTCTGCTAACTATTATTCCATTTGTAACCGGATGGTTCAAGCTAGTGTATTTCCTTCCATTCTCACTGATGGATGTTGCAATAGGTTACTCCACAATTAGACTAATAAGACCGGAAGAGAGAGAAGTAAGGAAGCTAATCCGCGTGATTTATTTGAGCGGAACAATCGGACTGCTGATATTTTTGATAATGAGAGTAGCCGGATTGTAATTAGGGATAGGAAAATCATATTCTTTTAAAAATGAATGGGAAAGTAAAAAAGGGAGGTTACATTGAATAATAAGATAAATTTTTTGTTCGTTGTTCTGTTGATGTATTTTTCCACAAACAATATTTTGTCGCAAACAATGTTTTTGCAAAACATGCCGACAGATAAAGTACAGTTCGGTTTCAGATTCCTACATCCGAGCATCAAAAATCTCAATGATCAAGCAGCTTTGGCAGGAGTGTATCAATTTTCGGTAAATATCCCGCTCGGTTCGAATATAAATTTAATTGCCGAAGCCCCTTTTATGCATTATGAAGTCGGGTATGATAATCGTTACTCGAACAGCACAAGACAGGAGACGGGATTAGGAAATATTTTTTTAGGATTTCAGACAAGGGGTGCTAATCAAGCAGAATCAGCTTCTTCAATGACATTTGGATTATTTATCCCATCTGCAGAGGAAAATGTTGCAAGGTACGGGCTTTTTACAAATTATTATGAACACATGAAATATTACCAAAATTCAATGGGATTATATTATAATTACGCTTATCACAAAAAGTATGAAAACAATTTGAAATTAGGTTTCGAAACCGGACCGAATATTTTCATTCCCACAAGCGGTAATGAAGACGGGATTGAGTTGATATTGCATTATATTTTAACAGCCGGATATAGTATAGATAAATTTAGTGTGAATACGGAATTTCTGGGAACAGCATTTATGACAGGAGATTTTAATAATTTTTCCGACCGGTTGCTGCACTCGATAGCATTCGGAGTTGCCTGGAAGGAAGAGACCGTAACACCGCAGTTATTTTACATGTTTTATCTAAAAGACGGGATGAGAGATGTTGTTAATGCAGTTTTGGGAATTAAAGTAACTGTATCTCTTGAGAGAGGATAATGATTTTTCAGCTTATCGGATTGATCTTTACTAAGAAACAAAAATAGCCGATGTATTTAAACCGATTGTGCGGTATTTTAGCGCATCGAAATTGTATTAGTATCTGATTATAAGCTAATTTGAAATTTCTTCCCGGAGAAGAAAAAACAATTGAAAATCTTCAGCTCTTGCTTTCGTTCTGCAAAAACTCTTTTTGCAATAATCTTTATTTCTCTTTTTGTCTTACTTGCCGGAGGACTTAAAGCACAATACCGTCACTTTGCGTTTGAGCGGGTTACGATTGATGACGGACTATCCAACAGTTCAATTAATTGTATTCTTCAAACAACCGATGGATTTTTGTGGATAGCCACAAAAGATGGACTGAACCGTTTTGATGGTCAAAATTTTAAAATATTTAAACACGATCCCAACTCTGCCGCATCCTTACCGGAAAACTATGTAATGAGCTTATTTGAGAGTCGTAACGGAACATTTTGGATCGGTACATGGGGAGGCGGTTTGTGCAAATATGATCCGGTACATGAATCATTTATTAAAATAAAAACCGATATTGTGAATGATAATTATGTTCAATGTATAGATGAGGATAGTAATGGTTTTATCTGGTTCGGAACACTTACGGGAGGATTTTTTAAATATAAACCGCAATCAAAAATAACCGTCAACTTTAATTTGAACACAAATAGTGCGCTGAAGCTTATTAAAAATAACATTACCTCGCTTGTAGTAAATGCCGATAACAGCTTATGGATAGGATCATGGGGCAGCGGATTTTTCTTATTTAATGAACAGAATAACATTGTAAAACACTTCATTCATAAAACAGGTAAAAATTCTTTATCTAATAACAATATCTGGTTTTTACAAAAAGTAGATCAAAATAATATCCTTATCAGCACGGACTATGGAGTTGATCTGTACAATGAAAACACAGATTCGTTTATTCACAATTTAAATGTTGAGAATAACTTGCAGCAATTTCTTAATTCTGCAATAAGGCAAACTTACCGGGATAGTTACGGAAGACTTTGGATTGGAACGTACGAATACCATGGGCTTTTTATGATCGAAAAAGACCGGAATGGAAAGGAGAGAATTCACCATATCATAAAAGAGGATGCAGATCCTCAGTCATTAACAATGGATCGAATTAGATGGATTTATCAGGACCGTAAAAAAAACATATGGATTGGTACCGAAGACGGATTGAATAAACTTCCGGCAACAAAACCATTTATACAATTTGAATACTATCCTTCTCTGAAAAACAGTTTAGGTGGAAAAGTTATAAGCGGAATCGTAGAAGGGCGCGACAGTATCCTTTGGGTAGGATTAGCCGGTTCCGGCTTTGATAAAATTGATTTAAGAAAAAATTCGATTCGGCATTATAAATCTAATCCCGACAATCCAAACAGTTTGAATGAAGATGATGTGACGGCTATTTATGAAGACAAGTTTGGAATGATATGGATTGGTACTACTCATACAGGACTGAACAGTCTTGACCCGAAGACTAATTTATTTAAACACTTTATTTTTAGTAAAAATTATCCGGAAAGTATTGATCGGAATTGGGTACAACAAATTATCGAAATGAAAAACGGGGAATTGCTTGTTGGTACAAATGCAGGGCTCGAAGTCTTCAATCGCAAAACTCAAACATTTTCTGTTTTCAATCCGCAAATAAAAAGAAAAAATATTTTTCCGAAAGTATTTTCAGTGAATTCACTTTTTGAAGACAAACATGAAAATCTTTGGGTTGGAACCTGGTTAGATGGACTTTTCCGTTATGATAAAAAAAATCAAAAAATTTATCGGTACCTGCCGGATTCTAAGGATTCTTACAGTCTGAGTGCGAATAAAATCACGTGTATTATGGAGGATTCATTTGGATTTATTTGGATCGGGACACACAGCGGGGGGATCAATAAATTTGATAAATCGATGGGAAAATTTTATCGCTATTCCAAAAAAGATGGACTGCCAAATGATGTTGTCTTTGGGATTCTTGAAGATGCAAAAGGATTTTTGTGGATAAGTACCTTGAATGGGTTGGCAAAGTTCGATCCCCGAAAAGAAAAATTTCGTAATTACGATGTCTCCGATGGAATTATACATAATCAGTTTAATTGGCACTCAAGTTTTTTGAATAAAAACGGGCAGATGTATTTTGGTACAATCAGAGGCATAGTCTCGTTTCATCCTGATTCCGTATTGATTGATCCCGTCCCTCCGTCTGTTGCATTAACATCATTTAAAGTTTTTGGGAAAGAGGCTGCTTTGCCGCAATCACTCCCTGCAACAAAAGAAATTCTTCTAAATTACGATCAGAATTTTTTCTCAATTGAATTCACTGCGCTGGATTTAGCGCCAAGCCATAAGCATAAATTCGAATATTTTCTAGAAGGAATAGATCCTGCCTGGGTTTCATCCGAACAGCGGTCAATTGCTTTTTACACCGATATTAATCCGGGCGAATACAAGTTTTATGCAAAAGCATGTAATGCCGATGGTGTTTGGAGCTCCCCGGTTTCACTTTCCGTAATCATTTCCCCGGCATGGTGGATGACCTGGTGGATAAAAGTTATTTTTGCACTTTGTTTAATATCGCTTATATATCTTGCTTATTTGTACCGGTTAAAACATTTTTTGGCTATTCAAAATATTCGTTTAAATATTGCGGACGATCTTCACGACGAAATTGGAAGTAACTTGAGTAGTATTAGCGTGGACAGCCAAATGCTATTAAGAAGTTCTTCGTTAAATGAAACCGAACAAGAGCTTGCTTCGTACATTGGAAAAACTGCAAAAGAAACTGTAGAAACGATGCGCGATATTATCTGGTTCATTAATCCTAAAAATGATTTTGATACCGATCTGGTTATTAAAATGAAAGAAACTGCAGCAAAACTTTTAGCCGGGATTAATTGGACGTTTAACATTTCCGGCAAGGTAAATTTAGAAAAGTATAATCTTGAAGTTAGGCGTAATATTTTTCTAATCTATAAAGAAGTTTTAAATAATATTGTTCGCCACGCCAATGCTGAGTTTTGTTTAATTGAACTTGGCGACGCGTTTGACTCAACTATTTTTACTATTAAAGATGATGGAAGCGGTTTTGATAACAGTGAAATTCATGAGAATACGGGATTACGCAGTATCAAAAGAAGAGCAAAAAAAATAAATGCTAAATTAACCATAACTAGCGAGGTTGGGAAAGGAACATTGATTAGTCTCTCCACCCCTTCCGGTAAATGATTTTATTTTTAATCAAACAAACCGGAAGTAAAGAAAAATCTCTTAATTATAGGTTAGGTTTTGTAAGTACTGATTAGGAAATTGCACAATATGAACATAAGCAAAAAAAATATCGATACAAGTTTTCACAATATCTGGTTGATTGAAGATAACGTTCAATTTAGAAGAACGATGCAATGGCTGATAAATAGAACCCCCGGAATGCAATGCACAAATGCTTTTGAATCTTGCGAAGAAGCCTTATTAAAATTTGAACATGAGGCTAATCCGGAATTAGTTTTTCTTGATATAAATCTTCCCGGCATGAACGGTATTCAGGGGATTGAAAAAATAAAATTGATCTCGCCAGCAACGCATATTATAATTCTTACGGTTTATGACGATAACGATAAAGTGTTTGACGCTCTTTGTGCCGGTGCGTCGGGATATTTATTAAAAGATTCGGTTCCAGAAAAAATTGTTGCCAGTGTTGAAGAAGCTCTGGCTGGCGGCGCTCCAATGAGTATGCAAATAGCTCATAAGGTATTAGAGATTTTTAGCCGTATGAAATCTAAAAAATCCGATTACGGATTGACTGTGCGCGAAAAAGAACTTTTACAATTAATGACAAGCGGATTAACGAGGCAGCAAATTGCCGATAAATTATTCATAAGTTTTCATACTGTTACCACCCACTTAAAAAATATTTACCACAAACTTCATGTTACAAGTAAATCCGGGGCTGTATCAAAAGTTTATAAAGAGAATATCCTTTAGAGCTACCCTAAAAAAATACCGCGAATGAGGGATTGTAACCAGCCGTCGGCCATTCTATTTTTATCAAATAAGTTATCGTCTTTTAATAATAGTACAATTATCAAGAAAAATTTAAAGGTAAAAAATGAGACGTACATCAATTATTTCTTTACTATTTGTTTTTGCACTCAACGCATACATTTATGCGCAAGTTCCGGCACGTCAAGGCTGGTGGAAATTTGACGATGCAAGTAATCCGCTTAAGGCAGAAAATTCCGGAAACGATTTACAATTGGTAGGTACACATCAAACTATCGATGGACCCGAAACCGGAAACGGTGCAATTAAGATTGGTCCCGGAAATCATTATACAATGGAACATGGCATCCTGCCAAACGGAGGTGGTACCCGCGTAAATGAATTTACTTTGCAATTTGATTTCCGTATACCCGAACTTAATATCTGGCATTGTTTCTTCCAGATAACAACCGACAATAGTAATGACGGCGATTGTTTTATTAATCCCGCCGGAAACATCGGCGTTGGAGCTACCGGATATTCAGAACACCCAATTACAACTAATGAATGGTACCGGTTGGTTATTTCGGTTAAAAACGGAACACAATACAAATATTATTTGGATGGACAGTTATTTAAGGATGGAGATATTCAGGAAATAGACGGCAGATTTTCTTTTGATAATATGTTGCTTGTTTTCGCCGATGAAGATGGTGAGGACGGCGAGATTGATTGCGCAGAACTTGCAATTTGGGATCGCGCTCTTACAGCAGATGAAGTTCTGGCTTTGGGAGGTTTTCATGAGATTGATAATACTCCGCCAAATCCTGTAAGCGGTTTAACCGTAAGCACGCCGCAATATCAGAATTTAATTACCTGGACGGATGTTCCCGGTGAAACCGGTGAAGTTTATGATCTTTATTATTCGGAAAATCCGATAACTGATATTACCCGTGCAGAAGTTCTGAAATTAGGTGTTCCCGAAGACACACAAAGCGCCGATCATGTACTTCGGTCGGCAAATACCGATCAAAATTTAACTTTTTACTATGCGATTGTTTGTAAAGATTATTCCGGAAATTACTCCGACCCCTTTTTCTTAAATACTCCAACAATAAACCCCGGTAAGGGTGTTCCAACAATAAATAAAACAGCCCCTGCAAATTTTACCGCAGATGGTGATTTGACAGAATGGACCGGTTTATCGCAATTCAGAATTGTTGTTTCGGAAGGAAACGGTTTCCCGGTTGCGAACGGATCCTTTGACGGGGATGCCGATTGCAGCATACTTGCGTATTTGGCTATGGACCATGATTACTTTTATTTTGCCGCAGATGCTACAGACGATTTTTATAGCTGGATACAAAGAGGCGATCCGTGGATGAACGACTGCATCGATTTATTTATCGGGTTGTTTGATTCTCATAATACTTATTTCACAGGTTATTCACGCGGTGCCACTCCCCATTACCAGATGCGCTTTGATGAGGAAAAGGTTACATGCGATTACAGCGACAGTTTGCTGCTAATCGGCGCTAACTATTACTTCGGTCAAAAATTTGCGTCGGGTTATATTCTTGAAGCAAAAATTCCATTTGTTGATATAGCGCGAAAACGGAATGACGGTTACGACTGGGCGGTTGATAGTATTTTTGTTCCTATGGAAGGAATGAAAATTCCTATTGATTTCTCAATTAACGATGCCGATGCAACGGGTGATAGGGAATTTATACTTGCCTTTTCTCCTTATAACGAAGATAAATCATGGGAAGATCCGTCGCGTTGGTTGTATACCTGGATTGGTAATAGTATGGTCGGCGGTATTGAGGACGTAAGCGATTTAAATAAATACAGCTTAGAACAAAATTATCCTAATCCGTTCAATCCGTCAACGAAGATTAGTTATTCACTTCAAAATCCCGAATTGGTAACACTGAAAGTTATTGACATTCTTGGTCGTGAGATAACAACTTTAGTTAATCAATATCAAACAGCGGGCAGCCATACTATAAGTTTTAATGCGAGCAACCTTGCCAGCGGAATTTACTTCTATAAAATAGAAGCAGGTTCATTCCAGAGTGTTAAGAAATTGATGTTAATTAAGTAAGCGTTGTCCTTTAAGCGGCGGATTGATTAAATGATTATTCCAAATTTCATAACAGGATTTTAATGAAGCGCTCTACTTTTCGGTATTTACTTTTATTCCTTGTTTTTGGTTCATTGTTATATTCACAAGATTCTATTCAAAAGGGATGGTGGAAGTTTGATGATTCAAGTAATCCGCTTAAAGCGGAACCAGGTTTTGGTAGCGATTTGCAATTGGTTGGAACACATCAAACCATAAATGGGCCTGAAGTTGGAAACGGCGCAATAAAAATAGGCGTCGGAAGTTATTACAAGATGAAACACGAAATTCTGCCGAACGGAGGTGGAGCTCTTGTAAATGAATATTCGATCCAAATTGATTTCCGTATTCCTGCTCTTGATGGCTGGCATTGTTTCTTCCAAACGAATCCCTCGAATAATAATGATGGAGATTGTTTTGTTAACACAGGTGGAAATATAGGCGTTGCGGCAACCGGATATTCCTCTTACGCCGTAGCGCCTAATGAATGGTATAGATTAGTTCTGTCTGTTAAGAATGGGACACAGTACAAATATTATTTAGAAGGTCAGTTACTTAACAATGGAATTATTCAGGAAGTTGATGGTAGATTTGCGCTTGATAGTCTTCTGCTTGTTTTTGCAGATGAAGATGGCGAGGATAAAGAAATTGATTGTGCGGAACTGGCAATTTGGGATTATGCCCTCACCTTAGAAGAAGCGCAAACCTTAGGCGGATACGGGCATCAAGTTGAAATGCCGCCGACGAGGCAGTTGATACTTGTCCCTTATTTACAAGAACCAACTACAAATTCCATTTATGTCTGCTGGCACGATACCTTATCAACCATAACATCTGTTGAGTATGGAACAACAGCATTATTGGGACAAGTTACACCCGGTACAAGTGAAATTGTTATTTCTCCTTATCGCTGGCATTCGGTAAAACTAACCGGTTTGCTTGCAAACACTGAGTATTTTTATAAAGCAGTAAGCGGGAGCGGTTCTTCTCAAATTTATTCTTTTAAAACTTTACCGGACACCAATTACACCGGTAAAGTAAGAATTATATTATTGAGTGACACCCACTGTCCCGATACCACTATGGCAGTAAAGATTGCTAAGGAAGCCAAAAGGAAAATGCAGCAACTTTTTGGAGATGATATTCAGAACCACATTAATTTAGTTCTTCATTCGGGGGATTTGGTAGTTGATGGCGGAGATATAATTCAGTGGACAGATGAATATTTTGCCCCGATGTCGCATCTTTCAACAAACATTCCTTTTATGACAATTATTGGGAATCACGAAGGGGAACACCAAAATTATTACAAGTACATGCATTACGATGATGTTTCTCCCGATTATGCAAGCGAAAGATTTTGGTCATTCAGAATTGCAAATACGCAGTTTATCGGTTTGAACTCAAATGCTATTTCTCAATATGGAACCTTACAAAAAGTCTGGTTAGATCTATTGCTCTCTCAAACGGAGAAGGATACCACCATAGATTTTGTTTTCGTTATGTCGCATCATTTTGCAATTACCGAATTATGGGGAGAGGGTATAACTTTTGACGATGGTCCCAACTATATTAGTACGCAGATCCATCCAATTCTTAAAAAATATTCTAAAGTAGTTCAACATTCCTATGGTCATACGCACGGCTTTGAAAGAGGAACGGTAGAATCGGAAGCCAACAATTCCCGTGGTGATTTTAGAACCGTGTGCGGCGGCGGCGGCGGTGGAGCTCTCGATCGATGGGGTGTATATCAAAATACGAATTTTCCCTCCATCCAGATTACTTATGATAATTATTTTTTTCAACTTATAGAGATTGATGTTGCGAATAAAACTTTTGAATCCTCCATGTATAGTTTGGGAAATTCAAATAGAAGCAGAGATACGGAATTGATGGATAAATGGTACAGGAAAGTTAATCAATCTGCCCCGGCAACTCCAACTACTAGCGCGCCTTCAATTGATGCCGATATGATTACTTTCAATTCTTCAGAGATCAGTGGTGATTCCTTGATGACTGTTAGAATGCAGATTACCGACGATGAAACTTTTTCTAAAACCATCGTTGATACTTTAGTTCACTGGAAGGATATTTATAAAGTTGACTCGGCGTATAATCCAATTGATTTGAACGATGGAATCGATTTAACAAAACTGACTTTTAATTCATCGCGCTTTGCAAACGGCAAGCCGCACTATTACCGGGTTAAATATCGCGATCATAATTTGAAATGGTCGGACTGGTCAAATAGCACGTCATTTAATGTCGCAACCGGTATTCAAGATAATAATATTCCTACTGTTTATGCCCTGTACCAAAATTTCCCGAACCCGTTTAACCCAACTACAAAAATCAATTATCAACTGCCTGAGACAAGTTTTGTTATATTGAAGTTGTATGATGTGCTGGGGAATGAGATAGAAACATTGGTTAGTGAAGAGCAAGCTGCCGGTTTTTACCAGGTTTATTTTGATGGAAAAGAACTAAGCAGCGGAGTTTATTTTTATAAAATTCAAGCAGGTAATTTTATTGCAGTAAAAAAATTAGTTCTTATAAAGTGACTCCCTTGTTATCAGTTGTAGTTAATGCTTCAAGCCTTCCTTCGGGGAGGCTTTATTTTGAATAAACAGCGAAGAGAAAGCATGGTATATCATGACTAAATACTATAAATTATTTTTCGGCATACTGGCGGTACTATTTGCAATTTCAGTGAATTCATTTCCGCAATCGATGAGGATAATGACATATAACATTCGGCTCGATCTCGCTTCGGACGGGGTTAATGCATGGAGCAACCGAAAAGACAATCTCGTTAGATTGATAAAATTTCATAAAGCCGATATAGTCGGTTTACAGGAAGCACAAAAACATCAAATTGATTTTATAATGGAATCGCTGCCGGAATGGGGTTGGCTTGGAGTTGGGCGTGATGATGGAAAAGGACAAGGTGAATTCACAGCTATTTTGTATCGCATAAGTAGATTTGATACTATCCAAACGTCAACGTTCTGGTGTTCTGAAACACCGGAACACCCCGGCAAGGGCTGGGATGCCGCATACCAAAGAATTACAACGTTCGCAAAGTTTATAGACAAGCAGACAGAGAAAATATTTTATCTATTTAATACTCACCTGGATAACGAAGGAACTACCGCCAGATTAGAAAGTGCAAAACTCATCAAGAATAAAATAAGAATGCTTTGCGGCAATTATCCTGTTATTTTAACGGGTGATTTTAATTCAACTCCAAATTCCGAACCTTATCAAATTATTATTTCGCCATCGGATGAGGACACGTCGATGACAATGTACGATGCGGGTAAAATAAGTAAAAAAAAACATCACGGTCCCAAAGGAACATTTACCGGTTTCGATCTTAATGCAAAACCGGAAGAGCCAATCGATTTTATTTTCGTAAGAAGCGGAATTACTGTCTTGTATCATGGAACTCTCTCGGATTCATTTGACGGTTATCTCCCATCTGATCACTATCCGGTATTAGCGGAAATTATTTTTTAATTTTTTGATCATTGCTTAAGAGAATTTATCAAAAGCAACGTTTGGCATTTCTAACCGCGAATATTATCTTTGTCCCAATTTTTAATAAAAATTTGTATGGCAATATCAAAAATAATTGACAAGGTAATTCTATCCCCGACAATGCTTCTTTCGCAGAAGGCAATTGAGATGCGTGCGAGTGGAATTGATATTGTTGATCTGACTGTCGGTGAGCCTGACTTTCCGACTCCACTGAATATAAAAGAAGCTGCTATTCGAGCTATAAAAGCCAACTACACAAAATATACAATCAATTCCGGCACAGTTGAATTACGAAAAGCAATTTCTGCTAAACTAAAAAATGAAAATGGGCTTGAATACCATTTCAAAAATATTGTGGTTTCGAACGGTGCGAAGCAGAGTATATTTAATTCTATTCTCTCTGTCGTTCAACCGGGCGATGAAGTGATTATTCCAGCGCCGTTTTATGTCTCGTATCCCGAGATGGTTAAGATTGCACAAGGAATTCCGGTGATTGTACAAACATCTGAAGAAAACAGATTTAAGATTACTGCTTCGCAGTTGGATGATGCGATTACCGATAAGACAAAACTATTTATTCTTTGCAATCCATCCAATCCAACCGGTGCAGCTTATTCAAAACAGTATCTCGATGAGCTTGCTGAAATTCTCGAGGACAAAGAAATTTACATTTTAGTTGACGAGATTTATGAAAAATTTGTTTACGATGATTTTACATTCGTGAGTTTCGCTTCGCTCAGCCCCTCAATTAAAAGAAAAACAATTATCATCAACGGAGTCTCGAAAGCATATTCAATGACCGGATGGAGAATAGGATATTCAGCAGGACCACCGGATGTTATTGAGGCAATTAATAAAATCCAAAGTCACAGTACATCGAATGCATCGTCGGTTTCGCAGATGGCGGCGCTCGAGGCTTTAACCGGTCAGCAATCCTCAATTGAGGAAATGAGAAAGGAATTTGAGGTGAGAAGAAATTTTTTGTGGAAAGAATTCAATTCAATAAATAATGTTTCCTGCTTGAAACCTGAGGGTGCGTTCTATTTATTCCCAAATATCAAAAAGCTGTTCAATAAAACTGATGGCAAAGTTAGGATAGAAAATTCATTTAATTTTGCGATGTACCTGTTGAATGAAGTACAACTCGCTTGTGTTCCCGGGAGTTCCTTTGGCGCCGAAAGTTATTTACGATTTTCATACACAACTTCAATGGATGTTTTGAAAGAGGGCGCTCGCAGATTTAAAACCGCAGTTGAAAAGTTACAGAACTAAGATTTACCACAATCCTTTACCGTATAATCTCAATTCCGATTAATCTGTTTCAATCAGTTACATCGGTGATTGGTTAATCATTAATATCAATTTTCTTCTTCAGTGATTGGGTGGATTGTAGTGAGTGATAAAATATAGAAAGTCACTCCGAGGCAAATGAAAGCAAGAAAAATTTTTAACCACATTGATTGTGCTACAAACAATATTGAGTATGAAATTGCTGCAACAAGCATCGCAATGGAAACAATCTTTGCCCGCAACGGCATTCCGCGGTGTTCACGGTAATTGCGTATTAATTTACCGAATCGTTTGTGCGCCAATAATCTATTGTAAAGCTGTTCGGAGCTGCGCGCAAACAAGGCTGCGGCAATTATCAAAAAAATTGTTGTGGGCATTATTGGCAGAAACACGCCTATTATTCCAAGTCCAACGAAAAAATATCCGAGGGTGATGTAAGTGTATTTTTTTATATCAATTTTCATAATGGGCACCGACAAGAAAAACACATGTTTACCGGATAAAGTTTCTGCGGCAATAGAAAAATTAGTGTGTTTGTAAATCTTTATTCAAAATGATTGATAACAGCATTATTGAGAAAGAAATTACTGATGCGGTTTATTTAAACATGCTTGAGAGTCTTTATTTATATACCGTGAAGAAACCGGATTTAATAACAACATCGGCATCGTTAAGAACAATTATTTTATATTCGCCGGGCTCGGTAAATGTATATTTAAAAAACGAATACGTCCAGTTGGATTCTACTTTGAATTTCTTTTGAACAATAAATTCATCATACTCAAAAGCGTTATTACCTTTCTTCCAAATTTCAGCGCGGATGAGGTTTGTATTCATTGGCTTATCTTGTCGAAGATAAATGTAAATCTGACCGTTATTGTCCCGTAACGATTGACTGAGTTTATTATTTAACGGTTTTTCAGCGATCACTCTTTCGCAGAAAATCATTTCGCATTTTTCGTAATACTTGGAACTGATAGGAGATTTATTCTCCGGCGATTCGCTGCGGTATTCTAATTTTAATACTCCTTTCTTAAGCATTCGTTGAGCAGTATTCATAAAATAAATTTCGTATTTGCCGGACTGGCTAAATTTATAATTGTAAACCAACCATTTAATAGGTTGGTCAATAGGAATTGCTTTGCTGTCGAATGGTTCGAAACGCCCATCGGTTTCTTTATCAATAAAAAGATAGAGCACGGGATCTTCAATAATCTTTGGAGATTTATATAAAATATAAATGTACGTCCCCCATGGATTTATTTCCCAATTGTAATCGTGACCGATGGGATCGCCGTCATCAGTGTAACTTTCGCAGAAAAAAAGTTCCTGGCCGTATATGCCTGATGCGATTATAAAAAATAGAATGATAAATGTTTTTTTCATATCAAGTTTCGATTTCTATCTGAAGAAATAATACATTGGTTCAATGAATTTTCCACAAAGAAATATTGTTTATTTTCGCAGAGAACAATTATGTTTTGTGCAATCCAAAAATAAAGAAAAAAAACTATTATGGCAGAATTAAGAATCGGCACTTGCAGTTGGAAATACGACTCGTGGGCGGGATTAGTTTATACCGAAATTGAAAATATTAATTATCTTCAGAAATATTCCTACCATTATAATACTGTCGAAGTCGATCAATGGTTCTGGTCGCTTGGCAAGAAATCGGTTTCGTTTCCTAAACCGGCAGATGTAAAGGATTATAAAAATTCCGTTCCGGATAATTTTAAATTCACTATTAAAATGCCCAACAGCATCACACTTACCCATCCGTATCAACAGAAGAAAGGTGAACTGTTGGAAAGGAATGAATATTTTCTTTCCTGTGAAATTCTAAATCAATTTCTTAAATCGATTGAACCTCTCAAAGAAAAACTTGGACCGTTGATGTTTCAATTCGAATATTTGAATAAACAAAAGATGGCATCGCAGTTTGATTTTATGTCGCAATTTTCTGCCTTCATCCAAAATGCGGAAAAAGATTATCCGTATGCCGTTGAAACTCGCAATCCCAATTACTTGAATAAAGATTATTTTGAATTCATTAACGACAACAATCTCATCCATGTTTTTCTGCAAGGATATTACATGCCGGCTGTTTATGAAACATATAAGAAGTTCAAGGATTATATAAATGGTACGACTGTTATAAGGCTTCATGGACCGGATAGAAAAGGAATGGAAGAGCGAACCGGCGGCGATTGGAGCAGGATAATTGAACCGCGTGACGGAGAACTTGAAAAAATAATTGAAATGATAATTGATTTGTTGGGTAGAAATGTGGACGTGTACTTAAATGTGAATAACCATTACGAAGGTTCCGCGCCGTTAACTATAAAAAAGATTAATGATATGATTGCAGCTCGCTAAAGCTTGGATATTTTATTTTTTAAAAAAGTTCTCAAATTTTGGTTTGTACTTATCATGAGCATTTCTTATGTTGCCAATAGGAAGTGAATAAGTCGGCACAATTCTATAATGTTATTCAGCAAAAAATATTATGTTCGTATTGTAGTGCATCCATCCAATCATAAAGACATTAATATAATAGCGCTAATTAAATGAGGAGTCCGCTAATGAAAAAACTCATAATACTCACTACTAAAATCTCAATACTGTTATCATCCTTTCTGTTTTTGAACACCTGCGATAGTACAGAGCCGCCGCCAGTCAAACCGCCCGGTTACCAGGAAGATATTCCATGGCCGAGTTTGGCTGATACACCATGGCCAATGGAAAGATGCGATCCCCAGGCAACCGGCAGAAGCAAATACCCCGGACCAAGAGCCGGAGTGATTGAATGGGTAATCGAGGATTTCGAACCAACGAGTGCAATAACAATTGGGATCGATTCATCAGTTTATTGTAATAGTGCAAAAAATAATGATTGGGGATTTAAAGCCATAAAACCAAATGGAGATGTTAAATGGAATATTTATTTGGGATCCAATTTAGATGGTTTGGGTACATCAGTAATATTAAAAAACGACGATATTTTAACCACTGTCGGAAGCACTTTGAAAAGTATCTCAAGAGAAGGGTCATTAATAAAAACTTACGAAGCTTTCCCAGTATTATCTGCCTTAACTATCGATAAAGCCGGTAATATGTATGCACTTATAAACGAATTGATCGCATTTAATAATAATGGCGAAAAATTATGGAGCTATCTTGATTATAATTTCTTGTATTTCGCTAGGTTTTCGTTTTCGCCGGACGATAAAACATTATATATCGCCGGAAGAGGTGAGCCTGTATTTTACGCTTTTGACATTAATTCACAGACTGTAAAATGGACATTCGGAAAAATAGGGGGGTATGCAGGTGTTCCAATTGTGGATTCGGAGGGAAATCTTTATACAATATGTGCGTATGACCTTATAAATCCCGTTGAAAATCATGCAGCACTATATTCTTTAAAAGAAAATGGAGAGATTCGCTGGAAATATGATTTTGGTGCAAAGATTATTAATGGTTGGGTGGCATTTTATCAGCCAATGGCAATTGATAAGTTAGGTAATATTTATGCAGGTCAGGACATTTTAACCTCTATTGATTATAATGGCAATTTAAGATGGACTAAACCTTTTGAAGAAAATTTTGTAATATTATCACCGATTACTGTAGATTGCGAAGGATGTGTATATTTTGTTATTTCAGATTATACTACCAGCAAACTGCTTGCGTATTCATCGGAAGGGAACTTAATTTTTTCCTTACCGATTCAGCTCTATCCCCCACATATTTATAGCCCTGTAATTGGTTACGATAATTCTTTATACATTGCTTCTTATGAAGGGAACAATCTTTATAAAATAAAATAAGAGGAAGTAATAATGAAATTAATACTCTGTATACTTTTTATGTTGATTATCTCTATTACATTATCTCTTGGACAATCTGATCCGACGCGATATCAACCAGAACTATATATTAAAGGGGCAGATGTAACTGAGTATGAAATTATTTATTATTGTTTTGAATTGAGAAGTAATTCATGGTGCTGGTCATTCTTTACACCGGACACAGGATTTGTAAATTGCGAAGAATGCAATAATCCTAATTATATATTTGCAAATTGTGTTAGCGGCGAAGCATTTAGCTTTGGCTCACTTGATAGTGGGAATTATGGTTGGGATATATGTAATCTTGGTAGTGGTAATCATAACAGTTTTGGCTGGGGTTTATATAAACTCAGTCTTAAAGGAAAAGAAGATGAATGCTATTTCTATATCGATTTTAGGGATGCAAAGTATACAAGAAGTGCTTATAACGAAAACGATCCAACATTATATACCACTGATTGTTTAGTAAAATACTTTCAAAGCGGGCATGAAAACAATGGAAATTTCAGTTTCGCATTGAAGAATGCCCTTGATAAAGAAGTAAAACCACAAAATGGTGAACTTTCAAAAATATGGCTGGTATATGATCATCCTGATACAAATCCTACGGCCAACACGGCAGATTTCCCAAATTACTGGCAAAACAGCCTCGCGTTCATCGACCAGAACAGCAATCCATATTTATTCTGGCAGCAGGATGACGGGACGCATGGAGTAACGAATTATACTATAAAAAGAAAGTATAATTAGCAGCAAAGATCATGATGTAACTTTCAGCTTATCACAAAACCAACCCAATCCTTTCAATCCTTCAATAAGAATAACTAATCAGATTCCAGCAAACTGTTTTGTCACTCTAATAGTATATGACATACTTGGCAAAGAAGTAGCAACCATAGTTTCAGATTACAAGGAGGAGGGTATTCACGCAGTAGAATTTACTGCCGACAACGACCTGCCGAGCGGGATTTATTTTTATGTGCTTACAGCAAATGATTTTAAGGAAGTGAAAAAGATGGTTCTGTTACGGTGAAAGAAACAGTCAATTTGAAATTTAGAAGAAGCCCAACAGTTGACGATTATTAGAAGACGGAAATGTTGGGCTTCTCTGCATCCGGCAAGGTTGTTTATAATAAAATCTTGCTCTTATTCATAATCTTATTCTTACTCTTTAAAAAACAAAGCCCCGCAAAAAGCGGGACTTTAGTGCAAGTAGTTTGGAAATATTAAATCATTTGTTTTTGTGACGCACAAAAATAATTACTTTCTATCTATTGTTCTACTGCGGCTAAAATTTTTTCATGTTGGTAAAATTTTAATATAAAATTCCACGACGGAAAAACACTTCCCCAATAATTCTACAATTATTTTCCTCACAATATTAAAATATTAATTTTTACTTCCGATAATACTTTTGAGTTTGCGAATAAAAAGTAACCGGATGAAATAAACTTTATCCAAAATTTTAAGCTCGAGGAGCAAATGAACGAAAAGAACAATTACCTTGAAGAAATTAAAAACCTCAATTCGGAGGACTCCGAGGTAAGGAGATCAACCGCATCCAACTATCTTTACACTAAACTTCCTAATGAACTTATCCGACCGTTTGTTGCATTAATTGACGATGCTGAAGCTGGAGTTAGAGACGTTGTATGTTCGGTTTTAGCAACCGATGGAAATCCGGAAATTACATGCCATTTGGTGCCTTACGTATCATCGGAAAATCTTTTTACAAGAAATCTTGCCGGCGAAATTTTAATAAAAATCGGCAAACCGGCAATGAGCGCAATGCTTGCTTATCTTATCGACGGAAATGACGACGATAAGAAATTTTTAATTGACGTGATGGGACTAATTGGCGATCCCGAACCGATTAGCGGAATTATTGAAGTTCTCGAAAAATCGAGTAATGATAATGTTATACTTGCATGTATAGAAGCGCTTGGAAATATACGCGCTGAAAAATCCGTTGATTATTTAATTGACTCGTTCGATAAAAATGAGAATTTCCGCCCGACAGTTGTTGAAGCGCTCGGAAGAATCGGCTCACCCAAAGCTCTCGAATTTATTGTAAATAATTACATCTATGTTGATGAGCTTACAAAATTTTCGATGCTGGAAAGTATTGGGCTTATCGGTGATGAACAGGCATTTTTCCTTGTCCTCACAGATTTGAAAAATATCAACGGACCGATGACGTGGGCCGCTATAGAAGCGCTTAAAAAGCTGCGTGATAAATTAAAAATTGACGTGCCTTACGATGAGAGTATGAAGAATGCAATATTAAGTACGCTCGTTGATGCGGAACCGCGTTTTCAGAAAGCTGCCGCCGGCCTAATTAGTGTTTATCAAGATGCGGAAATAGTTGATGCAATTTTAAAAATATTCGGGACAGATCCTGAAATTGATGATGAAATAAAAGTTAGATTTTTCGAGAATCCATCGTACTTCTATCCCAAAATTGCCAGTTATCTTAAAATGAAACCGGCAAACATAAAGCAGTTGATAGAAATTATAAAGGAAATGATACAGAATGATGGCGGTGAATCGATATTCCAGATGAACGGACTTGAACTTCGCAATCTGGGCGATGTATTTGCCGATAATTTAACCAACACCGACGAAGAAGTAAGACGCAGTGTAATGGAATTATTATTCTTTGTTTCTATTGAAACAGCTTATTTGTTTTTGGATACAATGAGTAATGATGATAATATTTGGAACAGACTCCGGTTGCTCGAAATCCTTGAATCGCTTGACGATGAAAGAATTGTAAGCGCTTTAGTAAAATTAACCGAGGACCCGGAAGAAATGGTTGCAGAAAAAGCCCGCGATATACTAAATCAAAAGGGCGTCTATAACTTAGAAAATAAGGTATAATTATTATGATTTCCAGTGCTGTTTTAACTCAAAGCTCTGCTCCTAAAATGAACTTCTCGTTCGCATCGAAGAACGATTTGCAGCTTTCCGACGCAGCATTCAAAGAATGGAGAGATTTTATCTATACCATTTGCGGGATTTATTTTCAGGACAATAAAAAATATCTCCTCGAAAGCCGACTGCAAAAAAGGATTACTTACCTGGGAATTGATTCATTTGAGAAATATTTCTCCTACATAAAATTCAATCCCCGTAAGGAAGAAGAGTTAAAATATTTATACGAAGTAATTACAATTAACGAAACATATTTCTTCCGAAATCAGCCGCAGCTTGATGCGTTGGTTTCCGATGTACTCCCGGAAATTATGGCTTCGCCCACGAAATTAAATAAGAACAAATTAAGAATCTGGAGCGCTGCATCATCCTCCGGCGAAGAAGCCTATAGCATTGCGATGACGTTGACTGAGTTGGTAAAGCCGAAATATCCGAGACTCGAAATTGAAATTGTCGGCACCGATATCAGCAAACAAGTTGTAGAAACTGCCAATAAAGCCGTTTACCGGGAATATTCAATCAGAAATACTCCGGCTTTCTATCTTAAAAAATATTTCACACAAGATAAAAACGGTTACGAGGTTATTCCATCAATACGCAATCTTGTTAATTTCAAGGTGTCAAATCTGTATGATGAAATCGAAATGCGTGCAATGATGAATTTTGATGTAATTTACTGTGCAAATGTTTTGATTTATTTTGATACTAATTCCAAAATAAAAGTAGTTAATTCTTTATATAATGGCCTTAACAGAGGCGGGTATTTGTTTATCGGTTATTCCGAAACCCTTCATGGAATTTCGAAAGCCTTTAAACTTGTGAGTTACCCTAAAACAATTGGATATAAAAAGGAGTAATAAATTATGAAAAAGGTGATCCTTATAGCGGACGACTCACCGACGATTAGGAAGTTTGTTGCCTTTTCACTCACTATGAGAGGATTTGAAGTTCTGGCGGCTTGCGACGGAATGGAGGCGGTAGAGATGCTGCCTACCAAAAAGATCGATCTTATTATTACGGATCTTAATATGCCGAACCTCGATGGATTTGAATTTATTAAATCTGTAAGAGCCAGCAAAGAATTCAAAGATATCCCAATAATTATATTATCTTCGCTGGTTGGTAGTGAAGAGATTGAAAGGGGAATAAGCGTCGGTGCTAATTCATATCTTGTAAAACCCTTCGATCCAAAACGAATTCAATATGAAGTTCATAAATATCTCAATTAAGAATAGGGTAATAAAATGGACCTTAAATTTTTAGTAGTCGATGACTCCGTTACAATGAGACGTATTGTGGTTAACTCACTCAAAACTTTGGGCTATGCCGAGACTGTTGAAGCAGGGGATGGGAAAGAAGCTCTTTCAAAAGTTGAGGCCGATAGCAGTATCAACTTTATTATTACGGATTGGAATATGCCCGTTTGTTCCGGTTTGGAATTGACAAAAGCTCTGCGGGAAAATTCTATAAGCGCAAATATTCCTATTCTAATGGTAACAACACGTGGTGTTAAGGACGATATCATCGAAGCTCTTCAGGCTAAAGTAAGTAATTATGTTGTTAAACCGTTTACTCCGGCAGTATTAAAAGAAAAAATTGATCAAATTTTAGCTCATGTGTGAGGTAAATAAAATGGCACAAGCACCAAAAAATATGAGTCAGATTTTCGAAAAGCTTAATGATTTGAAAAAGATATTCATTTACGGGCAAAGAGTACTGCCTATCATACAGAGCTTAACCGAATTTATGGAAGAGATTGTTCCAATTATTGAGAGTATTAATTCTTCAATTGCTGATAGTACACTTAAAATCCCCAAAGCTACTGACCAGATTAACAATGTTACGAATGCAACTGAAATGGCTACAACTGAAATTCTGGATCTTGTTGATTCTATGAGTTTGTGCCTTGATGAATTGAGAAATCTCATCACACAAAAGTACGAAAAGAGTAAAAGGAAGGATGAAGTATATGCCGAACTTAAAAAACATATGAATGGAAATCCGAAAGCCCATGAGTTGCTTGATGAGTATAATTCTCTTATTGTTGAAAACGCGGATCTTGAATTGATGCTGAACAACGTAAATAAAATACATGATGATTCTTATAGAATTACACTCTCGCTGCAGGTGCAGGATATTACTGCTCAGCAGCTTGCGGCAGTTAACCATCTTATTGAATCGGTAAATACAAAACTTACCGGATTAGTTGCTGAAATTGAAAAAGCCGACTTGACAACAGAGGTTCAAAACCTGAGAATACATATGCCATCCGATGCTCATTTTGACGCGGATGCAAAGTACGATACATCGGAAAAAAGACAGCAAGCGGTTGACACAATAGTCAATACGCAAAAAGAAAAAACTTCTCAAGAAGAAATTGATAAATTATTTGCATAACTATGGAAACAACAACTGATTACTCGCTATTACTTGATCCTGAAATGATGGAAATTTTCGACAGTTTTATTGTCGAAACAAAAGAAATTCTTGAAAATCTTGATCTTGATCTGGTAGAGCTCGAAACCCGGAAAAATGACACGGAATTATTGAATAGAATTTTCCGTTCATTCCATACCATTAAAGGCACTTCTGGTTTTCTGGGCTTAAATAAACTTCAGGGGCTCACTCACAAATGTGAAGACATCCTGAATAAACTCCGTAAGGGGGAAGCAATCGTAAACGATGAGATTATGGAAGGGATATTAAGCGCTTACGATAATATCAAGCAACTTCTCGATGTGATAGAAAATCAGAAAAACGAAAATCACAACGTGAACAACTGTCTGGATCACCTTCAGAGAATTATTGAGAAATTGGAGAGTCCAACAAAGGAAGTTGAAGTGCCGGTAAAGAAAGAAGTAAAAATACCGGAGCCAACTATTGAAGAACCGGAAAAAGAAGAAAAAACAGTAGAGAAAAAATCCCCGGCAAAAAAAGGTAGAAAGAAAAAATTAAAAGAAGAACCAGTTGCTGAGCCGACTCCTGCTGAAGAAATTAAACCAGAGATTATTGCGGCCGAACAGATTGAAATTAAAGCCGAAGAGGAAGAAGAGGAAACAGAAAAATCCGAAGTGGAACAAAATCAGGAAGATGCACCCGCACAAAAGACAGCTGAAGTTCAAAAAAATGCTGCAGGCAAACTCTCGGAAAATACAATCCGTGTTGATGTAACGAGATTGGATGATTTGTTGAATATAGTTTCGGAACTTGTTCTTGGTAGAAACAGGCTTGCACAATTAAATATTGAAATGGGCTTTGAACACGAAGGCACCAAACTTGCGAGAGATCTTGCCGATACTACACGACAAATCGACTTGATGACTACTGAACTTCAGCTCGCCGTTATGAAAACAAGAATGATTAAAATTGGCAAAGTATTTAATAGATTCCCGCGTTTAGTAAGAGATTTGAGTAAGGAAACAGGCAAGGATATTCAATTAGTTATAAAGGGCGAAGAGACTGAACTTGATAAGACATTAATTGAAGAAATTAACGATCCGCTTGTTCACATTGTAAGAAATTCAATCGATCATGGAGTTGAACCGCCCGATGCTAGAGTAAAATCAGGTAAATCCGCTCAGGGTACAATTATTCTTTCCGCCGAGCATGAGGGAAACAATATTGTAATATCCATTCACGACGACGGCCGTGGTATCGATCCAGAAAAAATAAAAGCAAAGGCTATTAGCAAGGGTATCCTCACCCGCGAAAAAGCGGATGAAATGTCGAGACAGGATATACTAAATTTAATTTTCCTCCCTGGATTTTCAACAGCCGAAAAGGTTACCAATGTATCGGGTCGTGGCGTGGGAATGGATGTTGTAAAGACCAACGTCGCAAAATTGCGAGGTATAATTAATATTGATTCGAGAGTTGGGCAGGGAACGGATATTTTTATAAAACTGCCTCTCACACTTGCAATTATTCAGGGTCTGCTTGTTCAAATTAGTAATGAAACAGTGGTTGTGCCTTTGAATTCCGTACTTGAAGTTGTGAGAATTTCTAAGAAACAAATATATTCGGTAAATCAAACCGAGTGTATTAAGCTGCGCGATTCTGTGCTGCCGTTATTGAGTATCGATAGAGTATTGTACAATGGTAATTCAAACGGGCATGATAAAGATTGGACTTATATTGTAGTTATAGGCGTTGCTGAAAAAAGGTTCGGATTAAAAGTTGACGATTTAATTGGTCAAAAAGAAGTTGTTATTAAATCACTTGGAAGCTATCTCGGGAATATAGACGGTATTGCCGGTTCAACAATTATGGGCGACGGTAAAGTAGTTATTATTTTGGACGTGGCTGAGATCATTAATAAACTTTTGGATAGACATTGATGGCTCCTATTAGAGTGTTAATAGTAGATGATTCCGCATTTATGAGGAAGTCGCTCTCTATTATTTTGGGTTCAGATCCCGAAGTTGAAATTGTGGGCACTGCCCGCGATGGTTTAGAGGGTTTTGAATTGACAAAAAAACTCACGCCGGATTTAGTTACACTCGATATCGAAATGCCTAAAATGGACGGATTAACCGCGTTAAAGAAAATAATGGCTGAATGTCCGACAACGGTAATTATGGTTAGCTCGTTAACTACAGAAGGTGCGGAATCAACATTAAAGGCGCTTGAGCTCGGCGCTGTGGATTTTATTCCGAAAGAAATGTCTTTTGTAAGCGTAAATATTGTTGGTATTAAAGACGAGCTTCTTAAGAAAATAAAATATTTCGGCCGCAAAAAAAGTATCCGCGCAACGTTAAACCGTATTCAAATTTTAAGACAAACGAGAGTGCAAACTCCGGTTGTTCCTATATCGACACTTACGGATATGCCGAAGATTGGATATAAAGCGGTTGCTATCGGTATATCAACCGGCGGTCCATTGTCGCTTCAAAAAGTTATACCAAGATTAGCGGGTAATATCGGGGTGCCTGTGTTCATTGTACAGCATATGCCTCCCAAATTCACAAAATCTTTAGCTGATAGATTGAATTCAATGAGCCAGTTAAATGTGAAAGAAGCCGAGAATAATGAAGAGGTAAAGAGTAACAATGTTTATATTGCCCCCGGTGGTTTCCACATGACTGCGGTAAAAAACGGTTCCACCGTAAAGATTTCTATAAATTCAGAACCTTCAACCACTCTCCATCGACCATCGGTTGATGTTATGGTACAATCATTGGTCGGTATTTATGGTAAAAATCTTATGGGAATTATTATGACCGGGATGGGAAGAGATGGTCTTCTCGGTATACAGGATTTAAAGAAACTCGGCGGATATGCATTAGCACAGGACGAAGAATCGTGTGTTGTTTATGGAATGCCGAAAGCAGTTGTTGATGCAGGCTGCGCTGATGTAGTTGCACCATTAGAAAAAATATCGGATATAATTAATAAGGCGCTTTAAAATGGCTGATGAATTTGCAGATAATATATACAAAGAAATTTCTTATAGAAATTCAGATTTAAAAAACAATGTGATTAAATCCGGCACATTCGAAATAAAAGGATCAACTAAAGTTTCGGTTGAAGAAGACAGCCACGAGGGTGTAAAAATCATATTAAAAAAAGATGAACACGATAACATCAAAGAAATAAAATTTGTTTGTTCATGCGGAGAAACCAAATCCGTGTTGCTCGATTATTCTGAAGAATAATTTGCAGTTGTAGATTATTAGCCAATACCCCACCTAAGAATTTCTCTAAAAAACCCCATTTATACTTTTTTGAAGATGGCATTTGCTTTGCATTTACTTTCTAAAAATAAATAAGAATTGTGAAAATTATGCCGGAATCAGTAGTTAAACTTCTCGAAAAATCGCTTGATTATACTTCTGTAAAGCAGAAGATAATCAGTCAGAACATTTCCAATGTTAACACAGCAAATTACAGACGGAAGGATGTTGAATTCGATGAATTATTTTCTGAGAATGTAGCATCCGAACTGAAAGCGACAAATCCGAAACATATTGGATTTACAAACATGGGGGAGAACAATCTTAAAATTATTGATGATCCGTCCGCGGAAAATCCTTCAGGACTAAACAATGTTGATATGGATAATGAGATGGCGGATATGGCTCAAAATTCAATCGTATTCAAATTTGCTGCACGTAAATTGAACGGCTATTATAGAACTTTACAAGAAGTAATTAAAGGAACCAAAATATGAGTATCAAACCCGTTTTGAATTCATTTGATATTAGTGCCAAGGGAATGAGCATTCAAAAACGAAAGATGGATCTTGTAGCAGATAATATGGCCAATACGAGTACAACCAGGACGGAGAACGGTACGCCATATAGCAGAAAATTTTTAGTTGTGGAGAATAAAGAAAACTTTATTAACCAGTTATCTATTGAAGGTCAGCAATCCAAATTATACATCACTAATTCAAAACATATTTCCAATCCGGAGATTGTTCAGCCTTCAGGTTCTAAAAGCATAGACGATATTTCTTCGTCAGTTGAAACAGATGATTCAATTGGCGAAAAAGTATATATGCCCGAACATCCCGATGCAGACAAAGAAGGTTATGTGCAAATGCCGAACGTGAATATTGTTGCCGAAATGGTAGAAATGATTTCGGCGACTCGTGGCTACGAAGCAAATCTAACGGCATTTAATGCCTCCAAACAAATTGCTAAAGACGCATTGGAGATATAATTATGAAAATAACTAATAATGTTGCAGGCAATTATAATCCGTATGCTATAAAAAATACTGTTCCAAAAGATGCAGTTCCAAAACAAATAGTAACAAAGGCAGCGGAAAATATTAGCACTGAAGAAAAAAACTTTTTTGCCCGGCTTTACCCCGAAAAGAAATCTGAAATAATTGATTATCACTTCTATCAACGTTCGGGTGAAATGAAGGGCGTTTCAATTGGTTCAACATTCGACAGGAGAGGATAGAATGAAAATTGGCGCATTAAATAATGGACTAATAAAATTCCCAACGCTTAAAGAAGTTGAGACAAAACAAAATTCGGACTTTGGGAATGTACTAACCGATTTTGTTAAAGCCGTGAATTCAGATCAAGTGAAATCGGCAGATGCTACAAGAGATTTTTTAGAAGGTAAAGATATCGAGCTGCATGAAGTAATGGTTGCTGGCGAGAAAGCAAAAACAAGTCTTGAACTTCTTATGGAAATTAGGAATAAATCAGTTGACATGTATAAAGAACTAACTAGGATGCAATAATCGTGGAAATCGGAAAAAATTCTTTCGGCTCGGTATTCGGTATATTCAATAAACTTTCGATACAGCAAAGAATGATGCTCGGAGGCATTGTTATAGTCGCGCTCGTTTTATTGGGATTTGTAATTGCAATTTTTAATGAGCCGTCTATGTCAACGCTATACACCAATATGTCGCCCGAGGACGCTTCGAAAGTAGTTGAACAACTTACCGCTCAAAAAATTCAGTATTCGCTTGACGACGGCGGCGCGACGATAAAAGTGCCAAAAGATAAAGTCTATGACATTAGGCTTACCCTTGCCGGAAAAGGAATTCCCAGTTCGGGTATTGTTGGTTATGAGTTGTTCGATAAGAATACAATGGGAATGTCCGAGTTCATGCAAAAATTGAATTACAAAAGAGCTCTCGAGGGTGAACTATCGAGAACCATTGGACAGATAACCGGTGTTGAAGCTGCGAAGGTTCATATTGTGTTCCCCGAAAAAACAGTTTTTAAAGATGAGCAAAAAGAACCGACAGCTTCGGTGGTTCTTAAAATGGGAAGCGGAGTAACATTAACCAATCAAAATATTGTTGCAATATCCAATCTTATTGCGAGCAGTTGCGAAGGATTGAATCCGGCTAAAGTAAGCGTAATTGATACTAAGGGTAGGTTGCTTTCCCGCGAAGAAGAAGATAATCCACTCGCTCTTGCAAGTGGCAAACAATATGAAATTAAAGGTACAGTTGAAGCATACCTTGCTAACAAAGCACAAAGTTTATTAGACAATGTTGTTGGTTACGGAAATTCAATAGTAAAAGTAAATGTAGAAATAGATTTTAAACAAACCGAAAAAACAATGGAAAGCTACGATCCGGACGGACAGGTGGCAATAAGCGAACAATCGGTTAAATCGGAAAGTACCGGTGCTTCTTCTAGCGACTCGAATAATGTAATTACCGAAAATACAACGACCAACTACGAGATAAGCAAAACAATTGAAAGAGTTATTGATGGCGCGGGAAATCTGAAAAGAATTACAGTTGCAGCAGTTATAAACGGTGTCCCTAAAACAGTTGGTGAGGGTGAAGAAAAACAAACGGTTATTGAACCCCGGTCGAATGAAGAATTAAACAAATATCAAAATCTGATTGCTCAAGTGGTTGGACTTGATAATACGCGAAATGACCAAATCTCCATTGTTAGTATCCCATTCGAAACACAATCATTCGAAGATGAAAATCCTCAAGAAGTATCTCCGCTGGACGAAGTAAGTAAGTATGCAAATTTCCTTTTAATATTTGTCGCGATAGGCGCTTCGATGTTCATCCTAAAATCTTTGATGAAAAGATTAAAGAATGAAAAAATTATGATTGGTACAATGGGAGGATACAGTGAACACGGTTTTGATGATCTTTCCGCATCCCCTTCGGGAGCGTTATCAGCAGGGATGTCAAAACCAGCTCTAAATTCAACCCCAAAACGCAGACTGCTCGATGTCGGTGATATCGAAGATGAGATAACCGATGAAGCCCAGCAGAAAAAAATGAGACAGGACAAAATCGTTAATTACGTTGCCAAAAATCCTAGCGAAGCAGCAAAACTAATAAATTCATGGTTGAGGGAAGATGAATTCTAGCAAACCAAATATGACTGCGAACGACCTTACTGGAATACAAAAGGCCGCTCTGTTGCTGATAGCTCTCGATGTTGAAACGGCATCCCATGTATTTAAACATATGGAACCCGCTGATGTCGAATCCATTTCAGCCGAAATTTCTAAAGTAAAAAACATCCCTTCCAATGTTGTTAACCAGGTTATGGAAGATTACCACGGCATGGTAACGGCACGTGAATATGTTTTGGAAGGTGGCATTGAGTTTGCACAGCAAGTTCTTGAAAAATCTTTCGGACTTGCAAAGGCAATGGAAATTATTGAGAAAGTTAAAAACATAACAACACTGCACGGATTTGATGTTCTTAAAAAAGCCGATTCAACCCAGCTTGTAAATTTTTTAAATAAAGAACATCCGCAGACAATTGCGTTGATTTTATCGCACTTACACCCGGATCAAACAGCTGAAGCAATAAAAGAATTACCGGATGATTTACGTGCAGATGTTATTTTCAGAATAGCCACACTCGGCAAAATATCTCCGCATACTTTAAAACAAATTGAAAGAGTTGTGGATGAATTAGCCGGTCACTCAATAAATCAATCAATGAGCAAATTAGGCGGACCAAAGACGGTCGCGACAATACTTAACAGAACCAGTGTCGGATTGAGCCGCGAAATGATTTCCCAAATTGAAGACAGGGATGAAGACGTAGCTGCTGAAATTAAAAGACTGATGTTCCTCTTCGACGATATTGTCCATCTTCAGGATAAAGATATACAAAGAATTCTTAAAGAAGTCGACAGAAAAGATCTTGCACTCGCAATGAAAATTGCGGATGATAAGGTTACAAATAAAGTTTATTCGAATATGTCGGAACGTGCGGCAGACCTGCTTAAAGAGGAATTGCAATATATGGGACCGGTAAGATTAAAAGAGGTCGAATCTGCGCAGGCAAGGATTGTTGACGCAATTAAGCATCTCGAAGAGCAGGAAGAAATAACGATTAACTTCCGTGCGGGTAATGAGGAAGTATATGTCTGACGTTATCAAGTTGAACGTGAAATCCAAAGGTTTGAAGGTATTCATGCCTGATTCGATGAATGGAGGCAGCGAGTTCAATTCATTGTATGATGAACAGGATATATTGCAAAGGGAGTTGCAGAACCAATTTAACCAGGGTTTTGAAAAAGGTTATGCTGAAGCGCGTGCAAAATTGGCAAAAGAATTTTCGGACGACTTGATTGGTAAATCCGAGGAATTTTATAGGATTCTCGCCAGCTTCGAAGAAAAATTAACACATTACGAAACCGATTTTGATAAGATAATAATAAAAGTCTCAGAGAAAATTGCCGCGGTAATATTAAAGGGTGAAATACAAAATAAATCAGTAATTGAAAGTACATTGAAAAGCGCAGTAGATAAGGTTATCGGAGCGAACGATGTTACTATAAAAATTAATCCCGAAGATTACCTCCTTGTAACTGCTGAAGGAAAGAACAATTCCTTCGAACAGCATTTTAGTAAGATAAAATTTGAAAAAGATAATCGCATTGAACGAGGTGGATGCGTAATCGAAACCGAGATCGGTTCGGTTGATGCAAGAATATCATCCCAGTTAAATGAGATAATCAAGAATTTAGAAAATAATTTGTTAAGCCAAGAAAGTTGATGGAAACAGCCGAATTATATATCGATAAATATTCGCGGTTAATAGATAAAACCGAGCTAATAAAAATTAATGGAAGGGTTACCGATGTTATCGGGCTTGTAATAGTTTCTGTTGGGCCTAATGTTGCGCTTGGGGAAATTTGCACAGTTATAGATCGGTCGGGTAAAGAAGTTTGTAAAACAGAGGTTGTTGGGTTTCGCGAAGGTAAAGTATTATCGATTGCGCTCGGAGAGGTTGTAAACATTTCTCCTTCTTGCGAAATAATCTCTACCGGCAAATCATTCACTTTCGGTCTTGGTAAAAATCTTCTGGGAAGAGTGATTGATGGTATGGGAAATCCAATTGACGGAAAAGGTGAAATAGAAGCCTCGTCGATTCGATCCGTTCACCGTGAACCGCCGAATCCTTTGCAGAGGAAAAGGATTACATCGCCCTTGCAGACCGGAGTGCGTAGCATCGACGGGTTATTAACCTGCGGCAAAGGACAGCGACTTGGAATTTTCGCCGGAAGCGGTGTTGGCAAAAGCGTTATGATGGGCATGATTGCACGTAACACAAATGCGGATGTGAGTGTAATAGTGCTTGTAGGCGAGCGCGGAAGAGAAGTTCGCGAGTTTATTGAGAAAGATTTAGGTGTGGAAGGTTTAAAAAGATCGGTAGTTGTTGTTGCAACAAGTGATAAACCTTCTTTGATGAGAATAAAAGCCGCATATATCGGGACTACAATTGCCGAATATTTCCGCGATCTCGGTATGGATGTAGTTCTTATGATGGATTCGGTTACAAGGTTTGCGCTTGCTCAACGCGAAATAGGATTAACCATTGGCGAGCCGCCAACCACAAAAGGTTATACACCTTCAGTATTTGCTATTCTTCCTAAATTATTGGAAAGAGCAGGCACATCAGATAAAGGTACAATAACAGGATTTTATTCAGTACTTGTTGATGGAGACGATATGACCGAACCCATCGCCGATGCAGTTAGATCAATCCTGGATGGACATTTTGTACTTTCGCGAAAAATTGCTAACCGGGGACAGTTCCCTGCGATTGATCCGCTCCAAAGCATTAGCAGAGTTATGCCGGATATAATAACTGAAGATCATCGTATGCGGGCAATGGAATTTAATGAGATTTTGCAAACATACAATGAAGCTGAAGATTTAATAAATATCGGAGCTTATGTAAAAGGAAGTAATCCACAGATAGATCACGCACTCGCGAAGGTACAATCACTCCGTAGTTTTCTTAAGCAGGACATGTATGAAAAAGCATCATATAAAGATTCGGTAGATAGATTAAAAAAAATTATCGATAAACCGCTGATGTAATTATGGCAAAGTTTATATATAAATTCGAACCAATAAAGAATATCAAAAGAGTGCTTGAAAAGAAAGTACAAAAAGATATTTACTTAATAGAACTTGAGATAATAAAAACCAATCAAATGCTTGAAGGTTTGGAAAAAGAAAAGAAGTACCATAAAGAAAAAATTTTGCAGACTAAAAATTTGAAAGCATTGGATCTCAGGTTTCATTCCTATTATGAAAAGTTTATTGAAGAAAAAATTCTGACCATAAAAAAAATTAGAGAACAATTTGAAAAGAAAAAGAAGGAAAAATTGTTGGAACTAATTCAGCGATCGAAAGAAACAAAAATCTTCGAGAAGTTAGAAGAGAAGTATAAACTTAATTTTGAAAAAGAACAGAACCGTCTCGAACAAATAGAAATTGATGATATTGCTACAAAGAAATTTATAAGGGGTCAAGCAATATGAAAACGGTTTTAGTCTATTTGCTTGTCTTCCTGCTTGCGTTTATTGCTACTACCGGATTAGTAATAATATTGAACAGTCAGTATGCCAATGTTTTTAATTTTGATTTTTCTTCTCCCACAAAAGAACAAACTATTGAAAAAGAAATTGTTCTGACAGAGGAAGATTACCAAAAACTTCAGCAGTATATCGAACAAAATTTCAAAGAAGGAATTATCGATTCTCTCGACAGAAAATATTTTACTACTAAAGCCGATACAATTTATCAAGTATATGTTAAAGATTCCTCACTGATACAAAGCCTCGATCAGGCAAATCAGGCTAATAAGAATCTTACTATGTCCCTGCAGACTAAAAGCCAGGAAACCGATTCGATGAAAAGTAAATTGGGAAAAAAACAAAAAGAAGAATATTTAGATTGGTTGAAGTCCACTGTTAGTCTTTACGAAGCAATGGACGTACGGAAGGCTGCTAAATTAATTTCCAATTACTCCGATAATGAAGCCAGAGATATTATTTACTCTATGAAAAAGAAAAAAGCAGCGGAAATACTGGCGCAATTAAGTGCCGAAACAGTTCAAAGAATCACAAGGTCGAAATAATGGTATTCAATCCTCTATTTTTTAACAACAGTACCGGTTTCGAAAGTGCCATACTTAACAAACCCAATACATCTTCAGTTAATAAATTTCTTTTTTCGGACATCATTAAGATTATGGCGGATGACAACACCGAAGCAATTACAGTCGGTTCAGATACTGCCGGTTTGAAAAAGAGTGGCGTGTCATTAATCAATTCGCTCTTCACACAGCTTAAGTCCGAAACGGTTACAGCGGAAACAGAACAAACATCACTAAAGATTACGGATTTGCTGGCTATGCTTATTGATGGATATGTTCCGCGGACCGGGACACAGCAATCCAATACGGGCAATCTGGAAATGGGATTGGCTTCGAAGGATTTGAAACAATTACTCAGCAGCATTATAAAATCCGCGCAAACGTCCGGCGAACTCGTGATTAAAATAAAAAATGAGAACAAAAATATTGTCACTAACGATTCCTTGTTAAATACCGATGAATTAAAGAGTATTCTTGATAAGGGGCAGAGCATTATTTTATCATTCGTTGGAAACAACGTGCCGTTTGAATTGACAATTAGTCCCGATGTTGGTAAATCATCGATACCAACTTTTACGTCGGGAAAATTGAATATAACCGATTCTGATACTGATGGAAAATTTTTATCTGTTGAAAAAGAAAACAGCGATTATAAAATTACATTGGAAATGAAGCCTACCGGGACTTATTCTGATAACACGTTAAATTATAATTTTGAACAGCTGACAATGAATGATTCCGGCGTGTCTGCTTTGAGCGGAACATTTAACCAGCCGGTAAAAATGAATCAGTTCTTCGAGCACAATATAAAAAATTACAAATTCGAAAGTCTCAGTCCTGATGCTAATCTCAAAGATATTGTTGCCAAAATTGGTTTGGTGGATCCCTCTTTACAGTTAGCAGATGTAGATGAGACCGGTACCGGTTTCCCAACGGGTACTCCGATTAAGGAAGGATTGGTTACTGCTGATAATACTAATATCTTACCAATACTTGACGCTGATAAAACCAAAACGAGTTCACTGGAAAGCGCCTCAACACCGGCTACAAATTTGAATGCGAGTAAGCCTCAAGTTACAAACAAAACTCAGTTGGATGGAATTCTCCAGCAAACAACAGGCAAAGAAACCGATTCCGTGAAAGCAGGAAATTCAGTTGATTCTCAAGCTGCGGCATCAAATACAAAAAGTGATTTTATATTACCCGAAGAATTGAAACAATATTCCAGCGATATAACTGCAATCAAATATGTTAAGTCTCCTGAAGTTAACAATGACAAAGAAATAACTTCATTGAACAATATTTCTCAGGGAAAAAACAGCACAGCAAAAGTTATTTTGGAAGAAAAGATTAGTAGCCGGGTCGATTCTACCAATGCAACAACCGTTGATAAGAAAACGATAGTTGCAAGCGATGCAACTAAGAATGTGGCTGAGGCAAAGCCGCCAGAAAGCAAATCAATTAAAGCTTCTGTTGAATCGTTCAAACAGAACATTACGAATATTAAAACATCGGAAGTAAATACTGGAACAGAAAAAATAGTTGCTGAAAAAAACGAGAACCCGGCAGCAACGGACGCAAAAACTGCTGTTACTGATGAAACCGGAAAAGTTGTTACCGAGAATAAAATAGAAGTAAAATTAAGTCCGGATGTAAAAAATCAACAGACTAATTCAGGAAGCGATACTTCCTCGGTTGAAAATAAAGAAAGTGTTAAGCCGACAGCTCAAAATAAAGTCGATATTAAATTAACACCGGATAATGGAAAAGTTGAATTAACAACAGCGAAAAATTCTACTGCTACCGGTGATTTGAAATCTGAGAATGCAGCAGCCACCGATAAAACTATTCAGCAAGATACAGTTAAAAATACTGCCGTAAATAATGCTCAAGTTAAATCGAATGTTGTTAATGAAGTAAAAACCGAACAGAAGAATTCCACTCTTAAATTAAAAATAAATCAACAGGTTAAAGCTGCAAAAACAACTATCGGTACAAATACAACTAACATAGAAAAGGCAGTTGTAGATGAATCGAATAAAAAAATTGTTGAGACTAAAACCAGCGCTTCTAATGAAGCCGACACAAAAGCAAACACTGTAAATACAAATGGCAAAATAGCCGAAAAGGCTGTTGAAACAGCGCCAAAAGTTTCTAATAACGAAGTGAAAATAACTGCTGAGGCTAAAACTTCGTCGACTGAAAAAAATGTAAAGACTGAATCCGCCGAAGTGAAAAAAGTTGTTGTGGATACTGAAAGCAAACAGAAAAACGCAAGCCAGACAAAAGCAACCGAAGAGAAAACAAATACACAGACACCAGATTCAAAAGTAAAGAGTGAAACTGCGCAATCCGGTCTTGAATCTAAACAGCCGGCAAAAGAAGAAATAAAAAATACCACAAATGCCAATCTAAAAAGCGCTGAAGTTCCTAAGGCTGAAAAAGAAATTAGCGGTAACAAAACTTCCGAAATCAAACCGGAAGCAAACGACAAACCAGCCGCAAATGTGAAAGAGAAACAAACGGCGAATGGATTACAAACTGATGGGAAAATTGAAGTTGACAAAAACCCAAAAGTAGAAAAAGTAATAGAAAAGGTAACGGAAAAAGCATCTGCAAATATTTCTTCCGGGAAGAAAAATATTGAAACCGAATCTGCAAAAACCGAAGTGACAGGTAAGAATGTAAAAACAGAGTCGGGTGAAAATGAAATTAAAAATTCGACAACCCCGGTTAAAGAGAAAATAAATATCATACCCAATACTGAAAAGAATACAATAAAGAAAGAAACTGAAGGGCCGACAGTTTCAAATTCCTCGAACATAAAAACGGAATCTCCGGAGAAAGAAATTAAAACTTCAGTTCCGGTTAACGGTAAAGAAGAAATCAAAATCGCTGATAAGAATGTTACGCTGAAGCCGGAAAACGAAAAGACTGTTGAAAATTCTACAAAGAATATTAAGGCAGAGCAGTCTGACAAAACAATTAAAGCATCAATTCATACGAATGATAAAGCTGAGCCTAAGTTACAAGGTGAAAAGTCTGTTGAAAATCCTGATAAAAAGGAAGTGACTGAACAGCCTGTCGAAAAGATTAAAACAGCAGTTCCAACGAACGGCAAAGACGGTACGAAATTACAAAGTGATAAAGCTCCATTGAAAAACGGGATGGACAAAGTTGTCGAGAAACCAGGGAAAGATATTAAATCCGAACATTCGGAGACTACTATTAAAGTTGAGACTTCTAATGAAAATCAAAAAGAAGTAAAACATAATGTAGGAAAAGTAACAGCAGAACAAGTAACTGAAAAAACGGTAAAAACTCCGCTGCATCAAAACAGCAATCCGGTTACCGACGGAAAGAGTGTATCTCAACATAGTGAAAAGACAACAAGCAAGATATTTGAAACACCGGCTCCTGAAATTAAAGTTCAGAAAGAAAGTGAATTAAAAAATCCCGAACCGGCAGAAAACAATTTGAAAGCGCATTCACAAGAAAGCCCCGTAAAGGCTGACTCAAATAGGTATGAAAATTTTACTGATAAAGTAAAATCTCCGCTTCCGAAAGAATCGGTTGTTGAAGGAAAATTGAGTGTTGAAAAAGAAATCGTAAACACAGATGACGAAAAAGTGAGTTCAAAAACTGTTAAAGAAAACAACCATCCATCCACAAAGGCTGAAATCAAACATGAATTTAAAGAGGCTGTGAAATCCGACGAAACTCACGTCGCGAATGAAACAAAGAAAGTGATCAACAAAGAAAAAAGCGAAGTACAAAACCAAACAGTAAACGTTGTTAATGAAACGTTGAAACAAGAAGTTAAAAATGAATCGACAACAGGCTCTGATGAAAACCTTAAGATAGATACCGTTAACAGTAAAGAAACAGCTACATCAAATTCATCTTTTTCTGAAAAAGAATTTCACAGTAATGATAAACAGGCAAACTCGCAGTCCCGGGAATCATCGAGAGTGTCCGAATTCCAGGTAAAAGAAAAACAACCGTTCGAATTTATGGATAATAAACAGGCGGTAGATCGGACAGTAAAAACAACTGAAATTATGAAAGAATTCTCACGGTTTGTTGAAAAGGGAGAGAAGAATACTCTCATACTTCAGATTGAACCGGAGAACCTGGGTAAAGTAAAAATAGTTTTGGATAATTCGGACAATGTTGTTCGTGCAACGATACGAGTTGAGAATGAAGCAGTAAAAGCAGTGATTGAAAATAACCTTAGCGATCTTTACAACAAACTTGAAAAAAGCGGCATCACATTGAATTCAGTTAATATTTCGCTTGGCGATGCAGATCAGAAACAGGCAAAATATACTTCGTCCAATAAAAAGCATTTCGCCGGTAAGAAGAAATTCAACGAAGATGAACAAGAAGATAAATCTTCGG
Organism: bacterium; assembly: GCA_043808235.1. Taxonomy (GTDB): domain Bacteria; phylum Bacteroidota; class Ignavibacteria; order Ignavibacteriales; family Melioribacteraceae; genus JAZDFC01. The sequence goes on from JAZDFC010000004.1 coordinate 270,123, forward strand.
TTAAATCGCTTGGCTACAATACATATGAATATTTAGTGTAGGAGAATAGGAAATGGTTGACAGTGTTTCGAATGCAGCAAGTACAGCAAATAATTATACCACAACAAGCAAAACTGATCTTGGCAAGGACGATTTTTTAAAATTGATGATAGCTCAATTAAAAAACCAGGATCCGTTAAATCCAATGGAGGGAACCGAATTCACGGCTCAACTTGCACAATTCAGTTCACTTGAACAGTTGAAAAACATGAGCGATTCATTGGAAACCAGCATCAATGCCAATTTCCAATTAACTCAGGCAGTTAATAACACTATGTCTGCAACATTAATTGGTAAAGCGGTTAAGCTGGATACTTCCACTATTCAATATAATGGTCAGGATGAAACCTATCTCGGATATACATTGCCTGCAGATGCTAAAGATGTAACTGTAAATATTTATAATGAGTCGGGTACATTAATAAAAACTATAGAAAATGCTGATAATGATAAAGGCGACCATAAACTTTCCTGGGATTTTACCGATAATAATGGTGAAAAAATTGGTTATGGAAATTATAGGTTCGAAGTGGTAGCAAAAACAGTAAATAACGAAGACATGGTAGTAAATCAATTCAGTTATGGAATCATTGATTCTGTACGTTATACAGAGAATGGTACCATGCTTGTTATTAATAATGTTGAATACTCGTTATCGGATGTTACTGAAATTCTAAATGTTGATGCTATGGAATCCGATAGTGATAAAGATAGCGAGGGAGGTAGATAATGGCAGAGCTTATAAACGGTATTAAAGTCCCGTTTATTCCGATAATTAGAGAAAACGACTTTGGCGTCGGCAGTAAGAAAACCGTCGGCACTGAAAGTTTCGATTCGATCTTTAAAACAGAACTTGAGAAATTAAAATTCTCGAGTCATGCTGCCAAACGTTTGGAATCGCGCAACATTCAATTATCCGATATGGAATTAGGGCGGTTAAGAGAAGCGGTTGATAAAGCCGAATCGAAGGGCGCAAAAGATTCATTAGTAATGGTGGACAGAAATGCTTTTATAGTAAATATCCCAAACAGAACAGTTGTCACCGCATTCCAGGTTGAACAAGGCGGGGATAATGTATTTACAAATATAGACAGTGTGGTTTTCGCACAATAAATTTTAATTTAATTAACGAGAGCGGGACCTCTTGAGGACGCTCTAATCCGGCGGACTGACTGAAGCCGGATTATTTGAACAAACTAATTAACCTTGGAGGTTAAAATGTCACTTCTAAATTCACTCTTTTCAGGCGTATCCGGTTTACGCAATCATCAAACTATGATGGACGTTATTGGTAACAATATTGCAAACGTTAATACCATAGGCTATAAAGGTTCACGTGTTACATTCAGCGATACCTTCAATCAATTTATCCGTTATGGTTCTAATCCCACAGAATCCACCGGTGGCACAAATACATTTCAGGTAGGTCTTGGTACAAAATTAAATTCCGTTGACCGCAACTGGAATCAAGGTACATTCGAAAGATCAGGTATCACAACCGATTTAGCTTTGCAGGGTTCGGGACTATTTATTCTTGAAAGCAACGGCGAAAGATTTTACTCAAGAGCCGGCGCTTTTGTATTTGACGCGAATGGTAAACTTGTTAATCCACAAAGCGGCGCAATTGTTCAGGGTAAAGTTGCTACCGAAGACGGTACAATTCCTCCGGGAAATAATCTTGAAGATATTATGATTGATACAAATATGAGATTACCTGCCGTATCTACAACAGATATTGCTTGGGGCGGTAATTTAGATAGTACTGCAACAAGAACTGCTTCCGAAACTTATTTACAGACCGGTAATATCATTAATAGTCTTTCGGTTGGCGATACGGTTGAAGATCATAATACAATTTATAACAATAATGGAAATGCATATATTATGACGGTTACTTACGAAAAGACTGCTGCAGACACCTTCGATCTTAGTTACACAATAAAGAATGCCGAAGCCGCAGAAGCTGACCCACCAGATATAACCGGCGGACCTCTTGAAGCTGTTTTTGATCCAACTACAGGCGAAATGCTTACGCTCGACGGCGACGATGTAACTGATCCTGCCTGGATACCGGTTGCTATTGACGATGCAACTTTGGGACTTGATTTTAATTTTGATCCCTCTACTGTAACGCAATCTTCTAATTCAACAACATTAAGCTCCAGTGTAGATGGTAATCGTGAAGCAACAATTGTTACCGGAACCGTGTCTGTATTCGATTCTTTAGGAAATGCACATACATTAACAATAAAATATACAAAGACATCGGACAATAACTGGAATTGGCAAGCGAGTATTCCCGAATCCTCAGGCACACTGTCCCCATATGAAGGAACCATTTCGTTTAATTCCGATGGTTCAATAGATGCAATTTCTCCGAATCCTCCTGTTGTCTCATTCGCTCCAACCGGAGGTGCCAGCGCAACAAATATTACTCTCGACTTCGGCGAAGGATTTGAAGGTGTAACTCAAACTTCAGCAAACTCGGTTATTAGCGCGTTAAGCCAGAATGGTTCGGCTGCAGCTACTATGTCAAATGTTAATATCGATCAATATGGATATATAGTTGGTGTATTTACAAATGGTCAATCACGTCAGCTTGGACAAGTAATGGTAGCTACTTTCCCAAATCTAAATGGTTTAACAAGTATCGGCGAAAACTTGTACAGAGTATCTGCTAACTCAGGCGAACCGTATGTTGGTGATCCAGGCGAAACTACCGGAACAACAATTCAATCAGGTGCGTTGGAACAATCCAACGTTGACCTTTCGGAAGAATTTACAAGAATGATAGTATCGCAGCGTGGATTCCAGGCTAACGCCAGGGTAATTACAACATCCGATACACTACTACAGGAAATAACAAATTTAGTTAGATAGTAGTGATATCCTCCCTCCAAACGGATAGTTACAAAAAACCGGATCCCAAAAGGATCCGGTTTTTTTAATAGTGTTCTTATTCATAATCTTAATCGTACTCTGTAGGCGCATGCAGGGAAGAAGAATAAGATTAAGAATAAGATTAAGAGCAAGATCAAGATTTTAATGTACCGTTCCTACGGAACCTGGTTTGTGTGGGCGTTATATCTATGCTATAAATATTTTGTCTCTACGAGACAAGCGTGGCGTATTCGAACGCAGCCCACAGAATTATTTTCCTAAATCTCGCCTGTCTTTTTCTTTTTCTTGTTTTTGATCTTATTCTTATTATCACTCAGTTACAGCTTATTTTAGAACGAAACAGAATGACTAAAACTCACAACTCATTACTGTTCTCTGCTATCTGCCAACTGCAATCTGCCTGCTGTATAATTCTCCACATATCATCAATTGCATAATATTAGCCAGACTCCACAAAGACAAATAAATCAACCGGCATTTTTATCAAAAATTCCAATCTTTTTATCGAAATAAAATGGCATATCTATTGAAATAAAACTGGTGATAAAAAAATGAAAATTAATTAACAGAGGAAAAATTGGACGAATCCGTAAAAGCTGAATCAAAAAGAGGTATCAATCCAAAAGTATTTTTAATAGGACTTCCTCTTTTTATTATTCAATTAGTAATTGTTTACTTCGTAACTGCAAATATTCTCATGAATAAAGCAGAAGGATCAGGTGGTCAATCAAATCACGAGTCTGAAGAAGCAGTAGATTCATCTGCTGAGAATGCTGCAGTTGATTCTGTGAAAGTAGTCGGAGGCGAACACATTTATTCAATTGACGACATAATTATTAATCCGGCTGGAACTGACGGACAGCGCTTAATGCTGCTTTCGGTTGGTTTCGATGTCGAGTCCGAAGAGCAATCAAAAATGCTTGAAAGCAAAACCGTGATTCTAAAGGATATGATAATTTCCACGGTTTCAAGTAAAACACTAACAATGCTAAGTCAGTTCGGTTATAAAGATACTTTAAAAACGGAATTGTCCCATAATCTAAATGGATTATTCCCTAAGGTAAATGTATTAAATGTCTATTTCAGCAAATTTATAATTCAATAACATGGCAGAAGTACTCTCACAACAAGAAATTGATCAACTGCTGAACAATATAAAAACTGGCAGCAGTCAAGAATCGCAGGCTCATCAGGATAAAGAAGCTGTTCCGTTCGATTTTAGGTTGCCGAATAGAATTTCAAAAAATCAGTTAAGGACTATTAGAACTATCCATGAGAATTTCTCTGAAGCCTTTAGTTCATTCCTTATGGCAAAACTGCAGAGCATAATAAATATTAATGTTATTTCTGTTGATCAAATTTATTATTCCGAATACGTCCTTTCAGTTACTAATCCTGCCTGCATTTTCACTTTCGAAATTAAAGATACAGATATTAAAGCTATTCTCGAATTCAGCCCGGAACTCGCTTTAACTCTTGTGGATAGACTCCTCGGTGGATTAGGCAACGGAACCAAGCAATCAAAAGTTATTACGCCCATTGAGCAAAAAGTTTTATTGGTGGTAGTTAATGAAATAATGCACGATTTAAGAAAATCATGGCATATTATTGGCGATTATGATTTTGCCTTACTTAAATTTGAACCGGATATCGACTTTGCACAGATTACATCGCAGAGCGAAAGCGTTCTGCTTATTACATTCGAAATATTTATCGGTGAACAATCGTACCTCATGAATTTATGTTTTGCCACGTATGCATTCGACACAATTTTATCGAAGCTGACAAGTCAGAATCTGTCTTCAATACGCCCGGTTAAATACAACGGTACTACTGCAAGAAATTTACTCTCGAAGCAGCTTTATAAAACCGAACTTGGAGTTAAAGTACAATTCGGTCAAGCTGGCATTTCGATAGATCAGCTTGCAACCCTGTCGAAAGGTGATATAATTATAATGGATAAAAGAATCGGCGAAGAAGTAAAGGTATTGATTGATGAAAAAGAATTTTTTTATGGTATGCCCGGTGCGGTTAATAATCACAAAGCAGTTAAAATAACTCGGAAAGTAGAAAAGAAGGAGTAATTAAAATGGCTGGCATTTCAGACAAAACAAAAAACGGAATGGAAAACCTGGAAGATAATGAAGCATTGAGCGGTGGTGGTCAATTTGCGGAATTCCCCGAATTTGACGAATCCACGCGCAGCCGCTACGGTGATTCAAGCAAGCTCGATTTTCTTAAAGATCTGCAGTTAAATGTATATATTGAATTAGGTCGAACTAAAATGCAGATTAAAGATATCCTCGATCTCGAAAGAGGGTATGTAATAGAACTGGAAAAACTCGCAAGCGAACCGGTGGATGTTTTCGTTAATAATAAGAAAATTGCCGAAGGCGAAGTTGTTGTAATTGACAAACATTTTGGAATAAGAATTACAAGTTTGGTTGATACATCCGAAATGCTTAAGGGATTTTAAAATGAATTTTCTCGATATCTTCAAAATCTTTTTTGTACTGGTCCTCTTACTCGGTGTAATGTATGTTCTTCTTTACCTTGTTAAAAAATATTTCTATTCCTTCGATACAAAAAGTTCAAGAAATGTAAAAATAGAAGTAGTTTCAACCCAGGCTATTATGCCGAAGAAATATGTTTCGGTAATAAAAGTATTGGATAAAATTTTCATTCTCGGTGTCAGCGACCACTCGGTTTCGCTTATAGACAAAATTGACGGAATCCCGCCTGAATTGATTGCAGCGGTAAAGCCTGCAGGCAAAGAAGGTAACTTTTTAGAGTTATTAAAAAAGAATATGGGAATAAAATGAGAATGAGAAGATTTTTTTTAATCACGCTTTTACTGACGTTGCTTGTCGTTAGTAATTTGCCGGCACAGCAAAAAAATCCAACAATCCCGCTTCCGAAAATAGGCATCGATGTAGGAACATCGGACAGCCCGGAAGATGTATCGGTAACAATTCAATTACTTCTGCTTCTTACCGTACTTTCGATTGCGCCGTCAATTTTGATAATGACTACTTCCTATTTGCGTATAATAATTGTATTCCATTTTCTACGACAGGCGTTAGGCACTATGCAGATGCCGCCAACACAACTTCTCGCAGGCGTTTCGTTATTTATTACTTTTTTTATTATGGCGCCTACATTCAATCAAATAAACGACCAGGCATTAAAACCATATATGGATGGAAAAATGTCCATGGATACTGCTTATACAAAAGGCGTTGAACCTATACGACAGTTTATGTTCAAAAATGTACGTAACGAAGATCTCGAATTATTTATTGGACTTGCAAATGTTGAACGTCCGAAATCAAGAGAAGACTTGCCAACATACATACTTATACCATCTTTCGTATTAAGCGAAATAAGAGCCGGTTTTATAATAGGATTTTTCCTTTTCATTCCATTTTTAATGATCGATATGATTGTGTCGAGTATTTTAATGTCGATGGGTATGATGATGCTGCCCCCGATGCTGGTCTCTCTGCCATTTAAAATTTTACTCTTCATCCTTGTTGATGGTTGGAATCTAATAGTTGGTTCACTTGTAAGGAGTTTTGGTTAATGACACTTGAATTAATTGTCGAAATACTTAGCGAGGCTTTCTACATCGTTATGCTAATTTTATTACCGATACTTGGCGTGTCTTTGATTATTGGTGTTGTGATTTCAATTTTTCAAGCAGCTACTTCCATCCAGGAAATGACGTTAACTTTCGTTCCTAAGATTATTATTACTGCTATTACCGTTTTGATTATGCTTCCGTTTATTTCCGAAAAGTTAATGGATTTTACTTTAAAGATTTTTAACATGTTTGGAACGGCTGTAAAATGAGTAATTTACTAATGGGCGATTTTATCACAGGTTTATTAATTTTCCTTCGCATAACTGCGATGATGTTCTCTACGCCCATATTTAGCAATTCTAATATTTCCCCTTCTATAAGGCTTTTCTTTTCCCTGATTATAACTTATATCCTTTATTTCACTGTGCCTAAAGTGGATTTCAATCCCGAAAATGGATTAATTCCTCTTGCGCTCCTTGGATTCAAGGAAATTATTACCGGCTTATTAATGGGTTTTGTGCTCTACTTTGTATTTTGGGGAATTTCGTATGCGGGCTCACTTATAGGGTTTGATATGGGACTTGCAATGGCAGAAATATTCGATCCGACTACCGAAGCTCAAAACAACATAATCGGCGAAATGATTTTGCTACTCGCAACTCTCATTTTTATTCTTATAAATGGTCATCATTTCATTATCAGAGCATTAGCCGCATCGTTCCAGATAATTCCGCTCGGGCATTTTTCTATTAACCAGTCGGTTATTGATATGTTGATAAAATTTTCAACTGGGATTTTCATCCTTGCTGTTAAGATATCCGCCCCTATCCTGGTTTCCTTTTTCCTTATTCATATTGGAGCAGGAATAATTTCAAGAATAATTCCGCAGATGCAGGTTTTCTTTGTAATCCAACCATTGAAAATTGGGATGGGATTTTTATTCCTAATTCTTGTTTTACCTATATACGTAACCGTTATAAAGAATTTACTTATGAGTTACGAAGACAATCTTTACGAACTATTAAAAGCGATGAGTTTATAGTATGGCAGATACCGGCGGACAGGAAAAATCAGAACAACCGACTGATAAGCGGCTTACCGAAACAAGGGAAAAAGGACAGGTTGCCAAAAGCGCCGAAATCAATTCTCTCGCAATTTTTGTAACGGGATTATTGATTCTGTTCATGTTTAAAGACCAGATGGGGAATAAAATTTCAGAGTTGGCAATCTATATTTTTAGTTCTCTCGATCATCTCGAAATGAATGTTCAGTTGCTGTCTGTATATGCCACAAAAGGATTTTCACTTTACCTTGTTATTCTTGCACCGATCTTTATTGCTCTTGTAGTTATTTCCCTCGCGGTCGGATTCGGGCAGGTGGGATTCAAAATTTCACTCAAGGCTTTAATTCCAAAATTCGAGAAGCTCAATCCTTTAACCGGTATCAAATCCAAATTATTTTCCGTGCAGCCGTTTGTCGAAACTCTCAAAGCGGTATTCAAATTCGTTGTTGTGAGTTTATTCGTTTACTGGGCGTTGAAGGATGCGGTTATAAATTCTCTTGGACTCGTTGATTATTCGGTGGAAAATATTTTAGAATTTATGGTGAGCACGGCAGTAAGTTTTTTATGGAAAATCTCTATAGTTTACACAGTTATTGCCGCCGCTGATTTTATCTACCAGAAATTCAAATTCAAGAAAAACTTGATGATGTCCAAGCAGGAAGTAAAAGATGAGATGAAACAGACTGAAGGCGATCCGCTGATAAAGGGAAAGATTAGAACAAAACAAATTATAATGGCCCGGTCAAGAATGATGAAAGCGATTCCAACTGCCGATGTTGTGATTACAAACCCGACCCACTATGCAGTAGCATTAAAGTACGAATTGGGAAAACAGTCGGCGCCAAAAGTAGTGGCAAAAGGTGTCGATTTCCTGGCTCAAAGGATAAAAAAGATTGCAATCGAAAATCACGTTCCGCTGCATGAAGACAGAGAATTGGCGCGGGCTCTTTATAAAATGTGCGATGTCGGCGATGATATTCCCGAGAATTTATTTAAGACTGTGGCGCAGATTCTGGCTTATATATATAAGCTGAAAACTAAAAAACGAAAATCAATTGTTTAGTGAAATAATGAGTAAAATTTTTAAAAATTCGGATATACTTTTCGCGTTTGGAATAATTTTTATTCTTGGATTAATGATTATCCCTCTGCCGCCGTTCCTATTGGACCTTTTATTAGCGGTTAGTATCTCGTTCGCAGTTTTGATTCTTATCGTTTCTTTATACATCCAAAAGCCGCTCGATATTTCGATTTTCCCGAGTTTGTTACTTATTGTTACACTATTTAGACTTTCCTTGAATATCAGTTCAACGCGATTAATTCTTTTGGATGGATATGCAGGAAAAGTTATTGAAACTTTCGGGCAATTTGTTGTCGGCGGCAGCTATGTAGTTGGATTTGTGATTTTTCTAATCCTAATGATTGTCCAATTTATTGTAATAGTAAAAGGTTCCGGAAGAATTTCGGAAGTTGCCGCAAGATTTACACTCGATGCCATGCCCGGTAAACAAATGGCTATTGATGCTGACTTGAACAGCGGATTAATAAATGAAACAGAAGCAAGGGAAAGGCGCGATTCAATTTCCCGCGAAGCTGAATTTTACGGCGCAATGGACGGTGCGAGCAAGTTCGTAAAAGGAGATGCAATTGCAGGTTTATTAATTAACCTCATTAACATAATTGGAGGTATTATTATCGGTGTAGCCCAGCGCGGATTATCGATAACCGATGCTCTTCAGAATTACACAATTTTAACCATAGGCGATGGCTTAGTTTCCCAGGTGCCGGCGCTTCTGATTGCTACTTCAGCAGGTATGGTAGTTACCAAGAGTACTGAGTCCAGCTCGATGAACTCTCAGATGCGTACCCAGTTATTTTCAAATCCACGTGTACTGGGAACCGTTTCTGGTGCAGTCCTCCTATTCGCATTAGTACCGGGAATGCCGACAATTCCGTTTTTATCAATCAGCGCAATTATGGGAACAGCTACCTACTTTTTAAGTAAAAGCAAAAAAGCGGAAAAATTGCCGCAGCCAGTCGAGGAAGCTGCATCGGCAACGCCAGCAGAAGAAAAGGTAGAAGATTATTTGCAGGTTGATCCGATTGAAGTTGAGATTGGTTACGGACTAATAGCGCTTGTTGATGAGAACCAGGGTGGGAATTTATTCCAGAAAATCTCATCAACGAGAAAATATATAGCGCTGGAATACGGCGTGCTTGTACCGCCCGTCCGTGTGCGCGATAATCTCCAGCTTAATCCAAATGAATATTTAATTAAGATAAAAGGCAATATTGTTGCGAATTTCGAAATTTACAGCGACAGATTCCTGGCCATGAATCCAGGTTTGATCGATGAAAAGTTAAGCGGAATTCCTACTAAAGATCCTGCCTTTAACCTTTCGGCATACTGGATTTCGGAAAGCGAAAAGGATAAAGCCGAATTACTCGGATTCACAGTTGTTGATTCCATTTCGGTATTATCCACCCATTTACAGGAAACAATAAAGAAGAATTTTGATAAGGTCATCACCCGCCAATCTGTAAAACAATTGCTCGAAAATTTGAAAAAAGAATATCCTGCTGTTATTGAAGATATAAATGCGGATGCGTTGCCGCTCGGCACCATTCAAAAAGTATTGCAGAATTTACTCAAAGAATTGATTCCGATTAAAGATCTGGTGCTGGTGCTCGAATCACTAATAGACTATTCGAAAATAACAAAGAATGTTGATGTATTAACTGAGTATGTGCGGCATTCCATGGGTGATACAATTTCCAATCTATACAAAGATTCGAATGGAGTAATCCATGCGGTTGTTGTTGGCGAAAAATTAGAAGGATTTATAACCGACGCATTATCTAAACATCAGGAAGCGGCGCATACTCTTGGAATGAATCCGGAAATGCTCGACAAACTCAATAAAACCATACACAATTTTCTCGGTAAATTTAGAGACCTTGGATATTTGCCGGTCTTGGTTACATCGGCTACGATCCGTCCATATTTATACAAATTGATCAATTCGACTTTCCCGGATATAGCTTTATTGTCATTTACTGAATTACCGCCGAATGTTGAGATTGAATTTATCGGCAAGTTAGAGGTATAAAATGCAGATACGAAAGATTACAGCTCCAACTTTAAAAGAAGCCATGGATAAAATGCGCGATGAGCTTGGCGAAGACGCTATTGTTCTATCGACAAAAGTTATTGAAGGGGATATGAAACTCGGTTACAAAAAAATGTTCGAATTGACAGCCGGAGTGGAAGAGCAAAAACGAAATCTGAAATCGACCAAACCGGTTCCAAAGCAAAACCCCGCAGCCAAAAATTTTGATTCGGAATTGAAAAAATTAACAGAGAAAATTTATCGATCTTCAACCGAAATGGTTGTTGACGATTCGAATACCGAACCCGGAACAGGTGTTGTTAACAAGGAAAACAAACTTCTTGCATCGCTAAACAATATTTTATTAGATAAGGAAATTGATAAACGATCGGCCAATATGATCGTAGAACAACTTTCAAAATATTCCGGTATGATTAACGAGAAAAATATCGGAAGCTATATTGTATCAACCATTTCTTCGATGATACCAACCTCGCAGTTTGAGATTGATAAAAAGAAAAAACCAAAGATCATTTCGCTTGTTGGACCGACCGGCGTGGGTAAAACAACTTGTATTGCTAAACTGGCGGTTATTTCCAAATTAATCCACAATCTTGATGTCGGATTGATTACGATTGATACTTACCGTCTCGGCGCGCTCGATCAATTAAAAATATTTGCCGAGATAAGTAATATCGATTTCTTAGTTGCGTACGAGCCGTCGGATTTGACTTCAATAATGTCGAAATACAGAAAGAAAGATCTAATTTTTATTGACACTGTGGGCAGAAGCCAGAACAATGCCGGTTTGTTAAAGGGGATTGGAGAATTTTTGAAGCCGGTAAAAGTTGATGAAATATATTTGGTTTTAAGCGCTACTTCCACAACCAGGCATATGGTGGATGTTGCCGAAAAATTTAAAATCCTTAATTACGACTCCATAATTTTTACCAAACTTGATGAAGCGGTAGCTTTCGGCAATATGCTGAATTTGATTACAAAAACGAAACGGCCCATAAAATATTTAACAAATGGGCAGGTAATACCGGACGACATTATAGCTGCCGATCCGGAATTTATAGCTAATGCAATCTACACAGGAAGTTTAACAAAATGATTGGCCAGGCAGAAAGATTACATGAATTAAACGCATTGAAACGGTTATCCCAGCCGCTTGTTGCATCGTGCCCGATAATCGCTTTTACTTCGGGCAAAGGTGGAACCGGGAAGTCTTTCGTTTCCTTAAATCTTGCAGCAGCGCTTGCAAGAGTGAATAAAAAAGTTTTAATCGTGGATATGGATGCTAATCTCTCAAGTATAAATGTAATGATGAACATTAGCGCTAAGGAAACGATTTATCACTTCTTTATGAATAAATGTCTGTTAAATGAAATAATCATAAAGTACGACACGCATCTGCATCTAATCCCGGGCGATTCGGGCAAAATTGATCATCCTGTGCTTACGTCGGACAAACTCAATTACTTTTTTGAGCAGCTGAAGTTTGTTTCAAAGAATTATGATTATATTTTTATCGATTCGGGTGCCGGTGCAGGGGATGAGGTTTTATCCATTCTCAGTTTTGTAAACTCACCGGTAATTGTAACAAATCCGGAACCTACCGCTATTATGGATGCGTATGTTATCATAAAACTGCTCTTGAATGATTTTAACAGGAATCAAATTCACGTTATTATTAACCGGGCAAAATCCATGATGGAAGGCAAAAGCGCTTTCGAAAATTTGAATAAAGCGGTTAGATTTTTCCTTTCGTACGAATTAAATCTTCTTGGCGTAATTGAAACCGGAGACGAAGCGAGCATGTCTATTACCGAGCAAAAGATAATGTTAAAGGCTTATCCCGATTCCAGACTTGCTCGCCAAATAATAGCTCTTTCCAAAAATTTTGATAAAATGCATCAATTGGCCAATAATAGCCAGTAGATAATCTCTTACATCAAAAAAAAATCCATTTACAAGCTGAAAACCCACTTTTAATTATAATCCTCTTGGTATGTTCTTTGTCATTTATATAACCAAGGAGAATAAATAAATGAACAAAATAGTTTTCAACTTCGGACTCTTAGTTTTTTTCATCTCGATAATATTATTTAGTCAGAAAGATTTAATCTGGACAGACATTCTTTTGAGAGCTTTTGTTGTATTTGTTGTAGTAACTTTAATGCTCAGCCTACTCGCCATCACTTTTGTGAAAGCTATAAATAAAGCATCCCTCACCCGCGATACAAATATTAAAAATAACCTTATAGGAAATCAAAACCATGAATAATGCTACTCTCTGGAAAACATTCAAGGATAAACAAAGTCCTGAGATCAAGCAGCAAATAATGATCAACTATACTAATCTCGTTCACTACGTCATACATCATTCCAAATTTGTCAACCAAAGCGTTGTTGATGAAAAGGATTATTTCCAATTTGGGATTGAAGGACTTAGCGAAGCGATTGACCGGTTTGATCCCGATTACGGGACCAAATTCGAGACTTATGCAATTCAGAGAATCCGCGGCAAAATCATCGATGAATTAAGAAAACTCCAAATAAAGCCCCGAATTCCCGGGATGGATAAATCCCAGCAGATGAGCTATAGAAACCTCTCATTAAACCAGCCTGTTGATAATGAAGACGGGTATATGCTTTATGAACTAATCCCGACCGAAACTCAACCGCCGGATGATAAATTGTACAAAGATGAGGAAAAACAAATTTTAGTTAAGGTTCTCAAAAGAATGAATGAAAGGGACAGACTTATTATCACTCTTTATTATTATGAAAATCTTAATTACAAAGAAATTGCGGACGTATTAAACATAACCGTATCCCGCGTATCTCAAATTCATTCAAAAATTCTTAAAGAACTCAAATCAAGTCTTGTTGCGGAATATGCTAGATAATAACATTGTTGAAATAGACAAAAAGAAAAAAAGAGCACAGCGGATTCTTTCCACTGTATATACACTGCCCACTGTGCCCTATATTATTTACGAAGTTAACAGAGTTATTGATAATCCAATGGCCAGTGCAGCTCAACTCGGAAAAATTATAAATCAGGATCAAGGTCTTGTTACTAAAATCCTTTCAGTTGCCAACTCGCCGTTATACGGGATACCACGAAGAGTATCAACAATCGATTTTGCAGTCGTTATTCTTGGTTTTAATCACATTAAAAATATAGTTATAGCATTATCCATGATGGAAGCATTTAAAAGTATCGGCGATCATAAATTCCCGAGAAAAAAATATTGGTTCCATTCAATTCTTACAGCAACAGCAGCAAAAAGAATTGCAGACGATTTAGGATTTCCTTACGGCGGAGAAGCTTTTACTGCGGGTCTTCTCCACGATTTAGGTTTGCCGGTTATTTATAAATATTTCCCGCAGGATTACCAGCATATTATCGATGCCGTTCGTTACAAACAAATGACATTTGAAGAAGCTGAACTCGAATATATCGGGATGACTCACCAGGAAATGGGAAGATTTTTAATGGATAAATGGAATCTTCCATCAAACCTTGCCGAGGTAGTTGAGTATCATCATAATCCTTCGTTATCAAAAGAACACCTGGTGCTCACTTCGCTCGTTCACCTTGCAGATTATATGACACAGAAACTTCAGATTGGAAGTTTTTACTGGGATTACAAATATGGTTTTGACAAATCGGTAATTGAAACACTTAAACTTGGCAATGAAGAATATCTTGAAAATTTTATACTTAGTTACAGAGAACTTTTCAAAAATCAACTAGAATCAATAAATATCTGAGAGTATCATGATAGCAGAAATGAATCCAACAGCACTTCAGGAAAGAAGAAAAAAATCCGAAATGGTCCTGGCAAATATTTACAACCTTCCTGCCATGGCCGGGGTTATGATGGAAGTATCCAGATTGCTCGACGATCCTTCAACAAACACCGGATCGTTAAGCAAGATGATTGGAAGAGACCAGGGATTGGCAACTAAAATACTTGCTATCGCCAATTCGCCATTATACGGGTTACCCCGTAAAGTTTCTACCATCGATTTCGCAATTCTTATTATCGGTTTTCAGGATATTAAGAATATTGTAATCGCTTTGTCGATGATCGAATCATTCAAGAACAAGACGGATAAAAATCTCGATCAAAAAGAATTCTGGCAGCATTCGGTTATGACCGGAAATGCATCCAAAAGAGTTGCACAGGATCTTGGGTATAGATTTGGCAGCGAGGCTTTTGTTGCGGGTCTATTGCATGATCTCGGTATCCCTGTAATTCACAAATATTTCCACACAAGTTTTGGTTCGATTGTTAATTCGGTTAAAACCAATGGCTTAACTTTCAATGACGCCGAATTAGAACACCTCGGATTAACACACATGGATATTGGAAGATTCCTTGCCGAGAAATGGAATTTACCGGATAACCTATGCGAAGCAATTCAGCTACATCATGTTCCAAGCCGCACTCAATTGGATGAAGTGCTCGCAGCAGTTGTTCACCTTGTGGATTATATGACAGTAAAATTCCAATTAGGAAATTTTTACTGGGATGATAATTACATATTAGATGAAAGTATTTTCAAAACATTGAAATTCAGCGGACAAGGTGAGATGGAAAAATTTATTGAGCCGTACAAAAATTTATTTATCGAAGAACTAAACACAATAAGAATATAATCGTGGTACTGCATAAACAACATAATACTGAATACGAACCATTCCTGAAATTGGTAACAAACCTGGCTCAGGAAAGTGCAAGCGGACTTAGCAATCTTGGAATGATTGATTACCAGGATACGAACACCGCAACGATGCTCGAAAAATATTCGCACATGATACAGAATCTTGTGTTGTTTGAAAAAGACGCAGAAAATGATTCCGATCCTGTTTCGTTAACGAATAAATTGAAACAAGCCGTTAAAAGAATTATCCCGGTTAAAGATGCGGATTTGTTTTTATTCGATGAGTCGTTTGCAAATCTTATCTCGATAAATAGGTTCGATAATTCCGACTTGGCAGCATCTATCAATAAATTTTTTACAGAAGGAATTCTCACACTAAATTTCGAAACCGGCACAACAGCAGCACTTCCTGATTTTAACACTTACAACGGTAACGGCGCTAAATTGAATTATATTATTTACCCGATACTTGAAGACGGCAAGAAGAAAGGATTATTTGCAATTTTATCTTCGATGCCGACGAGCAACATTACCGAGCTTGATAAACAAATAATCAGGATTCTGTTAAATGCCGCTTTGTCAAAAATTGACAAGTTCGCATTAAAAGAAAAATTGTATTCAACTTATGAAGAACTCCAAACTTACCAGGCAAAATTATCCAATGATTATAGATTAGCTGCAATAGGTGAAATGACTGAAGGGATTCTTGAAGATGTTATTTCTCCGCTGCAAGTAATTTTAAGTCAAGTGGATATGCTGAACAACGGCGAGGATTCGATTGAAGTAAGAAAGATTAAGTCACAAATCAAAAAAATTAACTCAGTCGTTCATCGCTTAATAAAATTTGCGAATGTAAACCAGGAAGAACTTGAAATCTATCCTTGTAATTTGAACGATTTGATAAATCAATATTACGAAATAGTAAAATCAACACTCGAAAGCGCCCGGCTTGAATGTGTGCTCGATCTTGCGAAAAGTCTGCCATCGATACTCTCAAACCCAAATTATATATTCCAGATATTAACTAACGCAATCGGGCTAATTAAAAACAGCACTGGCAAAGCCGGCGGTATTTTATTACAGACCGGTTATCAATCGGATGTTGTTTTCATAAAAATAATTTCAACAGCTTCCATCAACATGAAAAAAGAAATGAATGCTGCGATGGAACTGAGTATTAAAATAGTAAGGAACCTCATCAAAAAGCACGAAGGTGAATTTGTTGTGGATTCATTCGATGGTTCCGGATCAACAATCTACTTGAGATTTCCACTAAGGAGAAAATTCAGAAAATGAAACAAGCAAAATTACTTTTGATTTTATCCTTTCTGTTCAGCAGCATTTTGGTTTTAGCGCAGGAGCAACAGGTCAATTCCGGCGATTCCGAAGTGGATATAAAAGCTTTACTGCAAAAACAGATTAACGAAATTCGCGAAAAAGAAAAAGCTCCGGCAGCGCCCGTAAAATCGAATGTTAAACCTGTTGTCCAAAGGAAAATTGAAACTCCGAAAATGAATAAAGCTGAAATGAATTCGGAGCTATTCTCAAAATCAGAAATTTTAAAAGCATTTATACTTTTGGAAGCAGCATTGCTCGCAAGTTTATTTATTATGTGGCGACGAAAAAACAAAAGCTCCGATAGCCAATTTAATCTAAAATTGAAAAAGAATATTCGTTTGCTTAGAGAAGAAAGACTGGCAACAATAGACGATTCAAGGCTTTCGAAAATTAGAACAAGATTAAATGCACAGCCTATAAAAGTAGATGACTTAGGCAGAGAAATAATTACAAAAGCCCGCAAGTATTCAATTTCAAAAGGCGAAGTTCACCTTGCGGCTAAACTTAAAATGTTGGCAAACAGCAACCGATGATCGAACAAGTTTCATATAGCACCACTCAGAGTACCGGTAACATCAGGCCGATTACCGGTACTCAAATTAAACCGGTTCCACCGACGGGAACTATTGTTAATGTAAATGTTCTCGACAAAGTGGGAGCCGAATATAAAATTTTAGTTGATGGTTCTCTATTCCGTTCGAAGCTGCCTTTTGCTGCAAACGGCGGCGATGATTTTTTAGCCAAAATTATTAAAGCAGATCCGTTCACTTTAAGCGTCGATAATTTTACTTCAGCGGTTAATTTAAAAGATTCTAACCTTGGAGCAATACTATCGCTTCTTAATTTGGAAGATACGGCCAAAGTCAGGTTGCTGCTTAAAAAAGTGATTAGCGAAGGCAAGCCATTACTAAAATCCAAAGTTAAAACTCTTGTTGATTTTTACCAGAATTTCGGACTCGAAGCAGACGATTATCAAGTGGCAGTTGTAATCAATTTAATATGGATGAATGAGCTTGACAACAGACAACGTCAGTTCAAGGAAATCCAGAATATATTCTCGCTCTCTTTTGAGGAACTGTGTTTCGCAATTTATGAATCAATTGTTAAACTGAACACCATGAATTTGCATGAGGGTTTTTACACATGGATAAATAAACTCATGTGCACCGATCTTTCAAGCGCAGAGACAGGATCGCATTTGCTGCCGCTAAAAGATAAATCCCATGCAATATTATCTTTTTTAACGTATCTAAATGTTATGCTTGACGATAGCCCGCTGTCTGCCAATCATAAGAAGGAATTGAAGAAACTAAAAGAACTTCTTGTTCAATATATACTTCAGAAAGGATTGTTTACACTTTCAAATCTTTATCCCGAATTCACAATTATCAAGACGGATAAAAAGCTCGAATTATGTTTATTCGGTTATCAAAGAATAAACAGCGGCTCTACGTGCAGCAATTTCAAATTAACAGCAGAAGTGGTAAATGATAATAAAAAATCTGCATTGAATGTTATTTATGCCAACGAGCAAATATTTGGCGAGCTCGCTTATTCAAATAGCAATGTTGAAGATTATGCGAATAACCTAACGATGTTCACCAATAATGTTCAGCGGGGATTAGAATTGAAATTAAATATCAACGTTTCAACAACGGTTGATTCAAATAAAAAACAATTAAAAAAAATTAACAACCGGATTTAACGATGCCAGAAGAATTTGTTCAGAATGCATTAAGATTTGCACGCGAATGCGGATACGATTTGCAAGAAAATTATGTGGTTCTTGATAGCTTGAGAGCATTGAAACGCGAAAATACAATCCCGTTGAAATTAACGCTGTTCACATTGGAGTATTTCAAATTTGTTTACGGAAGTTCGCCAATAATAGAAGGAGTAAAGTGATGGTAAAAGGATTAGCCGATTGTGCAAATAGTTTGTATTCGAAGATGAAAGATGTATCTATTACCGCTAATAACTTAGCAAATGTAAATACTGTTGGTTACAAGAGGGAATTACCATTATTCGAATATATGCTGCGCAACGCAAATAACGAACTCGACTCGAAGAAACAATTAACAGATTTTGCCGAAGGCAGTTTTATACAGACAGGAAACCGGTTTGATCTGGCAATTCAGGGTGATGGATTTTTTGTGATTGAAACAGAACGAGGAAAAGAACTTACTCGAAACGGGAAATTCAGAGTTACCGAAGAAGGCGATGTGGTTACTCAGGACGGAAATAAGTTAATGGGTAAAAGCGGTTCTATTAATATTTATGAAGGTGTGCTTGAAAAAGATAGAAACAACATCACCATTTCTGAAGACGGCGAAATAAAAGCAGGCGAATTTGAGTTGAACAAAATACTAATTGTAAAAACAGAAGAAGACGCCGATTTGCAGCGAACAGAAGGACAAAATTTTTATTCTGAAGATCAGGATTATGTTACAGCGGAAGAAGGTGAATTTCAGGTTAGACAGGGATTTCTTGAAGAAGCGAATATCAATCCTGTTCTCGAATTACAAAATTTAATTCAAACAAGTAAAGATTCCGAAGCAATCCAAAAATTAATTGGTTCGATTGATACATTAATGGGTTATGCTTCGAAAGATGTAGGTAAAGTTTAATTAAGAAGGAGAAATAATATGCCGACCAGAGCTTTAAGGACGGCAGCTGCCGGAATGGCTGCGCAACAAATCAACATCCAGGTGATCGCAAATAACATTGCGAACATCAACACAACCAGCTTTAAGAAAAATAGGGCTGAGTTTAAAGACATGATGTACCAGGAAGTTCAAACCAATTTACCCAGTAGTGAAATTCCGGGTGTAATTGAAAATCCGGGTACAACAATCCAGGTTGGAAACGGTGTTAAGTTGTCTTCGACCGCCAAGGATTTTACCCAGGGCGATTTAAGACAAACCGGATTTCAGCTTGACGTCGCAATCCACGGAGAAGGTTTCTTGCAAGTTAGACAACCAGATGGAGAATTTGCATATACAAGGGATGGTGCTTTAAAGATATCTGCCGATGGAACTCTTGTTACATCGCAGGGTTACGTTATAGAACCCGGTTTTTCTTTGCCTTCGGATATACTTACAGTTGAAATTACACAAGACGGTATTCTGAATGTTACAGAAGTCGGCGGAGATAAAGTAGAGCTTGGTACAATTGAGCTTGCTAAGTTTATAAATCCTTCAGGATTAAAAGCGCTTGGCGATAACTTATATGCCGAAACAGAAGAATCCGGTGTCCCGGTGCTTGGCGCTCCGGCTTCGGAAGGTTTCGGAACCATTCAGCAGGGTTTTCTCGAATCCTCGAATGTTGATATCGTTGAGGAAATGATCTCTATGATTACGGCCCAGCGTTCTTACGAGATCAATTCGAAAACTGTGAAGACAGTGGAAGAATTAATGACCATTGCAAACAATCTTAAGCGGTCGTAAAAATTAGTCATGTTAAAATTATTCGTCGTCATATTGTCAATCTTATTTTCAGTTAAAGGAGAAAATCCTTCGCTCGAGAATTACTTGCATAAAAAACTTGAACAGTACAACCGGTTCGAGTATAAAATTATATCCGTACCTAAAGGATTGAGCGTGTATGATGAAAATAAATTGGAAATTTTTTACGACGGCAACTTCAAATTAAACGGTTCGTATGCGTACGTGCCGGTTAAACTGAAATTTGATAAAAGCGCTTCATCAAGCTCTTATATAACGTTAAGAGTAAATTTATTTGCCGATGTTCTTGTGGCTTCGAGAGATATTAAAAAAGGCGAACTGCTTTATTCGAATGATTTTGTTAAAGCAGAAGTTGATGTCACATCACTTCGAACCGAGCCGTTCATTTACGATGAAGTTATTAATGAGTATAAAGCGCGAACAGCAATCTCTTCCGGAACCGTTCTCGAAGATTATATGGTGGAAAAAGCTCCGCTAATAAATACCGGCGATGTGGTAAACGCAATTCTGAATAATGGAAGCGTAACGGTTACATTTTCGGCAAGTGCAAGAACATGCGGAGGAAAAGGAGATATTATTAGAGTCAGCGATGATTCGAAAAGGATTTTCAAGGTTGAAATCATCGATTCAAAAAATGTAAAAATTGTTGAGTAATAAAATGAGAACTAAACTATTCTTTTTGTTCATAATACCGGTTGTTTTATTCGGACAGGATATGAGACCAAACGTATCCCGCTCTCTCTTCTCGGATTATAAAGCAACTCGTGTCGGCGATGCAATTACAATCATTGTTGTTGAAGCATCGCAAGCTGCAAACCAGGCCGAGCTTACTTCGGGCAGATCGAGCGATATTGGATTCAGCACTTCAGGCGCTGTCGATGAATCGAAAATTCCAACTGTGGATTTAAATATCGGTTCCTCAAATGAGTTCCAGGGTGGCGGTTCATCTAAAGCATCGGGTGTTGTAAAAACCAAAATTAGCGCACTAATAGATTCTGTTTATGCAAACGGCCTTATGCGCATTAAAGGCAGCAGAAAAATTTCAATCAATGGCGAAGAGCAAAAAGTATTAATTAGCGGATTGGTAAGACAAGCTGATTTGAACGCCTCCAATGAAGTGTATTCTTACAACATCTCCGAAGCTGAAATAGTATTTGAAGGAAGCGGCATGATAGACAGTTCAACCTCGCCGGGTTGGTTAACAAAATTATTTCACTGGCTTTTCTAAGGTGCTGCCATGAAAAAAATTATTACACTCATCATTCTTTTCGTGTTACTTTCCTCGTCAGTTTTTTCGCAGAGGATTAAAGATATTGCTTACATCAAAGGTGTAGGCAATGAACAGCTTATCGGTTATGGTCTTATCGTTGGACTTGCCGGTACAGGCGATAGTTACCGTTCATCGTTTACCATTC
This sequence comes from bacterium, assembly GCA_043808235.1. Lineage (GTDB taxonomy): Bacteria > Bacteroidota > Ignavibacteria > Ignavibacteriales > Melioribacteraceae > JAZDFC01. Next base: position 291,719 of record JAZDFC010000004.1, read on the forward strand.
AATCTATAAAAAGTATGTTAAAGAGATTTGGCATTACAGTGCCTGAAGAAAATTTACGAACAAGAAACGTAGCGGCAGTAATGGTAACAGCTACAATTAACAATCTGATGAAACAAGGCGCGGAATTCGATGTAATCGTTTCGTCGATGGGCGACGCCACAAGTTTAATGGGCGGTACATTATTAATGACACCTCTATCCGGCAAAGATGGAGCCGTTTATGCAATGGCGCAAGGTCCTTTATCCATCGGTGGCTATGATATCAATACAAAATCCGGTGGAAGAATCGCAAAAAATCATGCAACTTCCGGTAGAATCCCAAGCGGTGGTCTTCTTGAAAGTCCAATGCCGGCAATCTCGTTTGCAAACGGACCAATCAGTGTTGTATTAAAGGAGCCGGATTTTACAACGGCCAATAATATTGTTAATGCAATAAATGCAAAATTTGGCGGTGCCGCAACAGCGGTTGATGGATCCGAAATTACAGTTACTCCTCCGGCAAACGACAACGGAATAACCGGATTTCTGGCAGAACTTGAATCGATACAGGTTCAAAAAGATGTTGAAGCGCGGGTGGTTGTAAATGAAAGAACCGGTACGATAGTCGCCGGGCAGAATGTAAAAATTTCTCCGGTTACAATTTCGCATGGCAGCTTGAATATTACTATCAAATCGTACCCGATTATTTCACAGCCAAATGGTTTTTCGCAAGGTCAGACTACAACATTTAACAATTTGGTCCCGACTGTTGAGCAGGAAGGTTCGAACGCCGTTTCAATTCAAGGCGCTTCAAATGTACAGGAAGTTGCGGCAGCATTGAATTCATTAAAAGTATCACCGAGAGATGTAATAGCTATATTCCAGGCTTTGAAAGAAGCTGGAGCATTATCTGCAGAATTAGTGATAATATAAAAAAATGGATAAATTAGATTTAAAAATAACCAATCAGAACAAGCACATTCAGCAAACGCCTGAAGTGCAATCGCGGTATTCACCGGAACAGAAGCGGAAGCTCGCTAAAGCATCGGAGGATTTTGAAAGCATGATGACTTCGATGATGCTAAAAAGTATGACGCAGGCAAACGGCGGATTATTCGGCGATGATAATTACGGCGGGGATATGCTCGATACTTTATTCGAAAGCGAATTAGCTGGTTACATCAGCAAGAATAAAAGTATGGGCATCTCTCAAATGATTTACCGTAAAATGACCGGCGAGGAATTAAAACCCGAAGACTTATTGCCATTAAGAGATAAAGCCAGCGATAAAATCGAATTAAAGAACGTCGATAAAGAATTGCCGAAAATTACTCCCAGCAAAAGCGCTCTTCAAAGACTTGAAAAATATGAAGACATCATAAACGATGCCTCGGAAAAATATGGCGTGGATACGAACATTATTAAATCGATCATATTAACGGAATCAGCGGCGAACGAAAGAGCATTATCCAAAACCAAAGCAAAAGGATTAATGCAGTTAATGGACGGAACCGCCAAGGATATGGGTGTAAAAAACTCATGGGATGCGCGAGAAAATATTTTTGGCGGTACTAAATACTTTGCTCAAATGCTTCGACAATACAATGGAAATACGAAATTAGCTTTGGCAGCATATAATGCAGGACCAGGAAATGTTAATAAATACAATGGTATCCCGCCTTTCGAAGAAACAAAGAACTATGTTACAAGAGTACTCGGTTATCTAAATAAAATGGAAAGCGAAGATGGAAATTCAAAACTTGTTTGATCTGTTATCGAAACTTGGCGATAGTTTGAATCGCCTTCTCGGATTGGTAAAGGAAAAGCAAAGAGCATTGGTTGGTAACGACCGCGTTGCTCTTGAAAAATGTATAAAATCCGAAGAGCAAATACTTGTTATGATTCAAGGTGTTGAAGAAGAACGCCTGAAAATGATACATAGTATTAATGCCGAACTTGGCGGTAAAAACCGTGTTACAAAAATCTCATCGATTGCAGAAATGTTAAAAGGCAAAATTGCGCCGGAAAAATTAAAACAACTCACGGCAACCGAAAAGAAAATTAAAAGTGATATTGCTGAGATAATGTCTCTGAACAAACAGAATTTGTTCCTTATTCAGCACTCGCGGAGTTTTATTAGCGAGACAATTAATACATTATTAAGCTCAAGGAAGAGATCAATCTTAGACCGAAAGGTGTAAAATGGGTATTGGTAAATTATTTGACATATCTCGAAGAAGCTTACTCACGTATCAAAAGGCGTTGACTGTAACTTCGAATAACATTGCGAATTCAAACAACGCTAATTATTCTAGACAAAAGGTATACCTTTCCACCGAGCAGCCCGATATGAATGCGGGCATATCATTTGGCAACGGTGTGAAAATAAGCGATGTACTTCGTGTACGTAATCAACTAACCGACACGCAAATAAGGAGCTATAACGCAAAATCATTTAGTTCACAAAAAGACTCGGTAATATATGGGCACATCGAAACATTGCTTTCTGAGCCTTCGGAATTAGGTGTTTCCAATTTGATGAATACATTTTTTGATTCTTGGGAAGAACTCTCTACCGATCCTACATCTATTCAATTGAGAACAAATGTTGTTCAAAATGCGGATAAACTTTCCGGTAAGATCCAAAACATTTACGACGGTTTGATGGAATTACGGTCGGACACCCGAAGTGAAATTTTCAAGGCTGTAGATGAAGTCAACAATATTACTACTCAGTTAAATACAATAAATAAACAAATCTACACTGCAAGCGTAACTAATAACTCCGCTAACGATTTTCTCGATCAAAGAGACGCATTATTAGAAAGATTGAGTCAATTAGTTAATGTAAATGTAACTATTGATGGCAATAATGTGGCAAGTGTTTCAATAGGTGGAGTATTTGCTGTTGATAGATTAAATGTTGTTAAGTTTAAGGCGAATGAAACCGGAAGCGGTATATCTATTGCAACAGAGGATGGCGCTGCATCGCCAACTTTGAATGGCGGTGAATTATACTCACTTCAAAATGCACACAAAAATGTAATCCCCGGATATGTTAATGAATTAAATTCGGTTGTAACTCAACTCGTTGATAACGTTAATAGCGCGCACAGAAAAGGATACAGCAATACAGATCCGTCGGTAACAGGAATGGATTTCTTTGAAAGTTATCAATATGGATTGCTGACAATTAATGAGGATATTGTTGATGACCCAAAATTAATAGCAATTTCTTCAGATGGAGCATCCGGCAACAACGAAATTGCATTGCAAATAGCGGGTTTGAGAAATGCAAAAATTAGCAATGGTTTGTCGATTGCAGAGATGTATTCCAACTTTGTAGGAGACATTGGCAGTAACAAACAGTTTAGCGATGAAAACGCTTCGTCGTTTAATCTTGTGCTTACCCAGCTCGATATGCAGCGCACCGAAACATCCGGCGTATCGATCGACGAAGAAATGATTGATGTTCTAAAATACCAGCGTTCATATGACGCCTCGGCGAAACTTATAAAAGTTGCCGATGAATTATTACAAACACTTTTACAAATGGTATAATAAAATGCGTATACCCGACAGAATGCTGCAAGGCTCTTTCCTTTCTAATCTAACATCTGTTAAGGAAAGCATGAACAAGATTCAAGAAAAAATTGTAACGCGGAGCAAAGTAAACCGGCCTTCCGATAATCCCCTGGCTAATTCGAGGATTATGAGACTTAATTCTCAGATTGAAAATTTGCAAACGTACAATTCGAATATTGAAAAAGGTCTTTCGAAAATTGAGAATACAATCACTTCGATGGACAATATTCATAACGAGGTTCAAAATGTTTTAACGAATCTTACGAATGCAATGAATCCCTCGATAGGAGGAAATATTACAACCATAGGTAAAAGTGTTGAATTATCTTTGAAGTCTATTGTTGATCAAGCCAACGCAGAATTTAACGGCGAGTATCTTTTTGGTGGAACGGATTTTTCGTCGGAACCGTATTCTTACGCAACCGATGGCAGCGGAATACAGAGAAACATTGAAGATTTGAGCGGTGAACATAAAATAAGATTAACGAATAATGTCTTTCAAAAAATAAATATGAGCGGCAGGGATTTGTTTCAGCCTGTTCTAAATTTAGGCGGTAATGTTGATTCGACCGGAGGTGTCGGTTCTTCTCAATCAACCACAGAAGATGTATGGGATGCTGACGGTAATAAATACACAGCTACCGTTACTTATACAATGACGGCAGCGAATACTTATGATATGGAAATATCCGTAACTGATTCAACATCGGCAGAAATTTACAATGATACAAAGGAACTGCTTTTCAATGCTACTTCGGGCGAATTGGAATCCATTGACGGAGGCGACCCGGATGATATTAGAATTCAAATTTCTGCAAACAAAATCGACTTTCTTCTAAACACTGATTCGGTTCTTGAAAATGATTCTACATCAGTCTTACGATCGGATCTTAACCAGAAAGCAGATATTTTTAACACGTTGTTTTCGATTAAAGAGAAGTTGCTTGCCGGAGAACTCCCGACCGCCGATCAGGTTGAAATTTTAAAGAACTTTGATTCGCACGTTCTTAATAAAATGAGTGAAATGGGCAATATTCAAAATAGATTAACAGACACACAGGATATGCTAACAACCCAGGATTCCGAATTGCAAAATCTTCTTTCATCTGAAAAAGATGTTGACGTTGCTAAAGCTGTTATCGAAATGCAGAACTATGATTATAGCCTTCAAATGGCTTATAAAATCTCTGCGATGATTTTACCAAAATCGCTATTGGAATTTTTATGAAATTAAAAGTCGGTAGTATTCATGGATTAATATTAGGTCTTGTTGCGATCTTTGGCGCCTTTTTTATTGAAGGCGGATCTGTAAAAGCGCTATTTATGTGGCCGGCAATTTTGATAGTTTTCGGCGGTACATTCGGCGCTGTAATTATTGGATTTGGTTCCGAAAAATTCATGAGGATCTTTCCACTGATAAAGATGGCCTACTCTCCAAAGAAATACAATGCAAAAGATTTAATAAATTCAATGGTAGAAATTGCAATTAAAGGTAGAAAGTTTGGATTATTGGCAGCCGAAAAAGATTTAGTAAAATTAGAACATCCTTTCAGTCAAAAAATGATACGGCTTATCCTCGATGGGATGAGCATTGATACAATAGAGAATATTGCCGCAACCGAAATGAAAGCAATGCAGGACAGGCATTATTCTAATATTTTTATTTTTACAAAAATGGGCGGTTACGCTCCAACAATGGGAATTATTGGTACAGTAATGGGTTTAATAATGACTCTTGCCAATGCCGGTAACGATCCCAACATTTTAATTCACAATATAGCATCAGCATTTATAGCAACACTATGGGGAATATTAAGCGCAAATCTTCTGTGGTTGCCGGTAGCCGACAAACTAAAACAATGTCACCTCGAAGAAAAACATATTTTGGAAGTATCTTTCGAGGGAGCGCTGGCGATCCAGAGTGGGGAGATACCGACAGTGATCAAATCGAGATTGATGAGTATGCTTCCACAGAAAGAACAAGCAGAAATTTTAGCCGCATAGAAAGCAACGATTCTTTATTTTCGGAAGAGACAGAAAAAGATCGTTACTTAATAACTTATGCCGATTTAATTACACTTTTGCTTGGCCTTTTTATATTATTATACGCAATTTCGAGTATAGATGTAAAAAAATATGAGAACTTGATCTCCGTGATGGGAAATGTATTCGGTACAACCGAAAAAATTATTGGTTTTGATACAACTCCAACGGGTGTGAATGAAAAAATTCCCGTTGTAAAAACTTTAAAGCAGCAATTGCAGGATGTAATACAGGAAAACGGGTATGGTAAAGTTGTTCGATTAACTGAAAACGAAAGAGGAATAACAATTAGCATTCTTGATGAAATATTATTCCCGTCCGGAAGCGCCGATTTGAATGAGCCTTCAAAAGAAATTTTAAAAAACATCGCGAATATCATCCGCGAATTGCCGAATGATATAAGGATAGAGGGGCACACAGATAATTTACCTATCAGCTCGTCGGCATATCCGTCCAACTGGCATTTATCAGTTGCGCGAGCCACAAACACAGCCTTTCATCTAATGTTGAATGAGGGAATCTTGCAGGATAAAGTTTCGATTGTAGGTTATTCGGAATTTCAACCTGTTGCATCGAATGAAACTGAAGAAGGAAGGGCGCAAAATAGAAGAGTAGATTTAGTAATTTTAAAACAATATTAAGTGAACGCTATGAAAATCAAAAATGAACAATTCGGTGAATTCGAGTTCAGTGAAGATCTGTTGATCAGTTTCAACGAGGGTCTCCTCGGATTTGAAGAATTCAAAAAGTATTTATTAATCACCGAAGAAAACGGTATATTTTATTGGTTAACCTCGGTTGATGAGCCGGAGATTGTTTTCCCGTTATTTCCAATTCGCTCCTTACAGGACAATTTCCCCATGGAAAAAGAAATGGAACCATTCGGGATTGTAAGACTCGATAAAAACCCCGGTGATATTACAATTAATTTAAAAGCCCCGGTTTATCTTGATCAGAACACAAAAACCGGAATGCAGAAAATCATTGACTCGGATGAATATCCAGTCAGTTATAAATTATTTATTCAAAACTAAAATAGAATAATACCATGCTCGTACTCTCAAGAAAAGAAAAGGAAAAAATCCGACTTGGCTCAAATATCGTAATCTCTATTTTGATGATCTCGGAAAACCAGGTTAAAATAGGCATCGAGGCTCCCGGTGATGTAAAAATTTTGCGGGAAGAACTTTATGCCGATGTAACGAGACACAGTATCGAAGCCAAAGACAAAAGCAAGGAAAAACCGCCTGTCGATTTTTCTGCATTATCAATCAATAAATTGAACGTTATTAAAGATGCAGACAGCAAAAAAGAAAATTAAAGTTGTTGTAGTCGATGATTCGAATGTGATTCTTCATTCGTTAAAAACCTTTTTGGAAGATTACGATTTTGATGTTCTCACATGCTTCGATGGTCTCGAAGGAATTCAAAAGACAGCGGAATTTTTGCCTGATCTGATTTTCCTCGATCTTCTAATGCCGAACTTTGACGGTATTAAAATGCTGCAGGTAAAAAAAGTATTAAAGGACATTAAAGACATACCTGTTGTTGTTATCAGCGCTAACACCAACCGTAAAAATGTTCTTGCTGCAATGGAAGCCGGGGCGAATAAAGTTATTTCGAAACCTTTGCAAAAAGAAGTTATTATAAAAGTTGTGGATGAACTGCTTGGCGGGCAGCATTTCAGTAAAAAAGAAGAGAACAAAAAACTTTCGGATTACGACAACAGGGAATTGAAAAACCAGCTTGTGAAATTTTTCATCGATTCTTTCGATAATAAAGAGAAGATGATGAAAGAAGCTATAAACTTGCAGAACGAAGATTTACTCAAAATGGTTGTGCACGAAATAAAAGGCGCTGGCGGAACTATGGGACACAACGAACTTACCGAATTGAGCAAGGAGATTGAGGATAAAAAAATTAATACGCCTACCGATTGGGTATTTGTTGAGCTGAAGTGTGATCAAATTTCTCAAAAAGTTAGACAAATAAAAGACGAACAAAAATTAAGCGGTATGTAAAATGTTTATTATTATTGGTGCAGTAGTTGTGTTGGCGAGCTTACTTATCGGCTTTTCTATGGCTGGTGGAAATCCAGTTCTCCTAATTCAGATATCGGAGTTTGTCGTAATTATCGGTGCGGCTGTTGGAGGTCTCATGATATCGGCGCCGTTATCTACTTTAAAGAAAACTATTGGTGCAATTCCCAAAGCCATTGGAGCCAAACACGATAGTAAGAAAGATTATCTCGAATTGTTAAAAGCATTTTATGATTTATTTTTATTGGCGCAGAGGGATGGGCTATTGGCAATCGAAAAGCATATTGAGAAACCTGAAGAGAGCGATATTCTTTCGAAGAATAAAAAGTTCCTCGCGAATAAAGTTGCAAAAACTTATTTCTGCGACACACTTAAAGTTATGCTTTCCGGCGGGGTCCCTCCGCATGAAATTGAATCGTTGATGGATACCGAAATTGAAACATTTGAGATGGAATCAAAACCGATCGCAACATTAATTCAAAAAATGAGTGATTCATTCCCCGGTTTGGGTATCGTTGCAGCCGTTCTCGGAATCATTGTTACGATGGGTAGTATTAACGAAGGCGCCGAAGCAGTAGGGCATCACGTTGCAGCAGCTCTTGTAGGTACATTCCTTGGTGTTTTACTAGCTTATGGATTTGTTGGTCCCTTAGCTACCAACATAGAGCATATGTTTGAAAATGAAGTTAGATACCTTGAAACTATTAAAGTTGCGGTTGTGGCTTATGCCAAAGGCAATCCTCCTATTGTTGCAGTTGAAATTGCTCGAAGAACAGTATTCTCTGATGAACGGCCATCGTTCGCCGAACTTGAAAATTACTTGAGGGGTAAAAACGAATAATGGCTGAGAACGGCTCCGAACAAATAATAATTAAAAAAGCGAAAAAAGGTCATGGCGGTCACCATGGCGGGGCATGGAAAGTTGCCTATGCCGATTTTGTTACAGCGATGATGGCATTGTTTATTGTATTATGGGTGCTGGGTCAAAGTGAGGAAGTAAAACAAGCCGTATCCAGTTATTTTACTAATCCAACCGGCATTGGTGTCGGGCAAGGTAAAAGTATCGTTCCTAATGGGCAACCATCAAATAACAGCATCGAACCAAGCATTTTGAATAGCATGCAAATGAAGGAGATGGAAAAGCAACAGTTAAAAAAGATGGGGAATGATATAATTAGTAAATTGAAAGAAAGCCAGGAATTCCAAACCATTGTTGAGCAAATAGACATGCAAATGGTGGATGAAGGATTGCGTATTGAGATTATGGATACTGAAGAGGATTATTTTTTCGACTCGGGGACAGCTCAATTAAAACCTTCGGCTGTTAGGCTTCTCGAAACTATCGGCAGACAATTATCTTCTTTAAATAATAAAATTGTACTCGAAGGACACACAGATTCGCGTGCTTACCCGGGCGATGGAAGCGGATATACAAACTATGAATTGAGCTGCGACCGTGCGAATGCAGCCCGTAGAGCTGTTGTAATTGGCGGCGTTAGCGAAGATCAGTTAGATGAAGTTAGGGGATACGCAGATAACCGGTTGAGAAACCTTACAGATCCGTATGATACGGTGAACAGAAGAATCAGTATTATCGTTAAATACAAAAATTAGATTATGGCAAAGAAAATCCTAATCGTTGAAGACGATCCGTTTACAAAACATTTTTATACGCATCTATTCGCGCGTACAAAATACGATATTTTTCAAACGGAAAAGGAAGATGAAATATTCAGCTATCTTAATGAGGACGATTTAACTCTCATAATTCTCGATATCAATCTCCGGAACACATCTTTAAACGGTCAGAAAACTAACGGTGTCGAGTTATCGAGATATATAAAAAAGAGCAAAGAACATTCGCATATACCGGTTTTATTAATAACGGCTTACAATAATAAAAATTATTTTGAAGAAAGCCTTGCCGATGATTTTATAATAAAACCTATAACGGATTTTAATGATTTGCTTGCCAAAATTGACAACTTATCGATGTAGATTATGGAAGAAGACCGAATATTAATTGTGGAAGATGAGGAGGATACGCGGTTTATCCTCGAAAGATTGTTGAAGAAAAACAATTACAATGTAAAAACTGCCGCAAACGGTATAGAAGCATTGGAGCTCCTCGATGTTTTTATACCCAAGGTTATTGTTGCAGATTGGACGATGCCGCAAATGGATGGATTACAATTATGTAATATCATCAAAGAAAAAGAAAAATATAAGCTCATCTACTTTATTGTACTAACTGCACGCGCTTCTTTAAAAGACAGAGTTACCGGACTTGATTACGGCGCGGACGATTTTTTAGTTAAGCCGGTAGAAAACCAGGAACTGCTTGCGAGGATCCGCTCAGGCACCAGGATCCACAACCTTCAAAATGAATTGAAAGGAATAGAACACGATAAAGCTGTTATCGAAATGGCCGCTACAATCGGGCATCAGATCAATAATCCCTTGAGCAGTCTTATAATGACTATTGATAGTTTAAAAACCGAACTTGATGAAAACCTCCGTAAGAAACACACTGAAGATTTCGATTTGATTGACCAGGCAATTGAAAGGATACAAAAATTTGTTGAGGCATTAAAGCAAATCCGCAATCCGGAGGTAATGAATTATGCTCTCGGCAATAAAATGTTAAAAATCGATTAATCCCACTAAAATATTTAGGATTTCTTTCGATAGTATATCGAGGAAATATATATGCTAGAAAGGATTCTAAATATAAATGCCCAAAAGGATTACCGGGGAACAAAACGAGCTTCGAGCTATGAAAGGTTTATATCGCGCCCGTTTATAGACAGTATATTTGGTAAGGACTCAGCAATTATTTCTCCCGCAGCAATATTTTTTTCCCGGTTAAACTGGCATCTAAAAGAAGCTCATTTCGATAACAATGAAAAGATCTCCTTCGATTTTTTCATTAATGAATTTGAATTCAAGACCGATTTCGATTTTGTGAATTTTTTCTCGACTGAAATGCATCAATTTAATATTATCCAGGAAACCGTTCGAAATGATAAATCCATAAAATCATTAATAAAGCTCGGTTTAAAGAAAGATCGTGTATTTGTAATTGATAATATGCCGCGGATAGAATTCGTGGCACTTCGAGAATTATACAAAAGGATGCTGAAACTCAGTTTAGAAACCGAATTAAATATACTTGACAGTTTTGCGTTGAATGGATTGAAAGACGGAATTGAGAATGAACTATTTGACGAATTGACACCTATTCTCATCGGTTTGTACACCCTGGTTTACAAACTGAATAAATTTGACTTGAAGAGCAGCTATTCATTCAATAAGTATTCTGAAAATTTAATTCAGATTGAGAAAGTATCCAAGGTTTATGCCTGAAACTAAAATTGAAAATAACGAAAATCTGATGGCATCAAAGCAGTTTAATTCATTACAGGAATTTAAACGTCTGCAGGAATTGCCTGATACGAAACCGCTTGCGCTTGTGAATACACGCGGGTTTATTTCGTATGCAAATCATGCTTTCGAAAGAATTTTTGCTTTGCATGAAGGTGATAGCTTTTCTGCTTTGGAATCCGAGCCTAATTTACTTTTGTTAATTGAGAGCTTAGCCGGAAGCCATTATAGCAGTTTCCATTTCGATCTATTAGTACGCCCGAATTCCGAACCGTATCTTAGTAATTATTTTGTAGATATAGATAGAATTTTAATTGACGATTCGGAATATCTTGTAGTCGTACTTACATCTCATGAAGAAAGAAAGAGAATTGAAAACCGAATTAATAATCTCCATAATGCTCTTGAATACGGAAACGTAGCTGTGCTTATCACGGATGGTGCGGGAAAAATAAATTACTCTTCGGCATCGTTTGAGCATATTCTCGGCAAAAATCTTGAAACACTTTATAACAACTCTCTCACGGAAATTCTTGATCAATACCTTGATGAAAATGATAAAGAAAATCTAAGGTATGCGCTGAAGAATCAATCCGAATGGATTATGTTGATATCAGGTATAAATGATGACGCCGATATTTGGTTCAAGGAATTGAAGCTAATGCCGGTAAAGAGAATTGATTCGGATTACAATAATTTTATACTTACTGCGAATGATATTACAGATTATATTCTTAAAAATCGTTTGATGAAAAAAGCAGAAGAGCGGCAAAAAACTATTGTTAATAACATAACCGATCCGGTATTAATTGTCCGGAGAGAAAAGAACTCATATTTTTTTGAAAACGCTAATGAAGAATATTACAAAGCATTCAATCTATCGAAAGGAAATATTGTAAGCAACGAGATCGGCATGTATATCCCGTCGGACTTATTAGCTATTCTGTTACCTCTGTTCGATAAAAAATTTGACAATGAGAATCATACTTCCGCGTTTAATTATCATCATCTTGAATCCGATAGGAAATATACCGGGAAAATTACTTTTGTTGATGATCCTTACGAAGAAGTAAGACTATTTATTGTAACAATATCCGATATGACCGAACAACTTGCCACTGAGGCAAGGCTAAGAAAAGCATATGAGAAAGAAACACAATTAAGCAAATTGAAGTCGGCGTTTTTGGCGAATATGTCGCATGAAATTCGAACTCCATTGAATGCTATTGTAGGTTATTCGGATTTGCTTGAAGATGAGATTAAAGAAAAGGAAGACGAATCGCTGCTTGAACTTACGAATTATTTAAAGGACGGCGTAAAACGATTATTACACCTCGTGGAGAATATTGTTGAGGTATCCATTCTTGAATCAGGGGAAGGTACGCTTGATAATGTGACGATGGAAATGAACGTATTGATAAAAAATATATGCAGCGAATTTCAGTTTACCGCGGAATCAAAAAACATCAAACTTAATTGCCGGCTTGCTGATGAACCGGTATTCACAAGGATTGATGAAAATAAATTCCGAAAGATTATTGCAAATATTTTGGATAATGCGATAAAGTATAATAAACACGAAGGTGAAGTTACTATAAGCGCAATCACGGGAAGCGATGCATTCAGCGTCCAAATTGAAGATACAGGTATTGGTATTCATGAAGATAAACTCGATAAAGTTTTGGAACCATTTATGCAGGAAGAAGATGAGGGGCACAAGCGCAATTACGAAGGCGCCGGGTTAGGATTAACTATCGCCCATAAATTAACACAGCTTATGCACGGCACAATGAAAATTGAAAGTAAAGTTAACATTGGCACAAAAGTGATATTAACTTTCCCGCTGATTATATCCGAATAATTTTCCAAAGGTGTTTTACTACCAACTCATCCGCCTTCTAAAGAGTGCTTGCTGTGAACGAAGTCGACTTGACAAAAACGAATTTAATTTTTTAGTCTTTTCGATAAAAAAGAATAATCAAGTTTTTCCGATTCTGTAACTATTTCTCATCAGTTAATTGTGCAAAATCCGACCTATAATGCTCTCATGTATTCGCGAGCGAAATTTATCTGATGAGCATGGCAAGTTTGTCAAAAGATTCATTCCAGCTTTTGCCCGTCATTTCCCTCAACTCTCCCGCCGGAATACCGGAATGTGTCAATGTCATTTTGGTTTTTCCGTTAAGATCTTCTAATTCTATTTTAACTAATAATTCCATCGGCCATTCATCACCCGGCATGCCGTAATGAGATGCCGGAACTGCATTCCCATTTTCATCCGCAAAACTGTCCGTACAAACTATCTTTTCAAGCGGAATAATTTCTTTGTACGTACCGGTACTCCAATAATCCTGACCCTCAGCAGACCGCATGCAGTTGAGATATTTTCCGCCTTCACGAAGATCAATCTTACTAACCGGGGTAGTATAGTTTTTAGGTCCCCACCACTGCATTGTGCGTGCAGGATCGGTCCATGCTTCCCATACTGATTCACGCGGTGCGTCAAAGACGCGTGTAATTACTAATTCATTTTGATTTGTCATGGTGCAGTTCCTTTCTAACCATCGCTTTTAAGTTTTCTTTGGCTTATGTTGTTCAAAGTATGTTTGCTACTAAATACTTATAACGATTAAGAAGTTGAGGGAGTTCAAATGAAGAAAAATTATGGCTTTCCAAAAAGTATTACAATGATAACGTCTTTTTACCGGGGAAAACAGCAGGTTTATAAATTGCTAAATCGGAAGAACCGCTTTTTATTATGCAACTTTTACGGCAGATTTATTCTGTTCAACTTTCATCGAAACGTGCCCATCGAGTATTTCAATCAATTTAGTACCCAAGGCAATTTCGATTCTCGAAATAGTTTCTAATGTAAAATTCTCATTCCCTTTTAATAGCTTATTTACATGCTGCGGTGAAGTATTTAACATTTCCGCTAATTGTTTTTGACTAATTCCCTTCTCTCTGATAGTACGAAGAATAGTAAGAGCTATTTTAGCCGACTTATCGAGCATGCTTTCATTTGCTACACGCCATTCTGCTTTTTCAACCCATTTGGAGGTTTCTGTTGATGCAAGTTGTTGAGTTTTTCTTCCGCAGTAGTCATTTTGTACTTTTGATTTAATTATTTTTTAATGTTTTTAGATCATGGGTGGAATCAGCCGTGGAATTATATGAACCGTCAAATCGATATTCTCCTAAATGGGTACCTTTATGGTCATGGTACTCGAACATTCCATGTCTATGATCAAGTGAGATATATGAATAATTTCCATTTCTAAGAAGAAGCTTATATATGTTTCTAAGCGAACCTTTAGCAAGTTTTTTTTCTCTCTTTGACAATTCTTTATCATAAACATAATAATTAAGTTCTAGAATTTTCCGCCCTATTTTTATTGTATATGCTTCTATTTCTGATCCTTTTTTCTTCATTACTTCTTCATAAAAAGTATTTACTATCGAGCCGTTATATTGCGTAATTTTATTTTGAACATTATGATTATGAGTTTCATCTTCTATGATATTATTACTAAAATTTTTATTTGGTAAAAATTCATCATTAGCTTTTTTCCAATTAATTTCATTTTGGTGCTTTATAAACCAATTACTCTTCCATCTATGCCAAGTACCTTCACAACATATATATGGTCTATTAACTAATTTCTTCATTTCAAAACCATAAAAACCAAAATGTTGCTTTGAATAACTTGATAAATATTCATCCACTGAACCAACTCTCCTGGCTAAACCTGGAACTGCTTGTATTAAAGAGGAATAAAGTTGGTGAGCTGTATTTGATATACCTTTCAAATGTTCATCTCTCACTATTTCAGGCCAGCTCTTATATATAAAATCATAGAAAGTCCCATAACTATATCTACGAATAAAAAAGTCATTATTGGCGTAAATAGTATCTTCATGTAGCTTAGTTAGATCAATCGCTTTGCAAAAATTTATGAAAATTCTATCCCTGTCATTTTCCTGAATAAACGCCATTTCAAAACTGTCATTAATTAATAATAAATGTCCCATTTTATCTACCGGAATTTTTTAATATTGCCATTAAATCCTGACGAACCTGGTCAAAAAAATCTACCGGGAAATCACTTAGGTCGCCATTATCATGTATTTCAATTTTTTTAATTCGGTTCTCTTTTTGGTCAAAGTTATTAAAGAAATATATCGCTGCATCAGCGGCTTTCAATCCTAATTCCTCCATTATAGCTCTTCTGATTCCATTAACTACATGTTCACTATGAGTTTCGATCAAAATTTTCACACCTGAAGCAGCCACTTTTGCTAAAAAATAACCAATATTTGATTGTCCTTTGGGGTGCATATGTGCCTCAGGATTTTCAACAATAAAAATGCTGCCCTTTTCCGCTATGAGACCGGTGACAATTATGGGTAAAGAATAACTTATACCAAAGCCATAATTTGTAGAAAGCACATCGGTTTTTGATGAGGAGTTACCTAAACGTAGCTGAGCATTAAATGTTCCTACTGGAACTGATTTTACAGTGGCACCTGGGCTGATATACTTCAACCATTCGTCCACTTGCTGTGGAAGATATTCAGCTTTACTTTTTTCTTTTCGTCTTTGCTTCTCAACCTGAAAAAACTGATTATTTAACAAAACTTGAGCAGTATATTCACCTCTATACCCACAATGGACAAAGTCTAAAAACTTTGATGTAAGTTCAAATCTTGGACCTAACCTTTCTGTATGCAAATAATAAAATTCTCTTTTTCTCCAAAAGGGTATCTCGATCGAATCAATACTTTTATCTTGTAATACAATATCTACAGAAAAATTTTCTTGCTCACTTTTAAGAAACTTTATGTCAAAAACTTCATTATCTAATTTTATACTAGCGCTTTCAGTTGAGCTTTTATTAGTGTTAAAAACATCGTAAATCGTTCCGAGGTTTAATTCATACCCCAAATTTAATGGCGTAGGGTAACCTTTCCATGTTTTAGAAGTATAGTTTGAGTTATTTGATTCTTTTAAATTATTTTCAATAGCTGACCGAATAAGCAACAGCGCTTGAATTACCGTACTTTTCCCGGTACCATTATTTCCTGTTAAAATCGTCATGTTTTTCAAATAAAATTTCTCATTTGAGAAGCATTTGAAGCCTTTGATTGATAAATTATTGTCCATCTTTATCACCTATATAATTATCTAGAAACTCTTTAAAATATTTGAAACTCGTTTCTATATTCCATTTTCCGTTAGTCCCGTATGTCAATGCAGTAAAAAGGTCATTTGATTGTATCAATTCAGCTAATGGTTCAACAAGAGATTCAAACTCTATATTTGTAACAATTTTTCCAGGATTATAACCACTCAATAAAATAGAAAGGGTCATCATCATAAGTTTGTTTACAGGCGTTCTTCTTGAATTTTTAGCATTTGGTACAACTTTTCTAAAACAATATCTACCAAAAAGATGATGAGCGTTGGCAAGAGCAATGAAATAAATATTTATGTACTTCTCAAGTTGCTCGTAACTTCGTTTATTCAAGTCATCAGTAAAATTATCAAGAGTAAATTCCATATCACCGTTGTAATCACCAAGTGGATTTTTTTCGGAATATTGTTCATAGAAATAAATAAACCTTAAAGCTGCTTCACGAGCCTCCATTCTTGTGTCTTTTACACTAAAATCAGTCGCAAGTCCGAAAGATTCGCTATCAATCATATTTTTCAATGTTTTCTGTACATGTGGTCGCGAAATGCAATTACGTATTTCCTGGTTATTTAAAGGTTTGCCGCCTGTATTAAGTCGTCTAAATAAATCATATTTTAATTGGCTAGGTGATCTATAATCGATAACAAAACACATTATCTGTGTCTGACCAAACCGCCTTAGTCTTAATGGTGATAACACGTCATCCAATTCCGAAAATTTATATCCATTACAATTTTCTAAGTACTCTAAGTTTGACAGTACTAATTCATTGTCCATAAAACGCTTTATTGTATAGAGTCTTTGTAATCCATCAACAACTGTCAATCTACCATCGTCATATTGACTCAAATAGATTGATGGTAATGGTAATCCTAATAAAATCGATTCGATCAATTTACTCTGTCGTGTTTTATCCCAAATAAAATTTCTTTGAAAGTCAGGTGAAAGTTCAATATCCTTATTAACTATGAGATCATATATTTGCTTTAATGAAAATGGTTTATTCTCAACATAAATATCTTCCGGTTTATATCCCGGTTTTCCGGGGAAAGTTACATTAAAGGAATTGTCAAATCCCTGTGCGCGGCTCTCAAGCCAATCTACAGATAATCCGGCAAGTCTTTCATCTACTATTGAAGCATTTTCTTGAAAAGGATTATCTTCTCTTAGTTTTAGAATTCCATCAATATTTTTCAGAGGATATTTGTACTCATTGTCACCATCTTTAGAGTATAAGTATAAATCTGATTCATTACCCTCTTCAACAATAGTAAAGGGAATTTCATTTTCTGAATTCATTACTGTAAAATGTACTTCTAATTGCATATTAACTCTTAATTTTTATTAAAATATAATCATGCGAATAGGAATAATAAAGCATAATATTTGGGCTTATAATATTTCTCACCCCACCAACTTCTTCACTATCTTATCTATCTCCTTCATCTCCGCTGCTAAGTGCTTTTTTATTTCTACGCGCAGGCGACCGAGATGCGTGGCGGTTAGTTCTTTTTGCGGGGGATTGTCTTTTATGTACTGCGCCGCTTTTGCGTGACAGGCTTTGCTTAACTCCGCCAACTGCATGTGCGTTTCTTCTTTTTCGTTGAACTTCGGGAAATAGATGTCGAGGATTTTTTTGTGAACGTGTCTTTCCCCGAACAAACCTTTGGCTTGAAAATCTTTCATCATTTTATTTGGGACGCTCGAATTAAGAATTGCAGATAGATATAAAACTTCGTGTTTATCTTCTGAATAATAGATATATGTAACGCTTTCCGCTAAAAAATCAATTTCAAAGTCACTTCTAGAAACTACTGTAGCATTTGCATCTTTGGCTGATGAATTATAAAGTACCATATATCGCGCATCTGGATTTTGATCAGTAATCCCTCGCTGAAAGTCTAGTCTACCGTTACTGGACATGTTCTTCGATTTCTCTGTTTTAAGTTGTTCCCAAAAATTCTCTGCATTCTTAAACCACCGTGAGGCATTTAAATAACCGTCGCTCATAAGTTCGTCAGCTGAATGTAGCTTTATTTCTTTCTTGTTTGATTCGTTCAGCTCAATAGTAACCGGCAATACAATCAAATCCGGGCTAAATAAAGTGAAAGGTAAAATACTTTTTGACAAAGCGGTTCTGAAAAAAAACCTACTTTCAATTTTGCCTTTTAGTTCAATTGATTTCCATGGAGCCTTTGCATCGGGTTTAATTGCATCCGATGTTTTGATATTTATTATTCTATCCTCGAAATCTTTGGGCATCTCCTGAGTCAACTCAACAAAATAAAACGAACGCGGGACTATTGTTGCGCCCTGCCTAAAACACTCCTTGTATGGATTGACTTTCTCCTGCGCTTTGTACTTCCTTTTGGAAAATGCAGTGGAGGCGCCTTGCTTAACATAATACCATTTCGATTGAGTTTCCGAAATCAAACCATTTGCAACTACCGGGTTACAATTATGCGCCGGCAGGTTTCCATTAAATGAGATTCCAGCTAAACCACCCGCAGGCAGACTTCTTTTAACAGTATCCTTTTCATTAACGGAAAATAGTACTGATGATGGAATACGGAATAACGGCGAAATATCATTCAAATCCCAAATTTGTTCCAGCCGGAAACCCTTTGCCTTGCCGCTCCTTGTATTGTTATGGTGGTCGGCGCTAAAGAAACTCCTCGGTAATACAAATGCAAGTTCGCCTTTTTCTTTTAAGAAATAACTGCTGCAATAAGCAAGAAAGATTGCCGCAATTTCGAGATGAGGGAAATTGGCAACTCTTTCCGGCTTCACATCGTACTTTTCTGCAAGCTCATTTAGAATATTTTGATACTCTTCATTCTTAATCGAGCTGTATGTAAACCACGGCGGATTGCCGATAACAAAATCAAACTTCTTCGAAAGGAAATAAGGTTTGTACAAATTCTGCACAATAAACTTCCAGATGCTGTCCCTGCCTTTTTCTTTTACTGTGCGCAGACTTTCGTAAATTTTATAAAAGTTATCGATAATTACTTTGTTCAAACCGCTTCCGCGAATCTGCCTCTTTAAAATATTTTCGAAAGTTACCCTATCGGATTTCTTTTTATGGAATGTCTGTTCGGCAAGTTCCTCCGCGACTTCGAGCGCTTCGTCGAATGTTTTAACGTCTTCAAGAATTTGCGAACTTAATTCTAGCGTTTCCTTGTCGATTGTCATTTTAAAACTTGTCCCGAACAAATCCGTAACGCCGTCCGGCGCAAGTAAAGTGTTGGCAAGAATAACGTTCAAATGAATAGGCGTTCTCGCATTTTTTATATCGCCGCCGAGTGCAAGCAGTACGTTTGTTTTAGCTATCTGCACGGAAAGCGGGTGGATATCAATTCCGTATATACTGGCGTTTAATTCTTCAACATTTATTCCCGTGTTCAAATCTCTAAACCGATGAATAGCGGCTATTAAAAACGAACCGCTGCCGCATGCCGGGTCCAAAACTCTTTTGCCTTCGGTAAATTCAAATTCTTTTAATATCCTTTCGCACAGCCAGTCCGGTGTGTAATATTCGCCGAGCGCATGACGGGTATCGAGGTCGATTAATTCCTGGTAAACTCCTTTTAGAATATCTTCGTCAATTTCTTTGAAATCGAATGTTGAAATTTCCTGTGCAATCAAACGGAAAACTTTTTTGAGAGCGGTAAAATTTCTTTCTCCTTTCACCCAATGGAAAAAATCGTCGTCAACAAAATTGGCAATGTTATAACGATGAAAAATTGTTCCGTCAATTATCTCTTTCATCTCCTTATCATCAATAAACGCATCGTTGGAAACTACTGCATAGGCAAGCATCTTTGCAAAAATGCTCAGGTATGTGTGAATAAGAAAATTACTTTCGCTAGCATCAAAGGAACCGTAAGCGATACTTAAAAACTTACTCCATTGCTCGAACGAAACCTGCACTTCGCCGTATTTCTTTACGCTGTTAAAATGAGTCGTTAATTGACGGTAGGATTCAATAAAAACATTGCTTTGATATCCGAATGCTTCTTCAACACGCGATAACGTCGCTTTCAGCTTTTCTTCTTTAAAAAGGAAACGGTCAATCCAATAATAAAAATCTTCCGCGTTGCGTTCGTTTAGAGTAAACGAAGCCCCTTTTACTTCGTTCAATATCAATTGATCTTCCGTAAGTTGATCGAGCTTATCAAGGCAAGCAACATCGGGCGCAAATACTTTCCATGTTATACAGTCGGATGCGATCAATACAAAATTATAACCTTCGCCCGCGTTAAATTGACCAAGCAGGTAACCGGCTAATTGTTCCTTTGCGTGTTTTAATGTTACTTTGAGATCGTTTTCGAATTCGATAATTATCTTGTTGTAAAGCGTGTCCGCACTGCCCCGGTGAAGCCTGTCTTCCCGCGGAATTGCAAGCACTGTCTTCTCCGCACCCAGAGTAATTTGATCGATTATATTTTGGATTTCCCTATCTTCGCCGTAAAGACGATTAAGCAAATCCTTCAACGCTTCTTTCTTGGGTAACTCTTTATTTGCGGATTTAACAATATGGAAATAATTCTTGATTAACTGGTCTTTGTCTGTTTTCATACCGGAATTTTCACTCAGCCTCTGTAAGGGATCATTATTTCTGAATTCAATGAAATAGTAATAGTCTAAAGTAGAATAATATTTTGAATATTAAAAGAAGTTTTAACTCAAATCCTTTCCTTCACGTATCCCCGTCTCTCCACATTACGGCCCATATAGGAGCGATTTTCATTTTATAAGCACTCCGATTCAGCAAAAACTTGCCTCAATTAATAATTAATAATTCTTTATTTTTGACCCGTCGTATTTTCGTATAACTTAATTCTTGAAAGTTCTTGCATGAAAAAAAATATACTTCTTTGGGTTCTCGCCTTTGTCATCACATTAGGATTAGCAGCGTATCAAAGATTAACAGGTCCTACGCACCCGATGTCGGGCGAAATTAATATTAACGGTGAGCAAATCAAATATTCTTTCGACCGTAGCCATGCAGGCTCAACAGATCATATAGTAAGATTGAAAGTGGATCCCGATAAATATGCGGCGGTTCTTTGCTGGAAGAGATTTAAAACTTCCGACTCATGGACTGAAATAAATATGGTTGAAGATAAGGGCGAACTGATTGCTGCGATGCCGAATCAGCCCCACGCAGGCAAATTGGAATATTTTATTCGCATCTATGCCGGTTTTGAAATTAAAACTATCCCGGAACAGCCGGTAGTTATCCGCTTCCGCGGCGAAGTGCCTACACTGATTATGATATTTCATATTATCACAATATTTGCGGCAATGCTTCTCTCCACGAGAACGGGACTTGAGATTTTTAACAAGGAACCGAAATTGAAATCATATACAATCTGGACAATTGTTACATTGTTTGTAGGTGGTTTAATTCTCGGACCTGTAGTTCAGTATTACGCATTCGATGCCTTCTGGACCGGCTGGCCGTTCGGGCATGATTTAACCGATAACAAAACGTTCGCGGCGTTCATCGGTTGGGTGATAGCATTTTTTATGATGAAGAAAAGTAAAAATCCCAAAGGATGGATAATATTTGCCGCGCTGCTCATGCTCGTGGTTTATTTAATTCCGCATAGTGTCCTCGGTTCGGAATTGGACTACGAAAAAATTGACAAACAAGCCAAACCAAACAAGGTTTCAAATGATTTGCCAGGTATTAGTTATATGAATAGCCCCGACATTCATGTCGGGGACCAATTTTATGAAAAAGATTCGGGCTTCAGCCCAAATTCTATTTCTAATGTGGCTAAAGCCAATCGTTTTTTCCAATTAATACCACGACCTAAAGGTCGTGGCTATTTAATTTAACACTCAGTTTATGATTACTAACAAATACATATCACAGGTACACAATGAAATTATATAAAGCAGCCTATCTTTTTTTGTTACTTCCATTATTGATAAATGCACAGGATTCGGTACAAACTTTTTTATCATTAAAGCCAACCGGAGTTGAAGAATTCCGCAACAATTACCCCGAGTTTGACGGTAGGGGAACGGTAGTATTAATTCTTGATACCGGTGTAGATATGGGGATTGAAGGATTAACGAAAACTTCAACCGGCGATACAAAAGTAATCGATGTTCAAGATTTTACCGGGCAAGGAGATGTTGATCTTGAAGAAGCGGCAATCGAGGACATTGATGGAGTGAGTTATTTTCTCAATGAATCAAAAAACTACAAAGTTGCCGGCGTTGGGAAGTTATCTCTATCTGCAAATGACGAAAATTATTTTATTGGAATGCTGCCCGAAAAACTTTGGCTTAATTCCAGTTCCGGCGCGGAAGATATAAATGGGAATGGTACGAATGAAGATAAATTTTTCATGATAACATTCCAGGCTGAGAAAGACGGCGAGAAATTTTGGGTTGTATTTTTTGACACCGACGGAGATGGCGATCTGTCTGATGAAAAGCCAATCCGTAATTACAAAGAAAAACAAGATTCATTCACAATCCCGAATTTGGCAGGACTCCCGCTGTTAACATTCGGGTTGAATATTTTCCCGGATGAAAATAAAATCAATATTCACTTTGACGACGGCGCACACGGAACACATTGCGGTGGAATCTCTACCGGATATAAAATCGGCGGTGAAAATTTGAACGGCGTAGCGCCCGGCGCTAAAGTTATTAGTTTGAAAATCGGCAACAATAATTTTTCAGGCGGCGCTACCGTTACTGAAAGCATGAAAAAAGCATATCAGTATGCATCCAAAATTTCGAAAGAACCTGGAATGCCCTGTATTATTAATATGAGTTTCGGCGTCGGTTCCGAAATCGAGGGACGCTCCGAAATGGAAAGTTTTTTAAGCGACCTTGTTGATGATAATCCGTATCTGTACATTTTTGTCTCGAACGGAAATGAGGGACCCGGAATTTCAACAACCGGGTTGCCTTCGGCATCGAATAAAATATTTTCATCGGGAGCTGTCCTCACAAAAGAAATCGGCAGCGAACTTTACGGCGCTACTCTTGACAAAGATATAATTCTTTATTTCAGCTCACGCGGCGGCGAAGTTAGCAAGCCCGATGTGATTTCTCCCGGTGCGTGCACATCCACAATTCCTAATTGGGGTGGATGGGATAGATTCTGGGGAACGAGTATGGCATCTCCATATTCTGCGGGTGTTGCAGCTTTATTGCTCGGCGCCGCCAAAGTTGAATTCCCGGATGTAAAAATTCCTTCGCTGCTTCTTTATAAAGTACTCCGCG
Organism: bacterium; assembly: GCA_043808235.1. GTDB lineage: Bacteria > Bacteroidota > Ignavibacteria > Ignavibacteriales > Melioribacteraceae > JAZDFC01. The sequence continues at coordinate 315,200 of JAZDFC010000004.1, forward strand.
AAAGTGCCGTGCCCATGCCGGAATATACTTGTGTTGACCAGGGTGGCGGTTACATCAATGTTGTTAACGCTTACAAACTTCTAAAAAAATACATCCAGGCAGGCGAAATAAATAAATTTGAAACATACACAGTAACTTCAACAGCGCCTAATATGCCCGACGGCAAAGCTCCAAATTTGTACTTGCGCGATGGTTCGTATTTAACGGGCAATGAAGTGTTCACCTTTAATGTTTTTAGAAATAATTTTATTAAGAAAGACCAATTCAACCGGACATACGTTTTAAAAAGTACTGCCGATTGGTTAATCCCGGTGCAGAAAAAAACTTATCTTAGGAATGATCAATCAACTTCCGTGAATGTAAAGTTAGATGCAGCAAAGATGACTCAGCCCGGAATGTATACCGGGAAAATTATTGCTTATCGAGCTGACGGTTCAAATACTCCAGAATTCGAAATGATGGCGACGGTTGTAATGCCGTATAAATTTACTTGCGCCAATAATTATTCGATGACGGTGAGAGGTAAAGTTGACAAGGGAATGATTGACAGATATTTTGTTAAAGTTCCAGCCGGCGCATCTGCAATGCAAATAAAATTATCCGCGGTGCCGGGAATGTACACAAACACTAAAATCAGACTGCATGATGTTGATGGGCAATCGATAATAGTCTCCAAAACTCTTAACTCGCTTACCGATGTAAAAGATTTTTCGCAGAACCTTTATAACCCTATGCCGGGAATTTATGAAGTTGATGTTGAAGGATTCTTCCTTGCTACCGCAGTTTCCGATTATCAATTGAGTGTTCAATTCGAGGGCATTCAAATTCTTGATGAAAAAGTTCTTTCCCCTTCCGACAATAAACTAACTGTTATAAATACGTTCGATAAAATAAATTATTTGAGAACCTCGGGCGAGATTTCCGGCTATTCAATAAATCATAGGATTGAACTTGACGGAAACGACACTTATAAAATTCCGTTCGTACTGCTGAAGAATGAGAGATCGAAAGAATTCAACATTGAATTGAGCAAAGAAGATTTTAATAAAACAACAGACTTCGCTATTCAGATTTACAATTCAAAAGGCGAAGCTGTTGAGAAAGCAGGATTATCCTATCGAACCGAAACTATTAGTGTTGACAACAACGGCAGCGCGGACAGCGTCGAATATGTTCTAGAACTTCGTCCCGCATTCACAAATTCACCTGGAAGAATGACGATTGATGTAGAGGAAGTTTCTTACTTTAAAAGCAAATCCGACTTGCAAATAAAACAAGCGGGAATGTCGAACATTGCATTTTATCCTTCCATTCCGGTTGAGTTAACATGCAGCTTTTTAAAACCGGATGTTGAATTGCCTGAAAATGCAAAACTGTTCGGCAAGATTTATTTAAAATCCCAGTCCACAGGGGAAACAAAATCAGAAACGAAAATATTTTTCGAATTTTAACGGAGAATAAGAATGAGTGAACACGAAGCTAAAACTGGTATTGCGGGTCTGCCCGAAAATGCCTACACCGAATTAAAGCCGGGCGAAGAATATGTGCCGGTGATGTCCCCTCAAAAAGAATATCCCGAAATAACTCCGTATTCCGTTACGATGGGAATTGTGATGGCTATTATCTTTACGGCTGCAGCGGCTTATCTCGGATTAAAGATTGGACAGGTTTTCGAAGCCGCAATCCCCATTGCTATTCTTGCTGTCGGTCTGTCTTCGGGATTAAATAAATTGTCCAAATCTAAAAAATACGGACTCGGACAAAATGTAATTATCCAATCTATTGGCGCTACATCCGGTACGATTGTAGCCGGTGCAATCTTTACTATACCCGCATTGTACATTTTGGAATTAGAAGCGGATTTCTTCCAGATATTTCTCGCATCGCTGCTCGGCGGATTTCTGGGAATTTTATTTTTAATCCCATTCAGAAAATATTTTGTTTCCGAAATGCACGGTCAATTTCCGTTCCCCGAAGCAACCGCTACAACTGAAGTTTTGGTCGCAGGCGAAAAGGGCGGGAAACAAGCTCTGGTATTGGTCGTTAGCGGATTGCTTGGCGGAGTCTATGATTTTGTTGTAGCCGCATTCGGATGGTGGAGTGAAATATTTACTACTAAAGTTATTCCATACGCAGATACAATCGCGGATAAAATCAAATTGGAATTCCGGTTGAGTATCAGTTCGGCAATCCTCGGATTGGGTTACATCATCGGACTTAAATACACTGCAATAATTGCGGCAGGTTCATTCTTGTCGTGGTTTGTTATTGTTCCTGTTGTAGCTTACTTCGGTGATTTTATTACACAAACAATCGGCGCAAATGTAACGTTATTGATTAAGGACATGTCTGCCGAGCAAATATTTAAAACGTATGTCCGGCATATCGGTATCGGTGGAATTGCAATGGCAGGATTAATTGGAATTATCCGATCATCCGGAATTATTAAAAAAGCGTTCACACTCGGCTTTCATGAATTATTTGGAAAGAAACATTCTCAAAACGGTGTGAGAACTCAACGCGATCTTCCAATGAAAATTATTTTTGGCGGAATTTTAATTACAGCTGTTTTAATTTTTGTGTTCTTCGCGATGGGTGTTGTTACCAATTTATTGCAGGCATTGGTAGGATTATTGATTGTATTGATTATCTCTTTCCTTTTTACAACTGTTGCTGCAACTGCAATTGCAATTGTTGGAACCAATCCGGTCTCCGGGATGACTTTGATGACTCTGATTCTTTCGTCGGCGGTTCTCGTTTCTGTTGGATTAACCGGTCCGGCAGGAATGGTATCTGCATTGATTATCGGAGGAGTTGTATGTACCGCTCTTTCACAAGCGGGCGCTTTTATTACGGATTTGAAGATTGGTTATTGGCTCGGCTCATCTCCATATAAACAGGAAAGATGGAAATTTGTCGGCACTGCATTTTCCGCCGCGGTTGTTGCAGTGATAATTATGTTATTAAACGAAACATACGGTTTTACGGGCGACAATGCGTTGGTGGCGCCTCAGGCAAATGCAATGGCGGCAGTTATTAAACCGTTAATGTCCAATCAGCCCGCGCCCTGGATGCTGTATATGGCTGGTGCTATACTCGCATTAATTTTGACAATATTAAAAGTCCCGGCGCTTGCATTTGCACTCGGAATGTATATTCCATTGGAATTGAATACGCCTTTATTAGTCGGCGGATTAATTGCGCACTTTGTTTCCACACGCAGCAGCGATTCCGGTTTGAATAAAGCCCGTCTCGAACGAGGAACGCTTATCGCATCGGGATTTATTGCGGGCGGTGCATTGTTTGGGGTATTAAGCGCAGTACTAAAGTATTTTGATTTGAATTGGGTTGATGAGAAATATATTAAAACCGACCAGGCTGAACTGATTGCAATAATGATGTTTCTTGTGATTTGCGTTTATATGATTTGGGACGGAATGAGAGCGAAGAAAGAAGAATAATATTTTGAAGCAATAGCACACCGGTTCCGGCAATGCCGAAACACACTGATAGAACTGATTATCGCTGATGTAAACTGTGAAAATCAGTACCATCAGCGTTTCCGATAAAACCGGAACTGTGTGTTAATAATAAAATTTCTTAAGAAGAGTTGTCAATGAGAAACAGCAAATTCATTTGTGAAGAAGAACTTTTTGAAAAAGCAATTCGATTACTAACTGAAAAATTTGAACCTTTAGAGACAAGCAGATTTCTTTCCTTTGCCAGGAAAAAGCGAACTGAATCTGTAAAGCGACATCATCAATGGCAATCCAAGCTGAATGAAGAAGAATTTCTAAAAGAAATTTTTGAGAAATAGTTATCGTTTTAGAAATTATTAATGAAATAGGCACCTGTCGGACCCAGATTTTTATATTGCGTCCCGATGGGACTTAACTTGTATTTTGGATTTGATCAACTATAAATATTTAATCCCTCCGGGATATAATTGAATACTTTTGCTCCTTCACAAATAGATTGATGAAAAAATATTTTTGTCCCGTTAGAGCCTGCCCCGACTTGTCGGGGGACTTAATCTTTATAGTAAATTAAAACATAACAAAGATTTTTAGTCCCGTATGGGACGAGATAAAAGGATTTTCTGGCTAAGAAAAAAATATTTATAGAATTTGTTTGAAAATTATAATTGATTAAGAAGAATAAAAATTCTCATTTTCCCGCGAGGTTTATTTGACTATCTATGAATTTCGAAACACATTCCCGCATATCCGTGAAGGACGAATAATATTTGATCACGCAGCGCTCGGACCGTTGTGCGATAAAGTTCGTAACAGTATTGATGAATATCTTGATCAGCGAAGTTTACTTTACCCGGATTTTTTCGAAAGGTTTTTAGTAAAAGAGAGAAACGCGAAAGAACAGCTGGGAATAATGCTTAATGTTCCAAAGGAAAGAATTGCGTGGATTGATAATGTATCCAACGGATTGAATGTTCTCGCCCAGGGAATTACTTGGAAGCCCGGCGATAGAGTCATCTTGTTTGACTGTGAGTTCCCTTCGAATATTTATCCGTTTCTGAATCTTACCAGGCAAGGTGTTGAGGTTGATTTCGTCAAATCGAAAAACGGAATCATTAATACCAACGATATCGAAAAAATAATTACTCCGCGAACTAGATTATTATCGGTAAGTTTTGTCCAATTTTTATCCGGTTACAGAATTGATGTGAAGACGCTTGGCGATATTTGTAAAAAGCACGGAATCATTTATTGCGTTGATGGTATCCAGGGAGCGGGCGTGGTAGAGATTGATATTCCCGAATCGAATATTGACTTTTTCGTCGGTGGAACTCAGAAATGGTTAATGGCGTTGATGGGATTATCTTATTTTTATATCTCGGAAGAATTGCAGCAGAAGCTTGATCAAAAGTATGTCGGATGGTTGTCGGTAAAAGATGCCTGGAACCTGCTCGATTACAAACTCGAATTGAAAGATACTGCTGAAAGTTTCCAGACCGGTACGATGCCTGCGATCGGAATAGTCGCACTGAATTCAGTTCTCGAAGTTTTCCTTTCCTTTGGAATCACAGAAATCGAAAAGTCGATAGTCTCAAATACAAAGTATTTCATCGAGAAATTAGGTGAAAATAATTTTTACCCGGTTTTGAAAGATATGCCCGATGAAAATTTAGCAGGCATTATTACCTTCCCTCATGAAAAGCCGGCTGAAGTAATGAAGCATTTGAACCGCAATGGTGTGATCGGTTCTGTACGCGAAGGAATGATTAGATTCTCCCCTCATTTCTATAATACGAAAGAGGAGATTGATAGAGTTGTTGCTCTAATAAAAGAGTGGAAATAAATACTGATGTATTTTCGAATCCAACGTAAATTTTGAGATTCTTCGCCCCGCCTGTGGTGGGACTCAGAATTTAAGATTCCGGATTATAGCTCAGTTCAACTTTTACATGGAAATCTGCGCCGGAAAACATAGTGTACTTAACTTCGCCTATTGTACATTTGTAATCCTCACCAACCAGCTTACTCACTACTTTTGCGATAGCGTTTTCCATATCACCCACACTGAGGGATTTTAATTTATTCTTCAAAAGTCTGTCAACATCGATTGCTTTTTCTTTTTCGTCTGCCATTTTTTTCTCCTTAGTTAATTCTTTCTTTTTGCCGCTTTTTAGACGGCATACTGTAAAGGTTGTTCAAGAAAATTTTTTTACTCTTTTTAATATAAAAATTTAACCGATAACCGTATAATTATTTTTTCAGCTTCTTATCAGTTTGAGTATCTCTTCGGTTTTTTCTTTCATCAATGCTTCATCTTGTTTGGATTCTACATTCAATCTTATCAAAGGCTCGGTATTGCTCAGTCTAACATTGAACCGCCAATTATCATACTCAACGCTTACTCCGTCGGTAAAATCGATTTTACCATCGGAATACTTTTTCTTTATGTCTTCCAACTTTGCCTGGGGATTTTCGAGCTTCGTATTTATTTCGCCGGAACATGGATACGCTTTTACCATTTCTCCGACTAAATCCGATAAAGTTTTATTTTCAACAGACATCAATTCAAGAATAAGCAGAAATGGAATCATACCGCTATCGGAATAATAATTATCACGGAAATAATGATGCGCCGACATCTCGCCGCCGTAAATCGAATTCACCTCGCGCATCTTTTGTTTGATGAATGCGTGTCCGCTCACTGATTCAACTACGGTTCCACCTGCTTTTTTTACCTCATCAATTGTATTCCAAACCAATCGCGGATCGTGTACAATTTTCTCTCCGGGATTTTTTTTCAAAATTGACTTTGCGAGCAATCCGACGATATAATATCCTTCGATAAAATTTCCTTTTTCATCAAAGAAGAAACAACGATCGTAGTCACCGTCCCACGCCACACCGAGATCAGCGTTGTATTTTTTCATCGCGTCGATTGTCGGCTGACGGTTTTCAGGCAGCAAAGGATTGGGCACTCCGTTCGGGAAATTAGAATCCGGTTCGTTAAATACTTTGTGCATTTTTATTGGCAGGTGCGGCTCGATAGCGTCAAGCGCCAAGCCGGCACAGCCGTTGCCGGAATTCACAACAACAGAAAGTGGTTTAATTTTTCCGGCATCATAAAATATTTTTAATCGTTCAATGAATTCATTCATCACATCAAGTGTTTGTACATTGCCTTTTTCTGCGGCTGGTTCACCGAGGTCATTATTTAAAATCATTTGTTCAATATCATTCAATCCGGAATCGTAGCCCATCGGAACTGAACCGGCTTTTACAAATTTTAGCCCGTTGTACTCCGGTGGATTATGGCTTGCGGTTATCATTACACCGGCATCTGCATTTAAATACGGTGTTGCAAAGTATATCATCTCAGTCCCGCATAATCCAAGATCGATTACATCCGAACCGGCATCGTTCAATCCTTTTGTTAATGCTTCTGATAATTCGGGCGAGGATTTTCTTACATCTCTTCCAATTACAACTTTCTTTGTATTCAAATATTTTGCGACGGCTCGTCCAACTTTGTATGCTATATCGATATTTAATTCTGATGGCACTTTGCCCCTGATATCGTATGCTTTGAAACCCGGAATACCAGCCATAAATCTACTCCTGAATTTGTTGACTTTAAAAAATGATTTCGGGCTCAAAGATAATAATTTGGCATCAATTAAATAATATGCGGAGATATTCAATTTATCATGAGAGACCAGCTTAAACCAAAATTAGATTTTAGGCTTTCAACCCGGCTTGTTCCTATGAAATGAAATTGCTAACTGCACCATCCCGAATTTGAGTGGGGAAAAATTAATTCTCCTTTTGTTAATATTTTGGGATAGTTTTGTCACAGGGAAGCGATTATTTTTATTCTCAAAAAATCGGGAGGTTCGTTATAGAATCAATTGCTACAAATTATACAAAATTTGCTCGATGTAACAATTCGAAATGTAATTCAATTTTTCTCTACGACATCCGTGAGTTAAACGGCGAGCAAAGGTTTTTGTGTCCTTCCTGCCGCAGCAAAATTGATACACATCATGTTGTGCAATGCAGTTGCTGCCAATCGATCGTCTCCTTTATGGAAGCTGATCCAAGCGAAGAGCCGGTTGTTTTTTATCTTCAGAAATGTTCTAAATGCAACGGTACTGTTGAAGACGAAAAACGCCCCACTATGTTCTATTACCCAGAGGCATATATTTAACTAAAAATATTTGATTGTTCTTTCAACCACATATTTTTATCCCGGTAAAGTTTGCGGTCTGTTTGGAGCAGACCGCATTTCCTATTAATTTTCCCCATTGTTTAATTTAAAAAAGGTGGCCATATGATTAATTTATATCTACGGCGGGTACTTCCTCTATTCGCCATGTTCGTACTATTATTCGGTTGTTCTAACTCAAACCGGATTACAAAGGATTCCTCTAATTTGTGGTTGAATTATGATACCGTGAAAGCTCAAAAATTTGATACCGGTAAAATGTGGACATTCGAAGATGCCCCGCTCGATTATTTTGAAATCACATACGGTTTCCGCCCGACCGAGGAATGGCTTGAAGAAGTAAGATTGTCCACTTTGAAATTCGCATCGTGGTGTACTTCCTCTTTTGTATCGGAAGATGGATTGATAATGACTAATCATCACTGCATCGACTTTGTCTCGGAATCGATTCAGCAGGAAGGAGAAGATTTAAAACACAATGGTTTTTACGCTGCGACTCTTCAGGATGAGAGACAGGTGCCCAACGTATTTGTGGATCAGCTAATGTTGATTGAGGATGTTTCGGACGAAATTATTTCCGCAGCCAACGAAGGGAAAACTTATGAAGAAAAGATCTCGAAAAAAGAAGAAAAGATTGCAGAGATAGAAAGTAAATATTCCGAGGATACCGGACTGATTTGTACGGTCACTTCATTGTATAACGGCGGTAAGTATTCGCTTTATGGATATAAAAGATATTCCGATGTTAGAGCGGTGTATTTTAATGAATCGGAGATGGGATTGTACGGCGGTGATCCCGATAATTTTACATACCCACGTTACGATGCTGATTTTGCTTTTCTTAGAGTTTACGGTGATGATGGATTACCAATGAAATCACCGCATTATTTTAAATGGAGTTTTGATGGACCTCAAGTTGGAGATCCATTATTTGTTGTAGGAAATCCGGGTTCAACAAATAGACTGAACACGGTTGCCCAATTGGAATATTTAAGAGATGGCTATTATAAAAACTATTCTCTCATGCTTAACGGGATGACAGATATACTTTTTGAGATGATGAATAAATATCCCGACAAAAGTGATGAATATGAGAACCAGGCTTTCTTATATAGTAATTCTGCCAAGGTTTATAAAGAATCATTAAATGGTTTGCGAGATCCTTATTTGATGGCGCGTAAAAAGGCATTCGAAAAAGAATTTAAGTCTGTTGTACAATCCAATCCGGAATTGAATTCAAAATTCGGACATCTGTGGGATGCAATAGCAAAGGTGAAATCGGAGATGAGAGTAAACTCAGGCGAACGCGCTGCGTACGGAATTAATCCGGCATTTTCTTCCGGATATTTTTTTATTGCGCAGGATGTTCTTGGATTAGCAGAGGAGTTAATGGTTCCGGAAGAACAGAGAGATTCTTCTATGATTGGCGATGCACTCGATACTATGATAGCAGGAATATTCCCGGCCGATTTTAACACGGAGCTTGAGGATAAAAAACTTGCTCTCCAGGCTGATTTTATTACAATGAATCTCGGAAAAGATAACGCGCTCATTCAAAAAATGTTTGGCGGAAAAAGCGGTGAAGAAGCGGCAAAATATTGTCTATCTCAATCAAAGATAAAATCAAAGGAAGATGTTATCAACTTATTGGAAAAAAGTCCGGATGCAGTATTCAAATCCGATGATCCGTTCATCTATTTTATTTTGAATACGCAGGAAAAATTAGCCGGCTATCAACTGATTTCAGCCGAACTTAATCAAACTGAAGAAGCGCTGCAGGATCAATTGGGTCAAGCTCTGTTCGCAGTTTACGGTACATCCATTCCGCCGGATGCAACTTTTACTTTGAGAATTAATGATGGTGTGATGAAGAAGTATGATTACAACGGAACCGAAGCGCCGATGACCACAACATTTTATGGACTTTACGATAGATACTATTCGCACATGAAAGAATATCCATGGGATATTTCGGATAAATGGAAAAATCCTCCGCCTGAATTTGATTTGGCGACACCATACAATTTTATAACAACGCATGATATTACCGGCGGCAGTTCCGGTTCACCTGTAATTAATAAAAATGCCGAGCTTGTTGGAATTGCTTTCGACGGAAATATTGAAAGTATTCCGGCAAATTTCCTTTACACCACCGAGAAAAACAGAATGGTTTCAGTTGCATCCCAGGCAATTCTTGAGATTGTGGGTGACTTGCTAAAGTTAACTCGACTTGAAAAAGAACTGAAAACCGGCAAGATTTACAAAGAGATGACACAGCCGGAAAACGAGATTGAAGAAGTGCGATAAGTGGGCAGCATGCAGTCGGCAGCTTGCAGTTTAAATCTTGTTCATATTCTTGATCTTATTCTTAATCTTGTTCTTAAAAAAGCTCGGTTACAACAGCCGGGCTTTTTATTCCACTAACCATTCGACAATTCAGCGATGCAACAATTAAACGGTTTTCACTGCTATCTGCTTGCTGCAAGCTGTCAACTTATCTAAGCAGTACCATCTTCTTAGACTGAACATAATTGTTCATTCGTATCTGATAAATATACATTCCGCTTGCGAGACCGGATGCGTCAAACTCAACCGAGTAGTTGCCTTTTAACTGTCTTTGGTTTACAAGTGTTTTAATTTCCCTGCCAAGCACATCAAATACTTTTATTGTTACTATTCCGTCTTCGGGAATTGTGTATTTGATTGTTGTGGTTGGATTGAAAGGATTTGGATAATTATTTATTCCGAATCCTTCTACTTTATTCCCATCTGTTCCTTTTTTATTCTGATCGACTTCAATTCCAAGTAAACTTAATTCGTTATTAGCGCCGTCGGCTAATATATTTTCCGGCGCTTCATTAACAACTCTCATAAAACATTCGACAGCATTTTTTGCATCATATAAATCATATTCGTAAATCAATCCTTTGGCGTAAAGTACATCGTATGTAAAATCTTTGTCATCAGCGCTTTCCTTTAACAATTCATCAGCAATCGAAAGTGATTTTTCAAAATCCTTTTTATTACTGTAATAATCCATCGTAAATCTTTTTGCAAGGCTGTTTACCGCTATCAAATTTTTATCGGCAATTGTATTATTTAGGAAAGTATTCATTCCCTCATAGTCGCCGAGAATTTTATAACAATGAACTGCAGTGGTTAATGCTGTTTTTGCAAGTCCGGATTCAGGATTCTTTTCAATAAACTCACTGAATAGCGATATCGAATTCATATAATCGTCGTAATAATCACTCACATTTACTGCTGCATCTGATAAAACCGCCTCACTTATCGTATTCATCAATTCAAGATATGCGCTGTTGACGACTATAAATTCTTCCTCTGCAGGATCGCTTCCCGAATTAATTATATTGTTGTAGTTACCTTCACTTATAGTTCCGCGTTTTGGGGATGGACATGAATAATATGGAGTATTAACCGTTAATGTGCCCCCGGCATTTATTGTTACCGGTATGCCGTCCGTGTATTTACATCCTGTCGCGGTTATAGTGCCGCTGTTGGATACGTATAAATCCCAATTTACATCATTGCATAATTCAACGCGATTGTTCACATTGTCGGTATAAAGGCTTATGTTGGATCCATAAGCTGCCATAACGCCGCCTCCGCAAAGATTAATCTTACCGCCGGTATAAACGCTGTTGGGTGCACCGCCGGAACTAACAGTACCGGTTGATGAAGCAGGAGCAAACCCCGTTCCGCCTGCATTTTCTATAGTTCCTAAAATACCGGAAAAACTAGTGTTGTAGGCGTACAAACCGTTCGTCGTACCGTCCATCATATTGTTCATAATATTTATGGAAGTGCAATTACTCAAGGAAATTGTTTTGCATTCCATTTTTTGGAAGATTAAGCCCGAGCAACTACTTGCTGTAAATATACCGTTTACTGTTGTGGATGAAATTCCCTGCCCCTGAATTGTAAGATTAGTTTTACCGGAGAAAGAAACATTTTCAGTAAAGGTACCGCTTTGTATATCCACAGTATAACCGGATGAACCGTTTGTACACGCTGTTTGAATCGATCCGCAGTACCCTTTAACAGTTGAACCGGATTTTAAATATGCTTTTAATCCGCTTATTGAACCGGAACATGTAATAGTTCCGCCTGTAGATATTATTGATTTTCCATTTAAATTAACAGAAGAACAACTTGTTATATCCAGCGTAACCCCGGAGGGGACATACACATTATCACTCAGCGTTACACTGCTTATCCATGCTTCACTAATCGACATTGTTCCGGCTGTTGTTATACTGTTAAGAAAATAATTTGCCAAATAGGTTGTGTTATGATCTGCTATCGTAGCTGTGAATGTATATGATTGATCATAAGATTTTAATGCCCCTCCTTTTGTCCACTTACTCCTTTGGCAAGAACTTGTATTCCAAATCATTTGCTTTCCAGCGCTGTTATTTTGCGGTGTTATTGCTTCTAGTGTAGTGCCTGCCCCTATATGCTTCGAAAAAGTTTTAGGAGCAGTATATGTTGTACCGTCTATTTTAACCGAACCGTGCGAACTGCCGCTGGATGTAAAGTTGTTATCCGCTGAAATAACCGCTTTGACGGTAACGTTTATATTTACTTCCTGATGAACAAGAAAATAGTGGCAATCCAGATATCTCGAATTAACACTTAACAACTTTAGGCTAATAGTATGGTTCCCGGGAGTAAGAGATATACTGTATGATGAAGGGCACCAGCCTCCGAGCGGTACAGCCGAACATAGATCATATGCCACAACATCACCGTCAACTCCGATTACCAAAGTCGGGTAGTATAAACCCGCCAGATTATAGTATTGAAAGGTATAATTGAAGGGAGATGTTCCGTCTGTTGGACCTGAATATGTGAATGATTGGGAGAATACATGCTGTAAAGATAAAAACAGGAAAAGGACAGTTAAAAACAATTTTAAAAGTCTCATGATATAATTCCTTACTTTAATTTTGTTTTGCCAACTATTATATTCTCGAAGCAAATAAAAAAGGGAAAGCCCCTTTATTAGCTGAGCAGGCTAAATTTATTTGCATCTTAGGGAATAGTGTGGCTGCACTATTCCCTGCTTTTTAAAGGTCAATATTTATCTCTCGAACCTCCTTAAAATTATCCTGCTTATTCTTTTAGTTTCCCATGATAAATTAGATTCAATCCGGTTTGGGTTTCATATATTAAAAAGAAAACGTCATGCTCAAAAAGCGCAGCACCAAATATCTCTGTTCTGAAATCATAATTAAAAAAATACTTAATATCGGTCCCGTTGTAATGAGCCAATCCGTTATCCATCATTAAAAATAAATCCTTACGGCTTCTTCCCCAGAACCGCTGGTAAAAATTCGGAATGTTTACATCCAATACTGTGTGAAATTGGTTATTTACTCTTCTACATATTCGATTGCCAAGGGCGAAATATACTTCTCCGTTAATTAAGCTTATATCAGCATGGAATCCCTGTGCCCAAATATTACTATAAAGTTCAGTGTAATTTCCATTATTGTATTCGTAAATATGTGTGCTGTCGGTGTAATTACGCCCACCAAGTACCTGTAGATATATTTTATTATCCGGCGCATTTTTGTATAAATGCTCTACAATACCGAATAATCCCTTTGTATTGTACATGCCCCATTTCCAGCCGTTATATTGAGCAATTACCGGATTATTAAAATACCCCTCCTCATCCGGATAAGCCCCGAAAGCAAATAGGTCGTTTGGATTCGCTCCCCACATATTGTCAAAGGCTACGTCGGCATGTCCGTCCTTTGTTAATGTGGTAAATAACTTCCATTCATTTCCATCGAAGTGCCATATTTTGCCGTTTTCACCACCAATAAAAATATTGTTTGATGCAAAACCGTAAATGGAACAAATACTATATAGAAAGTATTCTCCCGTAGTCCATTTTGTTCCGTCAAAATGATGTACCTCTTTATCTATTTCTCCGCCTGAACTTATAGCCCAGACATCATCAGGTGAGCTTGCCCACAGCCTGTAGAGTACTTTGAACTCATAATTTAGTGTATCCACTGTCCATACATAATCTCTTCTACCCGGATCGGGGTTGGGTTCTGTAATACTATCATCCTTGCATGAGTTGGTTAAAACAATAAGCGCTAAAAGAGCCGGTTTTAATAATTTTTTAATCATATTATTCCTATATAACTTTTCTAGGGTATTATTTTTTATAAAAGGCAGCAATTATTTTTAAACCCTCAATCGAATTCAAATTTTTATGCTACTTTTTTTTGTTAAACAAAGCACATGAATTAAATAAAAAATGAAATAAGTTAAAGTGGATTTTACTAAATGAAAAGGAAATGAAATTTCGGTTACCCATAAATTAGTCTCCCAACTGACCGTATGGTTTCAATTAATATTTAACGATTACACTGAGAGACCTGCCCCCAGATTGCAACAAAATTTATTAAATGAACTATTGCAACTTACAAAAAAAAAAAAACTTAGTGTCAATATGGACAGGTTAATTTTATTTAAAATTATAGGGCAATTATTCGGTACCCTCAAGGATGGAAAATGGAAGATGTTAAATGGAAAATGGAAAAAAGAAAATGCAAATAACAAAAAGCAAATTGCAGGTACTAAGTAATTAGTTTTCAGTCGTCAGTTTAACAGAGTCCGGTTTTATAGCCGGGCTTTTTAACTACTAAGGACTGAATACTGATTACTAAAAACTGCTTTTTATTTACTGCCAACTGCATGCTGCCATCTGCTAGCTAAAAAAAACATTTGTTAAAAATCCCGCATCCCTTTATTTTTCTTTCACATAATAATTATTCAACATATAGGTGTTTTATGAACTTCAATAAACGAAAGGATTTAATCTATTTCTGTGTCGGAATATTTTTTCTCATTGCAGGATTATCAACTCAAGCGCAAATAAATCTCGATACAGTTAAAGCGCAGAAATTTGATACCGGTAAAATGTGGACGTTCGATGATCCACCGCTCGAATATTTTGAAGAGACTTATGGATTCGAACCATCGAATGAATGGCTGGATCATGTTCGGTTATCAACACTCCGATACGGCGGCGGATGTACCGCCTCATTTATTTCTGCCGATGGATTGATAATGACAAACAATCATTGTGCTGAAGGCGCTATTGAACGGATTCAAAAAGATGGCGAAGACATTGCTAATAATGGTTTTTATGCTGCAACACTTGAAGAAGAAAGGCGTGTACCGAGATTGGCAGTTACACAACTCGTTTTAATTGAAGATGTCACCAATGAAGTGCAATCGGTTATGGAAAGTGGAAATTCAAATCTTGAAAAAGCGCAGAATCGAGATAAAAAAATTGAGGAAATACAAAATCGATATAACACCGAAACCGGATTGGAATGCAGAGTAGTTACGCTTTACAACGGCGGCAAGTTTTCGTTGTATCAATATAAAAGATACCGCGATGTTCGTTTGAAATTCTTGCCCGAACAGCAGTCGGCTTATCTCGGCGGCGATTGGGATAATTTTACATACCCGCGTTATAATATGGATTGCGCTTTCCTGCGTGTTTATGATGAAAACGGTAAACCGCTCAACTCGGAAAATTATTTAAAATGGAATGTAGATGGACCTTCCGAAAATGAAGTTGTATTCACAGTCGGTAATCCCGGCAGGACAAACCGGTTGGAAACCGTTGCTAATCTCGAATACTATCGTGATGTAAGTTATAGAAATAATGCTTTCAGGCTCGATACATATTATGATAAAATGGAATCTTTAAAAAGCGATTATCCTGAAAGAGTTTTGGAATTCGAAGAACAAAAAACCAATATCGGTAACTCGCAAAAGGTTTACACAAATATTTACAAGGGATTAATGGATCCGTATTTGATCGCGCGTAAAGCGGACTTCGAAAATAATTTGAAAGCTGCTGTTGAGGCTGATTCGGATTTGAAGGAAAAATATGGAATGGTTTGGGACGAAATTAGAAAAATTAGAAAAGAACTAACACCGATTGAAAGGAAAATTGCGGGATATACCTTTGGCAGACTTTCGCCGAAATATTTTGAAATCGCGAATGAACTTGTAAAGATTGCTGAACAAAAGAAATTAGATGAAGCCACGCGTGAAGAAAACTACAAAGGCGCCAAACTTGATTTTCTCATTGAAAGTTTATTCCCAACCAAATTTGATAAAGTTATTGAGACTGCAAAATTGGAAGTGCAGCTCGCTTTCATAAAATTAAATCTTGGTGAAGATAATGAACTTGTGAAAAAACTAACAAAGGGTATGAACGATAAAGATGCAGCGGAATATCTTATCAGGAAATCGAAGTTAACGGATAAAGAAAGTGTAATTAAAATTGCCCAAAGTCCCACGGATCATATTTTGAACGCAAATGATCCTTTCATTGATTTTATCCTCCAAACAAAAGACGAGTTGAAAGAACTTCAAGAAAAATCAAAGGCGCTAACTGATGAAGAAAGCGTTTATAAAAATATGTTAGGTCAGGCAATGTTCGAAATTTACGGGACTTCAATTCCACCGGATGCCAACGGAACGCTGCGAATAAGCGATGGCTTATTAAAACAATTTGAATATAACGGAACGATAGCCCCTGTCAAAACTACTTTTTACGGAATGTATGACCGCTACTATTCCAACGATGGAAAGTATCCGTGGAATCTTCCGGCAAAGTGGCTGAATCCCGGACCGGAGTTTGATAAATCAGTACCGTTTAATTTTATTTCAACGAATGATATTATCGGCGGCAATTCAGGCAGTCCGGTTATAAATGCAAAAGCAGAAGTTGTAGGACTTGCATTCGACGGCAACATCGACAGCATCATCGGTAATTTTATTTTTATGCCGGAAATGAACCGGATGGTTGGCGTTACTTCGAATGGATTGATTGAAGCGCTGCAGGATATTTATCACGCAAAAGAAATGGTTGATGAGATATTAACCGGTTCCATAAAAAATTAAATACAATTGCACACAGATTGAACAGATTAGACTGATAAAAGCAGATCAAAAAAATCTGTTCCAATCCTTTTCATCTGTTAAATCTGTGTGCCATTTTCAATAACTATTTGGACATAATAAAATGAATAAAAAAAATTTTTTCTTGCTTTGTAGTTCGTTGTTTGTCTTTTTGAATTTCAACACATTTGCTCAACGCAGTATTTACGAACCGATTGAGATTAATAAAGTGGAATTCTCACTTCCCGATTTCGGAAGGATGTGGACTTTCGATGATATCCCTTTCGATTACTGGGAAAAGGAATATGGATTCAAACCGACACCGGAATGGCTTGAACATGTTCAAAAGTCCGCATTACAATTTCAGGGTGGATGTTCGGCTGCATTTGTTTCCGCGGATGGATTGATAATGACTAATCATCATTGCGGCAGGGATGCGTTCCCCGGAATTTCGAAGGAAGGCGAGAATATTTTACGGGACGGATTTTATGCTTCAACTTTAGAAGAAGAAAGAAAAGTTCCGGAAGTATTCGTTGACCAGTTGTTGCTGATAGAAGATGTGACTGAGGAAATTATTAGTGCAATGGACAACAGTTCCGATGATGCCGAAAAAATAAAAAATCGTGATGATAAAATTTCCGAAATTGAAAAAAGATACAGAGATGAAACAGGACTTGTTTGCGAAGTAGTAACGCTCTATAACGGCGGCAAATACTCACTGCATGGTTATAAAAGATACAGCGATATCCGCCTCGTAATGGCTCCCGATTTTCAGATTGCATCGACGGGATGGGACTGGGATAATTTTACCTATCCGCGCTACGAGTTGGATTTTACTTTCTACCGCGCGTATGATGAAAGCGGAAAGCCGGTTAAATGCGAACACTTTTTTAAGTGGAGTGAAAAAGGAGCGGAAGATGGCGAACTTGTTTTTACTGTCGGTAGACCGGGCAGTACCGATAGAATGTTATCGGTTGCGCAGCTCGAATTTTTTCGCGATGTATTCCATCCACTTCGATTAAAAATGTTTAACGAGATATACCAGGCATATTACGAAATGATGGAGAATCATCCCGATAAGGTTACGGAATATTTAAACCGGGTGATGAGTTGGGGCAATGCCCGCAAGGCTTACGCCGGGGAACTGATTGGATTGAATGATGAATATATTATGAAGAAGAAAAATGATTTTGAACAGAAACTGATAGCCGATGTCAATTCAAATCCGGAAATGAATGAACGATACGGCGCTATTTGGGAATCTATTATAAAAGTTATTAGTGAATCTAAACAAACATGGAAGGAATTGATTGCTTATCAGGCGTTAAATTTTGTGCGACCGGATTATTATAAAATGGCGACGGATATTGTCAAATATGCGCGTCAAATGAAACTTGCCGAAGAAGAGAGAGAGGAAGCATATAAAGGGGATATGCTGAATGAAATAAAGGCAACAATTATAAATGCCAATCTCGATGAAGAATTTAATAAACTAATTCTGAGAGCGCATATTAATTTCCTGAATTATGCTCTCGAGCCGGGCAACGAATTATTGAAGAAATTTACTGCCGGGAAAACCGGGGACGATGCAGTCAATTATATTTGGGAAACATCACATTTAACTTCCAAAGAGAAACGGGAAACTCTGCTTGAAAAAATTCCCGATGAAATTCTTGAATCGAATGATCCTTTTATCAACCTGGTAACATACATTCCGAAAAAGATGGAGGAATTGGGTCCAGGCGTTACTGAAGCCCGCAATACCCTCGAAGTGCTAAACCAATTATTGGGCGAAGTAGTATTTAAAATTTATGGAGATAAAATTCCACCGGATGCAACTTCGACACTTCGAATATCCGATGGCGTAGTGAAAGGTTATGAATATAATGGAACTATCGCCCCGGCAAAAACAACTTTCTACGGAATATATGACCGGTACAATTCCTTTGGCAAAAAAACATATCCCTGGGGATTGCACGAACGATGGTTGAAAATTCCTGACGGATTTGATCTCTCGACTCCGGTTGGATTAGCAACTACAAATGATATTGTCGGCGGCAACTCCGGCAGTTCGACGATAAACAGAAATGCCGAAGTAGTCGGACTGATTCACGATGGGAATATGGAAAGTCTCCCCGGTTCAACAATCTTTCTTCCGGAAAATAACCGCGCAGTCGCAACCGATGCATACGGATTGATTGAAGCGTTGAAATATTATTTTAAAGCGGAAAAGTTAATTGAGGAGTTGAAGAAAGGAAGTATATAATTCCCTTGTTAATTTTTCATTAATTCCATTAACCGGGTAGTATTCTCGGTTTTTTTAGTGCAAATTTCTCATGCATAATGGAATTCATAACTATTTTTTTTATGTTTCAGTGATAGGCATTCAATAATTCGTTATCAAGATTATTTTAATATATATATCATGATCCTTTAAGGATTGTATTAGTTATAAATAGCGGAAGGAAATACTTCCGTGTTAACAGGGTGAATTTATAATTCTTTATAAATTATGAGAGATTTTTAAACTAACAAATTACTGATTTTTCAGAGGCATATATGCGGCGATTACTATTTATACTATTCCTATTATATTGTGTTACAGTTTTGTTTGCACAACACAAATCAATTCCATCCACAAAATCAAAAGAATACAGGATGAAAATTGTTGATGATTCAATCAACGATCAAGTTAAAGGTATTTCAAGTGTTAGTTCAAAATCTATTTATCCGGTCGTAGATCCACTAAATGGAGATAAAATCGCAGAAACAACTTATCCTTTTTTCGCAAATAGTATTGTTCGCGATCAGATAGTCTATGATCCCTTCAGTGAAAAAATATATTTTTCACCGATGATCTGGCCGAACTCCGTCGGAAACAGATCTGTGAATTTAATTGTTGGTGACGGAGTCAATTATACAGCTCATGAGTTACCTGCCGGCACTGACCTTAATCGGACAGGGTGGCCGCAAATTGATATTCCACTAACCGGACCGCTTGGTGGTTCCGGTGTTGTTGGTATTGTTGCCCACATGCCAAATTCACTTTTTTTATGGGATGGATTTGGATTTACAAGTACTCAATTCGAACCAAATACAGACCCCGGTTTAGCCTTTTCGGGTGATAATATATATGTAAACTGTAGTGGAAACAGAAGTATGTACAGTTGGTTCAAAAGTTCCGATTTCGGAATAATGTTTTTACCGGTGGGGACCATTGCAGACTTTTCTCCACCTCTCTATTTTAGCACAACGGGCTCTCCTGAAATTGATTTTGCTAAATCACCTAATGAACAACATCTTGTAATGGTTGCTACACTCTCAGGTAATGGACATGCAGGACTAGGGGGTGACCCCGACGTTACAGCTGATAATGCGGATAATGTATTTATTCTTTATTCGCACAATGGAGGGAATAGTTGGAGTGCACAGCGCATCGCATACGATGGACAACCGGACATGCTACCTGGTTACACATATTCGACCACACCGGAAGAATTAACTTTTAATTTATCGGATGGTTCGAATGAAACAATTACATGGGGAACAGAAATTATTTGGGAATATTACCCACTCCCGGAAAATTTTAGCCAGGTTTATGCAGCTATTGATGATTATGGTATTATTCATGTTGTTATGAATGGCTATGGACAATGGCGTGCAGAATTAACCGGGGAAACAACAAATGGTCCAATAACACAAGTTTTTACATTGGAATATGCTATGCCAGTGATTTATTGGAATTCTCTCAACAGCACTTGGAAAGTACTTAGTAATTATGATGTTGATTTGTTTGCTCAAAAATTTATTGAGGCAGGTAATACTTATAGTTACCCGGGGAATTTTTTTTGGTCAATCATTTCCCCAGATTGCTGTTAACGCTGAAGGCAATATGCTTTATTGTACTTGGACAGGTCCTGAGTTTATGACTCCTGGAGATCCTTACAGTGGAGCTAGTATTGATCCCGATGGGATATTTTATCAAGATGCTTATCATGCATGGTCGAATGATGGTGGCAATACTTGGACCTATGGGGGAATCTTAGTCGCAGCACATCAAATCGCAGATGCATTTGCACATCCGGCGAACCATTTACAATTTGAGGATGGTAATTTTTATGCCCATATACTTTATGTGAAAAATCCCTCACCGATGATGATTACAGATGGCACAGGGCCGATGAGTGATCTTATATATAGAAAACAGTTAGTTGGTTCCGTTAATAGTTTTTTATCTCTATTAGCTCCTAACGGTGGAGAGAAATTAAAAATTGGCGATACATTTTTAATAAGATGGACAAGCTACGTATGCTCGAATATCAAAATTGAATTCTGTTCCGACTTTGGAACCAAAGAAATTTGGTCAACAATTGCTGAGAATGTCCCAGCAAATAATGGTTCTTTTATTTGGACAGTTCCGGATATTACGTCTTCTAATTGTAAAATTCGAATTACCGATATGCAGGACATAAACATTCAAGATGAAAGTTTCGGTGTGTTTTCGGTTTCACCAACCGGTAATAGCTGGATTAATTTAAATTCTCCAAATGGAGGTGAACAACTTAGAAGATGGCATAATCAAATCATAAGTTGGAATTGCAATGAAGTTGAAAATGTGAAGTTAGAATACACTACGGACTTTAATGAAGCTAAATGGAATTATATTTCTACGGTTACCACTTCCGATTCGGGATTTTATAATTGGATTGTTCCCGATGATACATCATCAACATGTAAAATAAGAATTACATCGGTAGAGAATAGTTTTGTTACAGATAAAAGCGATAATGTATTCAGAATTTTGGGGCAGCTTTATGAAATTGAACCTAATAATGATAACTCAACTGCTAATGAAATTCAATTGTCGGATACTTTGTTCGCTAATTTAGGTGAGGTAAGTGATGTGGATTTTTTTAAATTTTACAATAATGCAAATGACACTATAGTTGTTATTGCTAATACAAGAAATGAATCAGATTTCCGCGGTAAAATTCAATTATACAATGAATTAGGAGAGCTATTATCCGAGAATGATTTTTTCCTCGATTATAAAAACCAAAGAGTTGTATATATAATTCCAGTTGATGGATGGTATTATATTAGGTATTCATCCTTCGAAATCAATAATTCAATATCGAAGAATGTTCTTGAAGATCAATATTTTTCTCAACACTCTCAGGGGAACAAACCAAGTTCAAATGTGGGGGAATATTTTATTAGTCTTAATAAATTCTTCCCCGGTATTCCACTTCATATACAATCCAGTGTTGGGAATATTTTGCCTAACTCATTTCAAGTTTCTTCCGTTTTTTATCCTAATGGAAATGAAACGACAGTTCAAATTGAGTATGGAACTTCTGCCTCGTTGGGTAACTCTGTTACTTATCCCGGAATCTTCAATAGCTTTGATAGAACAATAATGTATGGTTTTAAAATAAATAATATAGTACCGAATACTCATTACTACATCCGCGTCAATCTTTCAAATCCTTTTGGTTCAACATATAGCGATATCATGGAGATTCAAACTCCTGTAGAGGCCGAAGGTTGGATTCTTCAACAAAGCAATTTTAATGGCGGCTTATATGGGGTAGAATTTTTAAATGAAGATGTTGGATTTGCATGTGGGCATTACGGGACCTTATTGAAAACAACTAATGGTGGGAATGAGTGGAGTAATACTAATGTTGGGATTGATGAAACTTTAATGGGAATTCAATTCATTGATAATAACATTGGTTATCTATTTGGATATCACCATGTATTTAAAACTACGGATGGTGGAAACACCTGGGTAATAAAGTATATAGCCAGTGATAATATATTTTGGGAAGATATCCATTTTCTTAATTCTAATTTTGGTTTTCTAGTTGCCCGCGGCGGAGTTATTTTAAAAACCACTGATGGAGGGGATAATTGGACACAATTATCAAGCGGAACAACCGATGATTACTATGCCGTATATTGTTTAAGCGAGTCGACAATCTTAATTGTTGGAGAAGATTGTGCAATTAAGTCTTCGAATTCTGGAAATACCTGGAGTCCAATACAGATGCCGTTTTTAGGACAATTCCGTGAAATAAATTTTGTAGGAAATTGCGGATATATTGTTGGTCCATATCCATCAGTAATTTTAAAATCAACTGATTATGGAAATTCATGGGTTACAGTAAATAATGGACCTAATGAATTCTTAAATACAATTGAATTTTCAGATCCATTTAATGGTATCGCGGCAGGTTCAAATGGATTAATACTTGAAACGAGTGACGCGGGAAATACTTGGCATCAAGTTAATAGCGGAACAACTGTGCAATTCTGGGATATTACTAATCCCCTTTTTCACAAGGCCACATTAGTCAGTTACTATGGGACAATTTTAAGACAGAATTATTTTGATCTTGATTATAGCGTCAATCTTGGAATTTCGGATTTTCCCGGAGGGAAATCATCTTCTCAAATAATTTTTGGTCAAAAACCTACGGCTACAGATGGTATCGATAATAATTTGGGGGAATATGAGTTACCGCCGATTCCTCCTTTTGGGGAGTTCGATGCGAGATTTATCTTGCCAAATTTGATCAATACTTCTTTGACTGATTTCAGGAATTCTGAAGATAGCCATATAGTCTGGGAGTTACAATTTCAACCGGGTCCTGCCGGTTATCCGATAATGTTTAACTGGGATATTTTCTCGCTACCAGATGGAAGGATCGAAATGAAAGACGTTCTTGGAGGTACATTTGTAAATGTTGATATGAGAACTACAAACGAATACATTTTGACAAATTCATCGATTAATAAATTAATAATTGAGTTATGGATGAGCAAATGTAATGAGTCTGAGTCACTCACCGGTTGGAACTTAATGTCCGTTCCTTACAATTCCCCAAGCATGAATATTGATGATTTGTTTCCAACCGCAACATCACAAGCATTTGTTTATAACGGAATGTACACAGTAATAGATTCAGCCAATGCGGGACAAGGTTTCTGGCTTAAGTTCGGTTCTCCTCAAGTAACAAGTGTTTGCGGGGAAGTTGCCACAGAAAACATAACACTCAAACGCGGATGGAATATAATTGGTCCATATGATCAGAATATAGCGGTAGCAAATATCAGCACAACACCATTGGGAATATTGAGCAGCGATTTCTTTGAATTCACCGGAGTGTATAACTCAGTTGATACTCTTGAAGTAGGAAAAGGTTACTGGGTAAAATCAGCTCAAGATGGGGAGATGATCCTCGATAATCCGTTAACAAATGTACTTGCCAAATCAAGTAAAGAAGAAACAGCAGCACAGAATCCAATAGTATGGACAAAGTTAGTAGCATCGGACGGACTGAGCGGATTCAACATAAACCTTTATGCGGGAATAGATCCAACGGCAACCGAGGAAGTTGATGAACCATTGGGTGAATCGGAATTGCCGCCTCCCGCTCCAAGTTCATTTGATGCAAGATTCAGATTCCCGGAATCAACACTCGAACATTCATCATACAAAGATTACCGTACCGGTGATTATACTTATCAAGGGAGTTATGTCCATAGGTTAGAATATCAACTAACTTCAGGCTCGCCAGGCTTGACGTTGTACTTGAATATATGCCATGGATTAACAATGCGAATAGAGGATTTAGGCGGAGGAACGATAATCAATCAATTCTTCGAGGAAGGTACATGGGCTTTCTTTAATCCACTAACCACGGCATTGAACGGGTTGAAGATAACAATAACTTACGACGGGACAATGACCCCGGTAGAGCTAACATCCTTCAGTGGAAGAGGTGAAGGTGAGAAAGTGATACTTGAATGGGAGACAGCGACAGAGATAAACAACAAAGGATTTGAGATAGAGAGACGTAGTGAAAAAGGAGAATGGGAAAAAGTAGCATATGTAAATGGAAACGGCAGTACTACAGAAAAGAGTGAATACAGTTTTGCAGATAAAGTTACAAACCTCAGCTCAACAAAAGTAAGTTACCGGTTAAAACAAATTGACTTCGACGGAACATATTCTTACAGTAATGAGATCACAGTAGAAATACTACCGAAGGAATACAAACTTGAACAGAATTACCCGAATCCATTCAACCCTATAACGAAGATAAAATACACACTACCGAATGAGAGTGAAGTAAAAATAAGTATCTACAACACG
>JAZDFC010000005.1:0-89599 GCA_043808235.1 bacterium
GATATCATTGCCCATCTTTCAAAAAAATTAGATCAACCAAAAAAACTATCCGAGCAATTTTTGGATGAATTGGTTAGCCTCACTTACAAAGAAGCAAAAAAAGGGTTCGTTATTCCGGGACTAGGTAAATTCAGTGTTACCCAGCGTAGCAAAAGAACCGGCAGAAATCCTCAGACAGGCGCAACAATCATTATTCCAGCAAAGAAAGTAGTTAAATTCAAAGTTGGAAAACAAGTTCAGGACGCTGTATTCGGTAAGAAATAAACATTATGTTTTTACGAGCCCTGTTTATGCGGGGCTCATTTATTTTAAATCAACTCTTTTTATCAGCTCTTTCTGCTCGCCGTTTAATTCCTTCATTTGTGTTAGCAAGCTAATGTAAAGCTCATTAGAAATATTCGATAAAATTATTTTGAGAAGCTGCTTGTTGTTTTTTATATGCGGACTCAGTCCTATCACAATTCCCTTTGATTGATTCCTTATATAGATTGGGCGCGACATATTACCGCCAAACATTCCGCCTTTTATTTCTTCTATATCGGCTAATTTGATTTCGATTGAATGATTGCCGATTAGAAATTCCGAACAGATCATCCTCATGTTGTCTATCTCGATTTTGTTCGGGAAAATTTTATACATATTGATGTAATGCTTATTCATAAAATACAGCACACCGAGATTTATAAACATGGGGAATATAAAAATCCAATTCTGGCTAATGGCAATAATTGATACATACAGATGCGCCAATAATAATAAGGTTATGGGGATATTACCGTAACGGAAAACCAATTTTGCAAAAAGCGGGTATGTAAATGTCTGCATCTATTTTATTTGTTATTGTGCGTCGCAATTTAATTATTCTTAGCGTAATTTTGCTTCACTAATTTTTTGGAGTTGGAACTTCTTCTTTCTTTTTCTCTTCGGCTCCTATCAGTTTGTTAGAAATAAAAATAGTTTTACTAATGACGAATTACGATGTAATAATAATCGGAGCCGGTCCGATAGGTTTGGCTTGCGGTATTCACGCTGCTAAACTTAAGCTATCTCACTTAATTGTTGAGAAGGGATGTATCGTTAATTCAATCTATCAGTATCCTACGAACATGACCTTCTTTTCAACATCGGAGAAACTTGAGATTGGCGATGTACCGTTTATTTCTCATGGAGTAAAACCCACACGTACCGAAGCTCTTGAATATTATCGCCGTGTAAAAGAGTCCTGGAAATTGAATGTGAATACATATGAAAAAGTCATTTCCATTTCGGGAAAGAAAGGGAAGTTTAGTGTTGAAACGGAAAAGGGAGAATATCAATCGAAGAATATTATAATCGCATCAGGCTTTTTTGATTTTCCTAACTTACTGAACATTCCCGGTGAAGAACTTCCGAAAGTAAAACATTATTACGATGAACCTCATCCTTACGCAGGACAGAAAGTAATCGTTGTAGGTGGAGGTAATTCGGCTGTTGATGTCGCACTCGAAACATTCCGGCGCGGCGCCGAAGTAACCATGGTGGTTCGAGAAAGCAAATTGAAAGGCGGAATAAAATACTGGGTTAAACCCGATATCAAAAACAGAATTGTTGAAGGCTCAATAAAAGCATATTTTAAATCTGTGATTAAAGAAATCCGTAGCGATGAGGTTGATATTCAAACGCCGAAACAATTGATTACGGTAAAGAATGATTTTGTTTTAGCGATGACCGGATATCATCCCGATTACAGTCTTTTAAAACAAGCAGGTGTAAAAATTAGTGATGACAAATCTTTCGAGCCAGTATATAATTCCGAAACATTCGAGACAAATGTTAAAGGAGTATTTTTAGCAGGAGTTGTTTGCGGCGGAATAAATACTTCGAAATGGTTCATCGAAAATTCCCGCGAACACGCTGAGAAAATTTTTAATCACTTAAAGAAATAATAATTGCCAGCAGTAAGAACGGCACGAATAAAAACGAGTAGATGAAAAACTACTTCAATTATAGGAAAAAAATATGACTCCGGAATCAAAATCATTTTCGTTATCGAAAGATAAAATACGTGTGCTGTTACTCGAAGGCATTCACGAGAACGGGTTGAATTATTTTGTGAAAAATGACTACACGAATATCTTATGCCTAAAGCAGGCTCTAAGCGAGGAAGAACTGATTTCGGAAATTAAAAATGTACATTTGGTCGGGATCCGCTCTCGTACATTACTAACCGATAAAGTTTTAAAAAATGCGAAGAAATTAATCGCGATAGGATGTTACAGTATCGGAACAAACCAGGTTGATTTGCATTCGGCAAGAATGCACGGCATGCCAGTATTCAACGCACCATTTTCAAATACCCGCTCGGTTGCCGAGCTCGTAATTGCGGAAAGTATTTTCCTATTAAGAGGAATCCCTGAAAAAAATTATCTTGCTCATATCGGCAACTGGTCGAAGGAAGCATCGAACTCATACGAAGTACGTGGGAAGAATTTGGGAATTGTTGGTTACGGTCATATCGGTTCGCAAGTCTCGATATTAGCGGAAAGCCTCGGTATGAATGTGTATTACTATGACATAGTAAAAAAACTAAGTCTCGGCAATGCGCGTGTTTGTTCTTCGCTGGATGAACTGCTTGAAATTTCGGATATCGTAACGCTGCATGTGCCCGAAACAGAGTTGACGAAAAACATGATTGCGCAGCTGCAAATAGAGAAGATGAAGAAAGGATCTTTATTAATAAATGCATCGCGTGGCACAGTTGTTAATGTTGACGACCTTGATGAAGCGCTTAATCGAAAACATTTGTTTGGTGCGGCAATAGATGTATTCCCGTCGGAACCCGAATCCAACGCCGAAAAATTTTTTACAGTTTTACAAAAACACCAAAATGTAATTCTTACTCCTCACATCGGCGGAAGCACAAGGGAAGCCCAGGCGAATATTGCGCTCGAAGTTTCGGAGAAACTTGTAAATTACAGCAACATCGGCGCAACTCTTGGCGCTACTAATTTTGTTCAGATTTCACTCGCGCCCAATTATGAAAGACAAAGATATCTACACATTCATCATAATAAACCCGGAGTGATGAACAAAATAACGAAAGTATTTACTTCACGAAAATTGAATATTGCTTCGCAATACTTACAAACCGACCCGTACATAGGTTACGTAATTATCGATATCGATACAAAAGAAGATTGGGAAAAAGAATCTAAAGATATACTCGAAGAATTGAAGGTAATACCCGGAACAATAAAAGCGAGAGTGATAAAGTAAAATATGGATTAGCCGATTTATTGTTAATACAACCTATAAGAGGCATTCTAATTTAAAGGTTAACTACTTTAGTAATTTTTCAATCTCTTCCACAAATTTCAGCATCTGTCCAAAATCATTTTTTACTTCATCAGGTGTGAATTCGACATAGTCTTCATAATCACTTTCAAGCCGGTTTTCGAATTGCTTTTTATAAATTTGCCCCAATTCGATTGATACAATTCCTGTTTTTACGAAATTTTTATTAAACCAGCCGAGAAGTTGAAAGTGCTTTGAAGTCGAAAAGTCATTCTTCAAGGCAAGAGCTGAAACAGTATAAAAAATAGCATAATAAATTCTGTTTTCTGCATTAAATAGTCGGTTGTTTTCTATTGCAATTTTTGCGTCATCGGCGCTTTCCCGTGCTCTAAAAACTCTATGAGCAATCAAGTCTATTTTACTATACTCCATAAAAAACACCTTCGGTTTTTATATTACTGCGGAATGGAGTAATAGGATTCTGAATATCATTGCTTGAATATACTTTTACGTCCAAAAGAACGTCATATTTTAATTCAAGTTCGTAAATCGCCTCGATAATTTTGTCTCTGAATTTTCTATCAACTTTTCGATTGAAAATAAGTGCAAAATCATAATCGGAATATGTTGTAGAATTTCCTTTCATTCTAGAACCATAAAAATAAATCCCCTCAAACTCCGGGAATAGCTCTTTGATTATTAGTTTAAGTTCATGTATAATATTTTCGGTCATCTTTGTCATGGTTCAAAATAGTTATTTCGATTCTAAAATAAAAATAAAAAAATGTACATACCAATGCCTGGTTCACAAACAAATCGATACTGAGCGCTCGACATAATTGGTATCGATTCGAAAGAATACATAAAAGATATTCTTGCCGGGTTGAAATTAATTCCCGGAACAATAAAAGCGAGAGTGATAAAGTAAATAGATAAAATCCAGCAGAACAAATAAGGTTTTAATGCTGAAACATCCAGCGATACAGATACCAAATTATAAAATGCTTTTACTGCAATCTGCCGGCTGCATTCTGCAAACTACTTATTTTAGCACCACCATCTTCTTCACCTCCGAAAACTCACCAGCTTGAATTCGGTAAAAATAAATTCCGTTCGAAAGATTTTTTGCGTCAAAATTTATTTCGTATGAACCGGGCATCTTTTCTTCATTCACCAATGTTGTAACTTCTCTTCCGAGTACATCAAAGACTTTCAATATTACATGTTGTAGAGACGCCATATATGGCGTCTCTACAGAACTGATCGAATATCTGATTTTTGTTGTTGGGTTGAATGGATTAGGGTAGTTTTGGGAAAGGGAATAAAATCCAGGAATAATCATATCGACTGAAATTTCTTTTGAGTACTCAAAAGTTCCATCGAAATCAATTTGTTTAAGGCGGTATTTATTTTGTCCGGATAGCACAAGTTTATCTGCAAAATAATATTCTTGCTGTTCTGTTGTTGTCCCGTATCCTTTCACAAAACCGATTTTACTCCAACTATCTTCCAAAGAATATTTCTCAACATCGAAACCATAATTATTTTTTTCGGAAGCGGTAATCCAATTCAATTCGATTGAGTTGGAAAGGGTATTATGATTCGCTGTAAATGATTCTAACTCGACAGGTACTGAGCCACCATAACTATTGCTGCATATCACACCAGCAGCCCCTACAATCCAGCCATAATTATTTACAAAATCCACCGAGAAAAAATTATTTATAGTATTACTGATTTCTATGGACCAATGCGTTCCTCCATCTGTGGTTTTCATAATTAAACCATTCAATCCTACGGCACGCCCATTGTTTTGATCTGAAAAATCAATTGAAAATAAAAAATCAGTTCCTGAAAATTGAGTAAACCAATTGGCCCCTCCATTTGTGGTTTTCAGTATTGTTTGGGACTCTCCTACTGCCCAACCTATGTTGGCATCATAAAAGTGTACGCAATTTAGACTTTTAGTTGTCCCACTATTCAGAATATTCCAATTTATTCCACTATCGGAAGTCTTTAATATTGTCCCATTTAATCCTACTGCCCATCCCAAATTATTGTTTAAAAATTGGACAGAATAAAGAAGAGCAAATCCACTGCCTAATTGAGAGGACCAATTTATCCCGCCATCAGTTGTATGAATAATCTCTCCACCGCTTGAACCGCCGACACCCCAACCAGTGTTTACATCAATAAAATCGATTGAACTTATTAATGCAATATTTCCAACAACTTGTTGAACCCAGGTATCACCACCATCTGTTGTTTTAAGTAAGGTACCAAAAAATCCACTTGCCCAGCCATTGTTGACGTCCACAAAATCAATTGAATAAATATTATTAGTTGTTCCGCTCGCCTGATTAAACCATTCCATTCCGCCATTGGTCGTTTTATAAATCGTCCCGGTTTCACCTGCAGTCCAACCTATAGAATTATTGATAAATTTCACAGAAAGAAGAGTTGAATTTGTTAAATCTTTACTCGCTGGATTCCAGTTTATACCTCCATCGGTTGTACAAAATGCGGATGAAATATAATTACTTTCACCGGTCAACAATCCTGTATTTGAATCTAAGAATTTAATACAATAAAAATCTAAAATGGAATCAAATTGTTTGTCTGTCCAAATGTCTCCAGCATCCGTCGTAGTTTTTAGAAGACCGTTTTGTCCGCATGCCCAACCATTATTGATATCTTTGAAAAAAATGTACCATAAAGTATTTGATGAAGATGAAGGCCAAAACCAATTAACTCCGCCGTCAGTCGTTTTTAAAATGCTTTGACCTACTGCCCATCCTGTATTTGAATCAATAAATTGGACACAAGTAAGGGCAAGACCTGTCCAGTTATTCGAATTAAACCAGTTTGTACCGCCGTTAGTGGTTAAAATAATATGTCCAGGATAACCAACTGCCCAACCGGTATTAGCATTTAAAAAGCATACTGAATAAATGTCAAAAAAATTTGGATTTGTTTGGTTTGTCCAGGTAGCACCTCCATTTGTAGTTTTTAATATAATTCCACTCGTTCCGACAACCCATCCAGTGTTTTCATCAATAAAATCTACCGAATATAGATTGTTTACTCCATCATATGATTGATCAACCCAGTTACACCCTCCATCAATGGTTTTTAAAATAGTCCCCCAATATCCAACGACCCATCCTGTAGTTGAATTAATAAAGCATATAGATTCCAAATTGTTTTCGGAATTAGATGTCAGTTTAAACCAACTATTACCGCAATCAGTGGTTTTTAAAATATTTCCACACCTACCAACACAAATCATTGTATTGGAATCGATTATTTCTAGCTCTCTTAAACCATGTGGACTCGGCACCGGATTCTGCCAGTTCCATTGTGCATTAATAGTTGTGATTGTAGATAATAAAATGAGAGCGATAATTTTTAAGAATTTCATAAATACCCCGGTTGTAGCTTATGTAATTAACTTAACCTCTTTCAAAAATTTGATTTGTTGCAAGTATATATATGTTTGCTAGCAAAGAAACCTTGATGAAATAATTTGTTTAAATAATAGCTTGCAAAAGCTGAACACACAATAATTCGCTGTTAATATTAAGATTTAATAAATACCCTTATCAAAAATAAGTTTAAATTCTATAAGGGGCAATTTAACTATGCGAATGAAAAATAGGATTGGCTAAAAATATTAACGAAGACATATTAACCGGAATTTCAACAACCTTTGGGCAGTTCTATAA
Organism: bacterium; assembly: GCA_043808235.1. Classification (GTDB taxonomy): domain Bacteria; phylum Bacteroidota; class Ignavibacteria; order Ignavibacteriales; family Melioribacteraceae; genus JAZDFC01. The sequence goes on from JAZDFC010000005.1 coordinate 6,999, forward strand.
TTTGATTTTAAAATAATTATTTACTTCTACTACAATCTGCCGCCTGAATGCTGCTTACTATTTCAATACCACCATCTTTCTTGAGAATGTAAAATTCTCTGAGATCAATTTGTATATATAAATTCCGCTGGCAAGTTTTGAAGCGTCGAATGAAACGGTATTTATTCCGGCATTAGCATAACCGTTGAAAATTATTCCGACCTGCCGTCCAAGCGAGTCATACAAAATAATTTTGACATGCCCATATTTTTCGAGGGAGAATTTTATTGTGGTTGTTGGATTTGCAGGATTGGGATAATTTTGATGGAGGAAGTATTTATTTGGTTTTATGCTCTCAGCTGAGACAATCAACGTGCCTTTGATGATGTAAATATTCCCGCTGTTGTAATCTGCAAAATATAAATTGTTATATCTGTCATTACCGAAAGTTGATATCGCCCTATTCGTTTCAAAAAGTAATTCGTTTATATAGTTCGTTCCATCTTTGGCGAGCGCCCAAATTCTTCCAGATACAAAATCGCCGTAAATATATTTATCATATATTTCCGAAGCTGCAGCACCCCGGTACAAATATCCACCGGTGATTGAATATCCGCCGGATGAGTTGTGTTCGTATTCCCAAACCGGTAATTCGAGTCCCGGTTGCTCGCAGTCCGATGAAGGATTGTAACAATGAAAACCTTCCATCATACGCCATCCGTAGTTTTTCCCGTTTTTAATTATGTCAATCTCTTCCCATACATCTTGCCCGACATCCGCGGCCCAAAGTTCTCCAGTAAAATGATCAAAACTAAAACGCCAAACATTTCGCAAACCATAAGCAAAAATCTCCTGCATATAATTATTCGTATTCCCTGCAAAGGGATTATCGGTTGGAATAGCATATTTTTCCCCGTCGGAAGAATTATCAACATCGATTCGCAAAATTTTACCAAGCAGCGATGAAAGATTCTGAGCCCTATTTTCGGGATCGCCGCCTGAACCGCCATCACCCATAGAAATATATAAATATCCATCGGGCCCAAATGCAATCTGTCCGCCATTATGATTTGAGTAAGGCTGATCTATTTCGAGTAATACCGATTCACTTTCCGGATCGGCCTCATTCGGATTGTTCAACTTTACCTTGAATCTTGAAATCACCGTTCGACGCGGATTGTCGGTGGTATAGTCAATATAAAAATATCCATTGATTGAAAATTCAGGATGAAATGCCAGGCCGAGCAATCCTTGCTCTCCACCATAAAGAACCTTATCTGTTAAATCAAGAAATTCGGCTACGCTATTTACACCAGGTAGATTTTCGAATACTTTTATTCTACCCTCTTGTTCAACAATGAATATTCGATTTGATTCGTCAGGTGAGGATTGAATATCAACCGGAGCGTCGAAACTCAATCCAGGGAATGCAACTTCATAACGAAGTTGTGAGAAAAGGATGGAACTAGAAAAGAAAAATGCGAAAATCGCTATTGATTTCATTGGACTCTACTTTCAAAACTTTATTATAATAACGAGTTTTTTGGGAAAATAATTCCCGGATAAATGATAACATCAAAATGGACCTGAAAAACCACTTTGCGATGTCGAATGGTTCAATAGTTACATTGATGTTGGAGAAGTCTCTCTTTATGTTTTAAAAATTTCTTTTGTAAGTAGTTTGTATTTCTTCTTAATTAGATTCCTTTGTTGTGCGATTGAAATTTAAAACTGATTTCTTCCAATATATTTTTCTACATCAAATTTCCTTTTGCACCCGTTGTAATTCATGTAACGGATTTTACCGAAGACCGGTCTTTCAGTCCATGCCCTATCATGTACGCCGCCGATTGACCATGCAGCGCCAGTGTACCCGTTCGGATCGCGCCCGTCGAGTTCATATTTGTCATTTAAATAAATGGTAATCCGTAAAGACCCTTCCGGCGATTCGCTCCACTCAAGATTTTTTTTTGCCCAGTACATTCGCATGTAACCGTGCATTTTGCCGGTATTAACCATTTCGAGTTGTGAGGCATTCCATAAATCATCATGTGTTTTGGCATGCTCAAATTCTTCGAGTGAATAAAGAAACTCGCGTTTATCATTTCGATGCAGATTCAAAGTAGCTTTTGCCCAATTGGGGAATCCTTCAAATGAATCATAACTTTTATTGTAGTAACAGAAATTATCCGATAATTCTCTCCGCACAATTAATTCTTCTAGAAAAGCTTTCTGAGATTCCGGATGATTGATAAACGGCTGCGATTCCAATGCAATTCTCTGCGCAGCGATATGTCCAAAGTGCAAATACGGCGAAAGATTTGAAACGGCATCCTCATTCGGATCATTACTTTTATCACTGTAATACTGAAGTTTCTCTTCAAAAAATATTTTCATTACTTTATCTGCAGCGTCTGCACCTGGCGTCAGCCAATCAACTTCTTTTACATTAAAATTTATTTTTAGCGATTCTTTGATTACTTCCCAATTTATTGGTGAATTATTAAATCCGTAATTATTCATTCTTACAACGTCCGTAAATGAGTCAAGGAATTCGGGAAGCAGCTTGTTTATTTTGGGTCGAATTGTGTAAGCTCCGAATTCGACTTTTTGTGACGCGATTAAACATGGAACTATATTATGAGCGTCCACTTCGAAGAAAGGGATATTAATATTTTTAGCAACATACCTTTTCCAAAGGCGTACTATTTTCAGCGGATTAAAATCCGAGACAAGTATGCTTGCATTGGCCTCGTTGATAAAAGCAGGGATTGTTTCTCCGGAATTACCTTGTGTCAGGAAAAAGGGAATATTCAATTCTTTTAGTTTGCTTTCAACTTCTTTCAATCCGGCAATCATAAAACCGTATTGCCGGACCGTGGCTTCAAGAAAATCGGGGACAAGATTAAAAACGATTAATAAGGGGACATTATTTTTTATTGCGAGGTTTTGTGAATATATAAGAGCCCAATTGTCATTAACGCGCTGGTCACGCTGCATCCAATAAACAACCGGTCCTTTTCTTGTAGTGCCTTCTTGAAGTAATCGGATACGTTTGGGATTCATTTATCTTTCGTGAAATTCAAATCTACTTTTATAAAATTACCCCGAGATTCTTCGTTCCGATTTGTCGGAGCTCAGAATTAAAGGGACATATTAACTATCTCTTCGAATTCTTCCTGTTTAACAGGTACTATCGAAAGCCTGTTGCCGCGTTCGAGCATTTTCATATTAAGCAATTTATAATTCGCACGCAAATTTATCAGCTTAACTGGTTTCTTGAATTTTTGAATGAATTTAATATCGACCATGTACCAGGAAGGATCATCCGGATTACTGCGCGGATCGAAATTTTTATGATTTAAATTGAATGCCGTGGGATCGGGGTATCCGTCTTTTACTACTTCACATAACCCAACCACAGCTAAAAAGTAAGCGCTGTTATGATAAAATAAAACTTTATCGCCGACTTTCATTCCATCCCTCAAATAATTCCGCTCCTGGAAATTCCGAATTCCATCCCATTGAGTAACTTTATCCTTTGCAAGGTTGTCTATCGAATATACATCAGGTTCGGATTTAATTAACCAATATTTTGTGCTCATTGTATTCTCCTTTTCTCAATAATCATAATATAATTTAACTGCATTTGGAATTTAAAAATTTTACGAACCAATTTCTTCGTAATTCTTTTAATTCTGTCCTAAATAATTTTAGAAAGTGGTCTATACCTTCAAACAAAATTAGTCTAAAAGGAATTCCATATTCGAGAAATTTATATGAAATATCCAGCGAATCATGCTGCAGCACACGTTTATCCGCCGCCCCGTGGATTAGTTGATTGGGTGTTCCTTTTGAAATTTTCTTATCCAAGTATTAGGTTTGGCATAAAACAGTTCTATAAAATTTGTAACTTTGACCAGTTAAAAGTGCAAAATGTATAACAAATTTAGTTAAATAAACCATATTGTATTATGAAGAAGAACGAAGACACATCAACGAAAAAAAAGCCAAACGCAAAAAGTAAGTCTAACACATTGTTTTATGGCGCAATGGCCGTTATAGTTATTGTATCACTTGTAGTAATTGTGTTTTCAATTCAACCCGAACCGAATGAAAAAGAAAACAGTGGTGATAATGTGAGTACTGAATCATTATATCAATTCAAAAAAGAAGGTGAATTGAGTTTCAATTCTTCAGATGGTAAATATCTTGCGTCAATCGATATAGAATTTGCCGAGAGCGATTTTAAACGAACTCAAGGTTTAATGTACCGGAATAGAATGGAAGAAAACCAGGGAATGCTTTTCGTTTTTCCGCTTGAAGAACCGCAATCATTCTGGATGAGAAATACAATTCTTTCATTAGATATTATGTTCGTGAATTCAAAATTTGAGATTGTGAAAATTCATAAAAATACTACACCGTATTCTGAACAATCTTTACCTTCGGATGCCCCATCAATATATGTTGTTGAAGTAAATGCAGGATATGCCGAAAAGCATAATATTAAGGAAGGTGACAAGATTGTGTGGAGAAGGATTTAAAGAAAAGATTCCATCTTTCGAAAAAATTGCTATCCAAAAGATGGAATCTTTAATTCAATTTTGTTGCGATTACTACCGAACATCGAAATAATTATTTGAGAAATCTATTTCTACAATACTGTCTTTGAACAAGTCCGACCCGATTGTTCCGTCAAGCATAATTAGTGTTGCCGCTTCAAGCGGATGAGTATTGATGTTTTTGAATAAAATAGATTTGTCCGGTGAAAGAAAAACTCTAAGACTATCAACTTTTTTTGACGGGAGATTGGCAAAGCCGCCGGCAGAACCTAATTCAATATCTTCTTCGGAATAATTCAATCCGAACCGATCGATAATTTTATCCTGGATGCTGCTTGTTTTCGCACCCGTATCTAGACCGAATAACAATTTGCTGCCGTCTTCACCATTCAATTTAATTACCGGGTAACCAAGCCAGAACATATTATTACCGGTATGATTTTTGGGATTTGATTTCCCATCGTAAAATTCAATGTGATTTGTTTTGTAGTCTATGGTCATTCCAAGTTTCTGCAAAACATTCCATCCGATTATACCTTCGATGTTCAACATAGTGAAAATGCCGAGCAATTTGAATTTGAGATGCTTGGAATCGATAATTATTGCCGGATGGTTTTTCACCGTTACTCCGCCAAATTTAAGTGATTCTATTAATGCGGCATCAATACCGATTGTTTTTGTGGTCGCGGCGGTAGCTTCAATGTTTTCTACGCTAAGAGGTTTTAATCCGCACTCATCGGCAACATCGGAAGAAACTACTGTCATTCCCGCGCCGGTATCTACAAAGAAATAAGCCTTATAACCGTTGATGGTTACTTCAACTATCGGCGTTCCAGATATACTGGTCTCGAATGGAATGAAATTATCATTTGCGAACTCGATTACTTCTTCGGGCTGTTTGGAATAAGTGGCTGCAAATGCGTTGTAAGTAATTGCTTCTTCGCTTGTATCCTGCAAAGCCAAAATATTATTCCACTTATTTTGAGTGAAAAGTAATTCCATAAATATAGTTCTGTATATTCCATTCAATTCTTCATCTGTTTCAGATTGTAATTCGGACTTAAGCATAGATATGGCATTCTCGTACTTATTGTTGCCAATCATTTCAAATATATCCGCCGTGAATAAATATTTGCTCGATCCTTCTTCTCTAAGATAATTGTAATCGAAATTTTCGATTGCTTGAAAACTGCTGTCGTAAGCGACGCTGGAATTTCCGGAAAAACTTTTCCCGGTTTCGAGTTTGGTGATAGTATCAACGGAGCTGCATGCCATTAAAAGTGTTATTGTTGTAAAAAATGCCGATAATTTGATAAATCGTGTGTTCATTTCAAGTCCGGTAATTTTTTATTAGTTTTTTATATTCCCGGTAAATATGACGTTTTCGAAATTGTCCGGTTTCAGGCATGTATTGATAAATTGATTTTTATTGAAATGTATCACTGCTGTCCAATATAATTTCAAATTAGTAAATAATATTTGATTGCATATTGTTTTAAGAATCTTTTGTTGGAGTTGCTAATGAGTCCCTTATATTGCGTCCCATACGGGACTTTATTTATGAAGGAAGAAATCATAGTACTATAAATATTTTGTCCCTGTCGGGACAATTCGAAACAAATATGCATAGCGCGGCAAGCCGCAATGGATGATGGAAAATGTGAAATGGAAGATGGAAAAATTATTAAAAATATCTTGACACAAAAAACAAAAACTTAAGCACTAATACTATATAAACCGACATTATCTTGCAATCAAGTTAGGGATGAAATATTTATAGTTAATCACACCCAATATTCGAATTAAGTCTCATCGGGACAAAATATGAGTATTTTATCTTGGATAGATATAAGGTGGATGATAAAAAGCCGTCCCATATAAATTATGAGGCGGCTAATTTTTCTGTTACATTTTTAGTCTTAGAATTTTGTTAAAAACATCGAGACCGCGAGAACAATTATTATTTCGAGTACAATAAATCCTAACTTCAGCAAATTCTTTGTTCTCTTTCTCCCGGTTTCTATTCTTTTATAAGTATCGCTGTAATCATCAATAGGTTCATAATCGCCGTTTTGAATTGTCCAGCCGTTTACTGTCCCTTGCGCTTTCATATTTAATCTTGCTTTTGTATTCATATATTCATTTTGTCCTTATTTAAGGAATAACATTTTTTTAACGGCATGGAATTCTTCGCCCGCGTGTAACACATAAAAATATACTCCGCTTGGAAAGTGACTTGCCTCAAATTTAACTTCGTAATAGCCAGGTTCTTTTTGTTCGTTTATAAGCGTAGCAACCTGGTTGCCGAGTATATCATACACCCGCAAAGACGCCACGCATGGCGCCTTTACGTCGGCTGGTATGGTGTATTTTATTGTTGTGGTCGGATTAAACGGATTAGGGTAGTTTTGATATAGTTCGAACTCATTTGGTAAAGACGGGGCATGCCCCGTCTCTACAATAATTTCATTTGAATAACTATACGAACCGTCGGTATCAATCTGTTTCAATCGGTACGAATAATTCCCGCCGGTAATATTGTTATCAACAAATGAATATTCTTTTGTTGAATTGCTGTTTCCATTTCCTTCAACAAATCCGAGCGTTTTCCAATCCCCCTCGGCTGAAGCCGCGTCCCCCTTTATTAAACCTGTCCGGCATCCCTTTGACGGAGGGGGATTAAGGGGGATTTTTCTTTCAATCTCAAATCCGTAGTTGTTAACTTCCGTTGCGGTTTGCCAGTTAAGAATTACATTATCATTTGTAACTGAAGATGTAAATGAGGTTAATTCTACCGGAAGTTGAGTATCGGCGGTTATTTTTAATAACATCGGTTGAACATCAGAATAATCTACTTCCAGAAGGTTGCGAGTTAAAAATCCATCTCCATCACCGCTATTTCCATCCGGGGTATCTTCCGCATAGCTCCATTTGAATACGTTATTGCTCGATGATTCAACATATATCCAGTATTTCGTACCAACTAAACCGCCGTTAAGTTCACAGGGGAGATTATCACCCTCAATCGTAAACTTTGTATCTGAGTTATCTGGTAAATCATCTCGATCACCTGAAAAGAGTAATACTTCTTCCGCATCTATTTCGTCACTACCGTTATCAGAATAAATTGATACAGTGAAACTTCCGGCTACGCCTCCCTTGTAAATTCCCAATTCAACTTTATGTATAAATTTAAGTGTTGAGGTAGTCTTAAACTGTTGTGCAACTGGGGTATTTACAGTAGCATCAGTTGAAATTTTTCCAAGATTATTAAAAAGCTCGGTTTGCGAATAAACCGGCGAAAGAAATATGATTACCGAAATAATCATAATTTTCAAAATGTTTTGAGATACCGTATTCATTTTTTTTTCCTCTTTAAAAATTACTTTAACAATAACAATTTTTTTGTTTGCACAAATTCACCGGCTATGATTCGATAAATGTACATACCGCTGGATAAATGATAATTGTCAATAGATAATTGGTAATTATGATACCCTGCGGACATTTCCTGGTTAATTAAAGTCGCAACTCTTTCGCCGAGAATATTGAATAATTCTAAAGTTACTCTCGAATCTTCCGGCAGACCGAATTTAATTGTCGTCGAAGGATTGAACGGATTCGGGTAATTTTGATACAACTCAAAAGCCGTAGGCAGAAATTTGCATGTAACTTCAATAGCTTCCGAATATGAATACGAACCGTCGGTATCAATCTGCTTCAATCGGTACGAATAATTCCCGCCGGTAATATTGTTATCAACAAATGAATATTCTTTTACTGAGTTGCTGTTTCCGTTTCCTTCAACAAATCCGAGCGTTCTCCAATCCCCCTCGGCTGAAGCCGCGTCCCCCTTTACTAAAGGGGGATTAAGGGAGATTTTTCTTTCAACCTCAAATCCGTAATTATTTACTTCTGTTGCGGTCTGCCAGTTAAGAATTACATTTTTATCCGAAACTGAAGCTGTAAAAGAAGTTAATTCAACAGGCAATGGCGCATTGCTACCACCCAAAGTCCACTTACTGAAACCGTCCACTGGGCTTAAAGTTACAGTATTGTTTTCAGCCGAAACATTACCGCCAACATTTACCCAAGTGGCGCCATCATCAACAGATCTAAACAGCACCAAATTAGCTTCTTCAATATCGTTAAGTTCTGCTTCATTATAGTAATAAGTTACAGTTGCATCCAAGCCGGTATTGGTTGTAGGAGTTACATTATAAAATCTGCTAATTCCTTCATTCTCACCGGAAGTTTGAACTGTATGTCCTCTTGTGATTATTGTGCTTCCCAAATTTGCGGCAGATGTAATTACAAAGCCAAGTCCGCCGACATTTTCGTTGCTTATATTATTAAGTGTTCTTGTTATAGTTATTGAACCTGAAGTGCCGAAAAATCTATGAGTTCCTTCGTTTAAGTAACCGGAACTGCCAAGAGTGATTGTTCTTCCGGATAAATCAATATCTCTCTGAAGTACAAGGCTTCCATTAACAACAAAATCAGAGCCAAGAGTTGGATTGGATGAAGGGGAAATAAACAGATTTTTCACTGTTGGTGTTGTACTTACTGTACATTCATTACCGCCGGCACCCCAATAAAATAATCCAACATTATCCGTTGCAGACGGAACAGTTCCTAAACTCCAATTTGCCGCTGTTGACCAACTTCCATCAACGACACCAAGCCAGGTATTGTAAGGAGTCGCGGAAACCCAACAGCCGGGGGCGGTAAAAAAATACAAAGTTCCATTATTAGCATTCGGGGATAAATCATAAGTTGTTGTTCCTTCGTAATAATCATTCCTGAAGTAAAGAGCTAAACCTGTTTCGCTACCTGTTAAAGTGTTCATCATACTTTCCTGGATTTGTTCAGGAGTACGGGCTACATTCCAAATGCGGACTTCGTCGATCATTCCATGGAAGTAGTAAAAATTAGCATAATCTCCAATTCTAAGTTGATTACTATTAACAGCTACATTCTGCGGCGTACCGGTCAACGATACTTCTTTCCCATTTACATAAAGTTTTCTTGTAGCTCCCGATTTAACTGCGGCTACATGATACCAGACACCTGCCTGTAAATTCAAACCTGTAGTAAACATTCCATCAAAATAAAGATCATTGTAAGAACCGGTAGAGCTTAGTCTTAGATAATAGCCATTACTAGCAGTTGCAGTTTTTGATATTATTCCACCAGCAGATTTAAAAGTAGTAGCATTAATCCATGATTCGAGTGTATAGTTTTCGGTTAAATCAAGAGAGTTTGCATCGGGCACATAAATAAAGTCATCGCTTCCGTCAAAGAGGAGTGTGTTTATTGGACCGGCAAAACAACCTGAACTTTTCCATAGCGGACCATTTTCCAGTGTTCCGGGATAAGCCCCTCCCGTCTGACTGTCTGTTACAGTTGTTCCGCTTCCATCATTCATATTATAGTAGGAAACCAGACCGGTTTCAGTTCCGGTTAGATGCCTGTACATATTAGCTTTAATTTGTGCCGCGGATCTTGCCGTATTCCATATTCGGACTTCATCGATGTTGCCGACAAAATAAGTTTGAGATGGCATAGTTCCATTATAATATTGCACTCCAATACGGCATGTATTTACAGAGGGGTTACCAGAAAAACTTGAATATGAATTTTCCCACTTGCCGTTTATTAACAGCGTAGCGGTCTGACCGCTTTTCACCACCGCGACATGTACCCATTTGCCTGTGTTTATTGAAGTGGTTCCAATCACAGATACCCAGCCACCAGCATCCATTCCAAATTGAAGTTTACCTCCTTGCATTCTAAATTGCACATTATTTTGACCACCACTATTTCCCCAGCTAACAATAACTTTTTCATCGGCTGCACTTGTAGAATTAATCCATGCTTCTACTGTTATTGCAGCATTATTATATGCCGGAGTGGATGCAAAGGAGATATGGTCATCTGTTCCATCAAACTGAACTGCCCATTCTCCGCTATGAGCAGGAGCCGGAGGAGCCGCTTCTATCGTGAAAGTTTTGTTGCTAGCGTCAATAATAGCAACATTGTCAACATTACTAATTCTTACCTTGCACGAGCTTGCCGGTGTATTTGGGACTGTCCATTGATATGATCCTGCAGCAGCTGGAGTTGAAGCGATTATTTCAATCCACTCGCCTCCGTTATTAGTTGTGTATTCAATTTTTATATTGTCAACATTAACAGATGTCCAGGTAATACTATTCTTTGTTGATGCCGCCCAGGATTCTCCTCCATTTGGAGTTTTTACTCTGATCGTACCGGTTGTTATAGTAAACCTTGAATTGCTTTGATCGGAAGGAGTGCCGTCAAGATCACTGATTTTAACGAGGCAGTTCGTAGATGGTGTGTTTGGAACAGTCCATGGAAATGTACCAAGAGATGCATCCGCTGAAGCAGAAATTTCAATCCAATCAGAACCATTATTGGTTGAATATTCAATCTTTACGTTTGAAAGACCTATACTCGTCCAGGTAATGTTTTGTGAGCTGCCTGTGCCATAAATTTCACCACCGTTTGGAGCTGTAACCGTAATAGTTGGAGGCGGAATAGTAAATACTGCATTGCTCTGGTCATTTGGTGTTCCAGTTGTTGCTTCGCTGACTTTTACAAGACAATTTGTGGTAGGCGCATTTGGAATTGTCCATGAATAAGTACCGGCAGAAGCGGCAGTCGATGCAATTATTGAATTCCAGGGTGCTCCGCCAGTTGTAGAGTATTCCAATTTTACGTTTGTAACGCCATCAGATGTCCATGTAATATTATGGGCTGTGCCGATATTCCAGCTTTCGCCACCGTTTGGAGCGGTTACTGTAACAAAAGGAGCAATTATTGAAAATACTGCGTTGCTTTCATCATTCAGAGCTGCATTTGAAGCATCGCTTACTCTTACTTTACAATTAGCCGAAATTTCATTTGGAATAGTCCAGGAATAACTTGTTGCGCTTGCGGGTGTAGAAGCTATTAATGTATTCCAAGTTGTGCCGTCAGTAGTATATTCAATTTTAACATTATCAACTAAATTATATCCCCAGGTGATGTTTTTGCTTGAACCAACTACCCAGTTTTCGCCGCCGTTTGGGGATGCAACCGTAATTGAAGAAACGGGATTATCATAATGAAAATTTATTCTGTTGATACTTGAGGTTCTCCAATTTGCAGCAGGTGGAGAAGCCGGGTCAATAGGAGTGCCGGAAGTATGGTTGTACGATACAAGCCCTGTATTATCGCCGCTTGTGAATGAGCCCCAAGAAGTAGAATACCCTTGACCGTCGGATTTCTCATGGACAGCAATAACTAAGTTATCGGTATTGCTGTAAGTAAAAGTCGACGGCAAAGTGACAAATATTGATCCACCATTTGAAGGAAAGGTTACATCACCTGAAAATACCTTAGTCATCGAGCCAACAGGAATCCAGTCACTATTTGAGTCGAAAGTTGTCTTACTCGTAATGCCTATGTAAACATCCCATGAATTATTATTACTCGGAGAACCATCATTAGTAAATTCAAGCTTTTTTATTTGTCCTGAGAAATTCAACTGCGCCTGTGTGTATATTTGCTGGGTATAACTATAAACAGCCTGAGTATTTATTGGAAGATAATCGTAAGTACTTGTGCCTGAACCAACACCTTTTACTATATAAGGTGAAACAGAAAACACCGCATCGCTCCCATCAGAGTAAATTACAAGAGAAGGATTATTTACATCACTTACTTTAACTCTGCACTGCTGGATATACTCACCATTTGGAGTTACCCAGGGATAAGTTCCGGCTGCTGCGGGGGTTGAAGCCACGATTGTGTTCCAACTTGTACCATTATTAGTTGAATACTCAATCTTAACATTAGAAACATCATTGCTTGTCCATGTGATTGATTGTGCGCTGTTTGTTTTATAATACTCTCCTCCATTTGGAGATGTAACTGTTATATTTTTTTGTGAAAATTTCATTACTGATTTTTTTCCGCCTGCATTGTTATCCTTATAGAAAGCAACCGGCACTGTTACAGCGTTTGGAAAAGTAAAAGCACCGGAGATATAATCAACAGTTCCGGATGAAAAACCAGCCGACCCTACATTTTCCCAGCTTGAACCGTTGTATTTCATTACGGTAGCTTTATTGCTGGTTCCGGCATCTTTATAAAATACGTAAGGGACGTCATTAGTAAATCTAATAAAATTATGATCTGCTGCACCGGCAGTAAAACCTGCTGAACCGACAGTTACCCAATTGGAGCCGTCATATTGCAAAACAGTCCCCTTGCCGCTGTTATCATTATCCTTAAAGAAGATGTAAGGAACATTCGTGCTGTTTAATGCGATTCCTGTTTGAACATCGGCTACTCTATCCCCGGCTGCTACAGTACCAACATCCACCCATGCAGAGCCGTTGTGTTTTATAACTTTAGCACGATTTTCTCCATTATTATATCTAAAAAAGACATAAGGGGTGTTATCGCTTGCTAAAGCGAATGATTCATTGTTGAGATCACCATACCCGCTAATCGTTCCTATATCAGTCCAGGTAGTTCCAGTTCCAGTATATTTCTTAATGTTGAGTTCATTGTAAGAAAGGCTTCTATGAAAAAGAAATGGATATCCATCGCTCCCCAAAATTATTTCTAACGGATATTCTCCACCACTAGAACCTAAAGGGATCCCATCAATAATTTCTGACCAGGAATTAGCTGAATACTTATAAACTCTCCCATACACCCAACCCATGTCACCACCGAAGCCAGTAAGAGTGCCGACATAGATCGTTCCATCACTCGCAATTTTAATACTGAACTCATTCCCATAAGATTCACTTGGTCCGCCGAGAGATTCCCAATGGGAACCATTGAATTTGAATACCTCAAAAGCACCCCCGCCTGCTTGATTGCTTACAACGTAAAGTGATCCATCGGGACCTACTGTGCCGTCAAGTTCATTCGTATCATTAGAAAACCCTGGTTCACCCACTTTATGCCAGGATTCGCCCTGCCCAAGCAAAATTGCCGGGGTTGCCAGGATAGAAAGTATGATAAAAACGAGTACTGCATTTAACTTTTTAACAAAACCACGATTCAATAGTAACTTTGTTTTCATTTTTTTTCTCCAATAGTTAATTTTATCTATTTTTCAAACATTTATAGTAAACCAGCGATAAAAATTATAAATACTAATACACTGAACAAGTAAACAACAATCAGCGCATTTTCCAGGGTAAATCGTTCACTAATTGCTTTGGCAAAAAACATCATTTTTATTTTCTCGATTATAAAACTCATAGAACATTTCATATTTTTGTGCGCAATAATAAATATGGCTTTGTATAGAACTATTCCATTGTTGGATGAACCTATCTCTTTATTCAACATTTATTGAACACAAAAAAAAAAAATCCCATTTGGGGATAAAAAAGAAGAAATACGAAACAATAGCGCAGTTTTATCAAATCTCAAACTGCTAAACAGCTATGTATGAATTTATAAATTCATACAAATTGGCGGGTAATTATTTAAAAATGGATTCTTAATAAAATATTGGCTAATTTATTTCTGGTTAATTTAAGTGAATAATATAAATGTCCCATCGATTTTGTAAAAAAACCGTGTTTATTTTTTCCTTTATTTTATTCTTCCTGTTGATATGTAAAACTGCAAATAGCCAAACTCAATTTGATACTCTGCTAAAAGCTTTCCAGCAATCCCCTGAATCAGAACAAAAGGAACTTTACGAGAGAATAATCTCGGTTATGACGGATACAGATCCTAAAGAATCAAAAAAATATACTGAGAGACTACTAAAAATTACTATAAAATTACCGGATAGATATTATTACATCCGCACGCTGCTTTTTTATGCAATTTTTCCTCCAAAAGTAGAACTAAGAAATAAAACACTCATAGCTTACAATCTTGCAGCTGACATGGGCAATGAAGAGCTAATGGCAAGAGCTTTATTTAATCTGAGCGAATATTACATTTTTCAAATGCAGTATGACTCGGCAACAATCTGCCTTCTTGGAGCCAAAGAACATTTCAAAAAAAATAATTCGTTAGAAAATGAAGTTCAGGTAATGCATCAGTTAGGAAACATATTTTATGCTGCGGGAATATATGATAGAGCAGAAAAATATTTTAAGGAGGTTATTAAACTAAAAGGTCATCCGGAACAATGGTTTAATTGGCGTAAGTTTGTAATGACAATTGATCTCGGATTAATTGAAAAACAAAGAAAACAATATGATAGTGCAATTTTCTACTTTAAAAAAAGTCTGAGTGATCTTCTTTCCGATCATAACCATGTTCTAAACGTAACTGATACAATAAGAATGGTTTATTCAAACGTAAATCTTGCCTCTTTGTATATTTTGAAAAACGACCTTAAAAGCTCGGAGGAGTATTTAAATATCGGATTTTCTTTGGAACCAAAACATAACCTTCCCGAAAACATGATCCAATTGTTTCTTACTAAAGGGCAGCTACTCTTTTATCAATCTAAATATGATTCTTCATTATACTATCTGAAAAAAGCTAAAGAAATGAATGATCTTTACGGCAGTATTGAATTTGCTGTTCAAATTAGCGAGTACGTTGCTTTAGCTTACGGCAAAAAAAATGATTTTAAAAATGCTTGGGAGGCAGGAATTATTCATAAGCGGATAGCTGATTCACTTCAAGTAAAAAAAAATATATATAAAAGTTTACAGCTCATTTACGTAAACGAATTGAATGAGGAAAAAAGTGAGGCTGCAACATCTGAATTACAAAAAAATCTACTTTTAGGAATAATGTTTATACTCACTATTTCGATTTTGATTGTTTCTGTTTTTTATGTTAGGATAAAAAAGATTAAAAACAATTTGATGAATAAAAATATCGAATTAATCAAATCCGAAATGAAATTTTCCGAATTAGAACAATCGTCTGGTAAATTATCGACGGAAATGCAGTATAAAGAAAATGATAAACATGATGAATCGGATCGGTCCGACAAATTCAATTCCCCGGTTCCAGAGCTGGGTGATCGGGCTTGCGACGAATCCGAGTTGTTAAAGATAAAACGTTTTTCGGTATTGTTGGAACGCGAAATGAATTTAAGACAACTTTACTCAGACCCATCGCTAACATTAGATTCTTTAGCGCATATGCTTCATGTAAACCGCAACTTCCTTTCAAAGGCAATTAACCATACTTACAACCTTCACTTTAATAATTATATAAATAATTTGCGAATAAAACATGCAGTTGAATTGTTATCTAATCCCGATGAAAGTAATAGATATACGATTGAGGGAATTGCGCAAAAAGTTGGATTTTGTAACCGCAGTACCTTTAGTTTAGCATTTAAACAATTTACAGGATTAACCGCTTCTATCTTTATTAAGCAATTGCGAGACAATGGGCCAGGGATCATTAATTTCCCGGTCTTATCCGATAATCTGAGAGTGCCGGAAAGATAAATTTTATCGCCAGCTCGAAGACTGTTGAAATAAATTCCGCCCGGAAGATTTGATGCATTCAATTCAACTTCGTAATAACACGGCTCCTTTGGTTCGTTAACAAGTGTCGCAACTTCCTTACCGAGAATATCGTAAACTTTGAGGGTTACAAATCCCCCTCGGCTGAAGCCGCTTCCCCCTTTGTTAAAGGGGGACAAAGGAATGGAATATTTTGTTGTTGTTACTATTTCATTAAAAGTAATTTCTTAACAGATGTAAAATTACCAGCGGTCAGTTCACAGAAATACACACCACTTGCAAAGTGCGATGCATTAAATTCTACTTCGTAATATCCAGGTTCTTTTTGTTCATTCACAAGTGTTGCTACTTCGTTACCAAGTACATCATAAATTTTCAACGCTACAAAATCCCCCTCGGCTTCGCCGCTTCCCCCTTTAATAAAGGGGGACGAAGGGGGATTTGCAGGGATGGAATATTTTATTGTTGTTGTTGGATTAAACGGGTTCGGATAATTCTGGAATAATTCGAAAGAATGAACAGCAATTGGTTTATCATCAATAGCAGTCGTTCCACCACATCGGTCAATATACTCCATTATGGATTTATATTTTGGAGCGGGAACCAGGCTTGTATCCTGGTTAAGGCTTTCTAAAATTCCCCAGCTACCATAACGCGCACTCCGTTCAGCAACGAATGAAAAATTCATGAATAAAGTCGGCTGCGGCGAATCGTTCAATGATTCGAGAAAGGTAAACCACTCATTGTACAAATTATACATCGAGGTATCACGCTGAACATCAATGAGTGCATCTGCATAAGTCGGCTCTTCGCCGAATGGTTGCGGAGTTAAATGCTGTCCGGCTTCGTAATAAATCATCGGAATATCCAACGCATTTGAAATTGAATTTTTTTGATCTGTAAGCCAGTTTGTTTCGTTCGTTCTTGATTTGCGAGCCCAATATGCGATGTCCGCAGCCTTAGCCGTACTTCCCATTTCATCAAGTGTTGAATCCGCTTGTTCGGATAGTCCGAAATACGCTGCTGGTGCATATACATCAAAACTGCCGGGACGCATATTAAAAACAATCCGGTTGCTTACATCCTGCCATGCTGCTTGCACGCCGACTACACGAATGATGCGGCTCATTTCATCGGCAAAAACATTGCTGAAAATATCGAGACAGTTTTGAATATACGATACAATTCCTTCCGGCCAATCTATACCGCGGTACTGGCATCCGAATTTGAAAAGCCATTGTGTTTGACCGAACATCCAGTTCCAGTTTTCGTTGCCGTATTCAATATAAATTTTCATATTCGGTTTGACTGATGCTTTCAACATTTGCGCGAGGTTAGTAATGTAATTGTCCGAGGCGGAATGAGGAACACAAATCCACATATCGGTATTCAGCCGGTTGCAAAGATCGATCATGATTTCATAAGGCACACCTTTGTTTGTTGCCCATGTGTGATAATCAATTTTGGCGCGTTTATCCCAATTTACTTTTATTGAATCGCTATCTTCGTCATAACTATACCATGCTTCATCATTACCCCAATTATTCGTTCTTCCCCAATCCATAAATCTGATTGCTGTAAAGTTTTTAAGTCGATCCAGAAACAAAGAATAAAATGGATTGCTATCGTATGTGTTTTCCGTACCGGGCATTAATAATCTTACATTGCGTACATGATCGGGGGGATTTGAACGAACAATTCCTAATTCGAAAATTCCTCTCCCGGTTAAAGGTGGAGAATAGGTTAGGATTTTTCTTCCGGGCGAATCACTTTTTAAAGTCAGGTCACCCCAATAACTAAATTCACCTTCACCTTCGTATAAAAGTGTATAATCACCAACGGGCCATGCAGAGATTCCATCCCAAATTGTTTTTACAACTTGAGTTGTCTCCGCTTCAGCAATGGAATAGGGCATCTCAAGCGGGTATCCGTTTTCATCCATCGGGATTTGATTGATGAAGCCGGTATTAAAATCATTGTTCCCACCGTCAACCCATTCGGAATTTTGTGTGTACCATTCGCGCGAGGTGTGCATCATATCCACAAAAGGGATTTCAGTTGTCCAATCCACTACACCGGATAAGTTTGTACCAATGGAAAGTTTGCAATCCTGGGCTGAAGTTTTACCAATACACAACAGAAATAAAAGAAAGATTAAAGTTTTATTGACCATACCTAATCATTTAAAAATTAGAATTGCGTGAATAAAAGATTGTATACTCGCCGTGTTCATTCTCATTTTACTTGTTCTTTTAGTTTTTTCAAAGTGGGGTTTAATAAAAGTGATTTCATCTGGGAGATGGCTATTTCATTCAGCTTTTGTAGCCGTTCACCTTGTTTAAGATCCTGTTTTATTAAAATGGAATTGATACTTTCAAGATTTGTTAAAACGACCAATTGTTCCAATGTAGCATAATCCCTAATGTTGCCTTCCAATCCGGGATTTTGATCGCGCCATTCTTTTGCAGTTTTGCCAAATAGAGCAACATTTAACAAATCGGCTTCATTTGCATAAATGAAATTTATTTGTTGCTTTGAGGCTATCGGAGGAATTATTACTTCTTTAATTGCATCCGTATGAATTCTATAATTTATTTTCGCTAATGTTCGCTGTAAATTCCAATCCAATTTTAAATTGGAATTTTCTTCATCCTTTAATCGTTGGAATTCTTTTACTAAATAGAGTTTAAACTCAGCGCTAACCCACGAAGAAAATTCAAATGCAATATCGCGATGTGCGAAGGTACCACCTTTATTTCCCGGTTTAGATATGATTCCTATTGCGTCAGTCGCTTCTATCCACTTCGTGGGTGAAAGAACAAATGAATTACTTCCGGCTTGAAAAAGAAAGGTGTCGAATTCGACCCCTTTGAAATTCGGATTATGTAGTTTTTCCCATAGACCCAAAAATTCAATCGTGGTTTTAGATCTCATCCAATTTTTAACAACATCTTTGGGCTCGTCCGGATTTTTATGACGGGCAATATCAGTAATGGAGATATAATCTTCACGATCTCTGTGAAAGAAAAAGATATCCTTACCTTGAACGGTTATTGTTTTTATCCGGCTCATTTATTTTAACTTTATTTGCAAAAGATCTTGCTAGCATGTTGCAGGTCTTTTTCAATTCAAAAGCACATTTCTATATATATCAGTCAATATATATGATTTTTATTTTTGATTCGCCGCAATCAAATTCAACGCGCCGCCGGCTTTGAACCATTCAATCTGGTTGTCGTTGAACGAATGATTTAACGAAGTTTCTTCCATTGTTCCGTTGGAATGTTTGATTGTTAATTTCAGCGGTTCGCCGGGTGTGAATTTATCCAAACCGGTGATGCTTAGTTTGTCATCTTCTTTTATTTTATCGTAATCAGCCGGGTTCGCAAAAGTTAGCGGCAGCATTCCCTGCTTTTTCAAATTAGTTTCGTGGATACGTGCAAAGCTGCGGGTGATGATAGCGCGTCCGCCGAGGTGACGCGGCTCCATCGCCGCATGCTCACGGCTCGAGCCTTCGCCGTAGTTTTCATCACCAACTACAATCCAGCCGATTCCCTGTGCTTTGTAATCGCGTGCAACTTCGTGAACTTGTTTGTATTCGCCGGTGAAGATATTTTTTGCTTCGCCTGCTTTTTCGGTGAAAGCATTGATGGCGCCGAGGAACATGTTTTTTGAAATGTTATCGAGATGTCCGCGGAATTTTAACCAGGCGCCTGCCGGCGAAATATGATCGGTAGTGCATTTGCCCTTCGCTTTAAGCAGCAGTGGAACATCAACGATATCGTTCCCATCCCACGGCTTGAACGTTTCCATGAATGAGAGACGTTCATTATTCTCCGGCATTTTAATTTCGGTTTTGAATCCATCTTCCGAAGGAGCGAGAAATCCTTTTGTGTCTTTCACAAAATCCTGTCCCGGTAATTCTTCACCGTATGGCGGATCGAGTTTAATCTTTTCGCCTTTTTCATTCGTAATAAAATCCGTTTCGGGATTGAACGATAGACTGCCTGCAATTGCAAGCGCTGTTACAATTTCTGGACTCGCTACAAAGGAAAGTGTTTCGGGATTGTTGTCGTTACGTTTTGCAAAATTTCGGTTGAACGAATTCACAATTGTATTTCGGTCGCCTGTTTTGATATCCACGCGTTTCCACATACCGATGCACGGCCCGCATGCATTGGCAAGTACCTGTCCGCCGAACTCGGTGAGCACTTCCAATTGCCCGTCGCGTTCGATTGTTGCGCGAACTTGTTCGGAGCCGGGAGTAATAGTGAATTGCGTTTTTGCTTTTAATCCTTTGGACAAAGCCTGGCGTGCAATATTTGTCGATCGATCAATGTCCTCGTAACTTGAGTTCGTGCAGCTACCAATTAGCGCAACGCTAATTTTATCGGGATAATTATTTTCAATTACCGCTTCTTTCATTTTAGAAATTGGATGCGCGAGATCGGGAGTGAATGGTCCGTTCAAATGAGGTTCGAGTTCATTTAAATTAATTTCAACTACCTGGTCGAAATATTTGCCGGGTTCAGCATATACTTCGTCGTCGGCTTTTAACACATCGGCATATTTTTCAACGAGTTCTGCAACATCTGTGCGATCGGTTTTTCTCAAATATCTCGACATGCTTTCATCAAACGCAAATACGGATGTTGTCGCTCCGATTTCGGCGCCCATATTACAGATAGTGGCTTTTCCTGTGCACGATATTGATTGAGCGCCCTCACCGAAGTATTCAACGATTGCGCCCGTACCGCCTTTAACAGTTAGCAATCCCGCAACTTTTAATATAACATCTTTCGGCGAAGTCCAACCGGAAAGTTTGCCGGTCAGTTTTATGCCAATGAATTTGGGAAATTTTAATTCCCACGGCATTCCCGCCATAACATCAACAACATCCGCGCCGCCGACACCAATAGCAATCATTCCAAGTCCGCCGGCATTGGGAGTGTGAGAGTCCGAGCCGATCATCATTCCACCGGGGAATGCATAATTCTCGAGAATAACTTGATGAATAATTCCTGCTCCGGGTTTCCAAAATCCTACACCGTATTTTTGGCAGATGCTTTCAAGGAATTCATATACTTCTTTGTTCTCATCAATAGCTCGTTTCAAATCTACTTCCGATCCGCTTTGTGCTACGATTAAATGGTCGGCGTGGGCAGTAGCTGGAACGCCAGCGCTCTTTCTTCCCGCATGCATGAATTGAAGCATAGCCATTTGCGCCGTTGCGTCCTGCATTGCAACTCTATCGGGAGCGAAATCCGCAAAGTCTTTTCCGCGAGCGAATGATTTTACGGGCGTTTCCCAAAGATGTGCATAGAGAATTTTCTCGGCATAAGTCAACGGGCTGCCGGCTGTTATTCTTGCTTGCTCAATTTTTTCTTTTAGCTGTGTATATACTTTTTCGATCATTTCGAAATTGGCTGTCATTGTTTCCTCCAATAATTAAAAACTATGCAAAGATAAAAAAATCCGCAGTTGTTTGCCTTCATCATATAAAGAATGCATTTGTAAATGTAGCCGAATTCAGTGAAGTTAAATCCAAGTTGTGAGATCTCTCCCGAAATTAAGGGTAAATTTTTAATATAAAACAGCCCTTTATGAAAGATATTTGAAAAAGCCTCTTGACAAAATAATATAATTATTTATCTTTGCGAGCAGTAATTCCTAATTATATTAGGAAATAATAGCAAACTAAGAAAATAATTAAGGATAATGAGATAATTTGCATAAACATCATTAAACAAAAAGGGGTTTTATATGTGGAGGTTATGATAATTACAAAAATAATCATCGAACCGGCCGCAGATTTTTTTCAATGATGTTATACTAATCAATTATTAAAGGAGCAAAAATGAAATACTCAAAAAAAATCTTTTTCTTTCTGCTTGTGTTTATACCCCTTCTTGTTTTTGCACAAGACTCTGCCCCTACGTCAGAAAGTAATGCTGCTAAGATAAGCGAAGTACAAACAAACAGCGACTTCGTTTGGACACTCATGGCTGCATTCCTTGTATTCTTTATGCAGGCCGGGTTTGCGATGGTTGAAGCCGGATTAACCAGATGTAAAAATACGGTAAATATATTGATGAAAAATTTAATGGATTTTGCCGTTGGTTCATTAGTGTATTGGGCAATCGGATTCGGCTTGATGTTTGGAATTACAAACGGATTATTCGGAACAACAGGATTTTTCTTTTCCGATTTTGCAATCGACCAGGATCAATGGTTATTTGCTTTCTGGATGTTCCAGGTAGTGTTTGCTGCAACGGCGGCAACTATAGTATCGGGAGCCATGGCAGAAAGAACTAAATTTATCTCATATCTAATTTACTCAGCTGCAATATCTGCTGTGATATATCCGGTATTCGGTTCATGGGCATGGGGTAGCTTATTTAAAGGCGGCGGCTGGTTAGAAGATCTTGGATTTATCGATTTTGCAGGCTCAACCGTTGTTCACTCAATTGGCGGTTGGTGCGCTTTGGCAGGCGCATTAATTCTTGGACCGCGAATCGGAAAGTATACAAAGGAAGGAAAAGCCAGAGCAATTCCAGGTCATAATTTAACACTTGCCGCACTCGGAACTTTTATTCTTTGGTTCGGCTGGTTTGGATTTAATCCTGGAAGTACAACGGCTGCAAATAAAGATATCGCAATAATTGCCGTAAATACTAATTTAGCTGGTGCAGCAGGGGCAGTTGCTTCCATGATTACTGCATGGGTAATATTCAAAAAACCTGAAGCAACAATGACATTTAACGGTGCGCTTGCAGGGCTTGTTGCCATTACAGCCGGTTGTGCTAATGTAACTCCGCTTGGTTCTGTGTTTATCGGACTAATAGCCGGTGTTGTTGTAGTGCTTAGCGTACTCTTTATCGAAAAGACATTGAAAATAGACGACCCTGTTGGAGCAATTTCTGTGCACGGTGTCTGCGGAGCGCTTGGAACCTTGCTTGCCGGTGTCTTTGATGCAAATGGATTCTCCTGGTCGGTTGTCGGAGTTCAGGCGCTTGGTATTGTAACCGCTTTTGGATGGGCATTTTCAACAGCTTACATTTTATTCACTATCTTGAAGAAGACTGTTGGCTTAAGAGTTACTCCGGAAGAAGAACTTGAAGGTTTGGATTATGGAGAGCATGGATTAGAGGCTTATCCGGAATTTGAGAAAGTATCCTAAAATATAGTTTATAAAATTAGAACATAAAGGAAAATAAAAATGAAAAATTTACTTACAAAAAAAGGCTCGATAATTATTACTGTCATTTTATTATTAACGATCGGAAATCTTAATGCGCAATCTCTTTCCGTTGGAACCGATGTTGTAAGCCGTTACGTTTGGCGCGGTCTTGAACTCGGAAGCAATACGCCAAATGTTC
The DNA here is from genome assembly GCA_043808235.1 of bacterium. Taxonomy (GTDB): domain Bacteria; phylum Bacteroidota; class Ignavibacteria; order Ignavibacteriales; family Melioribacteraceae; genus JAZDFC01. Next base: position 30,405 of record JAZDFC010000005.1, read on the forward strand.
AGCCATCTGTCGAATTCGTATTCGGAAGTTTAGCCGTGGGATTTTGGGGCGCGTACTCGTTATCTGAAACTACGGGACTAAACGAGATTGATATTTATGCCAGCTATTCGGTTGATTTAAGCAACGCCGGGAGTATGAGTCTTGGTGTTACCGATTATACTAATCCAAATAGTGGAGTTAAAATTGGAAATTTTAATAACTACGATAATGAAGCGGATCCAGGCGCTCATTACATAGAGCTGAATGCAGGATACACTGGCGGTGAGAGTTTCCCGATCTCTCTTTCATTCAACATGTTTTTATATAATTTGAAAAACAATCCGATCTATTTTCAATTGGGATATTCTACATCCGTGGAGGATGTTGCGCTTGATATTTTCGCCGGCGGTACCCCGGGCGAAGACAACGGATATTATGGAGTTACGGATTTCAGTATTATCAATGTAGGGTTTACAGCATCGAAGAGTATTAAATTTACAGAAGACTTCAGTCTCCCGCTTTTTGGATCGGTAATTCTTAATCCGGCTTCAGAGAATTTATTTTTTGTAGTAGGATTTAGTTTATAATTACTTTTGTTACTTATAAACACTAAAAATTATAAAAAGGAAATTAAAAATGAAAAAAATAGAAGCTATTATTAGACCACATAAACTCGACGAAGTCCAGGAAGCATTGCAGGAAGCAGGTTTCCCGGGGCTTACTGTTAGCGAAACGAGAGGATACGGACGTCAAAAAGGTCATAAAGAAGTTTATCGCGGGGCAGAGTATAACATAAACTTTGTACCGAAATTAAAAATAGAGTTAATCTGTTCGGATCACATGATGGAAAAAGCTATCGACATCATAATGAAGACTGCTCGCACCGGACAGGTGGGCGATGGAAAGATTTTCGTTTATGATACTCAGGACGCCATCAGAATTAGAACCGGTGAATCCGGCGAAGGCGCTTTATAATTATTTACCTCTTGTTTCCTTCTTGTTAGCATGTGGCCGGATTTGAAAGGTCCGGCCGCATTTATTTCAGTTCAAGTTCATTCGCGCCATTTCAGCTGACCGATAATTTTAAAATAGATTTCGGTTAATCGGGTATCCATTATTAAATTTACCGCATGGATTATAAAAATCATATACAGCATTATAAGAACGACGCCGAGTATTTTGACTACTTCGAAAACACAAAAATAAGCGAGCAGGAAATTCTCCGCCGTTATCAGCAGTATTTTCATTTATATAAATTAAAACCCGGAGATAAATTTCTCGAAATAGGAGCAGGTGCGGGATTCGCATTAAAATATGTTGATAAAATTGAATGTTCATATTTCACGGTAGATATCTCAGCTAAGAATGTTGGGAGATTAAGATCAAAAATTACAAAGCTGATTTTTCCGGTTTGCGGAGATGTCTTCCGTCTGCCGTTTGCGTCTGAGAGTTTTGATTTCGTTTTGATAGCCGAAGTGGTAGAACATTTAAGCAAGCCCGAAGACGCGCTTCGCGAACTAAATAGAATTCTTAAACCTAATGGGTCAATAGTCATCTCCGTTCCATACAAAGAAAAAATCTCGTACCAACTCTGTATACACTGCAATAAACCGACACCGACAAACGCGCATCTTCATTCTTTCAATGAGGATAAATTAATAAAACTGTTTACCGGTTCAGGCTTTTCAATAATCAAGTTAACAACATGTTTGAATAAAATTACTAATAGGCTTCATCTGAATTTGATTTTAAAATTTCTACCTTTCCCGCTGTGGAAATTTTTTGACCGGATTCCAAATTTTATAACCGATAAACCCGCTTCATTCGTTATTTTAGCCAGGAAATAAAATTATTGATCGTAAAAAAACTGATAGGAATTTATGGATACTGCTCTTATACTCATTGATATTCAAAACGACTATTTCCCGGGCGGCAAAATGCAATTGGAAGGCAGCATTGAAGCGGTCTCAAACGCTAAGTCGCTGCTAATAAAATGCAGGGAGTTGAAAATTCCCGTTATTCATGTACAGCATTTTTCGGTTCACAGTGGATCAACCTTTTTTATTCCCCGCACAGAAGGTGTTGAAATTCATGATTCGGTTAAACCAATCGATTCGGAAATCGTGATAAAGAAAAATTATCCAAACAGTTTTAGGAACACATCATTACTTGATGAACTGAAAAAAAACGGGATTAAAAAATTAATTATTTGCGGAATGATGACTCACATGTGTATTGATGCAACTGTCCGCGCGGCTTTCGATTTCGGTTTTTCGTGTATTGTCGCCGGTGATGCATGCGCAACAAAATCACTCGATTACGACGGGTACATCATTAAAAGCGAATTTGTTCATTCGGCTTTCTTAGCTGCGCTGGCTTCGGTTTATGCAAAAGTTACCACATCGGAAGGAGCGCTGGAAATTCTAAAAGAAAACAATTGCAGTTAGGTTTATAGTTTTCCACATAATCACCCCGCTGTTCCTTTTCCCAAATTAACAATGGTAAGGTTACAGCGAGGTTTTTAAAAAGCAGCCGGTAATAAAATTATTATCAGCCGGAATTTTTTTTATTCCTGCTCGTATGCAATTTCACCGTGAAGTGAATTATCGAGACCCGCTTCTTCTTCTTCTTTTGTAACCTTGACGGGTGTTATATAATTAATGAGTTTTAGCATTATATAAGTAAACAAAAAGCAATAAGCGCCTACTATCGCCACGGAAATGAATTGTATAAATAGAAAACTAAATCCACCGCCTGTAAATAAACCGTTTGTAGTAACCATCGGATTAACTGCGCTTGAGGCAAATAAGCCAAGCATAATAATACCAATTACACCGCCAACTCCGTGAACACCCCATACATCAAGTGCATCGTCCCAGTGTAATTTGTTTTTAAGAGCGACGGCAAAATAACACACTATCCCTGAAACAATTCCTATTATTGCTGCGTGACCAATTGTTACAAATCCGGCTGCGGGTGTAATTGTGGCTAACCCGGCAACTGAACCTGTTAATAATCCGACAAGTTTTGGTTTCTTTTCCAAAACCCATGCAAGAAAAAGCCAGGTTATTGCAGCAAAAGAAGCCGAAACATCGGTATTTAAAAAAGCCGTAGTGGTAATAGCATCCACTTTTAATTCGCTGCCGGCATTAAAACCATACCAGCCAAACCATAGTAATCCCGTTCCAAGAGCAACAAGCGGAATACTGTGAGGTCCCCTTTCGACAATTTTTCTTTTGCCTACATAAAACACCGATGCCAGGGCAGCCATACCTGCGCTTGCATGAACAACAATTCCGCCTGCAAAATCCAAAACGCCCCATTGTGCAAATAAGCCGCCGCCCCAAACCATGTGTACCAGCGGGAAATATACTAAGAACAACCACAGAGTTAAAAACACCATATATGCGGGAAATTTTACTCTATTGGCAAATGCGCCTGTTATTAACGCGGGTGTGATAATAGCAAACATCATTTGATATGCAACAAAAACATAAAGAGGAATTTCGTTATTGCCCGTGTAAATATCATTTAATGAAGTTCCTGCAAGAAATGCCATATCGAGGTTACCGATTATTCCGCCTTCGCCACCGCTGAAGCAGAGTGAATATCCAAATGCATACCATAAAACTGTCGTCCATCCAAGAGATACAAAACTCTGTATCATAATTGCAAGAACATTTTTTCTACCGACTAATCCGCCGTAAAAAAAGGCTAAGCCGGGCGTCATTAACATTACGAGGCTGCATGCCACCAGCATGAATCCGGTACTTCCAGTGTTTAACATAAATATCTCCCATGATATTTGAGTGAATTATTAAAATGTTGCGATACGATTTTAATTAATAAAAAGATAGTATTATAATTGCATGTCAACTAATGCAACATATTTGTCTTAAAAGAGCAGTATGTAAAGAATATGCCCAAGATATTAATTATAGAGCAGAACCATGAAGATGTTTGCGGCATTTATAATTTACTAACCAATGCCGGATATCAGACATATTCTGCTGTGGGAATATCCGACGGTTTAAATATTGCTGCAAGATATTTACCTGATGTAATCCTTTGTTTGCTTGATGAGCCGGAAAAAGAAATAAATGTTGTCCGGCAATTAAACGAAAATAATTCTACTGAAGTGATTCCTCTTATAATAATTTCATGTTTAGGTGATTTGAAACATCAAAGACGTATTATGGAATATGGGGCAGACGATTTTATTTTACGGGAGAATATTTCGAATGGATTGGTAAACTCAGTAACAATGCGGATTAAAAAACGGAATGCTCTTAAACAAATATTACTTGAAGAACTCACGGGCTCGCTCGAAAATTCTATCAAGCCAAAACGAAGGAATGATCATGTGCTTGTAAAAATCGGCACAAAACTAAAAATAATTGAGTTCTCAAAAATAATATACATATCTGCGTTAAAGGAATATTCAAAAATAGTTACCGGCGACGGATGTAAAATAATTGTAAGAAAATCCTTAAGGAATTGGATTGAAATTCTTCCCCCGGAATCATTTCTTAGAATTCACCGCGCAACTGTAATTAACATTCATTCTATCGATAAAATTACAAAGTCCGGCATAAGGGCATATAACGTTCATTTAAAAAATATTTGTGAACCGTTCGCAATGAGCCAGCGGTATGCAAATATTATGAGAAGAACATTCCCATCCTAAGTGGGATGGATTTTTAATGAAAGTAGGAGTTTAACCGATGACAGCATTATTAATAATCGATATGCAGAGAGGATTATTCGAAGGCGACTTGCCGCGTTACGATGCGGCTGGAGTTGTTAACCGAATCAATCTGCTGTCAAAATATTTTTCGGAGAAAGGAGACAAAGTTATTTTTATTCAACACGATGGACAGAAAGGCGATACGTTCGAACCTTTTACCGAAGCCTGGGAGATACTTCCTTCTTTAATAAGAAGGGAAACTGATTTGCTGGTTCGAAAGACCGCATGCGATTCGTTTTATAAAACCGCACTGCAAGAAATTTTACACGAACTTGAAATAAACGAATTGGTTATTACAGGCTGCGCAACGGATTTTTGTGTTGATACGACAATCCGTTCCGCTTTAAGCAAAGATTACGATATTATTATTGTTGAAGATGGGCACACAACTGCCGATAGAGAACATGCAAAAGCAGAGGTTGTAATCAAACATCATAATTATGTTTGGGCTAATTTGATTTTGCCCGGAAAAGAAATTAAGGTTATGAAGATGGAGGAACTTCTCAAAATTCTTTCAATACGGTAAACAAATTGTATTCATAGCTATTTGTCATCACTCAAAGTTTTTGAATGTCTTGTCAACCTCTCCGGAAATAATTTCAAATAATCGATTCGGAGGTGCGATCTTGATGCCGATACTAATCTTTACAAACGATTCTGAATTGTTTCGTTTAATTATCCTATTTTTATTTACCAATTAATAAAACTTATTGATCCATAAAAGATGCTTGATACTTTTTTCGCCCTCTTTTTATTTGCCGCAGGAATTGTAGGATTTCTTGCTTCAATAATTCTTCTTCTTTTTAAAACAGATAATAAGATGGTTAAGTTTTTGGGGCTGCATTTGCTCATAATATGTCTACATATTTTTTATGTAGCGGCATGGAATGAAGGGATAATTCTTGTAATTCCGCATATACTTAATACTACTTACCCCATGCTATTATTTTGTATTCCTTCATTTTACTTGTATGTAAATGGAATGTTGTATAATCAAAAATTTACTTCAAAAAAAGTTTATTGGCATTTAATTCCGGCGTTTATTGCTTTCATTGCTGATGCGCCGGTTTATATTTTGAGTACTAAAGAAAAGATTAGCCTAATTGAAGCTAAGTATAAACTATTCGAACATCCCGAACAAATGGAACAGCTTGAATATTCATGGGATGAAATATACACTTACATGCTTGTAATCTCCACGCTTGTGTACACTGTTTTAGTGCTTTACACTTTTATAAAATTTTTAAGGAAAGATGCTGAAGGAAAGGAAAATCTTGCCCGTTTTACAAAATGGTTGAAAACCTTATTTGGAATCGGGTTTACTAATTTATTCATTATTATAATGGCAGTTGTTTTTAGCGATTCCGAACTTATTGCTGCCGGAATAACTCAATTTATTATCGGGGCGCATATTCTTACTATCAGTTTAACATTATTTTTTAATCCGAATATTTTATATGGTATCAATGAACCGATGCAAGTAAGCGGTACGCTGGTACATTTTCCCGTCAGTAGAAAATTAATAATTTCCGAAAGACAGAAAGAAGATTATTTGAATTCTCTGCAAAGTTATTTATCAACACACCCATTCCTTCGACAAAATTTTTCCCAAAAAATAATGGCAGAAGAAACGAAGATACCGGTTCATCGCCTAAGCTACCTTATTAATGAGCATTACGGATTTAATTACAACGAATTTATTAATAAGCTGCGGATCGAGTATCTGCTTCAAGAGATGAATAATAAAAGATGGGAAAATTATTCTATTGAAGGCATTGCTAAGGAAGTCGGATTCAAATCAAAATCTACATTTATATCAGCATTTAAAAAGACAGCAGGAACAACTCCCTCTAATTATTTTAAAGATTATGGAATTCCAGGTAATTAAAGAATAAGAGTTTATCCATTTGGACAATTATTTTTACAAAACAGATAAAAATATAAAAAGATATTGCCGGCAAAGTACAGCAACTGCGAAGCAGTTGAACATATGAAAAACGACTAAAGAAAATGCAGAAACAACCGCTCTGCGGTTGAAGTGAAATGTCTATTCCCAATCCAACAAATATTTTGGATTAAATTCGACTTCGAATTCTTTTAATAACGCTTGAAATACAAACCGCCGGATGAAGTCCCACAAAAAAATGGAGGTGATCCGGGAGGGAGTTAATGCAGATCATTTTGCAATTTTTGTTTGAACTATTCCGGTTATGTATTTATGTAGCTTAACTTTCTTACCGGAAGGAAGACTATCACGCTTCGATGCCTCCGGCATCGGTAATTTCTTTTTCAATATACTTTATTACAAATATTCGACCGCTTCGTGGTCATACCTTGTATTTCTTTTTGATGAAGCAAAATAACACCTACAAGAAAGGTCATTGAAAACTTAATACCAAAAGATTTTTTGATTCAATTCCGATGTCATACTAATTGTCACAAGTCGGATGTCAGATCTGATTTCCGAACTCTGTCCTCTAAATTCTTTCTTTTCTAAACAATTTACTTTTAAGCGCCCAAAGTGGTTCGGAATTATAACTACGAACCACATAAAATTGTATTTACATACCGCCCGGTTTAATTTTACGCCCAAAAATTTCACATCTTAAACAATAAAATCCAGATACTAAGTCCGCTTCTATTAACTAATTACCCGGACTAAAACAAATATTAATAAAAAAAGGGATGTAACATTATGCTTACTTATGCTAAGAAAATTATTTTGTCAATATTTATCCTAATTGCACTTGGCAATGGATTATTTGCGCAATTAAAATCGACCTCACAATCCGGCAAAAATATAGGTAATAGTACATCAACTTTTTACCAAATCCAAAAAGAGATGAATAATTATTGGGATTCGAAAAATGTAAAGAACGGTTTTGTTATTGAAGATGGAGTAAAAAGAAAAGTCCCCAATTGGAAGTTATACAAACGCTGGGAATATTATTGGGAACAGCGGGTAGATCAAAAAACCGGTGAGTTCCCGACTACTACTTCTGTGGATGAATATCAAAAATATCTAAAGACGCACAATAATCTTAAAAAAACCAATGCGGGTGAAAGTTGGGTAAACCTTGGAACTAATTCATCCACCGGTGGCTACGCCGGGTTAGGAAGAATAAATTGTATTGCTTTTCATCCAACTGATGCCAATATTGCTTGGGTTGGAAGTCCTTCCGGCGGAATCTGGAAAACTGAAAATCTTAATGCTGTCGGAGGACCAACATGGACTATACTTAATAATAGTCAATCCGTACTTGGTGTTAGCGATATTGCTATACCTTACGATTTTAATGGAACAACTGTAAATACAATTTATATTGCAACGGGCGATCGTGATGGAGGCAGTTTATCGAGTCTTGCCGGCGGACAGGGTGCAGATAATACTAGTATTGGTGTTTTGAAATCTGTTGACGGCGGTGCTAATTGGAATGCTACAGGGCTTACGTCTTCCTTAACTGGTACTAAGATCTATCGTCTACTGATTCATCCTACTAATACTCAAATATTATTGGCTTCAACATCGAATGGAATTTATAAAACTATTAATGGCGGTACTGATTGGTCTTCAGTTAATCCTAATGAAATCATCGACATGGAATTTAAGCCTGGAGAACCAACTATCGTATATGGAACCTCGATTGGTTATGGAGATGTATATTTATTTAAATCAGTTAATACCGGTGATTCATTTTCATTTTCTATCCCGGGGACATCCAATGGTGGCTATAGAGGTGAGTTAGCAGTTAGCGCCAATAATTCGGCGGTTGTTTATATTCTTATGGCGAAAAGTAACGGTGGTTTAGCGAATATTTATAAATCGGTAAATAGCGGGGGAAGTTTTACCGCATTACTAAATCCCGCTCCTGCCGGTACTGATGATGGTAAAAGTTTATTGGGATATGAAAGTGATGGAAATGGCCCAAATGAAGGTCAAGGTAAGTACGACTTATGTATTGCCACTTCTCCAATAGATGCAAATACAGTTTTTATAGGTGGTATTAACACCTGGAGATCTGTTAATGGTGGAGTTAACTGGACCTGTGTTACCCATTGGAGTACCGACCCTCCTCAAGTTGTTCATGCCGATAAACACGCACTTGCATTTCAACCTGTAACTAATGTATTGTTTGAAGGTAACGATGGCGGGATTTATAAAACTGCAGACGGGGGAACTAACTGGACTGATTTATCTAATGGATTGGTAATCAGTCAGATTTACAGAATTGGTGTTTCACAAACGAGCAGCAATACAGTACTTACCGGCTTGCAGGATAACGGAACAAAAAAATATTCCAGCACCTGGTCAGATGTAGATGGCGGAGATGGTATGGAATGTATTGTTGATTACTCTAATGCAAATTATATGTATTCAACCTATGTTGAGGGTCAGATTACAAGAAGCAGTAATGGCTTTACGACCTGGGGCGGGACAAATATTTCAGCTAATATTCCTGGTGGACAACCTATAGGCGCATGGGTAACTCCTTATGTTATTAGTCCATCAAGCAGCTCAACTCTTTTTGCTGGTTATGATAAAGTATGGAAAACAGCAGATAGAGGAAATAACTGGACAAGCGCATCTCAGGTGTTGAGCTCAGGCAGTAAATTACGCTCGCTTGCAATAGCGCCCTCCAATTCCGCTGTACTATATGCAGCCGACAAGACAAATATGTGGAAGACTACAGATGGCGGGGCATCAGATTGGACAGATATAACATTATCCTTGCCTACTAGTTCGAATTACATTACCTATATTGCTGTAAAAAATGATGATCCGAATACTGTGTGGATTACTTACGGTGGATTCACCGATGGTTCAAAAGTATATGAATCAATCGACGGCGGTGGAATATGGACAAACATTTCCGCCGGTCTCCCGAATCTTCCTGTCATGTGTATCGTTCAGTATAAAGACTTAACCGACAGGAATGTGTTATTTGTTGGTACCGATGTTGGCGTTTACATGAAAGACGGCACGAATGCTTGGGCAGCTTATAATAGCGGACTGCCGAATGTTGTTGTAAGCGAATTAGAAATATTTTATGCCAGCGGCGGTGCGGTTGATAAATTAAGAGCCGGAACATACGGACGCGGATTATGGGAAACAGATATAAATGCGCCATTGCCGGTTGAACTGTCTTCATTTACAGCCTCGGTTAAGGAAAATTCCGTACTACTGAAATGGATGACAGCCACAGAAGTTAGCAATTATGGATTCGAGATAGAGAGAAAAGTAAGCAGTATGGAGTATGGAGTAATGGCGGAGAGCAAGAATCGGGTTGGGAGAAGATTGGATTTATTAATGGAAATGGTAATTCAAACTCACTAAAAAATTATTCGTTTGAAGATAAGAACGTTCAGTCGGTTGACTATATGTATCGCTTAAAACAAATCGACATGAACGGACAATATAGTTACAGCGATGTTATCGAAGTATCGGCAGAATCAATACCGGGTAGATTTGCGCTTGAACAAAACTACCCCAATCCGTTCAACCCAACAACCGTAATAAAATATCAAATTCCAAGTTCGCAAGTGGTAACATTAAAGATATATGATATACTCGGGAATGAGGTGGCAACACTTGTACATGAAACAAAAGCCCCGGGTAATTATGAAGTAAAGTTTGACGCCCGCTCCTACGGAGGAAGTAAACTTTCGAGCGGAGTGTACTTCTACCAGCTTCGCGCCGGTTCGTTTGTAAGTTCGAAAAAGTTTGTTTTAATGAAATGATAGGAAATAAACCTTAGCACCCTAAGGCAAATCTTTGCGTTCCCTGCTGCTGCAAGCCAGCCGATAAAGCAGCCCGGGGGCGCAGAGATAATATTTATTTTCATTTTAATTAAAAGCTGTAGATCAACAAAATCACCTTAATTAAAAAGTAAATACCGGGTACATTATTGTCCCGGTTTTTTTTTGCGATGAAAATCTATTGATTTTAATACAGTCCGATTTGCTTGAATGAATTTCAAACCGTACCAAATATACAGCCAATTGTAAACACAAGATTAAGTAGGGATATATTTGATTTTGCCCGGAAAAGAAATTAAAGTTGTGAAGACGGAAAAATTATTTACCGAAGAAAACAAATGATCGGCATTTTTGGAGAAACAAAAATGAAGCATCAAAAATTATTTTCAGCATCCGTATTCCCGGCATTCTTATTCTTGATCTTACTCTTACTCGCCTGCCGTGAGTCGGATTCTTCCTCTGCCGTTAACAAAAACGAAATTAACAAATCAACCGGAGGAAATATGAAAATCACTTCTCCCGCTTTTACCGAAGGAACAATGATCCCTGCCAGGTACACCTGTGATAGCATCAACGTATCGCCGCAGCTTGAGTGGACAGGCGCACCGCAGAATACAAAAACCTTCACACTTATTTGCGATGATCCGGATGCACCTGTCGGGATTTGGGTTCATTGGGTAGTCTTTAATATCCCCGGTAGTGTAACAAGTTTACCGGAAGGAATTGAACCAAAAGATATTTTACCCGACGGAAGTAAACACGGTAAAAATGATTTTGGCAAATTGGGATACGGTGGACCTTGCCCTCCCGGCGGTACACACAGGTACTTTTTTAAATTATATGCACTTGATACCGAACTGAATTTAAAACCCGGAATAAAAAAAGCTGATTTGGAAAAAGCAATGCAAGGACATGTTCTTGCCGAATCTCAATTGATGGGGAAATATAAACGATGAAACCAATACTTGGAGTAATTTTTCTACTAATTGTTTTTGAATCATCGCTCAATGCCCAAATCAATACGGAGCGTTTCCGGAAGGATGCCGACAGTATTGGCTTCTCCGGCAATGCGGATTTCGAAGCAACCATTATCACTGGCAATACTGATTTTAAATTGATTACACTTGGTGGCCGGTTAAATTATAATTGGGGAAATTCGTACACATTTCTTGTTTTCGATGGAGGACTCGGGTGGAATAAGGGGCAAAGTTTTTTTGATCAATCACTTTTGCATCTCAGAAATGTTATCACTATCGACGATCTCATTCAGCACGAAACTTTTCTTCAATATGATTTTAATAAAAAGAGAAAATTACTTGAGAGGGAATTAATTGGAACCGGATTAAGATTTCGTTTCCTACATATCGGCGATTTTAAGAGCAGGCTTGGTATTGCATACATGTACGAAATCGAAGAATACGATCTTCCGGATAATTCGCTGCACGGCAAAAATAAAAATTCACATCGAATTAGTACTTACCTGACTTTCGAAATTGATTTGAAAAAAGATTTCCGCTTTATAAGCGTTACATATTTTCAACCGGAGATCGGGAATTGGGATGACCATAAAATTATATCCGAGGAAGCATTAATTATGAATCTCGGTAAGCTAATAGATTTCAATGTGAAGTTTAATTTGCGTTACGACAGCAGACCGCCCGATGAAACAAAAGAGCTTGATACAATAACAAAATTTGGAATCACGGTAAAATTTTGACCACAGGTTTCTATTTCAACTGCGGGCATTTATTTTAATCCATAAATGTAAATCGAAGCGTTAGCTTCGATATTAGCAATTATACTTTCCTTCGAAGCTTCGCTTCGAATTACATAATAATATTAGATCGACAGCTCAACCCGGATATTAAAAAACCTGCTGCTAAGAATGTGCGGCACTCTAAATAAATAATTGTAATCCTTTAACGCATTCACCCAATCGTATCCAAGATAGTTACGGTGATTAAATACATTCATCACTTCCGCTACGACTAATAACTTCGATTTTTCCGAAACTTCAAAACTTGCCGAGAGTCCCATGTCGACTCTAAAGAATATGAAATACTCCTGAGGATTGTTGATATCAACGGTAATCATTTTCATCCCAGTTGAGGGATCATCTGTAATCGCACGCTCATAAAACAAAATTCCGCTCCCGAAAAGAAATTTTACATGAGACTGCCAGTTGGGATGCTTTTTAAATTTATCCTGCAGAAATATTTGAATGGTGTGTGTTTGATCCATTAACCTTCTTTGATAACTGCCGCCGCCTTTATTCCGCTCCTTCGAATCGAGATAACTGTAACTAATTAAGCTGCGCATGCCCTCCACGATTTCACCATCAAACTGGAAATCTGCGCCGAATGCGTATCCTTCACGTGTGTTTCCTTTCACATAAAGCATTTTCATTTTTTCAAAATAAAACGGAATCAAGTTGTCGAGTTCTTTATAATAAATCTGCGCTGTGAATTTTATCTTTTCTTTGAATTGATTTTCCCACCCGGCGATGTAATGAATTGCTTTCTGCGATTTCAAATTTGTCAATTCCGGGTTTCGTAATTCATTTATGAACGGCGGCTGATAATAATAACCCCAGCTCAAAGAAAATTTATTCAATACGCTTGGAGTCCAAACCAAATTTATACGGGGTGAAAAAAGATTTTCATTTGAGTAATTGTATTTTGTAAAACGCAGTCCGGCATTTGCAATTAACGATTCGGAGAATTTATAATTTGCATCTACAAAAGTTGAAAACGAATTCAGCTTTTCACTATTCGCAATATTGACATCGCGGGGAGCAATAAGCAAAGAACTGTCGCCGCTTTCTACAATATACTCGTCGATTTTATTTTTGAGATTATTAATCTGGTATTCAGCGCCCAAAAGAATTGAATAATTGTCGTGTAAATAAGTCAAAGTTGATTTGAAACTGTATGAATTGTAATCGAGAGTATTGTCAATGTCTTCCACTTTTGATTTGAGATATTCGTATAATTCTTCTCCTTCTTGTCCGTTATAAAATAAGTCGCTGGTAAGATTTTCATCCTCGGTTTCCGATGTGTTATAATTTGATGCGCTTACATTGAGCATTAAATCGTCGAATGGAGCTGTTGAATATTTCAAACCAACAAGAAACGTTTTAAACTCATATTTTCTTTGACCGTTATAAGTGATTTCCACTTCACGGTTATCTCCTCTAAAAAACCCACCGAAATTTCCTACCCAGTTTTCAGGTTTCAAATCAAAACTATTTAGTGCGTAAACACCGAAAAATTCGAGAGATGATTTATCATTGAAATTATATTTCGTTATCAGTTGAGCATCAGAATATGATGGATTGTACTCGCCGAGAGTTTGGAAATTGCGCATGAAACTTCCCGGATATGAATATCTCGCTCCAAAATTCCACGTCAACTTTTCAGCAGCGCCTTTAAGATTCAAACCGATATTTAATAAATCTGCTCGCAGATTCGCCGTAATAAATTTCCGACTATCCATGCTGTAATCGACTTCGAGAGCTGACGACATTTTATCGCCGTACTTAGCGGTGAAAGCGCCGTTATAAAAATTCATCTTTGAAACCATATCGGGATTTATTAAAGAGAATAAATCTTCACCAGCCTGTCGAAGAAGAAACGGTCTGTATATTTCATATCCATTCAAATAAATTAAATTCTCATCAAAATTACCTCCGCGGACATTGTATCCGGTTGACAATTCATTGTTCGTAACAACACCAGCCATCACCTGAACCGAGCGAAGCGGGTCTGAAAAAACATTCGGCATAAGTTTTATTTCTTCCGAATCGAGATTCTGCTCATTAATATTCGTTTTGTTTCTTTCCCCCAGCACAGTGATGTCTTTTTGTTGAATCGCCTCCGATTGCAATTCTATTTTTAATGTCATTGACGAATTAACTTCCAGATTCGCTTCATGATTTTGGTATCCGACCATTGTGACTTTTAGAGAATAATTCCCCGGCTTCAGATTAAATGAGAAGTGGCCCTTTTCATCTGTGGTTGTTCCCACCGAGGTATTTTCAAACATTACATTGCAGTACTGGAGTGGCTCTTTTGAGATTGAATCAATAACAGTACCGCTGATTGCAACTAAACTTTGCGAGTATAAGCGGGGAGGTGAGAGAATAAGATTAAGAACAAGAATAGGAAAAAGAAAGCGTACCATTGACATATCCGAAATTTGAAAAATAAAATGGTAGAGATTCGCTATAAACTTCCTTTTTTTTGTTTCAAATTTAGGGAAATCCGGTTTTATCATTAGGTCAAAAATTATGACCACGTTTTTATGGCTAAGAACGAAAGCAATTTCATCCTATTAGCATGAACACTTTTTATTATTTTAACAGACGTATTTGTCAATTACTTCTTCGCGCAGTGAAGGAATTGAAAAGAAGAAATCAGATCAAAAATTTTTTGTAAATCAAAATCGGAAAAATTTATGGCAAATAAGCATTTAAACATGACTATTGATTCCATTATCCAGGCTATTATCTTTATTTTACTGGGAATTGCTGTTCTTGGAATTTATGTGCTGGACGTTGATAATACATTGTTCACCTACACGCTTTTTGGATTAGCGGCAATATTATTTGAGATTGTTTTTAAGCTAAGAAATTTGAGGGATTTTATTTTTATCTGTGCCTTTATCGCCATCTTTTTGATTGTAGTATTTCTTCCATCGAATGATTTTAAAATCTTACTCCGGAATTTCTTCTGGTTTATTTTGATAGGATTTTTTGTTTATTCTTATAACAAACACAGGCTGAAAATCAGATGGGCTAAAACCAAACCGGGAATAGTAGCTTTCTATCTAATTGGATTTTTGATTATTTACATTATTGCTACACTGCTTAACATTTTTGTTTTCGAATCTTACTCATATATCAGATCTACAAGTCTGATGCATTATCTTTCTAATGCGGTTAAGGTTGGCGGTGTGCTCGGAATTGGATTGGGCATCGGTAAAATTATTACAATAAACTCACCTGCGAAAAATAAAAAAGGGACCCGCCGTTAAGCGAGTCCCGCAATGTTACTAGTTAAGCGGCCTGATGTTTTCTCTGGTCGTTATTTCGTACGTGATTGAACTGCTTGCTTGAAGTCAACTTAAACTGAGAAATCTTTTCTTGCAAATTCATTGTCAGTTTACTCAAGTCTTCGGTTGATTGGGCAATTTGTTGAATGCCTGTTGCCGATTCGTGAGTTACGGCATTTATTCCATCGATACTCTTGCTTATTTGTTCAGCAGTAGCCGATTGTTCCTCGCTGGCTGCGGCTACCTGCGTAATAATATCCACAGCTTTGTCAGCGCTCGCAATAATTTCATTTAATGAGGCTCCGGCTTTATGGACGAGTAATTTTCCTCTTTCAACTTCCTCTTTTCCTGTTTGAATTGACTCAACAGCCTCGGCAGTGTCTAACTGGATTTTTTTAATCATTGAAGCAATTTCTTTCGTTGCCTTAGTCGTACGTTCGGCAAGTTTTCTAACCTCATCGGCAACTACTGCAAATCCGCGGCCTTGTTCACCTGCACGTGCAGCTTCGATAGCGGCATTAAGAGCAAGTAAATTCGTTTGATCTGCAATATCATCAATAACCTGAATTATCTCGCCAATTTGATTGCTGCTGTTGCCGAGTGTTTCAACAGTAGCAGCAGATGAATTTACAACATCGGCAATGCGAGACATTCCGTCAATTGTTTCTTCAACAACTTTTCCGCCTTCAATTGCTTTTTCGCCGGAAGATTTTGCTCTTTCTGCAGCGAAGGTTGTGTTCTTTGTATTTTCGATAATGGTTCTTGTCATCTCTTCGATTGCGCTGGCAACTTCCGATGTTTGAGCAGATTGTTCCTGCGAACCTGCAGCCATTTCTTCAGCCGACGATGATATTTGATGGCTTGCGCTTGCAGTGGCTTCTATTGCATCGGTAAATTCGACAAGCGTATTGTTAAATGAATCAGCAAGTTCATTAATGCTGTTCTTAATCAAATTAAAATCGCCTTTATAGTCACCGTTCATTCGGGCGGTTAAATCACCATCGGCAATTTTTTCAAGTACGTTTTTTGATTCACTGAACGGCATTATGATGGCTTCAAGAGTAGAATTTATACCGGCAACAATTTCTTTATATCCGCCCGAAAATTTATCAATATTGCCTCTTTCGGAAAGTTTGCCTTCGATAGCGGCAGTACTAAGCTTAACAGATTCAGTTATCAGATTGCGAATTATTTCAATAAGTTTTAACAAGCTTTGCGATAGCACGTCTTTATCGGATTTTACATTCACAACAACTTTAAGATCGCCTCTCGAGATACACTCTACTGCGTTTGCTTGCTCTTTTATATTTTCAATCATTTTGGTAAAGGAACCTGAAAGTCTACCAACTTCATCCTGACTGTCGATATCGAGACTTACATCAATATTTCCTGTCGCAAGTTTATCCGCAGCTTCGGTTAGTTTCTTTACGGGTTTGCCAATATATTTTCCCATATATAATGCAACAAAAACAGAAATAATGAAAGCAAGACCTAAACCCAAAAAAACTTTTGTACGCATACCGGCTATCAGCTCATCTACATCATCTACATAAGTACCGCTTCCAATAATCCAGCCCCACGGTTTGTAAAGCTTAACATATGAAATTTTCGGAACAGGCTGATCGATACCTGGTTTTGGCCACATATAATCGACAAGGCCTTCGCCAGCAGCCTGGCATACTTTCACAAATTCAACAAAAAGCTGCTTGCCGTTTGGATCTTTGTTTTCGGTAAGGTCCGTCCCGTCTAACGCTGGTTTTATGGGGTGCATAACCATTTTGGGATGCAGGTCATTAATCCAGAAATAATTATCACCTGCGTAACGCAGTGTGCTTATTCTTTTCATCGCTCTTTTCTGACTTTCTTCTAATGAAAACTCGCCATTTGTTACGCGCTGATCGTATTCCTTTAAAAGAGAGTGAGCTACCTCAACAAGATTTTTTGTAACCTCAACTTTATTTGTCCGCATTTGCTCAGCGAATGAAGGCAAAAAATAAAATAGTACTACAAATGAAATTAAAAGAGTTGATACAATCGCAACGCTTATTATTTTCGTTGCTATTCCCCAATCCTTAAAACGTGTTATTCTCTGGTGCATGATCTTATTCCTTATCTTAAATATTATTAAACTTATTGCAATGAAAGCTGCAAGCAATATCAATGTTGTGAACGAGATCGGGAATCCGCTTTCATTTGATTGTAGCTCAACTTTTGTCTCTACCGGTTGAGGCGGTGTTATGGTTGAGTTGTTTGTTTGTTCTTTTTCTTCAACAACAACCGGTGCTTCCTGTGCCACTACCTGTTCTGTTTCAACCGGTTTTATTTCACTGCTGTTGGTTTCTTTTTTAACCTCTACCTTTGTTACGCCCGGTTCCACCGCAGGTTTTTGATTCATCAATTCAAGAAGTTTTTCTTCAGTTGTTAATTCCTTTCCCTGCGGAAAAATCGAAGGTTGAGTAAAAAATATAAATACAAATATGAAGCAGGAGATTACAAGTAATTCCTTCCTTATTTGTTTATGATATTTATTTTCAGTCATTTTCATTTCCCCTTGTTTTTACTTTCAAATACAAGTTAGAATGTAAAATACTGGAGCTGTATAGTTAGTAAACCAGTCGAGTAACTTTCGGATACTCCGGCAGTTAATGAGGCTCTGTTTCCCATTAGTATTTCATAAAGTATTTTCACATTTGCATTGTGACCGGTAATAAAGTAATTCAATCCAACACCGAATCTCTGACTCGATTTCAGTTGATTGACATATTCCAATGTGGCTGTGGTTGCGCCTACTTGTTTCAGTACGGTAGCGTTTACATCTTTGACCTCATATTTCACATATGGCTGAAGATTCAAATCCTTAAAAAAGTAACCGAGTTCGCCAAAGAAAATTGATTGTTTTGGAATCGAACCGGTAAACATCGTTGAATCGGTATCGCTTCCACCGCCATCAAGTAAAGTGAATGATGAAGAAAAAGTTACCGAGCCAGGACTGCCTAAGGGTAAATCAGCAAAGCCGTCGAAAGAAAATGCCGAATAACTTCTCTGCATATCGAAGCCAGCGCCTACCGATACAATTTGACCTTTACCGAGAGTAGTACCGGGATAAAAAATCCCTTTCTCTTTATCGAAGAAACTGTAATTAAAACGTGAGGCTACCCTGAAAGGCGAATATGGATTTGTACTTTTCCCGCTGAACATTCCAGCGCGGTATTCCAATCTTTCATCAAAAAGAAATCCTCTAAGATTTACACCAAAATCTCTACCGGCAGAATTATCGAGCGGGCCGCTTGTTAAAAATTGATATGAGCCGTAATCGAGTCCCATCAGTGATGCAGCGCTTTGTAAGCCGTTCCTGGAGATACCGACTAATTGTAATCCTGCAATTACACTTAACTCCGGCATAAAACTATGTTGAATGTATGCATCCTGAATATACATCGTAAATTTTGTATCCTTAACACCCTGACCAGTTAATTTTCCAATATTTGGCGCATCGGTCTCAAAAAAGAACGAAGTATTTTTCGCTATGTCGCCACCCAGTATTACGCGAATTCTTCTTACGAATAATTGCCGCTGCCAGTGCTGTGTATAATTTGGATCTGCATCCTGCGTTACCGTACTTCCTTCTTGAATTGCTTGAGCATGGGCTTGTAACAAAATGCCTGTCTTTATATTGAACAGAGGAGGGGTAGTTTGTACAGGAGTTGGCGCTGTTTGAATTGCAGTCTTCAGTTCGCCGATTAATTGGTTTAGTTGTAAAACCAATCCGTTAACATCCGGCAGATTTTTTACTTTAGCCTCAATCTGAGCGACTCGAGCGGCGAGTCCTTTTAAATCAACTGTTGTGCTATCATCCAATCCCGCTGGAATCTGATCTATTTTTTGTTGTAAGACTTCAATGTCATTTTTCAATGAAGTAAAATCCGCTTGTCGTGCCGATTCTTCATTGGCGATTAATTGCTTAAGAGAATTTTCCATCTCCACGACAATCGCAATAATTTTTTTGAAATCCTGCGCGGCAGCTTGATTTAATGGTAGGATTACCAGTATGATAGTAAAAAGAATATATCGAATTATTCTTCTCATTTTCTCTTCTCTCCTTTATTACTCTTTCCTTAATTACTGTTGATTTTATATTGTCAACTGATTCGTCTATGTATTTGTCCAAAACAAGTGCCCTTACCTGTATTTTAAGAGGGAATATATTTTCTCATCTCTGCTATCATTATCGGAAGCATTTCTGAATATTTTAGTAACAAATTCAATTATTGAATCTGGTGGTCAGAATGTCAAATAATTCAAATGCTATTCCCAATATTGAATATTAAAAAAGGGATTCGGTTTATAACGAATCCCTTTGTTTTTTTTTTGATAGGTAATTTTAATTATGCAGCGTGATTTTTTCTATGACCGTTATTTCTTTCGAATTGTAATTGCTTATCGGTGTTGGATAGTTTGAACCGTGATATACTTTCCTGCAAATCGACTGTTAATTTGTTCAAGTCTTCGATAGCGCGTGCAATCTGTTGTATTCCGCTTGATGATTCGTTGGTTACATTACTAATCGCTTCAATATTTTTACTGATTTCTTCACTTGCAGCACTCTGTTGCTCGCTGGCGGCTGCTACCTGCATTACAATATCCGTTACTTTTTCTGATCCTTTAATTATTTCCTTTAAAGATATTTCTGAGCGGTCAGCAAGTTCTTTCCCTTTTGCCACTTGTAGTTTGCCCTCGCCCATAGCACTTACAGCAGCTTCGGTATCTTTTTGAATCTGTACTATCATCGAAGCAATTTCTTTTGTGGCTTTTGTTGTTCGTTCGGCAAGTTTCCTTACTTCATCCGCTACAACAGCAAATCCGCGTCCTTGTTCGCCGGCACGCGCAGCCTCAATTGCAGCATTCAAAGCAAGCAAGTTAGTTTGATCAGCAATCTCATCAATTACTTGAACGATTTGACCAATCTGCTCGCTGCTTCTGCCTAAAGCATGTACAGTATCGGCTCCTTTTTCAACAACTACTGCAATACGATTCATGCCTTCAATAGTTTCGCGAACAACAATTCCACCTTCTCTGGCAATTTCCCCCGCATTTTTCGATGCTTCGGATGCAAGGGAAGTATTTTTTGAAGTCTCGAAGATTGTTTTTGTCATCTCTTCTACAGCACCTGCAACTTCAGTTGTCTGCGAACTTTGTTCGTGAATACCTGCGGCAATTTCTTCAGTCGATGTAGAAATTTGATTGCTGGCTGAAGCTGTTGATTGAACCACTTCAAAAACCTGGCGAAGCATTTGCTCAATATTCTGAACTGCATGATTGAAGCCAAAATACAACCGTGCAATCTCATCGTCGTTTCTTACCGGTTTTAATTCGATGCGCAAGTCGCCGCTCGCAAATCTTTCGATTTCGCCGAGCATTTTATTCACACTGCTTGAAAGATATTCTTTCTGTTCCTCGGATTCACGAACTGCTGCTGTAACTTTTTCAGCGATGCTGTTTTTTTCGATATTTAATTTTTCATTGGCATCTTTAATATGGTTAATCATTACTTTAAAAGATTGAGCAAGCGCACCGACCTCATCTTTTGAACTTGTGTCGATTTCAGTATTTAAATCGCCGTTAGAAATTTTGTTTGCGCTCTCCTTCAGTTTGATTATAGGTTTGGTGATACTGCGGGCTGAATAGAAAGCGACAATCAATCCCATGACGATGAGTGCGAGGGAAAAGACTACAGCTGTAGTTCGGGTGCTTGCTACCTCATTATTGATTTCATCTTTCGAAGCAGCGATTATAATTTCGCCATTAAACGAATCCGATTCTATCTTCGTCGATTCAACAATTAATGTATCGGATTTTAGGAGCTCATCATCAATCGTCAATCCTTCCGGGTATGAAGAAATAAGCGTATTATCCGAAAGCAGGGCAATGAATCTTACTCCAACTTCTTTCTTGGCGAATTCGAATGCGCTCTGAGTTGCGGTGATATCACCGCTTTTAATCCCGATATTTACACCTAACGCAACTGTCTCGGTCAGCGATTTCAACTTTTGCTGGTGGTTCTTTTCCAATTGTGCTTTCTGATTCATCGGGAAATAAATGAATATGAATAAAGAAATAAATGCAACAACACCCATGAGCGCAAATCTAATTTTATTTCCTACTGTGAAATCGATCTTCACTTTACACCTCAGTTTATTCTATTTTAAATAATTCTTTGACCGAACCGTCCAAAGATTTTGTAGAAATATATCCTACGGCATTCGGATTTTTCGCGACGTTTGATTTTACGTCATCGTCACTTGAAGCTTTTACAGGGGCAGTTGCCTGACCCGATAAAACAAGTTTCGTCCACTGCACTCTTACCTGGCTGGCAGATTTCCCAAGGAATACGTCGTAAAATTTCTTTCCTATTTCTGTTTCGGATTGATCTACGACGAGTATCTTTGCACCGGTTGACCATGTTGTTCTTGCACCGGAAAAGACTTCCTTTGCAGCATCTTTTGTTAATGTCTGTGTTGATGATTTTGAAACCACAACACTTATTTGACTATAGCTTAAACTACAACTTAATACCATGATGAGGGTTGATAAGAATATAATTTTTAATGTATTGTATTTTAATGTTTTCATTTTATCCTCTCCGATTTTAGTTACCAAAAATGTATGAAACGTCAAGTCTGATTTCGGGATAGTTGACACTCTCGCCACCCGCTTTATAAAAGTGATAACTTTGATCAAACTTAACCGCAACTTCGGGGACAGGGCGGAAAACTACGCCCAAGGTAGATTTATTAAATACTCCGTCATCTGAAGCGCCTGCCTCTGCGTCACCGCCGTATGTTTTACTTTCGATTGTTTCCGGATTGCTGTACCAGTCCCATTGAACATAAGGGGCAACTTCGCCAATCGATGTTTCAAACGAATATCCCGCACGTACATACCATGTTTGAATATTAAAATCAGCGGTTTGTACTACGTCATCATCAGTCAGGGTAGTAACATCCTTTTCAGGATCTTTTAAAAATCTTTCTAATTGAGCAGCGTTTAATCCGGCATCTTGTGCAAGAGTAATTACGCTTCCGGGATCTCTTTTTGCCTTATGAGAGGAATTCCAAAATTCTGTTTGAACAAGTAAACTTCCGTAAGTAAATTCCGCATAACCACCCATAATATTAAAATGATCTGTTGACATCCATGGGAGTACCCCGCTCTTAGGCGAACCTTTTCCAACTGCTATATCGGGAACGGCATCGCCGCCGGATACATAACCTGATGTTCCCAAAACAAAATCACCGCCTAAAAATTTGTAGTTAAAATCATATCCTAATGGGACTGCGCCTTCAATAGCGCCGCCTTCACCGTCATCTGTTGTAAAACTGTAATTAAAATTACCGCTTCCCAAATCAAAGTTTCCGTAAACCATCAATGTGGTTGTACGTGAAATCATCAAATGATCGGTATCAAATAATTCTGGAGGTTCAATTCCATAATATGTTGGTACAGCATCAAGAATCTCGTTATATAAACCGAATTTTCTGTAAATTTTTCCAAGTCGAATATTCAACTGGTTATTATAGGAATACTCGCCCCAGTAATTTCTGATGTCGAGCGTACTTGCCTTTGCACCGTTGATATTGATGAACACTTTGAAATTATCATTGATTTGATGCTGCATCATTATATTCAGGGATGGATAAGCCCATTCGTATAAACTTCCTTCAGCTACTGTCCCGGAGGAGCTTTTTGTATCGAACTGCTTTTCGAGTCTGGTTGCAAAATAACCGTATATATCTAATTCATTTTGGGCCAAGCTGGTGATAGGTGTGGATATAACTGAAATGATCACCGTGAGAAAAAGCCCTAAGAATATATTTGTTTTTTTCCTCATAACATACTCCATCTTGTTTATAGAAAATTTTGTTCTAATGACCTACTATACATCAAGAAAAATGGCGGTCATTATTTTAAAAAGAGCAATTTGTTTTATGGTACATCATCGGTTTATCCAATGTATGATTTCAATAAGTTTTATAAAAAAAGGGAAAAATGTTTTTAATAGCCTTATGTTGATGTGAATTGCACAAAATGTTGCTAAAAAAATACTTTGACTCGACTACTTTGTTTAAAGAGGAAGTAACATAATGGTTGGACTTATAATTTTTAAAAGTAAAAAAGGGATTCGATTTTGGTCAAATCCCTTTATCATTATTGACACTATTAATTAAGCTGCGTAAACTCTTCTATGACCGTTATTTTTTTCAAAATCGAATTGATCCATCTTTGTTAATTTGAATTGAGAAATTTTCTCCTGCAAATTGAGAGTCAGTTTACTTAAGTCTTCGGTCGACCTTGCTATTTGCTGAATACCCTGAGCTGATTCTTGAGTAACGGAATTAATCCCTTCGATACTCTTGCTTATTTGCTCAGCAGCGGCAGATTGTTCTTCGCTTGCCGCAGCAACTTGGGTAATTATGTCAACCGATTCATCTGTTCCTTTAATAATTTCCAATAGCGATGCGCCTGCTTTGTTAACAAGCACTTTGCCTTTTTCAACTTCATCTTTACCTTTTTTCATCGACTCAACCGCTTCGGCAGTATCCTGTTGAATCTTTTTAATCATCGAAGCAATTTCCTTGGTGGCTTTAGTAGTTCGTTCGGCAAGTTTACGAACCTCGTCTGCGACAACTGCAAAACCGCGTCCTTGTTCACCCGCTCGAGCGGCTTCAATAGCTGCATTCAAAGCAAGGAGATTTGTCTGATCAGCGATATCGTCAATGACTTGAATGATTTCACCTATTTGGTTGCTGCTATTACCGAGTGTTTCAACAGTAGCGGCAGATACCTGTACCACATCTGCAATTCGCTCCATACCCCTAATGGTTTCATCAACTACTTTCCCGCCTTCCTGGGCTTTGGTGCCGGAATTTTTTGCCTTCTCCGCGGCAAGTGAAGTGTTCTTTGTATTTTCAACAATTGTTCTCGTCATTTCTTCGATAGCGCCTGCTACTTCAGAAGTTTGTGATGATTGCTCTTGAGCGCCGGCAGCCATTTCCTCCGATGAAGAAGAAATTTGATTACTTGCACTTGCAGTGGTTTGAACAGCTTCAGCTACTTCGGATAATACATACATTAATGATTCACCAAGGTGATTAATATTGTTTTTTAAGAGCTGGTAATCACCTTTAAAATCTTCTTGTACTCGCACGGTTAAATCGCCTTTGGCCATATCGGTTAATACAGACGAGCCAACCTCAACGGGTGTAATTACAGCATCGAGGGTGCTGTTAATACCCGCAACAATTTCTTTAAAACCGCCGCTATATTTATCTGCGTTTCCGCGTGTTTTTAAACGACCATCGAGCGCGGCGTGGGTAAGATTTCTAGTATCCTCTATTAATTCTTTTAATGTATTCAAAAGTTTTTGCATGCTTTTGGAAAGGATATCCTTCTCTGACCTAACGTTAATAGAAACATTTACATCGCCCAGTGAAATTTTATCAGCAACTGCAGCTTGCTCGCGAATATTATTTACCATTACACCGAATGATTTTTGCAAATCACCGTATTCATCTTCCGAGTCTACGCTAATATTAAAATCCGCATCGCCTTCAGCTACTCTGTTTGCAGCTTCTTTTAATTTGAAGATAGGCCTAGTTAATAATTTTGTAAATAGGAAACTGATAACAAGCACAATACCAAAAGCGATAATCATTCCTATAATTATGCTTGTGTTTAATGCTGCTATTTCTTCTTCCACATCATCAACATAAATACCGCTGCCAACTACCCAATCCCACTGTTTAATTAAGGCAACATAAGAAATTTTTGGTTGGGGTTGAGTAAATCCGGGTTTATCCCAACTATAATTAACAAAACCAGCACCGTTGGATTTACACACATTAACAAATTCCCTGAATAAGTAAATTCCATTGGGATCTTTGTTATCCGAAACATCATGTCCTTCGAGTTCCGGTTTTAGAGGATGCATAACCATTGTTGGGTGAGTGTCGTTTATCCAAATATAATTTTGACCATCGTATCGCATTGGACGAAGTGCATCTTTGGCCTTGGCCTGAGCTTCATCCCGTGAAAGCAATCCATTCAATTCCATACCGACATATTGCTGGACTTCGGAAAATGCGATTTCGACGATTTGTTTTGTAGCGGTTTGTTTTTCCGTATATAATTTATCTTCCACTTTGGGAAGAACATATATGAATAGGAATAATACAATAGGAATCATTGCGAGGATAAAAGCACTGATTATTTTGCTCGCAATTTTCCAATCTTTATATTTTTTTACTTTCATTTTGGGTTCCTTTGTGTTCGTTAAATAACTCTGCATCGACCGCAATTGAGTCCGTGTAGTCCTAATTTTATATATCCCTATTTGACAGAACAAATTCTTATTCTTGTCCCATTATCGCTGCAACGTTGATTTAGTTTAGCGGGGAAAAAATAATTTCGATTATGTTGCCGCATCACGAAAAAATTTGCTAAAAAGGAATATTTTTACAATAAATAGTTATAGACTTCCGTTTAATATTTTTGAGTTTGGATGCTGTTCAATTATTGTCTGACCATAAAATTTTATTCTGCTTCTGTTAACTGGAAATGCGGAGTGTATTTCTCACTAAAGAATTTATTAATACTTGAGTTTTTGATATTAGTTCTCTTATCACCTGTATATTCACAAACTAATCAACTTCGTTTCAGGCATATTTCAATTGAACAGGGGCTATCGCAATCTACAGTATTTAGTATTGCACAGGACAAGCAAGGGTCTATGTGGTTTGCAACTGTAGACGGATTGAACAGATATGATGGATATAGTTTCAAAATTTTCAGAAATGATCCGTTTGATAATAACTCTATCTCCGACAACGGAATTAAAAAGCTTTATTCAGATAATGAAGGATGTTTGTGGATTGTAACCTTTAAGGGAACACTTGATAGGTTTGATGCAGAGCGTGAGAAATTTATCCACTACAAAATCACATTAAATAATTCCTCCGATCCAAATGAATTAAAAGTAAGATCGTTAAGTGAGGATTCAAATGGCAAACTTTGGATTGTGACGAGTAAATGCTGTTTCTTTTTTTATAATCGCAAAAATGACAAGTTTATTTACCATTCCATACCGCCTGAGAACGAAAAGAAATTAGAAGGAATTCATCCCCAAGTACTATATGCTTCTAAAGAAAATATTCTTTGGATTGGCTCATCGGAAGGACTGATTAAGTATGATTATAATTCCGATATTGTTCAGAAATATCAGCATAAAGAAAGTGATAGTCATTCAATCGGTGGCAATAATATTTTTGACATTACTGAGGATTCGAACCAAAGAATTTGGGTAGCTTCAGCAGATGGCGGTGTAAGTGTGCTCAATAAAATCACCAGTGAAATTGAAACATATCATCATCAAGGAGAATACCAAAACAATCTTAGCAGCGAAAGAATATTAAGTATCGTTGCCGACAGCCGCTCAAATATTTGGATGGGTACGATTGACGGTGGTTTGGACCGATTCGATTTGCGTAATAAATCTTTCCAAAATATCCGGCACGATAAGTTTAACCCATGGTCGTTAAGCAACGGCGCGGTTTTATCGATATTCGAAGATAAAAATGGTGGGCTTTGGATAGGCACATCAAGCGAAGGTGTAAATTATCTCGACTTTCGCAGTCAGAATTTTTTACAACTGAGCCTCGATGAAAATTCTTCCAGCAACATTAGTCCATATCCAATTCTATCGATATGTGAAGATCATATAGGAACAATTTGGGTGGGCAGCGATGGAGGGGGACTTTGTAGAATTCCGTCAGATGGAAAATCTACAAAATACTATTTGCAAAATCCGGAAAGCTTTGGCAGTAATTCCGTCACTGCTGTTTTTGAGGACAGAGATGGTACAATTTGGGTTGGCACCGATCCCGGGATTAATACTGGCAGTGTGTTAATTTTTAAGAATAACTCCGATTCATTTCAGCTATTCGATAAAATAAAATTAAACAGCGGAGGAATCACAACTTTCTACGAAGATTCCGAAGGTGAGATATGGATCGGCTCTTCAACTGATGGAGTCTATCGTTACAATCCATATGATGGAAAAGTCATTCATTATAATTCGAATGCAAATGATCCAAATAGTATAAGCGGTAATTCGATTTACTCAATTATTGAATTTGGAAAGGGAATTATCTGGATCGGTACGCATAAGAGCGGAGTTAATTCATATAATAAAATTGCCGGAAAATTTACCCGTTTTCTTTTTGATCTTGCAAATAAGAAAAGTATTAACAACAATTCTGTGTTCTGTCTCTTTACAGATGATTCTGAAAATTTGTGGCTGGGAACATGGGGCGGCGGACTTAATAAATACATTGCCGGAGAGAATTCCTTTCAGCATTTTACAATTGATAATGGGCTGCCGAGTAATGTTATCTCCGGGATTCTTCCGGATGATTCGGGAAACCTTTGGCTAAGCACCAATAATGGTCTTTGCAAGTTTAATCTGCGAACATATCATTGCAAGAATTATGACTATACCGACGGTTTACAGGGAAACGAATTTAACCAGGGTGCAAGTAATGCCGGGCATGATGGGCGATTGTTTTTCGGAGGTCCGAAAGGCGTCACAATGTTTTATCCAGATAAAATAGAAGAGAATCCACACGTCCCTCAAATTGCCATTACAAAGTTCAGCGTATTCAATAAACCTCTGCCATTAGATAAACCGATAAATTTTACTGATGAAATTATTCTCACATACAATCAAAATTTCTTTTCACTCGAATTTGCTGCGCTCGATTATTCAGCGCCGGGAAAAAATATGTATATGTACAAGCTCGATGGAGTAGATGAAGATTGGGTTGATGCAGGCTCAAACCGGACAGCAAGTTACACAGACATATCCCCGGGCAAATATCTCTTCCGTGTTAAAGGTTCAAACAATGACGGGGTTTGGAATAATAAAGAAGTGACTCTTGCAATTATTATTACTCCTCCGTTCTGGCAGACGTGGTGGTTTAAAACATTGATGAGTATTTTATTTGTAGTGATTCTTTATTCCGGTCATCGTTATAGATTGAATAAACTTTTGGAAGTTGAGAGAACAAGAATAAGGATTGCCCGTGATCTTCACGATGAAGTTAGCGCTACACTTACCGGTATTTCATATTTTATGAATGCAGTATCAACCGAAGTTGGCGAACACAAAACGCCAAAACTCAACAAACTACTTAATCTTATTCAAGAACGGACATCGGAAGTCCAGGAATCCATGAGCGATATCATCTGGTCAATCAATCCGCAAAACGATTCGTGGGAAATCATTCTTCCGAAATTTAATCGATACGCATCCGAGCTTTTTGAAAGCAAGGGGATAAAATATAATATATCAATACCCGAAAATTTTGCTAATAAAAAATTAACAATGGAACGCAGAAGAAATTTTTGGCTGATGATAAAAGAGATGGTAACAAATATTACCAAACACTCCGAATGTTCCTTTGCTAATATCAAAATTGAACTTGATACGAAATATGTAAATTTGGTTATTGAAGATAACGGGAAAGGTTTCGATCCGGCACAACAGACCGAAGGAAATGGGGTAAAGAATATTTTTGTGCGTGCGAAATCATTAAATGGAGAAATAAAACTCAACTCCGAATCCGGTAAAGGAACAAAATGGGAATTGAAAATCCCGGTTTGATTTTTCTTAGATTACTAATTGTAAAAATGTAATAGGTCGTTTGATAGAAATATGATAACAAATGAAATAAAGTCGAAAAACAGAATCAACATACTGATTATTGAGGACAACCGTTCCATCCGCGAAGGATGGGAACTTGTGTTTGAAAATGTAGATGATTTTTCAGTTGTCGGATCATTTGTAAGCTGCGAAGATGCATTTAAATCACCGGCAATTCAGCTTGCGGATATTGTTTTAATGGATATCGGTCTTCCGGGGATGTGCGGAATTGATGGAGTGAAATACTTGAAAAAAACAGCGCCAAATATTTTAGTTGTTATGTGTACAGTCTTTGAAGATGACGATAAAATTTATGATGCCATTTGTTCAGGCGCGGTTGGATATCTATTAAAGAAAACCACCCCCGATGAAATGATAAAAGCGATTCGTGATGCCTTTAACGGAGGTTCGCCATTGACGCCATCTGTGGCGCGCAAAGTAATTTCTTCATTTCAAAAACCACAAACCGATTCATCCATAAATGATTGCACATCTCTATCCGGGCGGGAATCGCAGATATTAAATTTGATGTCGAACGGTAAATCATATAATACAATTGCCGAAACACTGTTTCTCTCAGTTGACGGAGTGCGTTATCATATCAGAAACATTTATGAAAAGCTGCAAGTCCACAGCCGCTCCGAAGCAATTGCCGAAGGATTAAAAAAGAAAATCATCCAACCACCCAGGTAAAATAACAAATCCCAAAAGACAAATCCCAAATTACAGTTAAGTAAAAAATTACAACTCCCAATTAAATAACTGACTACTATTTGAAGCATTATTCATTGGAAATTGAGATTGTTGCTCGGCTGTCACAGCTTGTCCCGTTAAACGGGAGACCATTCCCCCGATAAAACCGGGGCAGGCAGTGACAGAAAACCACAGGGATTCAAATGATAATCAATTCCAGTCATGGTGTGGACCATGACTGCCATGCAAAAAAAGCAAACACCAAATTTCAAATCCCAAATTCCAGCGAAGTATAAAATCGAGTTGGTTAACATGAAGGTTCTTTCCTTCTATTGTTCATTGCTATTTGTTTGTTATTTGTGGCTTATTATTTGGAATTTGTCTTTTAAAAGAACCGCATATTAATGTAGTGTGCCTGCCACATGTGTTTTTTACTTTGCATTCGTAAAATTCACTCAAGAGAGAAAAAGGTAATTGCCTCAGATAATTAAGAAGATAAACGTTATTCTCATAGAAGATAACCGGTTATTACGCGACGGTTGGAAAATGATTTTGGAATCGGAACCCGGATTTGAAGTGATCGGTTCGTTTGGAAATTGCGAAGATGCTTTTGCTTCCGGGAATATTGGCACCGCAGATATATTGGTGATGGATATAAATCTTCCGACGATGTCTGGAATTGAAGGTGTAAAAATTCTGTGCAATAAATTTCCGGAACTGCCAGTTGTGATGTGCTCATACTTTGAGGATGATGAAAATATTTTCAACTCAATTTTAGCCGGCGCAGTTGGATTTATTGCAAAAAAAACTCCGCCGACTGAATTATCTAAAACGCTAAAAATATTTGTTGATGGCGGAGCTACAATATCTCCTGCCATAGCGAAAAAAATAATTGAGCGTCGGCAGCAGCGCAATCAGAGCGATGAAAAAAGGAAAAACGAAATATTGGAGGAAGATTTTGATCTGCTCAACCTCATTTCTTTGGGAAAATCATTTCAAACAATTGCGGGCGCGCTTTCGATATCTATTAGCGAAGTACAGTTAAGAATTCGGAACATCTATCATCTGCTGCATCGAAAAGTGGTTAACAATAATCATGAAAAATAAATCATAGTGAAAAAATATTATGGTGATTAAAATGAAAATAACAGCGTACAAATTATTTTCTTTCTTTTTGGTTTTTACTTCAATCGGATATGCGCAAGCAATTTTTACTGAATCATTTGAAGGAGAATGGATCGGCTCACCGGCAGCTCCCGCGGGATGGACGCAAACAGTTATTGCTGCCGGTGATAATTCCCCTGTCGGAAGCAGCGCAAACGATTGGCAAAAAAATTCATGGGACGGTTCTGCCTTCAATCCGGCAGGTAGTAATGCCCCATATTGTGCAAAGAAAGGTAACTCTATTGCTTACCTAAATACTTACAACTGTTATGAAGGTAGAATCGTTAGGTTGGAATCGCCGGAAATAGATTTATCATCTTCGATATATCCCGAAGTTATCTTTTATTATCATCATAATGACAGTCCGAATAATGACCAGCAGTTAAAACTCTTTTATTCGAATAACGGTGGATCATCATGGAGCGAGCGAGCAGTATACGGGTTTGGTGCTGGCTCATGGGAACGAATTGTTGAGGATATGGGCGAGGAATATAAAGTGACAAATTTTAAAATAGCCTTTCAGGTAACTTCAATGAATGGCTACGACGATATGTGGATCGACAACATAGTTATTGGCAACTTTGCCAGCTATACAATGCTGGATGGAAATTACTTTATTTCAAATTCCGTAACAGCAGATTATTCAAATTTTACAGATGCAATAAACGCCCTGAATACCAACGGTGTGGATACCGATGGTGCTCTTTTCTATTTAAAAGCAGGTGATGTTTTTATTGAAAATCCACCAGCCCTTACCGCCACTGGAACCGAAGCCGGACAAATCACTTTTAAAAGAACAACTGATGCCGGATTAAGTAATCCGTTAGTTAAACTTGAGGGAGAAAATTCCAATATTTGCATTAGCGGTGGAGATTGGATTACTTTTGATGGTATAGATGCAGCCATAAACAACGATGATTGGTCGGTTAAATATGGTTATTTGATTCGAAACGCATCTGCCACAGACGGCGCACAGAACAACACAATCAAAAATTCTTTTATCAAACTTGATCGTTATAACACAAATTCAATTGGGATTTTGCAAACAGCATCAACGACTTTAGGAGGAGGATTTATACCTTCGGCAGCGGGAGGAGCAAATTCAAACAATGTCTTCCACAATATAACAATCGAAAATGTTTATTCGGGAATTTATCTTCTCGGTGATGCCTCTTACCCTGATGAGAACTGCGAAATCGGAATTGAAAGCAGCGGTGTTACAACAATCGGAGCTTCATCAGCAGATGATATCGGGAATGGACAGGATCATTCATGGGGCGTAAAGGCCACCTATCAAAAAGACATCAAAATTTTCAATACCGAAATCAGAAACCTGACCGTTAGAAATACAGATTCCGCAAGAGATTATGGTATATTCTTGGATAATGCTTCGGGCACATCGAATATTTATAATAATAAGATTCATGACATTACTTCATATTCCGAATATGATGGTTCAAGGATATATGGAATACGTGCAGATATACTTACCGGCGGTACGGTTAATATTTATAATAATGCTTTGTATGGATTTTCACACCCGAATTTGATTTACGGAAATACCGAGCTTGTAGTAAAAGGAATAGCTATTAATGACGAAACTTCAGGTGGTCATGCGAATTTATATTACAACTCTGTTCGTTTGAACATCACTTCAGCTTCTTCAAACACAGTTGTTTATTGCAATAACGGAAGTGTTGAGATGAAGAATAATATCTTTGCAAATTTTTCCGATGGTCATGCTGACGACTCAAGGCGACTCTGTATCGTAAGTTCTGATAGAAATTATATCACCGCTTCATCCAATAATATTTTATACATGAAACCGGGTACAAACAATTTCATAGGTGCAACTAATGGTTACAATTCCCTTTGGGCAAGCATTTTTTTATGGGCAGCGGAAATTTCCGGTGATGCACCAACATTAGGTAAAGAACAGGGCAGTTCGAATGTTGATCCAAATTTTACCACAGCGGATAATTTGAACTTCTCCAGTAGTACTCCAGCAGATAATGGTGGAACCCCAATCTCTTCACCATCTATCACTGCCGATATCAATGGAACAGCAAGAGATGTAACAAGACCGACAATCGGAGCTTATGAAACCTCTGTTGGGCAGAATGACAACAATCCGCCTGTTCTTTCAAATACTTCGATTACAGAGGGCGACTATCCTTCAGTAAGTCTTGATGTTAATGACAACAGCGCTTCGGCATCAAATGCAAAAATAAGATTATGGTACAGAGCGCAGGGTTCAACAGGTGCGTTTACAGAATTGGATGCGGATACAAAACCTGTCGGTATGAATGGAACTTATTCGTGGAGTAATTCTCTGCTGGGATTGAATTCCGGGACTTATGAGTTTTATATTGCAGTAAGAGATGACTATTTGACCGATAAAAATATTTGGATGTATCCTATTTGGTCAACCTCGTTTGTCGGATTTGATGTGGGCGAAACACCCAATTATTCAAGTAATCCGGCGGTATATGCAAATGTAAATACGTTTAACAAAACCAGTCCATCTTTAACTGATGCATTTCATACTTATCAGACAGGAGATTGGAATGTATTAACTAACTGGGAAAGATTTAATGGAACCGCATGGGAAGCCGCAAGCGATTTCCCGACGAATGCAAATGGTTCAATCATAATACAAAACGGACATACAATTACAGTCACAACAGATGTTTCTATCGATCAAGCAACAATTCAATCCGGTGGAAAAGTAATTGTTAATTTTGGCACTACTCTGACTATAGCAGATGGTGAGGAAAATGACTTGCAGGTATCTGGAACATTAACGAATCAGGGTAATACATCGGGATCAGGAAACGGAACAATTACACCTACCGGTACATTAATATTTGGGGATGGTGGAATTTATGAACACATAATGGCGTATGAATCTGCCGGTACAATTCCAGCCGCAACATGGAATACAGGTTCAACATGCAAAGTATCCGGTTACCTGCTGGGATTTATGAATGTTCCTTCTGGAATGGATCAGTCATTTTATAATTTTGAATGGAACGCATCATTAGATGAGGGAGGTTCGTCATACGCTAACGGTAGTTTAACTACTGTTAACGGCAATCTTACGGTTCATCAAAGCGGACATGCTTTCACGAACGCTTTTGTATTGTCAACTGATACAGATGTTACACTTAATATCGGTGGAAATTTGATAATACAGGGTGAGTTTGATTTATGCAGCGGCACAGGAACAGCAATAGTTAACTTGAAAGGGAATCTTGTTAATAATGCAAAATTGAATTCTTCCGGAGATAACACGTCACTAATAAAATTTAACGGTACCGCTAATCAGAATTTTTCATCGGTTTCCGGGGCTGTTAGTGGTATCAGCAATATAAAATTTGAAATTGATAACTCTGAGGGTGTTACTTTAACAAGCAATGTGATTATCCCTGATGAAATTAATTTTACAAATGGATGCTTAAATACATCTACATATGAATTGCAATATTATCTATACTCGCCTTCTGCTCTTGTAAATGAACACAGCGGAAGTTATTTGGTTGGAACATTAAAAGCGGTAAAGCCTGTTGGCACCGGAACTACAGAAATGGGCGGCATCGGTGTTACGATAAGTGCCGGTAACGATTTGGGCGATGTAACAGTTTATAGAAGAACCGGGTCTGAAGCGGTTGTTAATGGAAATAGTATTGCACGTAAATGGTCAATATCTTCAACTTATGCTCCTACTGATGCTAGAACCATTACATTATCATGGCTTCCGGATGATGACAATTCCATGGACCTGGTGAATGCATGCACATGGCATAGTACGGATAACGGAACTACATGGGATGAGTTGAATTCGACTCATGATTTGTCATTACGGACCGAAACAATAAACGTTACTTCTTTTTCACAATTCACAGTCAGCGATGAAACTCATCCGCTTCCTGTTGAACTTTCAATTTTTGCTGCAAAGGCAAATGGGAGTTCTATTATTCTTAATTGGGAAACACAAACCGAAATAGATAATTATGGATTTGAAATTGAACGAAGAATCCCCCTAAATCCCCCTTTAATAAACCTGTCCGGCATCTTTTTGACGGAGGGGGACGCGGCTTCAGCCGAGGGGGATTGGGAAACGATTGGGTTTGTAAAAGGAAATGGAAATAGCAATTCGCCGAAGGAATATTCTTTTTTTGATAACGAAATTTCTGCCGGACAGTATTCCTACAGATTAAAACAAATCGATATCGACGGTTCTTTCTCATATTCGAATGTTGTTGAAGTAAATTGCAATATGTTGCCATCAACTTTCGCATTATATCAAAACTATCCCAATCCATTCAATCCAACTACAATAATAAAATTCTCTATCGCCTCCGTAGAGACGCCATATATGGCGTCTCTACAACATGTAACTTTAAAGATATTTGATGTGCTCGGCAGCAAAGTAGCAATTCTCGTGAATGAACCAAAAGAACCGGGAACATACGAAGTGGAATTCAATGCTTCTCAGTTACCGAGTGGAGTTTACTTTTACAGAATTCAAGCAGGCGATCCTTCGGCAGGCTCTGCACAAGGTTTTATTGATACGAAGAAATTAGTTTTGGTTAAATAATCTTATTAATATTTACATACGATATGGGAGATTTAATTATGAAATCATTTATTTCAATTATAGCGCTGGTAATTACAATGACTGCTAACACTCAAGCCCAGTCAATTCAAACCAGAGAAAACTTTGGAGCTTTGCTTGAGCCTGTCGGACGAATTCTACATGGCGCAGGACAGGATCCAACCGCATTCGATAATTACTGGAACGTGATGCACGCACAAAGTAAACCGGTCATTTTTATGACTTACGTTAGTTTAAAAGATATCCAGAGTAACTGGACGGATGAGTTGAAAAGAAACCTTTTCAATTACGAGGGTAAATTCTTAATTCCGCAAATCGGTTTATCGATGACTGAAGATGGGAATCCATCGGCGCATTATGAGGATGATGTTGCTGCGGGTTTATACGATGACGTGATTGATAATTTTATTGAAGGATTGCGCAGGCTGGCGCTGCCCGCCTTTGTTAGAATAGGATATGAATTTAATGGTGTTTCATGGAATGGTTACGAGCCGGATACTTACAAGTCTGCCTTTAAAAGAATAACGAATAAAATAAGAAACAGCGATCTCGAAGTTGCAACAGTGTGGTGTTTTGCGATGGACGGTGTTATGAATTATATGGATTACTATCCAGGTAATTCGTATGTCGATTGGTGGGCTATCGATATTTTCTCGGCGAATCACTTTAGTGATGTTAATGCAACGAATTTTGTGAATGATGCCGCCACTAATAACAAACCTGTTATGATTGGCGAATCTACTCCGCGTAATGTCGGCGTGTTAAACGGACAGCAAAGCTGGAATGAGTGGTTTGTCCCGTATTTCAATTTCATTCACACAAAACCTGCTGTTAAAGCATTCTGTTACATAAACTGGAATTGGGCCCAGTTCCCGCAATGGAGTACATGGGGCGATGCACGGCTTGAACAAAATGCTGTTGTCGGTACTAACTTTGCGAATGAAGTGGATGCGGCTGAATATCTTCATTCATCCGAGGAAAGTCTTTTTAGAAGTACTTTGGGATATTCGGATAATATTGCTCCTCAAGTTCCTTCTAACCTCAGTTTAGTCAGCGCAGGATTTCAGGTTGAATTAAATTGGTTCCCGGTTGTTGATCCATCGGGATTATCGCATTGCATCATTTACAAAAACGGGGAATTTCAAGGTTACTCTGTTGATTATTTTTACCAGGACAATAACATATTAGCCGGAGAATCAATTGAGTACACAGTCTCGGCAATGGACCGTGCGGGGAACGAAAGTGCATTATCTTCTCCACTCGTAGTTCAAGTCCCTAACTATATCGATAAAGCTTTGAACGGAAGTTTTGAAGCGGGCAAGCAGAATTGGAATCTTAATGTTTTTGATGCAAACGCAGATGCTGATTTTGAAATTGATGCCGCCGCAGGGAATTCAGCGAAGGTTTCAATCAATCAATCAACAGGAACAAACTGGCATGTTCAATTATCCCAGTCGTTAGATATTCATAAAAACTATAAGTATAGGATTCAATTCAGCGGTAAAGCATCATCATCCAAAACAATTGAATATGTTCTGCAAGAAACAATCGCGCCATATACTATTTATTTCAGCAAACAGGCTGCGTTAACAACCACATCAAAAACATTCAGCGATTCCGTTATTATTAACAAAGACGATTTTGTAAAGCTTGAATTTTTTCTTGGCAATTGCGGTACAGGCGATGTATGGATTGATGATGTTTCCATCATCGAATCCCCCAAAGTAATTGTTGATGTGGAATACGATGAAACAAATACACCGTGGGATTTTAAACTGTTTCAAAACTACCCCAATCCGTTTAATCCGACTACAACAATAAAATTTTCTATCCCATCTGGCATAGAGACGCGCCATGGCGCGTCTTTACAACATGTTACGTTAAAGATATTTGATATACTCGGCAGTGAAGTTACAATGTTAGTAAACGAACCAAAAGAACCGGGAACTTATGAAGTGGAATTCAATGCTTCTCAGTTATCGAGCGGAGTTTATTTTTATCGCATCACAGCCGGGAATTTTATTGAAACAAAAAAACTTGTATTTTTAAAATAACTTTGATCGATAGTGAAATTTTTATGTACGGAGGAATTATGGAAAGTAAAATAGCACCATTTAAAATCTATTTGCTAATCATAATGACGAGCATTTTATTATCGCAAAATATATTTGCTCAAATTTATGTGGATGTAAATAATGTTAGCGGAGTCGAAGATGGAACACAAGCTCATCCATATAATACAATTGAAGAAGGCATTGCCGCTGCCTCAATTGGTAACACTGTTTATATTGCTAATGGAAATTATACACCAACCGGCGGCGAATTGATTTTAAGACCCGGTGTTAAATTTGATGGCGCGAGTAAAGACAATACGATTATTAATGGCGATGTGAAAGTAAAAACAATCAGTGCCCTTCCCATCGGTCTAACAAATCTTGCTTTCAATGATTTTGTTTGGGGAACCGGTGTTTATATTGGTATTAAATTTACAGAACCAAGTGTAATAAAGAATTGTCGATGTAATAATATCGGCATTTCGCACGGTGGCGGGTACATTAATGAAACTGATCTGGAACCCACTCCTTATCTGCATATTGAAGATAACATTGTTCAGTATGAGATTTCTTATAAACATGGAGCAGGAGAAATTGCGGGAGAGAATATAATTAGAAATAATACATGCGAAGAATTGTCGTTGAAATGTGGAGCCATTTCCAATGTTGCCAACCATACTTTAGAATATTCATTCCTTTTTGAAAACAATGTCGCAACCATTGGTATTCAATTCAGTCAAGGCGGATCTCCTGCGCTTAACACCAGGATAATTGTGCAAAATAATCAACTTGGATTTCTTGAAATTAAATCGGGTGGCGGACATACGTATTTAATTGCCGATAATACAATCGATTCGGGTATTAGTGATAAAAGCGGTGCGTGCTGGACAACGATTACACGAAATACAATTATTAACGGGCAGATTGAAGATAAAAGCGGCGGACAATTTGAGGGCGAGGAAAGCCAATTTATCGAAGATAACATAATTCATTTTACATCCGATCCGTCGCTTGATGAATATAACGCCGCAATTGCAGATAACTCCGGTTCGGTAACAATTCGAAACAACAGGATTACTTGCACCGGGGAAGCATCGGGTATTGTTCTTAAATCCGGTTACCCGACAAATGTAATTGGAAACGA
This sequence comes from bacterium, assembly GCA_043808235.1. GTDB lineage: Bacteria > Bacteroidota > Ignavibacteria > Ignavibacteriales > Melioribacteraceae > JAZDFC01. The sequence goes on from JAZDFC010000005.1 coordinate 69,369, forward strand.
AATTACCCTTGATGCTACCGGCGGGACAATTATTTACACCGATGCCGGAGCCGGAATTGTGAAAAACAATATTATGTCAGGGGGAACGATTGGTTATTACAGCAGGAGCGGCGCAATATTGTTCGAGAATAATACAATCACAAATACGCACACAGGTTTTTACAGCAAAGGCGCGGAAGAAGTAAGAGGAAACACAATCAGAAATTGCAGCGGTAACGGGATGATACTCGCCGGATTACGAGGACCGATTCATGAAAATATTATTGAAGACAACGACAGCAGCGGGATCTGGATGCTTGCAAACGTTGATTTGGGCGGCGATCCCAGCGGTTCAATCGGGAGAAATATAATCCGCAACAACGGATTTTATGATGTGATGATTGAGTACGATCCGTTGCAGCCCGATACCGTGTATTTAAAAAACAATGTTTGGGACCACGAAACACTCGATGAAATTCTTGTGTACGATGTTCTCTTCAACGCAACCAACAATAATCTGTTTGTTGATGCAACCGAATTTATTGTCAAACCAATTTCTCCAATCTTGAGTTTGCCCGCTGATAACGAAGCCAATGTTGAGATATTAGTCGCTTTTTCCTGGCAGGCTGTTGAAAATGTCGATAGATATTATCTTCAAATTTCGGATGATGCTATGTTCACAAATATTTTGTTCGATACACTTTCACCAGGGAACGCAATTACTATCGACGGTCTGTCAACATCCACAGAATATTATTGGCGCGTAGTAGCGGAAAATTTGGCGGGGTTGAGTGATTGGAGCGCAATTCGAAAATTCACAACAGTTGCTGTGAGCGGAATTGACGAGGAAGAAAAAATTCCAACTGAATTTAAGTTATATCAAAATTACCCCAATCCGTTTAACCCGATCACTAAAATAAAATTCTCCATCCCGGCTGTAGAGAGGTTTTGCAAAACGTCTTTGCGTATATACGATATACTTGGACGCGAAGTTGCGACACTTGTTGATGAAATGAAAGAACCGGGTATTTACGAAATTGAATTTAACGGAAGTGATCTTACTAGCGGAATTTACATTTATAAGCTTCAATCCGACAATTTTGTTTCCGTAAAAAAGTTACTGTTGTTGAAATAATTTACATCTCGAGTCAAATATTATTTCAAAAATTATGAATCCTCGGTTTCTACGGGCTGTGGATTTTTAATAAATAGTTTACACATTAAATTGATTGTCCGGAGGCATTTAACGACATCTTATTAACCGGGTTTTATTAAAAATATTTTTTAAATCTGGCACATGCCCTCGATTAGCAAGAAACGGCATGGGTAATGTGTTTCATCAAAATTTTTTTTATTTCACACAACGGATTAGGATTATGATTTAATTAAAAATTCATTTGCGAATGAAGACGTATCTGCATTATATTTAAAAGGACATTTTATCCGAAATAGAAGAGTCGGAAATCCAATGTTAACTGTTTTGGTGAATGCAATATAATTTTGATAATAATCTTTAAAAACTACTTTTTTAAGATTTTTCTTGAACTTCAAGCGAAAGGCAATTATGAAAGCTATATTCCATAATATTATTATAGTGTTCTGTTTATTATTACTTATTAATCTTGAACTTTATTCTCAAACTACTCTTGCAGTTGGTGACATTGCTTTTACAGCAATGAACACAGATGGAAATTTAACCGCAGCCCCATTTGATTACTTTAGCATTGTGGCCTTTGTCCCCATAAGCGCCGGCACGCAAATTAGATTTAGTGATGTTCAGTATCGAGATGCAACTGGATTCGCAACCTCAAACGGAGTTTCAGAATTTGAATTTGTTTGGACTGCCCCTGCCGGAGGAATAGCATATATGGAACAAGTGACATTTTGGGCAACAGGAACGGTTGCACCCCCAGCACCAAATACTGATAAGGGAACAGTAAGTGGTAGCGGGTTATCATTAACTATAGCCGGTGATCAAATTTTTGCAGTTCAAGGTGCATCAATGAATTCGGGAACTATTATCGCCGGCATCCACAACAATGTCAGTTCTGTTGTAACAACCGGTCCCTCAAATTGGGATGATGGTTGTTCAGTAAGTACATCTGAAAGTGAACTTCCGAATGGTTTAACTAACGGTGTTAATGCAATATGGGTATATAACACAGGTCCCGTTGAAGTCGACAATGCTATTTTCAACGGATGTGGCTCTGTAAGCAGTTCCTTTAGTGCCGCTGCCAACCGGACTATAATAAATGATATAGCAAATTGGATAAAAGATGACAGCAATACATTTTCTACTCCTCCTTGCGGGTCAACACTTCCGGTTGAGATTTCAGCGTTTGAAGGATATCTAAGCGCTAACAATGTATTACTCAATTGGGAAACAGCTACTGAAACTAATAACTACGGATTTGAGATTCTTCGCTACGCTCAGAATGATACCTCTTGGAATAAGGTAGGTTTTGTTCAAGGGCACGGCACAACAAACTCACCAAAGAATTACAAATTTACGGATTCCGTATTACCGACTGTTGATAAAGTAAGCTACAGATTAAAACAGATAGACACCGACGGCTCATTCGAATATTCAAAGATAATAGCCGTAGAGAAGATGCATGCAATGTCTCTACCCTATGAATTTAGATTGGAACAGAATTACCCGAATCCGTTCAATCCAACTACAACTATCAAATTCGGCTTGCCGATAGATTCATACGTAAAATTAGAAGTATTCAACATACTCGGTGAAAAAGTCGCGGTATTAGCTGATAAAAAAATGCTTGCAGGTTATCATCAAGTTAATTTTGACGGAGCTAATTTAAGCAGTGGAATCTATATTTATAAAATTACGGCCGGTGATTTTGTAAGTTCAAAGAAATTACTTTTAATGAAATAGTAACGACAACAACAATAAAATATTCCTTCCCTGCAAATCCCCCTTTATTAAACCTGTCCGGCATCTTTTTGACGGAGGGGGAAGCGAAGAAGCCGAGGGGGATTTTGTTACGTTGAAAATTTATGATGTACTTGGTAATCGAGTTGCGACGCTTGTGAATGAAAAAAAGGAACCGGGAATATATGAAGTACAATTTGATGGAAGCGGACTATCAAGCGGAGTATATATTTATAAACTGCGAGCAGGCAGTTTTGTTAAGTCAAGAAAATTACTATTGCTAAAATAAATTTGATATACCAAATGCCCAACTTCTTGCCTACAGAATAGACAGAGAAGTTGGGCATTTAAAACAGTAACCAGACCACTTAAGTTTGATATTACTCCATTCTTTTTCGTGACGGACGTTTTCAATTCATTCGCTTTTTTACTCATTAAAAATTGTGAGCCCCGCATTATTAAAAATCCTAAAAAAGAAATATCTTTAGATTGAACTAATAAGTTACTCATGAATTTATGCTGATATTGTTAATACCGAATAATTTTCTGCACGATTTCTTTTATCGGAAATTGCAATTTCGTCCTCAACGTTTATTTCCGGGATCTTATTTTTTAATTCTCTTCTTTTTCATTCTATTCACTAGCACATTCGTCAATTTATCTGCCCAGCAAAACAATCTTCGTTTCCAGCACATTTCAATCGAAGATGGTCTTTCGCAATCAACGGTGTGGAGTATTGTGCAGGATCACCGCGGATTCTTGTGGTTTGCAACAATGGACGGATTAAACAAATATGACGGATATAATTTTACAGTTTACCGGAACGATCCGGCAGATACAAATACAATCTCCGAGTTAAACATCCGAGAAGTGTTTGAGGACAGCGGCGAAAATCTTTGGGTAATTACATTAACCGGAAAAATTGATCGTTACGATTCTTATAAAGATTTATTTGTTCATTACTCTCTCAACTCATTTTTAACCGATGATCCGCGTGCTTCGAGGGTAATATCAATAGCAGAAGATATATCCGGACAATTGTGGATAGCAACTACAAAAGGTGAGTTATTTAATTATAATCGGAGGAAAGACCAATTTGTTATTCACAAAATTGATTTTCGAAAGGAAGTGAATATCGACGCAATCCATATGCAATGTTTGTATTACGATAAAGCGGGAATAATGTGGATTGGTACATGGGAAGGTTTATTAGAATACGATTTGAATACAAAAACGGTAATTCGTCATATCAATCAACTTGGAAATAAATATTCCTTAAGTGGAAACATCATCCTCGATATTTGCGGGGACAAAAAAGGAAATATGTGGATAGCATCAGCCGACGGCGGCGTGAGTGTATTAAATCCGAAATTGCAGACTTTCAAAAACTACCGGCATAATCCACAAAATTTGAACAGCTTATCCAGCGATAGGGTGAATAGAATTTTTATAGATACACGTTCCAATATTTGGGTTGCAACCATTGACGAAGCCCTCGATCGCTATGACGAAAGCACTGACTCGTTCCATCACTATCGAAACAATCCGTCTGTTCCGTCGTCGCTCGGCAAGGGAGCGGTGATGTCGATATATGAAGACGCAAACAATTGTTTATGGTTCGGAACTTCAGGAAACGGTATCAGCCGCCTGGATTGGCGTTATCAAAAATTCCAGCACATTGTTCACGATCCCGCCAACCCGGGAAGTTTGAGTCCGAATAATATTATTGCCATGAGTATGGATTCAAAAGGAAATTTATGGATTGGCACCGATGGCGGCGGACTTAATTACCGTATGGCAGGTAGTAATGATTTTAAACATTTCAGTAAGAATTCCGATTTACTCGGAAGTAATTCAATCACATGCATATTGGAAGACCATAACGGAAAATTATGGATTGGCACTGATCCCGGAATAAATTACAAAGCAGGATTATTCATTTATTCTGTGGAAAAGAATTCTTTTACCCCGTTTACAAAAATTTCGGTAAATGTCGGCGGTATTACGAATATCTTCGAGGACAGAAACGGTGAATTTTGGATTGGGACGTCGTCAGAGGGTTTGTTCAGGTATAACCCTACTACGAAAAAAGTTACAACCTACAAATCCGATCCAAAAGATCAAAGTACATTTGCCGGGAATTTTATTCTTTCGATTTATGAGGACAATAAGGGAAATATCTGGATCAGTTCCAGGTTGAGCGGTTTGAATTTATTTAACAGGACGACAGGCAAGTTTACACGTTATCAAAATAATCCATCCGATCCGACCAGTATTAGCAGTAATAACGTCCTTGATATTTATGAAGACACAAAAGGATTTTTGTGGGTTAGCACATGGGGTGGCGGATTAAATAGGTTTGATCCGGGGAGAAAGATATTCAGGCACTTCACTATGAAAGATGGTTTGCCGAATAATATTGTAACATCAATTCTTCCGGATAAACACGGCAACCTGTGGCTCGGCACTAATCATGGATTATGCCGTTTCAATCCAAAGACAAATAAATGGAAAGTATATGATGTATCGGACGGACTGCAGAGTGATGAACTTATACAGGCAATCTGTTCTAATGACGGCACTTTCTATTTCAGCTCTTCAAACGGAATTACGGTATTTCATCCTGACAGTATTAAGGATAATAATAGAATCTCTCCAGTTGTGATTACAAAATTTACTGTGTTTGATAAACCGTTATTGGCGAATCCCACAGTAAACATAATTAAAGAGATTACGCTTTCGTATAGCCAAAATTTTTTTACGTTTGAATTTGCCGCGCTCGATTTCGCTGCACCGGATAAAAATCAATACAAGTACATGCTCGAAGGAATTGACGAAGGGTGGGTTTATGCCGGTTCAAAACATTCCGCAAGTTATACGGATATTAAACCCGGCGAATATATATTCCGCGTTAAAGGTTCCAACAGCGATGGAGTTTGGAACGAACAAGAAACAGTAATTTCTTTAATTATCACCCCGCCGTTTTATGAAACATGGTGGTTCAGAATTTTGGCAATTATTTTTCTTCTCGGAATCGGTTACGCTGTTTATAAATATCGTGTAAAAAAACTTTTAGAAGTTGAGAGAACACGGTTACGTATTGCTCGCGATCTTCATGATGATGTGAGTGCAAGCATTACCGGGATTGTCTATTTTGCCAACGCAGTATCGAATGAAATGGGCGAGAAATCAACGCCGGCAATTTCAAAATTAGTGGGATTGATTAAAGAAAGCGCTACCGAAGTTCAGGAATCGATGAGTGATATAATTTGGTCTATCAATCCTCAGAACGATAAATGGGAAATCATTCTTCCAAAGTTCCGGCGATTCGCTTCGGACTTATGCGAGAGCAAAGGAATTAAATACAACATCGAGATTCCGGGAGTGATTAGCGCAAAGACTCTTCCAATGGAAAAACGCCGCGACTTCTGGCTGATATTTAAAGAGATGGTAACTAATGCCGTAAAGCATTCCGGTTGCTCAGAAATTAGTATTACGATTTTGGTGAATAATGATTTACTGAACATGAAGATTGAAGATAACGGGAAAGGATTTGATTCGAATAAGTCTTTTGCCGGAAATGGATTGTTAAATGTAAAATCGCGAGCAAAGACACTGAATTCAAAACTTGATTTGGAGACTTCGCACGGTAACGGAACGAAGTGGGAACTTGAAATCCCGTTATAAAATTTTACAATTACCGTCTGCTTCAGCAGACTGGATAGTAAAAAATTAGAGAATGGGCTTTAGCCCCATAATCATTAAATGTGGCTGAAGCCAAAGACCATTTTTGTTATTAGCCCGTCAGTTAAAACTGACGGTAAATAAAACTAAAATTTGTGTATGAACAACATGGACAAAAAACATCTTCCTATAAATCTTTTAATTATCGAAGACAACCGATATGTGCGGAGCGGGTGGGAAGCGGTTCTTACGATGAATGAGGGATTTCAAATTATCGGTTCATACGCAAATTGTGAAGATGCGATAAAAGATGATAAATTCGGTGATGCCGATGTGATACTGATGGATATTGGTTTACCTGGCATGAACGGTATTGAATGCGTAAGTTTTATCAAAGAAAGACATCCCGAAAAAATAATTGTAATGTGTACCGTTCACGAGGACGACGATAAAATATTCAACGCGATTTGCGCGGGCGCTGTCGGTTACCTTCTCAAAAAAACACCGCCCGATGAATTGATAGCATCTCTTAAAGATGCATACAACGGCGGCTCGCCGATGACGCCAAGTGTAGCCCGCAAAGTGATTGCATCGTTTCATAAAACCACAATACAAAAAAACAAAGATGATGTTGAATTGACCGAAAGAGAAAATCAAATCCTAAGCATGATGGCTGAAGGGAAATCATACACCGCAATCGCCAGGGAAATATTTCTCTCGCTCGACGGAGTTTATTATCACATTCGTCATATCTATGAAAAACTCCAGGTGCATTCGCGTGCAGAAGCGGTAGCAAAAGGTATACAAAAAAAGATAATCAAACCGATGTAATATTGTTTTAGCTTGCAGTTAGCAGCAGGCAGATAGCAGTGAATGCAATTAGGCGTTGTAATTCTTTGTGTGCCTTTGTGATATCCTTTGTGTCCGTTGTGGTTAAAATATTTTCCCATAACAAATCAAAAATCGCCAATCCATAATCCCAAATCCAAAACCACAGGTTCCTGTAGTGCCTCCGCTTTTCTGATTCCTTAAAATTCATCAGTAAAAATAAAAATACTGTTGAATTATGAACCCAAACCGAAAAGCAATAAAGATAATTATAGTAGAGGATAATAAATTCATTCGAAGCGGCTGGGAAATACTGCTTGGCAGTCGAACTGATTTCGAAGTAATCGGCTCGTATGGAAGTTTTGAGGATGCTTCTGCTCATGATAAAATAAGCGAGACTGATTTAGTGCTGATGGACTTGCAGCTTCCGGGCATATCGGGAGTAGAGGGGATTCGTCAAATAAAATCCCGCTGCCCGGAAGTAACAATTGTTGTGTGCACCGCGTACGAAGACAATGAGAAAATATTCGAAGCCATCTCTGCCGGCGCAATTGGATTTATTGAAAAGAAAGCCCGCGAAGACGAAATGCTTTTCTTCCTGCGGAACGCTGTTGAAGGTGTATCCCCGATGTCGCCGAATATTGCGCGGAAATTATTGTCAATTCAAAAAGAGAATAGCAGAGTGAGTTACTTTCTTCGATTGAATAATTTGGGGATGGAACAAAGCATACTCGAAAAAATTGCGGAAGGAAAATCCTACACTTCCGCCGCGTCCGAACTGCATTTGGATGTGGAAAAAGTAATGAAAACAATCAGCGGCATTTATCAAAAATTGCAGAACAAAGAATCCGAAAAAAATTAAACAAAATAAACGAGACGAATATGAAAACGAAAATTCAACAATTACTCTTAATAATTATTCTGTTACTTATTTCTTTTTCTCATTCAAACTTTGCCCAGGGTTCCACCATCGCCACAACATTTGTATTAACCAACGAAGGCGGTTTGATAGATGACCTTATTGCCATAGGCTACGGGAATTCTAATCTCTATGAAACTTTGCTTTGTCTCCAAGATTATTCCGGCGGAATTATTTCCACAGAGTTTCTTGAAACGCTTGCGAGCTGCCCGGCGGGAAGCGAAATATTTACTGCAAATCTGAGTAATTATGCAGGAATTAATAATCCGGTATGTGTTAATACTGATGGAACAGTTGGGATAAATGGCATTTTCGGAAAAGAATATTATGGAAGAGAGGGATATGAAACTTATCCTGAAAATATAGGGGATGGAAGTGAAATATTTACTTATGCCACAAGCTCTGAATATTATATCGATGCGGGAAGTTGTTCGCATGTCGGTGGAACTGTAACATATTACAAAGCCTTCGCCATTGCCTGGTCGATGGAACCCCCGACAACTTTTGTATTAAGTAACGAAGCGCCGGGATATTTGATTGATAATTTGATTGTAGCAGGTTATGGAAGTTCAAATCTCTATGAAACTTTAGTCGCTCTTGTACCCACTTCAGGTGGAATAATCTCAGAAGAATTTCTTGAAACACTTGCAAGCTGCCCGGCGGGAAGTGATATTTTTACTGCGCCTCTCACAAATTTTTCCAATCCGGCAAATAATCCAATCGAAATTAATACAGATGGAACTGCTCATGTAGTTTCCATCTATGGAAAAGACTTTTTCAGGAAAGAAGGATACGCAACGTACCCTGAACCCCAAAATGGATTTGGAAGAGAACTTTTTACTTATGCCACAAGCCCGGAATATTATATCGACTGCGGAAGTTCAAACACGGGTGGAAGTAATTACAAAGCCTTCGCAATCGCCTGGTCGTTGGGAAATATTGAAGTATCTGTTGATTCAATCAGCATTGGCGAAACAACAACATTCGATATTACAACAGTCGCAAGCTGGACGGCGGAATCCGACCAAACATGGCTTGCAGTAAATCCAACATCCGGAACAGGTAACGCAACAATAACATTAATCGCAGAAGCAAACACAACCCCAAACGAACGAACAGCGCATGTAACAATATCCATTGCCGGTATTGTTGTTCAAACGATAACAGTAACACAGGCTGGCACCCCCGTCGGAATTGAAGATGAAGAAACGACACCGAATAAGTTTGAGTTGTTACAAAACTATCCGAATCCGTTTAACCCGAGTACCACAATAAAGTATTCTGTAGCCTCTGTAGAGACGCCATATATGGCGTCTCTACGACATGTTACGTTAGAGATATTTGATGTGTTGGGTAGAGAAGTCGCAGCGTTGGTTGATGAATACCTTCCCGTGGGAAGTTATACGAAGGAATGGAATGCCGGTAATCTTCCATCGGGAATATACATTTGCCGGATGGAAGCGGGTAGTTACAAATCCAACATCAAACTATTACTATTAAAATAAATCACAATAAATCAATAAAAATGGAGAAGATAAAATGAAAACTTTTACCGCGATATTTTTTACACTGATAGCGTCAATTTCTTTTTGCCAGGATGCAATTTCATATTTTACAACCGATGCGGGTACGGTTTGGAAATACCAGGTGTTCAACCTCGATAATTCCAATAACAAAATAAACGAAACACAGAGAGAAAGAATTGATTCACTTGCCGGTCAAGGAAACTTTAGAGGAAGGGATGCTTATTTGTGTCTTACAAATTTAGGGCTTGGTCAAAAAGGCGCTTCGATTGATTATGTCGATTCGGTTCTGTATTCGTTTGATGGAACAACTGCTGCAGAGTACAGTTTTTTCTTTACGCCGCCGGATAATGGCGGATGGGTAGATCAGCTAATTCTAAAAATCAGAAACTCGATTGTCGGGTATTACGATCTTTACCAGTTTGCCAAACCGGTTAACCAGGAATATGAACTGCTTAGTAAGGACACATCTATTGTTTATACATGGCAAACATTTACCGTACCGGCTGACATAAATACAAAGATTGTTGGAAAGCGTGAACAGGACGAAAACCTGGTAACACCATTTGGAACGCTCGCGACAAAGAAATTCAGTTACAATATAATCATCACTTTATATCTTCATATATTGCCGCCGCCTGCCGACCCGGCTGTAGTTAATTTTGCAAGTATCCCGATAACTCATTGGATAAACGAAGATTACTGGATCGTAAAGGAATACAGACCAACCTCACAAACATTCGATATGTCTGAACTCGGGATTCCCCCTATTACTATTCCCGGTATAGTACGGGAGATTTCGGAAATGCGTTTCGCGGTACCTGTTGTTCCCGCGCTAAAATCACCCCAGAATAATGGAGGAAGTATCCCGGTGAACATAGATATCGTCTGGCATAAATCTGAATTTGCCGATATGTACCACATTCAATTAGCGTCGGATTCGCTATTTGCAAATATTGTATATCAGGATACAGCTTCGGCGGATACATCAAAAAGCATAAGCGGACTACTGAACAACACAAAATACTTCTGGCGGGTTAAAGGTAAGAACGCTCATAATAGCAGTGAATGGTCTGCCGTTTGGAAATTTGTAACAGAAAGCTTAGTCGGGATAGAAAATGAATATACCCCGGAAAAGTATGAGTTGTGCCAAAATTATCCCAATCCATTCAATCCAACAACCACAATCAAATTTTGCATAGCCGCCGTAGAGACGCCATATATGGCGTCTCTACAACATGGTACGTTAGAGATATTTGATGTGTTGGGTAGAGAAGTCGCAACATTGGTTGATGAATACTTGCCCGCGGGAAGTTATACGAAAGAATGGAATGCCGATAATCTTCCTTCGGGAATTTATTTCTGCCGGATGTCCGCCGAAGGCGGAGCGGGGAGTTTCGAATCGAGTATAAAATTACTGTTACTAAAATAAAGTGAGTTGAAATGCCCAATTTCTAACAAAAAAGAATAGACAGAGAAGTTGGGCATTTTGACGAAATAAAAATAGAATGCAATAAACCTCCGAGGTTTAGCAGATAAAGAAAGAGACTCAAACCTCGGAGGTTTGGAGCCATGATTAATAAAGCAGAGGAAAGAATATGAAAACGAAAATTCAATCAATTATTACGGTGATAATTTTTTTAGTACTGAATGATTCCATCTTTGGGCAAACGATAATTTATGTCGACGCCAGTGTTTCCGGGGGAAGCAATAACGGTTCGAGCTGGGCAAATGCTTATACTTCTCTTCAAACAGCATTAACGGCAGCGGTAAGCACGAATCAAATTTGGGTTGCAAATGGAACATATAAACCGACAACGGAAGTCGGAGGTATAGGCGACCGTTACAAAGCATTCCAAATGAAAAATGGAGTAGCAATTTACGGCGGCTTTGCCAGCGGCGAAGATGAGATTACTGATAGAGTGAATTATGGCGTGGGGCAGGCAAATGAAACTATCTTGAGCGGCGATATCGGGACGGTTGGCTTGAATACAGATAATTGCTATCATGTAATTTATAATTCAAACGGACTTACGCTTACTACTGCTACTATACTGGATGGATTTACAATCAGCGGCGGTTATGCTAATCATGATACAAATAACCTGTTTTTCTGTGGCGGTGGAATGTTAAATTATTCATGCTCGCCCACAATTATAAACTGTACCTTTGTCAACAATACAGCTGTAAATGGCGGCGGTGGTGGAATATTTAATTATTTGTCTTCCCCGGCAATCAGCAATTGCACCTTCAACCAGAACTCAGCACCAACCGGAGGAGGAATATCAAATTTTATAAATTCCTCATCGGCCATTACGAATTGTGTCTTCAACAGTAATTCGGCTAATTATGGCGGCGGAATGCAAAACTACAGTTCCTCGTCAACAATCACTGATTGTACTTTTAATAGTAATACTGCATCTTCCAATGGCGGCGGAATGGAAAATGAGGATTCATCACCGACTTTAACCAACTGCACGTTCTCAAGCAATACGGCCTCGGCTAATGGCGGCGGGATTGAGAACGACAACTCATCACCGACAATAATCAACTGCACATTTTCTGGTAATACTGCATCGACAGTTAACGGCGGAGGAATATATAATATTAATGGGTCTTCTCCGGCAGTAAGAGAATGTATTTTTAGAAGTAATTCGGCAGGATTATATGGTGGTGCGATACAGAACAACAACAGTTCATCACCAGTTATTACTAATTGTCTTTTCAATGGCAATACTGCTAATTGCGGTGGCGGAATTGACAACCGCGCCTCTTCACCTACACTAACCAATTGTACATTCGGCGGAAACTCAGTTGTGAATCTTGGCGGCGCGATATGTAATGATGCCACTTCGGCACCTACTGTAAAGAACGATATCTTATGGGGTAATTTCAAAATCGGTGATTTATCTGTTTCTGAAATTTATGGCGGCACGGCATCAAATTTCACTTATTCTTGCATTCAAGGCGGAAGCGGTACATATACCGGCACCGGGAATATTTTTATCAACCCGGCATTTGTTGATGCCAATGGAGTTGACAATATTTATGGTACAAGTGACGACAACTTTAGTTTGCGGAATTCAAGTCCGTGCATTGGCACAGCAACCGCATCTGGCGCACCGGCAACTGATATTATTGGTAATGCTCGCGGCAATCCGCCGGATATGGGAGCTTATGAAAATAGTCTCAATGCGCAGGAAATAAAAATTATTTATGTGAAAGCCGATGCTGTCGGAAGCAACACCGGAACCAGCTGGGATGATGCTTATACATCATTGCAATCAGCATTGAATGAAGCATTGATGCACAATCAAATCTGGGTGGCAAAAGGAACTTATAAACCTTCAAGTCCGTACGATTTGACAGTAGATGGTGATCGTGATTTCCATTTCCGAATGATTAATGATGTAGTTATCTACGGCGGTTTTGCTGGAACGGAAGCAAATATCGACCAGCGAGTGAACTACGATGCTGGACAGGTAAATGAAACAATCCTTAGCGGGGACATTGGATCAATAGGAGTTAAATCCGATAACTGCTATCACATATTCTATCATCCGGGCGTGTTATCTTTAAACAGCACGGCAAAATTGGATGGCTTTACTATTAGCGGAGGTTATGCCGACTATGTAAACGGGATCGATAATACACATGCATGCGGTAGCGCGATGTATAATTATAATTCTTCACCGGCAATATCTAATTGCAGTCTCAGCGGGAATGAAGCGAGTAGAAACGGTGGGGGCATTTACAATGAAGGGAACTCATTACCCTTAATTACAAACTGTTCATTAACCGGCAACACTGCAAATAACGGAGGTGGAGTTTATAATGATCATTCTTCCCTCACATTATCCAATTGCTATTTCAGCAGCAACAATTCAAGTCTTGGCGCGGGGATACATAATTATTATTCCTCTCCTGCAATAACTAACTGTACATTTAATGATAATACATCCTATGAGGGCGGCGGAATCTTTAATGATAATTCCTCGCCAACAACAACAAACTGTCTCTTCACCGGCAACACTGCAACTTTCGGAGGTGGAATGTTTAATCTGAATTCTTCGAACTCAACTCTTATCAACTGTACGTTTTCATTAAATAATGCGAACGATTATGGTGGAGGGATTCAAATAGATTATACTTCATCGTCAGTACTTCAAAATTGTATTCTTTGGGGAAATACAGCTGATGACGGCGGTAAGCAAATTTATGCTAACGATGGCAGCGCTACTTTATATAATTGTTGTTATGCAAATGGAGCCGGGGATGTTGTAACTAATGGTACCGGGACAGTGACTCCTAATAGCTGTATTAATTCCAATCCGGATTTTGTGAATCCGGGTAGTGATGATTTTAGAATTACCGGTCAGTCTTCATGTCTTGATTTAGGCAATAACAGTTACAATTCGCAGACTAACGACATACGCGGCACAGGGCATCCTCGAAAACTGAATAAAGAAACCGGAGCTGCCGGAACAATCGACATCGGCGCGTATGAATATGAGTTAAATATCGATCCGCTTCCGGTAGAATTAATATCGTTTGCAGCAAATATTTTCGACGGTAAAGTTATACTGAACTGGCAAACGGCAACAGAAGTGAATAACTACGGGTTTGAAGTTGAACGAATCCCCCTTAATCCCCCTTTAATAAAGGGGGACGCGGCTTTAGCCGAGGGGGATTGGAAAACGCTCGGATTTGTGGAAGGAAATGGAAACAGCAATTCGCCAAAGGAATATAGTTTTACTGATAATCTTGTTCTTATTCATGATCTTAATCGAGTTCAGTACCGATTGAAACAAATTGATATCGATGGTTCATTTACATATTCACAAGAGGTAGAGGTTAATGCTAAGGCTGAGGATATCCCGACAACATTTGAGTTGCTGCAGAATTATCCCAATCCGTTCAATCCAACAACGGCAATCAGCTGGCAGCTTGCAGCCGGCAGTAAAACACAAATAAAAATATATGATGTGCTTGGAAGAGAAGTAGCAACGTTGGTTGATGAATACCTTCCCGCAGGAAGTTACGCAAGAGAATGGAACGCAAGCGAATTACCTTCGGGAATATACTTCTGCCGGATGGAAGTGGGGAGTTATAAATCCAGTATAAAATTATTGTTATTAAAATAAAATGAATTTAAATGCCCAACTTCTCCGGCTAATTTGTGAGTAAGAAGTTGGGCATTTTCAAGACGGCGGGAAATAAACAAATAAGAGAGAATTAAACATGAAAAGAAAAATTCAATCAATTATTACGGTGATAATTTTTTTAGTACTGAATGTTTCCATCTTTGGGCAAACGATAATTTATGTTGATGCAGATGTTTCCGGGGGGAGTAACAACGGCACAAGTTGGGCGAATGCTTACACATCTCTTCAAGCTGCATTGGACAATGCTGTGAGCACTAATCAAATTTGGGTTGCAAACGGAACATATTATCCATCGATTGAAGTTGGCGGCGCCGGCAATCGTTACAAAACATTTCAAATGAAGGATGGTGTCGCCATTTATGGCGGATTTGCCGGAAGCGAGGATGAAATTACCGACCGCACTAATTATGGAATTGGTGAAGCAAACGAAACTATTCTCAGCGGCGACTTGAGTGGAAATGATAATTATTCGGTTTCACCATGGACAGGTACAGATGAAAATTGTTATCATGTTATTTTTAATCCATCCGGACTTACCACTTCGGCTGTGCTTGACGGATTTACAATTAAAGGCGGATATGCGGATTTTTACAATGAAAGCAATCCATACTTCTTTATGGGAGGAGGGATATATAACGCTTCGTCATCGCCAACAATATCCAACTGTTCTTTTATAAATAACTATGGTTATTACGGAGGCGGCATTTACAACTTAACGGGTTCTGGCGCAATAAACAATTGTATATTCACTAACAACACAGCGCTTTATAATGGTGCCGGACTCTTTAATTATGGTGAATCCTCTCTCGCTGTAAGCGGTTGTATTTTTGACAATAACACCGCAAGTGATGCAGGCGGTGGAATTGCGGTTTGGAGTAATTCGAATTCCACAATAACCGATTGTATTTTCAGGAAAAACTCTGCCGTGTATGGAGGAGGAGCGTGGATTAATCAGTCGCCCGTCGAAATAGTAAATTGTTTATTCAGCGGCAACACAGCAACATACGGCGGAGGAATCGAAATCAACGATTGTGCATCGGTTGTCTTCAATTGTACATTCGGCGGTAACTCGGCTGTCAGTTCCGGTGGAGGGATATATAATTCAAGCGCCTCGCCGATTGTAACAAACTCAATCTTCTGGGGAAATTTCAAAACCGGAGATTTATCCGTATCTGAAATTTATGGTGGTACTGTTTCTAATTTTTCTTACTGTTGTATTCAAGGCGGCAGCGGGACATACACCGGCATCGGTAATATTTTTGTCGACCCCGCATTTTTTGATGCCGATGGAACCGATAATATTTTTGGAACAAGCGATGACGATTTTAGTTTGCGCAATTCAAGTCCGTGTATAGGAGCCGGAACGAATACCGGCGCATCGGCAAATGATATATTAGGTGTTGCTCGCGGCAATCCGCCGGACATGGGCGCTTATGAAAATAGTTTGAATTCCCCCACAACACAAATTATATATGTGAGCAACATTGCCGGGGGCGCGAACAATGGTTCGACATGGAACGATGCATATTTATCATTGTCGTCAGCATTAAACGCAGCCATTCAATACGATCAGATTTGGGTTGCAAAAGGAACATATTTTCCAACTTCAGGTACCGACCGTAGCATCTCTTTCGAAATGAAAAACGATGTTAAGATTTACGGTGGATTCAGCGGAGATGAGTCGAGTATCGGTGAACGAAATGATTACGGTTCAGGAGGAGATAATGAAACAGTTCTAAGCGGGAATATAAATGATACCGAAACAAACACAGATAACAGTTATCATGTTATAAGTAATTCTTCCGGTATTAATACCACAGCCCTGCTTGACGGATTCACAATCAGTGGCGGATATGCCGACGGCAGTGATGAGAATATAAACGGCGGCGGGATGCATAATTCCGATGCCTCGCCTAAAATCAATAATTGTATATTTATAAATAACTACGCTGGCGACGAAGGGGGCGGAATGGCTAACTATACCGGTTCCGCACCGGAAATTTCTAATTGTACTTTCAATAATAATACTGTTATAGGAATAACATCAGCCTATAACGGTGGCGGCGGAGCCATCTGTAATTACGGCTCTTCGCCTACAATTACAAATTGTATTTTTATAAATAATACTGCCGATGATAATGATTATGATGACGAAAGCGGCGGCGGAGCAATTAGTAACAAATACAGTTCATCACCTCAAATTACAGCATGTTTTTTCAAAAACAACATTGCAAATTTTAACGGCGGCGGAATTGATAATTCATGGTTTTCTAATCCGGAAGTTGTTAATTGTGTATTTACAGGAAACACCGCGGTATATGGCGGCGGATTTTCTTCGCAGCATGATACATCCCCCATCGTTACGAATTGTTCTTTCAGCGGTAACACTGCTTACTACGGTGGCGGATTTATCTCCGATTATGTTGGGACTCACCCAGTTGTTAAGAATACAATTTTTTGGGGAAACTCCGAAATCGGCAGTGGTGATGTCTCCGAGTTGTTCGGCGTTGATGCGAGTGAATTTTCATATTGTTGTATAAGAGGAGGCAGTGCTTTGTATTCCGGTTCCGGAAATATCTTTTCAGATCCTTCATTTACGGATGCCGACGGTGTTGACAATCTCTACGGAACATCCGACGACGATTTGTCACTGCAGGATGAAAGTCCCTGTATCGGGGCAGGCACATCAACCGGCTCGCCTGCTACAGATATATTAAGCGCAGTGCGGGGAACTCCGCCGGATATGGGCGCTTACGAAAACAGTTTGAGTTCACCTCTGCCGGTTGAATTAATTTCCTTCACCGCATCGGTAAATAATTCGACTGTAACTCTGAGCTGGCAGACAGCCACGGAAGTGAATAATTACGGATTCGATATTGAATGTAAAATGGAAAATGGTAAAGGGAAAATGGAATGGGAGAATATTGGTTTTGTTGAAGGACACGGGAATAGTAATTCAACAAAAGAATATTCATTTACAGATAACTTGTCCGCAGCATGTCTTGATCTTGTTCATGATCTTATTCTTTATCGCCTCAAACAAATTGATACCGATGGTTTATATTCATATTCGCAAGAGATCGAGATTAAGTCTAAGGCTGAGGATATCCCGTCAACATTTGAGCTATTTCAAAATTACCCCAATCCATTCAATCCAACAACCACAATAAAATATTCCATAGCCGCCGTAGAGACGCCATATATGGCGTCTCTACAACATGTTACGTTAGAGATATTTGATGTGTTGGGAAGAGAAGTTGCAACATTGGTTGATGAATACCTTCCCGCGGGAAGTTATGAAAGAGAATGGAACGCAAGTGAACTTCCATCGGGAATTTATTTCTGCCGGATGGAAGCGGGTGATTTTACAGCATATATAAAACTACTTCTTTTAAAATAATTGCAATTGAAAATGGAAAGAAGGTTCTGGGTGAAAATAATTAAAGGAAATTTTTCGTTTATCAAAAAAGGTGAGAACAATGAACAATAAAGTAATACGAATTGTATCTGTATTAATGGTCATTTACTCTTCGCTTGCCCTTCAAGCGCAGTGGAATACAGATCCATCAATAAATAATTCCATTTGTCTGGCAGCATACGGACAACCGGGCGCGTTAGTTATTGGTGATGGAGATCATGGAGCTATATATGCATGGACTGATTGGAGGAATGGAAGCAATACGGATATCTATACTCAAAAAATAAATTCAGCAGGATATACTCAGTGGACTAATGATGGAGTTGCAATATGCACATCATCTAATAATCAATCACACTTAACTATGACAGGTGATGGAAGTGGGGGAGCTATTATGGCCTGGTTGGATAACCGCACCGGAAGCGGTTATGATATTTATGCCCAGAGAATAAACTCAAGTGGTTCAGTTCAGTGGTCAGCAAATGGAGTTTTAATTTGTCCACTTGCAAATGAAGAAATTGTTCCAACTATCGTGAGCGATGGAAACGGAGGGGCAATTATCGTTTGGGCTGACAACCGAAATGGTAATAGAGATATCTTCGCTCAAAAAATTAATTCAAGTGGTGTAATTCAATGGATAAATAACGGAGTAGTTGTTTGTAATGAAAGTAACTACCAGGCTAATCCAGCTGCAACAATAAGCGACGGGGCAGGCGGAGCTATTACTTCATGGCAGGATCAGCGAAACGGGAATGCAGATGTTTATTCCCAACGAATTAGCTCAAGCGGTACTGTTCAATGGACTGCTAACGGAGTTGCGATATGCACAGAAACGAAGGATCAATATGTTTATTGGTTAACCGGCGATGGAAATAGCGGAGCGATAATTGCATGGCATGACGTAAGAAGTGTGACGAATAATAAGATATATGCCCAGAGAGTTAATTTAAACGGTGCGGTCCAATGGACTGCAAATGGAATATTACTTTGTACAGCAACCAATAGTCAATATTATCCCCAAATGGTAAGTGATGGAAACGGAGGCGCTTTGCTAACATGGATGGATTCGCGTGTTGGAGCAAGTTATTATGATATTTATGCGCAACGGATTGATGCAAACGGCTTATTTCATACAGGGTGGTCGTCTGACGGAGTTGCGATTTGCATAGCGACAGATTATCAGCAATATCCCGCAATTGCCAGTGATGGGAATAGTGGGGCTATAATCACATGGGAGGACCGTCGTAATGGATCCAAATGGGACATTTATTCGCAAAGAATTAATTCCAGCGGATCGGTTCAATGGACTGCAAATGGCAAAGTAATCTGCAGCGCAACAAATAATCAAACTAATCCACATATTACCAGCGATGAAAACGCCGGGGCAATTATCTGTTGGTCGGATGCGCGAAATGGAACATCTCATATTTATACTTCACAAATCGATGCAAGCGGAAATATTGGGACATTACCGGTAGAGCTTGTTTCATTTAAAGCGAATGTTGAATCGGAATCGGTAAAATTAAATTGGCAAACAGCAACGGAAGTGAATAACTACGGGTTTGAAGTTGAACGCTCGCTAAACCTCCGAGGTTTAGGGAGTGATGACGGAAACTCAAACCTCGGAGGTTTTGTGTCTATTCGATTTATTGAAGGAAGTGGAACCAGCAATTCGCCAAAGGAGAGTCTGTAAAGATATTTGTGTAAATGGGAAAAGCAGTTAAAGAACAACATTTAATCTCTCCTCAAAAATAACAGATAAATGGGAAAGAACAACAGCCCAGTTTTGAATTTGCATAGTCCACTTTTTTGATAAATCTCT
>JAZDFC010000006.1:0-17226 GCA_043808235.1 bacterium
TCGCAGTTAACTGTTACATCTACTGTATGAGTCGATTCGTTTCCATCGCTGTCTTTTGTATCATCTGAGCCTTGATCTTTACTTGTTGCATACCATTTTAGTTGATCGCTGCTTGCAAGTACGCCGCCGGTGGTAAAGTTAGCGTCGGCTAATTTTACTACATACGTTCCGTTGGCTAAGCCGGTGAATTGATACAAGCCGTTTGCATCCGTTGTGGTTGTTGCTACAACTGCGTTGCTTTGAATCAATTGTACTACTACACTTTCAATGCCCGGTTCGTTGGTATCTTGAATGCCATCTACATCTTTATCGTGCCATACATAATCGCCGATGGTGTTTGTGCATGGTTCACAAAGTACATCAACTATCCATGTATCGGTTGTTTGTACGTCGGGTAAGTATGTACCGTTTGGTAGAACAGGATGCCCGATTGCGGATGCGGTGTTTGTCAATTCGCCGCATGTCCCGGTTGCAGGAGTATATGTTTTTGTGAATGTCCATACTTCGCCCGGTAATACGGGTGATTTAGACGCAATCTGATGGTCGCCGCTTGGATTTATCATTGCATCGTAAACCTGTGCACCACCGCTTAATTTCAAGTCACCGCAGTTTTCAACCGTGAAGGTATAGGTAATTGTACCGCCAGTTTGAATTGTTTGCGGACCGGTCTTTTGAAGACTAATACACGATTTATAGAAACCAAAATCTATTGTAGGATTATTCTGACAATTGAGCGTTACATCCACTGTATGAGTCGAAACATCACCGTCGCTGTCTTTTGTATCGTCGCTACCTTGATTCTTTTTTGTCGCGTACCATTTTAATTCATTGCTGCTTGAGAGAACTCCGCCTGTTGTGAAGTTAGCGTCAGCTAATTTTACGGTGTATGTTCCGTTGGCGAGTCCGGTGAATTGATAAAAACCGTTTGCATCGGTGGTGGTGGTTGCTATCACTGCATTGCTCTGTAATAACTGTACTACTACACCTTGAATACCAGGTTCATTAGAATCTTGAACACCATCTACGTCTTTATCATGCCAGACAAAATCACCAATTGAATTTGTACATACCACATCGCATGATGGTCCCGTTACAAGTCCGGTGTTAACTGTTGTTCCTGCTTTAACAGCAGCAACATCAACATCAATTTGACCGTAAAGCCCATTTAATTTAAAACTAAAAGTTTTTGTTTCATTGGGTTGAACTGAAATATCCCATTTAATGCCCTCTACACCGGTAGTCGGGTCATATCCCCTTGTATAAGCATAATTTGACCACAATACATTATGATTATCGCATAAAGCCAAAACCCAATGCGATAAAGCTGGATTTACACCGGTACCCGAAACTGTGTACGTCCATGTCGAGGTATTATTTACCTGGTCATAAGTTACTTCATTGAAGGTAACGTTATAATTACCGATTAAAGTAGCATGAGTTGTTATCTGGAAAAATAAAAAGAAAATTGCAGATGCCATTATAATCGACTTATTAAAACTGTTGAATTTATGCATAAGCTCCTCTGAGTAAATAATTTGATTACTATTATTAGCAGAGCCTTTTCTCCAAATAAAATGCCACAAATTCATCTTGATTTCGTTCGTTTTTGTGTCTATGGTATTGGAAGTAATGTCTCAATTTGAGAGATAAGTGATATTGATACATTAACTTTCATTTAACGGGGTAGAGAGTTTTAAATTCGTCAATGATTAAACCTGGGAACTCATGTATGCAAGAAATCAAAGCACTCGGTTTGATGATAATAGAATTAGTGACGAACGGGTTTTAGGATTTCAGTTTAATTGTACTATGAGGAAAAGACATCAAATTCAGCAATTTGCATTTTAAAATAATTCTGAACTACTTCCTATAAAACCGTGTTAATGGATTCATATGAAGTGTCGATTATCTATATTATGTCCTAATTTTGTAGATGAAAAGAAAGAAAATGTTTTATATTTTGTACCGGAAGTCTAAATTTATTTTTACTCAATTATATGTGAAATTATGATCTGGAAAATTATTTTATTTGTTGCAATGTGCTTTGTAATTATTGCCGGTTTATCTTTCCCCATAGTTGATAGTCCTTCGTCGTGGTATGAATTTCCTAATATTCCCGGGTTGGAGGAAAAAGCAAAAATCATTTTCTTTCACGTTCCAACTGCATGGTTGGCATCTATAGCTTTTTTGATGACAATGGTTTACGGGATTAAATATCTCGTTAAAAAAAACATTGACGACGATGCTCGTTCGCATGCAGCGCTTCAACTTGGAATGATGTTTTGTATTCTCGCGACGGTTACCGGCTCGATTTGGGCAAAGTTCACATGGGGAGCTTTCTGGCATTGGGACCCGCGGGAGACAAGTATTTTTATTTTACTTTTAATATATGGCTCCCTATTCGCGCTGCGTTCGGCTGTTGAGAATGAAGATAAAAGAGCCCGGCTATCAGCAGTTTATTCGATCATCGCATTTTTAACAGTACCATTCTTTATCTTTATAATGCCGCGGATTATGACCGGACTCCATCCCGGTTCTGCCGATGACTCAACCTCCGGTCCTGTAGTTGATTTTAAAATGAATGCAAACATGATGCTTGTATTTTATATTTCGCTTGCTGCATTTACGGCTCTTTATTTTTGGATATGGAGAATATCCTATCGCTCACTGATTATTAAAGATAAAATTTTGAAAAAGTTAATTTGAGGTTACTGTGGACGGAATCTATTCTTTTTTAGAAACAAACTCTATTTATATCGTTTTATTCATTGTGTTGGTAGTATGGCTCGGTATTTTTCTTTTCCTCTACGGTACTGATAAACGCCTTAAGGATATTGAGAATGAGCTGGGCGAAAATTTTCATAAAAAGGAGCATAATTAATGAAGAACAAATATATATTCGGCGGATTTATCATCGTCGTTTTCCTCGGGATAATGGCGTATTTGTTTACGCAGACCAATGTTGCATACGAGGAAAATTTCTCTCAAATCATGAAGTCGACCAAAACGATTAAGGCTACCGGAGCCTGGGTTAAAGAGAAAAGTTACGAGATGGATTCACAAAAAAATACTTTTACTTTCTATATGAAAGATTACTCCGGAACAGAGATGAAAGTAATGTATCACGGCAGTATTCCCAATAATTTCGAATCGGCTACGAGCGTTGTAGTTACCGGTAAATACGCGGACGGATGCTTTCATGCATCGAACATACTAACAAAATGTCCATCTAAATACGAAGAACAATTTGAAGAAAGCTCAAGTTAGATTAAAATATTTTGTCGAAATATAATTGAGAATCATTCACGCAATAATTCTTCAACAGCAATTTTAATAAGTTTTTTGCTGACCGGAATTCAAATCCAATAATTTATGTTTAAGGGAGTATTATGATTGGAAATATATTATTAACGGCAGGACTGCTGGCCGCTATTTTTACCGCCGTAATGTATTACCTCACCTACAAAGGTTATGTTAACACTTTGAAACTTGCCCGCATTGGTTATCACACAACGGCAATATCCATAATTGCATCGAGTGCCTTGCTGCTTCATGCAATTCTTACGCATCAATACCAATATGAATATGTTTTCAGTTACAGCGGAAGCGGACTGCCTACCGGCTTACTTATGTCAACTTTTTATGCGGGACAGGAAGGGAGCTTTTTGTTGTGGACTTTATTCACGGCAATCGTCGGGTTAATCCTTTTGGAATACACCTCAAAAAGGGGCGACCTCGAACCGAGAGTTATGATGGTGTTTTCATTAACCGCCATATTTTTACTTGTGATGGTTAGTCCTCTACTAAAAAGCCCGTTTACATATATCTGGGCAGAGGCAACATTTATTGATAT
The DNA here is from genome assembly GCA_043808235.1 of bacterium. Classification (GTDB taxonomy): domain Bacteria; phylum Bacteroidota; class Ignavibacteria; order Ignavibacteriales; family Melioribacteraceae; genus JAZDFC01. Next base: position 3,854 of record JAZDFC010000006.1, read on the forward strand.
AAAATACATAAACCAGGCTTTCTTTTCGATGCCCTTCATGCAGAATTTTATTTTTACCGATCCGGACTCCCAAACTTCATTTGTGAAAATGAGCAGCGATTTATATGCGACTTTGGTTGCCAATAATATTTCAATTAATGAGTTCATTATTCAAGGAAAGGGATTGAATCCTCTTTTACAAAATTTCTGGATGCAGATTCATCCGCCATTCCTCTTTGTAGGATTTGCCATGTCGGCCGTTCCGTTCTCATTTGCGATTTCTTCGCTGATTAAAAACGAATACAGGGAATGGATTAAACAATCATTGCCGTGGGTTCTTGCGGGTACAATGGTGCTTGGATTTGCTATAATGCTTGGCGGATATTGGGCTTACGGTGTATTGGGCTGGGGCGGATATTGGGGATGGGACCCTGTCGAAAATTCGAGCCTTGTACCATGGATTATCGGTGTTGCATCAATTCATACTTTATTAGTTCAGAAAAAAACACAATCCGGCGGTGCAACCGGAAGATTCGGAAAAACAAATCTGATTCTTTGCATTCTTTCATTTGTTCTTGTAATGTACAGTACGTTTTTAACTAGAAGCGGAATTCTGGGCGATGCTTCGGTTCATTCATTTGTCGCTCCGGGAATGATTGTCTTTTTATTCCTACTCGGATTTTTAATTCTCTTTGCTTTAATGGGAATTGGAGGAATTATTTACCGTTGGAAATCCTTAACAGCACAATTCGATCACGAAGAAAATTTACTCTCCCGTGAACTGGCACTGTTCACAGGCTCGGTGGCATTGATTGCTTCTGCATTAATTATTTTAGTTGGAACTTCAGCCCCAATGATTGGACAGACAGTTGAACTAAGATTTTATAACGAGCTAAATCTTCCTATCGCAATTATTATTGGATTATTAAACGGATTCAGTCTGCTTCTCAAATGGAAATTCTCCGATAAGAAAAATATTTGGAAAGAATCACGCAATTCGTTAATTGCAACTTTAGTGCTAACCTTACTGATCGTGCTAATCGGCAAGGTTTACGACTTGATGTTAATCATTTTTACTCTTTCCGCAGCATTCACTTTGACTGTGAATTTAGAAATCGCGCTTAAAATTTTACGCGGAAGAAAAACTCATCTTGGGGGATACATTGCACATACAGGTATTGCATTGTTCATGCTCGGTGTTATTGCAACGGGCGGATTCACCGAGGATCAAAAAGTAGATCTCGTCAAAGGTGAAAAAACCAAAGTGCTTGGTTACGATCTTGTGTTTACGGGTTATACTCCATTTGAAGATGGAAAGAAATACGCGTTCAATATAGATGTAATTCAGGGCAATAGTAAATCCACCGTTAGCCCGGTAATGTATATTGCCGAGTTTAACAATAGTCTTATGCGAGAACCGGATATACTAAATCAGTTTACAAAGGATTTTTATATATCGCCGCTCGGTTACGATGACAAACTAAGTGCCGATGCTACAGGCAATGCAGTACTGTTAAATAAAGGTGAAACAAAAAATATTAATGGTGTGGAAATTACTTTCGAGCAATTTAATTTCCCCAAAGATGCTATGTCATCCATGATGGCGGGCGGTGAATTTTTTATCGGTGCAGATTTGAAAATAAACTATAACGGAAAAAGTTATGATGCCGAACCCGGAATGAAAAAAACCGGTGATGTTACGACTTATGACCCGGTAGAAATTCCCGATGCCAATTTGAAATTGCAACTACGGAACTTAAATGCGGCTGGTTCCATTGAATTAATAGTCTCGTCATTAACGGGCAGTACACCAACCGAAACCGGTTCACCGAAAGAAATTTTAAGTATTGAGGCAAGTGTTAAACCTTTTATTAATCTTGTTTGGGCCGGCATTGTTGTAATGGTTCTCGGATTTCTGCTTTCAATTATTCGCAGAACAAAAGAAGCGAATTAATGTAAAATGTAGAATTTAGATTGTAGAATACCAAACATTTGATTAGCATTATTTTGAGTGGTAATAGAACGCAGATTATTATGATCGGTTATGATTTCTTAAGCTAAACATCGAAAATCATACTTATCATAAAAATCTGCGTTACATATTATTTCGATTTTTCACTTCAATATTATCTGAAAAAACAACAGTCTGCTAAAGAGGGTAGCTGTACATGCTTCAATTCACTACTGTTTGATATTTAGTCCACTTCATTCTGAACTTATAACTAATCTTTTGTTTTAATTCATTTTTTTAATCCATTTTAGTTATTTCCCGTGGCATTCGAATTGAATCTCATTACAGTCAATGATTAAAACTGGAGTATGAGATGTGGAAAATTAGAACTATTGTCCTCGTTATTTTTTTACCGTGCATAATATTAGCGCAAAGAAACACTGCTGGATTCAAACTCGGCATGTATTCCCCGGAAGCGAGTGAAACCGGATTTATAATTGGATTTGAAACAGGAAGATATGTCGACCGGTTTCTTGATATAGGATTCTCCATCGACTGGTTTAATAAAAATTATGTCGACGAATCGCTTATTGAACAGTTCGATGAATATTACGGCGGACCGGGAGGAACGATTAATGAGGTAAGGGCTAAAACAAACCTTCACGATATACCGGTGATGTTCAATGCAACAGGATATTTTCCGGTTGGACCCCGTGTTAATTTTTATGTAACCGGGGGAATCGGCGCGGAGGTTCTATTGATTTGGTATCGAAATTTTGAACAGCCCAACGATGATGAATTTAAAGCCGCCTTCGATTTTAACTGGAGAGTAGGAACCGGAATCTCATACGAACTTGGACATCGCTCCGATTTGTTTGCCGAAATTGCTTATCATAATTCCGAACCGAGCTGGACATACGAAGTGGATAGCTATGCGGGTCATTCGAAAAGAGTATTCGAAAGAAAATTTGATATGAGCGGTGTGATGTTCAGAGTCGGAGTTAAGTTTTACTATTGACTCAGAATTGGAGGGCACGCTGTTAAAATCAATTCTTGACTTTTAGTAGTACGTCGGCAATATTTCCATAGTTTAAAATAACTTCAATTCTAAATATGGAGATATAACTTATGGAACGAACCATTCCGCGTATGTTCGAGGACAGCGTAAAAAAATATTCCAGTAATGCATTGATGTGGCAGAAAAGGGATGACAAATACGAACCGTCCACATATTCCGAAATTCAAAAACAAGTTCATCTTTTCGCTGCAGGATTGGTTAGTCTTGGGATTAAAAAAGGCGATAGACTTGCTCTGATTTCTGAAGGAAGAAATGATTGGGTGATAAGTGAACTTGGAATGTTGTACGCGGGCGCTGTCAATGTTCCGATATCGGTTAAAATTGACGAACTGAACGATTTGAAATTCCGGCTTGCTCACTCGGGATGCCGGATGGTGGTGATATCCGCTTCGCAGGCAAAGAAGATGGATACTATAAAAAATGATTTGCCCGACCTTGAAAAAATTATCCTTCTTGATGCGAAAGAAAATTATTCCAATGATGAAATATCAAAGGACGAAGTGCTGAAACTTGGTGAGACTTATCTAAAATACAATCAGAATGATTTTGAAAATTTATGGCAGTCGATTAAAGAAAATGACTACGCAAATATTTGTTACACATCCGGCACTACGGCCGACCCGAAAGGAATAATTCTTACTCACCGTAATTATACTGCAAACGTTGAGCAAGCCTCGGGATTATTACCAATCCCGGAAGCTTATATTTCACTGTTGATTTTACCTTGGGACCATGCGTTCGCGCATACCGCCGGAATTTATACTTTGATTAATAACGGCGCAAGTATGGCTGCGGTTCAAATAGGCAAAACCCAGCTTGAGACATTGAAAAATATTGGACAGAATATAAAGGAAACAAAACCGACATTTTTATTGAGTGTGCCGGCATTAGCGAAAAATTTCAGAAAAAATATTGAGAATGGAATTCGTGCTAAAGGCGCTAAAGTTGAAAAGTTGTTTAATAGAGCACTTCAGACCGCATACGATTATAATGCCGAGGGATTCAACAAGGGGAGAGGAATAAAAAAATTAAAACTGCCTTTACTCAAATTGTACGATAAAATTTTATTCGGCAAAATACGCGAAGGCTTCGGCGGTAAACTTGAATTCTTTATAGGCGGCGGGGCTTTGCTTGATATCGAACTTCAAAGATTTTTTTATGCGGTTGGAATTCCGATGTTCCAGGGGTATGGGCTTACCGAAGCAGCGCCGATAATTTCTGCGAATGTCCCGAAGAAACATAAATTAGGCTCGTCGGGATTTCTTATCCCAAACCTTGAACTTAGAATCTGCAACGAAGATGGACATGATTTGCCGCTAACAGAAAAAGGTGAGATTGTTGTAAAGGGCGAGAATGTAATGGCGGGTTATTGGAAGAATGAGGAAGCGACAAAATCCACAATTAAAAATGGATGGCTATACACCGGTGATATGGGCTACCTTGATTCGGATGGTTTTCTTTACGTTCTCGGCAGGTATAAAAGTTTATTGATTGCAAGCGATGGAGAGAAATATTCACCCGAAGGAATTGAGGAAGCAATCGTTGAGCAATCTGAATTCATTGACCAGGCGATGCTTTATAATAATCAATCACCATATACGGTTGCGCTGGTTGTTCCAAATAAAGAAGCGATCCTTCGAAAGTTAAAAGCGGAAAATCTTTCATTGGCGACAGAAGAAGGACAGGAGTTCGCGTTGAAACTTATTGAAGGGAACATCAATCAGTTCAAATCCGGCGGGGAATATTCGGCAATGTTCCCTGAAAGGTGGCTCCCGGCATCAGTTGCAGTGCTTGGCGAAGGATTTACCGAGCAAAATAAATTTATGAACAGCACGCTTAAAATGGTGCGCGGTAAAATTGCCGAGTTTTATAAAAATAGATTGGAATATTCGTTTACAGCCGAAGCGAAAAATATTTGTAACCACCAGAATATGACAATCGTCAGCAGGTTGGAAGAAAAATAATTGCACCGCGTTACCATAAATGGTAACACTATCCGAACAAAGCATCCTAAAGGATGCTGGTTAACAAAATTAATTGATGTAAATATCAAACAGCATCCGGGTTTGTATGCCGTTAAGATGAATAACTTTCTCTAATTCTTTGTAGTATTTGTAATTATCGCCGAGTTTAAATTGCAGATATGTTGATTCCAAATCCTCCGAAAGCGCATTCATAATTTTTTCGAACGCCGTTCTAATTCCGGGATATTCAACAATTCTGTATTTTGTAATTCCTGCTTTCTCCGCGGCTTTTTGAACTGCCACATCCAGACCGCCAAGCTCGTCAACCAATCCGATTTCCTTTGCATCTATTCCGGTCCAAACTCTTCCCTGCGCAATGCTGTCCACTTGCTCGTAAGTCATATTGCGGTGAGAAGCGACACGGTTAACGAATGTATCATAAATGAATTGAATTCTTTTCATCACGATTGATATTTCCTCGGCGGTATATGGTCTGGTAGTCGAACCCATTCCTGCAAAATCTCCGGTTTTAACCTCGTCGAAAGTTATACCAAGCAAATCTTTATAAAAATTCTGCATGTTCAAAGCGATGCCGAATACCCCGATTGAGCCGGTGAGTGTTGCCGGTTCGGCTACAATATAATCTGCCGCGCATGAAATATAATAACCGCCCGAAGCCGCAACAGAACCCATCGAAACGACAACCGGTTTTTTCTTTTTAGCATTTGTTACTTCGCGCCAAATCAAATCCGATGTTAGTGCGGAACCACCCGGTGAATTAACACGCATTACAATTGCCTTAACACTCGAATTATCACCGGCTTGCCTTAATGCTTTCACGATGTTTTCGGCACCTATGCTGTATTCGTCGCCGATGCCTTCGTGTATTTCTCCGGTTGCGTATATTACCACAATTTTACTGCCGGAGGAATTGCTATTCCCGGTTGTGGAGTAACTGTAATCCTTCAATGTAACAAGCCGCGCAGTATTTTTACGTCCGATTTTATCTTTTATTAATTCAGTCACTTCGTCTTTATAAAGCAGACTGTCAACCAACCCGAATTTTACAGCGTCCTCATTCGAGCGGATGCCGTAATTTTTAGCAAGACTGTCGAGAATGGCTACCTCAACTCCGCGCGAAGTCGAAATTTCATTCAAGAAATATTTATAAACCGAAGTAAGGAGTTCTTCGTACTGGATTTTATTCTCATCGCTCATTTTAGCATTAGTCAACGGTTCAACCGCACTTTTAAATTTACCTGCTCTAAAAATCTGCGGTTCAATTTTTAATTTTTCGAGTGTGCCTTTTAGAAACATCAATTCGGCAGAAAATCCTCTCAAATCGAATGAGCCTGTAGGAGTCATATAAATTTCATCGGCGGCGCAAGCAAGAAAAAATCCCGATTGAGAAATATCGTTTCCGTGTGCGACGATGAATTTGCCCGACTCTTTAAAATCAATCAGTTCCTTTCTTATTGCATCGAGCGTTGTAAAATCACCGTAAGTTATCATTCCAAGATTTATAAAAATTCCCTTGATGTCTTTGTCATGCTTTGCCGACTGAATGCATTCAATAATGTCGTTAAGTCCAAGCACTTTTTTGAATTCGGGGAAGAGGAATCCGGAATCATTCATATACCCGGTTCGTTCCGGAATCGGGCGGTCAAGTTTTATTTCAAGAACCGAATTTGGTCTAACGTCTACCTCCGGCTGGACAGACAGGAATGAGACGCTCATCATGATAAACATGAATCCGATAAATCCGAGTATAAAAATCGATAGAAAAAATCCGAGCATTGAAGCAAACATGAATTTAAAAAACTGTTTCATAGTTCTACCTATATGAATGATTTCGTTGGCAATAAAAATAACTAAAACGAATTTATTTTGTCGTTACGATTTCTTTACTTTTTTCAAATTGATAGTGGTTTGACGTATCGGTAAAAAAAAGTCCGGTGCCAAAAAGAAACCGGGCGTGAAATTTATTCACCGCGATACCATCAATGGTATCGCTATCCAAACAAATCGTCATAAATGACGATCCCCAAAACGCAATTTTTCCTACCGACATTTGTCGTTATTTTATCGGTCATCTCAAAATGCCCAACTTCTGACTCTCCGAATAGGCGGAGAATTTGGGCATTAAAATAACCATTCATCAATTAAACCATTAATCCTTGCTAATTCTTAAAAGGATTTTCCCTATCCTCATTAAAAAACGGTCGGTAATGATCTTGGCTTTCCATTTCCTGAAACCAGCCGTTTTCGAGTCCGTATTTGTGCATTAGTTCTTTCGCTTTCTCGTATTCCGAAACACGAAGCGGTCGGTTGAGTAATATTTCTTTGTAAGCTTTATTTGTGGGATAATATTGAGACATTAACGATATGTGCACTTTAGGACTCAGTTCTTCCGCAATAAACTTAAAAACTTTTTCCGATTCCGCCAGCCCGTTTGGAAGAACGAGATGCCGGATAATTAATCCCCTTACAACAACATCGCCGTCGTAAACCAACTCATCACCTACCTGCCGGTACATTTCTTTTAAAGCTTCTTTGGCAAAAGCGAAATAATGTTTTGCTTTAGAATATTTTAAAGCATACTCATCGTCGCCGTACTTAAAATCCGGTAGATAAATATCTATTACTCCATCGTAGAACTTCAGCATGTCAACCGAATCGTAACCGTTTGTATTATAAATAATAGGGAGCTTCAAACCTTTTTCGGCAGCGAGATAAATCGATTTCAAAATTGTTGCAGAAAAATGTGACGGCGATACAAGTCCGATATTATGACATCCCCGTGCTTGAAGCGAAAGCATGATATTGGCAAGTTGCTCATACGTAACTTCTTTCTTCCTTTCCTCAGCAGGATTTTGACTGATTTCAAAATTCTGGCAGAAGATGCATCTTAAGTTGCAGTTACCGAAGAAAATATTTCCGCTGCCGCGTGTGCCGGCTAAAACAGGTTCCTCGCCAAAGTGAGCAGTGTAAGATGAAACAATAGGTAAATGCCCGCTATTGCAAAATCCGTAAATGCCCCTTGTTCTATCAACTTCACAATGGCTTGGACAGCTATAACATTTTTTCAGAATATTGAATGCCTCATCGGCTCTTTGTTTCAATTCTTCGCTTATAAATAAATTTATATAAGATGGAATATTATTCATTTGCTTCTTTTTGTATCCTTTCCGCTGTTTCTATATCAAATACAATGAATATTTTTTTCGTTATATTGAAACAAAGATTCCATTATTTTTGTTACAAACTTTAAATCACACACTAATATTCTGTTTTGTGAATAGCAGTAATACAATATATTTGAATCCATCAAAACAAACAAATAAGGAGACAAAAAGATAACTATGCAAAAGCTATTATCTTTTAATAAGTATCTCGTAATAATTGTCAGTATAACTCTTCTGAGTTTATTCTTCGCTGGATGTGGAAAAAAGTCGGAAGAAGAACAGAAACCTGCAGCTCAAACGGAAAAACAGCAGGCAGCAGAGCAACCTCCTGAAACTGCAGGCGATAATGCAGCAGTTGATGAGAAAGAAGAAGCGGAAGAAACCGCTCCTTCAGTTCCCAATTTGCTTGGTGAATGGACAGGTACGCTTGATGGTCGTGCAACAACGTTTACTATAACCGAGCAGGATGGGTTGAAATTTAAAGGCAAAATTATAATTAACTTTCGAAATCCTGTAAATCAGCAAGTTGAAGGTTTTTTCCGTACGGAAACAGGCGAACTATTTATGGATGATGTTATCCATACTAAGTACATGGGAAAATACCGCGCGTTGTTCGAAGGTGGATTTGAAAGATTAAGTGGTACTTTCACACAGACAAGTGATAAAAAAAATGCTACATTCACATTAATCAAAAATAAATAGGGGAAAAGAAATGAAAAACAAAATCTTTTTATTATTCGGAATTTTATTAACTGGTTTAGTTTTATTTTCTGCATGCGATAGCACAGATGATACAACCGAGCCGATTACCACAGGTTCCATTTCAATAAGTTCTGTTCCTGCCGGTGCAGAAATTTATCTTGACGGAGTGGACAAGAATCAAGTTACTCCGGCAACAATTGCAAACCTCGAAGCTGGAACATATACCGTGAAATTAGTAAAAACCGGTTATCTTGATACTACCGTTGTCGCTACTGTTGTAGCTGAGCAAACAACCACCGTTGCAATTAGTTTAGTAGCTTCGATGGATGTCACCGAATTTCACACTCCTGTAAGATTGTATGAAACACAGGGCACAACAGCAGCCCAACCAAGCGGACTTGATTTATCGAGCGGTAATGCATACGGAATTTCTGGCTCGGATGGTGGTTTTGTTGATATTTATTATTCTTCGAGTGGTTTCTTAGTTCAAAGCGCTCATCTGTCATCATATGGATTAACACGCGAGACATATTTTTACGTTGGGTCAGCAACTAATCTTGGCGATGGAGTTGATTCACCAACAAAAGGTAGTTCATGGACAACAAGTATTGGTGACGAGACAGATGAATATGTATTTTTATACGACGAAGATGGTCACTACTCTAAACTCAGAATCGTTAATTTTTGGGCCGGTGGTGGTATAAGCGACCCTGCATGGATTGAAGTTGAATGGAATTATAACAATACCGTTGACGATAAGAGATTCTAATTTGTAACAAGATGATTTTTATTAGACCCCGTTGGACTTTCCTTCGGGGTTTTATTCTTTCCGGCTTGTTCTCGATATAAAATACTCCATTAATTTTCCCATTAGTCGCTAAATTAAATGGAGACTCATTTCGATTATTCTTGTAGAACAAATATATTCTAATGAAAAAGATACTTTTAATAGAAGACGATAAAAAATTCAGAGTGTTATTCAGCAGGCTGCTCGAACGTAAATTCGGGATATTAATTCGCGAAGCGGATAACGGTGAAACCGGATTAAAATTATTTTGCGAGCTTAAACCCGATATACTTTTTCTTGATATTGAATTGCCCGGTTTGAATGGGATTGAATTATTAAAGGAAATAAGAAAGCATAACAAATACAGTAGAGTGGTAATGATTACCAACAACAGCGACAAAGAATATGTGGCTTCTGCTGTGCAAGTCGGAGTAGATGACTATATAATTAAAACGGATTTTATTTTGAGTTTACAGGAAAGACTCGAGAAAATTCTCGGTCGCGGAATTAACTAAAAGAAATATTTTTATAAACTGGAGGTTTTTTATGGCGCTATTTAATTGGAGCAACAACTATTCAGTTGGTATTAAACAAATCGATGATCAGCACAAACATTTAGTCGATTTAATAAATGAGCTTCACGACAGTATGAAAGTCGGGAAAGGGAAAGAAGTACTTGGACTGATTATAAAAAAACTTACTGACTATACTGTATTTCATTTCGGCACTGAAGAAAAACTGTTCAAGGAGTATGGTTATCCTGATATGAAAATACATGTTGAAACTCATAATAAACTTGTTAATCAGGTTAAAGCCTTGCAGTTAGATTTTAATAAAGGCAAGGCAGTATTGACGATGGAAGTTATGAATTTCTTAAAAGAGTGGTTAACTAACCATATCCTTGGTACTGATAAAAAATATACTGCATTTTTGAACAGCAAAGGTGTCGTATAAATCTTTAAACGACAGTTTAGAACTAAATGCGCTGAATGCATAAAGTTATTTCGCTATCGAATTATAATATTGCTTTTAATGCCAGCGCATTTGCTTCGATCGCTTTATTCAAATCTTCTTTGCTATGAGCAGTCGAAACGAACATCGCTTCAAATTGAGCGGGCGGAAGATATATCCCACGGTTTAACATTTCATGAAAATATTTGCCGTATAAATGTGTATCGCACTTTAATGCGGAATTAAAATCGGTCACCGGTTCTTCGGTAAAGAAAATAGTCATCATCGAACCGACACGGTTGAATTGAAAATTCTTTCCTGTGGATTTTATTCCATCTCTGATTCCCGTTTCAAGATAAGCGGATTTTTCTTCGAGGATTTTATAAATCTCAGGATTATTTTTTATATAATTCAAAGCAGCAAATCCGGCATTCATTGCTAAGGGATTACCGCTCAATGTTCCAGCCTGGTAAACCGGTCCGGCAGGTGAAACCATCGACATAATTTCTTTCTTGCCGCCGTAAGCTCCAACCGGCAAACCGCCGCCGATAATTTTTCCGAATGTCGAAAGGTCGGGTTTGATGCCGAGTATTTCCTGCGCGCCTCCTTTTGCCAAACGGAATCCCGTCATCACCTCATCGAATATCAAAACAATTTTTTCATCATCACAAATCTTTCGTAAATTTTTCATGAATGAATTTACTGGAATAACAGTACCCATATTTCCAACAATCGGTTCGATAATTAACGCTGCAATTTCATTTCTGTTTTGCTCAATTATTTTTTCCACTGATGCAATATCATTGAAAGTCGCGAGCAGAGTATCGGCGGCATTGCCTTTTGTTACGCCGGGACTCGTCGGCACACCGAATGTTAATGCGCCTGAGCCGGCTTTAATTAAAAAGAAATCTCCGTGTCCGTGATAGCAGCCTTCGAACTTAATAATTTTTTCTTTCCCGGTATAGCCACGCGCCGCACGGATGGCGCTCATCGTTGCTTCCGTCCCGCTGTTGACCATTCGAACCATCTCAACCGAAGGAACTAACTCCGTAATAAGTTGAGCCATCTTCACTTCGATTTCAGTCGGTGCGCCGAAACTTGTTCCGTTATCAATCGCCGCTTTCAAAGCATCAATTATGAATGGCGGATTATGTCCGAACAAATGCGGACCCCAACTGCCGATGTAATCGATATATTCGTTTCCGTCGACATCGAATAACTTCGAGCCCTTACCGCTTTTCATAAAAATAGGATAGCCGCCGACTGATTTAAAAGCGCGAACCGGGGAATTCACTCCGCCGGGGATTAAATGTTTTGCTGTTTCAAAAAGTTGGGCGCTGGTTTTTGTATTCATCATTGTTCCGAATTCTGTTTCCAAAAATTTAATGCGAAGATAATTATAAATGGAATTAATTGCTCCATGCACGAATCTAAAATTATTTGTCGGGTTATCCCGATTCATCGGGATTTGTTTGAATAGCGCGATCATTTATGGTCGCCAGGCTTTGACTGGGTCGCGTGGTGTTTATAAAAAATAAAAGCGTCGGTTTTATTATTTTTCCAACAGAAATAATTGGAGATAACATGAAAATTGAGAATATTCCTTTTACTGTAATTGATTGGAAAGAAGTAGTTCCCGAAGAGCACAGCGGAGAAACGGGCAACGCAATTTGGAAAGTTTTGAAATTCGGCGATATACGTGTAAGGACGGTTGAATATACACCGGGATATTTCGCGGACCATTGGTGCAAGAAAGGACACGTCATTTACATCTTGAAAGGAGAAATGACAACCGAACTTGATGACGGGAGAAAGATTACTTTGAAAGAAGGGTCTTCGTATGTCGCAGGAGATAACATGGAAGCTCACAGAACATTTACCGAAACCGGTGTTAAGTTTTTTGTTGTTGATTGATTACTGTTCATAATTTGGGAAACAGATGATTCATAAAATTGTAAGTAAGCAGCACAATTCCAAAATGTGTTTTGTTTGCGGATTAATAAATCAGTTTGGAATCAAAGCACATTTTTATATTACCGAAAACCAGGAATTAGTTGCAATCTTTAAACCCGCTGATGAACATCAGAGTTATCCGGGCAGATTACATGGAGGAATTGCTTCTGCCATTCTTGATGAAACTATCGGCAGAGCAATTTTGAATAAATACGAAACCGAAGTCTGGGGTGTTACAATCGAACTGAATTTGAAATACAAAAAACCCATTCCGTTAAATGAAGAAATAAAAGTAGTCGGAAGAATCGTTAGTGAGAACAATAGGATATTTGAAGGCACTGGAGAAATTTATTTACAAAATGGGGATGTCGCAGTCACTGCAGAGGGAAAGTATTTGAAAGTGCCGCTTGAAAAAATTGCCGACTTCGACCGTGAGGAAAACGATTGGCGTGTTGTTCATCTTGAAAACGAACCGGGGGAGATTGAGATAAATACTCATTAATATTGGTCATAAAATAAAACTTTGGTAAATTGTAGCGGGTTATTTCTAGAACTGTACAAAATTTATATTAGATATTATCAATATTGCAGTAATTACTATGGCAGAAAAAGCTTTTATTACTCCAGAAGTGTTAAAATGGGCTCGAGAAACGGCGAAAATATCCATCGAAGAAGCTGCCTTAAAAATTCCAGCATGTACAAAAGCAAAACTAACAAGTTGGGAAAGTGGAGATGAGTACCCGACTATTCGTCAAGCTGAAAAATTAGCTAAAATATATCGAAGACCGTTTTCAGCCTTGTTCCTCCCTTCAGTCCCCAAAGA
>JAZDFC010000007.1:0-56185 GCA_043808235.1 bacterium
TCGCAGTTAACTGTTACATCTACTGTATGAGTCGATTCGTTTCCATCGCTGTCTTTTGTATCATCTGAGCCTTGATCTTTACTTGTTGCATACCATTTTAGTTGATCGCTGCTTGCAAGTACGCCGCCGGTGGTAAAGTTAACGTCGGCTAATTTTACTACATAGGTTCCGTTGGCTAAGCCGGTGAATTGATACAAGCCGTTTGCATCCGTTGTGGTTGTTGCTACAACTGCGTTGCTTTGAATCAATTGAACTACTACACCTTCAATGCCCGGTTCGTTGGTATCTTGAATGCCATCTACATCTTTATCGTGCCATACATAATCGCCGATGGTGTTTGTGCATGCCCAGTTAACGTCGGCTTCGGCAGAAGCTTGTGCGACAACCGGAGTTGCTAAAACTAATTTTTGTTTTCCATTGGGTTGTGCAACATGAATATATTTTGTTCCTTGCGGAATAATAGCTGTTGCGACTGCGGTTACTGTGGCGGTATTATCAATACCATGTGTAAGTTCAAACAAAGCTTCACCATTTGCATCTGTTGTGCCTTGTAAAACTTGAATTGTCCCATCGGAATTCGTTGTCATTGTAACAGCTACTCCGGGTACCGGAACTCCAACTGTATCATAAACTGTAACGGTGAATTGTGCATTCGTTCCGGAAGGAATTGTTTGAGTTGCTGGAGTAATTACAACAGTTTCTGGAATCTGAACACTGCCAGCATTGGCATCAGTTTCAGCAATAATAGCTAAAGCTCTTGTTTTTACTTCGGTCGGACTTGTGATTGTATTTACATCAACGCCATCACTATAATGCCAAATAGACAGCTGAACAGAGGCTGCTTCTAATTTTTCTGTTGATGCATGTCCCGTATAAGAATCCCAGGCTTTATGAGGATATTTTGTGTTCATTATGTAGGTGATGGGAGAAATTGTTGGTCCATCATCTGTGTAGGGTTCGTTCCATGCGAGCGAATGACCGAGGTCTATGCAATAAAATTTTGCAGCCGAACCATCGATTGTGCCCTTAAACGTACCCGAGAAATATGTAACGCTGCTATTTGTAATCGGATTTGTAAAGGAAACATTTTCTCCTTTATCCGTTCCGGTTAAAATTGCAGTACTTGCACCTCTATTCGCTGTGCCGCTATTAAATGCAAAATAGCCGACGTTGCGAGTATTTTGTGCATTCAATGTAACAACAGAAGACAAAACAAATAAAATTGTTATCACTGCTGTAATTGAAATGGAAATCATTTTTTTCAAGTTAACCTCCGTTAAATTATGTTTATACACACTTTCTTCCTTAATTTTTTGCTTATAAGGCAATTCGAGTGCCAGAAAAAACGGCCATTTTAATGCAAAATCGCATCATTTTTAACCCTTCACACCCCGCGTTTTGTCTCAAAATGATATACTAAAATTGAATTAAGTCATTTAAAGATTGGAGATTGAAAATGAACGCTAAAGCATATGTTTAATTGATTTGGGAAAGTCCCAAGAATCATAAATCAAATGATTTTTTTATCAACAAAGGAACCATTATACTTTATCCGATTTTCATTAGGGTTATATCCGGATCTGAGATGGTGAGTATTGTTTAAAAATATCGGGGGGACACTTCTCGCATCCCCCCTATTCAAGGAGTAGTAGCAATTAAGCTACTTTGCCGGGTTTTAGCCACGGCAACTTTTGTTTAAGTACTTATCCCAATTTTCAATTTGTTTCAAAAAAACATTTTTTGATGAAGAACAATTAAAATGCCAACTTAAAACATCCATTTTCCACCTTAAGAAGCTGTCGAAAAATCAAGGGTGTTTCATTATGATATAATTTTTACTGAGTGATACACTTTGAGGAAAATTGTAGAGTATGGAAAAGAATGGAGGATTTTTGATTAAGAGGTGAATTCTCTAACCAAATTTTATCATATTTTCACATAACTTTTGCAACGATGTTTTTCATGCCGAGGTTGCCTTGCAAACCCCCTGTATGAACGGCAATTATAGTACTTCCATTTTTGAAAAATCCGGTTCGCGCTAAATCAAATATTCCATACATCATTTTGGCCGTGTAAATGTAATCGAGGGGAATATTATTTGCTCTCTCAAACTCATTAACAAATTCCACAAGCTCGTGGTTAATTTTAGCATATCCGCCAAAATGATAGTCTGTGATAATTGACCAATTGTTACATGATTTTAAAGTTGCGTCATTCAAAAATTTATTCACTGCATCGCTTAGGAAGTTACCGTTTTTCAAAGCCGAAAATCCCAATGCATTCTGATTTTCTTTTAGACCTGATATAATCCCGGAAATCGTTCCACCCGTACCCACAGCCGAGCAAATGTAATCAAAATTTATTTCAATGGATTGCGGAATTTCTTTGCATCCTTTTATTGCAAATTTGTTTGATCCGCCTTCCGGTAAAATGTAAGAACCGGGAAATTGCTTCGCAATTTCACTTATAAAATTCTGCTCGTTTCTATGCCGGTATGTTTTACGGTTGAGATAATGTAATTCCATACCATTGTCGGCGGCGGACTGTAAAGTTGGATTTAGCGGTGAATATTCTTCCCCTCTAATCATTCCGATCGTTTTGAATCCAAAAATTTTACCCGCAGCAGCAGTTGCATGGACATGGTTTGAAAATGCCCCGCCGAAAGTAAGAATAGTTTCGTATCCTTCCTTCATCGCCTCGGCAATATTGTATTTCATTTTAAACCATTTATTGCCGGATATTTTGGGGTGAACCAAATCGATGCGTTTCATATAAAATATGATTTCATCATCAATACCTGGTAAAACTATTCTTTGTAAGATCGCATTCTTTTCAAAATCGGTATTCAATGGAATCATCTTTTTATTCCGAGTCAATCCCGGATAAATCTAAAATATGTTTGGGAACGCGCGGTTCGCCTTGAAAAAATTCTTTTGTTTTTCCTGCAGTTAATGCCCATCTATCTATCCAGGAAATTCCCGAAGCCCCGGTAAATGTATCGCTGGATTTATAGGCGTCGTCTTTCAATGCATCTTCAAGAGTAATGAATTTGTAATCCATGTCAATTATTGTATCGCATAGATCGTCAAACCAATCCGCATTTATTTGATTTGCGTGCACAAGCAAAACATGTTTGATATTGCGACCAAACAACTCCAACGATCGCCCTTCGAAATATTCTATCTTGCTTTTCATATACTCAACATATTCTTCGCCGACTTTCTTTATCAAAGTTGAGTCGCCAGATTTGCACGCCCGCTCATAAGCCACGCAATATATCCATTCGGAGTTATCAATCGTTACCGGTGCGATGGTATATCCCCTATTTGTTAAAAATGTATTTATCGAATCTCTTTTCCCAAGTGTTCTCCCGGTATGTAAAAAAGGATGGCGGAAGTATCTCAACGGGAGATTTCTTTCGACGAGTAATTTCTTAATTGTGTTTTCGCCTCTGACAATATCTTCCTCAAATTCATCAAGCGAAACCTTGTTTGCACTTTTGTGCGCGAATGTGTGATTACCCAATTCCAATCCCGCATCGAGCCATTGTTTCAGCATATCAACTCTTTCCGGAAGTAGTTCTGTTTCCTCAAAATAAAGTTTATTTTCATTCACGAATCCAACCGCATGTACTTCAAATAATTTGATGTTCCCAATTATTTTCTCCGTTAAAAGTTTTGCATCTGCTGAATTATACATGCTCGCATGCGAAAGGGGCAAATCGTCAAATGTAACGGCAATTTCTTTTTGAATCTCCTGGGCAGGTAGAGTTGTAAAAAATATCATTCCGAGAAAAAAAACCTTCATTAAAACGTATTTCATTAAGTGATCTCCATTTTGCTATTAAATTTATTTTCCTTCGGCTTTATACATGATCTTGCCGCCGATGATAGTAAACAACACTTTCGTTTTTTTTATTTGATCTTCCGGGCAGTTCAACAAATCATTCGAAAGAACAACTATATCAGCAAGTTTTCCTTTTGTAATCGAACCGAGAATGTTTTCTTGAAAGGCTGCGTATGCCCCGTTTATTGTATATGATTTCAGCGCTTCCATTCTCGACATCTTTTGATCGGGATAAAATGTCTTTCCGTTTTTTGCCTTCCTCGTAACCGACGAATAAAAACAATTAATCGGATTTATATCTTCCACGGGCGAGTCTGTACCATTACAAATCAACGCTCCGGAATCAATTAGTTTTCTCCAAACATAGGCTCCTTCCTTAGCACGTTTCTCGCCAATTCTTCGAGGTACAAATGTCGCATCACTCGTGCAGTGTATGCCTTGCATTGAAGCTATTACGCCGAGTTTGCCGAATCTTGGTATATCATTTTTACTTAAATGCTGAGCATGTTCAATTCTCCATCGGCAGTCTTTAAAATCGGGATTTTTATCAAATGTAAATTCATAAATGTTCATCACTTCGCGGTTGCCTCTGTCGCCAATAGCGTGTGTACACAATTGAAATCCGTTTTTGATCGCAATGTCGGAGGTTTCAATCAATTCATCAATCGGGGTAATATTTTGCCCGGAAGATTCGGGCATGTCATCGTATGGTTCCAGCATCCAAGCACCGCGAGAACCAAGCGCTCCGTCAATATATTTCTTTATAGCTCGTACCGTAAGATGATCGTTCCCATACCCAATAATTTTGTAGTCTTTGATTTTCTTTTTTAATCTCTCATTAGTTTCGTACAACATCACATTTAACCTGACGCCAAGCTTTTCTTCGTCGGTAAGATTTTTATAAACATCCACTTCCTCGAACGTAGAGCCGGCATCATAGAAAGAAGTAATTCCTTTTGACAGGCATTCGTCAACAGCAAATTTTATTTCTCTTCTGATTTTTTCATCCTTATTTATTTTTGATAATCCATCTAAAAATTTTTGATAAACATTTGTGATAAGAGTTTCGGCTGTTTCTTGAAACACCCCGATGGGCGCACCAAGACTGTCTTTTATCACTCTGCCACCTGCAGGTTCCGGCGCAGAGGGATCAATCTTCGCCAGCTCCATTGCTTTGCATTCGCGAATATTGCATGTCCGCTTGCATGAAAAAGAATCACCGGATTATTTGGCGAAGCATCAGTCAAAAATCTGTGTATAGGATAACCTTCGACAGACGGTATTGGCGGCGGATCGAATTTTTCTTGATGCCACCCTCTGCCGAGAATCCACTCCCCCGGATTACTTAACTCGGCTGCTTTTGCTACCATCGCAACAACTTCATCCCAGTTTCTAGCGATAGTTAAATCAAGGATTAATTTTGATTGCCCTACTCCAAGAAAATGTGCATGACTCTCAAAAAATCCCGGCATTACAAATTTACCATCGAGGTCAATAGTTTCGGTGGAATCGCCAATAAAATTTTCAATTTCCTCGTTACTGCCGACAAACAAAATTTTATCGCCTTTAATTGCTATCGCTTGAGCATTGGGAATTGAATCATCAATCGTAATAATATTCCCATTCTTTAAAATTAAGTCCGCCATATTTTCCTCTCTCGTCCCGTTACACGAAACAAATAAAACTATCGCAACCAAATAAACCGCAACCTGTGCGACTTTGCGGCTCCGCGGTATTCTGTTTTTAATTATCAAATTCTCCTCTCTCGTTTTTTGATAAAGACAAATCACTTTTTATTTACAAGTTTAACTCATGTTAAAATAATCAATCTGCTAACAAAAGTAATTGCTGAAAATGTTTCATTCAACAATATCCACGCGGTAAAACTATAACGACCGGTTCAGTATAAAGAAAGGCGTCCACTTTTGAAGAAGACATTTCTGTGAGAGCTTGCGCCCATAGTACATAAGCAATCCCGGTACAAAACAAACCAAGAAAAATTTTGATTGGCGGCTTCAGTTTAATTGACTCTTATTGTGCAGAAACGAAAGAAGCTCCCCATATAAATACGGCAGTATGTAGTTACACTGGAATTAATATTGAATTATATCTATAAAAAAAATAGATTATCTTTGCAATAAATTTTACGATGTTTTATTTTAAATCCTAAACCAACGGGAATAAATGAGCGTAGAAATTAAAAAAGTGAGCAGTGGACGGGAATTGAATAAGTTTATCAAGTTTCCATTTAAGTTATATTCGAAGAATAAATATTGGGTGCCTCCTTTACTTCTTGAAGAGAAAAAGATTTTTAGAAAAGACAAAAATCCGGCTTTCGATTTTTGTGAAGCCGCTTTCTGGCTTGCTTACAAAGACGGGAAAATTGTTGGCAGAATAGGCGGTATAATTAATAAACGATACAACGAATTACTCAATAAGAATATCGCCCGCTTTGGTTTTGTAGAATTTATTGATGACGAAGAGGTATCCTCAAAATTGATTCAAACAGTGGAAGAGTGGAGCAGAAAACAAGGAGCCACATCAATACACGGACCTCTTGGTTTTACAGACATGGATCCGGAGGGAATGCTGATTGAAGGATTTAACGAACTTGCTACAATTGCTACGATTTATAATTATCCATACTATCCCGCACACATCGAAAAACTCGGCTACACTAAAGACAACGACTGGGTTGAGTTTGAGCTTATCCCGAAAAATGAGATCCCGGAGAAGGTTGAACGGATTGCAAAAATTTCTTATCAGAGATACCATTTAAAAAAACTTGAGGCGAAAAAGCCAAAGGATCTTCTTCCGTATGCCCACGATGTTTTTCACGTTTTGAACGAATCGTACAAGAACATTTATGGATTTGTGCAATTAACGAAAAAACAGATTGACGGTTACGTAAAGCAATATTTTGGGTTTATCAAACCGGACTTTGTGCCTATAATTCTAAACGAAAAAAATGAAGTGGTGGCTTTCGGAATTACAATGCCGTCTTTATCTCTTGCATTTCAGAAAGCTTGCGGCAGATTGTTTCCATTAGGATTTATACATGTTCTCCGTGCGATGAAAAAAAATGATCGAGCTGATTTATACTTAACCGGCGTTCGACCGGACTATCAAGATAAAGGCGTTAATGCAATTCTAATTTACGAGATGAATAAAATATTCCCTCAAAACAACATAACGCGAGTCGAATCCAATCCGGAAATGGAAACAAACGCAAAAGTCCAGGCACAGTGGCGTTTTTACGAAGGACGGCAGCATAAAAGAAGAAGATGTTTTATAAAGGAATTATAACAGCAGGCAGTTTGCATCTGGCAGATTGCAGTATAACTTCCAATTAAGCATTCTATGAAAAAAGAAATTTTAATACTTAAAAATATTTCTCGCGAAGGGCCCGGGCTTATCGAAGATGTTTTGATCGAATCAGGTTTAGCCTATTCGGTTATTGACCTCTCAGAAAATCACTCTCTCTCCTCATTACAAAATTACAATGCAATCATTGTGCTGGGCGGACCTGACAGCGCAAATGATACGAGCAGTAAAATTCTTGAGGAATTAAAGCTGATTCGCCGCGCGATCAATTTAAATATCCCTTATCTTGGAATTTGCCTTGGTATGCAGATGCTTGTAAAAGCCGTTGGCGGAAAGGTTGTAAAAAATCCCGTTAAGGAGGTTGGTTTTAGTAACGCTGATGGCGATCCATATACGATAGAATTAACCCAGGATGGAATGTTTGATCCGCTGTTTGCTAACCTTAAAAACAGTTTCAATGTTTTTCAACTTCACGGCGAAACCGTTATTCCGACAAATGAAATTAATGTTCTGGCAACGGGAAAGCATTGTGTTAATCAAGTTATCAAGCTTGGTACCAATGCATATGGAATTCAATGTCATTTTGAATTAACAGAAGATTTACTAAATGTATGGACGAAAGAGGACGATGATCTAAAACTGTTGGATAGAGTAGAGCTGATAACTAATCTTAATGAAATGAAAAGTGAGTATACATCAACCGGGAAGCAGTTAATAAAAAACTTTTTAAAGATTGTAGGTTATGAATTAAATATTCCTTCCGATAGCTATTAGGGACACAAGCTCGCTATTTAGTTTTTCGTTTTTATACAAAACTTTTTCAAGGAACAATCCCGAAGGCGGCGCAGTGTATTTTGCCGGAGTTGGAGATTTGTGTTCAAGAAAGTAAACTAAATCTTTTGCTTCAAGTTTGCCTCTGCCAATCTCAACAAGAACTCCGACCATCCTGCGGACCTGTTTCCACAAAAAATGCGAACCCATGATACGGATTAAAATCAAATCGCCGTCTTCTTTCAACTGTAAATCTTCAATCAGAACCTTCGTAGATTTTTCCTCCCCGGCTGCCGGCGAGGCAGGACTGTCTTTGTCGGCAAAGGAAACAAAATCGTGCATCCCTATAAAATGTTTCGAGGCTTTCTCCATTTTTGTGAAATCAAGTTTATCCTTTATCCACCAAACAAACGGTTTCCCGAATGCCGTGCGCCGTCTCGAAATTTGATAAAGATAAATCCTGCTTGTCGCATCGTAACGTGCATGGAATTTCGGATGCGCTTTTTCCACCTCTATAATGTTGATATCGGCAGGCAGTACATCATTCATTTTCACCCGTATTATTTCCGGCGCGAGCATAGTTTTTACTTCGAGATGAGCAACCTGGCAAAGCGCATGTACGCCGGCATCTGTTCTGCCCGAGCCGTAAATTTCTATACGCTCGCCGTTAAATATTTTTTCGGCAGCTTCATACAATTTACCTTGAATGCTTTTGGCATCTCGCTGCATCTGCCACCCGCTGTAACGGGTTCCGTCGTATTCGATGAAGAGTTTTAATCGGGACATATATTTCTAATTGTTTTTGTTTATAAGATTAATAACAACCTTTACAATCATTTCTTTTTCTTTCGGATTGCTTTCGGCAATCATAAGACAAAGGGCAACCAGCGCATTATCTGCTATTCGTTTTTCGCCGGTTTGTCTGTAAAGGATTTCGTTTCTATCCAGAAACCACAGAAATATCGTTGCGGCAATTCTTTTATTACCATCAATGAACGAATGATTTTTTATAATGAAATATAAAAGATTGGCTGCTTTTTCTTCCACGCTTGGATACAATTCCTTTCCGCCGAATGTTTGGTAAATTGTTTTTACAGAACTTTTAAATGAATTATCCTTCTCTTTTCCAAAAAAGGAAGATGCGCCGAATTTCTTATTCAAATTATCAATTATTCTTTTCGCACCGGTGTAGGTTATCTTAAATTTTTCCTTTGCAGTTACTCGCTTTATTTTCAAAGACTGGTAGTCATACCCATCAAGGAGATCAAGCGCGCGGGTGTAATCGGTTACAACCTTTAATATTCCGGAAAACTCATCTTGAGTTAATTGGTAATTTTCTGCAACCGAGGTAAACAATTCCAATGTCTTTTCAATTTCCTTTATTCGTTCTGTCTGCTCTTTCAATTTTCTTTCGTTGAGAGCATATCCTTTTACAAGATAGTCTTTCAACACCTTGTTTGCCCAAATGCGGAATTGCGTTCCCCGTTTTGACTTTACGCGATAACCGACAGAGATAATCACATCGAGATTGTAATAGCCGGTTTTATACCTTTTGCCATCCGCAGCAGTTGTCAGGTATTCCTTGACAACTGAATCTTTCAATAGTTCTCCTTCCTTGAAGATATTATTAATATGCAAACTGATATTTTGCTTTGTTTGCATAAATAATTGCATCATTTGTGCTTGTGTAAGCCAAACCGTTTCTTCCTCCAGCTTAACATCCAGTTCGATGTTGCCGTCAGGCGTTTTGTAAAGGATTATTTCGCCTTTGGGAAAATTATTTTCAATGATTTTATTTTTCATTTATGCTGAGTAAAAAAATTATAAAGGATATTGTAATAGACGAGCGGCAAATATCATAAAGGTTCCTTTGATAACCTAGTATACCACGAAAAGACGTCTTTATAATCTAAAAAATTACATGAATTTACAAGACCACTGATTTTAAAAGTCGGGCGATTTATTTGTTTGAAGAATAATGCTCTCCTGATATCATTTGAGACAATGCTATATTTTGGATTTAAGAAAGGTTCAATAAGATGCAAGTCATTGAACCGCAACAAACCAGAATAAATGGGTGTGGAATGCTCAACTTCAAATAATGCTTTGACTTGACTAGATCCACGTTGTAACCAAATGATATCTACTTCACTTATTATATCCATTATTTTATCATACCGATTTGGTAAATCGCGAATACATTCAAACTTTCTTGAGTAGTTCCAATCAAGTTTATTCCTATCTATTGGCGGTATCCAAATATCCAAGCCTTTATGCAAACCAATTGAACCTATGAGAGTTTGAATTTGTGAATGATTAAAGTCTGGAGTACTATCAATCTTATTTAGATCTATTCTTTCAGAAAGATAATCCCAACCGAAATAACTCTCAATATTAAACCTACCTGAATTGGCAATATATAACTCCATTCCATCATCTTGTAGAAAAATTGAGGCCTTTATTTGTCCATCAGATGCTGGCTCGAGCGAACTAAATATATCTTCAAATTCAGCATAAGGAATAAATATTGGCTGTGCTTGTTTCTCCCACAAAAAACAAATTACCGAATTATAACCCTCCAGATATTTTAAGTCCTCTTTCCTAATTCCATAAAACGCTTGATTTCTACTATGAATTTTGGAATATCGAATATAGATTCGACATAATCCATCGCCTATTTCAAATAGAGAAAGACTATTTGGTAATTTTTTCAAATTACCAAATCTTTTTTTTAATTCACATAGGAAATCGGATTTGATTAGGTTGGGCATTTTTGTCTCTAATATATTAATGAAGGTGTAATTAATTCATGATCACACGATGTTTCTTGGACAGTGACTAAATTAAAAGATTTCACCATTTCCTTTTTTTCTTTCATATTATTTCCTTGGAGGTATTAATAAAATAATCAATTGAATTTGTTGATCTATTAGAAAAATTCTTTGGCTCGCCTGAACGGATATTTAACTCTTCCAAATATTTCATGGATTCTTCTCTTTTTGAGAATACCTTTCAGGATATTTGACCCACCATTCTTTCAAGTCAATTGGATCTTTAATTCTATCAACATAATACTTATAATTGTTTGTTTTAGTAAAAAAAAGAATATACTCAAATCTATTTCTAAGCTGTCCTTTGTGAGACCATGGCAGCGTCTTCCCCTTATCCCAAATTATTATGTCTCTTAATATCCAACCACATTCGGCACAGATTCTTGCTACATCAAAGGGTAATAATTTTAATTGGCCATACTTTTTAAATGTGTCAACAACAATCCACATCGCTCCATTTTCCTTTGTAGTAGCATAACACTGAAAAAATACATTCTTTAGTGCAGGCAGATATTCCATTTCATAATTTTGTCCAAATCCAATTTGATCTCTGGTTCCATAATTTTTCAAGTCAGCATAAGGTGGTGAAGTAATAATCAAATCCACTAAAGGTAATTTAATGGTGTTAAGCAGCTGCCGAGCATCCAAATTATATATTATGTTTGTCTTAATCATATCCAGTAAATTTTTATTTCTTTCTCTACAGATTTAAATTCTTTATCACCGGTAACAAGAACAGCTTTTTTAATTTTCGTAGTTGCCGCAGCAAATGCATCGGCATAAGATATTTTGTGAAATGCCTTGTATTGTGCAGCCTGTAATGTCAGTTCTTTGTTTGCTTCGACAATTATAATCGGGTAACGGGCAAAGGTGTCTTTATAAAGCTCCGCTCTTTCTTTTCCACCTTCACGCAAAGCTATATAGTACATTTCACCCCAATTCACCACACACAGAAATATCTCCGCTTTATCTGCAAGGGCTTCTTTAAATATTTCCGCGACTTCTTTTGCTCCTTTCTCTCCCTCTGCGTATGCAATTAAAGAATAACTATCCAATACATATCTTTTCATAATTCACGCTCTTTCATTTTTTCTACCATAAGTGCTTTAAGAAGTTTTCCCTCAGTTTTCATAAATCCTATATTGTTTTCAATCGTTTCTTCGGTAACAGGTACAATCTTAATCCCTTCGCTGTCGGTATAAAAATTAACTCTTGTGCCATCTTTAATTCCAAACATTTTTCTAAGCCTGGATGGGATTACCAATTGTCCTTTAGTTGTAACATATCCAACTTCCATTTTATCTCCTTTTGTCTTTCGTTCATCGCAAAGTTAGATAATACCACAATGTAAGTCAAATTATTTTTGTAAGGCGTACAAATATATTCTCTCGTGAAATATAGTTTACAACTACAATGGGCCGGCGATAAATCAGAAATAACACGACAAAAAGAAAACAAAAGGATCGTTTCTGTACATAGTTCAATATGGTTGAAAAAAAGACAATTGAGGAATGTGTAAAAGAAATCAGTATTGCAGCGATATGATTACTACCGATGCGACAAGGGTTATAATTGTAACAACAAATCCGGTTTTAAAAAATTCCCAAAACTTGATTTCGATTCCGTGTTTCTTCGCAGATTCGATTACAATAAGATTTGCAACTGCGCCAATGATTGTTGCGTTCCCTGCAAGAGTTGCCGCTGAAGCAAGCGCAAGCCACATCATCTCGCTAGCCGAGGCTTTCATTATTGGAAGCATTAAAATTGTATATGGAACATTGCTGACAATCTGCGATAATAAAAGACTTAATCCATGAAGTCCGGTCAATCCGTGCAAATCATTCGAAAGCGGTGAGTTATTAATTAAATTGTCAAGCGCACCGGTTTTTTCGAATCCACGTACAACAATAAACAAACCCGCAAAGAAGAGAAGCAGCACCCAGTCAACTTCTTTTATAACCTTCGACGGCTGTATCTTTCCGAAAATTAACATGAGGGATGCACCGGTTAAAGCCACCACCGGAATTATTACGTTAAGCGTATTCCCGAGAAAAAAGAAAATAACAACTAATCCGAAAATCGGCACCGAGAATTTCATCGAGCCGTAATTGTAGTCGAATTGTTCTTCCTTGAAAATAAGTTTTTCTTTTGTTCTAAATTCTCGTTTATACATAAGTCTCATTGCAATAATTAGTAATATCATTCCGACAAATGATACCGGAGCTAATTTCAATAGAAATATTTCATACGGAATACCGGATTGAATACCAATTAAAACGTTCTGCGGATTCCCTGTTATTGCCATTACGCTTCCGATATTCGAGGCTAATATTTCCGCAATCAAATACGGAACCGGATTTAGTTTACCCGACCTGCAGATTTGAATTACTACCGGTGTGAAGAGCAACACGACGGCGTCATTTACCAAAAACGCGCTTGCAATGCCGGTAACAAATACAATTATCGTCATGAGCTGCGTTCTGCTTTTCGAAAGCGAAATTGTTTTCTCCGCAATCAACGTGAAGAATCCGTCAAGTTCAAGCACGGCGATTATTATCATCATTCCCAGTAAGAGAGCGATTGTGTTGAAATCAATAGCTGAAATAGCTTCGTCAAAATCAAGAATTCCAAACAATATCATCGCTACGGCGCCGAAGAATGCCGCCGAAGGACGGTCAATATTCACTCCGGGTAATCGTGTGAAAATTATCCCGAGATACGTAATTGTGAAAATTATGATTGCAATTGTCATAGCAGCTAATATTTTAAAAATTTACGCCAAAATATAAAACATGATTACGACAATGAATCGTTCTTTTGAAATTATGTGTTATATTTCAAACAAAATTTTATTCTCATTTGAAGAAAAAAACATGCGCCCAAAAGGAAAAGTTAGGAAATTACTAAACCTATTTACATGGAATTTGACAAGGCTGCGATTCCCCGTCAAACACAAAATCGAATTGGAAAAACTTGGTACTGATTATGGCGGATGGACAATCCCGAAGAATATTTTAAATGAAAAATCTGTTTGCTACCTTGCCGGGGCGGGAGAGGATATTTCGTTCGATATAAGCATTGCTGAAAAATACCATTCGCAGGTTTTTATATTTGATCCAACCCCTCGTGCAAAAATCCATTTTGACGAACTCGTTAAACATGTTAATAATGGCGAGCCGATGATAGTAAACAATATTCCTTCGGATATTTATTCCGTTTCAAAAGGGAATGTCGGCAAACTCAAATTTCTCGAAGTTGGGTTGTGGGATAAAACAGAACAGTTAAAATTTTTCGTTCCCCAAAATCCGACTGAAGTTTCTCACTCAATTGTTAATCTTCAGCAAACAGAAAATTATTTTCTTGCATCGGTAAAGCGACTGTCGGAAATAATGAAGGAACTGGGACACAGGTCTATTGATTTACTGAAACTCGATATTGAAGGTGCCGAATATAAAGTCATTGATTCTTTTCTCGACGACAAGTTGGATATCAAAGTTATCTGCATCGAATTCGATGAAGCGAATTCACCACTCGATTTTTTATACTGTCTCCGGCTGCACAAATCAATTAAGAAAATAATTAATGCCGGTTATTCTATTGTGTACAAAGATAACCGCTATGATTATACTTTTGTACGGAATGATGTTTTAGTGTAAATTATCTTCAACTGCGTACATCATGTTTCTTATTTTATCGAGAGGTAGAGTGAGTAGTTAACATCCACCAGCTCTACTCTTCGCAATCCATAATTACAATAGTTATTGGAGAGAAACTCGTCGAAAGAACTTCCGAGTTTAAAAATATAAAATGGATTCTTTCCAATCGATTGCAGCTTATTTATAATTTCATCAGTTAACGATTCAAAATAAATTACCCGGTGCGGTATTTTGCAGAATAATTGGTGCTTGTAATTATAATCGGTATAAAAATGAGATGAGTTTTTTATCTGATCAATTTTTTCAACTTTCTCCCATAATAGTTTTTCTGCAGGATACTTGGTAGATAATTCCAATTCAAGGTTATAATTAAACAGATCCATATTCATCATGATTAACAGTGGGATTATGAACACGATAATTCCATACTTTCCGTTCGATAAAATATTATAAAGCAAATCAACTCCGGAGAACAATACAATGACTCCGAGTATAATTACTGGTGCAAGTATTCGGTGGTTCAGCGAATCGAATGATGCAAGGAGGGAAATGAGATACGTCCCGATAAAATAAATTACCGCCACAACAAGCAAATGCTTGTGCTTCACTATTTGCGTTTGATTGCTTTTAGTGAATAGCGGGAAGACCAATATTACTGCAAACAATAAAACAAAACACCATGCGATAGCCTTATTCCAACCAAATATTTTGTAAAGATAAATAAGCGGATCCATCAATCTTGCCGTATCAATTGAATATCCAACTCCATGAGATTCAGTTGTTATACCGTACAAAATTTTGCTTCGGAGAAACCAAAGGAATACCGGCGCAGAGACGAAAAGGACAATCAATAACGTTCTCAATAATTTTTTTCGTAGGCGGTTGGATAATAAAATGGGAACAACGAAAAGCGCAACATCTAATATTCCGATATATCTGACCCAGCTTGCAAGAAATAAAAACAAGGCTCCATAAATCCAGTTTCTTTTTGTGTCGTCTCCATTAATTATCTTCAACGAAAAATTTAATCCGAGCAACGCGAGTGAAACAAATATTGTTTCCGACCAAAGATTTACTGTAATTAATTTAAATGGAATCAGAAAAGTGAGGAAGACAAAAAAAACAATCTTTGTGAATGGTTTCAAATCCAACCGCAAAGCGACAAGATGAAGCGAGAGAAATAAAAGTACAATCGCCACCGATTGAGCAATCATTGCCGCAAGAAATTGATTTCGAAAAATTAGAATGAATAACGAGAGATATAGCGGAAATCCCGGCGGATATTCGGTGTATTTTTCCATTTCGGGCTGCATCGAGTGAGAGGGCCAGTTTGAATAAACAAGCAGCTCTCCTTTCTCAACAAGATTTTTAGCAGCGGTTAAATAGAAAGTCGAATCGTTGGTGATGGAAAAATCAGATATCATTCGCGCAAGCATAAATAGACAGAGCAAAACGATTACAACGTTTGGCAATACTATTAGAGCCGTGTTTGAAAATCTAATCATTGTAAAAAATAATATCTGTCCTTCTTTTTATCTGCTTATTGAGTTTATCGTCAGCTTTATTCTATCTTCAAGATTTATCATAGCATTTATTAATCCGATTTCTTCAAAATTGTTAAGTTCGGTAATATGAATTACTGCCGGAAAAATAGCGCCTTCTTTCAACAGCTTTGCTCTTTGCGTCCCCTCAAGTAACGGTTTCGAGGGAGTGAGCCATTTGTCGTGTTTTTTGAAAACGATATTGGAAAATGAAGTATCGGTCATCAGACCGTTCTTTACAACTACGATATCTTCGTCCGACCGGCAATTGCATTCTCTTTTAAGAATTTCGAATTTGCTTCGGTCGGTATATTTATAATCGTAGTTGATTTCGTTGCATTCAACAAGTTTTAATCCGTTGATTTTTCGCGGTTCATACTTCTCGAAATTTACTTCACGGATTTCAGTATTGAAAACTACCCGGCACTTGTAAACGCCTCCGAATAAATCCGACGGAACAGAAATGATGTTTTCTAAATCAACGGCTTCGCAAATGCCGAAAAGATCTCTCCGCGCTTTGTTCATCCTTTCATTATGATATGAAAGATTCTGAGGCTGTCTGTTTACAATTTTTATTGTTTCAAATAATAGGGACATACACTTTGTCAATCATTTCTTGATATTCTTGTTCAGCGAGGCTTAGATGAGTAATCCCGCCTCCGCTTCTATAAACAAAATTACCCTCGCTCTTCTCAATGAATCTTATCATCACGGCGCTATCGAGATTCTTTCCGTCGAACATTCCAAATATACCGGTAAAGTAACCACGTTTATTTTTCTCAACTTCTTTTATTATCTCAACTGTTTTTTTCTTTGGCGCGCCTGTTATTGAGCCGGCAGGCAAAAGCGAAAATATTATCTCTCCGATATTTTGATTATATTTTTCAGGCAAGTTGCCGGATATGGTGGAGCTTACTTGCAGCAACGTTTTATCATTAGTCGTTATCTTGTCGATATAACGGAATTTTTCAACCGAAATGTTGTTTGCAACAATTCCCAAATCATTTCGGATGAGATCGACAATCGTGATGTGTTCGGCGGTTTCTTTTTCATCATTCAAAATAATTAGTTCTGCGTTTTCAATCGCAGCATCTATTGTTCCTTTCATCGGGTAGGAATATATTTTTCCGTCTATAATTTTTACAAAGGTTTCCGGTGAAAACACTACAAATTTATCATCGTAATACAGCTTGTATTTTGCCTTACTGAATTGAAATATTTCCTTCATCGTCAGATTTGTTTGAATCGGTGTCGGGAAAGTTAAATTCAATAAATAAGTATTGCCTGCCTTAATATTTTCAAAAACTTTGTCGAAGGCTATTTTATATTCGTCAAATCCAACCGGATGTTTTTCAAAAACAACATCCGAAGGTTTACCGAGAAATACCGGAGTATTTACTTTTTCATTAATCAGGTATAATATCTTTCCCGGGTCGATTTCATCTAATCTTAGGACAACGGAGGATAACATATCAAAATCAATAATAAATAAAAACGGAATCTGTTTCTTTCCCAGGTCATTCATTAATGCGGAAAACTGTTTTGTGTTATCCTTCATTGTATTCAATTTTGCTTATGATTATCGGTAAAAAAGATTAAAGCCAATTTTCGATTTTTAAATTTTTTATTCGACCAAATTCTTTCATGTTATTGGTAACAAGAATTCCTTCGTAAGCCATTACCGTTGAGGCAATAATCAAATCGTTGGGACCAATCGATATACCTTTAGCTTCAGTGGCAGAGCGGATATCAGCATATATTTCTGTGGCTTGTGTCTCAAAAGAAATTATTTCGAATGGAATTAAGAATTTCTGAATTATTTCTAAGTTTTCTTTTTTATGCATGCTTTTAGCAGCCCCGTAAAGCAACTCCGCCATTACTATCGACGGTATTTTTATCTGGGGCGGTTGTAATTTTTCTATTTTGTTTCGTATGGAGATGTGCATTCCCTTTAAGAAATATATGCAGATGTTCGTATCGAGGAAATACATTATAACTGCTCTCGCTTTATGTCGGATGAAAATGATTTTTTAACCGGCTTCTTGAATGATTTATCCTTTATTGCCCCGAATAACGAAAAATATCCTTCGGGCCAACTTGTCTTTAGAGAATATTTAATCTTTCTCGAAACCCATTCGGATACCGATACATTTGAAAGACTGGCAGCTTTGTTTACATTTTTCAATGTATTCTCATCAACATATAATGATATCTGGGGCATTCTAAATACTCCTTTTTACAGACTAAAGATATGCGGCAAAAATGTTAAAGGCAAGTATATTAACAAGTATATATTCCTTCAGTCAATTTAATATTTCACCCCGACTCAAATTTGTTGAGGTAATATGCCGCGGGATTTCATATTTTTGAAAAACAAAAAACGAATCAAGCTTACTTTGCGTTTTTCTTTGCGAACTCCGCAATATAAGATTAACTGCAAAGATCGCTAAGTAATTCGCAAAGTCAGCAAAGGAAAACATGAGTAATCTTAATAATTTCTTCTACCCCAAGTCAATCTGTGTTACCGGCGCATCCACAAAAGAAAAAAGCATCGGCTATGAAATTTTAAACACGATTAAAAGTTACGGTTTTACCGGAAAAGTATTTCCCGTTAATCCTAAAGCCGATGAAATTCTTGATTATAAATGCTATCACACAATCGAAGAAATTGATGAGCCGATAGACCTTGCGGTAATCGTCGTACCCAAGCAATTTGCGAAACCAACTATAGATTCTTTGTTGGCGAAAAATGTCAAATCAATTGTTCTTATTACTGCCGGATTCAAAGAGATCGGCAAAGAAGGCGAAGAACTCGAAAAAAGAATTTTAACAAAAATCAGCAATGCCGGCGCCCGGATGGTTGGTCCTAATTGCATGGGAATTATCAACACAATTGATAGTATTAAACTGAATGCAACGTTTGTTGCGGAGAAACCAGAAACCGGTTCAATCGGATTTCTGTCCCAGAGCGGTGCGCTTGGTGCGGCCGTATTAAATTCACTCCGCGACACCGATATCAAATTTGCTCATTTCATCAGTGTCGGTAACAAAGCAGATATTAACGAAAACGATATTTTAAAATTTTGGGAAACAGATACCAACATTAAAACAACCACGTTCTATCTCGAAAGTTTTGTGAACGGATTTGGTTTCATTGAAAAGTTTATTACCGGTGAAATTACTAAACCGGCAATCGTATTGAAAGCAGGGAAGACAGAGAGCGGGATGAAAGCCGCTTCATCACACACCGGCGCATTGAGCGGTAAAGATAAAGTTATTGATGCACTGTTGAATCAATTCGGAATTATCCGAGCAGAAAATCTCAACGAGCTTTTCAACACAGCTAAAGGATTTGAGTGCTTCCCACTTCCAAAAGGAAATAGAATTGCTGTTGTTACAAATGCAGGCGGTCCCGCAATTTTATGTGTTGATAAAATCGAAAAAGAGGGATTAAAGCTCGCAGAATTTTCGCAAAACACAAAATCCAAATTGCGCGAGGTTGTCCATCCCGAAGGAAGTGTGAACAACCCGGTTGATTTGCTGCCGGGCGGAAGTGCCGAAATTTTCAAAAAAGTAAACGAAATTGTCGCTGCGGATGAAAATGTCGATGCGGTGATTTCAATATTTGTTGAACCGGTTATGGTTTCCCCTTTCGAAGTAATTGAAAAAGTTTATTCTGTGCAAAGCGAAAAACCGATATTGCAAGTTGCGATGCCTCTGCCGGAATTTTGGGAGAAATATAGAAAGGAATCTGAAAAGAAATTGCCTGTTTTTAGAAACCCCGAAGACCCCGCGGAAGTGTTATCGAACATGTTTTTTCATAAAACGAAGAAGGAATCACTTGCTAAAAATGAAAGTGAGTATTCCTCGCTACTTGAAAAGAAGAGCACAAAGAAAGCCGAATTCAAAAAGGGATTTTTATCGCAAACTCAAATTCAAAAACTCGCTGCTTATTACAACATTCCTATTGTGAAAAACTTGTTGGTAAAACCGGAAATGTTAGCGTTCACCGAAATGGACTTTTATCCCATCGTTATAAAAGGAATCAGCGAAAAAGTAATTCACAAATCCGAACTCAACGCAGTAAGACTGAACATCAAAAACCTTGAAGAGCTAATCGTAGCCGCATCGGAAATAAAAAACAACTTTGAGCAGAATAATTTTACAGTCGATGAATTTTTAATTCAGCCGTTCATCGCAACAAAGTATGAATTGTTAATTGGCGGCTTCCGCGATCCGTCATTTGGTCCAATAATCATGTTTGGTTCGGGTGGAAAGTATGTTGAGGTTTTTGACGATGTTACAATCAAATCATGCTTCTTAAGCGATGATGATATCGAAGAAATGATCGACTCGACGAAAATTGGAAAAGTACTGCACGGCGTGCGGGGCGAACTGCCATGTGATATTTCCGAATTGAAACAAATAATTAAATCGTGCGCCAGAATGCTTATTGAAAACGAAAACATTTCGGAGTTTGATTTGAATCCGCTAATTGTTGATAATATAAACGAATATCACGCTGTGGATGTGCGGATAAAAGCTTAGCCACGAATTTCACCAATTAACACGAAACCTCGCGTATTAAAATTCGTGAAAATCAGTGCAATTAGTGGCGTCATATTTTCACTGTCTAGAACGTGCGAGAATATTTTTTGAATATTTTTCCGAATCAATTATTTTTACACACGAAATTAAATCCACAAGGAACACAGGGTTGAAGAGTTAACAACGGATCAAGATAGTTTGCAAATCGCATTGCGATTACAAAAAGTTTTGTGCAGATAATCTTTATCCGTTCTTTTCGCCCGTGGTTACCCGCCGCGGCAAGCGGTTTTTTCATTTTAAACCGCTCAAATCAAATTATAATTTTTCAACGGAGACGAGGTTATGAGTAAACAATTTCTAAAATTTAACAGCGGTTCATTCGGCTACGAAAATTCAATCAATGATATATTTAACAACTTGTCATTTCAATTATCAACAGGCTGGACGGGATTAATCGGCGCGAACGGTTCCGGTAAAACTACACTACTCAAACTTGCATGTGGTTTGTTGGAATGCAGTAGAGGCACAATCGAGTCACCGGTAAATATTTATTACAACGAGCAACGAACCGACAACGCACCGGTTCAATTCCATGATTTTTTGAATTGTTACGACAAATCCACTTACAGATTAATTGATGAACTCAAAATCGAGCACGATTGGATTTCTCGCTGGGATACTCTGTCGCACGGGGAGAGAAAGCGTGTTCAAATTGCGTGTGCGATTTGGAGTTGTCCCGATTTGCTTGCGATTGACGAACCGACAAACCATCTCGATATGAAGGCAAGGGAAATGATTTTTGATTCATTGAAATCATTCAAAGGAATTGGATTGATTGTTAGTCACGATAGAGATTTGATGGAAAATCTCTGCTCACAATTTTTATTTATTGATTCAGGTAATGTTGATATCCGTCGCGGGAAACTTTCCGAAGTTATCACCCAAAGAAAATCCGAAAACGAATATGCGTTGAAACAATTTGAACTGAAGAAACTGGAAATAAGCAAACTCGAAAAAGAATATAAAAGACGGGGTGAGATTGCAGAGAAAGCAAAAAAGAAATCATCGAAAAGAAACATTGAAAAAAAAGATACCGATGCAAAAGCAAAAATAGATTTTGGCAGATTGACCGGTAAAGATGCTGTCGGCGGCAAACAGAAAACTACAATGCAAACGAGATTGGAAAGTGCAAAGTCAGAAATGCAGAGCATTGAAATAAAACGCGAATACAAAACCGGAATAATGCTTTCCGGTTCGATTTCGCAAAGAAATTATCTTTTAAATCTCGAAGCCGGTTCGCTGCAATTGTCGGATGATAAAAAAATCACTTTCGATAATTTGGTTATTACACCGAGGGATAAAATCGCACTTACCGGAATAAACGGTTCCGGGAAGAGCACACTAATTCGTCATATCTTAAAACACATTAATGCGGAACCGAAAAACATAACATACATCCCGCAAGAAATTTCAGTCGATGAAACAATTGAATTGATGAGCGAAATTAGAAAATTACCGAACGAACAACTCGGCAAGCTATTAATTATTGTCAGTCGTCTCGGTTCTGATGCAAAGCGAATTCTCGAATCCGAAATTCCGAGTCCCGGCGAAACGCGAAAATTGCTGCTTGGTTTGGGCATCTCAAAAAATCCGCACATAATAATTATGGATGAACCCACAAATCATATGGATATTGTTTCGATTGAGTGTTTGGAAGATGCGCTGCAAAATGTTTCGTGCGCACTGCTGCTTGTCAGTCACGATAAAAAATTCTTAAAATCTTTGACCGAAATGGAGTGGAAGATTGAGAGAAACGGAGCTACCTTTGTAGTAGCCGATTCATAGTTTCGATTTTCACAAACATCCACAGGTGAGGCAAGAAAAGAAATTAGGAATTACCGGAGTATTCTCTGTTATTAAAAAGGGAACCGGGTTGAACCATAACTTAATATTACTTGTTTAGACAACACAAACAAATCCATTAGAAAGGAAATAACCATGGCAGATAAAAAAGTAATTGCCGTGCTGGGAGCCACCGGCGCACAAGGCGGCGGATTAGTCCGTGCTATTCTTAACGATAAATCGAGCGAGTTTATTCCACGTGCTTTAACAAGAAACGTCAATTCCGAAAAAGCAAAAGCCCTCGCGGATTTAGGCGCCGAAGTTGTCGCCTTTGATATTGATAATTATGACAGTATAAAATCAGCTTTTACAGGCGCATATGGAGCTTACGCTGTCACATTTTTCTGGGAACATTTCTCTCCGGAAAAGGAATTGTCTCAAGCCGCCGCAATTGCAAAAGCCGCAAAAGAGACAGGATTAAAACACGTTGTTTGGTCCACACTTGAAGACACACGCAACTGGGTATCGCTTGAAGATGATAGAATGCCGACACTCGGTGGAAAATATAAGGTTCCCCACTTCGATGCAAAAGGGGAATCAAACAAATTCTTCATAGAATTAAATGTGCCGGTGACGTTTTTGCTGACATCTTTTTACTGGGATAATTTTATTTACTTTGGTATGGGCCCTAAAAAAGGAACCGATAACAACTATATTCTTACAATACCAATGGGAGATAAAAAACTTCCCGGAATCGCGGCAGAAGATATTGGGAAAAGCGCATACGGGATTTTTAAGAAAGGGAATGAATTTATCGGAAAGACTGTTGGAATATCCGGTGGACATTTAACTGGGAACCATATGGCTGAATCAATGAGTAAAGCATTTGGTCACCCTGTAGTTTATAATGCCGTGCCATTCGATATGTACCGGGGATTCGGATTCCCCGGGGCGGATGATTTGGGAAATATGTTCCAGTTCAAACATGATTTCGAAGGTTATTTTTGCGGCGCGAGAAATGTTGAATTTTCCAAATCTCTTAATCCTGCATTAAAAAGTTTCGATGATTGGTTAAGCGAAAACAAAAATCGAATTCCACTTGAGTAATCTTTATTTCAATTCTTCAATCAAATTCTAATTCTATGGGACGCGATTATTTTGCGTCCCATTAGTAAATACAACCGAAAACCATTCTTTTCAAATTTCTTTTATAATTGGATCTACGTTTTCCACTTCTATATTCTTTAGTTATCTTTGCACTTAAAATTTCGCGAAATATTCTAACCTGCACAAAAGGGATTGTTCTTTATGAAAATTGCTTTTGCCTCAAGCGAAGTTGTACCCTATGCCAAGACCGGTGGATTAGCCGATGTTGCCGGAGCGCTACCGATTGAAATTGCTAAACTTGGTCACAATGTAAAAGTCTTTATGCCGAAGTATTACTCGGTTGATGAATACAAATTTAATCTTCATTACGATAATTCTATCGGCGAAATTCTTGTACGTGTGGCCGGGCACCCGCGGCCCGTTCATGTTTTCAAAGGAGATTTACCTAATTCAAAAGTTGAAATTAACTTTATACATTGCCCACATTATTTCCACAGACATCAATTATATACAAACGACATGGACGAAGACAACCGATTTATTTTGTTTTCAAAATCAGTTATTGAAATTTTACAGAGGAAGGGATGGGCGCCGGATGTAATTCATTGCAACGATTGGCAAACCGGATTAATTCCACTGTACTTGCGGGACAATTACAATTGGGATAGAATGTTCGACCGGACCGCAACTGTTTTTACAATTCACAACATTGGATACCAGGGAAGATTCGGAAGGGAAACTCTTGACCATGCTGAGATTCGCGGTGATTTATTTTATCCCGATGGACCGGTTGAATATTACGGGGATGTTAATTTTATGAAGGCTGCTATCCGGTACTCGGATATCATAAACACTGTGAGTGAAACATACGCAAAAGAATTATTGACTCCCGAATACGGTTCCGGAATGGACAATGAATTGAGAAAACGAAGTCATGACTTTTATGGCGTGCTAAACGGTGTGGATTATTCAATCTGGAATCCGGAGACTGATAAACATTTGCCCTTTCATTATTCTTTGGGTGATTTATCCGGCAAACAACAAAACAAAAAATTTCTGCTTGATCACTTTTATATTCCATTCAAAGAAAATGTGCCGTTAATTGGACTCGTCTCGCGGCTTGTTCCGCAAAAGGGATTCGACTTAATCGAAGAAGCAATGCCTGAATTGATTCGCTTTAACGCTCAGTGGGTTGTGCTTGGCAACGGCGAGCATCAGTATGAATATCTATTCCAATATCTACACGATTTATTTCCCGATAAATTCGGATTCTACCGCGGATATAATAATGATCTTGCTCATTTAATAGAGGCCGGCGCCGATATATTTTTAATGCCCTCGAAATACGAGCCATGCGGACTTAACCAAATTTATTCATTGAAGTACGGCACTGTTCCGGTCGTTCGCAAAACAGGCGGACTTGCAGACACGGTGCATGATTGGAATGAATTTAACGGGTACGGATTTGATACGGGTACAGGGTTTTCGTTTTACGATTATTCCGCTCCCGTGCTTGTCAACTCAGTGCAGCGTGCGCTGAACGACTTTTACAATAAACCGGTTTGGAAAAAAATTCAATCCAATGGAATGATTAAGGATTACTCCTGGCACGCTTCGGCGGAAAAATATGTTGAATTATATAATCGGGCAATTTCCAAAAGAAAAATCTGATCCTCTCTTTTTTAAATTAATCACACATAAAAAAATTCTTTGATTTCAAGGAAACTTTTTCCCTATTATTCCGCTCTAATATAACACCAATTATCTTATTTAAATACAAAGGAGAAAAAATGAAGAATATATATATACTTTTTGCCGTAATACTAATGCTTTCCTTAACTAATAAGGTCACTTCACAGATAACAGTTTCCGCGACAGACTTTGCCGGGTGGATGGCTGTAGGCACAACTTTAAATTCTTTTTCGGATACTACATCAACACAAATAAATATCGGTACGCCGGGTTCGAACAGTTGGGATTTTTCAGGCTTAATACAGAATCTCATTTTTACAACAACAAGCGTTACACCGTCAAGCACGCCGTATGCCGCCGATTATCCCGGCGCCGGGTATGCATTTGCTACCAGGACATATATGTCGGGCGTATTGGCTGATTCATGGATTTATCTTGATGTGAACGGCAATTACTATTTGCATGGCGTAGCAACAAATGCTACCCTTCCGCAGGTTGGTTCTATGATTTCCAAAATTTCGTATAGCCCGGTCGCGCTTGAATACCAGTTTCCGGCTGAGTTTGGAAGTTCGTGGTCATATTCGGGAGTTCAAACTGTTGCCTCAATTGTTGCGGGATTTCCGACTACATTAAATCAGAACACTTCTGCAACTTACGCGGTTGACGGATATGGAGTAATGACATTACCGGGGGGCAGAACAGTTGAAGCCTTACGAATAAAAACCGATTTGCGCATGAGCTATACAATCTTACCAACGCTTCCACCGGTTTATTCTCGTTCAATCAGTTATGGATTTATTTCGAAATTTGGCGACTATGTCTCGGTTTCGGTTGCCGATACAAATGCATCAAGTTCCGGAAGCGTACCGGTAAATGCGATTAGCTGGAATGTTGGATCCGGCGGAACAACTTCGGTGGATGATTCTAAAATTTTGGTTAAAAATTATGAGTTGAATCAGAACTACCCTAACCCTTTCAACCCATCAACCGTTCTCGAATTTTCGATTCCGGACGAATCATTTGTTGATTTGAAAGTCTATAATATTCTCGGTTCGGAGGTGGCTGTATTAATAAACAAAAACCTTTCGGCGGGGAAATATTCGGCGGAATTTAAAGCTGTAAATCTTCCAAGTGGAATTTACTTTGCCGAATTGATTACAGACAAATTTCAAAAAGTCATCAAAATGAATTTGATAAAATAAAGCGACTTTAAATTCTATTTTATCGATGCACCCTTTATAGCCCAACTTCGGAAAACACGGAGTTGGGTTTTTTAATATCCTGATAGTTTTAAAAAAGTTCTTATTTGACTAATTTGCATTTGAAATAAACTATCACTATTTAATATGATGGAAAAAAGAAGAGACAACCCATACTCCATCAGCGATAATCTGAAATCAATATTTATAATCTTTTTTGTTGTG
This sequence comes from bacterium, assembly GCA_043808235.1. Classification (GTDB taxonomy): domain Bacteria; phylum Bacteroidota; class Ignavibacteria; order Ignavibacteriales; family Melioribacteraceae; genus JAZDFC01. The sequence goes on from JAZDFC010000007.1 coordinate 26,583, forward strand.
CTAATTCTTAATAGTGCCTGCTTTGCTCAAACAGACTTCATATCAACAAATCTCCCGATTATTGTTATTAATACAAACGGCAAACCAATCCCCAACGAACCAAAGCTTGATGCAACAATGGGTATAATTGATAACGGACCGGGAATAATTAACAACATTACGGATCCGTTCAACGGTTACAACGGAAAAATTGGGATTGAAATCCGGGGACAAAGCACACAACAGTTTCCTAAAAAACAATATGGAATTGAAACACGCGATGATGCCGGCAGCGACCTAGCAGTTTCGCTTTTGGGGTTGCCTTCGGAAAGCGATTGGGTGTTGAATGCCAATTATCTTGATAAAACTTTTATGCGAAATGTTCTCGCATATAAACTTTATAATGATTTTGGAAGATATGCAACGCGCACACGTTTTTGCGAAGTCGTGTTGAACGGCGAATATATCGGGCTGTACATTCTGCAGGAAAAAATTAAACGCGATAATAACCGGGTTGATATTTCGAGGCTCGATCCGGAGGATATTTCCGGCGACGATTTAACCGGCGGTTATATTTTTCGAATAGATAAAGTCCGTAATGCGGATGTGTATTGGAGTTCGCCCTTCGCACCTTACGAGGGAACAAACTCTAAGATAAATTATCAGTATTATTACCCCGATCCGGATGAAATTACAACAGAACAAAAAAATTATATTCGCGAATACGTTACAGCCTTTGAAACCACAATGAATTCACCCACCTACAACGATCCGTTTGCAAATTACCTGGACTACATTGATATCGATTCATTCGTTGATATGTATGTTTTTAATGAGTTTACTAAAGTCACTGATGCGTACCGAATCAGCACGTATTTTTATAAAGATCGCGGTGGAAAATTGGTTGCAGGTCCGCCATGGGATTTTGATATTGCATTCGGAATTGCAAATTATGATAACGGCTTTGACCCCGCTGGCTGGCAAGTGTTTGTAAAAAACGGAACCTCGTGTGAAAATCCGTTTTGGAGCGGCAAACTATTTAACGATTCCATATTCAAAAACAAATTTGTTAAGCGATGGCACGAAGTTAAAAATACAGTTTTCAGCGCCGACACGATTGATAAATTTATTGACGAAACCCTCCAGGGGATTGACGAAGCGCTTACAAGAAACTTTAATAAGTGGAAAATACTTGGTCTCTACGTCTGGCCAAATAGATACATATTTAAAACTCATGCCGAAGAAATTAATTATTTGAAAAACTGGATTAAAGAACGCACAGATTGGATGAACGCTGAGTTACCGGCAACTTATTCAACTATTGAATGGTACGAGCGAGATTTAACAGAATTGAATTTCGAAGTTAACATTCCAAAGACTTTACACAGATCATATTTCGTAAAAAGCTCCCAGAATATTTCATCAATCGATTTACTTTGCCAGGATGCAAATGTGCGTTTTAATTCGGCAGGGGATTCGTTGACGATTATCGTGCAACGTGCAGGTAATTACACAATCAAGGGTGTTGCTTTAAACGATGGATCGGTAATTTCAATTTCCCCCAAATATAACATTACAGCAGAAGTAAAAGTTGAGCCCGACACGCTCCTTCCTCAAACATTCCGGCTGTTTCAAAATTACCCGAATCCTTTTAATTCAGGGACGATTATCGAATATCAAACAAAAGAAAACTGTTTTGTACAGTTAAAAGTAATTGATATTCTCGGAAGAAAGGTTTCAACTCTCGTCAACGAAGAAAAACAAACCGGTAATTACAAGATTGAATTCGATGGGGGTAATCTCCCAAGCGGCGTATATTTTTACTGTTTAGCCGCGGGGCAATTTACGGATGTAAAAAAAATGGTTCTGCTAAGATAGAAAGAGACAATAGTGTACTGCCACAGATATAAATATACATGGCAGTCACGGTCCACACCGTGACTGAGTTGCGTTTTTTAACTAATATCTTAAGCGCATCTGTCACAGAATGGTCCGTGACAGCCGAGCCAATGGGTAGAACTGTAAGTGGCAGAACACTATTAACCTATTGATCTGGTTCAGATATGCCATTATAAACTCATATCTTGTTTTTCAAGTAGGAAATATTTAGGTTGGTTTTGAAATAATTATAAGGACAATAATGGAAGCTATTTTTAGAGGTTCGATCGAACAATTGAATCCTCTTACAATCGAAAAAATAAAAAATCTTTTTGGGGATAATTCGATAATAGAAATTAGAATCAAACAGTACGAAGATGAGACTGATTATCTGTTCTCAACAGAATCAAACAGAAACTCCCTCGAAAAATCTCGTGAACAATTTAATAGCGGAGATTTTGTAATTCAAAACATTGAGGAATTGGGCACTTGATTAATTTCACAAAAGAGGCGTGGGAACAATATTTATCCTGGCAACGGAATGACAAACGAATATTTATAAAAATTAACGAATTAATAAAAGAGTGTTTACGAACTCCATTCGAGGGCAGCGGCAAACCAGAACCATTAAAGAGAAATCTTTCCGGTTTCTGGTCAAGAAGAATTGATGATGCACACAGATTTGTTTATAAATATGAGAATGGTAACCTATTCATTTTATCATGCAAGTTTCATTATTGATCCGTCATTGTTTTTAAATATGATATTTCTCTACCTCCCAAAAACTCGTAGAAGATATGTCATATCTAACACAGAATATTTTTATTTTTGGATAGGATTTTTCTTCTTCCTTCATTATTTATTGATTGAAAGTATTTATAATTCTCACAATTACACGGACAAAAATAGAGTAATATGAATTTTTCTTTCCCTGCATACTTCGATTTAACAGAACTGATTTTCCATTATAAAAACAAAGAGTATGGCGCGTATTCCCTCCGGAAGTCTTATAACTTTTATCTATCTATTGCGCTATGGATTGTTGTTACCATTTTCATTCTATTTACATCCGGTCCTTTGATATACAGCAAAATTAAAGGTACAGATGAAACGCAAAAAGATAAAATAAAATTAGTGCAAATATCGCAGCTCGCGGAACCACCTTCGATTATTGCTGATAGAAATTTGGACAGAATTATTTCTCCTGCTCAGCCGAAAGCAACTGTAAAGTTTATTGCCCCACAAGTAAAACCGGATGCGGATGTTAAGGAAGAATCTATTCCCACAACTGAAGAACTAAAGTCTGCAAATCCCGGTACAAAAACATTGGAAGGTGTTTTAAACGGATTAGAAGCAGAACTTGTTGAGTATGAAGAGGAAGAAGATGATTATGTTGAACAAAAAGAATTGCCGTATCTTGTAGCTGTGGATGTAATGCCCGAACCCGTTGATGGAATGAGCGGAATTCAAAGAAGAGTTGTTTATCCCGCATCGGCAAAAAATGCAGGCGTTGAAGGCACAGTGATGGTGAAAGCATTTGTGGATGAAAAAGGCACTGTTCGCAGAGTTGAGTTGATTAAAGGCATAGGCAGCGGCTGCGATGAAGCCGCATTGGCAGCAGTTAGATCCACACGATTTTCTCCCGGCAGACAGGATGGCGAGTATGTAAGAGTTCAAGTTTCCATTCCCGTCAAATTCAAAATTTAGGCGAGTCAGTTTTCATTGATAGAAATGACATATCTTCGTGAGCAAAGGGCAGGTAGATATGTTATTTCTAATTTTAGATACTTACTTATTGATCTTATCTTGTTTATTCCTAATTGACTTCGACATTCAAAATTCCTTCTTCAGTATTCGATATTCCTTCCTTCTTTTAACAATGAATCCGTCTATTCGCCGGGCAGTCCCGTCACAAATCGCCGGGCAGGTATTGAACGCCGAATTTCGAATGATGAAGTTGACGCTCGATAATTATACGCTACTTCAAATCCCTCTCGGCTGAATCCGCGTCTCCCTTTATTAAAGGGAGACTGTTTTAAATTTTCCCCCTTTGGCAAAGGGGGTGTCAGCCGAAGGCTGACGGGGGATTTGCTATGCCGGATTGTGCACAAAATAAATTTTTATGCATCACAATTCCACGCTATTTCAAATCCCTCTCGGCTAAAGCCGTATCTCCCTCCAAATAAAAAACAGTAGGATGAGTTTACTAAAGGGAGAAATTAAAACAAAACCCAACTTTGAACCGGTGATTGCCGGGAAAGTTGGGCTTTCTTGAATTATTAAATTAATGCACTATCTTGAATAATACACTGCTAAATCGTCTTTCACATGATTATCATAAATGGGATACCGTAATTGTCTTGTTATTATGTTTTCAATTCCAATCGCTACGCCCCATTTAGCTTCTCTGATTTTCCCTGAATAATCCTTATAGGGATTATCACTTGAAATGTATACTACTTCTTCATTGCTGATGTAAAAACAATACGCTATTCTTAGCTTATTTGTACTTCCTAACAGTTTAAAAGGGCTCTCGATTCCGTTGAGAATATTATATTGAACAAGTGTGTCTTTTCGTGTAAAGAAAAAACTTGTATTTTCATTATTCCATCCACTTAAAAGAAAGCTCGATGATTTCCTTAGAATCCACTTTAATTCTTTGTTAGCAATATCATATAACCCAATCTTAAATTCTTCATTAAAATCGAATGGAGATGCTCCGAATGCCAGATATTTCCCATTTTGAGAGAAAGAAATTTCTGTGATTTTACATTCTTCATGTGTATCTAGGAAAATACTCAAGGAATCCCCATACTCGTTAAGCCTATATATTTTATTATCATAGTCTGAGAAATATATACCGCTTTTAGTCCATGTTAGTCCATTGAATTTAGCGACACTTATTTCAGTATTCAAAAAATATATTTGATTTATGAGTCCTGTATTAAGATCAATATAAAATAAATTTGTAACTGCCATTGCCTGTGAATTATCATGAATATGCCAGTCAAAATGATCTCTTGACGAGGCAAATAATATTTTTGTTCCATCAGGCGACCAACACAAATTATCCTCAAAATCATTATCATCGGTGAGCCGATAGAGAGTGGAATCGGGTAAATTATAAACAAATATATCTCCAAAACCGTAATCCATTGCAATCCTTTTCTCATCAGGAGCATGCATCCTTAAAAAGGCGAATTTCTGTTTTGATTCCGATAGCTTTTTCAACTCATCCTTGCTCAACGGACTAACAAATCTATTATTTTCACCAGATTGGGAATCATTTTTCGTTAAACAACTGATACATATAATAGATATAATGAAAAGAATAGACACAATTATTTTCATTAGAATACCTTAATTTTTAAGAAATATGTCAAAATTATAATCACCATTTAGTTCCGGACCATTTATGTTCAATTCGGGCAGGCTGATTATTTTCTTCTTTTTTATCATAACCATATTTTTTATATAAAGTAGGATTAAGTTCTTTCAGTTTCGCGTCTAATAATCCCATTACTGTTGCAGTAGCTACTTCAGGTTTTAAATCAGATTGAATTAATAATTTATCCGTAAATCTCAATGTAAAATCACCCGGCTTATTAGACTGTTGTGAATTATTATCTTTATCAAAATACCCCTTTTTAACCAAATCACTATTTTCACGTAAAACCATTGCGAATGCTTGTGTTTCCCAGTCCTCTCTTTCTTTGTGTTCAGCATATTTAGCCAAATCCAATGTAAATTTCCCACGTTCAAGAAAATTAGAAAATCCATCAGAAAATGCACCTATCATTTTTACAGCTTTATTATAAATATAATCCTTGCCAGTTTGGAGTAAAATGTCGATAGTATTATCACACACATCATTTTGGACAAAACGAAAAGGTGCAAAAAATTCTCCAATCATTCCTTGCATTGCGTTATAAGGACTAAAAAAAGCATAGCCTGTGTTTCCCTTGCTAACTGTATATAATCCATTGGGATCAAAATAATTTATAGGATTATTCAACGTATAATTATACGGACTCCAACCCGGATATCCTTCGGCAAGCTCAGGACAGATTTATCCGCCAGCGGGTCGGGTTATTCCAACGCCCTAATTTGCTGCTTTAATAGCGGGCGCGGAAGTTATGCAGCGCTTATTATCCATTCACTTATTCAAAGAACATTCACACGAAAAATTAACGATTTCAAGTTGAATTGGGAAATGAATTTTGATTTTAGAAATGACATATCTTCGGTAGAAAATAAAGGGTAGATATGTCATTTCAAAAAAAAAGCCGGCATAGTAACCGGCTTTTAAAAATTGTTAATTGCATTCTTATTTTATGAGGGTCATCTTCTTTGATTCTGTAAATTTGCTTCCGTACATGCTTACTGCCGTTAATCTATAAATGTAAACTCCGCTTGCTAATCCATCACTGTTAAATTCAACACGGTGTCTTCCCGCTATGTGGAATCCTTCGGCTAATGTTTTAATCTCGTTACCGAGAATATCGTATAGTTTTAATGTAACTCGCGACTGAACGGGTAAAGAAAATTTAATTGTTGTCGATGGATTAAATGGATTCGGATAATTTTGTGTCAATTCATAATCTTTCGGCAAATCCAGATTGGCTTCGATGACTTTTGATAAAGAATAGTTTCCCTCAGTATCTAATTGCTTCAATCGGTAATAATATTTTCCGTTAATAGCCGATTCATCTTTAAATGAATATGAGTTCATATCTTCCGACGAACCACTTGCTTGAATATATCCAATTTTTATAAATGAATAATTATCTTCGCTTCTTTCAATATCGAAACCCAGGTTATTTCTTTCGGTTGAGGTTCGCCAATATAAATCAACAGCGTCATTTACAACTGATGCGTGGAATGATGCAAGTTCAACCGGCTGCTGACTGCCGTCATAGGAAAGAGTTAGTTTCAATTGATTTAGCGCAGATGTTGCAGGATTACTGAATGTACCTTTACCGGATGCAAAATTCTGGTTGATAATTTCACCATTGGCGGCATCTTGAATATTCATTGTTACACCGGCAGGCAAGGTAAAATTCAGAATCAATCCTTTTGAAGCAGAACCAAGATCATAATCGAGATAATGAATTTGATCGCCTTTGAAATTATTGCCGCCGGTGCGATAATCTCTGTAAGAAGCAAAATTAAAAGACGATGAAGATAAATTAAATCTCGCGTCGAAGGCATTTGGCGCTATTGGCGGAAGTTCTCTTTCACCGAGAGATTCGTCGAGACTATTCGCAGCAGATGGATCGATACCGCCGTGCAAAGTAATCTCATTTGTTGAGGCTCTGTCGGAGGCAAAAATGGCTATCTCAATTAATGAGGTTAAAGTATTGCCTGGCAAAGTCGTATCATCAACAGGTTTTTTGGGCACTGTGCTAATATCCAATGTACCTATTGCATTAGCTTTTACCCAATATCCTTTGCCGGGCTCGAGCGACGTTTCCGATGTATAACTGCCATTATAACCGAAATAATCAGAGATAATATTTCCAACGAGATCCGACACAATGTTTGCTACTAAAACACTTTGATGAAATGGGCCAATTATATTCCATCCCTCCGTTACAGGAATTGTTGTTGAGAGCGGAAGCCCTTGTACTGCAAAATTTTCGTCGGCATCAAATTTTAACCAATAGCCTTTCCCATTTGAAAATTCAGTAACGGAATTGTAAGCGCCATTATACTCAAACGCGTCTGATGCAGCTGTAGGAAATAAGGTAGATACAGTCATATCATCTGCATCGAGCGGAATTGAAATAATATTCCAGCCATTATTCACGGCAAAATTTGAAGTAAGAACAGAAGAAATCTGGAATGAAGCAATTCTTGTCTTCCATCCGGAATATGAAGTTGTTTGCATATATTCGGTAGTGTACCAAAAAGTCATATCATCGGCGGGATCCACAGACATACCGCTGTAATCTCCCCATCTTCCTCTTCCGTAATAATCCGAACCAGTCTGCGAACCCGCACCTGTTCTAATTTCGATTTCAGAAACAGTCATATCTCCAAGGGGATCAGATGGAATCCTGCCCGTGGCTCTAATAGAAGGATGAAGCGTGCTGCTCGAAATACTGTAACCAAGAGCAATATTTCCAGCACCATCCATATTAATACTACCCATCCATCGTGAATGAGTGTCGCTCGCCGGGGCGAAAGTACCTTCTTGATATAACGTCCAATTCGAACCGGTGCGTCTGAATTCGTACCATCTGAGCCCTGCACGGTTAGTTCCGACATTAACAGTATGATTGGTAACCATCGCCTCGTAACTTCCGAAATTACGATATTGCAAAGGAAACATTAATCTACCTTCAAGTATATCGAGCCGTTGGGAAGTGCCAGGCTGCGCCACATCCTGTGAAAAAGAAGAATTGAAACCGGCAACTGTAATTGTGCTTGGACCTGTGAGCTGAGAATTTGCTGTATTATTCCAATCGACTGTAAGAGAATAGTATTTGATAGAATTTGAACTTCCGATGTACATTAAATAGTTCGGTGAATTTACCGGAGGAGCATCTCCATCAACGTGTGATGGCAGAACACTACTGATACTACTTCCCAAATTAAAGAACACCATATCGGCGCTCCCACCAACTAACATTTGGTCGCGTTCCAATACTGCGATTCCTGCACCGCGCCAATTTAAACTGCCAGATGTAAATTGGTTAACGGTGAGATAATATCCATCAGGCCAAACTGCAATTTTCGGATAATCCGGCATATGAGCAAACTCGAAACCATACCTATACCAGGCACCGAGAGGATCACCGGTTTCCGAGACAGCGATCAATTCATAAAAAGGTCCGTTAGGATAATTGGGTAATGCAAATTGACTAAAAATCCATCTATCGGCTAATTCATCATACAACACAACCGGATCGCCGTCATTCGAACCATCCCATGGATCTCCGAAACCATTCCAAAGAGTATTATTATTCGCCGGTCCGTAAAGTGAGTTGCCTTCTTTATCCCAAATCTGAAATGAAAGATTAATCATTTGAATGTAATGATCGGGGCCAACATCTCCTTGCGTATCCGGCGGGAATACACCGTTCCTATTAGGAATCCCATCAAAATTTTGAATAGTACCTGTATTTACTCGATATGGTTCATTCACTTGTTTTGCTAAGTCTTCGCCGTTATATTCAAAATTATTTGGCATATCAGTTTTATTCGGGACGACGCCTTTTTCCCATTTGCTTTTGCCGGGGGGGATTATTTGCATATCCCTCAACGGGATTGTTTTGTCGTGTTTAATTTCTTTGGCAACAAACGAAGGTTGAATTATATTCGGTTGTTCCTGACCAATAATTGTGATTGCTATAAAGAAAAACAGTAATGCAGATTTGAGTTTCATTTCGTCCCCTTGATAGGTTTCTTGATTTTTATGCTGGTATTATCTTTCAGTAAAAATGTGGAAGATATTTCATTCACATAAGTAGTATAGAAAATATTCATACGAAGTACAATTGTTTTTTGTGTTTCTTCTTATATTTTAATGAACAGAGCTAAGTAATAAAAAATTCAATACCATTATTTTCGAATACTTTTAAGAATATTTTAGTGAGCGATAAATATTGTCTTTTTTTGCAGTAAGATCAGTAATCAATAATTATTGGTTGGTATTAATCTACGAATCATCTTCGGATTTTGACCTTCACTAAAACGGAAGACATATTCTTTTGTCGGTTGAATTTTCAATATTAGTGCATAATTAAAAATCGAAGTCGGCGCCTACGTTTAATTCCGTCGCTTTTTGATATACATTCAGAGCTGTCGATATATCCTGAATCGCCAATCCGACACTTTTAAATAATGTTATTTCCTCGTCGTTTTCCCGTCCGGATATTTTTTTTGTTATAACATCGCCAAGCGAGCCGTGAATTCTATTCCAGTCAAAAATGCATTCGCTAACAGGGATCATTAAATCACCGGCCTCCGCCTTACAAGCATCAACGGAATCGCAAATAATTTTTGATTTAAGTATTGTATTAGAGTCGAGTTCTCTCATTGCCGGAGCGTGCGAGCCGATGCCGTTAATATGAGTTCCGGGTTTGAACCACTCCCCTTTTACAATAGGATCTTTTGCGCTCGTAATTAATGTAACAATATCAGCCTGGGCAACTGCATCGGCGGGATTTTCAGCAATATCAATCTCACACTTCACATATTCTTTCAATGTATCTTTAAAAGCATTTTTCTTTTCAATCGTATCTGACGAATACAGAATTAATTTTTCAATATTCCGAACTGTATCAACCGCGCAGGCATGTGTGCGAGCCATCCCGCCAGTTCCAAATAATGTATGTACTTTCGAATTCTCTCTCGAAAGATATTTCGTAGATAGACCGGCAGCGCCGCCAGTACGCATAGCTGTTAAATAACCTCCTTCCATAATAGCAAGAGGAGTACCGGTTTTTTCATCCAATAAAAGAATCGTCCCCATAATATTGGGTAAGTTATACTTTGCCGGGTTATCTTTATAAACCGTTACAATCTTGGCTCCGAATGCGCTGATGCCTTTTAAATATGCCGGCATAAAAAGAGCCACCCCGTTAAAATCCGCTGCACTGATAGGCGTCCGCTGCGGCATTACGGCTTTGTTGTTTGAAAAATCCGCGAATGCTTTTTCAAGTATATCAATAGTATCTTGCATTGTTAGTACTTTCATTACATCTTTTTTTGAAAGCAGTTTTGCCATTTTACTATCCCCTTACGGTTATAAAAATTTTTTACGAATTATTTTCCATATCAGTTTTTTTCTACTTGGTGTCTTTGAGTCTTTGTGGCAAGTTTAAGCTGTTATTTGCCACGAAGTCACAAGGGCACAAAGAATTGCCTTAACTTTAATTTGCGAAAATATTTATCAGTACTTTAAAATTAGGTTCCGTAAATATCTTCAATTCAACTTCTTTCATTCCCGCGTCATCTGATTTTACGAAATTGATAATCCGGGCAGAATCCATTTTTTTTTCTATTACTTCCCAATCGGTTAAACAATTCTTTAATTTTTCGGAAACATAGTTATAAACTAATTCCGCTTCCTCTTTAATATCCCCCTCGTACATTACTGCCTCGTAAATATTCTTTTCCCCTTCAATAACGCTTGCAGAAACAGCCCCGTTAATTAATGTATTGGATTCCCATCCAACAGATGTTTTTGGGAAATCTCTATTTTCAAGAAAGAATAATTCCGCCCGTGTGTGAGTTAATACAAAATTGATATTCGCGCAAAAATCCTGGTTGGGAGCTATTCTAATAAAATCTTTTGAAGTATACCGTGCAAAAATTTGATACGCGCCGACATCGGATGAGTCGCCGACAACGTAAACAAACCACGTACCACTTTCGCTTATCTCCGAATCATAAATTGCGGCGTCATTTCCATTTTCGGGATACAATACTTTTGATTGTTCCGACGGAGCAATGATTACAAGCATTTGTGGAAATGCAGCGGTGAGTTCAATTCTAATTCTATCGCCCTGGTTCAAATAAAATTCGTACGGATCGAATTTCCCGAACTCAGGTTGGAGTAAATCTTCCATTGTCAATTCACCATCGATAGTGAATTGCTCAACGGTGAATTTTGTTTGCTGGGCAAAGGATAAACTCACGAATAGAAAAAAAATAATAATGATTGATTTATAATCCACAAACGCCTCTATTTTGTTTATTTGAGACAAGTCTTATCTGATAGCTGAAATATTAATTTGCTGAGTATATTACTTTCCCGGTTTTTAATATTTCAGATAAAAATCCACTCGGATCTTCTTCCCCGATAAATAAATGTGGTTCAATACGATAGTCAATGTCCCGTCTCAATTTATAAATAGCTGCCTGGGAAGAGATATAATCGTCATTTAAACCGGTACATATTACTGCCACATCAATATCACTGAACTCGTGCGCAGTATTTTTAATAAATGATCCGAATAAAATTATTTTACTAATTGCAAAACGCTGAATTAATAAATTTTTGAAAGCATTTATTTTTTCGACAACTTCACTTTGATCCATTCAAACAATACCCTGGTTTTATTTAGAATCATTTCACATTTTTCTTTATCAAGCGACTTCATCAGTTCAGCTTTATAAGTCGGATAGCGCGCCTGAATATTTAACGGCTGTAAAAGATCAACAAAATCTTTGTTCGGCTCATCCATCTCACTGTAAAATTGTCCGCGTCTTGCGATATCGATAAGAGAATGAGTGTATGGAGGTGCCTCATTATTATTAGCAACGTATAACGCTTTAAATGATTTCTCAATTACCTGGTGACACATAAAACCAACATACAAATATCTTCCACCGGATAGCATTACCTCGGCAGTTATCAGATCATATTCAGCCAGTTCTATCCAATATTTAATTTGATCATTCATTCGCTATTAGAATCTTTTTTTGGACAATCTCAATTCTAATTTAATAAAAATATTTTTCAACGGCGAAATGCTGATAATAATTTACTCTCGATTTCTACTCGACCACAAACTTCTTCTCCAATGCATACAAATACTGCATCGTTTCATTCGAGAATTGCGGGTAATTATAACCACCGAGTTTTGCTGCATTATTATATAGGATAAGGAACTTGAATGGATTACCGACACATCTCACAAGTTCGCTTCTCCCCAACTGTTCGGAGATTAAGCTTGCCATAAAATATCCGGTTGTATGTCCGCCTCCCGGAATAGCTATCCTCAATTGCATTCCGGCTGTTTTCAGATTTGTCGAATTCCGATAGACAGAATTCAGAATCGCGTCAATTTGTTTAATTACTTCCGGACTCATCGAAACGAGTGAAATAAAATTCCTTGCATCCTGAGAATACGCGGTTGAAGGCTCCGTGAACCATCTTTTTTTATCCACCTGATCGGCAATTCCCTCAGCTTCAAGCTGTTGAAGTGCATTTATCAAATCTGTTTCTTCTTTCGATACTTTTGTCAAGTCGAACTTTAATTGCCGATTTCTGAACCAATGATGATATTCGTGCGCAAGGAACGATGTGTAATCCCAAATGATCGTTGCCAGCAAGTCCACAATAATCGGATCGCTTCCTCTGCCGTTATTTTCGAAAATTACAAATGCTACCGGAGGCAACTCACCTGTTGATTTTTGAGGTAAATAATTTAATGTTCTGTTCAGTACATCTTCATTAATTTTTCGCGCTTTTAATTTTGATACCTGTACAGATAATTCCTTTCGGCGCTCTTTTACTTTAACAAAATGATCAAGATGATAAAAGTCAATTCCAGTTTTAATTGCTACTTCTAATTTTTTCCTTTCGGATGGTTTGAATACAAGCGTGAATTTCTCAATAAAATATTCTTTTCTGAACTCACTTTGAATGAGTGTTTTGTATCCGGGTGTATTGAATAGTTCATCCCAAAGTTTTGCGGAGGGCTCTTTATCGCTTTCAAGAATATCCACAACCTCCCAAAACTTTTCTATAGCGGAAAAATCAAGATTAGGGTTGTAATTGGATGACTGAGAATAAATAGCTGGGTTATACCATGCGAGAAAAACAAGTACAAAGAAAACTAATTTTATATAAGGCTTAATATCCATGAGTTGATGATAACTATTTCAAAAAATTGAACACGGATTATTATGATCCTTTATGATCTGCGCAGATCTTATAAAATCAGAGTGATCCGTGTTCACAAAAAAAATTAATGCGCGGATGGAGCCGTTGCTTTTTCAATTTGGCTATCGCCCGTTTCCTTTACCATTAACCACAACACGGCTGAAACAGCAAGTGTTGCGGTACTGATAATAAATATTAAACTCTTATCCGGAACAGAACTAACAGCTTGCCCGACTCCAAAGCTGGCCACCATTTGCGGCAACACAACAGATAGATTGAACAGACCCATGAACAATCCCATTCTGCTTTGGTCAATTTCCTGAGACATTATTGCAAATGGAAGACTGATTGTTGAAGCCCATCCGATTCCAAGTATTGCCATGATAATATAAATTGAGGTCGCAGAGAATCCTAAGAACAGCATTAAGGCATATCCTGCCGCCATACTTGCAATGCAAATTAAGTGAGTTTTTACTCTGCCTATCTTTCGAGTAATTGGCTCGAGAACTAAAGCGGGCAGCACTGCCGCGACCGCGCTTAAAATTAAAAATCCAATGCTCACAATTCTTCCCATCTCCAAGTTAACTTGATCGGAAATTTCCGCGCCTTCGCCAAGTCCATATACCTTGAATTGAACATAAGCGAACATATAAACAAACATCGTTTGAATGCCTATCCAGGTAAAAGAATGAGCAGCCAGTATTTTTTTGTAGGCAATAATTCCCTTCTCACTATTATCTTTACCATCGGATTTTGTAATCAGTACTTTTACAATGAAGATAACCGTGATGACCAAACAGAATATTTCTATATAATAATTATCAGGATGAAAATTGGCTAACCTTGCAACTATTGCGTATACGGCATACAGTAAAAACCCCCACAAAGGCTCGATTAACATGAGAATCCCCATTGCGGATGTTTTTATTTTCCCCTGCTTTGCTGATTCGTCGCTTTGTTTTAATATCCTGGGTTCCTCTATAAAGAAAGTCGGGATTATAGAAAGAATGAGTACAAGACCAACACCGAAATAAATCAAAATGTAATTACTCCAAACTGCGCCAATTACATAAGCGAGCACACCAAACGTGCCCGATACGGTTTGCATCCAGGTATATCCCTTGGTTCTTTCAACTCCATCGGGAGTAACATCGGCAATTATTGATCGGGTTGGATTAAAACTTATATTGATTGACAAATCGAGGGTGAGAGCTACAGAAATTGCAACGCCAAGAATTCCGTTCACTCCGAGTGAACTTGATATAACATCGATATTTGGAAGGGCTAACAACATAAGCGCGGCAAGCACACCACCGATTAATATAAACGGTCTTCGTCTTCCGTTCCAGAGCCAAACGTTATCGCTGATAATACCGATTATAACCTGACCAAGTATTCCTGCGATCGGACCGGCAGCCCAAACCAAACCAACCTCGTGAATGGCTAAATTATATTTTGTGCTTAGAATCCAACTCAAAGCGGAAATCTGAATTGATAATGCGAATCCCATTGCAGTCGCCGGCAAACTGAGAATCGAATAAAAAACATTTGTAAGTTTCTTTTGCATGTTCAGCATAAGCGTTCCATCTGTTTGTGTAATAATTGAACCAAAAATATGTAAAGTTTGCCGGAAGTAAAAAAGATTTTATTATAAGCAGGCAGCAAGCAGTCGGCAGCTTGCAGTTGTAAAGATGTAATTATGGGCATTAAATTGGAATTGAAATTCACAAGTTGGGCATATATCTTTGAACCAATTAGAAAATGGAATTTTATGAAACGAATATATTTTACACTCTTGTTCTTATTCTTGATCTTACTCTTCTTCTTCGCCGCTTGTGATGATACGGTAGTAGGCGATGAACTTGATAAAATTGTTATCCCGGATAAAGAGGTTAGCTACAGAAAGTACATCAATCCGGTTCTTCAAGCAAAATGCGCCGCTGCCGGTTGCCACGAAGATGCAACGAGAGCGGGCGGATTAAGTGTAACGACCTATGCAAATCTTACGGAGGACAGGGCTATCGTATTCCCGTATTTACCTGAAAGCAGTCAGTTGGTTTGGTCCATTGAGGGGCAGTATGGCGCTCCTGTTATGCCGCCTCTTGGTGCAACTGTTTATCCTGTAAACGCTAATCAAATTAAAGGAATAAAAACCTGGATTAAAGAAGGAGCCTTTAATAACTAAGAGTGTAGAATGATGAATGTAGAATGAGAAATGAATAGCGCGGCAAGCCGCAATGGAAGATGGAAAATGGAAAAATCACAAAAAATATCTTGGCACAAAAAACAAAAACTTAAGCGCCAATACTATAATGCCGCCGCAGAAATTATAAATAGAGAAAGCTTAAAGAAAATTAACTCCGGAATTTATCTTCTTGAAATTGCGGCGAAATCTGAATTCAAAATTGGGATTAAAAAATTTTCACAGATAACTTTACCTGCCGGTTTCTATTATTATACCGGAAGCGCACAAAAAAATCTTATTAATAGAATAGAAAGACACATCCGTTCCAAAAAAGTAATTCACTGGCATATCGATCATTTAACGACAAATAAGTCTTGCTCAATAAAAAGTATTTTGTTATTCCCGGATAGAGATAAAAATTTCGAGTGCGATTTGATTTCTATTTTACTAAAGGATTTCGATTTTAAAATTAATTTGGCGGGATTCGGCAACAGTGACTGTGACCGCTGCGAATCCCACCTTCTCTTTTCAAAGCGGAAAATAAATTATAACCATTTCATTTCGCGGTACCATGCAATAGCTCTTTCGATTCCTTTATCAAGCGCCACATTCTGACGAAATCCGAGATCGCGTTTTGCTTTTGATACATCACAAGTCCATTCTTTCTGTACAAAATCTCTTGCCTTCTCAATATTAAAAGTTGCCGCTTGAGAACTGAACTTGGCAAAAAATTGCGCAACTGCGGCAACGGTATAAACAATGAAGTGTGGAATTCGAAGCGTGAAAGCCTTTTTACCAAATGCTTTTCCAATAATCTCACCTACCAAGGGCCAATCGTAAATTTCTTCCGATGCAATAAAATATATCTGGCCAATTGCCTTCTCGGATGTTGAGGCCAAGTAAATTCCGCTGACTGCATCGTCAACGTGAACGAGGTTCAGATGCTTGTCATTAAATCCTATCAGCGCCATCAAACCCATTTTGTAGGTTTTGAAAAATTGATATATCTCCGTATCTCTCTCGCCGTAAACTGCATGTAATCTAACAATCGAAATTGGAAGTTTATCTTTATATGAAAGTGCAACTCTCTCTTGTTCGAGTTTGCTTCTTCCATAAGTAGTTATCGGATGCTCAGGTGTTTCTTCGGTTGAGGGCTTGCCATCCAGAGAAGGACCGGAAGCAGTTAGACTACTTGAAATCACTATTCTTTTAATACCGGGATTCACCTCAACCAATACATTAAGTAACGTCCGTGTAGTTTCAACATTGCCGTCAAAATATTCTTTCTCATCTTTCGATTTCACAACTCCTGCAATGTGGAACAAATAATCGGCATCTTTCAACACCACTTTTAATTTTTCCTTATCGAATAAACCGCAATCAATCAGCTCCAAATCCTTTCCTTTCAGCCACCTTGTATTACTTGATTTACGAATAATACATTTAACGGAATAGCCCTGACTCAGCAAATGATCGACTAAATGACTGCCAATAAACCCTGATCCGCCTGTAACAACCGCAATTTTCTTCTGCATAATTCCTCTAAAAAATTATAATGATTGATTTTATAGCGTCATAATTATAAATTTGACGGTCAAATTTAACATAAGCGTAATCTATTATTCAATATATCCTTTTAAATATTTGGGAGGAAGATTTTGGATCTATTCAAGAAATGTTATGAATTCACCAGGGCCGATGAGGTTAAAGCAATGGGTTTATATCCGTACTTTAGAGCAATCGAAGAAAACGAAGGCCCGGTTGTACAAATTGAGGGCAGAAAAATTGTGATGGCAGGCTCTAATAATTATCTTGGTTTAACTGCGCATCCTAAAGTAAAAGAAGCCGCTATTAAAGCTGTCGAGAAATATGGCACAGGTTGTTCCGGTTCGCGTTACCTTACCGGTACGCTTGATTTACACATTGAGCTCGAAGAAAAAATGGCGAAATTTTTTGGAACCGAAGCAGTTATGCTTTTCAGCACAGGATACATGGCTGCTCAAGGTATCTTGCCGACACTTGTGCAAAGAGGCGAATATTTAGTGTCCGACAAAGATAACCATGCTTGCATAGTTGCAGGAAATATGATGGCACGCGGGGCTACGGCAGAATTAGTTCGCTATAAGCACAATGATATGGATGATCTCGAAAGGGTGATAAAAAAACTTCCACATGAAGCAGCTAAATTAGTTGTAAGCGACGGTGTATTCAGCACCGGCGGCGAAATAGTTGATCTTCCGGTTTTAGTAAAAATTGCCAAAGAGAATAATGCCCGTATTCTTATTGACGACGCACATGCCGTAGGAGTAATTGGTAAAGGCGGAAGAGGTACCTCAAGCGAATTCGATCTCGTTAAAGAAGTCGATATGACGATGGGTACTTTCAGCAAAACATTTGCTTCTCTCGGCGGATTTGTCGCTACTGAAGCAAAAGTAGTCGATTATTTAAAGCACCATTCCTCTGCTCTAATATTTGCTGCTTCGCCCACTCCGGCTTCTGTTGCTGCTGCTATGGCAGCTTTAGAGATTCTTGAAGCAGAACCGTGGCGGGTCGATCGTTTAATTGCGAATGCGGAAAGAGCAAGAAATGGACTTAGATTAGCCGGCTTTAATGTTATAGATAGTAGAACGGCTATTGTTCCAGTCCTCATCGGCGATGATGCATTAGCATTCAAAATGTGGCGCATGCTGTATGATGCAGGTGTATTTGTAAATGTATTTATTTCGCCCGGCGTGCCTCCGGGAAGACAAATGATGAGAACAAGTTATATGGCTTCACATGAAGATCATCACATCGATTTTATAATCGACACATTTACAAAAGTAGGTAAAGAACTCGGATTGATTTAATAATCCTCATATTTTTAAAGGACGCAGATCGTGAGGTCTTGCCATCAGCGTCCTTTGTTTTAAGCTTTTTTATGCTGTTACTTTTTAAAGACTAAAATATCATCAATAAATCCGTACAAATTATTTATTAAAACATTATTCTACATATCGATCACCCGGCGGAAATAATATGAGCAATGTTGGTATTAAAACTGTCTCCACTAAAAAAGATTTGCAGAACTTTATAAAACTTGAATGGGACATTTATAAAAATGATCCCTATTGGGTTCCCCATCTTTTAATGGAGAGAAAAAAAATCCTTGGTAGAAAAGACAATCCTTTCTTTCTGCATGGCGATATGGAATATTTTTTAGCTTATAAAAATGAAATATTGGTTGGACGTATCGCTGCAATCAAAAATGATGTTCATAATCAAACTCATAATGATAAAGTTGGATTCTTCGGCTTTTTCGAATGCATTAATGATCAAGAAGTTGCGAACAGACTTTTCGATTCTGCAAAAGAATGGCTTTGTAAGAACAAATTGACGGAAATGAGAGGTCCCGCAAGTCCATCAAGTAATGATGAGTATGCTTTATTAGTTGAAGGATTTGATGACTCTCCCAGATTTTTAATGTCGTATAATCCCAAATATTATATCGATCTGATTGAAGGTTACGGATTTAAAAAAGCCAAAGATTTATATGCGTGGAAAATCGAAAATGAAAAAATGAATACTTCGGAAAAGATAAAAAGAGTTGCCGATTTAACTAAACAGCGGTATGGATTAAAAATCCGTCATATTAATATGAAAGATTTCAAAAATGATGTTGAGAAAGTTAAAATAATATACAGAGCTGCATGGGAACCTAATTGGGGCTTTGTTCCGCCGACAGATATTGAGATGGATTATTTTGCAAAAGATTTAAAGTCGCTTGTCGATCCCGATCTTGTTTTATTCGGAGAGATTGATAATAAAACAGTTGGATTTGCACTTGTTATGCCTGATATAAATGCCATTATCAAAGGATTGAATGGAAGACTATTTCCCTTTGGCTTCCTTAAATTTTATACTCAAAAGAAGAAAATAAAATGGGCGAGAATCGTTATGCTTGGAATTCTCCCGGAATACCAGAGGAAAGGAATTGATGGCGCGATGTATCATGAAATTGTAAATGTTGCTGCGAGCAAGAATATCTTTTTAGGTGAGGCAAGCTGGGTTCTCGAAGACAATGATATGATGAACAAAGCGGCAATGACGATGAATGCTTCTATTTATAAAAAATATAGAATTTATGAAATGCCGATCTAAAATTTTTGTTACTATTTTTTTTCTGATTTTTTTGATTTTTATTTCTGCGAATTTAAAAGCGCAGTTCACTCATAATGATTACAATCTTGTAAAAACGACTTTCCTTCGAACCTTTGATAAAGAAATTATATCCAAATATTTATCATCGACTAATAATGAAGCTGTAACCGCTGCTTTACTTTCCATTAGCCACAGCGAAGATACGAGTTGGGTATCACAAATTACCGGTCTGGATTTTAATACTTACGGGGAAAATATTGCATTCACACTTGGACAATTGGGAGAATGCAGTCAGTCAACAAAATTTTTACTCGACAAAATTACCGAACTGTCAAACTCAGATTTGCAACGCTCGTGTTATGCTGCATTGGGTAAAACTTGTCCCTCCAGAACCATTGAATATTTGATTAAAAGGATAGAAAAAGAAAATCTCTCATCGGATGGATTCTCTCTTGCAATTGCCAATTGCTTCATGCGCGGGATGGATTTGAATCGCGAACAAATAATAGATTTTCTTGCCAATGAAATCGTAAGCGAAACGAGCCCCCGACTAAATCGAATTGAAGCTCTTTATGCTTTTTATCGAATAGGACCGGATACCACGAACAAAAATCTTTTCGCAGATCTACTTCGGGAAACCGAAACAGAAAGTTCGGATGAATTAAAAATCTATGCGCTTAGTTGTTTGCGCAAATTAAAGCGCTTCCCTACCAAAATAGAATTACTAACATCGTTATTAAAAAACGACTCGTGGAATATAAGATGTGAAGCAGCAAAAACCGCCTGCTATTATGATTTCAAGGGTCAAGATGAGTTACATCAGTTTCTCGAACTGCTTTCCGATTCAAACCCGAATGTATCCCGCCAAGCTGCAATTTCATTAAAGGAATTAAAATTGCCAGATGATTTAATGGATGTTTTGGAAAATTCACTAACAGGACTTTTACACACATATAATATTCCGATTAATACGAAGGGAGAATTATTTATAACCTTATGCGAATTATTCCCTGAAAAAGTGTTCGATCTGATTGAAGAATTTGAGAATATAGTCGATAAAAAATTTTTGTTGCGGGCGCTAACCTCTCATGAAAATGATACCAATGACAAATATGAACTTCTAATTAAATATCTCTCTGCGCAACACGGTGAAATTTTTCTCTTAGATTTTGTTCCGGCAATTCTGTCCTTACAAAAACATTACATTGATGACGAAAAATATTCTGCCTTGGTTTTAAGTTTGGCTAATTCTGAATTCCCTTCTACAATTTCAATTACTGCGGAGGGATTAGATTCAAATTTTGTCTCAGTTTACAATAGCCAATTGCAGCAGATTATTTTGGAGCAGACTTTTAAGTACATGAATAATCCGCAATATGTTGAAAGCATCTTCTCATTGACTAATCTCGCTGGAAGAATTAACGATTCATTCAAGCAAAATATTGAAGTAATTTTAAAATCCTCTCAACTTTATTCTATCCAAAAATTTATTTCTAAAATGGAAGGTGAAGTCCTACCGTTAAAGAGGAATACTGCGATGTTTGAAAAATTTTGGACGAATTCTTTCAATTACAAAATGGCGGCAGTGGAAACAAACAAAGGCACTTTCGTAATAAAACTATTACCGGAATACGCTCCAATATCGGTTGGAAATTTTTGCGCTCTTATAAACGAAGGTTTTTACAATAATGTTTTATTTCACCGTGTGGTACCGAATTTTGTAATACAAGCTGGCGATCCATCAAGCACCGGCTGGGGAGGTCCCGGTTATGAAATTATTTCTGAGTTTTCACCATTACATTTCGAGGAAGGAACAGTCGGCATGGCAAGCGCCGGTAAGGATACTGAGGGTTCACAATGGTTCGTGATGCACAATAAATATCCTCATCTCGATACACGTTATACCGTATTCGGGGAAATAATTGAAGGACAAGAAATTGTTGATAAAATCGATCAGGATGATATTATTAAAACCATCAAGCTGATTGAATAATATTTTTAACTTTCCTCTGCCGCCCTGTATTTTGTAATATTACCCGGATCTATTTTTTGAAGCGTTTGAAATATTGACTTATCAGAATAACCTTTTAAATATTCCACAATTTCAGATGACTTGGCATCGAAGAATACCGGGAGAACCACATTGCGAGCCCCAATCTCATCTTTCATTTTAAAAAGATTATTAATCATTTTGGCAATATTAGCTTGAGCTTTATTTTTTTCAGAAGCGAAAATATCAAGTCCGTTATAATGATATTCGTAAAAATCCTCTCTGAATTTTCCGAACTTCGCATTCAGCAATCCTTCAACCAATCCGCGTTTATTATAAGTTGCACTGCTTGTTGCCCATCCATCAGAATATTGGCTTGATGATCCTTTGATCGCAATATCTAAAGCCTTCTGATAAAAGTTTGAACCGGCTAAAGGCTCGTAAGAATCAGCATCGAATCCAAGAATCATATAAGCATAAAAATCGATAAAACTTAAGAGAGGATTAAAATCAGTTTGACCGAAATAGTTGGTCTGTCCGCTTTCATACCTGAATTTCCAACTGTTGTCTAAAATATTCAGCATCAAGGATCGTTTATCCGTTCCTTCGACTGGACGCTGACTTGTAATTACAACTTGTGCTGAGAATCCATTTTCTTCAAAACCCGATATAAAGAATATATTGAAACTGCATTGAATTTTATCCCACTCCCAATTCTCACCTGTAAATCTTGTGTTATTAATATACTCTGCAATTTGCTGCTCAAACAACACCAATTTCTCTTTGTACTTTGTGGGGAGTTGCTCAATATTGAGAGTAACTTTTGCATTGAGTTCTTGTGATATTATCACAACCGGGACAAACAATAATAAAAATATTATTTTTTTCATAGTTGATTTCAAATTATGACCAAATAATTTATTTTAATATAAAGATTTAGAAATTCTTATACAATTTATTTTCTTATGTCTAAAAATACTATTTATATTCTATTCTTTGTACTTCTTCCGGCATACATAAGTTTCTGCCAGGAATACCCCGGTGCAAGACAAATTTCAATGTCGCATTCCGATGTGGCGCTCTCGAATGATGCATTTGCAATATTTAACAATCCTGCTGGTTTGCCGCAGATGGATTGGCGGGAATTTGCTGTGTACTATTCCCCCGCCCCGTTCGGAATGAACGAACTCGCTAATGGTTATGGCGCCTACCACGAACCCACTCCTTTCGGATCCTTTGGTGTTGGATTTATGACGTATGGATATGACCTATACCGTGAAAATAAATTCGCACTCTCGTATTCAAGAAACTTTGAAAATAAGTTTTTTGCCGGAATATCGGTAATTTATCAAACCCTCCACATCCAAAATTATGGTAACGATGGATCATTGAATTTTATTATTGGCGGACTGGCTTATCTCAACCGCGATTTTCGAATTGGCTTTTCAGCTGAGAATCTTTTACGCTCAACTTACGGCAGCGAGCCGGATCAAATTCCTGTTGTTTTTAATGCCGGGGTAAGTTTTGATGCGCTCCCCGAAATGACGATTAATGCTGCCGTTCAAAAAGAAATTGATTTTCCCGTATCATTAAGATTTGGGTTTGAATATAACGTTATTCAATATCTTTCTCTTCGATTCGGTTTTAATAATCAACCAAACTCGTATTCTG
The DNA here is from genome assembly GCA_043808235.1 of bacterium. Taxonomy (GTDB): domain Bacteria; phylum Bacteroidota; class Ignavibacteria; order Ignavibacteriales; family Melioribacteraceae; genus JAZDFC01. The sequence continues at coordinate 50,046 of JAZDFC010000007.1, forward strand.
CGGGGATTGGAATAAATTATTCTTTGTTGCAGCTTGATTATGCCGTGTTCACGCATCAGGATTTGGGGCTAACTCATCAAGTAGGAATAATTGTACATTTTAGCAGTGATGAGTTACGAATGACTAAAGTAAAAAGGAATCTGCACCTCGAATGAACCGCACGATTCTGAAATATCTTGCCGTCGTATTTTTTTTTAGCTTAATTAATCTTTACTCACAGGATGATACAACCTCCGTATCCGGGGAGACATTCGAAGATTTGATTGAAGAATCGAGTGTTGATGCAGAGGATTCGCAATTGCTGGATTTGTTCGAACAGCTGCAGGATAATCCAATTAATATTAACAAGGCTGAACCGTCGGAACTGCTCGTTATTCCTTTTATTGATTATAAATCTTCTCAGTTGATAATCGATTATAGGAAAAAGAGAGGAGCGTTTTTTTCGAAATACGAATTATTTTCTGTAAAAGATCTCGATACTGCTGTGATTAGAAAAATTCTTCCATTCGTTACAACGGCACGGTATGATGAAACTGATTCCCGCGATTTAATAACTTTCTCGCCGATTGAAATAAAATTCCGTTCAAGAATCATCTCAGACCTCCAAACGAGAAACGGTTTTATTGAAGATGATTATGCTGGTTCTAAAATCAAATCATATAACCGTTTGAAACTAAACATCGGAGAAAATATCAAAGCAGGTTTTCTAATCGAAAAAGATCCGGGGGAAAGTGAGTTTAACGATTTTTCTTCCTTCAACATAATGTTCGAAAATGTTTCTTTCAAAAACCGGGTAATATTTGGCGATTTTCTTTTTGAGTTTGGGAAAGGATTGGCGGCATGGAGTCCGTACTCATTTTCAAAAGGAAGCGATGCTGTCGGCTCTATATCCAAACGAAATAGAAATATTGTTCCGTATACGAGCGCGGATGAAAATAAATTCTTTAGAGGAGTAGCTGCATCTGCAAAGTTGGACGAGATAATATTAACCGGATTTTATTCCGATAAAATGGTTGACGCAAATATAGACTCCATCACCGGACTTGTTACTTCCCTTCCTCTCGATGGGTATCACCGCACAGAAAACGAGATGTTGAAACGGAAGACACTTTCACAAAGAGCCTTTGGATTGAGCGCCGATTATTCTCCGTTTTATTTCTTAAGATTGAGCGCTATGTATATGTGTACTGAGTTTTCAAATCAATTACTTCCGTCAGCTATCTATGATTTTAGCGGCAGTAAATTTGATGTCTTTTCATTCGCATATAATATTTTCTATGGGATAGTTACAGTCGGAGGTGAGTTTGCGTATAATCGAACCTCGGTAGCGAGTATCAATAATGTTGAATTTAAGGTTAACAAGAATTTCACTTTTGTTACTTCAATCCGGAGTTATCCGCGAAATTATACAAGTCTTTTTGCCAATGGATTTGGCGAAGGAAGCGCCACTCAAAATGAGCTCGGTATTTACAATGGATTCAGATGGCGTACGGATTATGGAACATTTAATTTCTACTATGATCAATTCAAATTTCCATATGCGACTTATTATAATCCGGTCCCTACTTCCGGCAGCGAATACCTGGTTAATTACAGCGTAAAACCTTTCAGAAATTCTACTTTGCAACTGCGATATAAAAATGAGAGCAAAGAAGTTTTAACTGATGTAAACGAAGAGAGCGTTATTAAAGACCGGATTACCCAACAAATTCGAGCGGAGTTAATTTACAACATATTAAAAGATGTCCGTTTGAAAACAAGAGTCGAATATTTATCATATCAAATCGATGGAATTGATGCCGATGAAGATGGGTTTCTAATTTTCCAGGATGTTAACTTCAATGCATTAGATAATTTGAAAGTTTATTGCAGATTGATTTTCTTTGATACGGATTCATACAACTCCCGACTTTACGAATTTGAAAATGACATTCCCGGCACAATTACCAATTCGCCAATGTATGGAAAAGGTGTTCGATGGTATGTTCTCGCCAAATACAAATTATTTAAAAACCTCTCAATATCCGCAAGATACACCGAACTTTACAAACCCGATGAAGAAACACTCGGTACCGGTTTAAGTGAAATTGAAGGAAACGTAGAAAATAAATTCAGCTTACAACTTGATGTGGAGTTGTGATAAAGTTATTCATCACTAAATATTGGTGTTGATAGTTTTTTGCAAATTCTGTAAATAGTGACTGAAATTATTTCATTTTTATCGGGCAGAGTTATGGGTACATTATTCAAAATGAATTTCTTATTTCGTTTACAGCAGTAGAATGAAAGTCATGAAAATTTCAAAAATTATCTTGGCACTTTTTATTTTGATGTCCCCAGTTTATTCCCAGTGGATTTCAGATTATACTGGCTTAACTATTTACACAATTCATACGGATGGGCAAAATCTTTTTATCCCTGTTTTACGGTCTGGGAATAATACCGATTTTTATTTCTCAGAAGATTTAGGGGAAACCTGGTCACCGATAGGTACAATAGAAAATCGTTGGTTCTACGAAATTGTAAATATTGGAGATACTCTTTTTACTTCATGGTCATGGGGATGTTTGCATGTAAGTGATTGTAGCAATTATGCAATCTACACCTCCAATTATAAAGAATCATCTACCTGGACACCGATTTTCACATGTGATTATGGAGTTCCTTGTTTGCAAGAATTTAACAATAAAATTATATTCCAAAAACGGCAGATAATCTATCAAACCAGTAATTGTGGTTTAACGTGGGATACAATAGAGAATGTTCCAGCTTCCGGCAGTGTCTTTTCATTGAATAATATTTTATTTACCGATAGCATTTATAAATCAACAGATGAAGGGATTTCATGGAGTTCAATCCGTCACAATTTGACGATGCCAATAATATATGATATCAATGAAAATAATTCCAATTTATTCTGTTGCGCTGAAAGAGTTTTTAGAATGATAAAGGGTAGTAATTTGTGGGAAGATATTTCTCCGGATACAACCGAAGGAATGTACTATTATTTCGCCATTACAACTGACCTGATTGCTGTTGCATCCAGACATAAGTTATTTTTGAGCCGGGATAATGGAAATAATTGGACGGACATTACACCAAGTTTTTCGAATGAATGGCGAAACAGTATTTTCAGAGTACTCATCAAAGATGATTATATATTTCTTGCAACCGATAATGGACTATGGCGAGGGGAAATCTCAAACATTGTTTCAGTGAAGGACGATATAGGGAATGAAATCGCGAAAGAATTTTCTTTATCTCAAAACTACCCCAATCCATTCAATCCTACAACAGTAATTAGATACACAATACCCACTGTAGAGACGGGATATATCCCGTCTCTACAGTATGTTGTGTTAAAGATATTTGATGTCCTCGGCAGAGAAATTCAAACACTTGTTAATGATTACAAATCACCGGGAACATACGAAGTTGAATTTGATGGAAAAGATTTGGCAAGTGGAATTTATTTCTACACGCTTCGAAGCGGAAAGGAAATATCTTCTCGAAAGATGGTGCTGCTTCGTTAAAATTTTTTTTTCGGAACTACTAATACCGGTAGAGTTAAAAGCATTCGCCACGAATTTCACCGATTCGCACTAATAAAAAATTCGTGGGAATTCGTGCAATTAGTGGCTCATTATTTTTCAATGTAACAATTCATTCCGTACCAGTAATCTTACCTTGCTAAACTCAAAACCGCTCTCTAATTTAGTCCACTAAAATTTTACAAATTACTAAGGAAATAGTATATGAGAACCATAGTTTCAATGCCGGGCGACGGAATCGGGAAAGTTGTTCTTCCCGAAGCAATTAGAGTGTTGGATGCAGCAGGATTCAAAGCGGAATATGTTCATGGAGATATTGGCTGGGACTTTTGGTGCAGCGAAGGCAACGCACTTCCACAGAGAACCATCGATTTATTGGCACATCATAAAATCGGTTTATTCGGCGCCATCACAAGCAAACCGAAAGACGATGCCGCAAGAGAATTGGCTCCCGAATTACAGGGTAAAGGTTTAGTTTATTTTTCCCCTATCGTTGGAATGCGCCAGCATTTTAATCTTGATATCTGTATTCGTCCGTGCAAAGCATTCAAAGGCAATCCGCTAAACTTTATCCGCAAAGACGGCAAAGGCGGTTACCAGGAACCTATGGTTGACTCGGTAATATTCAGACAGAATACAGAAGGAATGTACGGAGGAATTGAATGGACTAATCCTCCTAAAGTTGTTCGCGATGCCTTTGAAACTCATCCGAAGATGAAAACTTTCGCCAATGTAAAAAGTGAAGATTTAGCAATCTCCACACGTATCGTATCGCGACAAGCGACGGAAAGAATTTTTAGAGCTGCTTTCGAACATGCAAAAAAGTTTGGATATAAGAATGTTACTGTCTGCGAGAAACCAAACGTGCTTAGAGAAACCTCCGGCATGTATTTAAAAATTGCGCGCCAGATGGCAAAGGAATATCCGGGAATCGCATTATGGGATACAAACATCGATGCACAGATGATGTGGCTGACGAAGAATCCCGAAGACTATGGAGTATTGGTTGCGGAAAATATGTTCGGCGATATTATCAGCGACGGATTTGCCGGTCTCGTTGGCGGACTCGGATTCGCATGTTCGGCAAATATCGGTGAAGAAGTTGCAGTGTTTGAACCGACGCACGGTTCGGCTCCCAAATATGCTGTGTTGAATCCTTCAATCGTAAATCCGATTGCAATGATTTTAAGCGCGTGCATGATGCTCGATCATATCGGTGAAGTCGAAATATCAAATAAAATAAAAGATGCCGTTGCACAGGTTGTTGAAGAAGGTAAAGTAAAAACATACGACATGCTCAAAGTAAAAGGCGGAGCCAAGGCAATTGAGCAAGGTGCAGCTTCAACGCAGCAAATGACTGATGCCATAATTGCCAAGTTGTAATTTAGAACGAAAAATGTAGAAATTATAATGCAGATTCCAAATTGGAGTCTGCATTCAACTGTAATTCGAAGCGTAGCTTCGAAAAAGAATATAATTATTTATAAAATTACTTTTCAGACTATCATGGGGAAATGATGCGCGAAAAAATAAAAAAAATCTGGCCTGAAATAGAATTTATCCAGGATGAAGCGTTAAAAGAAAAAGTCTTTCTTTGCTGGGAATACGCAATTGAAAATAGTCCGCTAGAACCGGAAGACCTTGAGAAAATTCCTTTCTCATTACTGATTGATAATTGCAATATCACATTCATGAATCACAAAAGAACGTGCGTGCATTTGTCTATCGAGATTGCCAAAATAATGCAGAAGAATTTCGCAATGGAAATCAATATGGATTATCTGATAGCCGGCGCGATTCTTATTGATGTCGGAAAACTTTTGGAATATGAATTAATGGATGGGAAACTCGGAACAAGCCGCGAAGGTAAATTACTACGTCATCCGTTCAGTGGAGTCTCAATTGCTGATAGATTTGGATTGCCAGCTGATGTGCAGCATATAATCGCATATCATTCAAAAGAAGGCGATCTCGGCAAACGAACTGTAGAATCAATAATAGTACATCATGCGGATTTTGTAAGTTTCGAACCATTTCAGGATATCAAAACATTACGGTTGTAAATTACAAATGACAAAATGCAAATAACAAATAATTTCCAATAGACAAAAAATAAAGATCCAAAATTTAAAATGTCTTCCGATTCAAACGATAAATATAATCTTGAAGAAAGAACTTTTCAGTTTGCTAAAATGGTTTGTTTATATGTAAACAAGTTGCCTAGGACTATTTCTAATATTGAATATTCCCGGCAGGTAATTCGGTCATCCGCTTCTGTCGGCGCTAATTATCGGGAAGCTAATGAATCTTTAGGAAAAAAAGATTTCAAAATGCGAATTAAAATATCGAGAAAGGAAGCGAAAGAATCTGAATATTTTCTGCGTTTAATTGTGGAAACAAATGATGTACAATTTCAAACTGAAGGATTACTTTTGGTTGATGAAGCTTGTCAGTTAAAAAGGATTTTTTCTCCAATTCTACTGAAAACTGAGTAAGGAGCAGATGTGACAGTGTTGCTGTTTTTGGATTTTGTTTATTGAATATTCGTTGGAATTTGTTATTTGTTTATTGGATTTTATTGTCATTTGT
>JAZDFC010000008.1:0-2392 GCA_043808235.1 bacterium
GTCGAAACAGAAAAAGTTGTGAACAGTTTAAACCTATTCACAACTTAACCACAAGAAATGTATCCCTCAATAAAATTCTGACCTCTTCTTTTGCCAAAGGAATTTCTTCGGGAAATTTCTCCTCCCTGCTTACCGGTAGGCTATTTTAGTCTTGCCCGCCGTTGGTGTGGCGTTGTCCCTACTTAATAACATCAATTGCTTGTTGAATAAGAATTACTTACATTTTTATCGAATCGATATTTGTGTTTTGATTTTTTTGCCAGGCAGGCTTAAAAACCTGTCATTAATAAATAAGAGCGAATGATTATGAAACCGGCTGTAGTGATACTTCTGCTTTTATTATCTCTTCCTTCCCAAAAATTCCGTCCTCAAATAGATGTTATAAAAATCGACGGCGCCATCAATCCAGTTGTAACAGATTTTATTCATGACATAATCCAAAAAGCGAACGAAGAAAATGCGGAATGCTTAATCATCCAGCTTAACACTCCGGGAGGATTGCTTAAATCAACCCGTCTAATTGTTAGCGATTTTCTTACATCCAAAGTCCCGATTGTAATTTATGTTTCCCCGGCAGGCGCACAAGCAGCTTCAGCAGGAGTTTTTATTACACTTGCTGCAAACATTTCTGCAATGAGTCCGGGAACAAACATCGGTGCGGCTCATCCCGTAATGATGAATGAAGGAGGAGGAACCAACAAAAAAGATAGTCTTGATATTATGATGGAAAAAGCAACCAATGATGCTGCGGCTTTCATACGAAGCATCGCTGAGAAACGGCACCGGAACATCGAATGGGCGGAAAATGCAGTAAGACAAAGTTTATCCTTATCGGAAACCGAAGCGCTGAAGAAAAAAATTATAGATCTTATTGCAAAGAATATGGATAGTCTTCTCGTTCGGCTTGACGGACGTGAAACTGAAACAGCAGGCGGCTTAAAAACAATTCATACAAAAAATGCCGTAGTTCGTTTTATAGAAATGAATGCAATACAAAAAATTCTCGATATCATAAGCGACCCGAATATCGCCTACATTCTTATGATGATCGGCATTTACGGATTAATCTTTGAGTTGAGCAATCCCGGTTCAATTCTTCCCGGAATCGTTGGGGTTATTTCTATAGTCCTTGCATTTTATTCCTTTCATACGCTTCCAATTAATTATGCAGGATTAGGATTGATCATTTTTGCAATAATTCTATTTATAGCGGAAATAAAAATCGTGAGTCACGGTTTGCTGACCGCAGGCGGAATAATTTCATTTTTAATCGGTTCGCTTATGCTGATCAATACCGACGTTTCTTACGAGTTTGTTCATCTTTCGTTAGGTGTAATAATAACTGCTACAATTTTAACGACACTCTTTTTTGTGTTCGCTCTCGGAAAAGGCATTGCTGCACAAAGAAGACAGCCGACAACCGGAAGTGAAGGACTGATCGGTGAAACCGGTCTTGCGTTATCTAAGTTCGGACCTGACTCTGCCGGACAAATTATGTTGCACGGAGAAATATGGAGTGCCGAATGTTGCGATGATGAAATTGATAAAGGTGTAAACGTAAAAGTAATGGGAATAAAAGAATTGAAACTGATTGTCAAAAAATCCGATTGAATCGGGGGAAATGTGACATTAATTATTTCATATATAAAAGAGATATAAATCTTAAGGAGAACAAATTATGGGAACTGAATACGTAGGAATTCTTTCAATCATTATTTTTTTTGTTATAATTATTATTTCCAGTGCAATAAGAATTTTACGCGAGTATGAACGTGGTGTGATCTTTAGGTTGGGAAGATTGATTCCAACCAAGGGACCAGGTTTGATCTTTCTGATTCCTATTGTTGACCGGATAGTGAGAGTTAGTCTAAGAGTGGTAGCAATGGAAGTCCCGTCGCAAGACGTAATCACTCGCGATAATGTTTCGATTAAAGTAAGTGCTGTAATTTATTTCCGTGTAATCGAAGCATCAAAGGCGATTGTTGAAGTTGAAAATTATCTCTTTGCCACTTCACAACTATCGCAAACCACATTGCGCAGTATGCTAGGGAAATCAGAACTCGATGAACTTCTTTCTGAACGCGAGAAGATCAATAAGTTGCTGCAGGAAACAATGGATACACATACGGCGCCATGGGGAATAAAAGTATCTCTTGTTGAGGTAAAGAATGTTGATCTGCCTGTTGAAATGCAGCGCGCAATTGCACGACAAGCCGAGGCAGAAAGAGAGCGCCGCGCAAAAGTAATTCACGCCGAAGGAGAATACCAAGCGTCACAGCGCTTGGCAGATGCATCTAAAATTATCAGCAGTTCACCTTATGCTTTGCAGTTGAGATTTTTGCAGACACTTACAGAAGTTGCGGCTGAAAAAAATTCGACTATTATATTCCCT
>JAZDFC010000009.1:0-2122 GCA_043808235.1 bacterium
GATCATTTGGGGGAACGATAATATTCTTTTGATTCTCTTTTCCTGAATGATTTTTCTCAACGAAAATCTTTTTCCCCGTGAATGGATCAGTTTCGGTATAATACATTAATGTAGAATATGTAGATGGAGTAGGTGTAAATATCTGTACCTGTTCGGGGGATATCTCAAGCTTGTTCGAAGCAAATGATTTCAGATCTTCCATTTCATTTTCGGTACAACCGGGGTGAGCGGCAATAAAGTAGTAAGTTAGATATTGGTCTTTTCCTGCCTCTCTGGAATATTTGTAAAACATATCTTTGAACTTTTCAAGAGATTTTTTCCCCGGCTTCCCCATCAATTCGAGAACTCTGTCGTTCGAGTGTTCCGGTGCTATTTTCATCTGGCCGGATGTATGTTTGCTTACAACCTGTTTCAAATATACATATCCGTGTTCTTTATCGTCGGTTACAAGATCGTAACGAATGCCGGAAGCAATAAATACTTTTTTAACACCGGCAATTTTTTGAATACCCTTCAGCAGATCAATTTGCGGTTTATGGTTTGGTTTTAGTGCTTTACATGTATCCGGGAATACACAGCGCTTATTATCGCAAACACCAAGTTTTAATTTTTTATCACATTCGTAATCATACATGTTTGCTGTAGGCCCGCCTACATCAAGAATATTTCCTTTGAAGTTTTTATGATGTGTAAATGCTTCGGCTTCTTTAAGAATGGAATCTTTACTGCGGCTTACAATAGTCCGTCCCTGGTGAACAGCAATCGCACAGAAATTGCATTCACCGTAACAGCCCCTGTGCGTTGTAATCGAAAAACGTATTGTGTCGAGTGCGCGAACATTCCCTTCTTTAGCGTAAAAAGGATGCAGTTCTCTTTCATAATTCAAGTCGTAAAATGAATCGATCTCTTCAACCGTCGGATTTGGCTGAGGCGGGTTTTGAATCAAATACCTTTCACCGGTAGGCTGACACAAACCTTTCGCGGTTATCGGATCGTTATTCTTGTAAAACTCGTTAAACATTTCTACAAATGAATCTTTATCCTCAACACAATCTTCATATGACGGCAATTGCAAATATTCATATCTAGGTTCGTTTGAAACGTAACAAATACCTTTCACCGGTTCTAGGGTTTTATTCTTTTTCAACTTAGCTGCAATTTCCAGGATTGCTTTCTCCCCCATTCCGTAAACGAGGTAATCGGCTTTGGCATCTATTAATATCGAACGGCGCAGCTTGTCGCTCCAGAAATCGTAATGGGCAACACGGCGCAGACTGGCTTCAATTCCTCCGAGCACAACCGGTTTAGTATTCTTGAAAAATCTACGTATAAGATTTGTGTAAGCAATAACTGCCCTGTCTGGACGTTTGTTGTTTTCTCCGCCGGGGGTGAAGTCATCCTGTCTGCGTTTCTTTTTTGATGCGGTATAATTCGCCACCATCGAATCTACACTACCGCCGCTTACTCCCCAAAACAATTCCGGCTCACCGAGGCGTGTAATATCTTTCTCTGAATTTATATCCGGTTGAGCGATAATACCAACACTGTAGCCATGTGCCTGTAATAACTTACCTATCACGGCGATGCCGATATACGGACTGTCTATATAACTATCACCGGAAACAAGGATAATATCCAGCTTATTCCAGCCCAGTTTATTTACTTCATCTTTTGTTGTGGGGAGAAACATTATTGCCTTTCGAAATTACTAAGGGTAAAATAAGTCTATTCCAATTGCAAAAACAAATCAAGTGGAAATGAAATATTATTGAACAAATACAGAGGGGTAGAAATTACCCTCATAAAATCTTATCGAATAATTATTTTGGGTTGTAAATTTAACTCCCCCGGATTTTTTTAATTGTTTTCTCGAGACGGAAAAAATAAGTCCCTAACTCCCAACCCGCCGCGGAAAGAAAAAACGATATATAATATTGTAAATGTGGTATCAACAATCCCTGTGAACCAGAAAGTGGAAGGGAATCCTTCATTATAAATCATATATGAATAAAGCTGAACGACATAGAATACCCTGCCGATAATCAAGCAGCCAATAATTAAGGAATATCTTCGAATATTAATGGACGACATAAATTGCAGGTACGCAAAACAGAAAAAAAAG
>JAZDFC010000010.1:0-2495 GCA_043808235.1 bacterium
CGGTTCGCGCGGGTTAATCAAAAAGCTGAACTTGAACTTTTCTTTCTCTTTTAGATTATCATAATTCATGAAGTGGGTGCAGTAGTCTATGTAACCGAAGTTTTTAAACAAAAACTCAAACGAATGTTCCAACAGTGTATCATAATTTAATGTGATGATTGAGATATTTGAATTGAATTTTTGTATTGCTTCCCAAAAAAGATGATAGTACTTACTCCCTTTTTCAGTCTGGAGATTAACAATGAAATGTAAAAGTTTTATTAAGTACTCTTTGATCTGCCAGATTTTTGAGTTGGAGTATTTGAGACTAAGACTTTCATTTTGCAAAAGGAAATAATCGATAAACCCAAAGACTTCTTCGAGATCCGGATACATGCCAGATTCGATGTTGTAATAAAAATTATCTTCGATAAATTCGGTAACGATTTTCCCAATATCAGATTTTTCTATTTCTTCAATTGTACCTGATAAAATTATGGGTAGGATATCTCTCTGAAGAGGAACTCCATCGGGATTAGATGCACCGGCGCCGAGCACAAAAACAACATCGCGCGATGCAGGATATCTTAAGAATATTTCTTTTCCGTTACTCATAAATAGTGTCCAAACAAAAACAGCCGCATCACTTTTATATTCAGTAATAACGGCTGTTAAATTTTTTTAATGCCACTTCCCCATTACTCTGGGAAGTCATACAATACATTTTAAATACTATTTTGTCAACTCCAATAGAATTAATTTCTTACCTTTTTCATTCCTCGAATTGGTCGGTTTATAGGCAAGTTCAAAGATAGTTGACTTTTTAATGTATGATTTATATTTCATCTCGGCTGTTTTAAATTCATCATCAAGATCGCCCCCTTTAACTGCAACAAGAAAAGCTTTCTCTTTTATTAAAGGTATTGAATAACGAAACAGAATTATCAGCGGAACGGTTGAGCGGCTTACAACAAGATCAAACTTATCGGCATATTTTTCTTTGAACTCAGGACTTTCAACACGACTATTTTCAGCTACAATATTGCTGAGTTTAAGTTTATTAATAAAATCGGAAACAGCCTCAATTTTCTTGCCGGTTGAATCGGCCAAAACTCCGCGAAAAAGAGGACGTGTAATTGCAAGAGGTATTCCAGGAAATCCGCCACCGGTTCCGATATCCAAAAACATGTTTACTTTACTGGGCAAATATTCTGAAATGAAAGATGAGATGAAAATATGATTTTCAATAATATTTTTCACATCACGGCGCGAGATCAGATTAACAATTTCATTCCTCTCAACAACAAGCGATGCAAAGTGAGCTAGCCTTTCCATCTGATAAATATCAGGATTAAGGCTGTTTTCCCAAAAAAGTTGTTTTAGCTCCCGTAGATATTGTTCTCGAAGATCCAAACAGTTCTCCTGAAAATTAGTTCTTCAAATATACTAATAATACAGAAATATCCGAAGGCGAAACTCCGGATATTCTTGATGCTTGCCCAATTGAGCGGGGTTTTACCTTCGATAGCTTCTCCCGTCCCTCATTTGAAATGGCATTCAAATTGAGATAGTCAAAACTCAAAGGAATGTTAATACTTTCCAGTTTCTCCATTTTTAGAATCAATTCTTGTTGGCGGATAATGTAGCCGTCATACTTAATCTCTATTTCCAATTGCTCAAGTACTTTTTCATCAGCCAGAATTGCGTCGACAAGAGGATACTCAGATTTATTAATTGAGAGAAGCAAACTCTTTAGATTGACTTCAGGACGTTTAGCAAGCTTGCCTATTGTTTCGACATTGTCAATTGCAGAGCTATCAAACATTTGTAATTGTGAATTGATTTCTTCCGGCCGTACTTTAAAATTATTCAAGAAATCTTTGCCTGTGGCAATCATTAATTCTCTTTCTTTCATTTCATCGAATTCTTCTTTTGCAATTAATCCGAATTCATAACCATACTTCATTAAACGCCTGTCGGAATTGTCCTGCCTTAGAATCAATCTATGTTCGGCTCTTGATGTAAACATGCGATAAGGTTCTTCTGTTGACTTACCAACCAAATCATCAATTAATACACCGGTGTATGCTTCGCTACGTTTCAAAATAAAGTCACTGCGTCCCTGAATTTTTAGAGCCGCATTAATACCTGCGACCAGACCCTGAGCCGCGGCCTCTTCGTAACCGGATGTTCCATTAATTTGCCCGGCGAAATATAATCCCTCGATTAATTTTGTTTCCAATGTAAGATCAACTTGATACGGCGGAAAGTAATCATACTCAACCGCGTACCCTGGACGAACCATCACCGCATTTTCCAAGCCCTTAATTAAATGAAGCGCCTCGAGTTGTATCTCGGCCGGAAGTGATGACGAAAATCCGTTTACATAAATTAAATCGGAATCCAATCCTTCCGGTTCAAGAAAAAGTTGATGTTTCGGTTTATCCGAAAATCTAACAATTTTATCTTCAATGGAAGGACAATACCTGGGGCCCACACCGCTTATCCTCCCCAAG
>JAZDFC010000011.1:0-15347 GCA_043808235.1 bacterium
GAGATTTATCAAAAAAGTGGACTATGCAAATTCAAAACTGGGCTGTTGTTCTTTCCCATTTATCTGTTATTTTTGAGGAGAGATTAAATGTTGTTCTTTAACTGCTTTTCCCATTTACACAAATATCTTTACAGACTCAAAATGGAAAACGTAAATTGGAATTTTAACGATATCTGTGGTTGTTTGACATTTTCCATTTACCATTTTACATGTGACATACCATCGCTTAATATTATTCTTCGCATTGCACTGATAACTTTTCTCGATTCATTTCACAAGCCCGCTGTTTTACACATTTGCGAAAGTGTTTTCCATAATACATATGCTAAAAAACATACTAAGATATGAGCTTCTACTCGATGCTTCGCAAAATCTACTTATTACTAATATTTGAGCTACTATGCTCTCTGATATTTCTGTCTTTCCCTCTCCTAACAACTCGGAAAATATTTTATCAAGATGAAGCTTCTTTATTAACTCAAGACCTACGTATATATCACCAAATCTTAAACTGTTTTCCGTCCTTACTTTTCTTATATCTACTTCTACCCATTCCGGTTCTTCTGTATCTTTGAATAAACTTGCCTGATAGTAATCACTCCCTTCGGCTGCTTGTTTTATTCCAAGTCGACCCGTGTCATATATCTCTCCAAGATATGATACTATTCGTTGCCTTGGTCCGCTTTCTGTTCGATATGATTCTATTAAAACCCAATAACTGCGGTTGCGTCCGTTTATTTGTCGATGATTTATTCTTCGTAAGTACATACTGTAATTTAATCATCTCCAGTCCGCTATGGCAAGCCTCGAACCCTTCGTTTTCACTACACGCATTTTTCAAATCTTTATTCTGTTTTTGACTTGTATTCAAATATTTTTTACCCGTTTTTTGCTGAATTCTTATTGAAGTGACGAAGTTGGGTTAGAAAAGCGGGATGGTAAATGGGTGATTGTGCAGCAGCATTTCTCGTTTGCGAGTGAATAAATATCGGTTGATTGATGTAACTAATTCGACGTATTACTATTTCTGATTCGGGAAATAATTTCTTAGATTATTTTAAAACTATCGTCTTCCTAACAAATATATGATTTGCCGCTTGCATACGGATGAAATATATTCCGCTCGATAACCTCCCCGATTCAAAAACTAATTTATAATTTCCCGCCGGTCTATTTCCAATAAATATCTTTTTTATTTCAATACCAAGCAGATTATATAATATTATTTCCACGTAAGTATCAACGGCTATTGAATACTCGATTGTTGTATGGCTATTGAAAGGATTCGGGTAATTTTGACTTAGCGAGAATTGATATTCTTTTATCGGCGGATTATGAGTTGTATCGTTGTATTGAGAATTTTTTATTGTACTGAAGTAAAATACTTTTAATTCACCGGGTTTGGAAGTAAATCCTTTATAATCGGTTGATGTCGCAAAATACTGGATGTATTCATACGCGGGATTTATATCGTAAATAGACGTATCGATGAATGAAACCTCGGGTGTATTAACATTACCGATGTGAATCCATTCAAACCATTTAGTATTGTCTGAATATCGCCTAAAGAAAGAATGATATGCGAGTGTGCTGTCGAGTTCTGCTTGTAAAATTACTTTGGGGAATAATTTATTGCCCAATCTTACAGTGTCGATATCCACAATTATTGGCGGATTTTCAACCAACAATCTATCGTTATATTTCACGTCGAATAGCATTAGATTTTCTTTGTGATGAATATTATAAATCGAGATATGTGTTTTTTTACCGGCAAAATTTTGAGTTGATGGTCTTGTTGTATCGTTGAAAAAAGTCCGTTGAGCGCCTTGAACAAATTCGTCAGTATAAAGATTTGATTTCAACGGGCATAATCTGAAAAAATATTTTTGCCCGTTTGGATCCCATATGTATGGCGCTTCGCTTGTTAATTCCCAATAGTGTACACCACCATCCGGAATGAAAAAGAAAACATTATTTTCTGCGGTTTCGTCTACGTATAAATCATCAAGGTAATCCGGTTCACCGTATAAATCTTTATACCATTCTTCCGGTCGCGAATAATCTCGCGGGTAATCATCATCCGGTATTGGATTTCCATCCCAGCCATTGTACGGCTTCGCTATTTTAAAATCAATTTGTGCATTATTTTCATCATCTTTAGCTTTAATATGTGAAATCAATATTCCGCTTTGAATACCTTGTTCAAATTCATTTGATAGATTTTTATCATAACCGGAACCATTGCGATATTCTAATAAAAAATACTCTTTAGTTCCGGGATCATCATTTATGAATACCCGGGCAGCTCGATAAATATTATTTTGCTTTTGTTCCTCCGATAATTGAAAATTGACATCAGCCAATTTTATATTTGCCATGTCTTGATTGGAGATATCGATTACTTCATCCGGTTCAATCCATTCTAAAAAAATGCGGTCAAAAGTTAGCATCGGCGGTAAACCATACATGGCATTATCCGATGGAAGTTGGCCCGCATTATACATTATATCATAACCCCATGTGTTGTTATACGGCCTGTGGTTAGCATTTCTATCCGGTAATCCATAATACGACGAATGAATATCGGTGACAAGCCCGATGTTATGAAGAAACTCATGAGTGAATCCGTTAAATACTCTAAAATGAATAATAGATCCTGTATATAAAATTTCAAGGGGCTGCAGAGGATCTAAAATATCGTATTGATCACGTTGAGCAAAACCGCCGTATTTTTTATGATATTCATGTTTATTCATTCCTGCGAATACAATTGCCACCAACGAAACATTATCAAAAATTTTGGAATCGAACGCGAGTATATTTTCAAGCGCATCATTCAACATATCTTCCCATAAATTCGCGCATGCATTAGTATCGGATTTGTTAATTGTTGCCCACTCGGAGAAGTTTTTTCGAGTAGTAAATAACTTTCCATTGCCAGGTTTCGGGAAATTAATCTCAATTGTAAATTTACCGTTCGAGTTATAATCCAAATAATGTTCTGCGGATGGTTTTATCCATTCTTCGATCGGCAGTTTTCCACCACGTTCTTTTACGCTATCGCGGAGTAATTTGCCGTTTGGAAAAGTACCCAATAGCGGATAAGCGTCATCGTTTTCGAGAACAGGCCAGTTTGTATTTCTATCGGGAAAACCGATAACTAATACCAGGATTGTATAATGTCCGGTAATCGGTTGGATCGAGATATTTCCTTTATACATTTTGTTCTGCGGTTCATTCACGGCGTCATAAATTAAAAAATCATCCCTAACTTGCGCCGAAATACTTACCATGAATAAGCTCATCAAAAAAATATATAACCACGTTGATCTCATTTTAACCACAGAGATTTACTCAGTGAAATTGTCTTATTACCGCATCCATTAATAATATACGTAATGATGATATAATTGTAAACAACATGTATGTGTGGTTTAATCTTCATTCTTCAGAATGATTTCTTTAACTTTCCACTCAAAAAATTTTAATGCAGGATAAAATGAGAAATAGAAGATTTGAAAACCTGGTAGATGCAATCGGGCATACTCCCCTGGTTAAACTGAACAACATTACAAAAGGATTGAAAGCTAATATTTACGCCAAATTTGAATTCACAAATCCCGGCGGAAGCATTAAAGACAGAATTGCCAAATATATGATCGAGAAAGCTGAGCGAGAAGGAAAAATAAAATCGGGCGACACAATTATCGAAAACTCTTCCGGCAACACTGCTATGGGATTGGCGATTGTTTGCAGGCAGAAGGGATACAATTTAAAAATTGTTCTGCGTGATACGACGAGTCGCGAGAAAATAAAAATGCTCGAAGTGCTTGGAGTGGATGTGATTAAAGTGGATGCCTCACTGCCGCCGGAAAATCCTAATTCTTATAATAACGCTGCCAAAAATCTTCTAAAAGAAAATCCCGATTGGTATTATATCGATCAACACAATAATCTTGATAACAACGAATCTCATTACATGACGACGGGTCCAGAAATTTGGGAACAGATGGAAGGGAAGATTGATTATTTTGTAACAGCGGTTGGTACAGGAGGGAGCCTATTTGGCGCCGGGAGATATCTGAAGGAAAAAAATCCCAATATAAAATTAATCGGGATTGATCCGGTTGGCTCCATTTTCTATACTTGGTTTAAAGAAAAAAGAATAATCGAGTCCTCTCGATATTTGATTGAAGGTATGGGAGATGAATTCTTAATTAAAACAGCTCAACTCGAAATGATGGATGATATGCTTCAGATTACGGATAAAAAAGCAGTTGGTTGGACCAAGAAATTAGCTTTCGAAGAGGGTATAATTGTGGGCGGAACAAGCGGAGCGAATATTTGGGGCGCATGTAAAGTGGCAAAAGAAATTGACAGGGAAGCGAATATTGTAACCATATTTTGCGATAGCGGTTATAAATACTTCTCTACAATATATAACGACGAATGGCTCGCCGAACATGATTTGATTTAATTAACAAAGAAAGACAAAATGAGATTCATCCGGAATATTTATTTAAAATACAACCCGAAGCAATATATTAGACATATTATCATCGAGGTGATAATAGTCGCGGTAGGAATTCTAATTGCATTCCAACTCGATGCATGGAAGGAAGAAAGCGATAGAATAGATATCGAACTAAAAACTTTAATGGAAATTAGATCGGACCTGCGCACTGATGTAGTAGATATCAGTTTGAATGATACTATACATACCGAAGGATTTAATAGCTCGGAAATAGTTTTAAAACATCTTTCCGGTAAAAATGCTTATCATGATTCGTTAGCAGAACATTTCTTTACCATCATGTACAGCTACTCATTATTCTTGTCGCATACATCGGCTTATGAAACTTTAAAATCACGCGGACTTGAAACTGTTACAAACGATACTCTCCGGCTGTTGCTCGGCGAATTATATGATGTAAAATACGAGCTGATAGAAAAGAATGAAATGGATTTACGAAGTTTGATATTCAACGATGTATTTACTTATTTCAAGAAGAATTTCACTCTCGACAATTCGGAAGCAATTCCTATTAATTACAATGCGCTATTAAGGGATAGGTATTTTCTAAATTTGATCGCTCTGAATAAATTAGCGCAGCGAGGCTCTGCCAGTGATTTCAGAAAGTTATTAATCGAATTGAAAAAGATTGATCAATTACTCGAAGCAGAAATTTCCCGATTAGAATAGTACAAATGAATCGCAACGTACTTGTTTTATTCAAACTCCAGCAGCAACTGATTCTTTGCAACTCGCTGACCTTTCGAAATATAAACTTCTTTTATCTTACCTGAATAATGCGAGAAAACGGAGTTCTGCATTTTCATTGCTTCAAGAATAAAAAGCGGATCACCTTCATTTATCCTTTGACCTTTTTTTACATATAAATTTATAATAGAACCGGGAATAAACGCGGTCATCTTTTTAGGATCACGCGGTTCAAAAGATTTTCTGTTTTTAAATTTTTTTGTTAAGATCGTCTCGTATAAGGTCGTATCTATATTGATTTTCTCTAAATTCTTTTCCATAAATTAGGTAGGTGGAACTCCGTGTTTCTTAAAGGGTCTTATTTCGTTTTTATTTGCAGTAACTTTTAAACAATGAATTAATGTACTTCTTGTTTGATTCGGATCGATTACCGCATCAACATGTCCATTTGCCGCGGCAACATAAGGATTGGCAAATTTCTCGGTGTACTCGGCAACTTTTGTTTTACGCATTTCGTCGGGACTTTTAGCTTCAGTAATTTCCTTTTTGAAGATAATATTTGCAGCGCCTTCGGGACCCATAACTGCAATTTCGGCAGTTGGCCATGCGAAAACGAAATCAGCGCCAAGGTGACGCGAGCACATTGCAATATATCCACCGCCATAAGCCTTGCGAAGAATGATAGTTAATTTGGGCACTGTCGCTTCGCTGTATGCGTAAAGAATTTTTGCGCCATGTCGGATAACTCCGGCATATTCCTGATCTACTCCGGGTAAGTATCCTGGAAGATCGACAAGAGTAATTAAAGGGATACTAAAGGCATCGCAAAACCTAATAAAGCGTGATGCTTTATCTGATGAATCCACATCCAAGACTCCTGCTAAAACCAATGGCTGATTTCCAACAATTCCAACCGTAGTGCCATTCAGTCTGGCAAATCCAATTACAATATTTGCAGCCCAATCTTTTTGAATTTCGAAGAAATCGGAGTCATCAACAAAAGATTTTATAATATCGCGGATATCATACGGTTTGTTGGATTCCGCCGGAATAATGCGTTCAATATTCAGATTAGAACTCGGAGCTTTCACAGGGTAACCATCAGCCTTCTTTCTATTATTCCAGGGGATGTACGAAAATAATTTTCGAATCTGCGAAAAACATTCTACTTCGGATTTAGCGAAGAAATGCGCATTCCCGGTTATCTCTGTATGAACCCTCGCTCCCCCCAAATCTTCCATCGAAATTTCTTCGCCAAGTACGGTTTTTATAACTTCGGGACCGGTAATAAACATTTTGGAAATTTTATCTACCACGAATACAAAGTCGGTAAGCGCCGGTGAATAAACCGCACCGCCGGCACATGGTCCAAGTATCACAGATATTTGAGGAATAATTCCTGAAGCGAGAGTATTTCTATAAAATATTTCACCATATCCTGCTAAAGAATTTACACCTTCCTGTATTCTGGCACCGCCGGAATCGTTAATACCAATTAGTGGTATTCCCATTTTCACTGCATGATCCATCAGCTTTGTAATTTTTCTTGCATGCATTAATCCTAATGAACCACCGGCAACAGTAAAATCCTGGGCAAAAACACAAACCGGTCTGCCTTCAATCATTCCAGTTCCGGTTACAACGCCATCGGCATTTAGCGTCTTTTTTTCCATATTAAAATCAGTGCATTTGTGCTCAACGAATAAATCGTATTCCTGGAAAGAATTGGGATCGAGAAGAGATTCAATACGTTGTCTGGCAGTTAATTTGCCCATTGACATTTGTTTTTCTAAAGCCTGTTCTCCGCCGCCAACTACAGCTTTTTTGACGCGAGTAAGAAAATCAGATAGTTTATTGGTGAACCACACTTTGAGACCTGAGAATTGTTTGAAAAATTCGAAACGAAACTTACGAAATTTATTCATGTGGAAAAAAGAAGATAATGTGCTGATTTTTTTGTATATGTTACCACTATAGCTTTTTTAGACAAAAAAATCATGAATCCCTATTTTATGGAAAACTTTAGACGTTAATCTTGTTAGTATCTCTCCTTCCGATTTGGTAATTTTCAGTCACTAAAAATGGAGTCTGAAAATGTCTGATGAATCAAAACCCAATAAAATACAAGAAGTCGATGACACCAAATATTCGATGGAAACCCATCTAATTTATGGAAAGAATATATCGACAAAATGGGATTATGCTCACCATGTAACTGCGCCAATTTCTTCGTCAACTACTTTCCGTCTCGATTCAGTTGAACGCGGCGCAAGCGGATTTATGCAGTTCGCACGAACGGAGGAACACGGAGAAGAAGCACCTATCTTTATTTATGATCGTCTCGGCGAACCAAACAAGGATATGCTTGAGGAAAATCTTGCGTATGTTGAAAAGGGTGAGACTGCCGTTACATTTGCGAGTGGTATGGGCGCTATCTCTGCAATTCTTGGGGTGTTAACCGCAGCCGGTGATGAGATTATTACGCATAAAACTCTTTACGGATGTACAATTTCTTTGTTCACAAATTGGTATCCAAAGTATAAAATTGATGTGAAGATGGTTGACCTGACTGATGCGCAGAATATTTTTCAAATGCTCTCTGAAAATACAAAAGTGATTTATTTCGAAACACCTGCTAATCCAAATCTTGATATTATCGACATCCGCGCTGTGCGAAAAATTGTTGACGAAATAAATTCAAAAAGGGAAGCGAAGGATCATGTGAGAATTGTAGTTGATAATACATTTGCAACTCCATTTTGCCAACGACCGATAGAACTTGGCGCTGATTTCACTATTCACTCATTGACAAAAGGCATCGGCGGATTTGGTACAGATATGGGCGGAGTAGTGATAGGGAAGAAAAAATTTAAAGATATTCTTCTATTGTATCGAAAAGATTTTGGCGCTGTATTAAATACAAAATCGGCCTGGGCAATTATGACTTACGGTTTGCCATCATTAGCGCTTCGGCAGAAGCAACAAATCAATACAGCAATGAAGGTTGCAGCATTTTTGGACAATCACCCGAAAGTTGCTTTTGTGAACTATCCCGGATTACCATCATTCAGATTTTACAATCTTGCAAAAGAACTAATGGTAGATTATAACGGTAACTTCGCTCCCGGCAGTTTGATTTATTTTGTACTGAAAGGCAATACGCCAGCCCAAACAAAAGAAACAGGCGCCAAATTTATGGATTATCTTGCCGATCATGCTTATACTTTTACGCTTGCAGTTAGTCTCGGTCACACAAGAACTTTAGTTGAACATCCGGCATCAATGACTCACTCAGTTGTGCCACCGGATGAATTGGATAAACGAGGAATCGATCCCGGCGGAGTAAGAATAGCAATCGGATTGGAAAACGCCGATGACATTTTAAAAGATCTCGATGAATCTTTGAAAGCCATGTAATTCTTTAAAATTCTGAGGCAATCTTTTTGGATTGCCGAAGAATCTTTTTACTATTGAACAATTGCGCTTTTTGTTCGACAATTAATCAGCAATTTTTATTTGGAATGAAAAAGATTACTCTGATCATATTGTTACTCGGATTTACGGTATCGTTGCATGCGCAATTGGTAATCGATTCGTCATCCGTTGATTTGAATGACCGCGTACAGGCTTTGGTAATTTATGGTGAGAACAAATATCTTTATACCGAAAAAGGATTGATTTATTTGACCGGGAAGGATCCTTATGAAGAGTACTACCGAAAAATTTATTCCGATTCGACAATTACAAATCCCAATACAGTGATTAATTCCAATTCCAACATGAATTCTTTATTCTATTTTATGCCGGCTATGAATGTGAGAGATTGGGCTGATGATTATATCAACATCAATGACAGCATATATCTAAAAGATATTTTCTTACTCAATAACGGCGCAGTTGTAATTAACCCGGATATGGAAAAATATCTCCAGCAAGTGGGGAGGGAAAAGAAAAAATAACTTTGAATTAATCCTTCAAAACTTCCCAAATATCCAATTCATGTCGTTGGATTTGCGTATTTTTGTCCTCATTAAAAAAATACTATGAAAATAATTAGATCAAATATATTCCAGCGATTCCCGGAAATCATTTTTGGATTTAGCTCGAAGATTGGTTTTGACCGTAAGGCTCCATTCTTTTTTAACATGTCGTTCACAGTTGGTGATGATCTAGACATTGTAAAAAAAAACCGTTCGGCTTTCTTCACAGAACTTGGATTGTCCTATCAAACCGTGGTGTATCAAAAACAAATTCACGGTGAGGATATTAAAATTGTAACCCGGCCCGGTCTTGCCGGCGAAAGCGATGCAATGATAACCTCCATTCATGAATTGGGTTTAGCAATTTCGAGTGCTGATTGTCCGGCAATATTTATTTATGATAAACATCAAAAAGTTATCGGAGCCGTTCATTCGGGATGGAGAAGTACAGTAAAGAAAATCCTTGAAAAGACGTTGCATAAAATGAGCGTTGAATTCGAATCAAAGCCGGAAAATTTATTTGTGTATTTGTCACCTCACATTTCTCAAAAAAATTATGAGGTGGATGAATCCGTGGCTTCCCAATTTGATGAACGATATTCCATCCCGATAGGAGATAAATATCTTCTGGATCTGGGAAACGCCAATCTCGATATGTTGTTGAGTTTCGGAATCCCGATTTCACAAATAGAATATCCCGGTTTGTGCAGTTTCGAAAATTCCGAACTCTTTCATTCATACAGAAGGGACGGACAACAATCGGGGCGGGCTTTGGGTGTAATTGCCATGAGGAATATTTGATGGAAAGAGACAGCCTAAAAATATCGGGCGGTTATATTTTGATTTGTTTGATTTGGGGCTCAACGTGGCTTGCAATTCGTATCGGGTTGGATTCACTTACCCCACTAATTTCTGCAGGATTAAGATTTGTTCTGGCTTCGGTTTTTATTTATTTGTTTATGGTGATAAAAAAAATTACCTTGCAAACCGATCGCATGTCGGTGAGGTTGTATTTAATAATGTCGTTATTTTCTTTTGCCATTCCGTTTTCACTTGTGTATTGGGCAGAGCAATATATTTCCTCGGGATTGGCTTCTGTTCTATTTGCCATCTTTCCGTTTTTTGTAATTCTATTTTCAAAAATTATGATTCCAGCAGATGAAGTGGATTTTTATAAAATCGCCGGTTCAGTTCTCGCGTTTACCGGAATCGTAATAATTTTTTGGGATGAACTCGATATAAATTTATCGAATGATATTATCGGGATGGTTGCATTAATCGTTAGCGCCACGATGCAGGCATTCATCGCAGTGATGATAAAAAAATACGGCAGGCATTTAAATCCGCTATCGATGAATTTTCTTCCCTTCCTTCTTAGCGGAATTATTTTGGTAGCAACGGCATTTTTGTTCGAAGATAGTTCGAACTGGATTTTTAATTCGAAAGCAATCATATCAATTTCTTACCTTGCGTTCTTCGGATCGCTTGTTACATTCACCACATATTTTTGGTTAATGAAAAGAATGAGTGTTGTAATTCTCGCATTATCCTCATTCATCACGCCTATAATTGCTGTAATACTTGGTTGGATAATTCTTGATGAATCCTTTTCAATTCTAAAAATATTAGGAAGCTCGTTAGTGCTAATTGGAATATTATTCGCTAATTTTAAGGGGATTTTTAATTATTATCGTTCAAGGAATAACAGCGAATGACGAACATTATCCGGATTAAAAACGCTACTTTTTACGCTTATCACGGAGCTATGCAGGAAGAACAGAATATTGGCGGCAGGTTTGAGGCTGATGTTGATATTTATACCGACTTTACGAATGCGGTGAATGAGGATAATCTGAAACATACAATTAACTACCATAACGTTTATAAATTTATCAACAAGATTGTTCACGAAAAAAAATATTACTTGATTGAAACACTTGCTACTGTAATTGCGGATAGTTTGCTTCATGAATTTTCCCGTATTGAAAAAGTCGCGGTTCGAGTTCGAAAAAAAAGTGTGCCGATCGGCGGAGTGATTGATTGTGTTGAAGCAGAGGTAATCAAACAAAGAAATGAATGATGTTTTTCTTGGAATGGGTTCGAACAAGGATGATAGACTCATTTATTTGAAAGAAGCGCTTAAACATTTATCCTCGGATAAAAACTGTGAATTACATCAGATTTCTTCTTTATACGTTACAAAACCGTTTGGAATTAAAGAGCAGGAAAATTATTTTAATATAGCGGTTCGGCTGTCAAGTTCGTATGATTGCGTAGCATGTTTACGACGTTTGAAAGAAATTGAAATTTTGGTTGGAAGAACGGAAAGTTTTAGATGGGGTCCTCGTGAAATTGATATTGATTTGTTATTCTTCAATGACCTCGTTTATAAATCGGATGAATTGAATATTCCTCACGAAGGAATTATCAACCGTGATTTCGTAATTGTTCCGCTTCTTGAAATTGAGCCGGAATTGTTTCATCACGGCTTAAAGATATTTTTGAAGAACATTGAGTTGAGTAAACTTGATAATCATATAATCGAAAAACAAAAATTTGACTTTTTTTAGTGGAGTCGTAATTGGCAGAAATAAAGTACATCGCTATTGAAGGTGTTATCGGCGCTGGAAAAACTTCATTAGCTCAAAAGCTCTCGGAAAAGCTGAATGCTAATTTGATTCTTGAGGAATTCGAATCCAATCCGTTCCTCGAAAAATTTTATGAGAACAGGAAAAAATTTGCATTTCAGACTCAGATGTTTTTCCTTTTCAACCGGTACAAACAAAACCAGGAATTAAACCAGGAAAATCTCTTCTCCAACTTCATCGTTTCGGATTATATATTCGAAAAAGATAAAGTGTTCGCATACTTAAATTTGCAGGGCGAAGAACTCAAACTTTACGAAACAATTTTCCCGGTTTTACAAAGGAGTTTACGCTATCCCGATCTCGTAATCTTTCTACAGTCCAGCATTGACAGGCTAATGTACAACATTAAAAGAAGAGCGAGAAAAATTGAAAGGAGTTTAACACGCTCGTACATTACAGAGTTGAGCGAAGCATACAACAATTTTTTCTTCAAATACAATACAACTCCATTATTAATTGTTAACACAACCGAAATGGATTTTGTGAACAGAGATGAAGACTTCGACGAATTATTTAAACAAATTTTCCGCGAGGATAGGGGATTTATCGAATACTTCAATCCCGAGGTTCGGGTAGAACGATGAATTTTTTTAGACTGATATTTTTTTTCATCTTTATATACCTTGGATATAAAATAATTGTATTCTTAATGCAACTTATTTTCCCGAAATCAACAAGCAGAATTGATCCTGAAGTAAAATTCAAAAAAGAAAATTCAAAAATGGGTATTAAAAAAGAAGACATAATCGAAGTTGATTTTGAAGAAATAAAATCAAATAAATCTGAAACAAAAAGTGAATAGATGCCGAAGAACAGTTTTTTCTCCCGTAAACTGTACAACTTCCTTAAAAAATTTCTTGCCGTAGAAGAGAATACGGATCGGAATCTTGGCTATCTTAAAAATATCCTCGTTATTAGGCAGCATAATCAATTTGGCGATTTACTTGCGAGCGTTTCACTCTTCCGGGCTATTAAAGAAACATACCCCAAAAGTAAACTTACCGTTATTGTCAGTCCTGAAAATCATTATGCTGTCGAACAAAATGAATTCATCGATACGATTTTCCTATTCAACAAAAAGAAATTATTAAATCCGTTTTATATCGCTAAAATTATAAAACTATTTCGTGCTGAATACGATGCCACAGTTGTACCGGTGACTGTTGCTATTTCTTTTACAAGCTGCTTACTCGCGCGGTTATCAAATTCAAAGACTCGAATCGGCCCGGCATCGTTAGATGGGAGTAAAAACAGATACGATTTTTTGTTCGATAGAAAAGTTCACATCGATTGGACAAAGAATCCCGATGCACACGTTTCGGACTATGGCTTAGATATAGTCAGACCTTTCGGAATAAAAACAAAAAATTATCTTTCGAGTATTTCATTTAATGCCGAAAATCGGAAGTCGGCAAACGATTTTATCAATTCACTTTCGAAAAAAGGAAATGATCTATTAATCGGAATGCACATCGGTGCGGGCAAAGCTAAGAATCGGTGGTCGATTGAAAAATACTCTACTCTTACCGAGAAATTAAACAAGAAATTCAAAGTAAAAATTTATATCACAGGCAGTAAAAGCGACAGAAATGAAATTTCATTCTTCACAAAAAAAGTGAGGGTGACTTGCGGTTACTTTCTCGATCATTCAATTCCCGAACTTGCTGCACTTATCTCCAAGAGTGATTTGTTCATCACGAATGATACGGGAGTAATGCATGTCGCGGGTGCGACCTCTACGCCACAGATTTCAATATTTGGTCCGACTAATCCATTCAATTGGGCGCCAATCGGAGTTAATAAATATTTCCTCCGTAAATCCGAATTGATTGACGATGTTAGCGTTGATGATGTTTTTAAATTATGTGAGAGGATTTTAACATAACTCCCCAAAATTATATATCCGAACTTTTTTTGCATTTATATACGGGCGTTTTTTATATTTGACAACTCAATTTTTATAGTGAATAATTATGACAAAACCAGAAGCTTACATTAAAGATTTAGAAAATTTTGTTGGAAAAGAAGTTACACTTAAAGGCTGGCTCTATAATAAAAGATCGAGCGGCAAAGTAAGATTTTTAATTTTACGCGACGGAACGGGACTGTTACAATGTGTTGTATTTAAGGGTAATGTTTCGGCGGAAATTTTTGAACTCTCGGATTCATTCAACCAGGAAACTTCATTTGAAGTGAGAGGTAGCGTTAAACGAGAGCCGAGAGCTCCAGGCGGTTTCGAACTCGATGTTACCGATTTAAAGTTAATTTCACCTTCGCACGATTACCCAATTACGCCGAAAGAGCACGGTATAGAATATTTAATGGATTACCGTCATCTCTGGCTGCGCTCCAAGCGGCAGGCTGCAATATTACGCGTTCGCCATCGAATAGTAAAAGCGATCCGCGATTTCTTCGACAGCCGGGGTTTCGTTTTAATGGATCCGCCAATCCTAACACCCAATGCGTGTGAGGGTACATCAACTTTATTCGAGACGCAATATTTTGACCTTGGTAAAGCTTACTTAACCCAATCCGGACAACTTTATGCTGAAGCAGGCGCAATGGCGCTTGGAAAAGTATATACATTTGGTCCTACTTTTAGAGCTGAAAAATCAAAAACACGCAGGCATTTAACCGAGTTCTGGATGATTGAACCCGAATGCGCATTCTATGATTTGGATGACGACATGGATCTCGCCGAAGAATTTTTGGAATATGTTGTTCAAACTGTTATAACAGAAAAAGCTGACGAACTTGCTACACTTGAACGCGATGTTACCAAACTTCAAACCGTAAAGCGACCATTCCCGCGAATTAGTTACGACGAAGCAGTTGAGATTCTAAAAAAGAATAGTGTCGAATTCGAATGGGGAAATGATCTGGGCGGCGGCGATGAAACAATAATTTCTTCGCAGTACGATCGTCCCGTTATGGTTCACCGTTATCCCTCCGAAGTGAAAGCGTTTTATATGAAACGCGATCCGTTGAATCCTAAAGTCGCTTTAGCTGTTGATGTATTAGCGCCTGAAGGATACGGCGAAATTATCGGCGGAAGCCAGAGAGAAGATGATTTGGATGCTTTGCTATCAAGAATTAAAGAGCACAATCTCCCGCAGCAATACTTCGACTGGTATCTTGATTTGAGAAGATACGGATCGGTACCGCATGCAGGATTTGGACTCGGATTGGAAAGAACGGTTGCTTGGATTTGCGGATTGGAACACATCCGGGAGACTATTCCGTTCCCAAGAATGATTTATAGGAACACCCCTTAAAAGATGAATATAGAATTAATTTTATTTTTTGTCCTCGCCGTCGTCGCCGCAGTTTCTGCCGTGATGATGATAACGAGACAAAATGCCGTTATCAGCGCGGTATTTCTAATCCTTAATTTCTTTGCGCTCGCAGGATTATATTTACTGCTTAATGCCCAATTTATTGCTGTTGTGCAAATTATAGTATATGCCGGTGCGATAATGGTATTATTCCTCTTTGTTT
>JAZDFC010000012.1:0-153778 GCA_043808235.1 bacterium
TAGTCGTAATTCGGTGTGTAGTATGGCTATTCTATCTATTAACCTCTTTTAAAATAAATACATTACTAAAAACTGATTTTAAATTTCAATTTAGAATTTCAGTTATTAAGCCGGTGCTCAAAATGAGCATTTGGATTACTATTGTAAATACTGTTGGACCAATTATATTATATTCCGACCGTTTTTTAATTAGTACTTTAGTCTCTGTGAGTGCAGTAACCTTTTTTTCAACTCCTTACGAAGTGATTACAAAGTTACTTTTAATTCCAAGTGCTTTAGTTGGAGTTTTATTCCCAGCTTTTTCTGCCTCTTATCAAAAGGATTCTGATACTTCAAAACACTTATTTATGAGAGGATTTAAATTCATATTTATCATTTTATTTCCACTGGTTTTGTTTTTTGTGTCGTTCTCTTATGAAATAATGAACATTTGGTTGGGGATTAAATTTGCAGAGAGTAGTACACTGGTTCTTCAATTCTTATCTTTTGGAATATTATTTAGTAGCTTATCATCCATCCCTAATAATTATTTCCAAGGAATCGGTAAACCTCAAATTCCTGCAATATTAAATTTAATTGAACTACCCTTTTATTTATTGGGAATGTACTTATCGATAAAATGGTATAACATATATGGTGCAGCATTTTTCTGGATGATGGCTGCCGCTGCTGACGCACTTATAAATTATATTATTGCTAATAAAAGATTTCATATTAAAATTGATTTTAAATTCTTTTATTTCTCATTGATTTTAATTGCCGTTGGATTTCTAATTAGTTTCGTAATCAAAATATTATTTATTAAAATTATTATAATTCTACCTCTTATTTTGTTTGTTCTTTATACTGGTTGGACGTTTTATCTTACAATCGATGAAAAGAAATTTATACTATCTTTAGCAAAGTTAAAATTAGGATTAAGTATTAAATAAAATATATAAAATGAAAAATATAGCTGCCGCTGTAGTTCTTTACAATCCCGATAATGAAATAATTCGAAACATAAGTACTTATTTAAATGATGTTGAGAAGGTATATGCAGTAGATAATTCTGATATATTGCTTGATCCCGAATTAATAAAAACCTTAAAATCCATGCCTAATCTGGATTATATTCCGCTTCAGGGAAATTTAGGGATAGCAAAGGCATTAAATATTGCAGCTAACCGGGCCATAAAAGAAGGTTTTGAGTTTTTGTTAACTATGGATCATGATAGTTCTGCAAGTGAAAATATGATACAAGATCTATATTCAATAATAATTGAATATAAAGACATTGGAATTTCTGCTGCACAGCATTATAATCCAGAAATTCATACAAAACCAAAAGAGATAATTACAAAGGATGTACAATATACTATGGCCAGTGGAAATCTAATAAGTCTTTATGCTTTCCAAAAAATAGGTGGTTTTAATGAAAGCTTATTTATTGATCATGTTGACCATGAGTATTGCCTTCGACTTAAAGAAAACGGTTTTAGAATTATTAAAACAAACAAAGTTCTTGTGATTCACCGTTTAGGAAGGGCAATTGTAAAAAAAATTCTATGGTTTAATCTTTATCCTACTAATCATTCTCCAATCAGAGTTTATTACAGAACCCGAAATCGTTTATATATTTGCAATAAATACAAAAATATTTTTCCAGGCTATGTAAAAGAAGACAAAAAGCATTTTCTAAGAGAATTATTGTATATAAGTTTAGCTGAAAAAGACATTTTTAATAAATTTAGAATGATGTATCGAGGTTATAAAGATTATAAGAAAAATAAATTTGGAAAGATCTATTGAAGTATTAATGACCGATGTACAATTTAAAAATATCGCAGGAGTTGTTGTAATTTACAATCCCGATGAACGAGTCTTGCTAAATATAGAATCATATATTTCGTATTTAAGAGCACTTTATATAATTGATAATTCTGATAATCAGAACAATTTCATTATTGATTACTTTCCGAAAGAGGGTAAAGTACATTACATTCATAATTTCTCGAATATTGGTATTGCATCAGCTTTAAATATTGCGATTAAAAAAGCAGTTGACGGTAATTTCCAATTTCTTCTGACCATGGATCATGATAGCGTCTTCGAGGAAAATTCGCTTAATGGACTGATTGAAAAAATATCGGGGGACCATCTTGTTGGAATCTACTCCCCCTTTCACAAGAATAAATATTTTACTAAACCGCCAACCTCACGTGAACCTGAAGAAGTTACTGATGTAATGACATCCGGGAATCTTTTAAATCTTGACGCAGTTAAAAAGATAGGGCTTTTCCGTGAAGATTATTTTATTGATTATGTTGACATTGAATTTTGTCTTCGGTTAAGAAAAAACGGCTACAAAATTCTTAGAGTTAACGATTCATTTTTAAAACATAATGAAGGGAATATTGAAGAAAAGTTATTCTTCGGAAAAAACATTTATTTATTTAATCACAACCCACTAAGATGGTATTATAAGATCAGGAATTATTTTTATCTGAAAAGAGAGTATATGAATTTATTCCCGGAATACTTTTTAACTGAGAATAAAAATATTAGGAACAACATTATTAAAGTGATTTTTTTCGAAAAACAAAAATTGATAAAGATAAGGATGATGATAAAAGGATACTTACATTACAAATCGAATATTTTTGGAAAGTTGGTTTAGCATATGGAATTTTCTCTGATCATAGTCAATTACAATTTATCCGATGAGGTTGTTAGTTTAGCAAAACAGTTACTCCCTTTGTCCCGAAATGGGAATATTGAAATTATTTTCGTTGATAATAATTCAAGTGATAATTTTAAAAACAAACTAGAAGTTGAACGTTTGGTAAATCAAAACAACCTATACTTTATTTTTAATAGCGAGAATGTTGGATTTGGTAATGCATGTAATATTGGTGCGAAGCAGGCTAAAGGTAAAGTACTATTTTTTGTTAATCCGGATGTAAAAATTGAAACCGATATTTTCACAAAAGTAACAGAACTATATAAAAAGAATCCAAATCTTGCTATTACTGGCCCACTCATCAAACATCCAGGTAAAAAGTATGATCTGTCCGCAGGATTTAATCAAGGCTTTTTGATTGAATTGTTAAATATTATTTTCGTTGGAAGATTATTTGAATCGATGCTACTTTCTCAAAAGGTAATAAACCTGAATGAATCAACATTACCTGTTACCTGGATACTTGGAGCCGCGCTATTTATTAAACGAAAAATATTTAATGAAATTGGTGGATTTGATAAGGACTATTTTCTGTTTTATGAAGAAATGGATTTATGCTACCGTGTTCGAAAACTTGGTTTTGATGTACATTATTATCCGCAGATATCGGTTCATCACATCGGCAGCGCCACAGTCAAAAAAGATTATTCTTTCTTTACCAGGCAATTTTATAAAAGCAAAATGATCTTTTATAAGAAAAATTTTTCCAAAAGCTATTTCGTTGCAATGAAAACAATCATTATACTTCAATTGATTTCGCAGATTTGTTTGTGGACTCTTTTGCTTCCGGTTAATAAAAATAAATCTGTTCAAAAATTAGATGGATTATTCAAATTGCTTATAGGCTAAGCTTAGAATTATGACTAGAATTGCAGTTAATTTACTTCCGTTCCGCGAAAAACTTGGGGGCGCCGGCCAATACGCAAAAAATGTGATTGAAGAATTAGCTAAGCTGGATAAAGAAAACGATTATTATCTGTTCGTAACCAAAAACAGTATTCATCATTTTAATGTTACGCAAAAAAACTTTCATTGCATTCAATGCAATTTTAACTCTGAAAATATTCTAACCAGGATATTCTGGGAACAGTTTGGATTAACAAGGGAAATTAAAAAATACAATTGCGATGTATTATTTACACCCTCAGTTGCCATACCGTTATTTTATTCCGGCAAAATGATCACTACGATTCACGATATTGCATATGTTAGAAATAAAAATAAATATGGATACTTCCGAAGAAAATATGTCGCATATATTACAAAAAAAGCCTATCAGAAATCTACTATTGTTCTTACAGTTTCATACTTTTCGAAGAAAGAAATGACCGAATTTTTGGGTAGCCGCGAGAATGTTGTTGTTGTTCATAACAGGATTAATAGGCGATTCCTGCAAGAATTTAATTCTGAAGAAATAGAAAAGATAAGAAATAGATATGCGCTGCCTGATAAATTTATATTATACGTGGGTGCTATAGAACCCGGGAAAAATTTGGATAGCTTAATTATAGCCTTTAATAGAATCATTAAAGATTACCCCGATTTGTTCATTGCAATTACAGGCGGCATTGGTTGGAAACAAAAGTATTTATTCAAGATAGTTGACGATCTAAAAATTCGTAATCATATAAAAATTCTTCCCTATATTCCCGATGTTGATTTACCGTTTATTTATGGAGCCGCTAAAATATTAACTTACATTTCTCCTTATGAAGGCTTTGGCTTGCCTGTGCTTGAAGCGTTGGCATGTAGACTACCTGTAGTTTCCTCAAAAGCTCCGGCTATTTTGGAATTTGCTGAAGATTCGATTTTATCTGTCGATTCAGGTGATATTTCGCAAATAGAAATTGCAATTAGGAAACTTCTGACCGATAGAAAATTGTCAGAAGATTTGATAAATAAGGGTTATGCTGTAGCGCAGAAATTTACATGGAATAGAACAGCTGAAATATTATTGAATGAAATTAAGCGGATTTAAGATCAAGTTAAAATGCAGAACAATACCCCAAATATATTTCCGGACGTATCGATTGTTTTAATAACTTGGAACATAAAATCTCTGCTCCAAAAATTGCTTGAATCGATCTACAGATTTTCTCAAGGGTTTTCTTTTGAAGTAATACTTATCGACAATAACTCCCACGATGGGACTGTTGACATGGTAAAAAAATTGTTCCCGCAGATTATCCTAATTGAAAATACAAAAAACATGGGTGTTGCACCGGCAAGAAATCAAGGACTTAAAATTGCGGAAGGAAAGTATATCCTTATTCTCGATGCTGATATGGAATTAATTGATAACACTATCAAAAAACTTTTTGATTTTATGGAGGAGTACAAAGACTGTGGGTTAGTCGGCGCAAAACTTACCGAACAGGATGGAACATTACAGTATACTTGTAAAAGATATCCTACATTCTCCGCACTTTTCTTCCGGCGACTTGAAAAATTCAGCTTTTTTAAAAATTCACGCCAATTGAAAAATCATATTATGGCGGATTGGGCACACGATGAGGTAAAGGATGTTGATTATGTTATAGGTGCCTGCCAGTTTTTCCGAAAAGAAGTGATGGATAAAATTGGTTTTTATGACGACACAATTTTTTATGGACCGGAGGACCTCGACTACTGTATGCGGATTTGGCGTGCCGGTTGGAAAGTTTTTTATTATCCGCGCACGCGAATTATTCATCACGAGCAGAGAATAACTAAAAAGAATTTCTTCTCAAAAATTACTTACAAACATTTCCTTGGAATCATTCATCTTTTCCGGAAATACAATTTCCGGTTGAGTCGGTCTTTATAGTTAAGATAATTTCGCTTTTCAAGTCCCTATTTCGCAAGTCCATTCAATTCATTTTAAATACCTCATTTGGTGCGAAAAATTTTCGCATCGGCGAAAAAAATTCATACCTTCCAAATTAAAAGTTGTCATTTTCTTACATAAATCCAAATATTTCGGTGGTATGTTCCTTGATAATAATATTTGCGTATCTTAATATTGATATGCAGTTTTAAGGAGATACAGTTCTATTACAATCCCGGGGTAATATGAAAAAAAGAATACTGCTTTTATGTCTGTTCACATCATTTATTTTAGCCGCTAATATATACTCACAAACGGATTCACTTTCCGATATCTTTCCATTAAAAGTTGGTAACAGTTGGGAATATAGGTTCCATCTTGTTCACGGTTTACCGGATATACAAATATCGAATTCCGATACAGGAGTTGTGCGCTATTTTATTTATCGTCATGTCATATATAACGATTCAATCGTCTGGAAGTTCAAACAAAATAGAAAATTTAAAAGAGAACATTCTGTTCACTCTTCCACTACGATATCAAATATCACCGATTCATCATTTTTCGATATTGTAGAAGTTCTTAACGGAAGGCATGAATTATACACGTCGCAGGAAGATTTTTTGAGTACATTCCCTTTTTTCCAAACAGCACCCGATTCGGAAAAATTCTACCGATACGTAAAAACAGATACTTGCGGATATGCATTACTGAATCTTTTCCCGAAACCGCAAAGCTGGTATCAATATAGTGCCACTTACCATGTATATAAAGATATTGGATTAACCTATGCCAAAGGTTATCACAGAAGCAGTTATGCGGCAATGACAGCTTATTATATAATCCCGTCGATATTTGGAAACTTACAGCCAAAAAATAATTCAATGCTGATGCCGCCAATAGACTTTAGTTGGACAAATTCTATTGGAGTTACACCTTATATTTTTCAAATCGCGAGAGATTCAACTTTTAATAATATAGTTGTTGATAGTACTACTCAAGTTCCAACAATTAACATTACACTTGATTTATTCGATTTTTCAACAGATTACTTTTGGCGGGTAAAGACGAGGGGAATCATTGGATGTGATGAATATGAGTGCCAGTCACAAGTGTTTTACTTTAGGACTAGCCATCCTGAATTCGAAAAAAATTCGGAATTAATTTACCCGAAAAACGATCTGACTGAACAGCCAACCAATATTGAATTTAAATGGAGCCAGATCAAATTGGCACAATCATATAGTTTACAGATTTCTGCTGATTCAACTTTTTTGTATTCCTCCTTGAACTATACTGGATTAGTTGATACAATAATATATATAAATTCACTTTCGTACGATAAACAGTATTACTGGAAGATAAAAACCATTAGTGCATCAGGTGCTGAATATTTTTCTCCTATATGGAAATTCAAAACGCGAAAAGGACCTTGGGATACAAATGCGTTACTAATTTATCCCCCAAATAACTCAACCGAGAAAGAAACATCTCTTGAATTCAAATGGAGTAAGGTTCCCTTGGCTTGGTCATATGGCATTCAACTCACAAGCGATTCCTCTTTTACTAAAATTGAAATTAGTTTTGACGGATTAACAGATACCACCCGAACCATTGATACTTTGAGAAATGACTGCGAGTATTTTTGGAGGGTAAAGACCATTAATCTCTTACGAAAAGAGCTTTGGTCTCCTATCTGGAAATTCAAGACTATCACATTACCGACAGAATATTATTTATCTCAAAACTACCCCAACCCATTCAATCCGAGCACAGTTATAAAGTATCAGGTTCCAAGTTTGCAAGCAGTCTCATTAAAAGTATACGATATACTTGGAAGAGAAGTCGCAACATTGGTAAACGAAGAAAAACCTGCGGGAAATTACGAAGTTATTTTTAATGGAGAAGGATTGCCGAGCGGTGTGTACTTTTATTCTCTGCACGCGGGAAATTTTCATCAAACAAAGAAGATGTTATTGCTAAAATAAATTGTGGGTAAAGTTATGAAAAAAATGTGGGCAACATTTATTAGTTTATTTTTAGTTGGTTTCATTTCAATTACAGCGCAGGATTTTTGGCAGCAGGCTGAATTCCCGGTATTTTATAATTACACAATAGATGCAATTGCTGCAAAGAATAATTTGGTTCTTGCTTACAGCTCGCAAGATGGTTTGGCATTATCAACCGATAGCGGTGATAATTGGTTCTCTGTAGATACTCTTCATAACTTTTTAAGTGTTGCAATTACTAATTCAGGATATTTATTTGCGATTGACCGATCCGTTAGTATTTTATACCGTTCAACTGACTTAGGAAAAACATGGTTGAAGTTGACCGGTCAATTGCCCTATTATCTTGAAGATATTATTGTTGATCCTAGTGATAACCTTTTCGTGAATGGTGGTTCATTCGGTGTTTACCGTTCAACAGACTATGGTGAAACATGGACAGCACAAAATAATGGAATTAATTTAAGTATTTCAAAAATAACGAACATTTCTGTAAACCGCAGCGGGATACTTTCTCTTTCTACAAAAAAAGAAATCTATAAATCAACAGATAGAGGGGATTCATGGTTTAAAATAAGTAATGTAGGAGCCGGTTATTTGGCTGTAAATTCATTAGGGCATATTTTTACAAAAAAATTTAAGGATGCGGACCATTTGACGGACAGTTTGTACAGAACAACCGACGATGGCGCAACATGGAAAACATTAAAATATTTTTATGGAAATTTACTGTTTATTGATCCGGAAAACGATGCCATTTTAACAAGTGGTGTAGGCGGGTCAGTTGAAAATTATTCGGTTTCCTTCAACAATGGCGATTCTTGGGGAACATATAAAGTCGGTTATATACTAAGAGATTTAGCATGTAACGGTGAATGCTACTTTTGGGGAACCAGTGGTCTGGGTATCTTTAGATCAAATTCATTAACAAGCCAGTGGAACAGCTGTGTTAACGGGTTCCCGGGCTCTGTTACAAAAGTAAGGTCATTTTTATATAATAATGGATTAATATACGCCGGTACATATAGTTTTGGATTGTATAGTTCGGTGGATAATGGATTTTCATTTGAAGAACTTAGTTATTGTGCCTACAATATTAATAAGCTCTGCGTATCTTCAAATGGAACTATTTTTTCGCCTTCAACTTCGTCTACCGACAATGGGGTTAACTGGCACACGGATATATCCGAATATTTTATTGGTCAAAGCCTTTGTGTCAATGATCATACTGTACTGAAAGGAGGGAATATGTATCAAACTGGCATAGGAAAAATATACCGCTCAATAGATGACGGTAAAACCTGGAGCGAAGTTCTAAACATACCCGGTCAATACAATTCATTAACTTATTCAATAATTAGTTTAGCCATTAACTCAAACGGAACTGCGCTTGGGTGCGTTGAAAATATCCATTATCAACCGTATAATGTGAGGTATTATACTATTAGGTCAACCGATTTTGGTAAAACGTGGAATACTCTTCCTGAAAACAGTAATACGACTCAAAAAATATTGGATTTTATTCGTAACAACAGAGGAGAAATATTTGCGATTACTCCCTACGGTCCTTCCATATCAGTCGATGATGGGCTTACCTGGAATTTTGCGGCAGCGCCAGCAAGTCAGGATATAAGATGCATAGCGATTAACTCGATTGACAATATATATCTTGGTACCGGGGACAAAGGTGTTTTTGTTTCCTCAGATGACGGAGCCACATGGAATGCAATTAATATCGGACTCACAGATTTGACAGTGAATACATTATCATTTACACCAGAAGGAATTTTGTTAGCAGGGACAGAACATGGAGGAGTATTTAGAAGCATCAATTCAACAACTGTCATCGAGGATAAGAATTTCAAATCTCCTAATGATTTTTTGTTATCTCAAAACTATCCCAATCCGTTTAATCCGACCACATTAATCAGTTATCAGTTGCCAGCCATTAGTAAAGTACAACTAAAAGTATATGATGTGTTAGGGAGAGAAATCGCTACATTGGTTGACGAAGAAAAACCAGCCGGGAATTATAATGTTACTTTTAACGGAGAGGGATTGCCGAGTGGTGTGTACTTTTACTCTCTGCAAGCGGGGGATTTTCATCAAACAAAGAAGATGTTATTGCTGAAATAAATTATGGGTAAAGTTATGAAAAAAATATGGGCTACATTTATAAGTTTATTTTTAGTTGGTTTCACTTCAATTGCGGCACAGGATTATTTTGAGCAAACGAATGGTCCTCTCGGTGGTTTTATATCATCCATAGCAATTGCGTCAAATGGAGATATTTATGCGGGCACATCTGGTTGGGGTTATTTAGGTTATGGAAATATTCCCAACGGTGTAAAAGGTCATGGTCTTTATCGTTCGACTGATAATGGAGAAATATGGCTGCCAATCAATATTTATTATCATAATATTTTGGCGTTAGGAATTAATTCGGATGGCTGCATTTTTGCTTTTGGAGAAGAAAACAGTGCAGGCTATTCATACACATGCATTATATTTTCTACGGATAACGGAAATACCTGGTTAGGAAACTCAATAAATATAATTGTAAACTGCTTTAGTGCGGACATGTATGGAAGAATCTATGCCGGTACTTCTGAAAATGGGATATATTTTTCGGATGATGATGGAGCGAACTGGCAGCAAATTGGTTCATCTTCAAATGTTCTTGATATTAATGCGCTTTTAATAGATTCAAGCAATTATATTTATGCCGGTTGCCCGGCTGGTATTTTCAGATCAACAGATCATGGCACTAATTGGACAAGGGTAAACTATGGGATAACAAATTCCGATATACGATCAATCGTAAAAAAATCAAACGGGGATATTTTTGCCGGATCATATGGCGGAGGAGTCTATAGATCAACAAACAATGGTGATAGATGGGAAGAAATAAATGCCGGTTTAGTTAATCGACGGATTAAAACTCTTGCTATTAGTTCAAATGGAGAAATTTATGCCGGTTCGGACGGTGACGGAGTATTTATTTCAACCGATAATGGAAACAACTGGAATCAAAAAAACTCAGGACTATCTCATAAAAGTGTTAACTGCTTGGTTTTAGCTGCTAATGGTGATTTGTTTTCGTGTAACCATGGTGGCGGAATTTTCAAACTTAAGGAGAATACTTCCAATTGGGTGCACAATGGATTAAATATAACGGACATAACGACCTTGATTATAAATGCAGACGGAACCATTTTTGCGAGTGTTTATGCCACTGGCATTTCAAAGTCGACTGATAATGGGGGTAAATGGGAATACAAAAATGCAGGTATAGCACATCCATATGTAAATGCTTTTGTTACAACTCCCAATGGAAATATTTATGCGGGAACCGGTCATTGGGGCAGTACGGAGGAAGGTGCAATTTTCAGATCAACGGACGGTGGTGATAACTGGGAACAACAAAAAATACCCAATAATTACATCTATTCGCTGGCTGTTAATAAAATAACCGAAGTACTTTTTGCCGGGACGACTCACGGACTTTATTTTTCTTCCGATAATGGTGACAATTGGGAATGTGTTGGTTTTGAAGGACTTCGAGTACATTCATTATCACTAAATTCAAATGGTGAAGTTTTTGCATTTACAGAAGACGGACTTTTCAGTTCACTAGATAATGGAAGCACATGGAATAATTTGCATGTTTGGGGAAGTTATATAACAATAGCTCCAGATGATAAAGTATTTTGTATTCAAGGTAAGAAATTAATTGTATCGACTAATAACGGTATAAGTTGGGACGAAAAAGATTTGCCAACCGAATATATTTATTGCTTAGTCGCAGATGAATTAAATAAAATTTATCTCGGCAGTTATGGAGCTATATACTCCCTGAAAGAAACTGAAGAAAACTGGAATGTTTTTAATTCCGGGTTGCCCCGAAATTCCATCAATTCCATTGGCTTTGATGCTGATGGATATATGTATGCTGCAACGGGTGGTTCGGGTGTTTTTAGAAGTACAAATTCCATAACCGCAATCGAAAATGAGAATAATGTAATACCGAAACACTTTTTGTTAACTCAAAACTATCCCAATCCGTTTAATCCGTCGACAACAATAAAATATTCAATCCCAACATTGTGTAGTCTCCTCCTTGGAGGGGCGAGGGGTGGGTCAAATGTGATATTAAAAGTATACGATGTACTTGGAAGAGAAATCGCAACTTTGGTTAACGAAGAAAAACCGGCGGGAAATTACGAACTTACATTTAACGGAGAGGGATTGCCGAGCGGTGTGTATTTTTATTCCCTGCATGCCGGAGATTTTCATCAAACAAAGAAGATGTTACTGCTGAAATAAAATTTAGGTAAAGTTATGAAAAAAGTATGGGCAACATTTATAGGTCTATTTGTATTTGCTTTCGCATCAATTCCGGAAGAGAGTTTGATGAACTCCTTAATAGACATCACAAAACAGTGAGGCGTAAAATGAAAAGACGAACCTTTGTTTTACTATTTATTAGTATCATTTTCTATTGTTTCCCATCTTATGCTCAATGGGTGCAAACTAACGGACCATATGGCGGCTTTGTGCAATGCTTGGCGGTAAATGAGAATAACCTTTATGCAGGACTGGAAGGTGATGGAACTTATATGTCTACGAATAACGGTGCAAGCTGGATAACCATAAATTCCGGTGTATATAAATATTTTGCCTTAGAATCGTTAAAAACATTCGGAACAAACCTTATTGCCTTATTTAGTTCCTATATCGCCGGACCCACAATATCTTTTTCCCAAATATATTTAACTTCTGACAATGGTAATAATTGGATAAATATTAGCGCAGGATTAGGTACTTATCCGATTAAATCTATCGCGACAATCGGAACAAATCTTTTTGCTGGAGTTTATTTAGATGGTGTTTATAAGTCTGAAAACAATGGTATCAATTGGAATTTGGTAAATACAGGATTAACAAATACAAGAGTATATTCGCTAGCAGCTATTGGAACAAATCTGTTCGCCGGCACTTGGCAGGGTGGAGTTTTTTTGTCAACGGATATGGGAAACAACTGGCAAAGTGTGAATAACGGTTTATCGGATACTGAAATTATGAGTCTTATAACTATTGGAACAAATCTTTATGCGATTACATACAATAGTCGAATTTTTATTTCACAAGATAATGGCATGAACTGGCAAGAAGTGGGCCTGGGATTGACACAAACTCAAGTTACTTCAATAATCGGTGATGGTTATAACCTTTTTGTTGGGACTAAAAATAACGGTGTATTTCATTCAACTGATAACGGTACAAACTGGGTAAGTATTAATACAGGACTCATGAATACTGAAATCCTTTCGATTTTATATAATGGGACTAATCTATTTGCGGGGACTAGTGGCGGCGGCGTATACCAATCCACCAATTTTGGACAAAATTGGCAAACCATTAATTCAGGCTTGAAAGGAACGTATATTAATGCATTTACAAATTGTGGGGACAAATTAGTTGCCGGGACATCTGGATCTGGTGTTTTTCTCACGACGGACTATGGCTCTAATTGGACGGCAGTAAATAATGGTTTGAGTGATTATAAAATTTCATCACTGATGACAATTGATGATAACATATTCGCCGGAAGTTTTATAGGGGGAGTCGATCTTTCTACTGATTATGGTACAACCTGGATAAATAAAGAATCCAATTATCATGTACTTTCACTTGCAGTCCTTGAACCATATTTATTTGCCGCAACCGCTGGCAACGGAGTAATCCGGTCCGATGATAACGGATCTACATGGGAAGAAATCTTTCCCTTTGCTTGTGATGTTTCGATTGGGAATAATTCAGTCTTTTTTGTGACTTCGCAATGGGTTTATTTATCAACTGATAACGGAGATAACTGGAATTTTATCTTTAGTCCGCCCGGTTCTTCATCTACAATAATAATTTATGCTACATCTTTAGCAACCATAGGAACAAAAATATTTGTGGGAACAGATCGTATGGGTGTTTATGTTTCAAGTGATAATGGCACAAACTGGGATCATATTCCAATCCAAAATGGTTCTGCAAATGTGATTCATTGCCTCGCAGTCAGCGGGATTAATTTATTTGCCGGAACCCAAAGTGGTGTTTATTTGACGACTAATTATGGAAAGGACTGGACTCACTTAGGACCGGATGACCTTGATGTAAAAATACTAACAATAAAAGACAGTGTACTTTTTGCAGGATCTTATTACGGTAGTTATCCGGGAGTTTGGAAAAGATCGTTAACTGGATTAACAGGAATTGAAAATGAACAAAATAATATTCCAATAAATTTTTCTATATCTCAAAACTACCCCAATCCGTTTAATCCAACGACAATAATTAGTTATCAGTTACCAGTTTTCAGTAAAGTACAATTAAAAGTATTTGATGTGCTAGGAAGAGAAGTTGCATCATTGATAAACGAAGAAAAACCGGCGGGAAATTACGAAGTCACTTTTAACGGGGAGGGATTGCCGAGCGGCGTATATTTTTACTCTCTGCATGTCGGAGATTTTCATCAAACAAAAAAGATGATATTTTTAAAATAAGCCTTTGTTTCCGTATCCAGCTAATTTCAAAATTACATTGAGAAAAAAATGTCAAAAAAATTCTTAATTATTCTTTTACTTCTTACTGCTTTTCTGGAAATAAATGCGCAATTCAACAAAGATTCACTATGGGGAAAGGATGTACCGAATTCCGATAATTATTTAATCGGAGATTATAATGGGGACGGACTGCCGGACAAATTGAGAATTGATAATAATAGCGGCTGGTTGGTAGCACTTAATTCCGGTATCAAGTTTCTTGGCGAAGAAACTTGGGCTTTTAATGAAGATGTTGCAGAAGCAATAATTTATGTTGGAGACTTTAACGGCGATTTGATGGCGGATGTGGTTACATTTCGAATTGCTTCGGGAGAATGGAAAGTATCATTGACTCGGCAGGATTCATTAACAGGAAAATATTCCTTTTGTCAGCCTGTTGTGTGGGCAGATGGAATCTTTCAAAACGTTTTTAATCATTTCATCGGTGATTTTAACGGTGATGGTCTCGACGATATTATGGCTTATTCAAATGGCTGGCAGGTTATAACATCTAACGGTAAAAGTTTTAATCGGTTGAAGACATGGAAAAATTCCGAAACATCCGAAGTAAACCAGGAGAAAATTTTCATCGGTGATTTCAACGGCGACGGATTTTCGGATATTGCAATATATCGTGATAAAGATACATGCGGAATCGGCAAAGATGTTTGGCTTGTTTCGCTTGCCAATAAGAATTCATCGTTTTCACCATTTGTTTGTTGGGCTTCAGGTCAGGGCGAAGGGTCAAACGGTCATTTCTTCGGCGATTTAAATGGAGATAGAAAATCTGATAAGTTGAACTACTATTCCGGAAACGGAGGAGCATTGTATGCTTCCATCTCATCGGGAAATGAATTTGAAGATGAGAAATTTTGGATATCGGGGAATATTAAAGATATAAAAGAAGTTTTTGCAGGTGATTTCAACGGGGATAATTTATGCGATGTTGCGACTTTGAATAGTGAAGGAGAATGGTACGTAAATTTAAATACTACTCCACATGAAAAAGTTGTTGCCTGCTGGTTCACAAACTGGTATTTCCCAGGTTGCGGTTTATGGGGGAATGACAAAAGGGATATAAATAAAACTCCCGTTGTTGGCTGGCCGGAAACTCAGCCTGTCCAGGGTGAACTGTATAATTCCAATAACCGAAAGACGATTGAGATGCAAATAGACGCGATGATTAAAGCGGGAATAACTCTGATTATTGTTGATTATACAAATGGATGGAAGAATTATGCGGATACGACAAAGTGGGAGGATGATACTGCGCATGCAGCAACAAACACTCTTTTTTCAATAATGAATGAAAGACGACTTCGAAATAAACCATATATCAATATTGCAATTGGATTAGGGAAAGAATTTTGGGGTCCGAGAAGTTTTAAAAGACTCAGTTGGCAATGGACCGGCTGGAGCGAACAATATAAAAAACAAAAATCAACATTGGATGGAATATCGCAATTATATATTAAACAATACCCTGTCATTTATTTTAATTATTTGAGCAAGCCTTTAATAATAATCTGGCATTGGCTCGGCGATGATTTCCCGCCGCGT
Organism: bacterium; assembly: GCA_043808235.1. GTDB lineage: Bacteria > Bacteroidota > Ignavibacteria > Ignavibacteriales > Melioribacteraceae > JAZDFC01. The sequence goes on from JAZDFC010000012.1 coordinate 15,694, forward strand.
GAAGACGGAGAAAATATTCCACTCTGGCATTTCAACGATTTTACTATTAAGGAATCCGTTAATTGGTCATCTACCTTTACCGAGCGCGCAGGCCCGGTTTCGGGTGTAACGGATGTATTTATTAATGGGATGGATACAAAAAGATACTGGGGCTGGGGTGCAGAAATTCCCCAGCCTTACAATAGTGAATGTATGTCGGTAATGCCCGGCACATACAATTGGCCGGGTTATTATGCAACACGCACGCGTCCCGCAGAAAGACTTCGAGGCGAACCCTATTCGGGAAGTTATTATATCGAATCATGGGAAAGAGTTATAAAGATGAATCCAAACATTGTATTAATTTGTGATTGGAATAACTGGAACGAAGAAACAGCAATTGAAGGATGTGTTGGTGAAAATTCTTGGGAAGATTTAAACGGCGAAAAAACTTTCGACTGGTATATGAAAATTACAAAGTACTATTCGAATATATTTTTACACAATTCGCTAAATGTTGGAACATACATAAAACAGGATGGACTATCGAATGTGTACAAGTGGTCTGGCTCCAAATTAGAAATTCTTGAAAGTGATTACAAACCTATCCGAGAACCTATAATTAAATTGCCTATGGATTGGATGCTAAGGCATGGTTACTGGAGATTTTAAAATAATAGATGGTTTTTATTAAAATTATTATTGCATAATGTATTAAGGTTATAGATTTGGGAGTAATAAGAATAGAATTGCGGCAGTAATTAACAAAGATGAACCGCCAAGAAGATATGATTTTACGTTTATGTGAGGAATTGCATTAGTTGCTAAATGAAATTCTCATCAATCATAAATTTTAAGAGTGCAAAAATTGACCCTAATAAAAGATGAATGAGGCTAGAACATGAATATCATTAAGATGGCATTTTTATGTAATTTAATTATCCCATTAACATTACTGAGCCAGGAAGGATGGATTTGGCAAAATCCACTCCCGCAGGGAAATAATCTAAGAACAGTAAAATTTGTAAATGAAAGCCTTGGCTGGTCTGTAGGAGATGCGGGGACAATAATTAAAACAACTGATGGTGGCTCTACATGGACATCAATTTTTTTAAATACCAAGCTATATGGTTTTGAAGATTTTTCCTTTCTTAATGAAAATACCTTTTATGTTGCTGGATGGAATCTGGATCTTGATGAAGGAAATGTTTTAAAAACCATAGATGGCGGGGTAAGCTGGGAAACAATATTAAATGGAAATCGAAATTTTTTCCTATCGATCTCAATACTAGATAAGAATAATTTAGTTATTGTTGGCGACAATGGCTTAATTATCAAAACAACGAATGACGGTAAGAATTGGATAACTTTAGAAAGCGGAACATCAGTTAGACTTAGGGATGTAAAATTTCTTAATTACAATAAAGGAGTGGCCGTTGGTGATTGGGGGACAATACTATTAACTGAAAATGGTGGAAATTCTTGGCAATCATCTAATATTGGGACAGTTGAATCGTTCTCAAGTGTTTGTTATTTATCCGAAAATGATTTGGTTGTAGTCGGCAGTGGCGGTAATATTTTTACGTCCTCAAATCAAGGGCGAAACTGGGATAATCGGGAAAGTGGTGCAGCTTCAAATTTGTTAAGCGTTTCATTTTATAATAACAATAATGGAATTATAGTTGGAGAGGACGGAATTATCCTTAAAACTACGAATAGAGGTCTGCAATGGACTCGGCAGGTTTCGAATTTAACCTCTCTATTAAATTGTATTTGTTATATAAATGATGATAACTGTTTTGCCGTTGGTGATGCCGGGACAATGATATTTTCTTCCGACGGAGGGGAAAACTGGATTGAACAATCCAGTGGTTCAAGAGGTTATTTAAAAGGTGTTGCTTTTGTTGATGCAAAAAACGGAATAACTGTCGGTGAGGATAGTAAAATTTATCGAACATCAGATGGTGGGTATACTTGGAATTCGATAAATATTAATTCAGAATGGTTTCAAAAGGTAAGATTCATAAGTAATAAAGTTGGATTTGTAGTAGGATTTGGAATTTATAAGACTACAGATGGAGGTTTGTCATGGTTAAAGCAATTAGACACCTCACCGGGTTTTTCGGATATCTTTTTCATGGACGAATCTCACGGCATTGCAGTTGGATATTACTCATACAGAACATCTGATGGTGGAAACAGTTGGTCTGTTATTGATAATTATGAATTCAATAATATAAATACAATATATTTTACTAACGCAAATAATGGTGTAGCACTGAAAAATGATGGAATTTATTCAACATCTGATGGCGGCAATGTTTGGATCAGGAACCCTGAATTCGCGAATTGGTCCTACAATGGTATATCTTTTGCAAATTCACTAATAGGGATCGCCGTTGGTGGTAATATTCTGAAAACTACCGACGGCGGGAAAACATGGACTGAACTTTCATATGGACTGATACCAACTTTTGGCGGATTTAGAGATGTCGTTTTACTTGATGAAAATGTCGGATATGTTATTGGGAGCGGCATAATAATGAAAACCACAGACGGAGGAAATACGTGGGCGGAACAATTTAACTCAACATGGAATGATTTAACATCAGTATTTTTCATCGATTATAATGAAGGTTGGGTAGTCGGTTCTAATGGAACAATTTTACATACAATTAATGGAGGTACCTCATTTTTCGAGGACATGAGTAGCAGTATTATCACTCATGGTGGATTTCTACTTTCTCAAAACTACCCTAATCCATTCAATCCAACAACAAGCATCCAGTATCAATTATACAGCATCGGGTGGGTGAGTTTAAAAGTGTATGATATTCTTGGCAAAGAAGTAGTTACATTAGAAAATGAAGAAAAACCGGCGGGGAATTACGAAGTCACTTTTAACGGAGAGGGATTACCAAGCGGCGTGTATTTTTATTCTTTGCAAGCGGAAGACTTTCATTTAGTGAAGAAAATGGTATTATTGAAATAACTACAAATGTCGGTAAAGCAAATAATTTTTTTTCTAATAATTGAGTGGGAAATAATGTGAAATACTTTCGCATTTCCTTTTATTACATTTGATGGTTGCCGCTACTTGTACACAACATCCTACATGTGAATTTGTGTGATAATTCAGTTACACAAATGAAAAAAAATAACAAATCTTCAATTTCAATTAACAAAAAGAATTATCGAGTTCTACCTAAGATGCCGGTTATCTTTTTTTCAGTAAATATGTAATCCTATCTCTTGTTACAAATAATATCGCTTTTAATTTTTCTTTTGTCGCTTTTGAAAAAAGTTCTTTTTTCCACGTAAAATAATATCCAAGCCTTTTATTTTTAATAATCATAAAGTTGCTGGTAATAAATAATTTTTTTAAATCATTTTTGGAAAATGTATGCGGGTGCCCTTTATCAATCGTTACTATCTCCATTAAATATCTAACAATTTTCCCCCATAAATGATAAGTATTTTGTCTAAAATAGATCAGTCCATCTTTTTTTATAACTCTGTCTATTTCATTCATTACTTCCAATGGATTATCACAATGATCTAGAACATTATCCATAATTATTAAATCAAACATTTTATCCGGAAACGGTAAATTTTCTCCCTTTTCAGTGGAATACTTTACTGATTTATCTCGTTGATCAATAAATTTAATAACTGTTGAATAATAATATTCAAGGGGGTCTATAGCATATCTATTTTCACTATCTGTTAAAAACGTTAAAGTACCTCCAGCACCGCTCCCAATTTCAAGAATGGTAGTATCTTTTGTGATTTTTATATACCCCTCTCCAAACTCCAGTAAATCGGCTGCATAATTTTTATAGAAGTCAAAATCAATAAATTCAACTCTTTTACTCCACCATTCTTTTTCATAATCTTGGGCAAAAAGCCATCTGTTTTTATTTATTTTCATATTTTCCTCAAAAATATTGCTATTTCTATCTTTTCACCGGGGAAAAAGATTAATCCGTCTCGATCAATTATACTTTTATAGTTAACTTAGCCAGAGATGGATAAACTTTTGTTGTTGTGTCTTTTTTGTCTCATAGAGTGGTCAAATTATTTCTTTAATCGCCTGTTTTACTTTTATCTCAAAATTAAAAATATTTATAATTTTATTCAATAAATATTTTATATGTCTGGCATCGGTTTACCAGTTTTATGTTTTCAATTAAGTCCAAATTATAGTTTATGATTTGCATGGTAGGGAGGTCGCAACATTATTTAACGAAGAAAAACAGGCATGAAATTATGAAGTTACATTCGATGGCAGCAGATTATTGAGCAGAATGTTTTTTTACTCTCTTCAAGCATGAGATTTTCATCAAACACAGAAAATGATTTTATTGAAGTAAAAAATTCTTCATTCCCCGAACTTTTTATTACTTTTCGAATAAATATTAAGGAATATTGTTCATGTTCGATTTCATCATCCTCGGCGCCGGAATTGTCGGTTTATCAACCGCTTACAATCTTTCAAAAAAATATCCGGGTAAAAAAATACTGGTGATTGAAAAAGAGAACAGCGTCGCAAAACATCAGACTGGAAATAACAGCGGTGTAATCCATTCCGGAATTTATTACAAACCGGGTTCGCTTAAGGCAACCAACTGCCGAAAAGGTTACGAACAGCTTTTGCAATTCTGCGATGACAATGAGATTAAATATGATATCTGTGGGAAAGTGATTACCGCAGTGAATGAAACACAGCTCCCGTCTTTGAATAATTTATACGAGCGCGGAATTCAAAATGGATTGAAAGGACTTCGAAAATTATCCAAAGATGAATTGAAAGAGTTTGAACCGCATGTTACCGGAGTTGCCGCGCTGCACGTTCCCGAAACGGGGATAATCGATTATAAAATTGTATCTGCAAAATTTCATGAACTGCTTTTAAAATCAGGGTGCGAATTCAAATTCGATTCCGAAGTGAAAAATATAATTTCAACCGGCAATGAAATTGAAGTTCAAACAGGCAGTGAATCGTTCCATTGTAAATATTTGATCTCATGCTGCGGGCTTCAATCGGATAGAATCGCAAAAAAAACAAATCCCGAATTGCCGTTGCGAATTATACCTTTCCGCGGTGAATATTATAAAATAAGACCGGAAAAAAGATATCTCGTAAAAAATCTTGTTTACCCCGTTCCCGATCCGGCATTTCCTTTCCTCGGCGTTCATTTTACACGAATGATTAACGGCGAGGTTGAAGCGGGACCGAATGCGGTTCTTGCTTTTAAACGTGAAGGATATACAAAATTCAGTTTTAATATCGGCGATACAGCACTGACATTTTTATGGCCTGGATTTCAAAAGGTGATGGCTAAATACTGGAAAACCGGGATGGGTGAATTTTACCGTTCATATTTCAAAAGCGCTTTTGTAAAAGCTCTTCAACAATTAATACCCGAAATTACCGGCGATGATCTTATTCCCGGCGGATCCGGCATTCGTGCCCAAGCTTGCGACAAAACGGGCGGACTGCTCGACGATTTTTATTTCGCCGAAAGCAAAAATATTACTCATGTTTGCAACGCACCATCTCCTGCTGCGACCGCATCGCTGGCTATCGGGGAATATATTACCAATTCAATTTCCATAAAAATTAGTTAATTTCGTACCTAAAATTTTTCACTTTTGGTAAATGGATAAAAGAGTAGAGAAAATATTTATTCTCATGGTGGACTTTATTAGCATCAATCTAACCCTGATGGCATTTTTCTACCTACGAGTTGAATCCGGATGGTTCCAGGTAATTACCGAGCCTGTTATTTTCTTAGCAATGATCGCAATTTATTTTTACTGGGTATTGATGTTTACAATTGTGGGGATGTACCGCACATGGTTTGCCGCTTCGAGATTCGATGAATTATCAACCTTATTTAAAACTTCTTTCGTAGGGATTTTCATTTTATTCTCATTGATTATGATTGACGATTCAATGCATGGCGTCGCATCATCAACACGCTATTTCATTTTTATTTATTGGGGAATATTTCTTTTATTTGTTGGTATCGGTCGGTTATTTATCCGGGGGCTTCAAAGAAAATTATTAATAAATGGTTTCGGAAGAAAGAACGCAGTGCTTATCGGATTCAATGCTAAATCTATGAAAATTCATGATATGCTTGAAAAACACCGCGCATTAGGTCTTGATGTTAAATCATACATCGCGTTGAAAGTGGAAAATATTGGTAAAGAATATAAAGGAATACGAGTAAGTGATAGTGTGAACGAATTATCGAAAATAATAGATGAACAAAAAATACAATCGGTAATAATTGCGCTCGATAAAAAAGATGACGATGTGATTCTCGAAGTGCTATCGAAGTGTGATTCTCCAAACATTTCGATTAAGATGGTTCCCGATCTTTACGAGATAATTAGCGGACAGGCAAGAACCTCGCAGATATACGGCGTTCCTTTGATTGATGTAATGCCCCAGCTTATGCCAGAATGGGAGAAAAAATTGAAACGGGTGATGGATATCCTCGTTTCTATAATACTACTTTTAATTGCTTCTCCCGCGCTCATTATTACGATGATTGCAATTAAACTTGAAAGCAAAGGTCCGATAATTTACAAACAGGAAAGATCTGGAATGAACGGAAAACCGTTTAATGTGTACAAATTCCGATCTATGATTCAAGATGCCGAAAAGTATTCCGGTCCGGTGTGGTCACAGAAAAATGATCCGCGCATTACAAAGGCAGGAAGATTGATACGCAAACTAAGGATAGATGAATTTCCGCAGATGATGAATGTGTTGAAAGGTGAAATGAGTTTAGTAGGTCCACGTCCGGAGCGCCCGTATTTTGTAGAAAAATTAGCACAAGAAATTCCTCTCTATAAACGAAGATTAAAAGTAAGACCCGGAATAACAGGATGGGCGCAGGTAAAACACAAGTACGATGAAAGCATAGAAGATGTTAAAGCAAAATTAAGTTATGATTTATTTTATATTGAGAACATGTCCATTCGAATGGATTTTAAAATTTTATTTAGAACAATATTTACAGTACTTTTAGGAAAAGGTCATTTTGAATAAAGGGATTTTAAATTGAAGAGCATTGTAATTATTCCGACGTATAATGAATTGAGTAATATCCAAAAATTAATACCGGACTTGCTTGATCGTTACCCGGAGATTCATGTGTTGGTTGTGGATGACAACTCACCCGATGGAACGGGTGATTATGTCGAAAAATTAGCAGCCGGGGATACCAGAATTAAAATTATCCGTCGTCAGGGAAAAATGGGTCTGGGTACTGCTTATGTTGAAGGGTTTAAGTACACAATTGAAAATGGTTATGATGTTGTGATTCAGATGGATGCCGATTACTCACATGATCCGGAAAAGATTGAAGAGTTTTTAGAACTAATCGACAATTACGATTTAATTATTGGAAGCAGATATGTAACCGGAGTTAATGTGATTAACTGGCCGATGTCAAGATTACTATTAAGTTATTTTGCTAACAAATACACGCAAATAGTAACGGGACTTCCAATTAAGGACTGCACTGCTGGATTCAAATGTTTTAAAACAAATGTACTAAAATCTATTAATTTAGATAAAGTCCGGTCCAACGGCTATTCATTTCAGATAGAGATGCATTTCAAAGTATGGAAGAGAGGATTCAATATTCATGAGATTCCAATTGTATTCACGGATCGATTTGAAGGTAAATCCAAGATGTCGAAAAAAATTGTTCGTGAAGCCATAATAATGGTTTGGAAATTGCGTATCGGATATATGTTTAGAAAAATTTTTAAATAGACAAAAATGCCCGACATCTCAATCATAATAGTCAATTACAATGTAAAGGAATTCATCCTCAATCTCCTCAATTCTATTTCTAAGGCTACAGGCAATCTGAAATTGGAAACCATCGTTGTTGATAATGCTTCCAACGACGGCAGTGTTGAAGCGCTGAAAGAAAAATTCCCAAAAGTAAAGCTTATTGAGAATAACAAAAATCTTGGATTTGGCGCAGCTAATAACCAGGCTTTAAAACTCGCTTCGGGAAATTATTTTCTTTTAATTAATCCCGACACGATTGTAAAAGAAAATACTCTTTCGAAAATGATTGAATTTTTTGAAACTTATGCTGATGCGGGTTTGGCTGGATGTAAAGTACTTAATCCGGATGGAACTCTCCAACTCGCATGTAGAAGAAGTTTTCCCGGTCCGTGGACCTCATTTACAAAAGTAATGGGATTGAGCAAACTTTTCCCTAAAAGTAAATTATTTGCACAGTACAATCTTACATATCTCGATGAAAATAAGACATACGAAGTTGATGCGGTTTCGGGTTCATTCATGATGCTGCGGAAAGAAGTGTATGAGAAAATCGGCGGATTCGATCCGGATTTCTTCATGTACGGCGAAGATCTTGATCTTTGTTACCGGGTTCAAAAATCCGGAAGCAAAGTCTTTTATTTCAACGAAACTGAAATAATCCATTACAAAGGGGAAAGTACAAAACGCAGCAGCATCGATGAAACAAAAATGTTTTATGATGCGATGCATCTTTTCGTAAAAAAACATTTTTCAGCGTCGTTTATCGGTGCATCAATTTTACAGTCTGCAATTTTCATTCGCAAAGCAGCGGCTTTTATTAATTTATTTAGAATAGTTATTGCAGCAGTTCTTATTGATGCAGTTTTTCTTGCGGCATCGATTTACAGCGCCGAGCATATTTACAGCTCGGAACGCTGGCCGGGTTTTCCTGAGATTGTAAAACCATGGGTTTACATTTTCTTTGTTCTTGTCCAGGTAATTATTTCCGGCGTGGCAGGCGCTTATGGCAAAAAAAAGCTATCTATTCTAAAGGTTATCATATCGCTAATAATTGGATTAGTCTTTTTAAGTTCACTTACCTTCTTCTTTAAGCAATATGGATTCAGTCGTGCAGTTATATTAATTACTTATGCAATGCTTCTTTTTCTGCTTCCAGTTTGGCGAACGATTTTCAAAGTTGCGTTTCGATTCGGGCGAGAAGTTGAATCAAAGAAAACCCGTACAATTGTTGTTGGAACGGGTACCAAAGCAAAAGAACTTGCCGCAAAATTAAAAACTAATATTTCGAGTATTCATAACGTTATTGGTTATGTTGGATTCTCATGGCGTGATCTTGATAAAAAAGAAGACTCACTTAAAATTATCGGTACGCTCGAAAACATCAAAAAAATTATTATCGATAATAAAATTGATAAAGTCATATTTACTTCCGATACTCTTTCTTTCGACGAGATGTTTGCTATCGTATCAAAATGCCAGGGTGAGAATGTTGAGTTTCTTGTTGCAGGGAATGAATTAGATTACCTTGTTGGCAAATCCAATATCACAATGCTCGATAATATTGCATTGCTGAAAGTAGAGTACAATATTTCGCAAGTGACACATAGAGTAATCAAATATCTTTTTGATAAAATTGTCTCGTTACTGCTTTTACTTTTGATCTATCCTTTCATATATTTAATAAGGAAACTCACAAATAAATCTTCCGATTTTACTGAATTCATACTTGGCATCCCGCGTGTTGTTATCGGAAAGTATAGTCTTGTCGGACATTTTAAAAGTTCAGCCTCCGACGACCTTTACCTGGGCCGACCGGGATTGACCGGATTATGGTACACCGAGAATGCTGATTTGAATGAGAGTTCGGAAATGGAAAAATTAAATTTATTTTACGCAAAGAATTATAACATCTGGCTTGATTTTGAAATACTCGGTAAAACTTTTTCGAAAATGTTTTTAAGGAACGAATGATGAGTAAAAATATACTTGAATTTGAAAAGCCCGTAATCGAGCTTGAAAATAAAATTAAAGAGATGCGCAAACTCGATGAGAATCTCGAAATGGAAGTAGAGATTAAGCAGCTCGAAGAAAAAGTAATTCAGTTAAAACAAAGTATTTATGATAACCTAACAAGATGGCAACGAGTGCAATTAGCCCGTCACCCGGAACGGCCCTATACTTTGGATTATATTTCTTTTATGACGACCGACTTCATCGAACTGCATGGCGATCGTTTTTACAAGGACGATAAGGCGATAGTCGGTGGGTTTGCAAAACTTGACGGTGTTAAAGTTATGTTGATAGGTCATCAGAAAGGAAGAGATACTAAATCCAATTTGTTTAGAAATTTTGGGATGCCCAATCCCGAAGGTTATCGTAAAGCGTTACGGTTGATGAAACTTGCCGAGAAATTTGGCATCCCCGTAGTTACAATGCTTGATACTCCCGGCGCTTATCCCGGTCTCGAGGCTGAAGAAAACGGGCAGGCTGAAGCTATTGCAAAAAATCTTTTTGAAATGAGCAAGCTGGCGGTTCCTATTGTTATTACTATTATTGGAGAAGGCGCCAGTGGTGGCGCGTTGGGAATTGGAGTCGGCGATAGAGTTCTTATGCTTGAAAATACCTGGTATTCCGTAATCAGCCCGGAATCATGTTCAAGTATACTATGGCGGAGCTGGGATTATAAAGAGCAAGCAGCCGAAGCTCTTAAACTAACCGCGAAAGATTTATTGGAACAAAAAATAATTGACAGAATCGTACCCGAACCGCTCGGTGGCGCTCATCGCGATCCGGAAGGAATGGCTAAAACACTTAAATCCATTTTGATAGAAGAACTCGATTCATTAAAAAAAATCAAACCAGAAAAACTTTTTAATAACCGGCTGGAGAAGTTTGGGAAGATGGGAGTGTTTGTAGAATAATTAAAAAATGAATTTCGAATAATGAATTTTGAATTTAGAAGGTCGCCCTTCAGCATTCTGCGGTTCAGTAATCGATATTCATTATTCAAAACGAAAGATATTTTCCTTACTATATTATGATAAAACAAACTACAACCATTCGCGTGCGATATGCAGAAACTGATAAGATGCAATTTGTATATAACGGAAAGTATCTCGAATATTTTGAGGTTGGAAGAACGGAGTTACTGCGTCAATCCGGACTTGCTTACTCAGAGCTTGAAAATCAAGGTTATCAGCTTCCGTTGATTGAAACTGGGATAAAATTTAAAAGTCCCGGTAAATACGATGACTTACTTTGCATTGAAGCGACAGTGAGAGAATTATTCTCGGCAAAAGTTCATATCGAATATAGAATTACACGACAGGAAACCGGCGAGTTGATTGCAGAAGGATTCACGACTCATATGTTTATTAAAAGCGATACAAAAAAACCAGTTCGTCCTCCAAAAATTTATATTGAGGCACTAAGCCCATTCTTCGAGAAGGAAATTTCTTCGCCGGAAAATATTCAATGATTGAAAAACTAAAAGAGCTTACAAAAGACACCGCCATTTATGGGATTAGTACCATTGTCGGCAGGTTCATAAATTTTTTGTTAGTTCCATTTTACACAAATTTTATTATCCCGTCGGAGTTTGGAATTTATGCGTACGTTTATGCATGCATCGCTTTTTTGAACATCGCGTATATTTATGGCATGGATGCGGCATTCATGAAATACATTTCTCTGGCTAAAGAAGAGGAGAAAAAAGATTTATTTTCCACTCCATTTATTTTTGTCACGGCAACATCATTTTTGCTTTCGGTCTCATTTTATCTTTTTAGAACTCCGTTATCTTCTGTTCTAAAAATCACCGGACAATACGAGTATATTATTTACTATGTTATTCTGATATTGATGTTCGATACCCTTGCATTAATTCCTTTTGCCGATTTGCGTTTGCAGAGAAAGGCGAAACGGTTTGCCGTAATCAAAATTCTTAATATCCTTATTAACTTGAGCTTGAATTTAATACTGATAATCAAATTCCAATTTGGCATCGAGGCGATTTTTATAAGCAATTTAGCGGCATCTGTTGTCACTTTTATCATACTTCTGCCGGATATTTTTTTGAAATTAAAATTCAAGATTAACAAAGCGATTCTTATTAAAATGCTTCGTTTTGGATTCCCGTATCTGCCTGCCAGCATCTCGGCAACAATAGTACAGGTAATTGATCGTCCAATATTAAGAGCCTTGACCGACAATGCAACTCTCGGAATCTATCAGGCAAATTACAAACTCGGAATTTTTATGATGTTATTTGTTTCGATGTTCCAGTATGCGTGGCAGCCGTTCTTCCTCACAAATGCAAAAGAAAAAAATGCCAAAGAAATTTTCGCGAAAGTTTTAACTTTGTTTGTAATTGCCGGTTCTCTCGTTTGGGTTGTTATTTCTCTTTTCATTAGTGATTTAGCTGCAATCGAAATTGTTCACGGAAAGTCGATTATTGGTCATAGTTACTTGAGTGGAATTGTTATTGTACCAATTGTGCTTCTTGGTTATCTCTTCAATGGGATGTATGTTAACTTTACTGCGGGATTATACATCGAAGAAAAAACAAAATATTTTCCGTTAATTGCGGGAGCTGGCGCTGCTGTAAATGTAATTGCAAATTTTACTCTCATTCCAATTTATGGAATTATGGGCGCCGCATTCGCAACTTTGTTAAGTTATATGGTAATGGCTGTTTATCTTTATTTTGTAACACAGAAATTTTATAAGATTAATTATGAAATGGATAAGATCGGAATAATAATTATATTGATAACAATAGTGACTGCAATTTATTATTACCTTTTTTATGCGAATATGCTGAATATGACTTACAAAGTAGCGCTTCTTATCGGATTCATCGTAGCTCTATTTGGATTCGGAATTATTAAACCGAGGGAAATTCGAGTCACAATGGATATAATTCTCAGAAGAAGATAATTCATCCGCGCGCGTTTATAAAATTTTTTAACATATCAAAATTTTTCTTGCATAAGATTTCTTTTCGTGTGTTTCTATTAATCATTATATTTGTGCCGAAATAATAGTCAGTCCGCTCTTAAATCTTATCGATGATACATGGAAAAAATTTTTGTTAAAATAAAAAGAATTAGCAGCAAATTTGGCGACATACCTCTGCCGGAATATAAAACCGAAGGCAGCTCCGGGATGGATATCCGCGCTGCGGTTGAAACAGAATTTATTCTTCAGCAGAAATCAGTCGCATTAATTCCAACAAACCTGCAGGTTGAAATTCCTTTTGGTTACGAAATTCAGGTTCGTCCCCGAAGTGGACTTGCCGCAAATCATTTTATTGGAGTATTAAATTCACCCGGTACAATTGATTCTGATTACCGTGGCGAGATTAAAATAATTCTTTTCAATTTCGGTGATGAAGATTTTGTAATTCACCGTGGAGATCGTATAGCTCAAATTGTATTGTCGAAAGTATATATTGCTGAATTGAAAGATGCTGAAGAATTGAATGGAAGCATAAGAGGCGAAGGCGGATTTGGCCACACCGGTAAAATTTAATTGATAGGAATTTAATGGGCGATTTTGTTCATCTTCATAATCATTCTCACTATAGTCTTCAAGATGCTGCGTGCACGGTTTACGATCTTGTAAAAGCTGCTAAAGAAAACGATCAGCATGCGGTTGCATTAACAGATCATGGAGTGATGTATGGGATTTCTGAATTTTACAAAGTAGCGAAGAAAGAAGGTGTAAAACCGATTGTAGGAATGGAAGCATATATTTTTATGCAGGGCACCCGATTTGAGAAAGGCGAACAGGAAGTTGAAGGCGGCGGAGACGGAAGAAAAAAATCACGCCATTACAATCACCTTGTTCTGATAGCTAAAAATAAACAGGGTTATCATAATTTAATTAAACTGTCGTCGCTCGGTCATACCGAGGGATTTTATTACAAACCCCGCATTGATCTCGAACTTTTATCTAAAATGCACGAAGGATTGATTTGCACTTCAGCATGTCCCGCCGGTCCAATATCCGCTCCAATAATTAATGGCGATTATAAAAAAGCAAAAGATACGGCTATCAAACTCAAAGAAATTTTTGGAGATGATTTTTATCTTGAGTTGCAGGATCATAATCTCGAAATTGAAAAACCCTTGCTTGAAAAGATTCCTAAGATTGCGGATGAACTCGGTATTAAACTAATTGCAACAAACGATATCCATTACATCAAACAGCACCATGCTATAGCGCATAATATACTGCTGCTGTTGGGAGACAAATCGGGTAAAGGAGATTACCGCGAACTCCGTTATAAAACCGATGAGGTTTATTTCAAATCCACCGAGCAGATGAAAAATCTTTTCAAAAAATTTCCCGGGGCAATAGAAAATACTCTCGAAATTGAAGAGAAGGTGAATTTAAATTTAAATTTCGAAAAATTTCATTATCCAAAATTCCCGACTCCGGAAAATTTATCTCTCGAAGAATATTTTGAGCAATTAGCCCGCGAAGGACTTGACAAGAAAATTAAAAACGTTACTACCGATGTTGAAGACCGCTTCAATTTCGAAGTAAAAGTTATTAAAGAGATGGGTTACGCTGGATACTTTCTGGTTACTCAGGATTTTATAAATGCAGCAAAGCATCGCGGTATTCCGGTTGGACCGGGAAGAGGCAGCGCGGCGGGAAGTTTGGTTGCATTCGCCCTCGGAATAACAAACGTGAATCCGCTTCCGTACAATCTTCTTTTCGAACGATTTTTAAATCCGGCAAGAAAGTCGATGCCCGATATTGACGTTGACTTTGCCGATGATCAGCGCGGCGATGTAATTAATTACGTTAAAGAAAAATATGGCGAAGAATCAGTCTGCCAGATTGTTACTTTCAACCGGCTTTCATCAAAAGCAGTTCTTCGCGACGTAGCGAGAGTTTTAAAAATTCCTATTCCTGTTGTAAACAATATTACTAAATGGATTCCCACCAAATTCGGAAGAGTATATTCGATTGAGCAAGCGCTAAACGAAGTTCCGGAATTAAAAAGTATCCGTGATTCGGATGATCCGCAAATTCAGGAATTACTAAAGTACTCTAAAATTCTTGAAGGTATGAATCGTAATGCTTCGAAACATGCAGCCGGTGTTGTAATAGCCCCGGGCAGTGTTAGCGATTATGTTCCGCTCGCAGTTGCAGGTTCCGATGGAGACGTTGTTACTCAATATAACATGAAAGAACTTGACAACGCCGGTTTGCTTAAGATGGACTTTCTCGGGTTGAGAACGTTAACCATTATTCGGGATACGATTGAACTTGTAAAGAAAATTCACGGAATTGAAATTGATATTGATGAGATTCCGCTTGATGATAAAAAAACATATCAGCTTTTTGCAAAGGGACAGACGACAGGAATATTTCAGTTTGAATCGGCCCCGATGCGAGAGTATTTAAAAAAATTGAAACCGACAAGTATCCTCGATATGGCTGCGATGAACGCTCTGTATCGCCCCGGCCCAATGGAATTCATCGATGAATTTATAGCACGGAAACACGGTAAAAAATCCATCGCATATCAGCATCCGGTACTCGAATTAATTTTAAAAGAAACTTACGGTATCATTGTTTACCAGGAACAGGTAATTCAGATTGCCAATAAAGTGGCCGGTATGAGTTTGGCTGAGGCTGATTTGTTGCGCAGAGCGATGGGTAAAAAAGATCTCGAAACAATGAAGCAGCAGAAAATGATTTTTGTTGAAGGCGCGGTTAAAAATAATATTGATAAGAAAGCTGCCGAGAGTATTTTCGAAGCGATTGAAAAATTTGCTGATTACGGATTTAATAAAAGCCACGCCGTTGCATATAGTATTGTCGCTTTTCAAACCGCATATCTTAAAGCTCATTACCTTGCAGAATTTATGGCTGCAAACCTTACGCACGAATTTCAAAACATTGATAAAGTTACAACCTTGCTCGATGACTGCCGCCGTTTGAAAGTGAAAGTGCTTTCGCCTGATGTGAATAGACCGTCGGTCGATTTTGATGTGGAGGACGGCAAAATAATTTTCGGTATGTCCGCAATAAAAAATGTCGGAAAAGGCGCGGTTGAGGCTATTAAAGAAGCTCATAATAAACTCGGAAGGAATTTTAAATCAATTTATGATTTTTGTTCGAATAGCGACACGAGAGCCGTAAACAAAAGAGCGCTCGAAGGTCTTGTGCTTGCAGGAGCGCTTGATTCGCTAACCGGATACCGGTCGCAAAATTTTATTGCAATAGAGGAAGCATTGAGTTTTGGGAATAAAGTGCAATCTTCCCGTGAGAAACAAGCGTCAAGTTTATTTGGCAGTGTGGATGTCTCGGTAAGTTTTCAAGAACCCTCTTTACCTGATATTCCAAGATGGACAGATAAAGAAAAGTTGGCAAAGGAAAGGGAAGTGCTCGGATTTTATCTTTCGGATCACCCACTCCGAAAATTTGATATTGAGTACAAATCGTTTGCAACAATTCATCTCGGTGAACCCGAAACTTATACAGAGAATAATCTTGTCCGGGCTGTCGGGGTAATTACAGATGTAAAAACAAAAATTGATAAGTCAGGAAAGACGATGGCGTTTTTCAAACTTGATGACTTCTCGGGATCGTGCGAATGTTTGATGTTCTCAAAAATATTCAATGATTATGGAAGATATATTGAACCTGAATCAACAGTTTTAGTTAAAGGTAAATTGGAAAGCAGTGGCGACGCAGTAAAACTTCATGCCGAAGAAGTAATGCAACTATCCGATGCAAAATATAAATTAACCAAAACTCTTCTTTTAAATATCGACTCTGACGAACAAAACGAATCGGTGATTTTAAAACTCAAAGAAATAATTAGTCAAAATCCCGGCAATGTGTTATTCTTGATCTCGGTTAGAAATAACGGCGATGTAAGAAGTTTCTATCTCGAAAATAAAATTGAATTGAGCGATAAATTAATCCAAAGTCTTAACAAATTATTTGGCGAGGATGCCATAAAATATCTCGCATATAGTTAGTAGATCTGATGCGGAGTAAATCAAAAAATCTCTGCATGTTAAGAATACATTCCGATCTTTTTTATGCATTAAACGAATTTGATTTGACTTTACGTTTTGCTAAGTTTGCACTTCATTAATTAGAAATGGAAAAAATGATGGATAAAAAATGGGCTCTTATCCTTGGTGCGTCAAGCGGTTTTGGCGGTGCTACTGCAGTCGCCCTTGCAGAGGCCGGCTATCATATATTAGGTATTCACCTTGATAGACAGGTGACAATGCCGCAAGTGAATCATATAATAAAAAAGATTGAGAAGACCGGTCATCAAGCGGTGTTCTTTAATATAAATGCGGCTGATCCAATCAAACGCGCGGATGTGCTTGATGAAATAAAAGAAAGATTCTCAACCAAAGACCAACCCGATATTTACATATTGCTGCATTCACTTGCATTCGGAACCCTGAAACCGTTCGTCACAAAAAATCCAAACGACTGCATTACTCCCGCACAGATGAGCATGACATTGGATGTTATGGCGCATTCGCTGGTGTATTGGACACAGGGTTTAATACAACGGGAATTATTTGCGCATGGCGGCAGAATATTTGCGCTAACAAGCGCTGGGTCTCATACGGTAATTCCTTTTTATGGAGCTGTATCCGCGGCCAAAGCAGCCCTTGAAGCACATGTTAGGCAATTAGCAGTTGAATTAGGAAGCATGAAAATTACTGCGAATGCATTGATGGCTGGAGTTACAGATACTCCTGCTCTAAGAAAAATTCCCGGTAATGTTGAAATGTTAGCCTCGGCAAAAGCAAAAAATCCTGTGAATAGATTAACCACACCGGAAGATATAGCAAAAGCAATCGTACTTTTATCAAATCCTAATGCAGACTGGATTTCGGGAAATGTAATTGGAGTTGACGGCGGTGAGTATATTGTAAATTACACCGGTGAAAAAATTAGCCGACCAATAAAATAATAAGAGGATATTTTTAGATGGAAGAATTCAAATTCACTGAAGAACAAAATATGCTGCGCGATATGGTAAAAGATTTTACCAATAACGAAATAAAACCTATCGCGAATAAAATTGATGAAAATGAAAAGATACCTGCTGATTTAATAAAAAAGTTAGGAGAACTTGGTATTCTTGGAGTATCCTTCCCGGAAGAATACGGCGGCGGAGGATTTGGAGAAGTTGGATATTGTATCTGCCAGGAGGAAATTGCTCGCGGCTGCATGTCAACTGCAACTTTTATCGGCGCTCATCAATCCATTGGCGCTAACACAATTTACCTGGGTGGAACCGATGCACAAAAGAAAAAGTATCTAACGCCATTAGCGCAGGGAGAAAAGATAGGTGCGTTTTGTTTAACTGAAGCTCAAGCCGGATCGGATTCATTCAATGTAAAAACTCATGCTGAGATTGATGGCGATGAATGGGTAATTAACGGTGAGAAATTATGGATTACAAATGGGGGAATTGCAAATATAGTTTCGGTATTTGCGAGAACCGCAAAAGGTATAGCTGCATTTATTGTTGAAACTGATCGTCCTGGTTTCCATGCCGGTCCTCCCGAAAAGAAAATGGGAATAAAAGGAAGTACAACTAATCCGATCACATTTGATAATGTTCGGGTACCGAAAGAAAACTTACTTGGTTCGGACGGTCGCGGATTTCTTCTTGCTATGAAAGTACTGGATGCCGGCAGATTAGGCCTGGGCGCTGCATGTATGGGCGCTTCCAAAGAATTGCTGGAACTCTCTACGATTTATGCAAAAGAGCGAAGACAATTTGATCAATCGATAAGTAAATTTCAGGCAATTCAATTTATGCTATCCGAGATGGCGTTGCTTATTTTTGCAATGGAGTCAATGGTTTATAGAACAGCAATGGACTATGATTTAAAAAAGAACATTTCAACTCAGAGCGCAATGGTAAAACTTTTCTGTTCGGAGTCGCTTGATAAAATTGCTGATAATGCCGTTCAGATTAATGGCGGTATGGGTTACTCAAGGGAATTGCCGATAGAAAGATTTTATCGCGATTCAAGAATCAACAGAATTTTTGAGGGAACAAACGAAATACAAAATGGAATTATTGCACGCGATGTAATTAAAAGAAACGGAAAAATATTTTAAACTATTTGTTTTTTATTTTGGAGATTTTTGTATGAAACCAATAACCATAACAGATGCAAATTTTGAAACTGAAGTGATCAAATCCGATAAACCGGTGGTAATTGATTTTTGGGCAGCATGGTGCGGACCCTGCAAAATGATTGCTCCTATTATTGAAGAGTTAGCCGGAGAGTATGAGGGAAGGGCGAAGATAGGCAAGTTAGATGTTGATGAAAATCAGCAAACAGCAATCAAGTACGGAGTGAGAAGTATTCCGACAGTACTGATTCTTAAAAATGGAGAGTTGAAAGAAACAATAATTGGCGCCGTACCCAAATCAGTATTCGTTAGTAAGTTAGAATCGGTTATTTGACGGTTTGAAAGAATTTATCATAACTCGGTTTAAAAAGCAACAATGCAATAAATCGGGGGTACCCGAATTAGTCCTTGACAAAAAAGAGGTCAAATTGTATTTTCAATACGCAATTGATAAAAAAATTGAGTTTTAGAATAAAAATAAAATATTGCTTGATACTGTATTCGGAAATTTAGATATTTCGCTACAATATACTTAAAAATTAAGGCAAAATGATATAATCTTATAACAAATTTAGAGCGAATTCAAGTTTGGTTTTCCAAAAGCCATTTTTGAAGACGGTTCTGTTTTCTTTTTTAATAAAAATTATCTGTGTTCTGTTTTTTACTGTAGGTTTTGACGAGTTAGTAAAGTTTTAGTTCTATTATATGTTCAAATAATTATTTACCAACTAAACAAAGGAGTAGCTCATGTTTAAAAGTATTGCTACAGTATTATTGGCAGTTTTATTATTTGCCGGTTTCGTATCGGCTCAGCAACAAGTCTCCCGTGTGAAAGATCACAAGGTGCAAATAGCTGACGACTCAAAGTTTACCAATGTACCGGTAACTACTCAGACGACAGCTAAAAAATCTTCCCCAAATGCTATCACAGCAGGTACAGCATTTGCTACTACAGCATATCCTTATTTTACCAACTCAATCAATAGGGATGAAATTGTATATGATCCTAATAATGGTCTTGTATATCTTTGCCCGATGATTTGGCCAAATTCAGCTGGCAACCGTTCAGTAACATTATTTATTTATGACGGTACAACCTGGGCAAACCATGAAGTGCCTATGGGTACTGCTAACAATAGAAGCGGTTGGGGCGCAATTGATGTGCCTTTAACAGGCGCGTTAGCCGGTGCCGGTGTTGCTGGCGTTGTTGCACACGTTCCAAATCAGTTGTTCTTATGGGACGGGTTTGGATTCACTGCATCAGAAATTGAAGCTAACTCTGACCCTTCCATCGCTTTCTCCGGTGATAATATCTTTACCGCAGTCAGCGGAAACAGACTTCTTTTCACATTCTTTAGCAGCGCTGATTATGGAATTACATGGACACAATGGGGTACTGCAAATGATTTCGTTCCTCCATTGTATGGTGTAAGTGGCAGTGCTGAAATTGACTTAGCGAAATCACCAAACGAACAAAATATAGTAATGGCTGCCTGCCAAACAGGCGACGGTCATGCTGGATTAGGCGCCGATGAAGGTGTTACTGCTGCCAACGCAGACCAAGCATTTGTAATGTATTCAACCAATGCCGGTGCTAACTGGACAGCCCAAGTTATTGGATATGACGGCGAACCGATTCTTCCGGATTATCATTATACATCTCACATTGATACTTTAAATGTAACTTTACCGGATGCATCAACAGAAGATGTTTATTATAATCAAGATGTAGAATGGGAATATTACCCATTGTTTGAAAACTTTGCCCAGATTACCGCAAACATCACCAACAACGGCGTTGTTCACGCAGTTATGAATGGCTATGGTCAATGGAGAAAAGAGATCACAGTAGCTACAAGCCAGGGCGATGTTACATCTGTTTATGCTTTACAATATGCTCATCCGGTTATCTATTGGAATTCAGCTAGTAAAGCTGGTTGGCAAACAATTAGTAATTTTGATGTAGATTTATTTGCTGAAAAAATAGTTGAGGCTGGCGGCGAATATACATATCCAGGAAACGCTTTCGGTCAGTGCTATCCTTCACTTGGTATTAGCGATGACGGACAGGTTCTTTTGTGCACCTGGTCAGGTCCGGAATTTGCAACACCAGGCGATCCTGCTACTACATTAAATGCCGATGCTTCAACAGGTGAGCATTATACAGATGCATATTATGCAATATCCTATGATGGTGGAGCAAAATGGTATAATGATTTTGACGGAGATAAAGGAATTTTAAACGCAACCCCGAATATGGCAGATTTGTTTGTTCACCCGGCTAACTTTTTAGTTAAAGAAGGCGACAATTATTTTGCTCATTTATTATGGGTAGAAAATCCGGCTCCAATGCAGCTTACTGATGGAACTGGTCCTGCCTGCGATTTAAAATATTTAAAATTCCAATTACCACCTGAACCAGAGGATCCAAATGCAGTTGATGACGAAATTATTGCCAACAAATTTAGTTTATCACAAAACTATCCGAACCCATTCAACCCAACAACTAAGATCAGTTACTCAATTCCTGAAGCTACCAACGTAACATTAAAAGTATTTGATATGCTTGGTCGCGAAGTAGCAACGTTAATTAATGGCGAATCACGCTCAGCCGGAAATTATGATGTACAATTTGATGCTTCCGATATAGCATCCGGAATGTACATTTATAAATTGACCGCAGGCGAATTCAGCAGTTCCATGAAAATGATGTTGTTGAAGTAAAACAAAATATTTTTATCTATCGGGCTGCCGGTTAGCGGCAGCCCGTAATATTTATGCATTCTGAAAAATCAATTTTGATTTACCTCTGTTGTAATTAGTAACTATTAAATACTCGGATTTACATGTCGTTAAAAACATTTTATAAAAAGATTTGAGGTAAATGATGTTGTTCAAATCAAAAAAAATAATTTTATTCCTTATTACTGTAATGACATGTTCTTTATTCTACAGTTGTGTAGATGAACCAGTTATTGAACATGTCAAAATGCCGTATACTGCCTATCAGATGGTCAATTTACTCAACAATGTTGATAACGCTATCGTTGATATTATTGATCATCGTGATACATTAGTAGCAGTTCAATCCGGTATCAGCCTGGCAAAAGGTGCAAGGATTCCATATAAAGATATTAACTCAGGTGATTGGATTTTCAAAATCAAAGATGCCTCGGGTACCACAATCTTTAACAGTAAACTCGGTCAGAAATTAAGTTCTTACGAGGATGCAATTGTACTTTTATATGGTAATTACGATCCGAATCCTGATGTTACCACTGTCT
Source organism: bacterium (assembly GCA_043808235.1). Taxonomy (GTDB): domain Bacteria; phylum Bacteroidota; class Ignavibacteria; order Ignavibacteriales; family Melioribacteraceae; genus JAZDFC01. Next base: position 37,930 of record JAZDFC010000012.1, read on the forward strand.
CGTCAATCTATCTGTTTAACGGAATGACGTACCTTAACGATTATTTTCCGCCGGCAGATTCCTCCATCGTAGCTTTTGTTAATGCAAGCTACACTGATGGCGTTGATGATCCAACCGGAATAAGTAAGGTTGCATTAGAAAATACCGCCACACCTGGTGTTGTTGATACGGTGTTTTTTGATGCAGATATTCCTAGTGGCGAATATTTAAGAGCAAACGTAAAAAGTGGTAACTATAATATTCAATTTATTCATACTACTGATGGAACTCAGACAGAAATTGCTTCCGGTGTCGTTGATATAGTTGCCGGAAAATTAAGCTACGTTGTATTGAATGGTGCTTTTGGTCAAGAAACTTTGTCGTCTTTCAATGAAACTCCAACGAATGCTAGACCGAAATAATTTTAAACATTAGGGGAGAAGAAAATGCCCAAGTTTACAAAAATATTTGTGTTTCTCCTTTTCGTAGTACCTTTTATTACATTTGCACAAACCGGTAAAATAGTCGGTAAAGTAACCGACCTTGAAACCGGCGAGCCATTAATTGGCGCAAATGTTATAATACAGGGTACATCACAAGGTGCTGCCACAGATGAAAACGGAGAATACTTAATTTTAAATGTTTATCCAAGTACGTACACAATTCAAGCTCGTTATATTGGATATCGTGATATTACACTTCAAAATATAAGAGTATCGGTAAACCTAACTACCGAGGCGAATTTTCAATTGCCTTCGGAAACCTATACAACTGACGTTGTAACGGTTATAGCGCCGAGACCTCTTGTAAATAAAAATATTACAAACTCAACCGAGATTGTTAATAAGGAAGATATAGAAAACCTCCCGATCCGGGGCGTAAATGCTATCGTTGCTACACAGGCTGGCGTAGTTCAGCAAGGCGGCAACCTGCATTTTCGCGGCAGTCGTCAGGATGCGGTTGCTTTCTATGTTGACGGTGTTATGGTTAACAACCCTGTTTTCGGTGGATCGAGAACTGCAATTATTAACAATGCGATTGAGGAAATTCAAGTTCAGTCCGGTGGATATTCTGCCGAATTTGGTGGTGCCAACGGCGGTATTATTTCATCACAAACGAGAGCCGGAACTGAAAAATATCAAATTTCTCTTGAAGCTATTACCGATAATTTTACCAACGGTGTTGGTAAAGAATTTTTAGGCGGTTATACATATGGTTATTCAGAATATGTTCTTACTGCAAGCGGTCCGATTTTGCCTTCCTACCAAAATCTCAAATTCTTTTTAGCGGCAAATAACGTATTTACCAGGTCGGGCGCCGCATTCTTTGGAGATTATAATTTCGAAGACCTACCCGATGCTGTAAGAGATGCTGAAGGCAACCAACGACCGGATTTTGATATAAAATATCCGAAAGGTTATACACCTAATAACGGAAGTAATACATATCAATTTCAGGGTAATTTAACTTATGATTTAAATCCCTTTACATTTAGGGTAAATGCTAATTACCGTACGAATGAAAACCGCGGAGGAATTGGTTGGAATACCTACGATGCCGTAAATAGCGCTTCATTAAATCAAGATTACTCGTTGATAGGTAGTTTCAAATTTACACATGTTATTAACCCGAGTTCATTTTACGATGTAATCTTCAGTGTTTTTGATGATTACTATGTAACAATGGATCCGTACTTTAAAGATCAGATTTGGATGTACGGCGACTCTCTTTCTAACGCTGCAATTGGAAGATATATGGAAGCAGATGGTATTTCGCCGGATAATAGATTAACCTATGGTACTTTCCAATCTCTATATGGAGACCAACCAGTATCGGCTTTTAGGAAACAAGCATCTTCGAATATTGGCGGAAAAGTAAACTTTTTGTATCAACTTGGTAAACATCATGAATTTAAAACCGGTGGTGAATTTACTAAGTGGACAATTAGACGCTATTCTATTAGTAACGGAAGAGCAATTGCGATTGCACAAAGCGTTAATTCCAATCCGGATGGTGAGGTAACAGACTGGTACACCCGTGTAGATAATTATGGTTATGATTCCTATGGTAACTTATCAGATGCTGATGAGGCATCCGGCGCTAAACATCCTATCTTTGCCGGATTCTACATTAATGATAAAATGGAATTTACCGACCTTGTTGTGAATGTCGGCTTTAGATTAGACTATATTAATACCGACTCCAAAACATTTTCCAATCCTACCAGCGTTGCATTTGATCAAATTACGGGTAACATTGACGAATCAGCGCTTGTTGATGTTGACCCGATTCTTCAAGTTGTACCAAGACTTGGACTTAGTTTCCCTGTAACCGATAAAACTATGTTCCACGCACAATACGGAAAATTCATTCAACAATCTCAGTTGCGCGATATTTATTTGGGATACAATGCCACATCCGATATTGTTAAAGGCGGATATGCAGAATTAAATCCCGTTGGATTCGGATTACGCCCTGAAAGAACAACATCTTACGAAATCGGTTTCAGACAGCAATTAGGTGAAAACTTTGCATTTGATATTACCGGTTTCTACAAGGATATTAAAGATCAGATTCAAGCAAGACAGATTTATGCAGATGCTTCCGCACAACATAGCGCTTATTATGCTTTGGTAAACGGAGATTTTGCCACTACCAAAGGCTTCGAGTTAAAATTAGATCTCAGAAGAATTGAAAGAATAGCTTTGACATTTGATTATACATATTCAGATGCTCAAGGTACAGGCTCAACACCAAATGAAGCTACAAGAACTATTTGGCAGTCGCCTACCCAAACACCATTCTTCCCGGTTCAGATTTCTCCACTATCATTCAACCAAACACATCACGGTGCGTTTAACATGGATTATAGATTTGCCGATGATGATGGCCCGGAAATTTTCGGCAGCAGAATGTTGAGTAATCTCGGAATGAACCTGTTGTTTACTTTCAATAGCGGTTTTAATTTTACTCGCTTCGCAGGTTATACCAATAGCAGAATACCAACTGAAGGAATAAATGAATCCACAACGCCTTGGAATTTTCAATTAGATGCAAGAATTAATAAATCCTTCGATATCGGCCAATTCAACTTCGATATTTATTTATGGGTTATTAATGTTCTTAATACCCAAAATATTGTTGGTGTATTTAATCAAACAGGTGATGCTGAAGACGACGGATGGTTAAGTACTGAAGAAGGCCAAAATCAGATCGAAAATTATCGAAATCAATATGGTGATGAAGGAGCTGAAACTTATAAACAATTATATTTAGCTTCTATTTACAACGCTGGTAATTATGGCACCCCAAGACAAATAAGGTTAGGTATTAGAATTAACTACTAGTAAGCGGTGATTTAATGCTAATTAGGTATTTAGCAAATTATTTGGAGAATAAAAATGAAGTATAATAAAAAAATTATTTTGCTTTTGGTAGCTGTGCTGGTTGGATTTTTTAGTTTCGCAGCTATCAAAAATGGAAGCGGTGAAAAAGAGCGTTTATCCAAAATTACTACAAACAGCTTCAACGATTATATTTCTATCAACGAATGCTGGATGTGGTTGAACAATAATGGAATGAGCGCTCATGATCCTCGTAATGATGCCTCCGGATTTTATTGGCCTGGCGGTGAGAACGCTACTATACCGGCGATTTTTACCGACGGTTTAATCTGGGGCGCAAAAATTGGACGGGAAACCAGAGTTGGGGGAGCCACTTATCGTTATGGACTTCAAGCCGGGAAAATTCTTCCGGATGGTACTGCCGATAATGCGAACCTCGATAAATATAGAATTTATAAAGTAAGAAAAAATTGGCAGTCTGTATCCAATGCAACTGTTAAAGCCAGACTAAAAAAGGATATGGATGAATGGCCGGTTGAAGACGGTGCTCCTTGGGTTGACGCCAATGAAGACGGTATTTACAACACAGAAGACGGCGATACACCGGAGTTTATTGGAGATGAAGTTTTGTGGTTTGTAAGTAACGATATGGATGCTTCAAAAACTACATATCTTTACGGTACCTTACCTATGGGAATGGAAGTGCAAACAACCATTTTCGGCTTCAATAGAACCGGTGACCTTGGGAATATGATCTTCAAAAAATTCCTCATGATTAATAAAGGAACAAAAGTCTATAACGAAATGCATATTGCTCATTGGACAGATACTGACCTCGGTTTTGCCAGTGACGACTTTACCGGTTGTGATACGACCTTAAGTCTCGGTTACACCTATAATGGTGACAATAATGATGATAATTATTATGGAGTTGCACCACCGGCTGTTGGATATGACTTCTTCCAGGGACCTATGGTTCCTTACGATGCAAACGATCCAATTATAGCTCAATATAATCTGCCCGATTCTGCCAAATTTTTAGGTAAATGGCGTAAAGGTTATACAAATCTTCCGATGACGGCATTTACATTTTACATTAATACTGCCGGAACAATTTACAGGGATCCTCAATTAGGTGTTCCTGCTGGTTCTGAAGAAATGTATAATTATATGACCGGACACCTTTGGAACGGCGATCCTTTCGTTGATCCTAATACCGGATTAGAGACACCTATCATTCTTAGCGGTGATCCTGTTGCAGGAACCGGATGGTACGAAGGACCGGGTTGGTCGGGTGGACCGGCTGCCGACGATCGTAGACATTTACAAGTAAGCGGTCCATTCACAATGGCTCCCGGCGATACTCAAGAAGTTGTTATTGGCGTTGTTATTGCCCGCGGCGATAACAATCTTGATAGCGTTACCGAACTAAAGAGAGCTGATGTAGCAGCACAAATTGCATTCAACTTGAATTTTGATATTACCGATGCACCACCTGTCCCGACATTACATGGTTTTGGAAGTGATAAGGGAGTTACTTTATGGTGGGAAACTAATGCTGAATCTTACGATGAAAAAGATCCATTAATCTTCGGTTTAGGTTACGATGATACAACCTATTCCTTTGAGGGATACAAGATTTGGCAATTTAGTGATTTAGTTGGTAGTGAAAAGTCACTGCTTGCTATATATGATATTGAAAATGGAATTAGTCAGATTACGCAAGAGACATCTATTGCCGGTGTAATTGTATATCCTTTGGTATTCGAATCCCCGGATGCCGGTTTAACCACTATGTTTAGCATAGATAATGATGTTTTTGAGCAAGGTGATTTAATAAATGGCACTCCTTATTATTTTGGAGTTACCTCTTATGGATATTCACCTCATAGTAATCCAACATATTTAGAAAGTCCTGTTGTTATACTTGAAGTTATTCCTCGCAGAACTAATATTGATGAAAACTATAAAGCATTTAGCAGCGGTAATAATCTTTCCGCACAATTAACAGTTGGAACTGCTGATGCAGCCGCTTCAATAAAAATTATTGATCCGACTGTAATTCAGGATGCGAGCTATAAAATCACGTTCCAGGGAGAAGGTATGGAAATAACCTGGAATCTGGAAAATTCAACCACCGGTGAGACACTTCTTTCGGAAAGAGCAGATTTTGGTTCGGATTCTCTGCAGAAATCTGTTACCGAAGGATTTATTACACGTATACTCAATACCGGTAAAGATGAAATATTAGCTCTTTCTCTAACGAAAAAGTCCGGTATCAAGAGTATTCAAGAGTTAATAAACGGAGAAGTCGTTACGGAGGATGTCTTCGAGACGAATAATTCCACAAATCAATGGAAAATTATCGGTAGAACAGAAGCCGATGGTATCGAAAACATTAATGCTAGAGATAATGTACAATACAGTGATTATGAAATTCGATTTACTGCTGCTGGCAGTGAGTATTATACTTCAACGTTCCCGACCGGTGTTGTTGATATCAAAGATGGTACTAAAGCAACAGATAGAATGCCTTTGGAAGCCTGGGATGTAGTAAAAGGTGTAAGACTCGTACCAAAGATTTATGATATCGATAAAAATGGTTTGTGGAATCAAATAGATGGAAATTGGGAGCCTATCAATTTTCTTGATGCCCCAGCGTACGCAGAACCTCTGCCGGAAAAAAGTGGAATAACAACTCCTGATCATGTATTTCTTACTAATTTAGTAATCGATGGTGAATTGCCCGCAACAGGCACAGTTGTCCGTGTTAATACATGGAAACCCCTACTTGCAGGCATGGAGTATAACATTGCCACACAAAAACCAAAAGCTGATCCGGAAATTTCGAAAACGAGACTTAATGACATTACTGTTTACCCGAATCCATATTTTGGCGCTCATTCACTTGAAGCTAATAAATATGCCCGGTTTGTTAGATTCCTCGGTTTACCTGAAGAAGCCACAATCAGAATATTTTCACTTTCGGGTGTATTTATCCGAAAACTTGAGAAGAGCGATCGTACCGATTATGTTGATTGGAACCTCCTCAACGACGGAAATATTCCGGTAGCCAGCGGTGTTTATATCGCTTATATCGAAATGCCGGGAATTGGCGAGAAAATATTAAAAATAGCTGTAATTATGGAAAAGCAATACATCGATAGAATTTAGCAACGGATTAGAAGGGAATAAAATTTCCTATTTCTAATTATTTAGTATTGCATAAATTTTTAAGGAGAAAAAAGATGCTTAAGAAATTTACATATATGCTGGTGACGGTTTTGGTAATGTTCGCGCTGGTAGTCGAGACATTCGCCGGTGGAGGTAGACGTAATGGAACCGGAGGTGCCCAAGAATTGCTTCTTCCGGTTAGCGCCAGGGGTTTATCTTTGAGCGGATCTTATGTTTCCGGTATGACCGGTTTGGATGCTATGTATTATAATCCTGCCGGATTAGGAGTATCAGAGAACACTGCCGAAGCTATGTTTTCGTATATGAACTACATTGCGGATATTGGTTTTGTTTATGCCGCTGCTGCAGTTCATTTCGATGATTTCGGTTCGCTTGGTTTCAGTGTTCGAAGTGTCGATTTCGGGGAAATGGATGAAACAACTGTTGAATCTCCGTATGGTACAGGTGTTACTTTTTCACCTACCTACGTTGTTCTCGGTGTTACATATTCTAATGCACTAACTGATAGAATTAGAGTTGGTATAAATATCAACCTCATTTCCGAGAAGATACTTAGAACAAGTGCAAGCGGAATGGCTTTTGACGCCGGTATTCAATACAATGGACTTGCCGGTGTTGAAGGATTAAAATTCGGTATCACACTAAGAAACCTTGGTCCTCAGATGAGTTTTGACGGTCCAGATCTTATTAGAACGGCCGAAGAAGCTGATGCTGACAGAGGTCCAAATTTTTATATGATTGATGCTGCTGCATTTGAATTGCCCTCTCAGATGGAAATTGGTTTAGCTTACGAAGCAAAATTTTCCGACTCATACAGTGCGTTAATTACAACTTCGTTTCAGAATAATAATTTCTCGAACGATGAGTATCGTGTTGGCGGAGAATTTAGCTACAATGATCTCTTTTTCGTAAGAGCGGGTTATACTCATGTATCCGAAGCGACCGGCGATGGAAATGAGGATCAGTATTTATTCGGTCCTACATTCGGAGCCGGACTCAATCTTTCAAGTACCGGAGCTAATGTTATTATTGATTATGCTTATCGTGCAGCAAATTATTTTGATGCTAATCAAATGATAACAGTTAAATTAGGATTTTAATAACTAAATTATAGCGCAAAAAAGGCTGATTATTCAGCCTTTTTTTGCATATTTATGCCCTATGAAAAGATCGATTATATTTTTTACGCTATTCCTCATCGGCTCATCAGTTTTTACTCAATCCAAATTTAAAGCTGAATTTGATTATGCCAACTTTTTTATCGACGATACTACATCTCGGTTAGAAATTTACTACAGCTTTTCAAAAGCCGGCATGAAAGCAATTGATAATAATGACAAGAAAATTGTATCAGGCATACTTGGATTTTCAATAAAAGATAAGGCCACCAATAATACTTATCTGGATAAGAGCTGGAATTTTTCAAGTGTGGTTGATAATTCTACCGAAGCAGATGCCCAAAATTTAACAGGATTATTGTCATTTTATCTTTCAGTAGGGAAGTATAAGTGTAAATTAATTGGTCGTGATGCTAACGACTCTTCGGTACATGATAGTTTATCGTTCGATTTGGAGATCGTAAAAAGAGCAAGTAACGTCTTCTCAATCAGCGACATCGAATTAGCAACAAAAATTCTTCAGAATAGCAGCGATAAAGAATCAATGTTTTATAAAAATACCCTGGAAGTTACCCCAAATCCAAGTTTAATTTTTGGACAGGGATTACCGGTCGCTTATTACTATGCGGAGTTCTACAACATTGATAAAGATATAAAAAGTGAGAAACTCAAGGTAGAACATATTTTATACGATGCAAACCGCACTGAAAAATATAGAAAAGTCAAATATACCGCGAGAAACAATTCTTCAATTGTTGAAGTTGGCCAGATAAATATTTCAAGATATCCTTCAGGATTATATACTTTAGTTCTAGCTGTATCGGATAGTTTGAAAAATTTCGTTGCTACATCGGCAAAAAATATTTACTTATATAATCCTTCCGTTCCTGTCGTAAACAAAGGTAATACGGCATCCTCCGATCTGTTAACATCCGAGGTTGCGAGCATGTCCCTCGAAGAATTAAATACTGAATTTAGTCAATGCAAGTATATTGCTTCGGAAGCCGAAAAAGATAAATGGGATAAATTGACCGATGTTGAAGCTAAACGGAAATTTTATTTTGATTTTTGGTTATTACGCGACAGCGATCAACTTACTCCGAATAATGAGGATAAAGAAGAATATTTTAGTCGTGTACAATATGCAAGTACAAATTTTTCGAACTCAATGATTAAAGAAGGATGGCGCACTGACCGTGGCAGAGTTTATTTATCATTTGGTCCGCCAAGTGAAATTTCGCGTTATCCATACGAATCGGAAACAGTTCCGTATGAAATATGGTCATATCACGAAATAGAAGGCGGGGTGGAATTTGTTTTTGCAGATTTTAACGGTTTTAATGATTTGAGACTGATCCATTCTTCAAAGCGTGGTGAACTTAGCGATCAGAATTGGTTCAATCGAATTCAGAGATAGTATTCTTCTGCTGAATTTGTTTTACTAAGTCCATTCATTTTATTCTATTCGCTTTTATAGAAGCTTTCAAACGTAAAATTAATCTATTTTATGCTATCCAATATTTTTACTTTAATGAATAGTCAGATATCTTTATTTTTGATAATGAAATTTATCAAGTAATCTTTAGCATGGTTTATATGTCAAAACAAGTAGAGTCCAAAATAAATACCATAAAATCCTTTCTTAATAATTTATTACCCGGCGAAAAAAAGTTTTTAATATGGCTTTTTCTATTTTCACTCACATTAAGGATTGTTTTTGTGCTGGAAATAAAAGACTCACCGTTTATTCAAAATTTAATGTCGGATTCAAAAATTTACTACAATTGGGCTTCGAGCATTGTTGATACCGGTTCATGGCTGGGCGATGATGCATTTTTTATGGCTCCGATTTATCCATATACATTAGCCGTTATCTTTGCCTTAGTAGGTAAGTCGATTCTGATTATTCAATTACTGCAGGCGATAATTAGTTCACTCACTATTTTGTTAACGTATTTTATCGGGAAAAATTTTCATTCAAGAGCAGTGGGTTATGTTGCATCAATTATTTCGAGTGCATACTTGCTTTACATCTTTTACGCAGGCATGGTATTATCAGAGACTTTCCAAACATTTATTGTTGCGTCATTGCTGTTTTTTCTCTCGCGCGACCAAAAAAAAATCAGTAACGCTCAATGGTTTGTAATCGGACTGTTATTGGGGGTAACAGCATTATTCAGGGCAAACGTTTTGTTCTTTTTGCTAGTATTGACAATATGGTTAATAATTAAGTACTTCCGGAAAAAAGTAAATATTGTAATATCCATCCGGCAGTTTTTACTATTACTCATTGGCGCCTTTATCGTTATCAGTCCAGTCGCTTTTCGAAATTATATGGTATCGAAGGAACTTGTTTTGCTCACCACAAACGGTGGCATTAATTTTTATATTGGCAATAACTTAAGTTCACCGGGAGTATTTGTAACGCCCACTGATTTTGATTTTGCAAAAGATCTCGCCGGTAAACAATTCGCTGAAAAACAAAGCGGAAAAAAATTATCGTCATCGGAAGCATCTTCTTTTTGGTACAATCAAGCCTTTCAAGAGATGAGCAAGAATCCCGGCCGTACATTGATTCTATATTTTAAAAAACTTTTTCTCTTTTTTGGCGGTTCCGAAAATCCACAATCTACAATAATGGATCCTTCATATTTTTCTGAAAATTATCCCAATCTTTTACAAGCCCCACTATTCGGTTTTACATTTATCTCGTTTCTGTTTGTATTCGGTGTTTATTTTTCCATCAAGAATGCAGTTCGGAGACCGCTGCTTCTAATTTTTTTATTTAGCTTTATTATGAGTACTATATTATTCTTTGTGAATGGACGATTCCGCTTAGCCATAGCTCCGCTTATGATTGTTTACGCCTCATACGGGATAGTAGAGATTTTTACTAAACTTCAAGAAGTTAAATTCAAGGAGTTCTTAGTACCTTCGGTAATACTAATAGTGTTTATTGCTTTTTATTATTTTATAATTGACAGGCCAACCTTTACCAGTTACGACGCCTATCAGCATCTCGGTGACGTGGATTATGAAAAGGGCGAATTCGAAAAGGCAATTGAAAATTATAATCGTTCCTTATTTTATAGAGACGATTATATTACTTATATGAATCTTGGGAATGCGTATGCCCGAAAGGAAGATTACAAGAGTGCAATTGCTGCTTATAATCGTGCTTTGTCAAGAAAGCCAAATGATTTATTAACTCATTTTAATTTGGCTTCTGCACTTACACAAATGGGAAAAATGGATGAAGGATTGAAAGAGTTTAAAAAAGTGCTTGAGTACGATCCTAATTATGCCAACGCTTATAGAAATATCGGTATTATTTATTACGTGAGTGAGCAATATGAAAACGCGTTGGCCTACTTTAATAAATTTTTAACTTTATCGACAGATGCAGAAATAAATGACTACGTCCGTCAGGATATCGAAAATATAAATCGTAAATTGCAGTACAATACAAAAAAAGCAAAGTAAAGATTTAAAATTATTAATAGATAAAAGGTTTTTCCTATATGTATAAAAAAATAATCGCGCTATCCGGCTTGTTATTTTTGATGTGTACTATTCTTATTGTCGGTTGTGGTGCGGATGTACCCAGTCAAAAGAAGAAAAAAAACGAAGTTAAATCTTCCGATTTTGAAGAAAGAGAGTACATCAAGGCGAAAAATTTCAAAATAAAAAAGAGAATGGCGACTTCGTATTTTTACAATAATAATGGTAAACTTCAGGAAAGAGGAACAAAGGTTGAAGAAGTAACTTATTACGAAAACGGCGCCCTGCATGAAGTAATTAGATTTACTTCCACCGGTCAGATTGATTTGAAATGGACATACAAATATGATTTGGATGGAAATATTTTATCTCTCGAAACTATTAATGAATATGGAATGGTATTTTATAAAAGAGAATCTCATTATAAAAACGGGTACGAAACAAGAAGATACGAGAAGGATTACGGCCAAAAATATGAGGTGAATATTTCATACGAGTATGATGACCGCGGCAATATGATTGAGGAAACAGCAAAGGATATGAAGGGAGAGTTATTTTCCCGTGTTGAATATGAATATAAAAATGACCGCATAATGAAAATCACTTCTTACAATAGAGACGATAAACTTACACTCATAAAAGAAAACACATACGATGAAGTTGGAAATAGAATAAGAGAAATACTCACATATCCATCCACAACTATCGACACTGTAACATACAAATACGATGAACGAAAGAATATTTTGGAAATGGATCAAGGTTATTTTTTGCAAAAGTATGTTTTCGATGAACGGGAGAATATGTTATCGCAAGAATGGTATTCGAAAGGAGTCGATAAACAAGGCACATTTAAATTCATATATGACGATAGGGGACTTGTTGTTGAAAGGATTAGGATGGATAGTCTGGACGAACCGGTTATCTATACCAGGTACGAATATGAATTTTATTAATTCAATCCGGTATTTATCTATCAGATAAAACAAGTAGAATTATGATAGACAAAAATAAAGTAGAATATTTTTTCTTCATTTCTTTCGCTAAGTTTTTCAATCTCTTCGGATTTCAGAGGGCCTGGATATTTGCCAAAATATTTGGTTTGGCGATGTATTATATTGTTCCTATTCGAAAAACCGTTGTACTTAAAAATCTCCGGCTTGCGTTTCCCGAATATTCCGAAGGAAAAATTAAAAATATTGCCAGGTCGAACTATTATATTTTCTGTAAATCGTTAATCGAGTTAATGTGCTTCACCGGTACAAAAAAGGAAAAAATTCTTTCCCTGGTTGAGTGCGATAAAATTGAATTAATAAAGAACCGGATGAAAGAAAATAAAGGATTGATTTTATTAACGGCTCATTTTTCCAATTTCGAATTGATTGAACTTTATACTCCGCATATTCTTAATACGAAGATAAATCCCTTAGTGAAGACTCAAAGAAATCCATATGTATCGAATTGGCTGAATTCGTCAAGAAAATCTTTGGGAAGTAATGTAATTACAACCGGAATTTCTGTCAGGAATCTATTCAAAGTATTACTTGATAAGGGAGTGATAATAATTGCCGGCGATCAACGAGGACCTGCTGATGGTGTAAGAGCAAAAATATTTAATGTTGACACGGCTCTTTATACCGGCGCCGCAGTGCTCGCATTAAAAACGAAAGCTCCTGTTGTTATGGTATTGTTCGTAGATAAGGGGCATGGTAAATATAAAATGGAGGTTGAAGAATTAAATACGGAGGATATTACCGGAAATAAAGATGAACAAATTCTGACTTTCACTCAAAGATACATGACAATGCTTGAGAAGTATATTCGCTTGCATCCCGATCATTGGCTGTGGATGCATAATATCTGGAAATATTAATGTTACCGGAAAGAATATTAGTAATTCAAACTGCATTTCTGGGCGATGCAATTTTAACATTGCCAATGATTCAAAAACTTAGCGAGAAGTATCCTTCATCCTCGATTGATGTTATCAGTATTCCCTCAACACAAGAAATTTTTTCGGCTTCGCCTTATGTTCAAAATGTTTTGGTTTTGGATAAAAGAGGGAAACACAGATCAATTAGAACTCTTCTAAAATTTACAAGAGAAATAAAAGCCATTGGATATTCTAAACTATTTTCACCCCATCGGTCATTCCGCAGCTCGTTGATTACAATGTTATCGGGTGTGAGGAACACAAATGGTTTCGATACGGCTTCTTTTAATCATGTCTATAAAAACTTGATTAAATATGAACCATCGGATCATGAGGTTAAAAGGAACTTGTCCTTGCTCGGGATTAATGAGGAATTTGATTGGAGGATTAAGCCGGAAATAAAACTATCCAAAGAGGTTGAAAATAAAATACAATCCTTTTTACTGGAAAAGAATCTCACAAAAAAAATTGCCGTCGCACCCGGTTCCGTTTGGAATACAAAAAAATATCCTTTCGATTACTGGAAAGAAATAATCGGGTATTTAGTAGACAATTCATATAATGTGTTTTTGATTGGCGGGAGTGATGATACTGAGATAAATGATTCATTGAAATCTAATTTCCCGAAGGGAGTGATTTCGACTGCCGGACAGTTTTCAATAATCGAATCAATTGGATTGCTTAAAGAATGTATGTGTTTAATTTGCAATGACAGCGCACCTACTCACATGGGCATGGCCGCCGATATCCCGGTACTTACCATTTATTGTTCAACTATCCCGCAATTCGGTTTCTATCCTTACAATAAAAAAAGTGTAAGCGCGGGACTTAATGATTTGAAATGTAAACCATGTGGTATCCATGGATACAATGAATGCCCCATACATACCTTTGATTGTGGCAAGTTATTAAAGCCCTCTATTGTGATTGATGCCCTTAAGGAAATATTATCTTCCTAAGTTTTTAGATCAATAAATATTTATATTACACATACAATTTGATATAAAAATAAAGATGCTCAATTTTAACGATATAAAAAAATCATCGGTTTATATTACACCGAATTTTCCGGTTTTACGAACCAAACGTTATAAATTTGGTTTTTTTCGCGTTTTAGCTGTAGTTGCTGGTTATTCATCCATAGTTGCCATATTTACAGTTTTGCTTGTGATGTTTACACCGGCAAAACAATTAGTACTTCTTTTTGAAAATAGAGAATTGAATTTGCAAGCCCAACGAGTTATAGAACTTGAGCAAAAATTAGTAATTCTTTCCGAAGAACTTCAATCACTTCAATCCTCCAATAAAAAACTAAAATTTGCAATGATGCTTGCCGGAACCGATTCAATCGATTCCTCGTCCGCGATATATGATAGTTTAAAGCAAGGAAACTCAGTGAAAAATAAAACCGGCGGGGACATTTTAACTGTGTTCAAAGATTTTATAAGCAAGTATTTTTTTAATGATTCATCATCCGGATCCAGTTTTTGTTTTATAAAACCCGTGAATGGATATTTATTAAATTCATTCGATGAAATTAAAGGTCATCTCGGCTTAGATTTCGCAGTAAAAATAGGATCGCCAATTTTTGCAGCTGCAAATGGTACAGTAATATTCGCCGATTACACAATTGATGAGGGGTATGTTATTATACTGAAACATCAGGATGATTATTTAACAATGTACAAACATTGCTCTGCCTTGCTAAAGAAAGAAAGGGATTTTATTTTGCAAGGGGAATTAATTGCTTTAAGCGGAAATACCGGTCACAACTCAACCGGCCCGCATTTGCACTTTGAAATTTGGAAAGACGGAACTACAGTAGATCCTGAAAAATTATTAATAAATAATAGATAAGGTTATTACTTTATGCTACAGAAAAAAGATATTACTGCAGGTGGCGATGTTAGTATTTTAAGCGCCGGTGTTCGCATTGAAGGAAAATTTTATAGTGAAGGCAATGTCCGTATCGATGGTAAAATAATGGGCGATGTAATAGTTAATGGAAATTTAACGCTTGGCGAATCTTCCAAAATAAATGGCACAGTAAAAGCCCGCAACATTACTATTAGCGGCGCTCTTCATGGCAATGTAAATGCAACCGAAAAAGTAATCCTTGAAAGTAAATCTGTTTTAAAAGGCGACCTTGTTGCAAAAATCCTTGTTATCGAGGAAGGAGCTAAATTCGATGGGCAAAGTAGAATGGGAGATATCCCCGCTTCACCGCCTCCGAATCCATCTACAAAATGAGAATGCAAGGATCACCTAAAGAAAGTTTCGCTGAAACCTATCATAAAATTGGACCCTATCTGGGCCTGGGAACTCAATTAGCTTTAACCATAGTTATAATGTTTTTTTTTAGGAAAGTGGCTGGATGAAAAATTTTCTACTTTTCCAATTCTTATCATCGTATTCACTTTCCTTGGATGCTTCGCTGGCTTGTATAATTTTATAAAAATTGCGCTTAATTTTAATAAAAAGAGAAGTGAAAAAAGTAATAATTCAGATTCTTAGTGTCTTTGTACCATACCTCCTAATTTTATTATGGGCTTTAAAATCCGGTACAATAGATAGTAGTTTTTTCGACGCTTCTTTAATTGCTGGTTTTATTAACCTACTGAATTTCTTAATCGCAGCGATTCTTTTCGAAATTTACCATGATAAATCGAACAAAAAATTTCTTACTTTCGTTTTGGGAGGTATGGCTGTCAGATTATTGGCCATTCTTGCGACGGTTTTTATATTATTAAAATTCTTGAAAATTGACGAATATGGGTTTATATTTACATTCTTTTTAATTTACTTTGTATTATTGTGCCTGGAAATTTTAAATATCCACACAAAAAAGATGAAAAAAACGAAATAATGCGCTTTTAATGAATGCTGATACACTAAAAATTGTTGCCGATTCTCTTCATTCTGCTGCTAAAACTCAGGATGCGGGGTGGATTTTACATCATACTCTGGATTCAAGATATCTGCAATTTGAGCCTTTACCGCCGATTCTACTTCCTGAAATTCATCTTTTCGGAATCGATTTTTCAATTACCAAGCATTTAGTTTTTATGTGGTTCGCAGTTATTATGCTTATTTTTATTTTTATTAAAGCTGCAAAATCTTATCAAAAATCAAATATTCCTAAGGGATATGCAAATTTTCTGGAAGTAATGATTGTCTTTGTACGCGACGAAATTGCGAAACCCTCGATTCATAAAGGTTATGAAAAGTTCGTACCCTATCTGCTGACGGCATTTTTCTTTATCTTGTTTTTAAACTTATTGAGCTTAGTACCATGGGGTGTTGCTGTCACAGGGAATATTTCTGTAACAGCCACTCTGGCAATGATAACATTCTTTGTAACTCAAATCGGCGGAATTAGAAAGAACGGATTCTTCGGATACTTTAAAGGATTGATACCGCATGGCATGCCGGTTTATATACTTCCGGTAATGGCAGTTGTAGAAATAATTGGTTTGTTTACCAAACCTTTTGCACTTGCAATAAGGTTGTTCGCAAATATGTTTGCCGGCAAGATCATAATTTATTCTTTAATCGGATTGATATTTATTATTCATACATATTTTGTTGCGCCGGTATCTATTTCGTTCGCGCTATTTATTTTTCTACTGAAAATATTAGTATCGTTTATACAAGCATATATATTTACAATGTTGTCATCCTTATTTATAGGGATGGCAGTTCATCAAGAACATTAACAAATAATATTATAGAGGAGGATTCAAATGGAATTCGCTTATTTAGCTGCTGGATTTGGCGCTGCGTTAACAATTATTGGCGGTGCTTTTGGTATTGGAAAATTAGCTTCGGCTGCAATGGAAGCAAGCGGCAGACAACCGGAAGCTGCAGGTGATATCAGAACATCTATGCTTATTGCTGCTGTACTTATCGAAGGTATTTCGCTTTTCGCATTGGTTATTTGTATTCTTCTTGCGTTAAAGTAATAATTAAGGAGTGTTTTATCAGCGCTCCTATTTTTTAAAAAGCATGGTGATTTAAATGCTGGCACAAATTAATTTATTATTGGTTCTTCTTTCGGAAGGAAGCGAAGTTGGCGGACCGTTGGATGTAAATCCCGGTTTGGCAATCTGGACTCTCATAACATTCATCTTACTGTGGATTGTCCTTAAGAAATTCGCGTGGAAACCGATCTTAAATTCTTTGAACGAAAGAGAAAAATTTATTAAAGAATCTCTTGAGAAGGCCGATACAGCTCAGAAAGACGCTCAAAGATTGATGGATGAAAATAAAGTCAATTCAGCAAGAGCTGAAGAAGAAGCACGTAAAATTATTGACCAGGGAAGACATTACGCAGAAGAATTAAAAGAAAAAATTCTGAGTGAAAGCAAGAGCGAAGCGAAGAAAATGATTGAGGCTGCTTCAATTGAAATCGATAGGAAGAATAAGGAAGCATTTTCGAAATTGAAAGAACAAGTTGCCGATATTGCCGTTAAAGCTGCTGAAAAAATCATCAGAGAAAATTTGGATAAAGAAAAACAACTGAAGATTGTAACAAATTACATTAACGATTTGCCGAAGAATTAAAGATGAGTGACTTTAGTATATCCACCCGTTATGCGCAAGCTCTTATGCAGGTTGCCGATGAGAAATCATCTTTAAGTAAAATTTCATCAGATGTGGAGTTGTTATTCAAAGCTTTGAACGAGTCGAAAGATTTGCGGTACGTTTTGCGAAGCCCTGTTATTGATGAAGATAAAAAAGTACGTATTATGGAGGAAATTTTTACAAGCCGCATTTCGGAAGATTCACTCAGCTTTATCAAATTAATTCTTAAAAAGAAAAGAGAAAATCTATTGTTAGATATTTCCAAAAGATTTCTCGAACTACGCGATAATAAGCTGGGCCTTATGAATATCCTTGTTACGAGTGCGGTTGAAATGACGGAAGTTCAAAAGGAATCGTTGAAGAAAAAATTATCTGACGAGACCGGAAAGGTTATTAAACTCAATTTTGAGATTGATGAAAATATTATCGGCGGCTTTCTTTTAAAGATTGGCGATACTGTTATTGATGCTACAATCAGAAATCAAATTTTGAAATTAAAAAAATGTCTTTTGCAGGAATCTTTATCAATAAACTAGTTTTGATTTTAATCCCAGAGGTAAAATAAAATGGCTGAAGTTAGACCCGACGAAGTTTCGAATATTCTTAAAAGACAATTAGCAGGATTCGAAGCCGATATCGATACGTATGATGTTGGAACCGTACTGCAGGTCGGCGACGGTATCGCAAGAGTATACGGATTGTCAAAAGTTATGGCCAGCGAGTTGATTGAATTTCCGAATGATGTTATGGGAATGGTGTTAAATCTCGAAGAAGATAGCGTCGGTTGCGTACTCTTTGGCGATTGCACTCTTGTTAAAGAAGGTGATCTGGTTAAGAGAACGAAAAGAGTTGCTTCTTTCCCCGTCTCCGAAAAATATCTCGGCAGAGTTGTTAATCCGTTAGGCGAGCCTTTGGATGGGAAAGGACCAGTTGAATCAAATCAGTTTTTACCAATTGAAAGAAAAGCTCTTGGTGTAATTCAAAGACAGCCTGTAAAAGAACCGCTTCAAACCGGAATTGTAGCTATCGATGCGATGATACCGATTGGACGAGGACAACGTGAATTAATTATCGGCGACCGCCAAACAGGTAAAACAGCTGTTGCAGTCGATGCAATTATAAATCAAAAATACACACATACTAAAGAAGCTAAAGAAGTTGGAATAAAACCGGTTTATTGTATCTATGTAGCTATCGGACAGAAAAATTCGACTGTAGCGCAAGTGGTTGGAAAATTAACCGAACACGGCGCTATGGAATATACAACTGTTGTAGCTGCATCCGCTTCGGATCCTGCTCCACTTCAATATATTGCAGCATATTCCGGCGCTACGCTTGGCGAGTTTTTCCGCGATAATGGAAAACATGCACTCGTTGTTTACGATGATCTTTCGAAACAAGCAGTTGCTTATCGTGAACTTTCGTTATTGTTAAGAAGACCTCCGGGACGTGAAGCGTACCCCGGTGATATTTTCTATTTGCATTCAAGATTGCTTGAAAGAGCCTCGAAATTAAATGATGATTTAGGTGGCGGAAGTTTAACCGCATTCCCAATTATCGAGACCCAGCAGGGTGACGTTTCTGCATATATTCCGACCAACGTAATTTCAATTACCGATGGTCAAATTTATCTTGAGCCAAACTTATTCAATGCCGGTGTGCGCCCCGCTATCAACGTTGGTATAAGCGTATCCCGTGTAGGCGGAAATGCTCAGATTAAAGCTATGCGAAAAGTCGCAGGCTCATTAAAATTGGATTTAGCCCAGTACCGTGAATTGGAAGCATTTGCCAAATTCGGTTCTGATCTTGACAAAGCAACACAACGTACACTTGCTAAAGGCGCCCGACTTGTTGAACTTTTAAAACAAGGACAGTATTCGCCGATGACGGTTGAAAAGCAGGTTGTAAGTGTTTTTATTGGAACACAAGAATATCTTGAAACTATCCCGCTAAAAGATGTTAAACGATTTGAAAGCGAATTTCAAGAATATGTCAATTTGAAATATCCGCAAATTTTTGAATCGATTAGAAAAGAAAAAATCATCAGCGATCAGACCGAGGAATTGATAAGAAAAGCTGCGGATGAATTCATTTCGAAATTTAAAATCAGCTGATAAATTTTAATATAGATTGAGCACAAATAGTATTCTATGGCAACATTAAGAGACATAAAACGAAGAATTAAAGGCGTAAAAAATACGCAGCAGATCACCAAAGCCATGAAAATGGTTGCTGCCGCGCGGCTTCGTCGTGCTCAGGAAAATATTATTAATGCACGTCCATATTCAAGAAAGATCAGTTCTGTACTTGGGCATCTTCTTAAAGTAGAAGGAAATTCCAGAAATGTTTTTTTTGAAGCACGGGAAGTGAAGCGAGTTGCCCTTGTTGTTGTTACTTCAGATCGCGGTATGTGTGGCAGTTTCAATATGAACGTTATTCGTAATGCGGAAGATTCACTTAAGGGTGAATTGAAATCTTTGAATGATGCAGGTAATGTTGATATGTACTGCATCGGGAAAAAAGGAAACGATTATTTTACAAAGAATAGTTATAATGTTGTCGGTTCATATCCCGGTATCTTTGCAAAATTGAGATTTGAGTTTGCTGTAAAAATGGTAAGCGAACTTTCTCAAAGGTACATTAATGGTGAAGTCGATAAAATTATTATTGGTTATAATGAATTTAGATCGGTAATGCAGCAGAAGTTTGTAATGGGTACTTTTTTACCGGTCGAAAAAATAGATTCTACCGAAAATGCTGTCCATCAAGCTGTGGATTATATCTATGAGCCTGATAAACAGAGCATCATTAATTCTCTATTGCCCCGTCATTTAAAAGCAATGATGTGGAAGATATTGCTTGAATCCTATGCTGCCGAATTGGGGGCGAGAATGACCGCAATGGACATGGCTACGGAGAATGCAAAAGAACTTATAAGAATTTTGACTGTTACATATAATAAAGAGCGACAGGCAGCAATAACCAAAGAGATTTTAGAAATTGTATCCGGTGCCAACGCACTCAAGAAAAGTTGACGGTTCGCGATTGATTTGGATGTTTAAAATTTGTATATTTTTACTACGATAGGAAATTATGCTCGAAGAATTGACTGAAAAATTTGAGCGCGCTTTAAAAAAGGTTACCGGACAGGGTCGTTTGTCCGAAAATAATATTTCGGATACCCTTAGGGAGATCCGACGTGTTCTTTTAGATGCTGATGTAAATTACAAAATTGCAAAGCAATTTATTGACGACGTTAAAGTAAAGGCTTTGGGGAAAGAAGTTTTAGCCTCGGTTTCGCCCGGGCAACTTATCACTAAGATCATTTACGATGAACTTACTGAGTTGATGGGCGGGAAGGGAACTGAAATTAAAATTAATCCCTCGGGTTTAACTGTAATCCTTTTAGTTGGGTTACAGGGTTCCGGTAAAACTACGTTTGCCGGAAAACTCGCAAAGTATTTGAAAGAAAGAAAACAAAATGTTCTTTTAACTGCGTGTGATATTTATAGACCTGCAGCTATCGAACAACTTAAGCTGCTCGGTGAGAAAATAAGTATTCCGGTATTTTCAATAGACGGCAGCAAGGACACTGTTGGTATTGCAAAAAATTCTCTATCTTATGCAAAAGAGAATGGCCTGAATACAGTGATTATTGATACTGCAGGCAGACTTCATGTTGATGAAGATCTTATGGTTGAGATTGAACGTATAAAAGAAACGGTTAATCCAACTGAAATTTTATTTGTTGTTGATTCAATGACCGGTCAGGATGCGGTTAATTCAGCAAAAGCATTTCATGACCGTGTTGATTATGATGGAATTGTTCTTACAAAACTTGATGGCGATTCGCGCGGTGGATGTGCGCTTTCGATTAGAGCTGTTGTTGATAGACCGATTAAATTTTCGAGTCTCGGCGAAAAATTGGATTCTATCGAAGTATTTCATCCCGATAGATTAGCTTCGCGTATCCTCGGCAAAGGGGATGTAATTTCGCTTGTTGAAAAGGCTCAAAAACAAGTAGATGAAAAAGATGCACAAGATTTAGAGAAAAAGCTTCTTTCAAGTCAATTTGATTTTGAGGATTTCTTAAAGCAAATTAAGATGATTAAAAAAATGGGTTCTTTGAAATCCATTATTGGAATGATTCCCGGTGTCGGCTCAGCGATTAAAAATGCCGATGTTGATGATAAGCAACTTGCAAAAGCTGAATCGATAATTCAATCGATGACTCAGCAGGAAAGAATGAAACCGAGAATTTTGAACGGTAATCGTCGCCGTCGTATTGCGCGAGGCAGCGGTAATTCGATTCAAGATGTGAACCGTCTTATCAAGCAATTTGAAGAGATGCAGAAAATGCTGAAGCGATTTAGTTCGCCGGCAGGAAAAAAATTATTAAGTAATATGAACAATATTAAGTTAAATTGAATAAACTAATTAGGAGGTAATACTAATTTGGCAGTTAAGCTAAGACTAAGGAGAATGGGTAAGAAGGGACAACCTGTTTATAAGGTTGTTGCAGCAGATTCCCGTTCGCCGCGTGATGGTAAATTTATTGAAGCAGTTGGATTGTATAACCCGAAGACCGCTCCGAGCACCATCGAATTAAAAGAAGATAGAGTTAATTATTGGTTAGGCGTTGGCGCACAACCGACAATAACCGTGAAAACTTTATTGAAAAAAAATGGAATTCTTTTTAAACGAGAACTCGTAAAAAAAGGTCTTTCGGAAGAAGAAGTTTCCGGTAAAATGAGCGAATGGAAAAATCATAAAGAAGTAAAATTAGAAGCTAAAAGAAAAGAAGCAGACAAGAATAAAAAACAGAAATCCGATAACGTTCAACAGAATACAGATACAGAAAGTGCTGCTGAAGTAAAGGGTACTGCTTCCGAAGATTCTGGGAATAGCTAACTCGAATTCCCGGGATTAGCACTTATATAAATAAGTACCCTATTAATTAAATAGTAGGTATTCTCATGAAAGAATTCGTCGAATTCATCGCGAAACATCTGGTGGATCATCCAGAAAATGTCCATATCGAAGTTTTACTTCCGAACGACAAAACCTTGGAACTGACATTGAAAGTCAGTGCCGATGATGTTGGCAAAGTGATTGGTAAACAGGGTAAAACTGCCCAGGCGATGAGAACTCTTCTAACAGCCGTTGCTGCGAAAGAAGGGAAAAGAGCAATACTGAAGATACTCGATTAATAAGAAGTTCGCGTTCTTTGGATGATTTCTTTCTTATCGCTCAAATTAAAGCTCCGTTTGGAAATGGAGGATATTTTTCTGTGCTTTCTTTTTCCGATTTTCCAGAGCGGTTCTTTCGCTTAAAGAATATTTACATTGATATCTTCGGCGAAAAAAAAGAATTTGTTGTCGATGATGTTGTTGAAGAGAAGAATAAAATCGTTCTTAAATTGAAAAATTTTGACTCGACCGATGATATTGAATTTCTTATCGGAAGTAATATTTATGTCGATGAGAAAAATGTTGTTGAGTTGAGCGAGGATACCTATTTTGTCCATGATTTATTGGACAGTAAAGTTTTTATTGAAACAAAGTTCTTTGGAGAATTGAAAGAGGTAATTCCCATGCCGGCAAATGACGTTTACGTTGTTATTGATAAAGCTGGAAAGGAATTCTTAATTCCTGCAGTAAAAGAATTTATTGAAAGTTTTGATGCAGTGAATAAACGTTTGTATTTAAAACCAGGAATCGATTTAGAATTTTATGATGCGGATTGATTTAATTTCAGCTGTGCCGGACTCGTTTGATTCGATGCTGAATACCAGCATTATTAAACGTGCACAGGACAAAGGAAAGGTTGAGATAAATGTTCATAATTTGCGAGATTATGCCTACGATAAGCACAAGCTGATTGATGACAAACCTTTTAGCGGCGGACCCGGAATGCTGCTTAAACCGGAGCCGTTTTTTGAATGCATCGAAACTCTTCAAAAAAATGTTAAGTACGATCATATGATTTTCACTCTACCAAGAGGGAAAATATACGATCAGAAAACCGCGAATAAATTTTCACTTGCAGAAAATTTATTGATTATAGCAGGACATTATAAAGGAATTGATGAGCGTGTTATTGAAACATTTGCGACCGATGAGATTTCAATTGGAAATTTTGTTCTTAGCGGAGGTGAACTTCCTGCATTGATCATTGTTGATTCCTTAGTCCGGTTAATACCGGGCGTACTTAATGATAGTGAATCGGCACTGAACGATTCTTTCATGGATGGTGAATCGATTGAACCGCCTTATTTTACAAGGCCTGCGGAATACAGAGGAATGAAAGTACCCGAAGTTTTATTATCGGGGCACGAACAGAAAATTAAAGATTGGAAAATAGAGCAATCAAAAGTTTATACAATGAAATGGAAAAAAAATAATACCCAGGAGTAGATCATGGATAAATTAAAAGAAATCGTTAACGCACAGTTGGAAAACAAATACCCCAGCTTCAAACCCGGCGACCGTGTACGTGTGCATGTTAGAGTTATCGAAGGTGATAAAGAACGTGTACAGCCTTACGAAGGCGATGTAATAAACATTCGCGGCGCAGGTTCAAGTAAAACTTTCACAGTTCGCAAAATATCGAGCGGTGTTGGAGTTGAGAGGATTTTCCCATTCTATTCACCAAAAATTTCGAAACTCGAAGTTGTGAAAGAAGGTAAAGTCCGCAGAGCCAAATTATTCTATCTTAGAGAACTTTCGGGCAAAGCTGCTCGTATTAAAGATAAAAATATTCGGTAATTTCGGCTTTTATATAGCCGTCCGGGTTTACCGCGACGGCTTTTTTGTTCGACAATGAAACTTGTAATTCCACAAAATATTTATTCCGCCCTTTTCGCATTCGGATTAAGTGATGATATTAAAAGCGAGACAATCGTTAAACCATCATCACTTATCACTGCTGACTTAAAAAACGGCAAAGCAGATATCGGGCTGATACCTTCGCTCGATTTGAACAAACATAATGAATTGTTCATATCCGGGAAGTTTGCAATCTCGTTCGATGGTGCGCTATCGAATTCGTTTCTTTATTTCAAACCAAACCAGAATTCTTTCAGCGAGCTTTATCTTAAAGGGGATGTGGCTTCGAATGATATTATCCTCTCAAAGATATTTTTCTCGGAGCAGTTTAATTCGGATCTTACAATTCATCTTGATACAAATCCGCTTAAGTTAGCGGAGAAGAATTATCTTATCAGTGGTAACGAAAACCTTGACGAGAATTTATTAGATAAAGGTATTAGCTTTGCTGATGAAATTGCTTCGATGATAGATTTTCCATACGTGAATTTTGTACTAGCCTCGAATTATGAAGAACCAATAAAAGAATTTAATCAAATACTTGGTTCGCTTGATGAAAAGATTGAAAGTAAATTAGAAGTGATGTTGTCGAAACTAAATCTTGGCGATAAACTTTGTTCGTTCATCGATGAAAATTTTAACTCGGTTTATTTCGATTTAACTGAAAATGAAATCGGGGGCCTCGAGGAATTGCTTCGTCTGCCGTATTACAAAGGAGTATTTGAAGAACTGTTCGATTTGAAATTAGTGAAATAAAAAAGGGAACCTTTTATTTCGGCTCCCTTAAATTTAATCATCACTATAACATTAAATTTGCATTCAGAAAATCCGTTTTTAAATTCCCATGTGAGAATAAGAAATAATATTTGGATTCTTGCTAATTTTATCCAGCATCTCATTAGTTGCAGCGCTTTGTAATTTCATAGTACAACACGCAACTATACCGCCTTCAAAAATAATATTCTCAACATCTTCAACGTTTATATCTCCTTCGCGCAATAAATCCAAAACAAATGCGAGTACGCCGGGTTTATCGAAGTGTTTAACCTGAAGTTGCCACTTTGCGCCCGTATACTTTGCGCGGTTAATCCAGTTTGGTAATATACCGGTTTTGATATAGCTAATAATTATATTAACTGTTTCTTCAGCCACGGCATTCTGTGCCTGCTCTGTGGAAGCGCCGATATGATGCGTTACGTATACGTTTTCGAGTTCTTGAAGCTTCGATGAAACAATCCCGTCTTTTGATTCAGGTTCGCCTTTGAAAACATCTAGACCTACTTTCAATCTTTTTTCCTGAACCGCTTTGATTAAGGCTTCTTCATCAACTACACCGGCACGTGATGTATTAATAAGAATTGCACCTTTCTTCATGCAGCCGAACATTTTATCATTGAATAAACTTTTAGTATCGGGTGTTTGAGGAAGATGTATAGAAACAACATCCGCGATGGGAAGAATTTGATCGAGTTCTGTAAAGACTGTTACATCTTCATCTTTAATCGGGAAGATGTCTTTAGCATAAACGGTCATACCAAGTGCTATTGCTCTTTTGGCAACTTCTTTCCCGATATTCCCGTAACCAACAATTGCCAGGTTTTTCCCAAACAAACCTTCTGCTTTTGAATATTCTCCTTTGTTCCATTTACCGGATTTAAAATCAGCAACGTTAGCCGGAATTCTTCTATCAAGCGCAAGCATTAAACCGACGGCAAGTTCGGCAACTGCAATCGAGTTTTTACCCGGACAGTTGGAAACATAAACGCCTTTTTTATTTGCAGCGGCGATATCGATATTGTTAACTCCGGCGCCGGCGCGTACAATTAGGTTAAGCTGTTTTGATTCCTCTATCGTTTTCGCGGTTACAACCGTTGAACGCACGACAAGACAATCTACATTCTTTGCCGCTTCCGGTAAATCGTTTTCTCCCAATTTGGGGTTATAAAATACTTCCAAACCGGCATCTTTCATTTTCTTTAAATACAGATCCGGAAATTTGTCGGCGACTAGTACTGTGATTTTCATATTGACCCCTATGATTATTTTAACATCGGAATTTTGATTGAGTATTTCTTTGCATTATCAATTGCTTGTTGATAACCCGCATCAGCATGTCGTACAATCCCCATCCCGGGATCGTAAGTCAGAACTCGCTTCAATCTTGTTTCGGCTTCCTTTGTGCCATCAGCAACAACCACCATTCCCGCATGGATAGATTTACCCATACCAACTCCGCCGCCATGATGAACTGATACCCAGCTTGCGCCTCCGATTGCATTTAACAACGCATTGAGGATTGGCCAATCGGCAATTGCATCGCTACCGTCCTTCATGCTTTCGGTTTCTCTATATGGTGACGCAACCGAACCGCAGTCTAAATGATCTCTTCCGATAACTATCGGCGCTTTTACTTTTCCATCAGCAACAAGGTCGTTGAAAATTTTTCCCATCTTAGCGCGGTCGCCGTAACCAAGCCAGCATATACGCGCGGGCAATCCCTGGAAATGAACTTTCTTCTGAGCCATATCAATCCAGCGGATCAATGCTTCATCTTCCGGAAAAGTTTTTTTAACAGCTTCATCGGTTACAAAAATATCATTTGGATCGCCGGATAAAGCCGCCCAACGGAATGGACCTTTTCCGTCGCAGAATAGCGGGCGTATAAATGCCGGAACAAATCCCGGAAAATCGAATGCATTTTCGACACCGTTCTCTTTTGCTTCTCCACGGATATTATTACCGTAATCAAAAGTGATTGAACCTTTCTTTTGAAATTCCAGCATGGCTTTTACGTGAGCGACAATCGTTTGTCTTGCAAGGCTGATATATTTATCCGGATTTGATTTCCTTAATTCCAACGCTTCTTCGAATTTCATTCCCATCGGAACATAGCCATTAAGCGGATCGTGAGCCGAAGTTTGATCGGTAAGTATATCGGGTATTATTCCTTTTTCTAAAATCTGCGGAAGAATTTCACCGGCATTGCCAAGTAAACCTACAGAGAGAGCTTTCTTTTCTTCTTTTGCTTTTAAAACCAAGTTCAACGCTTCATTAATGTCTTCCGAAATCGCATCGAGATAACCGGTATCAAACCGTTTTTGCATTCTACTTTTATCAACTTCAATTCCGAGGAATGCGGCTCCGTTCATAGTTGCAGCTAATGGCTGAGCGCCGCCCATACCGCCGAGTCCCGCGGTTAAAAGAAATTTTCCCGCGAGTGTACCGTTGAAATGATGCCGTGCACATTCCGCAAATGTCTCGTATGTACCTTGCAATATTCCTTGAGTGCCTATGTAAATCCAGCTTCCCGCAGTCATCTGTCCGTACATCGTTAAACCGAGTGCATCAAGTCTTCTGAATTCATCCCACGTTGCCCAATCCGGGACAAGCATGGAATTTGAAATTATAACACGCGGCGCATTCTCATGTGTTTTAAAAACAGCAACCGGTTTGCCGGATTGAACGAGAAGTGTTTCGTCATTCTCTAAATTTTTTAATGATGCAATGATAGCATTGTACGATTCCCAATTTCTTGCCGCTTTTCCGTAACCGCCGTACACAATTAATTCATCCGGTCTTTCTGCAACTTCGGGATCTAAGTTGTTCATCAACATTCGCATTGCTGCTTCCTGTATCCAGCCTTTGCATTGCAGAGAATTTCCAGTTGGTGCTTTAATGTTTTGTAACATGTTAGTCGCTAAAATGTTGTGATAAAATATTATTGTATTGCTTATACATGGTTCCGTAAAGCCATTTTTTTAGGAACCAGCTTTTACTCATCTTCTGTTTGAGGAATTTCGAATTTTCTTCGAGCTGTAATACAAGCCGGGTCTTCTCCTGTTTGGATAATTTTACTTCTTCAGAATTAGAGCTAAGTTTTGTAATTATCGATTGGAATGAATTTATATCTTGAAAAAATTTTTCGTCCGTGCTCATCTGTTTGATTGCCTGTTTGCAAAAATTTATAAGCATCTTTTTTTCGTTTTTGTCAAAATTGTAATTGTAGTTTTGAAACAGTTTTTTCATGTTGACCTATATTTTTAGTGATAATAATTTGTCTCTCATTTTTTGATATCCCGGCTTTATGACTTCATAAATATAATATAAACGTTCATCGTGAGGGATGAATGAAGATTTCATAGCATTCAGATTCAACTTCTCTACGTCGTCGAGAGTTATTCCGAATAAATCTATTGCTGTGGCATACTCCTTTGTTAATGTTGTATCGCTCATCAGTCTGTCGTCAGTATTCAAAAACACGCGAAACTTTCTTTTGTAAAGTCTAATAAACGGATGGTTTTCTATTTTATCAACAGCGCCTGTGTGTATGTTGCTCAACAAACAAATTTCAAGCGGAATTCTTTTGTCAAGGATATATTGAGCTAGATCGCCGAGCGCGACAATTTCACCTTCGGCATTGAAAGTAATATCTTCTATAAGCCGTGTTGCATGCCCGATACGATGCGCCCCGCAATATTGTAAAGCCTGCCAGATTGATTCTTTACCGAATGCTTCTCCGGCGTGAATAGTGATATTAAAATTCGACCGTTGAATAAAATGAAATGCTTCAATATGTTTCTTTGGCGGATAGCCCCCTTCTTCACCAGCCAGATCGAAACCGATGACGCCTTTTAATCTAAAGTTTACTGCCAGTTCGGCTATCTCGAGTGAGTTGTGCATGTTACGCATACCGCAAAGTATTAATCCATAACCAACTTTAAAATCTCGTTTACCTCTCTCAAGTCCTGCCAGCACTGCATTAATCACATCATCGTAATGCAGTCCATTTTGAGTGTGGAAGACCGGTGCAAATCTTGTCTCAACAAAACAAACTCCGTCATTAAACATATCCTCCATCATTTCATAAGCAATTCTTTCCAACGATTCTTTAGTCTGCATTAATGCAACCGTATGTTCGAATCCTTTCAGATACTCAATCAGATTGCCTTTGTTCGCTCCTTCATGAAACCAGTTTGCCAGCTCAACCGGATCGGTTGTGGGCAGTTTGCCGTACTCGATTTGTTTGGCTAAATCTATGATTGTCTTTGTTCTAAGCCCGCCGTCAAGATGATCGTGCAGCATTACTTTTGGAACTTGTCTGATAATATCAACAGTGTTCATCATTACCTCTTTTTTCACAGCAAAACTATCCTTTTCCCCCCGGAAAATCAATTGATTGATTGAGTATGTAAGTTGCATAAGTAATTGTCTTTTAATAAAGCGCGTCTATCAATTTTAGACGAAACTTTTCCCGATGTTTTTATTGGGAGGGTGATATCATCTTCGCTGAGAGGAATTTGTAACAGATATAAAAATTTTTCAATGGAATTTGTTTTTTGCTTTTTGTTATTTGCTCTTTGAGATTTATTTGTCTTTTGCATTTTTGCTATTTACATAACCTTCATTCCATTTGCCATTTTCCTTCTTCCATTTACCATTCTTTTCGGGTACTGAATAATTGCCCGGAGTTTTGTATAAAATTAACCTTGCCTATTTGATTTTAATCCTTTCACTTTATAAGTTGCATAAGGTTAAAAAAGCATTGATATACAGATGGGGCTAATAACCCGCATAGGTTTGAATTCATTTCGTTTTTTTATATAGACTCATTCAGTAATGTTTAGTTATTTCGGTTCACGGATTTATTTTGTATTACCATTAAAATTTTCCGGCAGCGAGAATTGACTTTGACAATATATTAGAATAAAAGAACTTTAGTCTATGGGCTGCGTATGAAAAAAAATACAATAGTAAAACCAATATCAATAATTGGCTTTATAATTTGCTGTTTACTTCTTCATTCCTGCAGTACAACCGACCCGCCACCGGTAACACCGCCTGAAGAAAAACCCGACACCATTGTTGTAAACATTGTCGAAGAAAGCTATAAGTACATTAAAATTAATGTGCAGAACACTGCTCATAACAACAACTCACTAATTAGATTAATCCGCAAACAAGGAGAAAGCAATTTCAGCATAGCGCAGTATACTAATACTGTAAGGGATACAACAATATTAGATGACTACGGTGGCAAAGGATTGGATTACAACACAGCATACAGTTATTACGCCATGCGCGTTGAAGGAGAAAAAACAATTGATACAAGCAAAACGGTGACGGGCAGAACGAGAGAGCCGATAAACCATAACTATATATGGGAAGAAATAACAATTGGCGAATGGCAGAGCGTTCTTTATGATGTTTGGGGAACAGATGAAAATAATGTTTATGCGGTTGGAGATATTACCGTTAATGGCGAAAATTATGGTCTGTTGCATTATGATGGTAATAACTGGATTCCGACTCACGGGGCTGGTGGTAATGCAATATTTGGATTTGGCGCCAATGATATATGGACTGTTGGCGGGCAGGTCTATCAATATGACGGTAATAAGTGGATACCCAAAGCATATCTAATAGAAGATAATGGAGACATAAAAGTACTCGACAATGTATTACGTGAACATACTCCATACCACGGAACCTGGGGTATGAGCAGCAGCGATTTATACTTTGCCAGCCAAAGAGGCACAATCGTGCATTGGAACGGGCAAAAAGCGACACTGATGGAAACACCGACAAAAATATTTCTAACGGATATTTGGGGTGCAAGTGAATCATTAATACTTGCATGCGGTAATACTATGGTAACTCCTAGTACCGTTTTAAAATACAATGGACAATACTGGCGCTTGATGAGCGAGCTCGATCTTGATACAGAATTATATGAATCCGTATACGTAATGAGCGAAAGCGAATATTACGTTAGCGGTTCCAAAACTCTTAGGTATTATAATAATAGATGGACTGAAGAATTAAAGGGTGCTATCGGAATAATACACAAAATAAGAGGAGATAGAAACACAGGACAAGTAGTTGCTGTTGGCTCTGCGGGAACCCTATGGCATTTTAACGGCGTCGACTGGTGTGATTTTACAAATATAGCATTTAAAGAATATACAACTATTTACGGAATTTATGTTTTTGAAAAAACAATTTTTGCTGTGGGTACAGCAAACTCACACGCAAAAATATCAATTGGTAAACTTCAATAGGAGGAAAAAATGAAAAAGTATTTGTTTATTATTTCAATAATTGCATCACTTCTGCCAGTGGATTTATTTTCAACAACTACTGAACTTCAGATATATATTAATAATGCTGCAAATACAACATGGAAATATAGAGCTACAAAATTTGACAATTCCCCTATTTATGATGAGTGGGGGAATTACACAAATGAATATAATACAGCTGAGCAGGAAGCTTATACTCTTTTAACAGATGAAGCCGTAGAAGGCAAGGGATTTGATTTTTGTGAGTTTTGGACTAACTTTATTCCAGGCAGAGTTTTAATGTGCGGAGTATATAAAATTGATATTTATAAAGAATTTGAACCTGATCAGTTCGAGATAGTTTTTAGTTTTATTATCGATTATAGAATTCTTCCTGTACTTAATAATGTTCTGATATACGATCTGCATTTTGAATATACGAACACCGGTTCTGAATACATAATGACTTATAAATATTTCGAAAATGGAGTTGGAAAAACAAGGAGATTATATGATGGAGAAACAGTAAAAAGCTGGGAAATTTTAGAAATACCACTAAATTAGGAACCGTTCGTAAAACAAGCTGTAATTAAAAATGACTTTAACGGCAGTGTAAATTCAAATATAAATTGCACTTTGACCGACAAAAGCGAGGGATTTCCTTATCCCGCATATCCGGATTACGAAAAGGGGCATATATTCCATCCTAACGATGCAGTTGTATTCTGGAAAGGAGCAACTTATGAGTTTCAGGTAACGAACGCGGTGATCAATAATATGAAAGCACATGATTGGAATAATAATAGAGCATACGGAAATAAAGGTAATCTTGCAATTTTACCCGGGCAAAATGAGGTGAAGGTCTATTTTAAACCTGTCGTTCAACTAACCGTAACCAACAACCTCGAAGGAGCAAGCGGAGGGAACTATAAATTGAAATGGATTACAGGAGGTCAGGTTAATCCGGTTGTAAGAAGTTCCGGCGAAACAGATTATGTATTTAAGCATGATTCATTAAATAATAATCCAAATGTTTATGAAATTGAAATACCGGAAACAATAGATGATTTTAATGATAGTGATTGGGGCTTCGTTAATTGGGATAATGGTACTTTTAATACTAAAAGGATTTTACGCTTGGTACAAAATCAGAATAATTTCACCGCCAACTACAAAGCAAGCTTACGCACGGATGCATTCGGCAGTTTCGCTACCGGCAGTCAGCGGAAAATTGTACGAACTGATAACGGGTATCTTCACTTAGTGTACGAGAGTATGGGTAAAGTCTGGTATGAGATGAGCACTAATAACGGCTCATCGTGGAATTTAGTCTGCTCCGCAGGACTTTTTGAATTTGCAGCCAAGACACCTTCACTGGATTATCTTGGTAACAAAGTATTTTTAGTATTGCACGATCAGTACAACAAAATAATGCTTTATGTATTCGAGAACGGCAATTATATAAACGAACTGGAGATTGCCGGCAATACAAATTATCTGATAGACGCTACACCGGTAGTGGCCTGCGGCGCGACAAACCAATTCGCCGTAGTTTGGAAATCGGGTTCCGGAATAAAATACAGTTACGGTAATATCGTAAATTCAATAGTGGGTCTTAACTCATCCGGACAGATAACAGGCACATCCGGCAACAGCATGTATCCAACCGCCGCGGCTAAAAACGAACCGGGCAGCGTATTCCATTTACATATCGCATGGCAGGAACTACTTTCAAATTCTACATATAAAATATATTACATGGATTATCTGTCCAATTCAAATAATACACAGATTCTTCCTCAGCTAACTACCCCATATTGCGTTTCGTACGGATGCGGATACACTCATTGTTCGGTGCCGTCCATCATCGTTTTAGCGGACGGCGACGTAATAGCGGCATGGAACGCTGCAAGAAGCTCTTCCGGTGAACATCCCGGTGAACCATTAAGTAAAGAAACCGGTTTTGGGAGCGCCTTAACCGAATTTAAAGCAATTTATAAGAAAAAGAATAACGGGGAATGGTTCAGCGCGTTCCATGTTTATGGTGATAATGCTTCCGGCGTAAATGTAAACAGTGCTGGAAATAACTTTGCAATGTGTTATTATATAGGTCAAAACAGCAGTAGGTATATTAAAAGCACAAGCAACAGTATAAATACTTTTCCAGTAGCCGGAACAAGTCCTCATATAAGCAACGGTATAGATTTAAATTCGATGCGCAGCGCAGCTCATGAAAAGAATTTAATTCCGGGTAGAATAAACGTTTCGACAACCGGACTATCGAAAATAAACAGCCCGAATTATATTTCTCACGGAAGGGAAGGAGTTGTATATATTGATACCCTTCAATTCTTTTTTGCTCTTGGTGACATACTTGTTGACGATTGCCAGGTAAGATTTATTGATTATCCTGATTCAATCGGCACAGTTAATCTGGATACGCTAAATAAATATGTAGTAAGTGAACCCTTCCAGTTAAACGATTATTCAAGTTTTGTTTACAGCGTTATATATGGTTACTACGATTCTCTTGCAGCAGTTAACATGCTTGGTGAAAACAATATTCGATTCAGAGTAAAACTAATTGATGATATTACCGGCGAAGAAATCGGTGTTTATGACGACGTAACTTACAGCAGTCAGGGTGTTTTCCCATATTCCACTTTCTTATATAATGTAAGTACCGCAGGAATAGGCAACAAGACTGTTCGGCTTATACTTGAAACATCAACCGGTTTGAATGCATCATATTCCTTTTCGGACCGAACCTCGGATAATTCGTCAATTTCAAAACTATATATGAGCGATAAAAGATACGACGGAAAATCTCCAATAAAGCACTATGATTTATTACAAAATTATCCCAACCCATTCAACCCAACCACAACAATCAAATACACAATGCCCGAAGACGGAATAGTAACAATAAAAGTATTTGATGTACTTGGAAGAGAAATTAAAACACTCGTAAATACGCGACAGTTGAAAGGCGAATACTCGGTTGAGTTTGACGCATCCGGTCTCGCAAGTGGAATGTATATTTATCAGATACGGATGAATGATTATGTTCAGTCAAAGAAGATGGTACTAATCAGATAGCAGTTTGCAGCAGGCAGTTGGCAGTAAAACAAACTGATAAATGGCTGAATTGCTGGATAGTTATAATTAAATGCCCAACACATCTGGTGCCGGGTTGGGCATTTGAGAGTGTTATGTTACATGCCCTTTTCTTATTACTGCCGGGCTTTAATAAATACAAAACAAAATAGGAGAGTAGTCATGTCAACTCAAAATCTTGTTTCTGCGGAGTTAACTCAGGAGTTAAAAGATTCCATCAACACAAAATTAGCCGGGTTAAAAACCGATCTAAATTTTGTTATCTCGCTTCTTCCGGGGGATAAACGGGATTATCTTAGTGTAGGGAATGTAATGCTTCCATTCCTTGATAAAGCATATGAAGCAGCCCAAGCTCATCCGGAAATTTTACCTGCAGTGTTTGATAAAACCGAGTTTGAAAAGGATTACAAACTAACTAAAGATCTTGCAGCGATAGCAACACAGCTTGCCGAATTAAACTCATCTATACAGGGCACAGTACATGCGGTTAACAGCGATACGATGGTAGAAGCGCTCGAAGTATATGCAACAGTTCAACAAAACAAAGATAAGGTTCCGGGTCTTGATGTAACGGCTTCGGAATTGAAAGCATTCTTTAGTAGAAAAACACGAAAACCAAAGCCGGAAACGCCGGTCGTGTAATTGTTGAATCCGGCAATTCTTTATAGAAAAACACATATACATGCCGCACTGTTTAATTGATATATGGCTGTATTGTTTGATGGATCAAATGCCCAACCCGTCTGGTGCCGGGTGGGCATTTTGCCCAATGTTATGTTTATAAGGTAAAAACGGTGTTTCGGACATGTCAGCGACATCTCCAGACACGTACTCAATATCTCCGGACATGTCAAAAACATCTCCCGATATGTCTTCGACATCCCGGAATATGTGTAAGTATATCTCCCGCCATGTATCAAACATCTTCCGACATGTTATAAACATTTCCGGACATATATAAACACATCTCTGGAGATATCCGCAACATCTTCCTACATGTCCCGGACATGTAGAGAGGTATATACTACCTCTCGAAAGATATCCGGGACATATCCGAAGACATGTCAATACATGTTTTGAGAGGTTGATAATGACTTAGGAAATGGATTCCAGGTATTCTTATGTAAAGAAAGGAGCTTTTAGTTTGTTGTTTAACGGTTTAAAAATATTCATATATTTAATAAATCATTTTGCCAATGCCCGGCTTATAAATTCCGAGCAATCCTCAATATTATCAAACCATTTAATCAATCTGCTTTTTCTTTTTTCAATTAAAATCCGTTCTTCCGTTTGGTCAACTACCGGTTTACACATTTAGCCGACGCAGGCAAACGGTTTTACACTTAGTAAATTTTTATTGAACAGTTCCCAAACAATTGCCAGTTCAACCAATGTTCCGGTTCCGCCTGGCTTTTTTGTAACAAAAGCATTCCGCATTATTCTCAAATTGAATTTTACCACTATATTATAATTTTATATGTTCAGTAACTGAAATTTGTATTGACAACTTATAGAATATTTTCTATGTTCAACATAGATTTTTTCCCTCTACTGTAATATACCGCCCGGGCTACAGTTGATTCCCGGATTTGAAATGAGTATTGTGCTTTATATATAGATGTTTTTAATGAAGTAATTTAGAGCCGGTTTACCGAACCGGGACTTGCAATTATTTTGTAAAATATTCGGGCAAAATCTTATTCATTTAGGCGGTAAGATGAAAAATCATTTTAAGCAATTGCAAATAACATATTTGCTTGTAACCATTCTGTGTGGTATTTCAAAACAATCCCTCTGTCAATCTGTTACCGAAACTTTCATCATAAGCGGCAATATTTCCACCGAAAATAATCCGGTTCAAAATGCATTAATTACATTTTTTGATGAAGCCAATCCGGCGAATAGTTTTAATGCAGTAACCGATACTGTGGGCAATTATAGCATTAGTATTATTACTTCTATTGATGACACGGAACCAATAATACCAACCAATATTGAACTTGCACAAAATTATCCCAACCCGTTTTCAAACACAACAACGATAACTTACAGGACAAACGAACCGGAAGTAGTAGCAATAAAAATCTATGATATACTCGGCAGGGAGATAAAAACACTGGTTGCGGATGAATTAACAATTGGAACGAAAGGAATTGTCTGGGACGGTAGAAATAACTTCGGAACGACGGTAACAACTGGAGTATATTTTTACTTGATGAAAGCCGGGAATGAAATACTTTCGAAGAAAATGATATTTAATAATAGTATAAATAGTATTACGCTACCCCAAACGAATAATTATCAATTAGTACGAACAACCTATGGTAAAAAATATTTATCAACAGTAACCGGAAAATATAATGTTGTCGTGCAGAGCGATACAAATACATCTCCATTAATTGTAATACAAGAATTCCCTGAAATAATTTTAACAAATGATACTACAATTAATTTTGAGGTTGAGAAGGCGAGATTAATTTTATGCCAGAGTATTGACGATGTAGAAATTGGAGACGATTCGTTAACTTTAATTGAAAAATTGGGCTACCCGGATTATATCGGTGGCGCAGACATTGACGGATATATATTCTGTTATTTAGATGATAATAATTATACTTTTCAATTATATATAACTTTATTCCCAACATCAAAGCCCTTAGTATTTGAAGTGGAAGTAAATAGATTCTATGAAGGTAAAACAAAGGAAGGGGTAAAAATAGGGATGTATAGAAACGAGGTAATAAGATTATTAGGGCCGCCAAACGGTGGCAGTGAACCTGGACCACCAACCATATATGATTATTATTCTCCGACAGAAACTATACCGGGTATTCACCAATCTCGTTTTGAATTGAGATATGATTCCGAAACTGAAATACTTGGAATAATAAAAATGCTTCATTAGATGAAATTATTCTAAAAATTCATGATAATCCTCATACATGTATAAACATAGAATAAACTACTGGAAATATATATCTAATAAATGGAGTTAAATATATGAGAAAAATATTCCCAGTTATAATCGGTACTTTTCTTTTTTTATCACCAATTCTTCACGCATTTCAAAGCGGGAAAGAGCATGATTTTCAACTTCATATTGCAAAGTATTCAAGCGTTATAATTGAAGGCATCGTAACCGGTATTTCGGAAGCCTATGATAATCATAATGATTTATTTCAAATCATTACTGTTTTTGTCAAAGAAAAGATTGCCGGTGAAACAGTTAAATCAACTATATCCTTAAAATATTGTAAAAACATGAATCTAGATGCAACCTGGTTTAGTCCAAATTTTAAAATCGGTGAGAACATTATTGCTTTTTTAGGAAAAGTTGAAACAAGTTATTATCCTATAGGTGGAGCCTATGGAGTATTTAAGTTATATGGAGATAAAATTGAGAGAAGTTCAATAACAATAAACCGGTTCAAAAAGCAATTGCAGGAATTTCGAGAATTTAACAGAGGCTATATTGAATTTCCAGATCAAGGCGATGTTGAAAGTGAGATAACCGGTACTACTAAATTGGATGGTGAGTTTTCAATAGTAGGTCCTCTCTTTTACGGTCCCATAAGCGGAACAACAATAGAATTCCACCTTAATCCAACGGGAGCTTTAGACAAAAATGGCAATCAATTATCGTTCAGTGCCGTAAGAGCTACTTTGCTAAGGGCTATAAACACATGGAATAATGTCACACATTCTTACGTAACTTTTACAATTTCCAACATAGAATATACAGGTGGCCGAGAAACTAACAATGATTTCTCAACAATAACTTTCGAAAATTTGAATTATAATGGAGCAGCAATACCACAGCTTAACTTGTCTCAGAGTATTGATGAGTATGATATAATTTTTAGTAAAGGATATAGAGATCCTTCTGATAATATATTTCGTTCACTGCGTTGGAATACCAATGTAGCTTATCCATCTACATATCCAACTTATCCTTGCCCTTATGATAGCAATCAGACAGGAGCGCCAGTACATCCTAACATAGGTCCAATTGACTTAGAAGATGTAGCAGCGCATGAATTTGGTCACGCTGTGGGACTCCAGCATGTTACTGAAAGTTACTCTTTATATACCATGCGCCAAACAGATTATACGCAATCAAGTTGGTGGACTAAAACCTGGCGTAGGAGTCTGGAGGTTGGAGATAAAGCCGGGAAAATATACCAGGATCCCGACTTTTCAAATACCACAACACAATCCAATGCGAAAATATTACTTTCCTCTCGCAGTTCAATAACTTTTAGCGGCTCATTTACGGTTCCCGCAGGTTATACATTAAATATTGAAATATTAAAAGAACTTTATTTCCCACAGGGGGCATCGTTAATTATAAACGGCACATTAAACGCCATTTGCAATGATACACGTCATATTAAGTTTTTACGCAGCGGCACATCCGGTACATGGGGTGGAATACAATTCAATAGCGGTTCAAATGGAACAATTTCACATTCTGAAATAAACAATGCAAGCACCGGAATATCTTTTAACACCGGTTCAAACGGTACTATTTCATATTCTTATATCAACTATTCAAATAGCGGCATCACTTTCAACGCTGGTTCGAACGGTTCTATATCATATTCTAATATTACTAATACAACAACCGGTATTTATATCAGTGGTTCAAATCCCTATGTTGGAATGTGTAATATAAGCGCTTCGGATTGCGGCGTTTATATAACAGGGAGTACAGCATGGCCGACAATTACTCAAAATTATATTCAAGGTACAAACTATTGTGTAGCACATTACAACGGTGGAAACGGTAATTTTAATAACAATTGTTTCCGAAATTCTCATTATGGTTCTTATGTCGTTTCCGGTTCACCGCGTTATGATTACTATAATGTCGGTAGGAATAAATTTGAAACGTCGCTTGATCGAGACAAAGTAAAAATATCTGCCGGGCAGCCTTATTTTAATTGTTATCAATATTTTACAAAACCAATAAGTACAACTTACAAATACATAAATAATTTGACTGCCAATACAATTTTAGCGACTTATAATTATTGGATAGATAATCCACCATTGGCAATATACTTTAGTAACGGTAATGTAAACCGAAGTAATCCGCTTGCGAGCCAACCGACAAATCCTTATGCTGGTCCTACATGGCCAAAAAGCAGCATCGAAGATATTTTCTTTGCAGAATTCGAAGAAGCATCAGAAATGTTTTATGAAAAGAAATATTCGGAATCGCGAGAATATTTCAAACAACTTACAAAGGAATATTTGGATACGGAATATTCATCCTATTCGCTAAACTGGTATATGCTATCAACTGAACAATTGGAAAAAATTAGTTCCCAAACTGAGTATCTTAATTCAATTATTAAAGATGAATATGCTCATACGAGCACAAAATTCTACGCAAAGAAATGGCTGCTACAAAAAGAACTAAGGGAAGGTACAATTAAAACATCGATGAGCATGATAAACAGTGTGCATGCTGGATCATTGTATGACCTCGAATTATCAATCGATCTTGCAATGGGATTGTATGATTTTTACGGCGACAAGCAAGGAGCGGAAGAAACACTTAGTAGAATTTCAAACACATTTACGGATGCCGAAACAGCGGAAACTGTAGAATTTATAAGGCAGCAATTGAATAACGAAAATCCGGGAAATAGATCGGTTCGTGGGAATGATGTTGAACCTACAACCGAAACAGTAACAGAGAAATTCAGCATAAACAATTATCCCAATCCCTTCAATCCAACCACAACAATCAAATACACAATTCCGGAAGACGGAATAGTAACAATAAAAGTATTTGATGTGCTTGGAAGAGAAATTATTACGCTTGTAAACCAAAGACAATTGAAAGGCGATTACTCTGTTGAGTTTGACGCATCCGGTCTCGCGAGCGGAATGTATATTTACCGGATACGTATGAATGATTATATTCAATCAAAGAAGATGGTACTTCTGCGGTAAGCTGGCAGCAGGCAGTCCGCCGCGGCGGAGCAGTTTGCAGTTAAAAATTTTTTCTTTGCGAACTTAGCGAAGTTCTCCGCGACCTTTACGGTTGTCTTTTTCTGTTATCGCAAATAGCATAGCGCGGCAAGCCGCAATGTAAGATGGAAAATGGGAAATGTAAAATGGGAAAATCATTTAAAATATCTTGACACAGAAAACAAAAACTTAAGCGCCAATACTATAAAGAGTATCGCAAAGTTCGCAAAGCTTTTTGCACCACATGCCTGTTCCTTGATACTCTTGGGCTTCAAACTGAATACAAACAAAAATGAGGAGAAAGTGATGGTAACTGAAGATTGGTTTTTCAATTTTGCATGCAGTCTAAATCAGCATTCGTTCATTCCTCCGCCCTAGTGTACTGCCACAGATATAAATATACATGGCAGTCACGGTCCACACCGTGACTGAGTTGCGTTTTTTATCTAATATCTTAAGCGCATCTGTCACGGAATGGTCCGTGACAGCCGAGCCAAGGGGTAGAACTGTAAGTGGCAGAACACTAGTCTCAGCCTTGAAACTCATACCGAAAGCACAAAATCGATTTATATTTCTATCCCAAATACCAAATGAATTCTAAATTAAATCCCATACCTAATACTTGACTTAGGAGTATGATTTTGGTTATCTTTTACAACAAAAAAACAATAAATAATCAACCAAGCGGAGATAAAATGACAAGATTAGTTTCTATTTTAGCGCTTATTGCTATGGTTTTCGGACTGCTTGCATTCCAGTGCACAACCAAAGAGATAACAAGCGCAAGACTTTATATTAATCAAAAAAACTACCCAAAAGCAAAAGAAGTTTTACAGCAGGAAATTGAAAAGAATCCAAAGAGTATTGAAGGATTTTACCTCTTAGGATTTGTTAACGGTGAAGAAGGCGATCTCGAAAGTATGTTGACAAACTTTGACAAATCACTTGCATTGGGTAAGGATTTTGCAAAAAGCATCGATGATTCCAAAAAATATCACTGGGCGAACAGTTTTAATAACGGCGTTAGTTACTTTAACCGCGCTAACAAAGCTACCGACAAAGATTCATCCGCAATCCATTTGAATAAAGCAATTGAGTGCTTCAATTTCTCTATTAAATGTCAGCCCGATTCAGTGGATAATTACAAAAATCTTGCATTCGCCTACTTAAGCGGAGGCAGATATGAAGATGCTATTGAACCATTGGAAAAATTGAAAGCTAAAGAAGGATCACCCGATTCGTATGTAAGATTGGGAGAAATATATCAGCAGATGGCTCTCGATTCCAAGGACAGCGTTAAAACTGAAGCCTATTATAAAAAGGCGAAAGATGTTTTAGATGAAGGAATGGTTAAATATCCGGATTCCGGCGAAATACTTGTTACTCTTGCAAATACATATCTCGCCACTAATAGAGCTGCCGAGGCTGAAACTCTAATTAAAAAACTTGTTGAAAAAGAACCTGGTAATGCTACATTCGCATACAGCTACGGTGTTCTTCTGTTACAAAAAGAAGAATATGCAGAAGCGTTGAAACATCTTGAAAACGCTAATAGTATCGCTCCGAACAGTGAAACTACAATTTATAATCTTGCCAGCGGTTATATAAATTGGGGAATTAAAATCCGCCAGGCTGACGAAGAAAAAGGCGTTCAATCACAGGAATCAAAAGATAAATTTAAAAACGCTATTCCTTATCTCGAACAATATTTACAGCTGAAGCCGGGTGAGGCGATGATCTGGGAAAAGCTCGGACAGGTTTATGCTCAGTTAGGTGAAACACAAAAATCTCAGGATGCATTCAAGAAAGCAGACGAATTTCGTAAATAAAAAAATTGAAGGGTTGGAATATTTTTAACAACAAGTTGTAAAAATTTCAACCCTTTTTTATTTCTGGAGAAATTAATGGTAAATCAAGTTAAGGACCCGAAAGCGCAGCAGATAAGCATTGAATTAGGCGAAAAGGAAGCTGAGGGTATTTATTCCAATCTCGCTATTATAACACATTCGCCTGCAGAATTTATTATTGATTTTACAAGAGTTGTACCCGGCGCTCCAAAAGCTAAGGTGCATGCAAGAATCATAACTACACCGCAGCATGCAAAAATG
This sequence comes from bacterium, assembly GCA_043808235.1. Taxonomy (GTDB): domain Bacteria; phylum Bacteroidota; class Ignavibacteria; order Ignavibacteriales; family Melioribacteraceae; genus JAZDFC01. The sequence continues at coordinate 80,676 of JAZDFC010000012.1, forward strand.
CTTATGAAGGCATTAAAGGATAATATCGATAAATTCGAAGCGAAGTTTGGTGAAATTAAAGTTGAAGGACAGCCTAATCCTCAGTTTGGATTTATTAATGTAGAAAAAAATGAAAAAATTAATTGATTTATTGGCTCTGGTTATCTTAAAAAGTTTTTTAAGACGTATAGTTAATTTTGTGTTTTTAAGTGTCTTTATTTATGGATCGGATGTCTCGGATCAATCCGTGACAGAAATAATTAGATATTTACCATGAATCTAATTTCAGTCATGGTATGGACCATGACTGCCCAGTATAGTTATTTGTGTGGCTGAACATTTGTATTGATTTTATATTTTAACATTCGGTATAGTAAATCGGTATTTTAACAACAGGAGTTTCATTGAAGAAATTTTTCTTAATAGGATTAATTGCCGGTTATTTTTTTATCCTTACAAATGTTGTTAACTCTCAACCTATCGAAGCGCAAATAAGTGTGTTCGAACCATTGCCTGCACTCGATCTTGCGGCTTTCGTGTTCTCGAATAGTCTCGAGGGATCACCAAGATTCTTTGCGGTTGATATTACACCGGTAGGATTAAAAGTGATTCTCGAAACAAAAATCTTTTGGAACAGGGGCCACGGAGATCAGTTTTTTGAACTACTCTCCTTCGTGACGCAGCCTTTTATATCGGGAGTTGTCTATAACGATCAAATAGGGAGTTCGATTTTAATTGAAAACATCGAAAGCAATTCCGAACTGATTCAGGAAAATTTAAATATTGGCGTACCTTCGGGAAGATACGAAGTTGCCGTCAATGTATCTGAGTTCGGAAATCCGTTGAATAATTTCACATCTAATGAGACTGTACTTGAATTTGTTAATCCATCGCAAACCCTTGCAATCAGAGCCCCGGAAGCCGGTAGCACACAAGATATTGGAAGCGTCTATGCGGAATGGGATAATATTGTCGGCGCTTCGGGTTATGTTTTAAAAGCCGGTGTCCGAACAAATCCAAATCAGAGTATTGAAGAATCATTGAACTCCGGCACACCGCTTATTAATAATCGCAGTACAGGATTATTAACAAGTGTAAATCTTCGGGATTATCTTGATCGTGAATGGCTGCCCGGTCAGGAAATTATTTTACAGGTAAAAGCTGAAGTGCCGTCCCCAGGCGGAAACAACGAGCTATTTTCGGATCCGGTGAATTTCTTTATGCGTGATTCCAATCCCGAAACCATGAACAGAATCGGTGGTTATCTTTTCGAGTTGTTAAGGTTGTTATCGGAAAACTTAGATCAAAATCTTATTGATTTGCTTGAAAGCGGCGGATTGGGAGATTTATCCCAAATTACTCTCGATGGAAAAATAATTTCGGAAGATGAATTGATTGTATTACTAAATAACTTGCTTGCTAACAGAGAAAATATTATTCGCATCAATTATGTACAGCAATAAAAACAAAGTTATATTGTTTGCAAAAGTATTTTTTGCCGGATTAATTACTCTTATTATTTATTCCGGTAATAGTGTGCTTTCACCAATCGCTATTGTACAAAAAACAGTTGGCGAAGTTGGCTTTAAAAAAGTTGATGCCGAGTGGCAATTAGCCAAAAAGGGAATTACGCTTGAAGATGAAGACGCCTTGCGTACGGCGAGCCGCTCTCTCGCGGTCGTATCGTTTATTGATGGTTCCATTTTACGTGTAAGAGAAAATTCGGAATTAATTGTTTACGGAGTGCAGAACGGAAACCTGCTTAATAAAAATGTTGAAATTAGGAAAGGGAAGTTTGGGTTCGAAGTAAAGCCTCAAAAAAACGAAGAGTTCAGATTCATAACGCCATCGGTTGTTGCATCCATTAAAGGAACCGAAGGTTATCTCGAAGTTAGCGAAGATAGTTCGACTGTTATATTTTTAAGTTCAGGCAGTATTCAGCTTGAATCATCACTCGGAGGGAAGATGAGAGGATTGCTATCTGCTGGCAATTCTGCAACAATTTCACCGGATGGAGAAATAACAATACGCGAAGCCACTGATACAGAAGTAAAGTCTTTCAAACGAATTAATAATACACAAACGAAGGTAATAAAAATTAAAACTTCTGGCGGAACGGTTGAGATTGAATATCTTGATGAGTCCGGTGAATAACTGACAAATGACATCAGCTGTAAAAATTTTGTAGCATTTTTATTTATCCAAATTTTGTGTGAGCGGATGCTAAACGGAATTAAAACTTTTGTTCATCGTATAAAATATTTTCATCTCATTATTATTTGCTTATTCCTTTTTAAATCGATAAACGTTGCTCAAATATCCAATACCATTTCAAACGTAGAATTCCCCGAAGCAAAAGAAGGACAGCCGCTTGAGTTAAATGTAACCTTCCGTCAAGTTCCGGAAATTGAAGATGTGAATTTCTTTTATAAACTCTTTAATGATGTAGATTATCATCAGATTGAAATGGAATTGTTGGGCACGGTATCAAAGATTATTATTCCGGCAGAACATGTTTTATCTCCGACAATCGAATATTACATCTCGATATTGTTTACAAACGGATCGGTTGAAACCTATCCTTTAAGTTCGCCGGATGAAGTCCCACCCTTGCAAATAAAGGTCGAGCCGCGATCTCCGAAGGATGATGAAATTATTGTTTTAAGTCCTTTGCCCGGTGAAAAATTTGATCAATCCGATTTGCTAATTTCATTTTCGCTTTTAAGATGTTCTCCAAACGTAAAAAAAGAGCAAACAAAAATTTGGTTGGACGGTATCGATATTAATAATCATGTTATTATTGATGGTGATATTGTTTCCGTTGACGGAGCGATTTTGCCAGTTTCTCTTAACAACGGCAACCACGTAATTAAAATAGAATTGTTTGACTTGAATGGAGTTTTGTATCATTCATATAAAACAATTTTTGAAATAATTTCAGGCAGAAGCGGCATATTACCATCGGGACTTTTTACTTATAAAGTCGATCTTCAAGCTGAAAGCAGAAGGGAAGATTATGCTGGCTCGGATATTTGGTATAATAATTTTCTTGGCAACATTACCGGCAATTACAGCGATTGGGAATTCGGCCTCAATCTATATATAACTTCTGAAGAAAAAAAGTATCTTCAACCGCAGAACCGGTATCAAGTGAAAGCCGGGAACGATTGGATGAAAATTAGTATTGGCGATGCATATCCCCGTTATCCTTACTTAATTATGAATGGAAAAAGGATTAGGGGATTTGACGTCGAGCTGGACTTAAACTTTTTAAAATTGAATATAAGCTTCGGTGAAACGAGGAGACAAATTGAAGGTCAACTTCTTGAAATTATAAAAGGTGATTCTGTTTTACTCGAATCGAATGTGATTTCTATTGATTCTATGAGGTACGGCTCATCCCGCGGTAGGGTTGACTTTGGAACATATAGCAGAACAATGTTCGCAATACGTCCGGCTTTTTTTATTTCGGATAATATCAATTTCGGATTTTCCTATTTACACTCCGAAGATAATGATGAGATTGAATTCGGTTCGAACCCGGAAGAAAATGCTCTTGCCGGTTTTGATTTTAATATGGGATTTGATCGAAATAATATTCAAATCAAATCCGAGGCGGCATTTAGTTTATATAACAGCAACATTACCCACGGTACATTGAGCGATAGCCAAATTGATTCTTTATTCAATTCGGGTAGTTTCTTTGATTACAATACGGACGATCTGAAGCAAATTAAAAATTTGCTTGGCGGTATTATAACGTTCAATCAATTTTTCCATCCATTAAATCCCGGAGAGTTTTCTACCTTTGCTGGTGAGTCTGAAATAAAACTCAATTATTATAATAACAATCTGCGATTCAAATATTTGTACCGGGGTAGCGGTTTCAAATCCTTCGGGCAGGAATTTCTCCGCACCGATGTAAAAGGCTTTTCTATCACAGATCAATTCAATCTGTTCGAGGAAGGATTGTTTTTTAATCTCGGTTATGAAAGATTGGAAGACAATCTTCAAAATTCGAAGACATCAACAACTACTTTTCAAACTATCAACAGCTCTATTTCTTATTTCCCGAAAGGAGATCTTCCCGGAATAGTACTTGGATTCACAAGATATTTTAACAAGAATGATATTGAGAGCACCGATAGTTCTTCAGCGAATTACTTAATTGATAATTCCACGAACAGGATTAGAATTCAAGTCTCTCATAAATTCAATTACCTGGCGGAGAATAATGTTTCGTTGAGTTACTCAACATCCGTAAAGAGTGATAACAGTATAATTAATTCCGATGGGAATAATTCGCTCGTGAACTTATCGCTGATGAGCAAATGGAGCTCAATCTTCTCGTCGTATTTTAACGGCGTAGTATATCAGAGTGATGTTGCTGGTAATAAATTCGATTATTCGGGTATTTCACTCGGCGGTAAATTTATTCTGTTAGAAAATATGTTGAATATTTCTGCTTTCGTCAGTCCGTCATTCGGAGATTTGAAGCGCCAAACATTTGAAATGACTGCTGAATATTTTGTAAATCAACAAATCAGTTTATTGCTACAGACGCGTTTCTTTAAAATTACGGGGGATACAGGTAATTCAATTATCGGATTAATTCTCCGGACAAACATATGAGGCTGTTCACAGACGAGGATGTAACAGCCCGATCAAAATTCGGCAATAAATTATTCTTCTCTTTTATCCTCCTTGCCCTAACATTACTCGTATTGTATGTCTTTCCGTTTTCTAAACTACCCCTCACGGGATTCGAACTAGAACTACTCGATGAAAAATTTTTAGAAAGGGACAAATCGATTGATGTGGATTCATCGAATATTGTAATACTTGAGATATCCCAGGATTCATATGATCAGATAATTCCTCCGTTGAACCGGTGGCCTTGGCAGCGATCTTTTTATGCAAAAGTAATTGATAATCTTATGGCTGCCGGAGCGAGCGCCATTGGCATAGATTTGCTGATGGCTGATCCGGATCAGTACTCTGCGTCAAATGATTCATTATTAGTTAATGCAATTAAGAGATCGGGAAAAGTAGTATTAGCCGGACAAATAGATGTTCCCCGCGAACGAGTTTACTACGAAAATAATTCCGATTACGTAGAGTTACTCAGCCAAGGTATTCAATCGCTCGTTTTTAAAAAATCAGAAAACTTCAGCAATATATTTTTTAAATTCGATAGTTCACTTGGGATTGTAAATGTTCCGTCCGATCAGGATGGAGTTTGCAGAAGGTACATGCCGTATATTTATTCGGGGTTGACTAGCAGAAAAATTCCATCATTCGGATTCGCGGTAATTAATAAATTTTTGTCCATTCCCCCTCTTCAAGTTGTTGAGGTTAAGGGTAACAGTTTTGAATTAGCTAATTTCAGTATCCCAAAGTTTAATGCTTCATCAGCGTTGTTGAATTTTTACTGTTCCGGCAATTGCTTTCGCATGGTAAAATTTATTGATGTGCTCGATGATAGTTCATTCATAACAAAAGATGAACGCGATTTGAATGTTTCCATAAATACATGGGACGATAGAGAATTCGGTTTGAAATATTCCGGATTGTTCAAAAATAAAATTGTACTTATTGGTTCAACAATGCCTGAGGATAAAGACATTGTACCAATTCCTTCTTTGATTAAAAATTCATCGGCGGGTAATTTTATTTACGGAGTAGAATTTCATGCGCTCGCAATTTCAAATTTTCTAAACCGGCTTTTTATTAAAAAAATGCCGGAAGGATTTGAGATATCAATCGTAGCTTTTCTCTTTATGTCTTTCTTTTTTATACCGTTTGCGTTTCGCAATTTATCTTTCATAAAAAGAATCTTTAATGAAATAATCATTCTCGTTTTCGTAGTAGTGATTATCTATATAATATATATCATCAGTCACCGGTTATTCATCGGGGAGAATTATTATTTGCCGGTTATAAATCCGGCACTTGGTATAACAGCAGGCTATCTTACAAATATTGTATTCAGTTATTTGGAATCACGCAGGCAGAATGTTTTTATTCGAAAATCTTTTTCGCGATATGTTGATAAAGAGATTGTTGATGAAATAATAAAAAATCCCTCGCTGTTTAAACTTGGAGGCGAAAGAAGAGTTGTTACGGTTCTTTTTGCCGACATGCGTGATTTTACAAAAATAGCAGAAGGTAAACAGCCAGCCGAACTTGTAAATTTTGTTAACCGATTCTTCTGCGACTTATCCGATATTGTTACGGAAAATAAAGGTATGATTGACAAATTCATCGGTGACGCGATAATGGCTGTTTGGGGCGCTCCTCTTCGTTTGGAAAATCATGCTTACCTCGCATGCAAGTCCGCGTTGGAAATGCTTGACAAAATTGAAACGTCTGTTTATACCTTTGAAAATGGGGAAAAATATAAAATTGCGATCAGGATTGGAATTAATACCGGTGAGGCGATAGTTGGAAATTTCGGCGGAGACAAACGGTTCGATTACACGGTGATGGGTGACAGTGTAAATATCGCTGCCCGTCTTGAGGAGCTGAATAAAAATTATGATACATCAAATTTAATAAGCGCTTCCACCTTTGCTCTTGTTAAAGAAAATTTCAATGCAAGGGAAGTTGATCAGATAGTAATTAGAGGAAGATCAGAGCCAACACGGATATATGAATTGACCGGAATGAAGAATTCCATTTAGCAGAATAAGCTTACTTCTGCACTCTCTTTATATTAATAATTGCCGCGATAAGGAAAACAAAGTTTGCAATCCAGGCTGTAAAAATGGGATCGAGCGCGCCATTCTTTCCAAATGCCTGGGTGACTTTCATGAATACAAGATAGATAAACGCAATTAATAAATTTAATCCGAATTCAATTGCGAGTCCGCCTTTCCTTTTGTTAGCAGTTAATGGCAAACCAAACAGAACTACAAAGAAACTAGCGAAAGCATAAGCATATCGGGAATGATATTCAATTTGGATCCGTGTAGGATCATTACCCGTTTTTAGTTGTTCTTCGGCATATTCCCATAATTCAGTCGTAGTCATCTCCTCAGGCTTACGTTGCTTTTTTATTACTTCCTCAGGAGTAAAATTCATATCCTTAATTTCCATTTCTTTAAATCGAATCATTTTTTCGCTCGTATCCGTGAAAGTCCGTTTTACTACATCAAACAGATGCCACGATTTTTTCGAAGAATCATATTTCATCTTATACGAATCCATTCTTGAAACCATTTGTGTTAGATTCTTCTCATTAAAGTCCTGGATGCTAACTCTGTTTGCTTGATTGGTTATTCCATCGTAATATGAAATAGTAACAATACGTAACGGGCTATCCTGAAAATAAATACTACTGCCGGCCGGCACTACGTCTTTTTTCATATAGTTGCGTTCTATGTATACCTTTCTTTCATTTGCTTCGGGAACGATATAACCGCCAAAATATACTGATAAGATTGAGAGTAATAAAGCAACAGCAATGAATGGCGCCATAAATCTATAAAGACTAACGCCCGCCGCTTTGAACGCAGTTAGTTCATTTAAGGTGGACATTTTACCAACAGTAAAAAGCCCCGCAAGTAAAACAGCTACGGGGAAAATAAGCCTTATAATTTCGGGGATAAAAACAATATAGTATTCAAGAATAATTTTATTTTCAACATTCTCGTCAATAAAATCATCCAATTTTTCCATCATATCAATAACAATAAAGATCGCGATAAATACCAACAATCCGAAAAGAATCGTCTGAAGAAATTGCTTAATAAGATATTTGTCAATTATTTTCATCTGTCTCTGTGAGATCTCGAAATTGTTTCGGGATTAATTTTTTGAGGAAATCAAATCTAAGTATAACAGTTTCTCTCGCGCTTTTAATAGTTAAAAATATTCCGAGCAGCAATAATAGTATGTTCGCACTCCACATGCCGAGGAAAGGTGATAACAAACCTCTGTCGGATAACTTTTCTCCGCCAATCAAAAATGTCCAATAAATCAGAAAGAAAACAAGACTTATTCCTGCCGCAATTCCGAATCCACCTTTTCTAACCATTGTTCCAAGAGGGGCGCCAATTAAAATAAACGCAATGCATGCGAATGGTAAGGAATATTTTTTGTGTATTTCTACCCAGAATTTGTTCGTTTCTCGTTTGTTAAATTCAAATTTGCTATGATAAGATTCTATAAGGGATTTATTTGATTTGATTTTATTGTCTACTCTAAGCAGCATTTGCTTCATATTTCTTGAAACGGTTCTGCTTGTTTTGCCTTCAGTAATTTTTATTTTTTTGTTCAGTTTATCAAGTTCAGTTCGTAAACCCTTCGAATAATTTTCTTTCACCTTTTCAAGACTGTCCACAATTACTATCATATCCTGAGCGCCGAGTTCCCGTTCACTTCTGTAACCACCCGCTGAGCTTTGCTCGAAAAAGAACTGTGCAGCCGGGATTGCAATTTTATGTTTCTCGAAAATTAGTTTTCTGTATTGCACAGGTTTGTTCACATCTGATTCGTGAATTTCGCCATCGCGAAGATCAAGGATTAATTTTTTATGATCCTTCGAAAAAAATACTTTCCCGTTTTTTGCAGTAACAATATTTGTAGCCGGTGGTGCCGAGTTATCATAGATTGTTAGATCCTTGAGTTCATTAATTAGCGGATCTACGTCCCTTGCTAAAATAGAATAGCTCTGCACGTCTTGAGAAAACACACCAGGCACCAATGCCAATGTTGGTTTCTGCCGGTTGATATCTTCCATTAGCAAACGAGCCATGTGGTTGGTATTCGGATAAACGTAATTGTTGAATTGCACCAGTAAAAAAGCTACTACGATCCCGCCAAGTGCCGGTGGAATCATCATTTTATAAAGACTAATACCGGATGATTTAAGAATTGCAATCTCATTATTCTGAGCCATTCCCCCGAATGCCATTAATGTTGCAACAAGTACAGACATCGGCACCACAAGCACGAGCATCCATGAAAGACTGTAGATAATCAGTTGGAATATTACCCAAAAGCTCAAACCCTTACCAACAAGATTATCGGCAATCTTCATTAAGAACTGGAGTAGAAGCACTGCAAATAGCGTACAGTTCGAAAATATAAATGGACCGAAATGGTTCCTTAGTATGTATCTGAATAAAATCATAAAATAATTAGTGCCGTAAAAAATCATTATAAAATTAATCAATAATAGCTTCTTAGAAAACCTTATAAATTTTTATTCGGATAATTTAGCTAATAGCCTTGTGTGCAAAACCGGTGCATCAGTATCTGCGGACCGAAATTTCGATCTGGAAAAACCAATTAAAAAGACCTTGAATTGAGGCTGATATAAACGTAAATTTAGCGAGCATTTTATTTCACTTAATTCAATGATTTCTCTGATTTTGATAAATCTTAATATTTAATCTAACTAAAAAATTCTAAGGAGAATTCCTGTGGAAAATGTTGCTCGCTTTATTTCGGAAAATTTAGAAAATTATTTGTCTGAGTTAAAAGATTATTTGGCTATACCAAGTATCAGTACTCTACCTGAAAACAAGGCCGACATGGAAAAATGTGCGAATTACGTCGCCAACAAACTTAAGGAAATCGGGATGACAAAATCCGTGGTGTTTCCAACAAAAGGAAATCCCGTAGTTTACGGAGAATGGCTTGGCGCACCGGGTAAACCAACAGTGTTAATTTACGGGCATTATGATGTACAACCTGTCGATCCCATTGAAGAGTGGAAAACTAATCCTTTTGAAGCGGTTGTAAGAGATGGAAAAATATGGGCTCGCGGCGCCAATGATAATAAAGGACAGAATTTTGTTCACATAAAAGGCGTTGATGCATTATTCAAATTAAAAGGTGCACCGCCTGTAAATATAAAATTTTTGATTGAAGGCGAAGAGGAGATTGGCAGTAGCAACTTAGCTCCATTCATAAGAGAAAATAAAAAAATGCTCGCGTGTGATGCTGTGCTTATATCAGATACAAGCATGTATGCTAAAGGAGTGCCGACAATCGGTTATGGGTTACGCGGATTATGTTATATGGAAATCGAACTTATTGGACCAAACCGCGATTTACATTCCGGTAGCTTTGGTGGAAGCGTAGCAAATCCTATTAATGAATTAGGAAAAATTATTGCAAAACTTATGGATAAAAACGGCAGGATTACCATCCCTGGATTTTATGACGATGTAATGCCATTAACGAAAAGAGAAAGAGAAAATTACAAAAAACTGAAATTCTCCGAAGCTAGATATGCAAAGGAATTAGGAGTGAAAGAACTTCAGGGTGAAAAAGGATTTAGCACACTCGAAAGATTGTGGGCACGGCCAACGCTTGATTGTAACGGGATTGTAGGCGGTTTTACAGGAGAAGGTGCAAAAACGGTATTGCCGTCAAAGGCAAAAGCTAAAATTAGTATGAGATTAGTACCGAATCAGGATCCAAATAAGATTGCTAAATTATTTACAAATTATGTTAAAACTCTGACGCCGAAAGGAATTACTTTAAATGTGAAATCATTGCACGGCGGATTACCTATTGTTGTGCCGTTGGAAAGCAAAGCCATTGAAGCCGCATCTGCAGCAACATGTAGAGCCTTCGGAAAGAAAACGGTGTTCACCCGTGAAGGCGGTTCAATTCCAATTGTTGTGGAATTTGTTAAACAATTGAACGCACCCGCAATTTTGATGGGTCTTGGATTGGATTCGGATAATATCCATTCACCAAATGAACATTTTCTTGTTGAGAATTTTGAAAAAGGAATTTTAAGTTCAGTTTATTTCATGGAAGAGTTCGGAAAATAATTGATAAATTATTTCAAAAATAAATCGAATAAGAAGGGGTAAAAATGTATACAAATAAATTACTTGCCCTACTAATATTATCAGTTTTATTATTCGCCTGCGGCACAGATGAAAAATCGGATAAAACCGGTACAAATGAGCAGGAGATAAGGGAGTATAATCTTGATGTTGAAAAAGAACAGGCTAAAAGCAGAACGCCTTGCGACACGATTGCGTTACAAGAACATGTAATTAGTAGTTACCCGGACGGGACTTATCTTGTCGATTTTGATAGGACATATACTTATTCACTTCCGAAGCCTGCAGTTCTATATTATCGAGGCGATGCGAATTATGTTTTTGGAGTTATTGCCAAATCAAAACCAACTGAAAGAAATATCGAGTCAAAAAATGTCGTTGGCTTCGAATCAAGCTATATTAATCTTGATAGTACAAAACTCGGGACTGCGTTCTTCTTCCTTACATTATTCGAATGTAACGAAGGTAGTTTCAATATGGTTTGGGAAAAAGAGGTTCCGATACACGGCGGATTTAATTCGATGACTATAAAACGCTGGGGCGCTAAAAATATGCAATACGTTGAACTTAATTATGAAGATGGTATCATCTCCGGTCATCGTAACTACAATTACTTTTTTGTAGATGGAATTCGGAGCGTCCCTCATTTAATGGAAACCTACGTTGGTATTACTCATAAACGTACACTGGCAAATGTAGATAACGATAAATACCCGGATTATTTTGAATATCTGTTTGCCGACTCATCAAATTACATTGCAATTGTGGATTCAATTCCATTCTATTGGAATGCGAAAAAACAATTATATCTAACTCATACCAGCGGTCGCTGGTGGCGTAAATACTAATTAAAAGGGTAATGAATGTTCGAAAGTTATACTGATAATATTTCACAGCAGGAGCCGGAAAATTCAAGTTTTAGTTTAAGCGACTGTGCTGTTGCTGTTTATAGTTCGATAGATGATGAATATGACTCGTTACGCCATGGTGTGGCTATTCGAAACATTTCATTCATGCAGTTAATTGAATTGAGCGGTTCTGAAGTACTGGATTTCTTGCATCGAATAGCTACAAATACTTTAAGGGAATTAAAGGAAAATAAACGAACAAGAACTCTATTCTTAAATGAGAAAGGCCGGATCATTGATCGAGCAACAATTCTGCATTTTGTGGATAAGACGATTGTTGTTGCAAACCGGGATCAAAATTCCAAACTCAAAAAGTGGGTAGAGCGTTATATTATCACCGAGGATATTGTAGTTACTACTCCAGAAAAAAAATATTTTGTACTTGAAATTTTGGGACCTCAAGCTTGTTCTTTCCTAATGCAATTTGCCGGTTCATTAATAAGTTCAATAGACGATAACATATTGAACTTTAACTCTTCGGATGTACAATTTCAAATCATGAAATTCAAAGAGAAATCTGGATGTGAAAAATTTTGGCTGATTGGCGATTATTCTGAAATAAACAAGATTATAATGTTTCTATTAAGTTCGAACAATATTTTCAGCCCTGTATTAGTTGGAGAGGATGCAATTGAAATCTTTAGAATAGAGCAAGGAATACCAACCCTGCCAAATGAAATAAATGATAATATTAATCCCCATGAAGTTAATTTAATTGATGAGGTTAGTTTTACTAAAGGTTGTTACATTGGCCAGGAAGTTATTGCCCGCCTTGATACCTATGATAAAGTCCAAAAGCGGATGAGGGGATTAATTCTTGAATCGCCCACAGAATTGACAGCGCCCATTCAGTTGCTTGGCAGTGGTAGTGATAATGCTGGAATGATTACGAGTATTGTTAATTCGAAACTTTTGGGGAAGCAGATTGGTTTAGGAATAATAAGTAAGAATTATCTACATGGTGAGAATAATTTACGTTTTATGAACAGCGCTCACGAAATAAAAGTTAAAATAATTGACTTGCCGTTTAAGAAATGAAAATATATACTAAGACCGGTGACTCAGGGAAAACATCACTGTTTAACGGTTCGATTGTTTGGAAAGATGATTTAAGAATCGACGCATATGGAACGATTGATGAATTGAATTCGATGATTGGTTTAGCTCATACTGAAATCGACAATATTGAAATTAAAGAAACACTTATTGATATTCAATTTGATCTCTTTATCGCGGGGGCGGATTTAGCTTCGCCCAATGATCCTGATAAAAAGCAAACTTTACAAAGAATTATTGAAAATGATTTTCGTAAGCTGGAAAGTAAAATAGATTACTTCGATTCGAAACTTCCAACGCTTAAAAATTTTATAATACCCGGCGGTTCAAAAGGATCGTCGATTTTACATCTTGCCCGTACAATTTGTCGCCGGGCAGAAAGACAGGTAGTAACATTAGGAAATAAAGCAGAAATAGGAAAAGATATAATTATTTATCTAAACAGATTATCCGATCTTCTATTTGTATTAGCACGATACGAAAACATGGTTAATGCAACTCCCGATATAATTTGGAAAACAAGGGGGTGAAATTGGCTTCGACGGGGTTATAAGTTCTTTGAACTGCGCACCGTGTTCTCCGTAGACACGTTAAAAGACGGTACAAAAAATAAAAGACGAATATAATTTCGCACTCGCTGCTTAATTAAACTTAAGTAGCCGTTCTTCAAGTTTTCTCATACCGGGATTTGAATGAACGTCGTTTAGGTATGATAGCCTAAGCTGTTGCCTGTGAAGCTGAAGCGAAATAAATAATGGGATTGCTTAATCAGATCCTGTTTGCCGGAGTTGATTAAGTGAAAAACAAAAGACAATCTATGTGTGTAGACGTTCATCGAAATGTATCTTCGGACGCGGGTTCGACTCCCGCCACCTCCACCAGGCTTCGCTTTTCGCTTCGCTCAAACTACGCCCTGGCAGGCCAGAATATGTGAGAACATATTTAAATAGAGGAAAAAAATTTCAGCGAAAAACGAAGACTGCCGCGGCGTAGTCTCGTATTTTGAGACGAAGCCGGGCTATTTACCGAATATGTATTACTAAAGTATTGGCGCTTAAGTTTTTGCTTTTTGTGTCAAGATATTTTAAATGATTTTTCCATTTTCCATCTTCCATCTTCCATTGCGGCTTGCCGCGCTATGTTTATATATTAGAAAGTATCAACAACTACACTCCGGTAGGACTGAGCTCAATGGAATGTTTTGATTGGAAGATGAAGATTAAGCGAAAAATGGAGACGGAGTGATGAATTGTATCTCAAATTTTATATATTTATTTTGTAGCACATAATGGAAACAAAAAAGGTTGATAAATGGAAACCAAAACTGCAATTGTAAGAACACGCGTTGAACCAAAATTGAAAAGAGAGTTTAATAGTTTATTAAAAAAACTTGGTCTAAGCGAATCCGAGGCTGTAAGATTGCTGATGAAGTCCTCTGTACTTCATAAAAAATTACCGATAGAATTGCATGTACCCAATGCAACTACAACTAAAGCTATTGAAGAGGCACGAAACTGCAAGAATCTTTCCAAGCCGTTTACTAATGTTGATGAAATGTTTACAGAAATATTAAAATGAAACATCAAGTTAGATTTACCCCCCAATTTAAAAAAGATTTGAAGAGGACGGCGGCTCAAGGTGAAGACATAGAAAAAATAAAAAATATAATTGAAGCAATCGTGCACAATGAAAAATTGGATAAGTCATTATTAGATCATCCATTAAAGGGGCAGTTTAGTGATTGTGGGGAATGCCATATCGAGAATGATTTACTGCTCATTTATAGCCTCGAAGATGATATCGTGAAATGCATTCGCACAGGAACTCATTCGGAGCTATTTAAAAAATAATGTACCTCAGCAAGTTGATATAAGTACAAGACCGGATAAAGATTAGTAAGTGTAAACATTAAATTTTTCGCTTCACTCAAAATATGAATTAATAATCGTCGCAAACTTCAATCGGTAATTCGTAGTCAATTTTATAGTCAGATTGAGTGACTAAAGCTGGTTCGGTGTACCATTGATCTTCGTATTCAACGGCAAATACATAAGTTTTATTTAACTCCAATGCTTTTAATAAAATTTGTCCATTCTCCATTTTACCAATTAGAATTAGTTCACTGCAATCATTTTGAATGTATATATTGACATTGGGACGGATCTTTAAAACCGGATTCCGGTCTGTGCAAATCGCATCAACAATAACGGAAACGTTTATCCCTCCAAGATCAACTTCAAAATTATATTCATTTGCACAAAGATTTGGAATTTCGAAAGTCTTTGCCGGAGTGTCGTCACACTCTAAATTATTGTACACTTCCACAATTGCAGGAATTCCAGCCGGAACGTATGTTAATGTAACACTTGCATCAGTCGATGTAAGGATTTTCCGTGGTAAAATTACTGCATTGTTATCGGCTCTTTTTACTCTTATTCGAAGTGATGAAAAATTCCCGCTAAAGTTTAATGTGCTTCCTACTTCACATATGTCCTCGTTCACCCATCCCATGTTCCACCAGGATAAATGACCGGTTTCAATAAAAACTGAATAGTTTGGTTCGCCAGCAACCTGTTCCACTTCTGCTTCGTTTTCAAATTTCCAAATTCCATCGGACTCGCCTAAACTCCAGATTGGGATGAGATCTCCAACCTTTATTGGATTTCCGGTTTGAGGATTTATAGCCCCGGGTGCAATATTCATTTTTAAAACTGCATTTTTATCGAAGTATTTTGCTTTTGCACCGTTTTCATTTGTTATTTCGAAATCTGCAAAACCAACCGTGGTAAAAATCCCATTCTTCACTACGCTGGAGTTCTTTATGAATTTTGCCGACAAACCTCCAGGGAATGAGTTTGTTGAGCCTTCAGATTCAGTATCGAAATAACTTATTTGCAAGGCCAGGTTACCTGTTAATTTTTGATTTGATTTATCGGTAATATTTGTTCCTTCGGCAATTTCAATCGACGCCAATGTAGTAGATCCGTTTTGATTGCACGAAGTCGCATTAAAGTTAGAAGTGATTTTCCCGAGGTTTGATGGTACTGCAATTCCATAATTCACACATCCGCCTGCCGGAGGTTCTTCTCTATTCGTCATGTTAACGGAGAATGAGCTCCCACCAATTGAATTTATTGTAATCGATTGAATAGCGTCGAGATAACCTACCGCGTGGGCAATTAATACAATTTCTACAGGATCATTTTTACTGGGAGAAGTTGTTGATGCAACAGAAAAGTTTATTACGCCCATAGTCGTTGTGAACGAGGATACACTCTGACTTTGCATATTTACAATTTTGTCTTTGTCGGGGCCTTCAACATCAATAATTATTTCTGTTGGTTGTCCGACTCCAATCTGACTATTGGTTTTTGAATCGATGAATTCAACCGTGACAGCAGTTTCAATAGGCGCCTGGTTTAGTAATACTGCAACTCCTTCTATTGGATTTTTAATATCACAAGAAGAAATAAAAATTAGAGTGAAAAGAATTATTGCTTTTGGCCAAAATGATCTATTTAACATATTTATCTGCTTTCTTTTAATTGAAAAATAACAAGAATCATTCCCTTGGAATAATGTTCGAAAACATTATTTCATCTTGATTATCGGACTTATCGATCGAAACTTTACATGTAAAAATTACTATTCTTCGCTAATGTGATTCTATTTGATACAAATCATTTTCTTTATTAAAGTACAAACGCTACCGTCAATTTGTGATACGGATTGGAAAGAATAAAAATAAACGCCAGATGAGATCCCCACCGAGTCAAATTCAATTTGATAAATTCCAACTTGTCTTTCACTATAAACTAAAGTTGCGATCCTTTTTCCAAGAATATCGAAAATTTCTATTGTAACAAAACTTTGTTCCGGAATCCTATATTCGATTACAGTCGTAGGATTAAATGGATTTGGATAGTTCTGTGATAATTTATAACCAGGATTGGATTTTTGATCTTCCACTTCGGTTAATGCAAGCGAAGCTGCTGAAATTGTCTTCTTCTCTAAGAGTATCCGCGATACTGCCGGGATGATATTCGATGGTGAATCCATCCAATCAGATATTTTTAAACCATAACACGGCCATGTGTATGCATCCGAAATAAAATTGGGTTTGCTCTCTTTATAATATGAAATTTCGGACCATACTTTATCTTCCGGAAGTAAACTTAGTTTGTAATTCTCACGTACGAAATTATCCTCACCCTGTATGTATGCAAAAGCAAGGTTTGCAACGACATTGTTTTTATCGGTGCCTTCCTCAACCTCCAATTGCTGATTGTTAATGGCATTGTTGTAATAGCCCTCATGATAAATATAATTTCTTAAAAATGTATTATATGGACCATTCGTTCCCCAAACGAAATCGACATTAGCGTACTCGGCGTAATTCCCTTCGAACAAATTATAATATGCAAAGTGACCGTGTACACTAAGAGATGCTTCATTCCAATTATCATCTGGCTTGTTGAAGGATGCATTATAACCAAATACATTCCCATTTGAACTTGACTGACAGAGCATTGAATGGCGCAAAGATTCGAAAATGTTATCTTCAATCAAGCAATCAGTAGCAGTTGAAACTAAAGTTGCCCCATACCCATTGCCACCCTCGCCGTAGTTATAGGCATGGTGAAAATAACATCCGCGTATCTCGATATTTTTACTTTTTCGTATTTCTACATGATAGTTTGCACCCATGAATGTTTCAACGCCGCTTAGCCAGCAGTTATATGCATTGTAAAAAGTTATCAAAGCGTATCCATTAACCGGCGGTGTATCTTCGCGTGTAATGTATAAATCTTCAATGCCGCAATTTTTTGCCGGGTTAATTTCTCTAACTAACAAATTCATTCCCCATTCATCCTGAAGTGAGTAATCAAGTCTCACCGGTTCTTCAAAATATATTTTATTTCCTTCAATATACTTGAAGGTAAGCAACTGTGCTTTCTGATATTGTTTAAAACCAATGTTGTCTTCGCCGAATACATCTTCACCATGATACAAATCCACTATTTCTGCATTATTAAAATCTGTAAGAATGCTCTCGCAAGAAACGAAATTTTGTCCCTTAACAATAGGTTCAGTAACTGCGATTTCTATCCCGGTTGAACCTGATATGAAAATACAGTCTGAAGATTGACTGGCGAGATTAAAAAATAATTTTGATTTATCGGAGCCTTCTCCCTTTAAAACGATTCCCGATGGTAAGACAATCTTGTTGTGAAATTTATACAATCCTTCCGGGAAAAATATTACATACTTTCCAGAAGATTCCGATTCATGGAATGCCCTATCAATAGCATTGTCGTAAAATTCACCATCTTCACTATTGTGATAAAAAGTTATATCAATTGCCTTTTCGAGCAAATGAGCTGGAATGCCCGAAATTGTACCGGAATTATTCCACGAAGTAATTCGTTCTTCAGGTATAACTCCACCGATTTGTGAGTAAGAATTTACAATAGAGAATAGCAACAGGGGCAGCATTCTCAAGGTTAATTTAAATATTTTCATTTTTCGAAATCCATTTCAATAACTTTCAATGATCAAGTAAGTCATTCCAATTCACAATTACAATAGAGCAATAGGAAGTAGTGACTCCTAACACATAGCAATTATCGAAAAATCAAAGGTCTATTTGAAGATTCTTTCTTAATTTTTATTGATTTGGGAGTTGGATTCAATTAAATTTCAGATGTTATGAAAATATTTTCGTTCGCAAAATTTACCGGTGCAGGTAACGATTTTGTCTTATTAGATAGACAGTTAAATCCAAATTTGGAAGTGGATATGGAATTGATCCGCCAACTTTGTGATAGACGCTATGGTATTGGCGCTGACGGCGTTCTGATAATTGAAGATATTGAACGGATGAATTTTTCAGCTCTTTATTATAATGCCGATGGTACATCGGGTTCGTTATGTGCAAACGGGGCAAGATGTTCAATTGAATACGCAAGGCTCAGTAATCGAATTAAAGATGATGTCGCCACTTTCAAGTTCAATGGACAAAAATACTCGGGAAAGGTACTCTCCCCAGGATTTATTGAGTTAAAAATGCCGGCTCCAATGTTGCTGAGATATGATTTTAAAGTAAACTTATCGAATAATACGGTTAATTATTCTTTCGCTGAAACCGGTGCGCCTCATGCAGTAATAATGATTAATGAATTGCTTGAAGATTTCTCAAATCCAAAATCTTTTTATACTAACCTGAATAAAGTACCGGTTAAGGAACTTGGAAGAGAAATTAGATATTCACGGGAGTTTGCACCAAACGGTACTAATGTGGATTTTATTAAAATAGAAGATAACAAAATATTTATGCGGACGTATGAGCGAGGCGTTGAAGACGAAACGTTTGCGTGTGGTACAGGCGCCGTTGCTTGTGCAGTTATATCACATTTTAAAAATAATATCAAGCCGCCGATTGAAATTTTTACAAAAATGAATGAAAAATTTATTGTAAATTTTGATGTCGCAGATAGACGAATTAAGAATCTTGTTCTGGCTGGTGCGGCAAACTTAGTTTTTTATGGTAAAATAACAATTTAATTATGGTGAAATAAATGGCAAAAGTTATTTTCTCAATTAGCTATGATATTATTCCTGAAAAGCGCACCGATTACATGGATGTTATTCGAGAATTAAAAAATCTAGTGAAAGCCGAAGGATTGATAAACTATTCGGTTTATGAAAAGAAAAATCATAAAAATTCTTTCGAAGAAATATATACTTTCAATAGTCTTGAAGCATACGAAAATTTTGAAGATGCGCAAAATGAGAGAATTGATATCCTGATGGATAAACTGTCGGATATGATAAAACAACAGTCCACTAATTATTCAACTCTCATCGAAGTAGAAAACTAATTTTATTTTTTCATTAGTACAATTCTCACATTCAACATTTCATAGATGAAATATGTACGAATATATTGGCGCAATACATATTCATTCTGTTTTTTCCGACGGTTCGGGGAAGGTCGAAGAAATTGCAGGGTTCGCTGACGAAGTTGGCCTCGACTTTATAATACTCACCGATCATAATACATTACGTGCATTAAAAGAGAATTATGAGAAATGGTACGGTAAATGTTTGGTTCTTGTCGGTTGCGAAATAAATGACCGGGAAAATCTAAATCATTATCTCGCGTTCAGAATTAACGATACCATTTCCACACGCATTCCCGCAATTGAATATGTGAAGAAAGTAAAAGAGGCAGGTGGCATAGGATTCCTTGCGCATCCGCATGAAAAAAGGTCTTCGCTTAAAGAACATCCGCCGTATCCATGGACAGCCTGGGAAAGTGAGGATTTTACCGGTATTGAAATTTGGAATCATATGTCCGAATGGATTGAAGGACTTACCGAACAAAACAAATACAATTACTTTGTTCATCCTTTAAAGACTATAGACAAACCTATGTCCGAAACATTAGAAGTTTGGGATAAACTCAGTCTAAAACGAAAAATTGTTGGTATTGGCGGTATTGACGCGCATGCTCATAAGATAAATATCTTCGGCTTTTTTGATGTGGAGGTTTTTCCATACAAAGTGCTATTTAAATCTGTTCGGACACATGTACTTACTGACCAAAAAATTATTCCAGGTAATGATGTTGAAACATCAAAGAATCTCATTTATAAAGCGCTGGAAGATGGGAGGTGTTTTGTTTCTAATTACTATCATGGTGATGCTACCGGATTTCGTTTTTTTGCAGAATCAAACGGTAAGATATACCAGATGGGTGATAAAGTTGATTCTTCGAATAAATGCAAATTACGAGTTATTTTACCAAATATTAGCGGTAAAATAAAACTTATCCACAATGGAGAGCATGTTAGTTCGCTTGAGAATGTTGATGCTGAGTTTATTGTAGAAAAAGAAGGTATTTACCGTGTTGAAGTTTATTTGGACGGCAAAGCGTGGATATTTTCTAATCATATTAGGATTGGTATTTAATATTTTTTAAATTAGCACGCCAAATTTTAAGATATTCCACTTTTCAGGAGAAAGATGTGTTAGCAAAAAAGAAAAAATTATCTAAAAAACAAATTAAAGAAGACAAATTAGTAACTTCCTTTTACAATACTAAAGAATTTTACGAGAAGTATAAGTCGAAAATTTTTATGATTGTTGGTGCTATTGCCGTTGTTGTTATAGCAATTGTTCTTTATAGGAATAAAATCGCCGATGATAATATGAACGCCGCAACAAAATTATCCGAAGTTATGTCATTATATGAATCGGGTTTATATAAAGAAGCAATTGAAGGACAGCCAGGTACAAAAGTAATGGGATTGGCAAAGATTGCAGATGAGTACGGCAGTTCGGAAAATGGAGAATTAGCTAAAATATATGCCGCTAATTCATATTACTACCTTGGTAAAATAGATCAGGCTCTTGAATTTTACGATGATTACTCCGGTAGTAACGCTCAGTTAAAAGCTACGGCTCTTGCCGGGCAGGCGAATTGTTTTGAAAATAAAAAAGACTACGAAGAAGCTGCAAAATATTTTTATGAAGCTTCGTTTGTTGATGAATTAAATCCACTTAATGCAGAATACTTACTTAAAGCAGGCATTAACTACCTTAATCTGAAGAATAACGAAGAAGCTAAAAAAACATTCGAATTGATTAAGGAAAAATACCCGAAAGCGCCTGTTATAGCCGACGTTGAACGATATTTAGCATTAGTAAATCTTGGTTAGTAAACTTGTTTTACAAACCTGATTTAAAAACCTGTAACCATATTTTATATTAACTAAAGTTTAGAGTTATATAATGGCTGATACCTCCGATCTCAGAAATGGATTGATTATTCGTTTTAAAAACGATTTATATACCGTCATTGAATTCCAACATGTAAAACCCGGGAAGGGTGGGGCATTTGTTCGAACAATGGTTAAAAATCTTCGTACCGGGAAGGTTTTAGACAATACTTTTAGATCCGGCGAAACAATTGAAATCGTTCGTGTTGAAAGAAGGAAATTACAATTTTTATTCAAGGAACACGGCGGATTGGTTCTTATGGATAACGAAACATATGAGCAGTTGACGGTTGCTCGCGAATTATTTAACGATGGTGATCTTTATTTGAAAGAAGGCGAAGAAGTAGATATTTTATTTGATGACGGCGATAATATAATCACTGTTGAAATACCAATATTTGTAAATTTAAAAGTTGTTGAAACCGAACCGGGATTTAAAGGCGATACCGCAACAAATACTCTAAAGCCTGCAAAGATGGAAACCGGTGTAAATGTAAATGTTCCGTTGTTTGTTGTTGAAGGCGATTTAATTAGGATTGATACGCGGACAGGTGCATATGTTGAACGAGTTAAAAATTAATTAAATAAGAACGACATGGATCTAAATTTACTTAAGAAACTTATTAAACTCGTTGAGAGCAGCGACATCTCGGAATTTTCGGTGCAAGAGGGTGACCTCAAAGTAAGGATATCGAAAAATTCAAAATCCCCGGCTGTGTTTCAACCATTCGAAACAAAATACTATTCCCCGCAAGTTGCACACGAGGCTGTTCAACAAAACATAAATATTGAAGCCAAAGCTGAAATAGAAACACAGAAATCGAACTTGCACGAAATAAAATCTCCTATTGTTGGTACTTTCTACCGTGCACCTGCACCCGATGCCGATCCTTATGTTCAAATCGGCGATACTATTTTACCGGGCACTGTTCTTTGCATTGTAGAAGCGATGAAATTGATGAACGAGATTGAATCCGACTTGGGTGGTAAAATCGTAAAGATACTTGTCGAAAATGCTACACCTGTCGAGTATAACCAGCCGTTATTCTTGATTGAACAAGTTTAAAACTTAATAAGGATCAGAGGCACTATTGTTCAAAAAAATCCTTATTGCAAATCGCGGCGAAATCGCTTTACGGGTAATACGCACTTGCAAGGAATTAGGGATAAAAACCGTATCGGTTTATTCTGAAGCCGACCGTGATTCACTTCATGTGATACTGGCGGATGAAGCGGTTTGTATCGGACCTCCTCCAAGTAAAGAAAGCTACCTCAAAATCCCAAGTATAATTTCAGCTGCCGAAATAACCGGCGCTGATGCAATCCATCCTGGATACGGTTTTCTTGCAGAGAATTCGGATTTTTCGGAGATTTGTTCTATATCTAACATTAAATTTATTGGACCTTCCCCGGATATGATTCGCAACATGGGCGATAAAGCATTCGCAAAGCAAACCATGAAGTCATGCGGTGTTCCTGTAGTGCCCGGGAGCGAAGGTATCGTCAATTCGATTGATGAAGCAAAGAAAATTGCTGGAGAAATCGGTTACCCCGTAATGCTTAAAGCCTCGGCTGGCGGCGGCGGTAAGGGAATGAGAATCGTTTGGGAAGAAAACGGAATTGAAAAAGCTTTCCAAACCGCGAGTTCGGAATCACAAGCTGCATTTGGCAATGGTGATTTGTACGTTGAAAAGTATATCGAAAATCCCCGCCATGTTGAGATTCAAATTATTGGAGATCAATTTGGAAATGTTTATCATTACGGAGAGAGAGATTGTTCTATTCAGAGGCGTCATCAAAAATTGATTGAAGAATCGCCTTCACCCGTCGTTACTGAAGAAGTTAGAAAAAAGATGGGAGAAGCGGCAATACTCGGCGCTAAAGCAGTTAATTATGAAGGAGCCGGAACGGTTGAGTTTCTTGTAGATAAACATCTTAATTTTTATTTCATTGAAATGAATACTCGAATCCAGGTGGAGCATCCCGTAACTGAAATGGTTTGGAATCTTGATCTTATCAAACAACAAATACTTGTTGCTGCAGGCGAACAGATTGAGGACCTCCCCACTATTGCGAGAGGACACAGTTTTGAATTCAGAATCAACGCCGAGGATCCGGAAAAAGATTTTAGGCCTTCGCCCGGTACTATTGAATATCTTCATTTCCCGGGAGGTTTTGGAATTAGAATTGATTCACATGTTTATAATCAATACCAGATTCCACCTTACTACGATTCGTTGATTGCAAAATTAATTGTATGGGGAACAGACAGGAGACATGCCATCGCGCGGGCGAAAAGGGCTTTCGAGGAATTTCAGATTGAAGGAATTAAAACTACAATTCCATTCCATATGAAAGTACTTGAGAATGAGAAATTTATTAATTCTGATTACGATACATCATTCATAGATCAATTTTTAAATAACAATAAGGAGAAAAAATGAACGTTCCAGAAGGTTTGAAATACACTACGGATCATGAATGGATCAAAGTTGATGGAAATACCGGTACAATCGGTATCACTGATTTTGCTCAAGGTGAATTAGGTGATATCGTATTCGTCGATATTTCTTCTACACTTAGTGAAATAACGGCCGGTCAAACATTCGGTACAATTGAAGCTGTTAAAACAGTTAGTGATCTTTACGCACCATGTACCGGAAAAGTTCTTGAAATTAATCATAAACTCGAAGCGGAACCTCAAGTTATTAATTCCGATCCATTTGGTGAAGGCTGGCTTATTAAAATAGAGATCGCAAATCCGGCAGAGCTTGATGAGCTTCTTGATAGTGAAGCTTACAAAGCTCAAATCGGTCAGTAACTGAATAAAAATTTTCATAAATAGAATTCGGGAAGCTTAACCTTTCCGAGTAAAAAATTTCATAGTCTTACTATAATCGAGATTTAATGCGTCACGATGAAACAATTCTAATACTTGATTTTGGTTCTCAATATACTCAATTGATTGCCCGCAGAGTTAGGGAACAAAAAGTCTATTCCGAAATTCATCCACATGATTTTAACATTACCGAAATAAAAAATCTGAATCCGAAAGGAATTATTCTTTCGGGCGGGCCGATGTCTGCTTACGAAGAAGATTCACCCCAAGTTTCATCCGAAATATTCGAAATGGGAATTCCAATTCTTGGAATTTGTTACGGCCTTCAGTTGATCACAAGAAATTTTAACGGTGTTGTAGAGCCTGCGGAAAGTAGGGAATACGGACGCGCTGAGTTACATATTCATGATTCAACCTCATTATTGAAAGAGGTTTCCGATAAATCGATTGTTTGGATGAGTCACGGAGATTTAGTTACCGCCCCTCCTCAAGGTTTTAGTGTAATAGCTAACAGCGAAAACTCTCCCGTTTGCGCGATAGCTAATTTAAAACGGAAAATTTATGGTGTTCAATTCCATCCTGAAGTTGCGCATACCAAAGAAGGTAAAAAGATAATTCAAAATTTCCTCTTCAGAATTTGCGAATGCAGAGGCGATTGGACCCCGGTAAATTTTATTAGTAATTCTGTCGCAGAAATAAAATTAAAAGTTGGTTCGGGCAAAGCCATTTGTGCATTAAGCGGTGGAGTTGATTCATCTGTTGCTGCATTATTGATGCATGAGGCTGTCCGTGATAATCTTGTCTGTATTCACGTAGATACAGGCTTGATGCGGAAAGACGAGAGCGCTCTGATAGTAAAGATGTTTCAAGAAAATTATAAACTTCATATAATTCATATCGACGCTGAAGAGAAGTTTTTATCCCGTTTGAAGGATGTTACCGATCCGGAGAAGAAGAGAAAAATAATCGGCAACACTTTCATCGAGATTTTCGAAGAAGAGGCTAATAAAATCCAGAACGTTGAATACCTTATACAAGGTACACTTTATCCCGATGTTATTGAATCCGTGAGAGTGAAAGGTGTTTCTGCTACAATCAAAACTCATCATAACGTTGGCGGACTCCCGGAAAAAATGAAACTCAAATTGATCGAACCGTTTAGGGAATTATTTAAAGATGAAGTACGTGCGATTGGCAAAGAATTAAAATTGCCGGATTGGTTTATTCAGCGGCATCCATTCCCCGGACCGGGATTAGCTGTTCGCGTTCTCGGTGAAATAACGAAAGACCGGCTTGACATACTTCGCGAAGCGGATAATATCTTTATCTCTGAAATGAAAGAAGCAAATATTTACGATGAAATCTGGCAGGCATTTGCGGTTTTACTGCCGATACAAACCGTGGGAGTAATGGGCGATCAGCGTACGTACGAAAATGTTGTTGCGCTTAGGGCCGTTACATCCACTGATGGAATGACTGCAGATTGGTACCGGTTTAATCCCGACTTTCTTGAAACTGTTTCCAACAAAATAATCCGTAATGTTAAAGGTGTAAATAGAGTTGTTTTAGATATTAGTTCCAAACCTCCTTCCACTATCGAATGGGAATAATAGTGAACAATTTTGAACATCAGCTTAGAAAAGCTACTCAATTTGAAAAAGAAGGGAAGTACCTTCACGCGATACAAATTTATTTGCAGATGTTTGAATTGCCGGAATATAAACGGAGCGCGACGCTTAGGCTCGCAAGCATTTACGATAAGCTGAATAATTTCCAATCATCCGTAAGCATTATTGAAAAATACCTTGATGAAGAACCGCACGACGATGAGATTAGGAAATTTTTTGCGCAGATTCTCATACGCAATTTTCATTACGATAAAGCGCTCGATGTTTTATCGGCATTACCCCGTACCGAGCACAACGATATTTTTTATCTTATGGGTGTTTCCAATTTCCATTTGATGAACTTCGAAATCGCTAAAATTAATTTCGAAGATTTTATTGCAAAAAATAAAACCTCAGAGCTTGTCCCGGAATCTTATCTTTATATTGCAAAAGCGAATATTGAACTCGGTAATCTTGATGAAGCGTTAAGATCAGCTAAAAGTTCGGAATGGTTTTTAAATCGTAATCACGAATTATATTTGACTCTGGCGACTATCTATTATTATAAAGAAATGTACTTCCACGCTCACGAATCCATTTTGAAATCGTTGAAATTAAATCCGAAAGAGCCCGGGATTAAAAGTATGGCGGGAAAAATTTTATTCCGGATGGGTGAATTTGAAAAAGCTGAAAAATACCTGCGAGAATATGTAGAAGTAGAAAATTCAGATTCGGATATTTATTCGCTGCTCGGTAAAGTATGTCTAAAAAATAATAAAAAGAAGGATGCAGAGTCATTCTTCAGTATTGCCCTCGAACTTGATCCTCATAATTCTGCTGCCAAAGAGGGAAAAAATCTCTGCTGATTGGTCTAATTTGATAAATACCTGGCTGACACTGCTTTCCGATTCATCGGAAGACCACTCCATGACAGAGAATTTTTATGTTTGATAAGCCAGTCACGGTATGGACCGTGACTGCCCATGTGCTAAGTTAATTGACAGATAATCGTTTCACTGGTAACTGAACATATTTTTATCATATCTGTCCAAAATAAAATTCTTATATTTCGTCCCGATGGGACTTAATCCGAATATTAGGTGTGATTTACTATAAATATTTAATCCCTAACGGGATTGAAAGATAATGTAGGTTTATATGCATATTTGTTACAAATTTTCCCGTTAGGGACATAATATTTTTAGTACTACGATTTCTTCCTTCATAAGAAAAGTCCCGTATGGGACGCAATATGAGGGATTCATTATCAACGCCGACAAAAGATTATTAGAATAATATGCAATCAAATATTATTTGCTAATTTGGAATTATATTGGACAACTGTGATTTTTATCAAAATAGATAATAGGTAAAAAATATTCTTACGGTAAAAGAACTTCCGTTGGATGATCGCCCGCGCGAAAAATTAATGCTGCGGGGCGCTCAAAATCTAAGCGATGCCGAACTCGTCGCTATTTTACTCCGCACAGGCAAGAAAGGGAAATCAGTAATTGAAATCGCGCGCGAATTGGTTGAAAAACATGGCGGTCTTTCTGCGCTGGCAGGTAAATCCGTAGAAGCTATGATGAAAGAAAGTGGAATCGGGCGGGATAAAGCTGCAACGATGTCTGCGGCATTCGAGTTGAGCAGGAGAATTTCCGCAAGCAAGAAATTATTCAGAGACGTAAAAATTATTTCACCATCCGATATTTTTGAAATTTTCAGCCCGATATTACGAGATGAGTTGAAAGAAAAATTTATCGTCGTGTGTTTAAACTCCGCCAACAAAATCATAAAATCGGAAGTCATTTCCATCGGCAGTTTGAATGCAAGCATCGTCCATCCGCGGGAGGTATTTAAAGTTGCAATCGATAATAACGCCGCGAGTATAATTTTATTACACAATCATCCAAGCGGTAATCCCGATCCAAGTAACGAAGACATTTCCATTTCAAAAAAACTCGTCGAAGCCGGCAAACTGCTCGACATTAATGTGTTCGATCATATAATAATCGCAGGCGACACTTATAGCAGCATGGTGGAGAGAAGGATAATTTGATTAGCTGGCATAAGGCAGTTTTCAGTAATCAGTTCACAGTTTTCAGTTTACACCGTCTTATTCTTAATCGTATTCTTGATCTTATTCTTGTTCCTTTACTGATGACTGATAACTTTAAACTCTCCAATAAATCATCATTCACGTAGAATTAATGTCATTTTAACCGCTCAGTCACTAAGCGCACTATGCAAGACAAAGAGAAAATAATTAAAGATAAGAACGCTTCACCGGCATCGGGCTGATAAAAACACTTAAAAACTTTATTGACGGAAATAAAATATTAATTTAATTTATCGGTGGATATATGGCGAAATTCACTGTTAAGAAAAAATAATGTAAAAGATTTGCACGCAAAGCCGCAAAGTTAATCGCTAAGGTTTCAATAGATACTTTGCGAACCTGGCGAAACCTTGGCGACTTTGCGTGGAATTGATTTCTTGTTATCCGGCTTCGATAAAAAACATCTACGCCCCCGAAGTTTCGGGGCAAGCTGCGACAAGCTGGATACTGGTTGATGGATGATTGTTACCGGATTCTGGTTAAGGAAGGAAAAACGTCTTTTGAATTTGGAATTTATTATTTGGTATTTATTTGTTATTTGGGATTTGAGTTTTGATGCTTTGCAAGATGCTGGATACTGGTAAAAGAAGGGATAGGAAATAAAATTAATGGAAGGAAAAAAATTGGTATTTAATCAAGGATAGTGCGGAATAAAAGTTACTGATAGCAGAAACATTAATTAACTTACGCATAGCGTCTAATTATATATGTTATGTGCTTAATATATTAGAATTTATTATGGAGTTTTTAATGGAAAGCAAATTTGACAAAAGAATGATAGCAATCAAGGATTTAGCATTGTGGGATGAAAATGCAAGATTTCCGGATGAAAACTTTAACAAAACAGAAGAAGAGCTCGTTGATTATTTTCTATCCAGTGAAAAGAAATTCAAAATGAAGAAATTTGCGGAAGCTATAGTCCGAGACTTTGATTTACCACAATTAGAAAAAATAATAGTATATGACTTTGAAGATAAATTAATTGTGCTTGAAGGAAATCGGAGATTATCAATTTATAAATCCATCATTTCACCTGAGATAGTGAAGAAGAAGGAGCTGCAAAATTATTTTATTAAATTGAGAGAAAGTATTGAAATTGATAATAGTATTAAACTAGAATGTCTGGTAACATCAGACCTTGAACAAGGATTAAGATTTATTGATAGAAAACATATCCAAAGCAACAATGAAGTTTCTTGGGGAGACGCCGAAAGAGCACATCATAATGCAAGGCGAGGAATAGCTAAAAAGAAGGAATATTTTAGGATAGCAATTTCGAAAATTGTCAAGAGTTTAGATATTCCAGATGAATTTAAAAATGATGTTCTTGGAAAGGGATATGTTACTACTTTTTTTAGAATATTAGATAGTACTGCGGCATGGGAGAAATATGGGTTTCAATTGAATTCAGAGGGAAATATAAGTATAAGCAACAAAGATTTTAAAGAAGAATTAAAAGTAATTATTCTAAATGTACTTCAAAAAAAAGATTTCAATGATAAACCAATTCATTCTCGAGCATTGAATAAAACTGAAGAAATAGAGGAATATATTACTAACATTCAGAGCGAAGATTCTCAGAAAGTTATTGAAGAAATTGAGAAAAAAACCGAGCAAAACTTATTTGATGAAAAAATAATTAATATTATGCCAAGTCAATCAAGTATTGAAAATTCCTCAACAAGAACTAGATCCAAACCAATGCCTACTGGACTATTCTTTTCTATAGATGTGCCTTACAAAATTGATAATAAGCCATTAAGAATTTTATATAATGAATTAAAAGATATCGACGTGGCTAGTTTTCCAAACGCCACTCTAGATTTACTTCGAAGTTTTATTGAGTGTTCACTTATAGTATATTTTAAAAGAAATAACGAATTTGACATAATTCGAAAAAATGAGAAACATAATCCTACATTGGGTGAAATGTTAGCACATATAATCAATGGCAATTGTAAAGCTATAACTGATGTAAATCTAATTGAGACAATAAAACAAATAAAAACAGATTATGATAAGCCATATTCTTTCGAACGATTGAATATGATTAACCATAACGAAAATTGGACGGCAACTGAAAAAGATGTTAGATCAACTTGGGGAAAAGTTGAATCATTATTTAAAATCATTCTGATGTAATAAATTATGAAAATATATTCTCCTTTAAGATACCCTGGCGGTAAAAATAAATTAGCTGATTTTATTGCAAAAATATGTGTTGAAAATAAAGTCGATGGTCATTATATCGAACCATATGCGGGCGGTGCTTCAGTCGCATTATTTTTACTTTTCAATAACATTGTAAATAGAATTACTATAAATGATAGCGATAGATCAATTTATGCTTTTTGGTACTCGGTATTAAACTATACGGATAAGCTTTGTAACCTAATAAAAAAAACTGATGTTACAATTGCTAATTGGCTAATTCAAAGAGATATTCAAAAAAATAAAAAAACAGTTGATCTATTGACCTTAGGATTTTCGACCTTGTTTCTAAATCGTACAAACATTTCAGGTATTCTTAATGGCGGCGTAATGGGTGGCTTAGAACAAAAAGGTTTGTATAAAATTGACTGTCGTTTTAATAAAAAAGAAATTGTTTCAAGAATCCAAAATATTTCAAAAAAGAAGAATCATATTAGGCTATATAAAAAGGACGCATTAAAACTTATTGAAAAAATCCAAAAGGATTCTGCGAGACGAGACACTATATTTTACTTTGATCCTCCTTATTTTATAAAAGGAAGTTCACTTTATATGAATTATTATAAAAAGGATGATCATTTGGCAGTATGCGATAAAATTAAGGAAATTACTAATGTACATTGGATTGTCTCATATGATAATGTAAAAGAGATTAAAAAACTTTTTTCAACATATAGAAGCAAAGAATATACTTTCAAGCATACTGCTCATAGCTCAAAAATCGGTAAAGAAATATTATTCTTCAGTAATGATTTGAGAATTACGAATCCACAAAGTTATAATCCAATAAATTATAAAATGATCAGTCAGTCAAATATTATTTATACAGGTTAATAATTATTATCAAATACAAAACGCATATAACGTACAAGGATTTGTGCCGAGCCCGTCTGCGCAAAAATACTGATTCGCCGGATAAACTCCGCCGGGGCATAATCGAGTGTTAGACTAAGCCCCACCTAACAAAATAGCAGCCACAAAGCGGATTCGTAAAAAAAGTATTCCCCGGTAAAAAGTTAAAGAGGGTCAAAAGTACTTTTATTCGAATATTTTCATTTATCATTCATTTATATTTATCTGAGAGTGAGAGCCAAACAAAATTTTACGGTACAAAAATAATGGTAATTTTTCGCCCATAAATTTATTTCTATCTCAAAATTGCTATATTCGCAGTGCTAAATTACTAATTAAAAATCCAGCTGGAGGATTACATGGTTAAAATCAAAAAATATTTTACTTCTGCCCTCGCGGTATTGATGATAGCAGGCTCGGTAGGTCTGACGTCGTGCAGCGGAGTAACCGAAGAGCAAATGGCTGAATTGCAAGCATTAAAAGAAGAGGTAACCGCATTAGAACAGGAAATTACGGAACTAAAAAGCGAAAAGACTAAATTAGAAAGAGAAATTGCGGAATTAAATGCTAAACTTGACCAGTGTGCAAAAGACAAAGCGGAAACACAAAAGAATTTGCAGAAAATAGGTAAATAAGAAAAGTTTAATTTAGAATCGGAGGACTTAATGAAAGTCTTAAAATATTTATCGTTAGTTTTTAGTTTGATGTTAGCTTTATCCACCGGTCTTTTAGCGCAGGAAGAAATGACCGAGGAAGAATGGCAAAATGAAATCAATCGTTTGATGGATAGGAAAACTTCCTTAACCACCGAATTGAATGCTTTGCAAAATGATGTGAAAAATTTAAAATCACTTAAAGCCGGAATGCAGTCTCATGAAGATTGTATCAAGTCGCTTTATGCACTTGTTGATGCAACCAAAGCCGATGTTGATAAATTTAGAAATCTTGTCAATGCAGTTGAATCAAAAATTGACAGGCGTGAAGCCACAAAAGAAGATCGTCAGCTTGAACTTGACGCATTAAAGATAAGCAAGATAAGCGCGCTTCCGGAATTCTTTGACAAGGTGCACAACCAATTACAAAGAAAGATGGATGCATGGGAAGAGAAAGCGAAAGATATTTCATACACAGTTGTAAAAGGCGATTGCTTATGGAAGATTGCAGGTAAAAAGGAACATTACGCAAATCCATTTGCATGGCCAAAAATTTATAATGCAAACCGCGATCAGATTAAAAATCCGGATTTGATTTATCCAAAACAGATTTTCAAAATCCCTAATTTGACCGAAGAAGAGAAATCGAAATACGATAAACTCAGAAAAAATTTCAAACCGGCTCCTCCACAGCAAACAATAGGTAACTAATTTCGGTTTGTTTTAATTGAGTAAATCAAAAAATATTATAAAGCCCTTTTCAATTTTTTGAGAAGGGCTTATTGTTTTTAAAGTAACAGAGAAGTTATAATTTTATTAAATAATTATTTCCGGAGGTAATTACGCAAATTGAGAAAAATATAAAACTTGATAATGTTGATTTGGTATCATTACTTGGATACAACGATTCCAATCTATCATTAATCGAGGATCGTTTCAATTCCGTCGTTGCTGTTCGGGGAGATAATCTTTTTATTAAAGGCGTTAAAGAAGAAGTAGAAGCGCTCGAAAAAATATTTAAAGAAATGATCTATGTATTAAATACCGCAGGTACTTTGAAACAAGCGGATATCACGACAATAATCGATCTCACTTTGCAAGGCAAGGAAATAATTACAAATAAAGATTTTGAAAAGATTGTTCTTTATACCAAACAAGATGTAATTAAAGCGAAAACACCTACGCAGGAGACTTATGTAACTGTGGTAGCGCAAAACGATATTACTTTTGCCATTGGACCGGCAGGTACCGGCAAAACGTATCTTGCAGTTGCTTTTGCTGTCTCAGCATTGAAGAAAGGTGTTGTAAAAAGAATTATCCTTGCTCGTCCAGCTGTAGAGGCTGGCGAAAGTCTTGGATTTCTTCCGGGCGATTTCCGTGAAAAAATTGACCCGTATTTGAGACCGCTTTATGACGCGTTGCAGGATATGTTGCCAACTGATCAACTTGCAAACTATATGGAAAAAAAGATAATAGAGATTGTGCCGCTTGCTTATATGAGAGGACGAACTTTGAACGGCGCTTATGTGATTCTGGATGAGGCTCAAAACTCTACAAGTATGCAGATGAAAATGTTTTTAACAAGACTCGGACCAAATTCCAAATCTATAATTACCGGTGATATCACGCAGATTGATCTGCCCAAAAATACAATCAGCGGATTGGTTGAAGTGCAAGAAATATTGCGGGGAGTTGACGGAGTTGGATTCGTATATTTCAACAAAGGCGATGTGGTTCGCCACAAGTTAGTAAAAGATATTATCAACGCATACGAAAATTACGGGAATAACAAACCGTCAAAGTAATTTTTTACTTTCTTCCCAATATTTATCCATCTCTTCCAGGTTAGAATCGGAAATTTTTCTTCCGCTCTGCCGGACTTTTTCTTCGATGTACTGAAATCGTTTGATAAATTTTTCATTTGTCCGGCGAAGAGCATTCTCCGGATTAATCCCCACAAACCGCGAATAATTTACGAGTGCAAAAAATACATCGCCCATCTCTTCTTCAAATTCATCGAAGCTGCCTCTTTCTTCGCACTCGTGCATTTCTTTGATTTCTTCAATTACTTTTTTCCAAACGTCTTCTTTTTTCTCCCAATCAAATCCAACTTTTGAAGCCTTTTCCTGAAGCCTGAACGCGCGATGCACACTTGATAAAGATTTCGGAACTCCTTCGAGAACAGAAGTTCGTCCTCCTTCATCAAGTTTTATTGCTTCCCAATTCCGAAGTATATCATTATTGTCTTTTACAATCACATCGCCAAAAACATGGGGATGCCTTCGAATCAACTTGTCTTTAATTCCATCTATCACATCGTCTATCATGAATTTATTTTCATCCTCAGCAATAGCAGAATGGAAAACGATGTGTAAAAGCAAATCACCGAGTTCATTTTTTAGTTCATCAAAATTTTTTTCATCGATAGCTTCTACAACTTCATGCGCCTCTTCGAGTGTTGCCGCCTTTATTGAATCATTAGTTTGTTCGCGGTCCCACGGACATTCTACACGCAGTCTTCGCATAACCGAAACAAGTTCTTCAAATTTTTCTCCAGTCATAGTATATCCCCGGTTTTCATTAAATGATTGCTAAAATTTTCTGGTGCAAACATAGCTAATCAAATTGTTTGAATCGAATAAAAAAATTATTTTTCATGCGAAAACAAAAAGGATTGATTATGATTGAAGAAAAATTGAAAGAATTAGGAATCGTTATCCCGGAACCGCCTAAACCGTTAGCCGTTTACATTCCAGCAATTCGTGATGATAAATATGTATTCACTGCGGGCCAAATCCCATTAAAAAACGGTCAGCTCATTTACAAAGGTAGAGTAGGTAAAGACTTAACACTCGAAACCGGAATGAAAGCCGCGGAACTTTGCGCTTTGAATTGTCTTGCCGCAATTAAATCGGTTGTGGAAAATTTAGATCAAATAGAACGATTTTTAAAAGTAACTGTGTTTGTTAATAGCGCAGATGGTTTCACCGATCAGCCAAAAGTTGCAAATGGAGCCTCGGAGCTACTTGGAAAAATATTCGGCGATAATGGCAGACATGTAAGAAGCGCCGTGGGCGTGAGTGAACTACCCATCGATTCTGCCGTTGAAGTGGAGATGATTGTTAAAGTAAAGTAGATTTATTGCGAAATTATTCCTCACTTGCTATTTACTTTATTTTCTTTTATTTAGCGGTAGAAATTTTTCGAGAAACAATTTTCGTATTGTATCTGTTAAAGAAACTAAATTGCTTCTTTTTTAACTAAGGATAAAAATGAAAAAGCTATTCCTATTGTTTGCCGTTTTATCAGTTAGCACAGTCTTCGCACAATTTAAGAGTGATACTGATGTTCCTTTGAATGTTAGAAACGGAATTTCAAACGGATCGCCATCAAGTTTGTTGCTTGGATTTTTGGACATGAATAAGTTCAATATGAATCATTCTGTAAGTATGTCCTATTCAAGTTTCGGCGGAAATGGTTTAGCGCTTGGAGTTTATACGAATAGCATGTCCTATCAATTCAATGATAACTTTGACATTCAAGTTGATGCAAGTATTGTTAACAGTCCTTACAGCTCATTCGGAGATGATTTTGCGAGTAAAATTAACGGTATTTATTTGAGTAGAGCACAGATAAATTACCGACCATCCGAAAATTTTAATCTAACAATCCAGTATAATAATTCCCCGCTCGGATATTATTATTATGATTATGACCCGTTTTATGGAAGATTCCTCAGACCGTAATTCAATTACGCAATAAAATTTTGTATTTTTGATAACCGGGTTGCGGCTCGGTTATTTTTTATCAAACGATAGAGAATTTTCCAATAATTTTTAAGATGAATGAAAAGAGTATTTAAGGATTCACCGGAAGTCGATATTAAAACATCCACCTTTAATATGTTTTTGAATATCGCAATATTTTTACTTGCCGGACTGATTATTTATATGGGCTATTCGTTATTTATCAAACTTTCGAACCGGGATAATTCCGAATTGGAGAATGTAAATAATGATGTTGCATCGGAAATAATTCAAGCTGAGATACAAAACGGATGCGGCGTTTCCGGGGTAGCAGATAGGTTTACCGATTACCTTAGAAAAAACGATATCGATATTGTCGGTTCGGGAAATTACATCTCGTTTGATATTGATGAGACGATGATAATTGATAGGATAGGCAATAAAGCTAATGCCGAAAAGATTGCCGGTATTCTGGGTGTAAACAAAAAGAATGTAATTCAGCAGTTGAATGATGATTATTTTTTAGATGTTAGTGTGATT
This sequence comes from bacterium, assembly GCA_043808235.1. Classification (GTDB taxonomy): domain Bacteria; phylum Bacteroidota; class Ignavibacteria; order Ignavibacteriales; family Melioribacteraceae; genus JAZDFC01. The sequence continues at coordinate 116,780 of JAZDFC010000012.1, forward strand.
ATTGGTAAGGATTATTTTAAGTTGAACCCACTAAAAGAAGGATTTTAATGTGAACTCAAAAGAACTTTGCAATAAAATTGCAGAACATATTTTTGCCAAGAAAGGCTATGATGTACGACTATTGGATCTTCAAAATTTGTCAAGCATCGCTGATTATTTTGTAATATGCTCGGCTGATAGCGATACGCAGGTGAAAGCAATTGCAGATGAAATTGACGACATGCTAAGCGCTGAAGGCATTAAATGCTATCACAAAGAGGGGTACAAAGGATTGAATTGGATTTTACTGGATTACTTCGATGTGATCGTTCATGTTTTTAAAGCTGATTCGAGAGAATATTATAAATTAGAAAAACTTTGGGGAGATGCACCTTCCGAATCTATTGAAGATCCTCTTTTAAAGAAGATTAAATAATTATATTGCTAAAGTTAGAACGATAAGGAAATAAAATTTTGAAAGAATATCTTGAACATGTCTTTACTGTTGTCGCGAATGTTTTGGAATACTTGAAAGGGGAGGAAATTAATTTTTCTATTCCTAACAATCCTGCGCACGGAGATTTGTCAGTTAACATTGCCATGTTGTTATCGAAGAAATTGAAAAAAAGTCCGCGTTTAATTGCTGAAGAAATTATTTCCAATCTTCAATATGATTCTACGAAAATTGAGAAAGTTGATATTGCCGGACCCGGATTTATCAATTTTTATTTTACAAAGGAGTATATCGGTGGACTTATCAAAGATATTTTGACCAATGGTTATAAGTATGGAAAATCTTTGAAGTATGAGGGCAAAAAAGCTAATGTTGAATTTGTTTCTGCTAATCCAACCGGCCCTTTGACTGTAGGACATGGAAGAAATGCCATTGTTGGTGATACAGTGGCTACTTTACTTGAATGGATTGGATATGATGTTGATAGAGAGTTTTATTTTAATAATGCAGGCAGACAGATGCGAGTACTCGGCGATTCAGTAAGACTGCGTTATTTGCAACTTCTTGGTGATGAAATTGTATTTCCCGAAGAGCATTATCAGGGTGAGTATATAAAAGATATTGCGAATAATTTATTTAAGGAGTACGGTGACAAGCTGAGGGATGAAAGTCCAGAGGGAAAATTCAAACAGAGAGCAGAAAGTGAAATTTTTACTGATATTAAAAATTCATTGAGCCGGTTGGGGATTGAATTTAAAATCTTTTTTAATGAGAATACTCTTTATGAAAACGGCGAGATTGATAAAGTTCTCAATCGATTTAAAGAGAAAAATTTATCGTATGAAAAAGATGGCGCGGTTTGGCTGCACTTAACCGGACTTGGCGGCGAGCAGGATAAAGTGATTGTTAAATCGACGGGTGAACCTACTTACCGGCTACCAGACATAGCATACCATCTTTCAAAATTTGAGCGCGGTTACGATTTGATGGTGGATGTTTTCGGATCGGATCATAACGCCACTTACCCGGATGTGCTTGCCGGCATTAAAGCGCTGGGTAATGATTCTTCAAAAGTGAAAGTGCTAATCTATCAATTTGTTACGATCATGGAGAAAGGTGAGATCGTAAAAATGTCAACGCGCAAAGCAAACTTCATTATTCTGGATGAGTTAATTGATGAAGTTGGCAGCGATGTAGTTAGGTATTTCTTTATTATGCGGAATATGTCGAGCCATTTAAATTTTGATCTTGATCTTGCGAAAAAACAATCCGACGAAAATCCCGTATTCTATTTGCAATATGCACATGCCAGGATTTGTTCAATACTACGGATGATTGAGGAACAACAGCTTGCTTTTTCGACGAAGGATTTGAATTTATTAACAACCGATGTCGAACAAAAATTGATAAAAAAACTTCATGAATTTAAAGAGGAAGTTCTTTTAAGCGCCGAACTATTCGAGCCACATCGAATTGCGTTTTATCTTGAAGAAGTTGCGGCATTATTTCATAAATTTTATACGGAATGCAGGATTATTGGTTCGGAGAAAAAATTAGCGGAAGCCCGGATTGCTCTTATTATTGCCGTGCGAACGGTGATAAAAAACGGTTTGACTATTCTTGGATTAAGCGCGCCCGAAAAGATGTAAAATATCACCGCAATCGAGTCTAAGTATTACCCATGATTTGATTGACTGCTAAGTTAACTTTTTCCTTTGTTACCGGTTTTAACAAATAATTTTGTGCGCCGTTTTTCAAAGCCTCAAGTACCATTTCTTTTTGATTCACTGCACTCATCATAATTATTTTTGCATTCTGATCGAAGGTTATAATTCGTCTAACAGCTTCTACTCCATCCATCTCCGGCATTGATATATCCATCGTTACCAAATCGGGTTTATGTTCAATGTATGCCGCAACGGCTTCCAAACCATTTTTGGCTTCAAATACTATTTCATGATTTCCGGCTTCCAAAAAAATTCTTAACGCGTTCCGGATCATTTTAGAATCATCAACTATCATTATTTTTGCCATTGTAAAACCCCTTTTCAGTTCTCTTGAAAGACATCAATTATCAGATTAATTGAATTGTTATTAAAAGTAAATGATCTGCATAAAAAGATTGACGAATTATCTTCATTGATTTTTCCCCATTCCATTTGTTCGGGTAATGATAACTCAAAATCCAATCCGGCCTCATGCAATTTATTTTTACTATTGCCCGTAATTATGTTCAAATATTCTTTCGCCCCTTCAATATACATTTCCTCATCGCCTAATTCAATAATATCTAAACCGAATATATTTTTGGCTATAAAAGTAAGCGCTTGTCTATTTAAGCCAAGAATCACCGTAACATAAAAATCGCCTATCAGATTCATAGCAGCTGTAAACTCCATGGTTGAGTCGAACCTGTTCTTTAAATCCCGAAAAGATCCATCTACCTCAGCTATTTCGGAATCGATATTCCTTATTGGTTCAGAAAGTATATCTAACAGCCGAACAATCTTAATATCTTCTTTTTTATAATCCAATAAAACATTCATCGAAAATTAATTTATCAACTCACGATGAAATACTTGTCAGAGGTATCCCATCGCAATTTTTCAACTAATTATCGAAATGAATTAACAATAATTAAACTGACCTCGACAGAAAATATTATAGAATTGTAAAAATGAGGATAATTGAGTTTTTCGCATTTGTGAAATGATAATCATCTAATTGGCAAGCGCAGTGGAAACCGCATAAATTTTATTTGCTCCGCTGTTTAACAGCGTTACTCCGCATTCGCTTACTGTGGCGCCGGTGGTAATAACGTCATCGACTAATAATATGTTTTTACCCTTAATAATCTTTCTATCTTTTACTTTAAACACACCTTTTATATTTTCCTTCCGCTCAAGAATATTTAATTTTGTCTGGGACTGAGTATATCTTATTCGCCTTATACTTCTTTGCGAAACCGGGATGCCTGTTGGTTTCGATATCCCTTTTGCAATATAATAAGATTGATTGTAGCCTCGCTCAGCTTGTTTAGTTCTGTGAAGGGGAACCGGGATAATTAAGTTGATATTCCATACCCGAATTATATCTCTGCCGTGCTCGGCAATCTTTTCACCAAGATAAATTCCGTTTCTAAATCGTTGCTCGTACTTCAATTTGTGAATTATATCTTTTACCGGGGATTCTTCGTTAAATATGAATGGGGTATAAAATCCGGTGATTATTTTTGCTGATGAAAACTTTCTTTCGAACTCAGCATTCATAAATTCATCCTCAACTCCAAGTAACTTCGAATAACACGCAGAGCAAACGATCTTTTCGTTTGCGGATAAATTATGTTCACATGACACACAAAACCTTGGCAGGAAAAAATCGACAAGATTACCAATATTTTTTTTAAGCCTATTTGTTAGGGCAGCGTACAATTTAGTAATTCGAATTAATTGATTACTTAATACCTATGGTATTTAAATATTGTCCTAATTTTCTATCACTCATTTCGATATGGTTATAATACCATCTCTTAAGTGAATTTAGGAATTCAAGATTTACCATTTCCTTTTTTGCTTGAACCGAATTGCGAAACTGATTTATCTTATTATAAAATCTATCGTGCTCAAGTTTATGAGAAATATACCCGCTGAATTTATTGCCGGTCATAAAAATTTCTTCGGTATTGAAATGATTTTTTACTTCAGCAATCAGTTGATCCAAAAGACTTTGGGCTTCATTATCTCTTGTGGTACCAATAGTTGAGTGCAAACCATCTACAATTTTTAAAAAATTTGCATGCTGCTCGTCAATTATTCGTACTTGAATTGCATCCTTATTAGACCATGCTATAAATTTCATTTTTACCTCAACTTTCTATAACATGCCGGATCTTTTACGGAAAAACCACTCAATTCCGAAAAGTACTATTATTGTAAAAAGCAGAATTTCGTTTGACCAAAGATTAATACTGCTTTCACTAGTCTTTACTTTTATGCTTTTCTCATACGTCCGGTCGAGTTCGTTTAAAAGTCCGTCAATATTATTAACCGGGAAAAATTTACCATCCGTTGAATTTGCTATTTGTTCAAGAAAGGTTCTATCCATTCTCGGGTTCAACATTTCAACATTTACATCGCCCACACTGAATTTGCCTGTATCTTTTCCTAAAATTTTACCATCGAGTTTTGCTTCGCCCGAAAATTGATAATCCCCTGATTGATTCGTTTGAAACTCACCTTCATAAATCCCATTTCCAATAGAATTCATCATCAATTCGAACTGACGATCCTGAGTTTTAATGTTGACTTTTACTTCTGCATCATCGAGTGGAGAAAATGTTTCATCATAAACATTCCCAATAAACTCCACCGGCTCTCCGAGAGTGACTATTTTTTTTGTTGTTTTTATATCGATCTGCTTTTGTTCACTTTGTACGTTTAACCATTTAACGGAATTTAGAATAAAACTATCGAAGAGATTATTTTTTTTCTGCGCGATTTGAAGCTTCCATCGCCAGATATCCCCGGCAAGTAAGGCTATCGATCTACGGTTCCCGATTTTTCTGCTAATCAGCAACGGACTATCAACAGGTATGTTTCGAATTCTTGATTTTAATATGACGTTGCTTTCCGGCTTGGCTTTTATCTGGCTGTCGTTTCTTAATACCGGCGGGAGATTAATCCATTCCGCAATCCCATCAACAGAATTGTTTGACAGCAGAGGATTATTTAAATCAGTTACTTCAGTTTGAACGCTTGAGCTGGTATTAATTACTCTCGAAACTGAGAACGGTAACTCATCGGAGATGGATTGCAATTTTAGAAGCGAAGTTTCCGGTGTGCTCAACAAGAAATACGGTTTGCCTTTATCTTTGATAGCAACGCTCACTTTATTATATAAATTTGCCGGTGTGTTTTGTACCGGAAATCCAATTAAATAAAGAATATCGGCGCTGTCAATCCTTGCATCAAAATTGTTATCTTCCAAAAATCTATTAGCGCTAATTTGAGTAATTGATCTAACTTCAAGATTCTCATCCTGGCTGAGGCTGTTCTTTATAAAAGATAAATCATTTGACGGGGCTCCGGCAATTAGCAACACAACCAATTTATTGTCGAGGACATTTATGAAAAAAACATTTTTATTATTTGCAGTTGTTAACTCATTCTTAAATTCGGAAACGGTAACCGTAATTTTATTTTCACCCGGTTCGGTAGGCATATAATCAAATTTTATTTTATCGATGCCGGTATTACCAAGCGCTTGCGGCTTTTGCTCAATAAGTTTGGAACCTTCGAACAATGAAATGTTTACCGTTCTTCGCTCGTAGCCGCTGTTGAGTACGGTAATGTTCAGTTCGGTTTTTTTGCCGGCATAAATGTATTCATTGTAAAGAACTTTTTTAATCTCAATGTCATTACCGCTTACAGTATCCCCAATTCCGATTGTATATACGTGCCTGTCAATTTTCTCTGCGGTATATATAGGATTTCTGCCGTCAGTTAAAACTCCATCTGATAATATTATTACCGATGAAATATTTTTATCTGAATTTTCAATGAATGCAAAAATCGAATCAAAATTTGTTAAACTCTCGTTGTATTTTAAGTTAGGAAGTTGATCCTTTTTTAGGTTTTTCGTCTTTCGCCCGAACGTAAAAATTTCGTTCTCTGCCTTTGAATTTTCTAATATCTGCGAAACAGTTGTATTGATGTTTTGAATTCTTTTATCACGTTCTTTAGCTAAAATCGAACTTGAATTATCAATAAAAATCATATTAACTGGTTTAAGTTTTTCCGAGGACTTAAGTACAAGGATCGGCTCGAAAATCAAAAATAAAATTAAAATTAATGCAAGTGTTCTTAGAACAATAAGAAACCAGCGAAGAAGCGGACTGACAACCGGAATTGTATTTTTGTAAATATAAATCGCGTATAAAATAAATAACACGGCTCCAAGGATAATTAACCACGGTTCGGCTGCAAATGAAAATTGTATTGTATCGAATGCAAATATTTTATCAAGCATAGAAAAGATTTCGAAATATTTATGAGTGTTACTTACGGATTTTAGTCCAGGTTCCAGTCTTTAATTGTTTCGTAAGTGGTATAATCCGTTAAATCAAAATGGATTGGAGTTACCGAAACATACTTGTTCCTAACCGCACATTGGTCCAAATCTAATTCATTATCCACTTCTACAAGAGTGCCTGTGAGCCAGTAATAATTTCTGCCATAGGGATCTTTGCGTTCCTCATAAACATCATCCCATTTCGCCTTGCCTTGTTTGGTAAATTTAATTCCGGCAATTTCATTTTCCGGCAAATTTGGAACGTTAATGTTCAATAGCGTACCGGGAGTCAATCCGTTTTTTGCAACCAATTTTGTGAACATCTTGGCAACTTTTACAGCGTATGAATAATCTTTTACATCGTGACTCGCAACAGAAACAGCTAATGCCGGAATATCCATTATGGCCGCTTCTCGTGCGGCTGACACGGTGCCGGAATAAATTATATTTATTGCCGTATTAGCTCCGTTATTCACCCCCGAAACTACAATGTCCGGTTGATATCTTAATATATTTTTAACACCCATTTTCATGCAATCGGCAGGTGTCCCGTCAACAGCGTAACCGAAAAATTCTCCGTTACGTTTAATTTCAGTTACACGAACCGGTATTTGCATGGTGATCGCGTGTCCAACAGCGCTTTGCTCAGTAAAGGGCGCCACTACTATTACTTCGCCAAATGCCTTCAATCCCTGAGCAAGAGCATATATTCCCGGTGAATTTATCCCATCATCATTAGTAACTAATATTCTCAAAAAGGACTCCCAACAAATATTTGTAGTGTTTTAGATTTTTCTTTCCCAATATACCCAAATTTTAATTGGCTTAAAAATGAACGGCCATGAAGAAATGGCCAATTTCTTTATATAAATATTTTATTAATACATTAACTTTGGGTGTGAAAATTGTCGGAGATATAATGCTGTACAAATCTGTTTTGTCATTATTTATAATATTTTCGTTAGCTTCGATCACGTTTGCGCAGGAGGAAGAGATTAGTTCTTTTGAGATTAATTTGATTGATTCGTATGTAACACCAAACGAACCATACAAATTCATATTATCATTTTTTACTGATGACAGCTGTACTTCAAAAATATCGATTGATAATAAACATGAATTTATTGTCTCTACGGTTTTAACTGATCAGCACATAGCCGAAATTGAAATTGGGAAAATGAAATTCGATTCATCAATAGTACCGTTCCAGATATTTGTTGTTGGGAGAAACAATGAAGTAACAGCAAGTGATTTTTATGAATTAATCCTTCCGTTTCACGAAGAAACTTTTGCTGAAAATTCATCGGGGATTTTTACAATCTGTTGTATGGGAGGAATAATATTCGGTGTGCCGTCGCCTGGGCTTGTAATGGCTGATGGTAAAAATTATCTTTCGTTGTCAAAGGAAATTCCATTGTTATCTTATTACGGCATTGGTTATAACTATCCAACAGGATATATCGGAATAGAGTACTCGTATATTTTAAAAGCTCCAACAAGAAATTATTTGAGATTGGGTTACAAACATCTATTCCAGCCAACAGTGATTGAATATATTTCCCCAGGGATTAATTTATTTACCGACTTCCTCGGCTTCAATGGGATTTCTCCCGAATTATCGATAGGACTTTTTAAGCTCCAAAATATTTTTACGGTTTATACCCGGTACAGGTTTAATTTTCAACCGGGAGCGACAGATCGAAATTTTCATGAAATATCAATTGGGCTTTACTCTAATTTTTTTTCAATCAATTTATAGAGCATTTTATATTTGAGATTATGAATTCTAAAAAGAATAACTATACAGATTATGGCATCAGAGGCAGGTATAATTCCCAAAACAAGCTGAACGACTTGACCGGCAAAGAATGGTTGAAATTTACAAAATCATGGTTTATCCATAGTCCACCGCGCCGTAAGGAAGATGAAATTCTTCATCCGGCGAAATATCCCGAATCATTAGTCGAAGAGTTTATTTCATTCTTCACAAAAAAGGGAGGCTGGGTGCTCGATCCCTTTTTAGGAACGGGAAGTACATTAATTGCTGCGGGTAATTTAAATCGGAATGCCGTTGGCGTCGAGCTTTCGAAAACATATTTTAAAACAGCTGTGAAAAGGATACAGAGGGCCGGCTACCAATCGAGAATTCTACCGTTGCAAGGTTCGTCGTTGGAATTAAAAAATCTCTTAACTCAAAACGAATTAACCGATATCCGTTTCGATTATGTTATTACCTCGCCCCCTTACTGGAACCAGCTCGAAAGAAACTCAATGCGGCAAAAAGATCGAAAAGAAAAGGGCCTCGATACAAATTATTCCGGAGAATCCGAAGATATTGGAAACATCAAAGACTATTATGAGTTTATAGAAGCACAGTCTCTTATATTCGATGAAATTTTTGATCTTGTGAAAATTAATGGTTACTTAACAATCATTATAAATAATGTATATTTTGAAGGAAAACTTTATCCTCTTGCATATGATACAGCGATAGCGTTAACAAAACGAGGAGAAAAAAGTTGGGTATTGAAGGATGAAAAAATCTGGTTGCAGAATGATAAAAAGTTAATCGCGCTCGGTGTAAACAGCGCGTGGGTTGGCAACCGGCATCATCAATATTGCTTGATCCTAAGAAAGGAAGTAAAATAAGTTTAATAATTATTATTTCGGCAGGATGAAAGAAATATTAACAATAAGTGAATTAACTCGCGAAATTAAAATAACTCTCGAGGAAGGATTCCCGGAATTAAATGTTGTTGGAGAAATATCCAACTTTAAACCGCATGTTTCGGGACACTGGTATTTTTCATTAAAAGATGCAAATGCGCAAATTAGCTGCACTATGTGGCGGGGAATTAATAATTACGTTTTTTTTACTCCGCAGGACGGGATTAAGATTGTTGCTTCCGGTAGAATAACTGTTTATCCCCCGCGAGGAAGTTATCAACTCGAAGTCCGCAGCATGAAACCTGCCGGTGAAGGAGAGCTTCAAGCAGCCTTCGAAAAATTGAAAAAAAAATTAGCTTCGGAAGGTTTGTTTGACGATGCGCATAAAAAAAGTATTCCGAAATTTCCACGGAGGATAGGAATTGTTACAGCTGTTGATGGCGCAGCATTCAAAGATATGATTAGTGTAGCTCAAAGAAGATACCCTCTGGTTGAATTAGTTATTGTTCCCGCAAGAGTTCAGGGCGAAGGTGCCGCCGTAAGTATTGCAAATGCGATACGAATTTTAAATAAGCAAACTAATATTGATGTGATAATAATTGGGAGGGGGGGCGGTTCGCTCGAAGATTTGTGGGCATTCAATGAAGAGATTGTTGCCAGAACAATTTACAACTCAAGAGTTCCAATTATCAGCGGAGTTGGGCACGAGATTGATTTCACAATAGCAGATTTTACTGCTGATATTAGAGCTGCTACGCCTACTGCGGCAATGGAAATTGCAACGCCGAATAAGGATGAAATCTTTGCCTTTATTGATGAATTTTCCTATAATTCTACAAATATTATTTCTAATCTCATCGAAGAAAAACGGTATTCTATTGAGCAGATTCTTAGCTCATACGGCTTCAGATTTCCTGCCGATCTGATTAAAAACCGTATTCAGTTCCTGGATAATATTGTATTCAGAAATAATATTAATATGGATAGGAAATTAGTATTTACGAAAAATCAGTTTACTCTTCTTAGTCAATCAATTCAATCTCATGATATGATGAAAATATTAAAGAAGGGCTATACAATTGTTAGGCAAGGCGACGAAGTTATTCGCAGAGCTGCGAATATGAATGTAGAAAAATCATTCTCCATAAAATTCTTTGATAACGAAATCATGATAAATAAAAATGAGTAAAAAAAATCAAACATTCGAACAGTCTTTAATTAGACTCCAGGAAATTTCGACACTTTTAGAAAGCGAAGAAGTTTCATTAGACGAATCAATAAAATTATATGAAGAGGGAATTTTATTGTCAAAAATTTGTTACAGCAAATTAAATGAAGCTGAGCTAAAGATTACTGAACTTAAAAACCAGCTTGAAACGGGAATATCAGAAGAAACAGATGAAGAATAATTTTTGAGGCAAAAAAGTAGATGGTTAACGAACATAAATACGAATTGTTATTCAAAGTAAATTCGCCGAAGGATATTAAAGATTTTTCGGTTCCGCAACTAAAACAACTTTGTTCCGAAGTGAGAGAATACATGGTTGACATTATCTCTCAAATCGGCGGACACTTTGGGGGTGGATTAGGCACTGTTGAACTAACGGTTGCGCTGCATAAGGTTTTCGATACGCCTTATGATAAATTAGTATGGGATACCGGGCATCAGGCTTATCCTCATAAAATATTAACCGGCAGACGTGATAAATTAATTACAATAAGACAGTTCAACGGTATTAGTGGATTTTTAAAAAGATCGGAAAGCGAGTATGATGAATTCGGTGCGGGGCATGCAACATCATCCATTTCCGCAGCAGTTGGAATTGCTACTGCGATCCAAATAAATAACGAAAAACGAAAGACAATTTCTATAATCGGAGAGGGTGCAATGACCGGAGGCATGGCCTACGAAGCAATGAATAACTCGGGTGTTTTAAAAAGTAATTTGATTGTAGTATTGAATGATAATCAAATGTCAATAGCACCGAACGTGTGGCAAATATCCAATTACTTCAATGAGATTATCTCTCATCCGGAATATAATAGATTCAAAGGAGCTATCTGGGATTTAACAGGAAAGCTTGATAACTTCGGTGATCGACTGCGTCGCGTTGCTGCACGGCTGGAATCGGGAATAAAATCAGTAATTACTCCCGGAATGTTGTTTGAAGCATTGGGCTTTAGATATTTCGGCCCGGTGAACGGTCACAATATTGCTCAATTGGTAAAACTTTTTGAAAGTATAAAGAATTTAAATGGACCGATATTAGTTCATCTTCTCACTGAGAAAGGGAAGGGATACGAACCGGCTGAACATCACGATCAACGGCTGCACGCAGCAACTCCTTTTGATAAAATAACGGGATTGTCGTATAAAAAACCAGGGCCGCCTGCATACACAACCATTTTCGGGAACGCTCTGGTTGAAATTGTTAAGCAAAGACCGGATGTAATTGGAATTACCGCCGCCATGCCAGACGGAACCGGTATGGACATACTACAAAAGGAAGTGCCCGATAAATATTTTGACGTAGGAATTGCAGAAGAACATGCCGTTACTTTTGCTGCTGGAATGGCTACGCAAGGAATAATTCCTGTTGTTGCAATTTATTCAACATTTCTACAGCGCGCTTTTGATCAAATAATTCATGATGTCGCACTTCAAAAACTGCATGTAGTGTTCGTACTTGATCGAGCCGGACTTGTAGGGGCTGATGGTCCAACACACCACGGTTCGTTCGACCTGAGTTATTTGCGGATGATTCCCGGCATGATTATAATGGCACCGAAGGATGAAGCCGAACTTCGCAATATGCTGTACACTTCGATAAATGATTTCAAATGCCCGGTGGCAATTCGTTTCCCGCGAGGTTCCGCTCTCGGGGTTCCATTAATAGATGGTTTTAGATCAATCCCGGTCGGGAAAGGGGAAATTATTTCAGAAGGTAATGATATTGGAATTCTTGCTGTTGGTAGAATGGTTGAATATGGTAATGAAACGGTTGAAAAACTAAAGGAGAAAGGAATAAATGCCGGTTTGATTAACATGCGGTTTATCAAACCATTGGATATGGAGTTACTTGATTACGCAGCCGATAAATATAAAAATATATTTACACTCGAAGAGAATTCACTTATCGGAGGATTTGGTTCTGCCGTAGCGGAATATTTTGTTGACAAACATTACTGTAACTCTATTACAAGGATAGGTCTGCCTGATGAATTTATAGAGCACGGAACACAATCCGAACTTCATAAAATGATTGGAATTGATACTGCCGGGATTACCGCAAAAATTCTTGATACACTCCAATTGCAAAATAAAATCGAGACGAACTTATGATGGAAAATGTACGCATCGGAATTGTAGGACTTGGAGGAATTGCGCAGCTTGTGCATATCCCAATTCTTTCTAAAATTCCGGTTGTTACTATTGTTGCGGCATCCGAAACGAATAAGGAAAAGTTGCGTACCGTTTCGGATAAATTTGGTATAAAAAATAGATACACAAATTATAGAGAAATGCTTGAAATGACTGAACTAGACGCGGTAATTATTGCTACACCAACCGATACCCATAAAGAAATCGCGATAGAATGTATAAAGGCAGGGAAAGATATTTTTATTGAGAAACCTGCAGCGCGTTCATACGAAGAGGTGAAAGATATTTACGATATTTCGCGAAAGCACAGTGTCAAAGTATTAGTCGGTATGAATGCTCGCTTTCGCCCCGATGCAATGCTTTTAAAAAGCTTGATTACAAGTAATGAATTAGGTGAATTATACTACATTCGATGCGGCTGGACAAAAAAAATGAGCAGTTCTCAAAAATGGTTTATGAGTAAAGCCAAATCCGGTGGCGGCGTAATTATTGATTTGGGAATTGTAATGCTTGATCTTGCTTGCTGGCTATTCGATCATCCTCCCGTTAAAACTATTTCTGTTCAATCATATGCTCATGCCGCAAAGGGAGTTGAAGATTCGGCCATCGGGATGATACGATTAAAAAATTCATGCGTGTTAAATTTTGAATTCAGCTGGTCGCTTCGCGCCGAATGTGAAAGCTTTTATTTGTCAGCGTTTTGTAAGGAAGGTACGGCTTTACTCAATCCACTTCGGGCATACAAATCTTTGGATTTAGGGCAGATTGATTATACGCCCGCCCGAACTGGCAACTCGAAAGACCTGGATAAAAAATCTTATGATAATCAGATGAAACATTTCATCGGGGCGGTTAGAGGTAATAATCCGGTATTCTCCTCCATTGAGGATTCACTTGAAATCGCCAAGCTAATTGAAGGTATTTATGAATCGGCGGGATTAAATAAAGAGATTGCGATTTAAGATTTATGAAAACAAAAATTTTATTAGTAGATGATGAAAAGGATATTGTAGAATTTCTCCAGTATAATCTTGAGCAAGAAGGATTCGAAGTAATTACGGCCTATTCGGGTTATGAAGCCCTTCAAAAAATTTCGAAGAAGCCGGATTTAGTTGTTCTCGATGTAATGATGCCGGGATTGAACGGATACGAGGTTTGTCAAAATATCCGTGTTACGAAGGGATTTGAAAATATCCCAATTGTTTTTCTAACCGCCAAATCAAGTGAGCTTGATGAAATACACGGATTAGATATTGGCGCCGATGATTTTATCCGCAAACCGATCTCTCCTAAAAAACTTATTGCCCGTGTAAAATCCAATCTTAGGAAAATTGAATCGCACTCTGAAGGTAAGTCGGGAAAGATTGTTATTGGCCCAATAATAATTGATCGTGAACAATACAAAGTTTTTTTAGATGGAGACGATCTTACTTTCCCGCGTAAGGAATTCGAAATACTTGCCTATCTCGCATCTCATCCGGGAAGAGTCTTCCCGCGTGAACAAATACTTTCGGATATATGGGGCTCCGATGTATTTGTGGTGGAGAGAACAATTGATGTGCACGTGAGAAAAATTAGGGAAAAGTTAGGGGATTTTGCTGATCTAATAGAAACAATAAAAGGTGTTGGATACCGTTTTAAAAACAGTGAATAAGTTTATCCAAAATTTTAAATACTCCCGAATATACCTTAAAGAAATTTTTGCCGTCGCGGTGATTTCACTCGCGTTGTTATTGTTTTTTATTGATTTTAGTGCCACAGAAAGAGTTCTAATTATTATCTTATCTGTCATTATGATTATCATTTGTCTTTATTATATCGGAGAAAAGACCGGTCAGAGAGACGAGCAAATAATCAAACTGATTAAAACAATTCGAGAAAATAAAGTTCAATCCATAGATGAGATTAAGTTGGGTAGGGATTATATCGAACTCGAAAATGAAATTAAAGAGACATTTGTAAAAATACAAAACGATCTTTCGAACATGAAAAAACTCGAGCTTGCGAGAACCGAGTTTTTAGGAAATGTTTCGCATGAACTCCGCACACCGATTTTTGCGATACAGGGATTTATTGAAACATTATTGGATGGGGCGATAAACGATTCGAAAGTAAACAAGAAATTTCTTGAAAAAGCCCTTCGGCACACAGGTAATCTTAATGATTTATTAAACGATCTTATTGACATTTCAATGATAGAATCCGGGCAAATGAGTATGAGCTACCGGTATTTCGGTTTCAAGGAATACTTAGTAAATATTGTTAGTGAGTATAAACCCGCTGCCGAAAAAAAGAATTTAGAATTGAAATTAGGGTATATCAATCCGGATTTGAAGGTTTTTGGCGATAAAGATCGGTTGAAACAAGTCTTCCGGAACCTTATTTCAAACGCCATCAAATATACTGATGCCGGGGAAGTTTATGTTGAAGTTATTGAAGAGGAAAAAGTAGTTACCTGCCTTATATGCGATTCCGGTATCGGGATATCCTCTAAAGAAATATCCCGCATATTTGAAAGATTTTACAGGACAGAGCTTGGTAAGACTAAATCGGAGGCTGGCACCGGACTTGGATTAGCCATTGTGAAACACATTCTTGAAGCACATCAAACCAAAATTGAGGTAAGCAGTCAATTAGGAGACGGATCAAAATTCTCATTTCGATTGAAAAAATGATTTTTTTAACAATTTGTTGACATGCACAAACTGTTTTGATATATTTCGTGCTCTTAAATTAGAAGGTGGAGTAAATATACTATGGTTGCTGTTGTTGACATCGCAGGACAACAATTCAAAGTTGAGGAAAATGGCAAGTATTATGTACCAAGATTACAGGCTGAACTCGAATCTGAAATTACTTTTGATCAGGTAAAATTATTATTTGATGGCAAAAATACTACTGTTGGTACACCAAATATATCCGGCACTCAAGTCACTGCTAAAGTATTGGAACATCTTAAAGATGATAAAGTAATTGTTTTTAAGAAGAAAAGAATAATTTCATATAAACGAAAAAGAGGTCACAGACAACAATTAACAAGAATTGAAGTGACCAAGATAGCATAAAATCGGAGAATAGTTATGGCACATAAAAAAGGTCAAGGATCCTCAAGGAACGGTAGAGATAGTAATCCCCAGTATTTGGGTGTTAAAAGTTACGGCGGTCAATTCGTATCAGCTGGATCAATTTTAGTTCGTCAGCGTGGTACCAAATTCCATCCCGGAAACAATGTGGGAAAAGGTAGTGATGATACTTTATTTGCTACTGCTAATGGTTATGTTAAATTCGAATACAAGAGAAACAATCGGAAGTATATAAATATTTACGATTCCCTCTAAAATTTAGTTGATCAAAAAAAACCCTCGTTTTAACGAGGGTTTTTTTTGTTTAAAACTGCTTTAATCAGAAACCTAATCTTTCCATATCTTCAACTAATTTTTTAACAGCATCAACTGAATTATCGAATGCTGCTTTTTCTTCTGCATCAAGTTCGAATTCCAATACTCTTTCAATCCCCTTTGCGCCAAGTACAGCAGGCACACCAACAAAATAACCGCTTACTCCGAATTCCCCATTCAAGAAAGCGCATGCGGGTAGTAATCTTTTTTCATCATTTAAAATTGCCTTTGTCATTGCAATCGCCGATGAGGCTGGTGAATAAAAAGCAGAACCGGTTTTTAGTAATTTAACAACTTCTCCGCCTGCCATTTTCGTTCTATTAACCATAGCTTCCATCACTTCTTTTGCTTTTACCTTGTCTGCATATTTGCGTTCAAGTAACTCCAAAACGGGAATTCCATTTACATTTGCATAACGAACGATTGGAACCATTGTATCACCGTGTCCGCCGAGCACCATTGCGTTAACATCCTTTACGGATACATCAAGTTCCCATGCTATAAAGGTTGCGAACCGGCTTGAATCCAGAACACCCGCTTGTCCGATAACACGATGCGCAGGGAATCCTGTAATTTTTTGAAATAACGTAACCATTGCATCGAGCGGATTTGAGATGATTATTGCGATTGAGTTCGGAGCGTATGTTTTAACTCCCTCTGCAACAACTTTCATTATATTTGCATTCGTTACGAGCAAATCATCACGACTCATTCCCGGTTTGCGCGGTAATCCTGCAGTTACAATAACAACGTCCGCTCCTTCAATTTCACTGTATTTGTTTGCGCCTTGTAAATTAATATCAAAACCGTCTACTCTCGAGGCTTCCGCAATATCCAATGTTTTGCCCTGAGGCATATCTTCGACGATATCAAAAAGAACAACATCTCCAAGTTCTTTTTGAGCAATTAATTGTGAAAGAACACCGCCGATTTGTCCACCGCCGATTACTGCTATTTTTTTTCGTGCCATATATAACCTCTTTTTTATTAACGAATTTGATCTATTTAAAACTGATGTTTCTCATGTGAACAAGTAACAATTAAGATGACTTTCTTCATTAGAAGAAATAGTGATTACTTCGATAGCAGAATATAAACCGTAATAATTTTATAAATTAAAAATCAGAATTATTTCAGTGCCGGTAGGAGTAAAATTGAAACGAACATCATCAACGAATGATTTGATAATATGAATTCCTCTTCCGCTGTCTTTGAGTATATTTTCCGGTTTCGTCGGATCGGGGACTGTTGCAAGATTAAATCCGGTGCCTTCGTCCCTAAATTTTATGGTAAAACTTTTATCGTTGACGGAAACGTTTATATATACATTTTTATCGGGATTCAATTTATTGCCGTGGACCATACTATTTGAAACGGCTTCGGAAACAGAGAGAGCAATTGCATTAAATCTATCTTCACTTATACCATTATCCCGCGCAATGGAAAGAACAAATTCTTCCACTTCGGGTAAATGCTCCGGATTACTTGCAATTACTTTACTGAATGATTTTGATGTCAATTATTACTCCAACGAATAAAACTCTATGTTTGATTCTGATTGCTACCAAAAAATATAATTACTATTACTCCAATGCAAGCAAATATTTTGTTTTAGGCTATTTGATTTAACTAAAAATTCCAGTTCATTCTAAATAACAAATTGGCAAGTTCCCGTTTTGTGTTGCTCTCATTGTTAATAAATTCATACCATCCGTAAATATAGATGTCCAATCTATTTCCGATATTAAATCTTATCTCCGAGATTGGCCCAATACTCATGTAATCGGTGTCAATGACTTTTTTGTAATTTTTGTCGTACGAGTATGTTCTTAAATTAAAATATCGTAAACCCAATCCGAAATGAATATCGGAATAAATGTAAACCAATTTTGGTTCGGTATATATCTCCGATAAAAACCTAACCGGTCTGCCTGAGAAATCTGTCCAATTGAAATCTCCTTGTTCCGAAAGTTTTATGTATCCATTCGCTTCAAGATTAACATTCCGGCTCAGAAATATCATCGAAGAATCCTTCAGCGATAATTGCCGGAACGCAAAACTTTTTATGTTCGGATTCAAATCCTGATAATCATAAACAGTGTAGTTTGCCGAAACCTCTGCTGTATTACTCGAAACAAATCTGGCTCCGGTGTAAAGTCCTCCGGATGATAATTTTATTACTCTTTTAATATTATTGTTCGAACTTCTTTCCGCGAAGATATACACAATATGATTGACATTACCTTCGAGACTAATAAAAAAATTAAAGAACGGATTAAATCTGTGCGAGTAAAAAATTCGTCCGATAGATAGCAATTCATCTCGATCATCGTAATTGTCTTCACTAGGGGTATCGTATTGCAGCTTCCTGTGGAAAAGACTCATTGAAATCTTATCTGATCGGCTCCAATAATAATTTGCATTTGCAGAAATTGTAATTTGCTGAGACTTATTATTTTTTTGTTCTTCTGAACTTTCCCTCTGCTGAAAAAAAATATCATTAGCTCCGTTAATCTTTTTGGGAAAATGTTTTTCCTCACGCTCCGAAATGTGGGCCCTTGCAAACCCCTCGAACTTTTCTGTTTTGTAAATTGCCTGGGAAGAAAGATCGAGTTTGAATTCCTCTATTTTTGTATCGAATGTTGAAGCGATTGCTTTATCCGACACGATGTATCGGGTTTCGCGGTCAATGTCTCTCCAAGACACTCTTCCGTAGAAATCAAGAGTCAAACCTGTTCTTTCGGAGGAATAAAATATTCTATCTTGAAGAAAGTACGTTGATTCAGTACGGCTTTGAATATTATTCTCAACATTAAAAGCATTTGTAACTATCGAATCGGCATCGAAATAAAAATCTTTCCTCTGCTGAGAATACTGCGCAGTAATAGCGTTGTTAATTCCCTCTTCAAATTGATTGAGTAGATTTAACTTCATTAGCCGGACAGTATTTTTCCTTGGGGATATATCTTCATTCTGGTACTTTAACAACGAGTAAATTACAAAGTCACTCATGTTAAGATTATCGATAATTGCTTCGGAACCATAAATGGCGCCCCTGTCTTCTACATTAACCTGCTTATTGGATGAAAAACCGCCAAATGGTGTAAGAGTGATTTTGTTAGCAGGTAATATTTTTGTGTATAGTGTAGTGACGAGATTCGACGCATTATTAATATCCATTTGGCGATTGTCCGAATACATAATATGATTCAGAAATCCACCGGTTTTTATTTTATCAGTTAATGAATACTCTCCCAACAAAGAAAAATTTTGTTCATCTTTGATATTAGATTCGGCAGACTTTACAAGCGTCGAATTGAAGATTTCGTTTACACCGATAAAAAATTTATTTCCTGTGTAGCCGTACTTTATTCCGGTATTCAAACTGTAAGTGTTTAATTGTTTATCGAAAATATTTGTAAATCCAATTGGGGAGTAGTTATCGTAGGTAAAATTCAAACTGTCGCGATTAAATTGTGCCTGCGTTAAAATCGGCATCAATATAAGGGAAATATTGAATAGAGTTTTCTTCAATATATTTTTCAATGTTATTTCACGGCACTATTCTAAATATATGCATCGCACTAAATGAATTTGGTTCCTCGCTGTAACCGGAATATACATATACTTTTACATAATAATCCTTGTACTGTTCGAAAGAAAAGTTAGCAGCTACGCTATATGCTGAATTGATATTGTCAGTTGAAAAATTAATCTCCTTTAAAACTCCATAAATTTCATTGGATTGAAGAACTATCTTGTAATCAGCCGGTTGCGATACTGTATGTATTATATATTCTGTGAGCTCATTAATTTCTGAATTATTCTCCGGAAAAATTAATTGCGGTGGATTTAAAATTACATCGTATATCATGCTGCTGGGATTACTTTTGAATCCGCCTCGATCCACGGTGATTATTTTGTAATAATACATCTTCAAAAGTTCAAAATTATTTTGATCAATAAATTCGGGGATCTTGGCCGAACCGACCAATGTTTCATCCGAAGGTTCGAAATTTGCGTCCAGACTCCTGAAAATATTATAATGATCAATATCTGTATCGTAAGGTGAGCGCCAATTCAAATTGATTGAAATGGAATCGTTCCAATTCCTGGCATTGATTTTTATTCCGAATGGAAAAGAAGGTCTGAAAATATTTTTTGGATTTGCGGAAACAATATTCGAAAACTCACTTTCACGATCATACTCATCCACTGCAGTAATTGCGTAAATATATGTTGAATCGTACTCAAGTGAATCCTCAAAAAAATACAAATCGTTGGTTTGAAAAATTTTATTAAATTTAGATGTACTTTCAGTCCGTCTATAAATTAAATAATGCGAAATATCCGCTTCGGGATTTTCGTTCCATTCGATTCCAATCTCACCGTCAAAAGCATAATAAACATACAAGCCGGTTGGTACGGAAGGTGGTAAACCATCATCCACGGGCTCATTTATTTCTTCGCGATGACAGGCCTGTATCGAAATCAATAAGAGTGAGATTATTATTAATTTATATTTCGAATTCATCCCCTTTAACCGGAATAGAAATATTAGTGAATCCGTTTACTTCAAGTCTTGTTTTTAATTGATTCTGCTGCTCAAAATCTCCGTGAACAAGAAAAATTCTATTTAGCATACTTTTATCAAATTGATTGCAATAGTTAATGAGTTCATTCGAGTCTGCATGCGCACTGAATGAGTGCATGACTATCACCTCTGCATTCAATTTATATTCATCTCCGAAAATTTTTACCACAGGGAGTTTATCATAAATTTTTCTGCCGAGAGTATTTTCTGCGCAATATCCAACGATCAAAATTATGTTATTCGGATTCTCGATATTATTTGCAAGGTGATGTAGTATTCTTCCAGACTCGCACATGCCCGAACTTGAAATAATCATCATCGGACCGTTTTTCTCATTCAGAGCTTTCGAGTCCTCAGCTTCCTTGATATAATTCAGTTTACTGAATCCAAAAGGATCTTCGTGTTTTAGTATGTACTCCGAAATTTCATTATCAAAACATTCCGGGTGAATTCTAAAAATTTCTGTGGCATTAACCGAAAGCGGACTATCGACATAAATCGGAATCCGCACAGCATCACCACGATCAAAAATACGGTGAAGTGCATAAACTAATTCCTGTGTTCTGCCAACGCTGAATGATGGTACAATTATTTTTGCTTTTCTTTGAACTGCTTTATTAATAACGGCCGCCAACTGAGATTCCGCATCCTCAGGCTTTTCATGTACACGCCCGCCGTATGTGCTTTCGCAAACGAAAAGATCAACATCCGGCAATTTTTCAGGGTTGCGTAAAATTGGAAGATTCGGTCTGCCAAGGTCGCCCGAAAATCCCACATTCAATATCCGGCCATCTTCTTTTATTTTTAAATGAACAGAGGCTGAGCCGAGAATGTGTCCCGCATCTACGAAGGAAAACATAATTCCATCTGCGGGTTCAAATTCGTGATGATAATTCAAACTGATGAATAATTTTAAAGTTTCCTTTGCATCTTTGTCGGTGTAAAGCGGTTCGTATAGATTTTTGTTTTGCTTTGTTCGTTTTTTATTTACAAATAAAACATCTTTTTCTTGAATATGGGCGCTATCGCGCAGCATAATCGAACAAAGATCGCGCGTTGCAAATGTTGAATAAATTGGTCCGCTAAAACCTTTTTTAACGAGTGAAGGAAGATTACCGGAATGATCAATATGTGCATGGGTAAGAATTACAAAATCAATTTCCTTTGGATTAAATCCTTCAAGTTTTCTATTCAGCTCAAACGATTCTTGTCTTTTGCCCTGATATAATCCGCAATCGACTAAAAATTTCGTGCCGTTTGTTTCAACATAGTGCATCGAACCTGTAACGGTTTGTGCAGCTCCAATAAAACGAAGTTTCATTTTTATCCATATTTACTGAGTAATTTTTTCATTTAAAATATATTGATAAATAATGGAAGAATTTTGAAACTAAGGTCAAAAATTTATACTGAGAAGATTCTATCGTGAAAAAGATAAGAAAAGAAATTATTGCGCCCGGATAATCTTATAGTTTTTAAATCCGGAGTAAATTTCCCTTGAAGCGGTTTTTATTACTGTGGCTGTAGGAATAGCGAGCAACATGCCGAATATACCCAATACCTGACTTCCTGCAACAATCAGAACTATGATAAGAAGTGGATGCATATCCGTAGCGGCTGAAAATACTTTTGGTTGAATATATCCGTTATCAAATGTGTAAATAATAACAAACAATAATACTATTCTGGGCAGCATGGTTAAGTCGCCAAACTGGATTAGTGAAATTAATATTGCTGGCAAACCGCCAATCACCGGTCCAAAATATGGGATAAGATGACCAACACCGGCAACAAATCCTATTGATACTGCATTATCCACACCAAGAATGGCCAAACCGGAACCGGCCAAAACTCCAACGATGGAAGCATCAAGAATCCAGCCGCGAACGTACCTGCCTAATTGATCTGCAATTTTACGAATAACCGAATAAGACACTTCGAAATATTTGTTCGGCATAATATTAACAATTCCTTTCACAATTCTTTTACTGTCTTTCAGAATAAAAAATGTCATGAACGGGACAATAAATATGATAGCCAAAATAGAAACAAGGCTTGTTAGAATTTCGCTAAGATTGTTAACCGAATCGAAAAAAATTGATGATATGAAATTTGAGAACTGCTGAGAAATTTTAGAAGGATCGAGAAAAGGAAGATATTGTGCAATAACATGTTCTATATCTTTTAAAAACTGGTTAATATTTTCCTGGTTAAAACTCTGTGCTATTGAATTCATTTGATTTACGATTTTTGGAATTAAACTCATAAATCCAAATACAACAAATAGAATACTCAGAGCAAATACAGCCAATATGGACATGATGCGCGGCAGCCCGATTTTTTCTCCCATCAAAACAACCGGGTTAAAAATGAAAGCAAGTAGCACAGAAACAACGAGCATAATTATCAAATCGAAAAACTGTATCGCGAGTAATAGCAGTGTAATGCCCGCAAGAGCGAAGAGCAAAATTCTAAATATCTTTTTGTATGTTAAATCGCCTGGACTCATTTTCAAAGCAGTTATATTTTCACTATCTAAAATTTCTAATTATTCGATGAAATTCAACCATAAAAGTCATGTATAAAAAATATTTTTGATAAGAGAACTCAAGAGCAAAAAAAATTAACGAAAAATTACCTTGTACAAATAATGTCTCTCTGAATTTGCATATATTTTCGATAACAAATTATAAAAATTGAGGATAAAAAAATGGCAGAATTAAAGATACTTACTGAAATCCGGCAAAAAGCATCGGATAGAAAAAAGACAATCGTTTTACCGGAATCATTTGATGAGAGAGTGCTGAAGGCGGCAGAAGTGCTGACTACTGAAAAGATAGCTCATATCATTACACTTGGCAGCGAAGACAAGATACGCAGCGACGCTGAGAAATTAGGTGTGAATTTACAGGGCATTAGAATTATCGATCCGGTTAAATCGGAAAAGTTCAGCGACTTCGCAAACATTTTTTACAACAGAAGAAAACACAAAGGTGTTACAATCGAACAAGCCCGCGAGGCGATAACAAGAGATATATTCTTCGGCGGAATGATGGTAAGCGAAGGCATGGCCGACGGCAGTGTTTCCGGTTCGTTTGCTACCACAGCAGATGTAATGCGCGCTTCGATTTTCTGTGTCGGGATGAAGGAAGGAATTTCAATTGTATCCAGTTTCTTTCTAATGGTGTTCCCGGATAAGGTTTATAGCTTTGCAGATTGCGCGGTAAATCCGAATCCAGATGCAAGCCAGTTGGCGGACATTGCAATTTCCACGGCGGACAATCATAAAAAGTTAACAGGTGAGGATGCTTATGTTGCAATGCTTTCATTCTCAACCAAAGGAAGCGCCGAACATGAATTGGTTGATAAAGTTCGTCAAGCTACACAATTTGTCCGCGAAAGAAGACCGGATTTAAAAGTTGATGGCGAGCTTCAATTTGATGCGGCAGTTGTCGAATCTATTGGAAAAAAGAAATCGCCGGGCAGCGAAGTTGCAGGAAGAGCAAATGTACTTGTGTTTCCGGATTTAAATGCCGGTAATATCGGTTACAAAATTACACAGAGACTTGGCGGCGCCGAAGCTGTGGGTCCGGTTAGCCAGGGTTTGAAAAAACCTTTCTTCGATTTGAGTCGTGGTTGCAGCGTGGATGATATTGTAAATACAGCAGCAATTTCTGCGTTGATGTCTTAATAAAATTAATTTTTCTCAGATCAAACAGATTGAGCAAAGTAACTTAAACTATCTGTTCCAATCTGTTTGATCTATTAAATCTGCGGGCAAATTTTAATTCTATTGATCAGAGTTTAGTTTTTCTCCAGTACTTTCCCTAAAAATTTATCTACTTTATATCTTTGAAGCGACGCGATAAGGTACGGGATACAAACTGTAAAATATTCTGTTTGTTCGTCTCCGCTGAAGAACAAAATCAAAAAAGCGGCAAAGATTAAAAACCCGATTGTAAAAAATAATTCATGAAGATCAGAAACCATCCAGCCAGCAAGAATCGATAAAACCGTCAGAATTATCACAACCCAAACAGGCACCGAATAAAAATTTCTGAAATACGAAAATGAGAGAGCAGGATACTCCACAATCACATAAATAATAGCAGCAGCAACGATTCCAATTAGAATAAGTATCCCGGCTCGTTTAAGATCGTATCGATAGATAAATAGAAATATGATAATTAACTGAATAAAAAAAAGATTGTTCATAAAAATGAGAAAACCGCACAACACTGAAAACAAAGATGAATATAAAATTCCGTTGTTTTCTGTGCGCGACAAAGAAATGAATCTTGCGAATTCTATTGAAAGAATCCCAAGAAAGAGATTAATTAAAATTATATCGAGAAGGATGTATTCATTTGCCGTGTGGGGAACAAAAATAACGGCAACAAAGATGAAAACTACAGCGATGATATTTCTAAGATTTTTAATTCCGAACATAATGTGAACTTACCGATAAAATTTCATGTTTGAATTTGAAAACATGGAGTATAATATGTATCGTAAAATAGCATTTTCATTTTTAACTGCCACACTTTTTTTGTCTTCTTTCAATTCACCGGCAGTAAACGGACAGGAATTACAATCACAGGTAAAAAATATGAACAATTATATAAATGATATTGTCGTTTTGGACATTGACAAGAAGGAAATACCATTATCGGATTATTCCGGGAAGGTTCTATTGATAGTAAATGTTGCCAGCGAATGTGGTAACACCCCGCAGTACGAGGCGCTTCAAAAGATTTATGAAAAGTACAGGGATAAAGGTTTTGAAATACTTGCATTTCCATGCAATGATTTCGGCGGACAGGAACCGGGCAGCAATGAAGAGATAAAATCATTCTGCTCGACTAATTATAACGTTACTTTCAAATTGTTTGATAAAATCAAAGTGATTGGCGATGACAAGGCTCCGCTATATTCAAGACTGAGTAATAATGATATTACTTTCAACGGGGATGTCGGGTGGAATTTCGAAAAGTTTTTAATCTCGCGCGAGGGTAAAATAGCAGCAAGATTTAAAAGTAAAACCAAACCGGATAGCGAAGAGGTCATTCAAACCATCGAAAAAGCATTAGGAGAGTAGTCAATATTTTCCTAACGGAAATGTTAAATTGAAAATTCAGATTTACTGAGTTTCCCTTTTAACTTCCATCTTCGCGGCAATCATATCGGAATGAGCCATGTTCAAATTGCCGGTCACTTTGCGAATAAAATGATCTTCGAATTTATCCAGTACTTTGTCAGTCAAAAGTATTCTCCAAAGATTTTTGAGTAATTCGTATTTCTCGTCTTTGGAGAATGATTGATTTATTGTACCGGTGAATTCAAAAAGACTGACCGATTTTTTTCTGTGTTCATTTGCTAATTGAATCAACTCATCAGTCTCTTCAATGCTTAATTCGAAAGTACGCTTCAATATGTCAACGAGAGCATCTTTCTCAATTGTTGAAAAGTAATCATCGGCATTTGCAGCCTCAAGGAAAACTGCGCACGCAGAAATCTGACTTTTTTTATATGCGGGTGTTATCGCCTTCCCGGGAGCTTCAAAACTCCCGAGAAGATTTTTAAAATAATTCAGCACAATTATTCCTATAATTTATTCGTCTTCTACTTTTATCGGTTCGCTATCTTCAACTTTCCTAATTGGCGGTCTTTCATAAAGTATAGTCATCTCTTTATAAAGATGAACCAGATTATCAGTAATCTGATTCCAGGTAAATCTCCATGTCCAGTTTCCGCCAAGTGTACCCGGGAAATTCATTCTTGCTTCACCACCAAGATTCAGTATATCCTGCATCGGTACAATAACAATATTTGCGGTGGATGCATAAGCAGTGCGAATCATTTCAAAACACATGTCATCACCGTAATAATTTAAATACTTCTGGGTCCATTCATAAATTCCGCTTTTTAATTCTTTTTCCTTTTCGAAGAACGCCTTCGTTGTGTCGTTATCGTGCGAACCTGTATAGACCACACAATTTTTGATATGGCTATGAGGAAGGAATTTTTTATCGCCGGTTTCACCGAATGCAAATTGGAGAATCTTCATTCCGGGAAAATTAAATTCATCGCGCAGCGCCTCCACTTCCCTTGTGATAATACCAAGATCCTCGGCAAGGATTGGAGCATCGCCTAATTTTTCTTTTAATACATTGAATAATTGTTTACCATGAGCTTTTACCCATCTGCCGTTAACCGCAGTCGGCTCATCACCGGGTATTTCCCAATAAGCTTCGAATCCCCGGAAATGATCAATACGAACAATGTCAACAAATTCATATAACTTGGAAAATCTTTTAATCCACCACGCATAATTATCCATCGCCATAACTTTCCATTTGTAAAGCGGATTGCCCCACATTTGCCCGGTTGCGCTAAAATAATCCGGGGGTACGCCGGCTTTAAATTCGAGTTTTCCGTTTTCATCTACTGTAAAAATACTCTTATTCGCCCAAAGGTCGGAACTGTCGTACGCAATAAAAATGGGCATATCCCCTATAATTTTTATTCCCTTTTCATTTGCATACTTTTTAACAGCTGTCCATTGTTTATAAAAATTATATTGAAGGAATTTTTGAAAGGAAACTTCATCCGCCAATTTTTCAGTCCAGTCTTTTACTGCTGAACCTTGCCTCAGTGCAATTTCTTTATCCCATTTCAACCATTCAACACCGCCATGATAATTTTTACATGCCATGAATAATGCATAATCGTCCAGCCAGTCTTTATTATCTTCGCAGAAAGAACCGCAGTCGGATGAAAAATTATTACCATTATTTTTATAATTATTGTAAGCGGTTCTGTAAAGATCATATCTAAATTTTATAACCGCGCCAAAATCCACATTATGGGGATCGTGCTGGGGAATATTCGATACATCATAAGAACTTAGCAAACCTTCTTCGATTAGCTTGTCAATACTAATTAATAAAGGATTCCCCGCAAATGCAGAGAAACATTGATAAGGCGAATCACCATACCCGGTTGGACCAAGAGGGAACACCTGCCACAATTTCTGATTTGCTTGTTCCATAAAATCAATGAATTGAAAAATATCTCTACCAAGATCTCCAATTCCGTACTTACCCGGAAGAGATGTTGGGTGGAGAAGAATGCCTGCGGATCTTAAAAATTCCATTGTTTCCTCATTTTTATTTATCAAAATATTGCATGTGAAAAATTAATATTAAATAGCGACTTTATTCTACAAAAATTTTTTATATTGCGACCCCTTTTTATAAACGTATTGAATTATTATTAAGGTAGTGCTTCAACTAATTGCTTAAAGAAAAAAAAATATTTATCTTGCAAACGGAATTACGTAAAAGCACTTCTGTTCATTTTTGTTCAAAATTTTGTAATTAGCCTTTTCACAGGGAATAGTTTTCCTGTGTGAAAGTTCTATATAGAGTTTTAGGAGATACAGATGAAGATTAACCGTCTTTTTACCACCGCCGGAAAAGACCCTTTCGACTTAATTGAATTTGAAAAACGAACCTCAGAAATTAAAAATCCCAATGGCTCATTAGTATTTAGGATGGAAGATATTTTTATTCCGAAGAGCTGGTCGCAGGTGGCGACGGATATTATTGCTCAGAAATATTTTAGAAAAGCAGGTGTACCAAGATTAATAAGAAAGAAAAAGGAGCGCGGTATCCCTAATTGGCTCCAGCCCTCCGAGCCCGATTATGAAAGATTGGAAGAACTCCCCGAAAAGGAACGATATTCTTCAGAGACTGATTCACGACAAGTGTTTCACAGGCTAGCCGGTACCTGGACTTATTGGGGTTACAAAGCCGGATATTTTGAAACCGAAGAAGACGCCCGCGCATTTTATGATGAATTAATTTATATGCTTGCAAATCAATACTGTGCACCGAATAGTCCGCAATGGTTTAATACTGGTCTGCATTGGGCTTACGGAATTAATGGGCCTGCGCAAGGACATTATTATGTTGATTATAGAACCGGAGAACTGACTCACTCGGAAGATGCTTATACTCATCCTCAACCGCATGCATGCTTCATCCAGTCTGTTAATGATGATCTTGTAAATGAACGCGGCATTATGGATTTGTGGGTTCGTGAGGCGCGGCTCTTCAAATACGGTTCGGGAACCGGGACTAATTTTTCTGTCATCCGCGGCGCTGAAGAACCGTTAAGCGGCGGGGGTAGGTCTTCGGGATTAATGTCATTCTTAAAAATTGGCGACCGTTCAGCAGGCGCAATAAAATCCGGTGGTACTACACGGCGCGCTGCAAAGATGGTCACTCTCGATATTGACCATCCCGATATCGAAGAGTATATAAATTGGAAAGTTATTGAAGAGCAAAAGGTCGCTGCACTTGTTGCAGGTTCGAAACTTTGTAATCTACATTTAAATAAAATTATAAAAACTTGTTACGAAGAGCATCCCGAAAACGATAGGTTTAATAAGAGAGCGAATAAAAAATTACGAGCCGCCGTTATTGAAGCTCGTAAAGCTAATGTTCCCGAAAACTACATTGAAAGAGTAATACAGCTTGCGCGGCTCGGTTTTAAATCAATCGAATTTCCTACGTACAATACAGATTGGAATTCGGATGCCTACGCAACTGTCTCAGGTCAAAATTCGAATAACTCAGTTCGAGTTACAAATTCCTTTATGGAAGCTGTTGTTAACAACGGCGATTGGGATCTTCATTGGCGAATTGAGTTAAAGAAATCCAAAAAGGAAAATCGTGCGCCTAAAGCGAGCAAAACTTTAAAGGCTCGCGATTTGTGGGATGATATTGGTTTTGCAGCATGGTCAAGCGCTGATCCCGGACTTCAGTATCATACCACAATCAATGAATGGCATACTTGTCCGGAAGATGGTGATATTAGAGCATCAAATCCTTGCAGCGAATACATGTTTCTCGATGATACTGCGTGCAACCTTGCGTCACTTAATCTCGTAAGATTTTATGATGAAATAAAAAAACAATTTAATATAAAAGATTACAGGCACGCAACCAGGTTATGGACGATCGTTCTTGAAATAAGTGTAATGATGGCTCAATATCCAAGTAAAGAAATAGCTCAGAAAAGTTATGATTACAGAACGCTTGGACTCGGATACGCAAATCTTGGTTCGTTGCTTATGCGGCAGGGGATTGCGTATGATAGTAGAGAAGGGCATGCAATATGCGGCGCTCTTACCTCAATCATGCACATGAAATCTTATGCAACCTCGGCTGAGATGGCTCAGGAGCTTGGCACATTTCCCAAGCACGAAAGAAATAAGGAATCAATGCTGAGAGTAATACGCAATCACCGTCGTGCGGCATATAATGTTCCTCGCGAGGAATATGAAAATCTTTCAATTCATCCGGTCGGAATTGATCCAAAATATTGCCCGTCTGATTTGCTGGAAGCGGCGCGGGAAGATGCTGATTCAGCTCTGGATCTTGGTTCGAAATTTGGATTTAGAAATGCTCAGGTAACGGTAGTTGCTCCGACGGGAACAATAGGTCTTGTAATGGATTGTGACACTACCGGAATAGAACCGGATTTTGCGTTAGTGAAATATAAAAAATTGGCGGGCGGTGGTTATTTCAAAATTATCAATCAATCCATTCCTCCAGCGCTCGAAAATTTAGGATACAACAAAGAACAAATTAATGAGATTGTGAAATATGCTAAGGGTTCCGGAACATTAAAAGGATGTCCGTATATCAATCCTGAATCATTGCGTGCTAAGGGATTCACAGAAGAGATATTGAACAAAATTGAAAATATGATTCCCTCGGTTTTCGAGTTAAATTTTGCTTTCGACAAATTTGTACTTGGTGAAGAATTTTGCAAGAAATCTTTACACATAACCGATGATCAATTGAAGTCCTTTGATTTTGATATTTTAACCTCACTTGGATTTTCGAAAGAGGAAGTTGCTACTGCTAATGATTACGTTTGCGGAACCATGACGGTTGAAGGGGCTCCATTCCTTAAACATGAACATTACCCGATATTTGATTGCGCGAACAAATGCGGTAAAAAAGGCAAACGATTTATCCGAACCGAAGCCCATATAAAAATGATGGCTGCCGCGCAGCCGTTCATATCAGGTGCCATTTCAAAAACTATCAATCTTCCGAATAATGCAACCATCAGTGATATTAAAGACGCCTACATGATGTCTTGGAAACTTGGTGTGAAAGCGAATGCATTGTACCGTGACGGTTCAAAACTTTCGCAGCCACTAAATTCCATCACCGAAGATGAAATTGATGATTTGATGGAGAAAAAGGAAGAGAACGACATTGTAAAAGTTGCAGAGAAGATTATTCACAGATATATTGCCAAACGCAGAAGACTTCCGGATAGAAGAGAAGGATATACTCAAAAAGCAAAGATTAACGGACAAACAGTATATATCCGTACCGGTGAATATGATAACGGTCAACTTGGCGAGATTTTTGTTGATATGCACAAAGAAGGCGCGGCATTCAGAAGCCTGTTAAACTGTTTTGCCATATCTATCTCTCTCGGTCTTCAGCATGGCGTACCGCTCGAAGAATTCGTAGATGCATTCGTATTTACCCGTTTTGAACCAAGCGGTGTGGTAACCGGTAATAAACGAATTAAAATGTCCACTTCAGTTATCGATTACATTTTTAGGGAACTGGCGGTATCCTATCTTACCCGAAACGACCTTGCTCATGTGGATGAGGAAGAAATACGAAAGAAACTTCCCGAATCCTTCAGCGGGAGTGAACCGGACTTTGAGAGTGAAGAAATAGTAAGTGAAAAAATGGTTGAGCTTGATTTCGAAGATTTACGTCCCGGAAAGACTGAACCGGTGAAAAACACCATCGACCATGAATCCGGGAAATTCTTTACTCTTCATAAAAATCAAGAAATAATTATGGCAAGAAATAAAGGATATACAGGCGATATTTGTCCCGAATGTCAGAGTATGACAATGGTTCGGAACGGTACATGTTTGAAATGTACAACTTGCGGTTCTACCACGGGGTGCAGCTAAAATAAATTCAAAAATCAGCAAAAAAGCGGGGGCAACAGCCTCCGTTTTGTTTTTTAAACAGGACTTTTTGATTGACTTTTACTGTTAAAAGCGATACTTTCTCAGCCTTAAAATCTGAAGATGTTAGCTGAAAATTTAAGAATATTGCATGAGAAGATAGCCGAAAAATGTTTGGAATCCGGCAGAAATCCTTCAGAAATTACTCTAATTGCTGTTTCGAAGACAATGCCGGTTTCGATGATTTCGGATGCATTCGAAAATGGGTTACTTCACTTTGGCGAGAATAAAGCCCAAGAATTTAGGGATAAATCGATTTTAGTGGGAAAACCTGTCATCTGGCATTTTATTGGGCATCTTCAAAATAATAAAGTTAAGTATGTTGTTGGCAAAGCTGAATTCATTCACTCGGTCGATTCTAAAAGTCTCGCCAGTGAAATTGCTGATCGCGCTTTGAAAATTGGAATTAAGCAAAAAATACTTATTGAAGTAAAAACATCATCCGACGTAGAGAAATTTGGAATCAGTAATTTTGAAAATGTTATTGAAGTAGTAAAATTCTGTTATGATAATCCCGGTTTGGAATTATCCGGATTGATGACGATGGCTCCATATACTGATGATGAAAATGAAATTAGAAATTGTTTTAGCAGGCTGAGAATATTGAAAGAAAAGTTGAATAGCGAAGGATATAATCTGAAAAATTTGTCGATGGGTATGACAAATGATTTTGGTATTGCAATTGAAGAAGGTGCAACGATGCTTAGGATAGGAACGGCAATTTTTGGTGAGCGAGATTCGCAATTGACATGGAAAGATAAATGAAATTCACTCCGCTAAATATTAAAAACCAGGAATTCAATAAATCCGTACGCGGTTTCGACCGTGACGAGGTAAAAGCTTTTCTCGAAAAAATCTCCGATGAATTCGCAAAGCTGCAATCTGAAAATGATAAGTACAATCAGGAACTTGAAGATCTGCGGGAACAGAATAAAGAATTTAAAAAGATAGAGAAAAATCTTCAGGATACATTGCTCAATGCCCATGAATCATCGAACAAGGCTGTTGATTCGGCAAAGAAGCAGACAGCTCTTTTGTACAAAGAAGCTGAATTAAAATCTGCCCAAATAATTGAGAAAGCGAAAGAAGATGCCAGCGCAATCAGGGAATCTGTACTAAAGTTACGCGAAGAAAAAAATCTTCTCATCGCACGCCTAAAGGCAATGATCGAAAGTCAGGCGAATTTATTAGAAGTAGCATTCGAGTACGGTGTTGATTTTAAAAAAGAAATAAAACCTCAAAGACGTACTCCGAAGTCGATAAACACGGATGATATATTGGAGAAACTTTTATGAGCGAATTACTGCAAATGATTGACGAAACTCTCGAAATAATTCGAAAGAATACGGATGATGAATATGAAATTGGAATTATACTCGGTACCGGTCTTGGCGGATTAGTTAAGGAAATTCAAATTGAACATGAAATAGAATATGCCGAATTGCCGCATTTCCCGTTATCAACCGTCGAATCGCACAAAGGTAAATTGATCTTCGGTAAAATAAATGGAAAAAAAGTAGTCGCTATGCAGGGAAGGTTTCATTATTATGAAGGTTACACGATGCAGCAAATTACATATCCGGTTCGTGTGATGAAATTTCTCGGAGTGAAAACTTTATTAGTTTCAAATGCGTGTGGAGGAATGAATCCATTATTCCGGCGCGGTGATGTGATGCTGATGGTTGATCATATAAATCTGCTCGGCGATAATCCTTTGATTGGTAAGAATGAAGATTCACTCGGTCCGCGATTCCCTGATATGAGTGAACCATATAATTTGGAATTGATTGAGCTGGCTGAACAGGTTGCTCTCGAAAATAAAATCAAGATTCAGAAAGGTGTTTATGTTGCTGTTCCCGGTCCCAATTTGGAAACACGCGCAGAATATCGATTCCTTCGTGGAATTGGAGCGGATGTTGTCGGAATGTCAACAATTCCAGAAAATATTGTTGCGAATCATATGGGAATTAAAGTTCTTGGATTTAGCATCGTTACAGATGAATGTTTCCCGGAATCGCTTAGACCGGTTGATGTTTCAGAAATTATTGCAACAGCCATGAAAGCTGAACCCAAAATGACATTGATAATGAAAGAAGTGATCAAAAAACTGTGACAGTGAAAAATAAATTATATTATCTTACTCCCGCTTTGCTTGCGGTTTTTATGTTCGTCTCAAATTTTTTAAGTACTGATATATTCAGCCGTGTGCTTCTTAATTTTACCGTTTGGTTTATACTTTCACTGTTTTCTTTTGTTTGTGGTTGGATCATCAATAAAACTCTTGGATGGAATCACGGCGGTAAAATTGTTTTTGCAGTAACTGTTTCAACTACGTTCATCAGCGTTGGAATGGTTTCGTTCTTTCATGATTATTTTGGACAGCAAGACCTGCTTACAGAGAATTTGATTTTATATTCTCTTCGGAATATCGTTCTCGGCGCCATGGGATTATTCGGAATGTCTGTTGCAGAATTAATATTACTTCAGAAGACGATGGAGTCGCAGAAACAGAAAGCCGATAACAGTGATAAATCTTTAGTAACTGCAAAGAAGGAAGCCGACTATATCCTTAACGATGCACGGCAGAAAGCCGATAGAATTATTTTCGAGGCTGAAAAAAAATCGAACGAAATTTTCGAACGCAAAGCCATTGTTGAAAATCAGCTCCGGGAATTAATTACAGCTGAAAAAGAATTAATCAAAAAATATGAAATGCCGGAAAGTTAATTTTTTAGAAACTATAAAGAGATTTTTGGGAAATGTTTAAACAATATCAAGATGGAATAAATTATTCTGAGGTCGAACAGAGAATCCTCAAGTTTTGGGAAGACAATAATATATTTGAAAAAAGTATTACTACTCGCGATTCGAATAAGCCATTTACATTTTACGAAGG
The DNA here is from genome assembly GCA_043808235.1 of bacterium. Classification (GTDB taxonomy): domain Bacteria; phylum Bacteroidota; class Ignavibacteria; order Ignavibacteriales; family Melioribacteraceae; genus JAZDFC01. Next base: position 151,299 of record JAZDFC010000012.1, read on the forward strand.
ACCTCCAACCGCTAACGGAAGACCCGGTCTGCACCATGTAATGGCCCGAACTTTGAAAGACTTAGTTTGCCGCTACAAAACTTTAAAAGGATTTCATGTTAACCGTAAAGCCGGGTGGGATACACATGGCCTACCGGTTGAAATCGAAGTTGAAAAATATCTGGGAATTAAAAATAAAAGTGATATCCCAATTTACGGTGTGGCTAAATATAATGCCGCTTGCCGCTCATCTGTGTTTCAGTACAAAGATGTTTGGGAAGACATGACCCGCCGCATGGGTTACTGGCTTAACCTCGAAGATGCTTACATCACATGCACGAATGAATATATCGAATCGGTCTGGTGGGCGCTCAAAAAATTATTTGACAAAGGACTCATTTACAAAGATTATAAAATTGTACCGCAGTGCCCGCGCTCGGAGACGGTTCTTTCTTCGCATGAATTGGCTTTAGGTTACCGCGAGACGAAAGATCCATCGGTTTATGTGCTGATGAAATTGACTGACAATAATTTTACCGGTGGACAAGATACTTACTTCCTGGTTTGGACGACGACACCCTGGACTTTAATTTCGAACGTGGCTCTTGCGGTGGGTAGCGAAATTGAATATGTAAAAGTCAAAACCGACGGATTGAATTTAATTCTTGCAAAGGAAAGACTTTCGGTTCTGAAACATGAATATGAAATACTTGCTCATTATAAAGGTAAGGAATTAGCAGGGCAAGGTTATAATCAATTATTTAAATATCTCACCGTAGATAAGAAAGCATTTTATGTTATCGAAGGTGAATTTGTGAGTACTGAAGACGGATCGGGAATAGTACATATCGCACCGGCTTTCGGCGCCGATGACTACGAAGTTTCTAAAAAATACGGATTGCCGTTTTTGCAGCCGGTTACTCGCGGCGGATTATTTACAGATGATATTACGGACTTTGCCGGACAGTTTGTAAAAGATGCCGATACCGGAATAATTGATAAACTTCGTGAGATGCATCAGCTTTATAGAAAAGAAACTATAGTCCACTCATATCCCTTTAGCTGGCGGTTCGATAATGTGCCGGTAATTTATTATGCACGCGAATCATGGTTCATCCGGACTACTTCGATTGCAAAGAATATGGTTGAACTGAACAAAACTATTAACTGGTATCCCCCGGAAGTAGGCAGCGGACGATTTGGCAACTGGCTCGAAGAAAATAAAGATTGGGCGCTTTCACGCGATCGGTTTTGGGCTTCGCCATTGCCCATTTGGGTATGCGGCGACGATGATATGATTGCTATCGGAAGTATTGAGGAATTAAAAGAAGGATTTGTTGAAAGAGACGGAAAGAGAATTTCACTCAAAGAATTAAATTCGGAAGAAATTGATCTTCACAAACCTTTTGTTGATGAAGTGAAATTTGAACGTAACGGAAAAATATATACCCGTACACCTGAACTAATTGACGTGTGGTTTGATTCCGGCGCAATGCCTTTTGCGCAATACCACTACCCGTTTGAAAACAAAGAGTGGTTCGAACAAAATTTCCCGGCTGATTTTATCTGCGAAGGAATCGATCAAACGAGAGGATGGTTTTATACGCTTCATGCAATCTCAACGATGTTGTTCGAAAACATTTCATATAAAAATATTTTAGTAAATGATTTGATACTCGACAAGAATGGACTGAAGATGTCGAAGACAAAGGGCAACACTGTTGATCCGTTCAAATTATTTGAGAAATACGGCGCCGATTCAACGCGCTGGTATCTCGTTGTAAATAGTCCGCCATGGCGACCGACGTTGTTTGATGAAGATGGAATTATCGAAGTGCAGCGCAAATTCTTTGGTACCCTTTTAAACACTTACTCATTCTTTGCGTTATATGCTAACATTGATAACTTCTCATTTGAAGAAGAATTAATTCCTTACGATGAACGACCTGAAATTGATCGCTGGATTATTTCGAAACTGAACAGTCTTGTAAAAGAGTATGAAGAATATTTAGACAATTACGATGTTACGAAAGCCGCCCGTGCAGTTTCTAATTTTACCATCGATCAACTTTCGAATTGGTATGTAAGAAGAAGTCGTCGTAGATTCTGGAAGTCGGAAATCAACAAAAATAAACTTTCAGCTTATCAGACTCTGTACGAATGTTTGGCGACGGTATTAAAATTGACATCGCCATATGCGCCGTTTATTGCAGAAGAATTATATCAGAATTTAAACAGCGCCAGTAAACGTGAAAATTATGAATCGATTCATCTTGTTGATTTTCCGACTGTTGTTTATACGGATAAAGAGCTCGAAGAGAAAATGGATATTGCTCAGCGTGTTGTATATCTTTCAAGATCGATGCGGGCGAAAGCTAATTTGAAAGTACGTCAACCTCTTCTTAAAATAATGGTAGCAGTTGATAAATCTCATCGAGCAGCTCTTGAGAATATGAAAGATGTAATTCTCGAAGAGATAAATATCAAAGAACTGATCGTAC
>JAZDFC010000013.1:0-2053 GCA_043808235.1 bacterium
TACGCGTAATAAGTGCTGATGGAAACTTGCTGAAGAGCCGTATGCGGGAAATCTGCAAGTACGGTTCTGTGAGGGGCTCTGAAATATGGGTCTACTCGACGACCTCAACATTAGAAACATAGACAAAAAAACTATTGCTTCCTTCTTATTTTTGTGATATTATGAGTTCACAATTAAATGCAGTCCCGTGTTTGAGGAATAAATCCCGGACGTTAAAAAAGTAAAACCTTTGTTGGAGAACATCTACCCCGCAAAGGTTTTTTGTTTTTCAGCGGAACAGATTTGAGTAACAAGTAAGAATTGTCTGGGATAGGGGAAACAGAAAGGGATAAAAAGAGGAGAGTATGGGCGAGAAGTTTTATGCGCATTCGGAAAATAGTCATAATGAGAAACATGTTTTATCAAAACATCTGCATCGAACCGAAGAATTTGCGAAGTCCTTTGCATGCAGAGAAGGTTATAAGATGATTTTCAAATTAACAGGTTTATTACACGATCTTGGTAAGTATCAACCCGAATTCCAAAGATATCTTGCCGACGGAGGAAGACGCGGTAGTGTACCTCATGCTTCGTGGGGTGCTGGATACGCGAGGCTTTGTAGAGCCCTTGAAGCGTCAATTGCGATTGATGGACATCATAAAGGTTTGCCGGATAATTCAGCATGGAAAAGCGATACAGAACCTTTCAATCGCAGAGAAATTGATGGGTTTGAGAATATTATAAAATCTTTTATTAATGATACAAAGTTTGATGAGGCCGATATTAAAAAGACGAGTTCATTGGTTTTTGTTGATTCGTCGCAACGAGAAGTTTTTATCAGGTATCTTTTTAGTGCGTTAACCGATAGCGATTGGCTTTCAACCGAGGAACATTTTGCGCCAGAAACATTTAATAAGCGTATCGGCGCTTCGTTGCCAATAGATTCAATGATAAACAAATTAGAAGAAGAATTTTCGAATAAATCTAAATATGGAGAAATTAATCATCTGAGAAACGATGCGCGTAATCAAGCAATTCAGAAAGCCAAGATGCCCTGTGGATTTTATTCGTTAGCCATTCCTACTGGCATGGGGAAAACATTGACATCTATGGCGTGGGCATTACGACACGCAAAAGAGAATAATTTAAAGAGGATAATAATTGTTCTGCCGTATATAAACATCATAGATCAAACCGCTCAAGTTTTGAAAACTATATTTGGTGAAGAATTGGTACTTGAACATCATTCCAGCTATAATGAGGATTATGATGAACAAGATGGGGCGGAAAGTTGTTTTTCTATTCAGGAATGTAAAAAACTGGCATGTGAAAATTGGGATTATCCTATTATTGTAACGACAACCGTTCAATTTTTTGAATCACTTTTTAGTAATAGACGGGCACAATGCCGCAAGATTCACAATATAGCTGAGTCTGTGGTCATATTTGATGAAGTTCAGGTGCTTCCTAAGGAAATAATATTGCCGACTCTTCGAATACTTGAAGATGTTCTGGCTATTATGAATGTATCATTTTTATTTTGTACGGCAACCCAGCCTGCGTTTATAAAGAGGCAGGGATTTGATGGTATAAGTGCAATTACTCCATTAATTGATAATCCCGCGGTATTCTATGAAAAAACGAAGCGTGTTAATTATCACTTGTTGAATGATTTGAGTCCAATTGATTACAAAAGATTACTTGAAGCTGTAACGCAGACAGGCGATACAGTGCTTGTTATATTTAACACCAAAAAAGCCGCGTCTGAGTTTTACGATTATACTAAGAGTTACGATTGTTGGGAGAAGAAATATCATTTGTCAACGGCAATGTGTCCGGCTCACCGCAAAAAAATCATCTCTGAAATCAGGGATGATTTAAAGCCAGAGAATAGGCGAAAAATATTAGTAGTTTCTACACAGCTTATTGAAGCCGGTGTTGATTTTGATTTTCCGGTTGTGTTCAGAGCAATGGCGCCGCTTGAGGCAATTATTCAATCCGCCGGCCGTTGTAACCGCGAAGGTAATTTAGGACAAAAGGGTGGAAAAGTATTTTTGTTTAAGTTGCAAGACGG
>JAZDFC010000014.1:0-123636 GCA_043808235.1 bacterium
ATGTCAATGCTTCTTTTACTTCTCTTACTTTCGGGAGATACATTTTCTTCCTCCGGTGAATTTTATTTTATGATTATTCTGATTTTTCCAACTCTGTCGTTATATCTTCCATATCATGCAATTCATTATCTTCCTGGTATCTATCGATAATTGTTTCTTTCGTTAATGGAATTTTACTGCGATGTGCTGCCCTTGCAATTGCGTGCGCGGCAACCGGCGAGGTAAGAAATATAAAAAGAATTCCTAATACGGCTTTAAATCCGAAATCTGTAAATCCTTGATGAAGAAGCACGCCGAATAAAATTCCCGCCGAGCCGAAAGTGACACATTTTGTTGCAGCTTGAAGTCGGTTATACACATCCGGCAATCTTACCAATCCAAGCACGCCGAGAAAATCGAATATTATTCCAATACAAATAAAAATTGTTCCGAGAGTTTCGTTAATCATCGAGCTGTCTCCCCTCTAAAATTTTTGCAAATGCTATTGAGGCAATAAAACTCAGAAGCGCCCATATCAAACCGATATCCATGAAGAATGATTGTTTGTAAATTAACCCGATAAGTGCGAGCAGTCCAATTATCAGTATTCCCATTATGTCAACAGCAATAATTCTATCCGCTGCAGTGGGTCCGCGCATAACCCGGTAAAGAATGAACACAGCGCTGAATAAAAGAACATTTATCAGTTTGACAAATAATGTTCCGTCGTAAATGAAAAAATTCAAATATGCGAACACCGCCAGGATTAATAACCCGATAAACCATCTGAACACTTTCATTCAAAGACTCCTTTCAAATATTTTTCTAAAGTGCCAGTTATTGCATCTGTTGCTTCATCAACATCCGTTGTAACGGCAGTTATCCAGTGAATATATAATTCATTTTTAGATTTGTTCACATCCACTGTAAGCGTACCGGGGGTGAGTGTAATCGAGCTTGTTAGCATTGTTACTGCCGCTTCCGATTTCAATTTCGTTTTTATCTTTACAATTCCCGGTTTAATCGGGAGTTTTGGATGAATTACAATATATGCAACATGTATATTGGCTTTCAACATTTCCCAGAGGAAAATGAAAAGATACACTACACCGGCAATCAATCGGGCATACAACGGTTTTGATGTACTTCCAGTAACAAGCATTCGGCCGGAAGATAGACTGATAAGTAGAGCTATGATCACAGCAGCAATAACTTCCTGGTAATCTTTGATGTCTGTTAATGCAACGTAAACGAGGAACGATAAAGTGAAAACAATTATTCGGCTTCTCATCTGAATTTTCATTTTACCTCCCCGCCATCAAATTCATGTACTGGGCTTTTTGCATTATGGCGTTCACAACCGGATCTAAAGTATATTCTCTTATTCCAGGTATCACCAACAAACTTGAAAGCAAACAAAGTACTGCCAGGATTATCATCGCAGAATTCATTCGCCAGCCGATTTTTTCTTTTAATGATTCGATGATTGTGCTTCCACGAAAACCGTATCGCTGCACTTTCATAAATGAAGCAAGCGTAAGAATGCTGCCTGCGACAGCAATAAATGCAAACCAGAATTCATTTGCCTGTACAGCAGCGATTATAATTATTAGCTTGCTAAAGAATCCGTTAAATGGTGGGATACCTGAAATTGAAAGTGATGCAATCATCGAGGTGTTTGCAGTCGTGGGCAGAATCTTCGTTACATTCCCCATCTTTTGAAGGTCGCGTGTACCAAGAGCTACTTCTACCGAACCGGCATTATAAAATAACAACGATTTAAAAATCGCATGATTGAACATATGATATACTCCGCCAAGAATACCGAGTGGCGTAGCCAATCCGATACCAAGCAGCATGTATCCAACCTGACTGATACTATGATAAGCCAGTAGTCTTTTAAAATCCCACTGACCTATAGCGAGAAATACACCGATAAGTATTGAAATCGAACCAAGCACCAGAAAAAGGTTAGTAAAGAATATCGGCGCATCGAATACGTTAAAGAATACTCTTATGATTGCATAAACTCCGAGCGCTTTTATTAAAATGCCGGAAAGCATTGCGGAAATTGGCGCCGGCGCCGAAGAGTGTGCGTCGGGAAGCCATGCATGGAACGGCATTATTGCAGCTTTCAATCCGAATCCGGCAAGCAGTAATCCGCCAACCCACAAAGTGACTGAGGGATTCACATTCTTTAATTCTTCTGCAATCTTTGCCATTGTTAAAGTTGAGGTTGCACTATAAATTATTGCGATGGCAACCAGTATAAATGAGGATGAAACTCCGCCCATCACCGCATACTTGAAGGATGCCTCGAATTCTTCTGCTTTCCCGCCAAACGCTACAAGAGCGAATGCAGCTAACAGCGCAATTTCAAGAAAGACAAAGAGATTGAATAAATCACCCGTCGCTATTACTCCATTCATTCCGGTAACAAGCAGCATGAATAAAGCGTAATACCTCCAATCGGTTCCTATGTGCCTGATATACTGAACCGAGAATATCAGCGAGGTAAAAGAAATAATGCTGACCATAAAAAGCATGAATGAAGTAAATGCATCCATCACCAGGACTATTCCGAACGGTAATTTCCACCCGGACATTTCATACACAAGCGTTTGAGACGAATAAGAGATGAAACAGAAAACCGACAACACCATTACTGCAACAATCGCGATGAAAGAAAGCGAGATAGCCCACATATCTTTCTTCCCTCCGATAAGAGTAATTAAAAATGAAGCCAGCAGAGGCACAATTATAAAATACGGAAGTATCATCCTGATAACCTCCTTATTTTTGTGATATCGAATGTCTTATATTTCTTGAATAATTTTATTGCAAGCGCTACCAGCATAGCAGTTGTTCCCAGTTCAATTACAATTGATGTTAACACTAACGCCTGTGGCAATGGATCGACCATTGGTTGAACCTCGACGCCTTTGCTCAGTATCGGGTATTGGGCTCCTTCTCTATATCCAAAAAGAACGAGAAATAAGTTAGCAGAGTAACCGACAATTCCCGAAGCGAGAATTATCTTAACAAGGTCCCGCTTAACGAGAAGTCCGTAAATACCCACAAGCATTAATGCAAAACAGAGTAGATATATAATCATTCGTCATCCTCCTCTTCAGGTTTGAATCCGGCTAAGAGCCAGACAGCAAGAAATAACGACATTCCAACTTTTATTCCAATGAGAATATTAAAAACGAGTATTGTACCGGAGCTATAAAGGTCGAATAATTTTCCTTTATATAAGAAATTAGCAAGGAATGAACCGCCAAGTGCAATTCCAAGGACTGCGACAACAAGATAAACTGTAACACTCGACGATTCGATATCTTTTAGTAGTTCAATATTCAGCCATTTCTCGGTGAAGTCCTTTCCATACGCTAACATCACATTTAGAAAAGCGAGCGCGATTATAACTCCGCCGCCGAAACCTCCGCCGGGAGTTAGATGACCATGCAGAATAATGTAGATGCCGTAAAGAAGTATGAGCCAGACACTCATCCTCGTTACAGTCTTTACAATAATTGTCATTCCGTTATTCTTTTTCATCTTCAATCCTGCTTGTTTCTTTTTTTGATTTGGATTTTATTCTGAGTATTGTGAGTGTTCCAAGAATTGCTGTAAAGAGAATTGTAACCTCACCGAGCGTATCATATGCGCGATAATCCAAAATAATTGATGCAACAATATTTGCAGTTACTGATTCTCTCGCTCCGTTATCGAGATAGTATTGCGCTGTCTTCATCAAGGGTTGACCAAAAGGCGGCAATAACGAAAATAATTTTATACTGAGAATTAGAATCGCTGTCAAAGTAATTACTGTTACTCCAACTAAGTACATATTAATAGTCTTCGGCTCCTCTATATGATAATCTTTTTTGATGAACGCACGAATAAGAATTATTAACGCGAATATTTCAAACAGGAATTGGACGATTGCAAGGTCCGGCGCCTGGAGGAAGAGAAACGAGAGAGAGACTCCCAGACCAACTACTCCCACTGCGATAATGGAAGAAAGAATATCTTTTAGCTCAAGCGCAACGATTGAGCCAATTATCATAAAAACCAGAATACAAATCAACCAAATATCAACCGGCATATTTACCTCCAAGTTTTCTCTGCGTCTTTGTGTCTCTGCGATTTTCTTTTGCCACGAAGACACGAAGTCACAAAGTTTTAAACAAGCGCCATAAAAATGAGCAGACCAATAATTATATATAAAATGTAAAGCTGTAATTGTCCCGGGTGACCTTTTTGTAATACCCTTGACAACGCAAATGTTGATTTACTTCCCATCTCGTAAACATCAAAATATTTCTTTTCCGCCCAATCATAAATTGTCTTCAACGGTTTCATATTTCTAATTTCATTATAGAATTCTGTTCCGGCAACACGAAATTTCTCCAAAGGTTCGGAACCACCGAGATACACTGCATCATATCTGACTTTCTTTGTGAAAAGATATATTATCATCCCAACTACAAATCCAATGAGGAATAAACTCACAATTATCCATGGGATATAAAGACCAATAAATTCCGGGACGATAATTCCTACACTTTCCACAGCCGGGAAAATAATTTTTGATAGAGGCAGTCTAATTGCCAATATTCCAAACACAATGCACAGGAAAGAGAGCGCGCTGGTTGCCAACCACTGATTTGCAGGCGCTTCTTTGATGTTGTTATAAATTTCCGGTCTTCTCCCAAGGTATATTGCATGAAGGAATTTCATGAAACTCGCTAACGTTAACGCACTGCCGAAAACTGCAAGAACAATACATACTAATAACCATAACTGATAAACGGGTTGTAACTGTGCTGTCTTTTCTATGAGTCCTTGATAAATCATCCATTTTGAAAAGAATCCATTGAACGGTGGAATCCCGGAAATTGAAAGCGCGCCAATCAATGCCATCACAAAAGTAATCGGCATTTTTTTACCGAGTCCGCCAAGATTATCAAGTTCGGCTGTACCTGATTGTTTCTCAACGGACCCAAGTGTTAGAAATAAATTTGATTTATAAATTGTATGATTCACAAGGTGAAATAATCCGCCTGCAAACGCTAAAGCGCTGCCGCTTCCAATTCCCATAATCATATAACCAACCTGACTAACCGCATGATAGCCAAGCAGTTTTTTTCCGTTGTGCTGATTCATCGCCATCATTACAGCCGTTATAACAGTAAGCGCTCCGAAGGTAATGATAATCATATTAATTACCAGCTCGATTTCGAATAGCACAGTAACCATTAGTGTAAGGAGATAAATTCCCAACAATTTATCCAGCGAGGCGGGAAGAAATGCGGCGCTTTCGATAGGAGCATCTTTTGAAAAATCCGGGACCCATGTATGAAACGGGAATCCGCCTGCTTTGGCGAATGCTGCAATCAACATGAATATTAAAGCAACGTAAGATGCCAGAGTATCGAGCGGGATTTTTAAATCGTAAATCGACCATGAGGAATTGTTTTTAAGAAACCACATTATTACAAAACCCATAATCAGAAGAGCATCGCTGCCGCCGATAATTATAAATGTTTTCTTCGCAGTCTTCGGTGTATCTTGTGTCTTTCCCAGCAGACAGAATAAATAAAGTGTTAAGCCGGATAATCCCCAAAAAATTAAAAAGCTAAAAACATGATTGCTGAGAGCAACACCATTACAAAACGCGAGTGTCAAAGGGTACAAAATGAAATAATTTTTCTCAATTGATTTTTCAATACCCTTCAATGAGAAAATCATGATAATAAAACTAAGCAGCTGAATGAAAATGAGCGCAAAAAATCCCATCTCCGTAAAAGAGAGTATCAGCGTATCGAAAAAGCTGAAGGAAGCAGTTCCGCCTTTGTATAATAAATAAAGGATATAGACATTAAAGCCCAACGATATAAACGTTGTCAATTTTGTGATCATTCTCGGCAGAAATATATTCAGTAAACCGGCAACGAGCGGAATTAAAATCAGTAACAGTAAATTATTATATTCCATTTACCTGCCTCCTGATATTTTCTGTCTTTTCCCTGGATAGTTTTAGTAAGTCATATTTTACCGGGTCAAGGCTTGTATCAATTAGTTTGAGTGACCTTTCCGTGCAGCAATAACATGGATCAACTGCGGCAAGTGTTATCAGTGCATCGGCAATTGGAATACCTTTACACGAAGCTTCGAATGTCGGGATATTCGCATAGCTCGGTGCCCGAACCTTATGCCGTATTGGTCTGTTTGTTCCATCGGTTCGAACATAGTGAAATACCTCTCCGCGTGGAGCTTCATATCTGCCTACTCCTTCACCCGGAGATATTTCCTTCACATTATTAATGATTGGTCCCTTGATAAGAGCTAATTTATCCAAACACTGTTTTATAATTTTTATTGATTCAAAGGTTTCGAGAACTCTCAATACAAGTTTGTCATACACATCGCCATTCTGCAAAACAATCACATCGAAATCCACCATACCGTAAGCATCTTTTGGGTCGGTCTTTCGTACATCAGCCGGAACACCCGAAGCGCGAGACGTTGGACCAACTGCACAGAAATCAATCGCGGCTTGCTTGGTTAAAACTCCAACTCCCTTTAATCGCGATTTTAAAACCGGATCGTCATTAACAGCTTTCGCAAGCATTTCTAATTTCGATTGAATCATATCGAGTGTTTTAAATAGATCTTTTACTTTTGCCGAATCAACATCCTTCGATACCCCACCAACTCGCATCATTCCGTAATGATTTCTATTACCGGAAATAATTTCGAACATTTCAAGAACAGGTTCGCGGTATTTCCACGCCCACATCCAAACAGTATCGTATCCGATAAAATGTCCTGCAAGTCCAAGCCAGAGTAGGTGACTATGAATTCTCTCCAACTCTCCAATAAGCGTTCGGATGTATGCAGCCCGTTCCGGGATTTCAATATTATCAACATCTTCAATCGCGTGCACGCATGCAAGCGGATGTGAAGTTGAACAGATTCCACAAATTCTTTCAACAAGAAAAATTGATTGTGTGAATGTTTTTTGCTCCGAAATAAATTCATGTCCGCGATGCATCCAGCCGATATCGAGTTCGATATCGACAACGGTTTCACCGTCAACAGTAAGCGTAAAGTACTCAGCTTCTTCCAGCAAAGGATGAAACGGTCCGACCGGGATAACATTTTTACTCATGTTCAACTCTCTTGAATCTGAATTGGTTTTTTCGTTCCGCTATTTGAGGATGTTCTTTAATCAACAATGGTTCGAGTCGCGGATGCCCGATGAAATTTACCCCCCAGAAATCATGAATTTCTCTTTCTATCCATTCGGCGCCTTTTATAATTGGCGATATTGAAAACATAGTTGGTTTCTCTTTATCGGTCATTATAACACGCGGACAGAAGTACTGACCTGATTCGTCATGGGAGAAATAATACAATACTTCAACGTGTTGAAACGTTTCCATTCCGGTAGCGGTAGATAATCTACAGCCAAATTCGTTGAACAAGTATTTTACTACTTCCTGAATGTCACTATTATCAACATTGAAAAACAGACGTTCTTTTTTATCGATTACTTTTTCAATTCTATTTCCGAACCTTAAGAGGAATTCTGTTTTTTTATCCATTGAGCACCCCAATAAGTTTTGCTACTCCTTCAATCATTGCTTCCGGTTTAGGCGGACAGCCGGGAATATACATATCAATTGGAATAACATCTTCTCTATTTTCAACTTTGTTGTAGCTGTCATTAAAACAACATCCACCGGATGGACATGTTCCAACTCCAACGACAAAACATGGCTTTGCCGCTTGTTCATAAATCTTTTTCACTTTCGGAGCTACCTTTTGATTAATTATTCCGGATAGAAGAATTACATCCGCATGCCTAACCGACCCAACGAGTTTAATCCCTAATCTTTCGATATCGTATTTCGGTGTGAGCAAGTCAAGTATTTCGATATCGCAGTTATTACACGGCGAAGCGCTCATGTGAAATACCCAAATTGATTTTGCTAATCTCTTGTTGTACCAGCTCATCTATTAACCTCATTTTTTATGAGCCACGAAGTCACTAAGACACAAAGTTTAAATTCTTGGTGTCTTTGTGCCTTTGTGGCAAAACTTTTTAATAACCAAACACAGCAAGAACAACTGCTACAATTGCTAATGGTGTCGCTATCTTCCAAAAAAAGTGTAGTGCCGTATCAATTCGAATTCTTGGATTCGTATTCTTTATTATAATTATCAAAACCACTATCAATAAAAATTTCAAGATAAACCATAAAATTCCGATTCCGATAATTTCGGACCCTCCCCAAAAAAGGAGAATCAATAAAAACGGGAAAGCTACATACATCAACATCTGTGTTAACTTCCAAAAAGCAAGCGGCGGACCACTGTACTCCATCAACGGACCTTCGACTAATTCAGTTTCGGCCTCGGGAATGTTGAAAGGGGTCAAAGCCATCTTTGCCTGGATGCAGAGCAACCCAATGATGAACGCAATTATCCCCGATGCGGAACCAATGAAAGCTCCGTTTGTAATTTGCGCTGAGAGAATCGCATCAAGTTTTATTTGGTAACCGGATTTGATAATAGGTACAAGACATATTAATATGAAAGCCAATTCGTCCGCGAGAAGCAATTTAATTTCTCTACCAGCACCAACACTTGAATAAACATTACCTGTCGAAGCGCCGCCCAGAATTATCATCACTGAATAAATCATTAACAGATACATAACTACTATTAAATCGGCGCCCAATCCAACTTGATAAAAGAGTATAGTTCCAATCATCGAAGAAATTAAAACCATCACTCCAAACGCTACAAACGGCGCCACAATGAAAAGATAATGAATTCCTTCTTTAACAATAATTGTTTCCTTGCCGAGCAGTTTAAAGAAGTCATTGAAATTTTGAAACAGCGGCGGACCAACCCGGTATGTAAATCTTGCAGTAACTTTTCTGTCAACCCAGCCAACCAATAAACCAAGTACTGCGGTGAATAAAAATCCCGGGAAGACAAGCAGATAAAAAATATAAACCGGTTTCATACTCGTTCCTCCTTCATCCGCCAGCTTGGACTTTTAACAGCGACATTCTCCCCGCAGAAATAGATATGATTTTTTTTATCTTCCTCATCCATCACAACCATGCGGAGTGTGTTTAGCGGCGCAGTTTTAACGCACAACGGTTGATAATCCGTATTGGCTTCCAACTGGTTCATGCAGAAATCGCAATTGGCTGAAACATAGTTTATCACTTCGGGGAATATTGTTCCGAACGGACATGCAAGCACACAACTTTTGCAGCCGACACATCGCATATTCCATCTCTTAATCACACCGGACTCAAGGTGTTCGAGCGCATCTTTCGGACAAGCTGAAACGCAAAAAGCATCTTCGCACTGACGGCAGTAAACTGCAAACTCCGCCAATTCCAAAAGTGAAAACGCTCCGTTATTCTTTCTGTGGTATGTGTATTCGCATTTTATATTTTCTGCCGAGATTCCCGAATCGATAAGCGCGGGAATGTCTATTAATATTTTTTTCAATCCCATATCCCCTCCTCATTTTTAATTTGATTATAAGTGAAGACGGGACCATCCTTGCAAGCGTAATATGGACCTATGACACAATGCCTGCATTGTCCGAATCCGCAGTACATTTTCTTTTCCATCGAGAGATAAAGATTTTCTTCTTTGTAACCGTACTTCAATAAATCTCTCGTTCCGAACTTCATCATTATCGGCGGACCGCAAACCACTGCCGGATTATCAGTTGGATTTATATCGAGATGTTTGAGAAGAACTGTCACAACTCCGACATCCTCGTTCCAATCTTCACCCTCGGGAACAACATCAACAGAGCGAAAGAATTTCACATTTGAATATTTCCGCCAACCGGTAACTTCATCTTTGTAGATGCAATCACTCGGAGTTTTTGCTCCTGCATAAAATGTTATGCTCTTGTATTTTTCAACTTCGTGAAGCAATGATGAAAACAATGAGCGAAGAGGCGCAAGCCCGCATCCTCCGCCGAGAATCAATAGATCTTTACCTTCAAATTTTTCGAGGGGATACCGTGAACCGAAGGGGCCGCGCAGACCAACTACATCACCTACTTTTACTTTGTGAACATACTCGGTTACAAAGCCGGTTTTCATTATCGTCACATCCATCTTATCGTCAATGAAATGAGATGAAGAAGGCGTGAAAGGTCCTTCTCCGATTCCCGGAATTGTCAGTTCGATAAACTGCCCGGTTTTGAAAGGAAATTTTTTAGCAGGGATTAGTCGAAGTGTTTTTATTAATGGCGATTCCTGGATTACATCATAGACTTCGGCAGAAACAACCTCGTACGGATTAACAATTGGTTCGGCAGTTACTTCTTCAAATTGATTCATCCGGTTAAGTCCTTTTTTAAATATTACTTTTTTTCTATTGCTGAACGGATTCAGCTTTATTTTCAATTATATTTTTCACCGCTTTCATAAAATTAATTTTACCGGGACAAGTTTCCGTGCAGCGTCCGCATCCGGTGCAGCCATAAATATCGAAGTTACTTTTCATATATAAAAACTTGCAGAGATAGCGATTACGGAATCGCTCAAACATTTTTGGCCGGGGTGTTCCGCCTCCGGCAACACGGGCATAACCATTGTACTGGCACGAATCGTAACTTCTTACTTTTACAAATTTCTGCGCTTCGGTTTCGTCGTTGAGGATAAGGCAATAACATGTCGGGCAGATATTTGTACAACTCCCGCATCCAACACAGTTCAGCGATTCATCTTTCCATACCTGCATTTCACTCATTCGAAGATTAATATACTCTCTATTTACAGCGAGGTTTGAATTTTTCTGTTCGAGTTCCGATACAACTTTCCCTCTGTTCGTTTGTACCTGAACTGCATCTGTATTTTGAGCATCGGAGTAATTGATATGTTTCTTCACCATTTCAAGAAATTGTTTCCCTTTTTGTGAACCGGCTTCCATTAAGTAGCAATCATTTATTCGACTTAGGTTAACATCGAATCCTTTTTGAGCATAAGGTTTTCCATCCATCAAATTGCAGTAGCAATTTTCACCAATCTTTCCACAGTCACTGCTAATAATTATTGTATTTTCTCTCCATAATTTATAACGAGGGTCAATGAAATCCTTATTAATGAGCGCTGTATCAATTACTTCAAGAGCTTTCAAATCACATTGTTTAACGCCAACAATAATTCGTTTTTTAACCTCTTTGTTCTCGGAAAGCATCTGCTCGCGGACTAAATAGAATAGTACTTTTACCGGGTCCACAGTTCGGTACGAATCTAAAATAAAATTTGCGTCGACAGACATAGTTGAAAAGAATGTGTCGCCATTCTTCGAATACTTTGGTTTGACAGGAAGGATTATCTCAGAGAAACCGTCAATTTTTTCAAGTGAGACTTTTTGTAAGAATGCAAACAAATCATCCGCTTTTACTATCATCAAATTATCTCCGATAGATTTTTACCCGAATAAATATTCCTGGCTAAAACGATGCTAATAAAAACCAGGAATAATTTTTAACAATTACCTTAAAAACAATAACGTAACGTTATCTGCCGCACCAAACTGCGGTGCACCTGTCATGCGTTTTGAGCCGGTAATCTCATTCGAGAACAACCTTGCAGTAATTTCGGTATAGTAAGATAATTTTCGGGATAAGGTTGCGGGAGTATTGAGATACTGAAAGTATCAATATTGGAATAAATAGATTTGGATATATATAAAAAATGACAGGTTAAATTCGGGTACAAAATTCTTTCGAGTAATAGCATAAAGCGAATAATAAGAGTATATAAGAATTTATTTTATATTGGTACTACTTATACTTGCAAAAGAATTTTAACAATTACCATAAAATGAACGAGTGCAACCTAAAATTTTCCTTTTAAAATGTCAATCAAGATTATTAAAAGTTATTAAAAATTATTTTTCAGCGAAGTCTTTTACGATTTTTTATTTTTCATTAATCTTTTTTATTCCTCTTTTAGTTTAGTTGTAAATCGGAATTAAACTAAAATATTTACCAATATTTCACTTACTTTATCTAGATCTTCATAACTAATTACGAGCGGCGGCAATAATCGTAAAACTGTTGTGCCGGCAGGTAAGGCCACTACTCCCCTATTCATTAATTCCATTAAAATGGGCTGGACTTTTTCTTTTATCTCAATCCCGACCATTAATCCGAGTCTTCTAATTTCGCGAACCTTCGAAAGTGATTGTAAAGAAAGTTTATCGACAAAATACTTCCCTTTCGCTTCGGCTTGTTCCCACAATTTATTCTCCAGCATAAAATCAATTGAAGCCAGACCAGCCGCGCATGCGAGCGGATTGCCGCCAAATGTGGAACCGTGTTTGCCGGTAGCGACTTTAATTTTTTCCGAACATAAAATAGCGCCCATCGGGAAACCGCCGCCGATTGATTTTGCCACTGTCATCATATCAGCTTCAATTCCGAAATGTTCGATTGCAAACATTTTACCTGTTCGGCAGAATCCAGTTTGTATTTCATCAATTATTAATAATATTCCTTTTTCATCACATAGTTTTCTAACAGCGGTAAAATATTCTTTGTCGCCAATATTGATGCCGCCCTCGCCCTGCACCAATTCTAAAATAATTCCTGCCGTGTCTTCGTCAATCGCAGCGGCAAGTTTTTCAAAATTATTATATGGTATATTTGAGAAACCTGGCAAGAATGGCTCGAAACCTTCTCTGTATTCGGGTTTATATGTCGCACTCAATGCGCCCATTGTTCTTCCGTGAAATCCTTTCATCGCAAAAACAAATTTTGTTTTCTTTGTTGTGATGCGGGCAAACTTTATTGCGCCTTCCATCGCTTCAGCGCCGGAGTTGGTTAAAAATGCTTTGCCTAAATTCTTCGGCGCAATACTTATTAGTTTTTCAAGAAATAATGCTTTAGTATCGTTATAGAAAGTACCGGGGCAAACGGTAAGAGTTTCAGCTTGTTTCTTCAAAGCATCAGTTACTTTTTGATTAGCATGTCCAATGTTTGCAACTCCAATTCCAGCTGCCATATCAATGTATTCGTTTCCGTTATCATCCCATAACTTTGCATCTTTTCCTTTTACAATAACTAAATCTCTTTTGGGATAAACGTCAAATTCATATTTCTGCTGTAATGATTTGTAATCTGTCATATTAAAACCTTATTGAATTGTTGTACATTTTCCATTGATAGCATCCGCAACAGGATGTTCAGTTCTGCCATCGGCAAGAATAACGGTCGTATCGCCGGCTTCAAAAAGTTTTCTGAAAGCGAGAATTTTTCTTTTCATTCTTCCATCAACTGTGTTTTCCATCGCTTCGAGTTCCGCTTTAGATAATTTCTCAACTACGGAATTTGAATCATCTTTATCGAGAAGGAATCCGGGAGCTTCGATGAAAGAAATTACTTTTTCAGCTTTGAATTCGGATTGAAGCAGCGCAACAATATCATCATTCTCCGAGTTGATTGCATAATTGTTTTCGTCAATTAACGGTACGGTTAACACCGGGGTGTACCCATTGTTTAATAAAAGCTCAATTAAAAATTTATTGATGGACTTCGGTTTCCCGGAGTAATCGCGAATCATGAGAGTTTTTCCCCCCTCCCGCACACGAATTCCGGTGTTGCGTTTTCCTTCGATAACTTTGCCATCGAGTCCAGTCAATCCGACTGCATTTATTCCGCTCTGATGACAGAGTTCAACAATTCTTTTATTTTTAAATCCCGCATACGCCATCATCATCAAATCGATTGTATTTTCATCACTGAAAACTGAATCATAACCGGATACCGAAGTGACAACTTTCTTCTGAATATTTAGTTTTTGTGCTAGCTCGTCACGGAAAGCATTAGCGCCGTGAACAATTATCATTTTATCATTCAACAGCTGCAACTCGGAGATAATCGCTTTTAGATTGATTTCCTTTCCACCGCCGATTTTTATAATTATCATTCGAAATACCTCAACGAATTATTTTCTATTGGTATCCAATTTTCTTCGTCCGGAAATTTTTCCGAACAGATAATTGCCGTTCCGTTTTCTATTTTGTAATACATCGTAAAATAATCAAAGTCTTCGTTAGAATGGCTGTAAACTACTGCCCTGGAATTATCGGCAATAATGATATTCATTGCTCGTACATAAGCTGATAATTTCTTTATTGCTTCAGTTCCCTTTTGAAGAGCCTCCGCAATACTTCCTTTGTCAAACCTTTTGATGAAATTAAAAATACGCTCGGCGCCGATTCTTCCTTCTTCTTTTATCCGCACGCCGCTCAACTCGCCGTTGAAAATGAAAATATAATTCTCATCATAGAAGGGCATATTGTTTTCGACGAATATATCTTTATCACGAAAAGCGCTTCTTGCGTGAGCAATCATCCGGGTTGTATTTCCGAACTTTGAAAAATCGTCCTCCCAAACCGGATTAATATTTTTGTAATGCTGCCAGTTGCCCTCAACAAGATAAGCGCATCCCCAGCCGTGACCTTGGAATTCTTTGCTGTTCTTAGCCACGAACGCGAACTTCTCGAGATAGCTTTTTATCTCGAATTCGTCTTTTGATTTTATGTAAAGCAGTCTACACATTTAATTCTGAGTCCTATCTTTTCGGGACGAAGAATCTCAATGTTAATTTGTAAGCGATTCCTCTATTATCACGAAAAAAGATTTTTTAGTTTTATTTGAATAAGTTTTTGTTCGTCATTTCAAATTCGATACAACATTATCCATCTTTTAAATTCTGCACAATCTCGAAGTAGGAGATTCTTCGCCCGCCGGAGGCAGACTCAGAATTTTATGAATCAAATCGGATGTAATCCCGGGAATTCAAGCCCGGTGCGTTCATCAAATCCATGCATAATATTAAATGCCTGCAACGCTTGTCCGGCAGCTCCTTTCATCAAATTATCAATTGCGGCAATTACAACAAGCCGGTTGGAGTGTTCATCTTTCTTAAATCCGATGTCGCAATAATTTGTGCCGATTAAAAGTTTCGGTTCAGGGTAGCGATAAATTCCTTCGTTCTCTTTCACGATTCTGATGAAAGGTTCGTTAGAATATTCTTGACGGTAAACTTTCCATATATCTTTTTCCTCAAGATTATCTTTCAGGAAAATATGACATGTAGCAAGTATTCCGCGTACCATATCGATTGATGTTGCCGAGAAATGTACTTGTATCTTTTGACCGAAGCTCAACTCCTGCAATATCTCAGCCGAGTGACGATGCTGCGTCGGCATGTATGAGCGAACCGAACCGCTGCGTTCGGGATGATGCGATCCTTCGGTTACTTTGTTGCCGCCTTCGCTTGAGCCGACCTTCACTTCGATAACTGTTCTTTCAACATCAACCAGGTTGTTTTTATAAAGTGGGTACAATCCCAAAATACTCGTTGTGGCATTACAGCCCGCGCTTGAAATATAGTGTGCTGTTTTCATCTCTTGACGATGTAATTCGGGAATTCCATAAACAAATTCATTCAGCAACTCGGGACGAGCGTGTTTATGTCCATACCATTTCTCGTATTCATTTGAATCTTTCAATCGGAAGTCTGCGCTCAAGTCAATAATTTTGGGTGCAAGTTTTTTAAACTCATCAATTCTGTTCTGTGAACTGTTGTGCGGAAGACAGAGGAATAATAAATCAACATGTTCCAATTCAGAAGCGGAAACAAATTTTAGCATTGTTGACTTCCGCAAATTCGGATGAATTTTATAAACAAACTTTCCAACATTATTTTCCGAAGTAACTTGATTGACTTCAATGTTCGGATGAAATAATAATAATCGGAGAAGTTCACCGCCGGTATAACCCGAAGCGCCGACAATCGATACTCGAATTTTATCCATTTCGTCCCTCGGCTGCTTGTATAATATACTCAACCATGTGTTTCGGAATGTTCACACCCGTCGTATCAATGCTGTTTTTATATTCCATTGTGTAATTAACTTCGTTCACTATCAAACCTTTTGTCGTTTCAAAAACATCGATTGCAACGATTCCACCACCGACAGCTTTAGCAGCGTTAACCGATAGTTCATTTAGTTCATCTGTCACAACGCAGTTGGTCGCAACTCCGCCGCGTGCTGTGTTTGTAATCCAGTGCGGTGATGTTCTGTAAATTGCTGCTATACATTTATCGCCTACAACAAAACTGCGGATATCACGCCCGCTCTTCTCAACATACTTTTGAATATAAAAAATTGAATGATGATACGAACCGAGCACAGCTTTATGTTCAAGAATCGCTTCTGCGGCATCGCGGTCATTAATTTTAGATAAAAGTCTTCCCCAGGAACCAACTGCAGGTTTGAGCACAACGGGATAACCCATTTCTTGAATTGCCTGTAATGCTGATTCTTCTGTGAATGCAACACGTACTTCCGGCTGGGGAACATTATTTTCTGCTAGTGCAACCGATGTTAAAAGTTTATCGCCGCATGTAGTTGCAACTTTGTAGCTGTTTACTGTTTTAATTCCAACTGCCTCGAACAAACGCAAGGCATGCAACGCACGCGAGTGATTGATACATCGTTCTACAACTACATCCACATCAAAACTATCCTTACCCAAATTGAAAGTAATCTTGCGGTCGTCAATCATTTTAATTTCCACACCCTTTATCTTTGCGAATTCATCGAGTAAGTATTTTTCATCTTTTCTTATAAGCGAATGTAATAAACCTATTTTCATTTTTTCTTCTCCTTAGATTCTTTCCAATTTAGATTAATAATTGTAATGAAGCAAGTGAGAGCGTATTTGCTCTACTGCTTATAGGACTTGTGATGCTTGCAGGAATCAACGATATGCTTAAGTTCTTCGAGGTCCACGGTCCTTCCGCGCTGACCAACAGATTTAACTTCTTTCAAAACATCCGATTGAAGATTTACATCGATGTCAGTTTCATCAATGAGTTTTAATGCATAAACAAGTGATGCTATACCTGACATGTGATCGAGCGAAAAATGTCTTTCGCGTCCAACCAGTTCAGGGTGTAAACTTTCGTAGTGCATTGGATTGACCGAAGCTGCGTGTGTATGTACTCCGGCACAATGAGTAAAAGCATTTCTTCCCATAACGGGATAGTTCAGAGGGATAGGAACTCCCGAATGCTGACTAACTAATTGATACAGTTCATTTAGCTTGCTAAGATTCCATCGCTTCTCGCCGAAATCGGCGGTAAGCACAACAAGCAATTGAGCGAGATCGACAATCCCTGCTCTTTCTCCGAGACCGAGTGCAGCGGCGTCAATTATATCCGCTCCGGCTCTGAACGCATCGAGCGCGTTTGTTAATGCAAATCCGCGGTCGTTGTGGCAGTGAACTGCAATCTTAGGATTGTGTCCTCGTTTTGATAATTCGGACTTCAGACGAAAGATATAATCGAACATACTTCTATCAGTTCCGGGGACCATGTATCCGGTTGTATCCGCAACACTGATGATATCAGCGCCGGCTTCCACAGCTGCCGATGCTGCTGCAACTACATTTTCAAATTGTGAACGAACAGTATCTTCAGGTGTATATCTGATTAGTAATTTTGGATTTTGTGATTTGGCATATTTTATCACATCAGTAATTTGGGCGATAGCCGCATCCAAATCTTTTTTAAAAACTGTTTCTAATCTTTCATCCGAGACGCAATAAAATATTCCGAGGAATCCAACTCCGCATTGGAGAGCAAGGTCGACATCGGATTTTAAAGAGCGGGAATGAGCGCCAACAATTGCTTTGTAATTTTTTTGAGCAATAGCTTCCACCGCCGAATGGATTTCGGAAGTAACCATCGGATGTCCCGCTTCGATAATATCGATGCCAATTTCATCAAGCAAATTAGCAATTGCTAATTTAATGTGTTTGTCGAAATAGACTCCAGGAGTCTGCTCGCCTTCACGAAGTGTTGAATCTAAAACCCAGACCAAAATCTTATTGTCCCCAGTCTTCTTCTTCTTTGGGAGCTTCGGCAAGAACAGGCGGTTCCAAACTTTTTACTTCTAATTCCGTCCCGCATTCTGGGCATTCTAATAACTCACCAACGACGGTATCTTTTGAGAGCGAAATTTGCGCTGCGCAAATTGGGCATTCAGCGTTCATGTTTTTCCTTATTTAAAAAAAATTTTGGGCGAAGGTATGAAATAAATTCTATGAATTCAACTTCGAGATAAAATATTCCACTCATATTGGAATATATCCAATCTCATTACGGATATTTATTCATGTATTTCGTAGAGACGCCTTACCCGTCAAGACTCGGTCTTGCCGAGGCTGATAAGGCGTCTCTACAATAATGATTAATCGATAAATCCGAAACATTGCAGCGTAATTACAAATTGTGCTCGTAAAGACGGGATATCCCGACGAATCGGGACAAGTTATCCCGTCTCTACAATTTTACATTTTCATAAATCTAAATTTTCCGGATTGTCTTTATTGATACTCCATTCCAATGGATTCTGTTCAATGTATTTCCGTATTTGATACAGTTCCTTTTCATTACGAATTATACGGTCGTAAAAACGCGGCTGCCATGAAAATGATTTGCTACCAATTTTGTGGATTTCTCTTGTTACTGCACCTTTGAATTTTCCTACAATATCTCCCAATGTAGGCGGTAGAGACGCCTTATAAGGCGTCTCTACAATCTCACCACTTGCTGAATTTTGATTTTGTATGGAATTATTTGTTTTTAATTCAGCGGGATTGTTGAGGATGATTATTCCATGGATATGATTCGGCATGATTTGATAATAATCCAATTCGACAGTAGAATAATGAATTGGTATTTCATTCCAACATTCGTCAACAATTTTACCAAACTCATTAAAAACCATTTTGTCATTTATTACATCGCCAAACCATCTTGCAGAAAAGCCCAACTTCTGATCCGAAGAATGCGACAGAGAAGTTGGGCTTTTTTTAACATTTTTAATGTTGATGGTAACATAATACCGCCACGCGGTTGAATAATCCCATTCCTTTAACCGGGCAGATTTTATTCGATATTTGTTTTGATATAAATCCATCTTTCAGCCTGTAGAGACGCCTTATAAGGCGTCTCTACAATCTCACTAATTCGACAAATCAATTACTGCGTAGCGTAATTACAAATTGTGCTCGTAAAGACGGGACACCCGTCAAAGCCGGGCAAGTTGCCCCGTCTCTACAAATTACAGTTTATATCAATAGCTATCTTCCCCAATAATTACTTTACCCTTGAAAACACGGTAAATAAAAATAGTATAACCTATGACGAGTGGCATTCCTATTAAAGCAATAATAAGCATTGTCAACAAAGTCCTTTCGGTTGATGATGCATTATAAATTGTCAAACTGTAATCCAGATTGGTTAATGATGGCACGAGCCGCGGAAACAAACTTACACCGATCAATCCAATCATCATCGCAATTGTTAATGATGATGCAATAAAGGCTTTTCCAAACGAGTTAGCTTTTACCGCAACCGGGATGTAAAATACACCAGCTAATAGAAGCACAAACACGATCCAGAATATAGGATTACCGAGAACTCCTTCAAACAAATATTTTGCTTCGAAGATTGAAAAGAATGTTGCGAGAGCATAAAGTACTACATACGCAATCCAAAATTTCGGAATTTGATTTTTCATTCTTTCCTTTTGAGCGCCTTCGGATTTTAAGCCAATGTAAATTGCGCCATGCATTGTAAACAAAACTAATGAAAGAACTCCAACCAGAACAGAATAGGGATTTAATAATTCAAAAAAGCTTCCGGTGAATGTTCCGGTTGAATCAATTGGAATTCCTCGCAAGATGTTTCCTATCGCTACTCCAAAAAGGACAGCAGGCAACAAACTGCCGAGACCAAAGCCAAGGTCCCAGTATTTCTTCCATGTAGCAGATTCAACTTTGTTTCTGAATTCCATTGACACTGCACGGAAAATAAGGGCAACAAGCAACAGCATTAAAGCCATATAAAATCCGCTGAACACAGTTGCATACACAATTGGGAATGCCGCAAACAAAGCGCCTCCGCCGGTAAGCAGCCAAACTTCGTTTCCATCCCAAACCGGACCAATTGCATTCAAGTTAATGCGTTTTTCACGTTCGTCTTTGGTGAAAAGGTGAAGAACACCAACACCAAGATCAAAACCGTCGAGAACGGCATAGCCGATAATTAATACGGCGACGAGTAAAAACCATATTATGTTTAAGTCCATTACGCTGTAACCTCCTTAGCTGTTAATGGTTCGGGTCCAATTTTTACTTTCTTCACAACCAGATAGATATAGATACTTCCAAGTAACAAATAAATTAATCCAAATAAGATTAATGAAATCAGTATTTGCTCAGCAGGAACAGTAACAGAAATAGCTTGACTGGTTTTCAGTAATTTGTAAACAATCCATGGCTGTCTTCCAACTTCTGCTGCAATCCATCCAAGCTGACATGCTGCTAAAGGAAGAGGTATAGACCACATGAGGATTTTCAGAATTATCCTACTCTCCCATAATTTATTTTTCCACATTAAAAATGCCGCTATCGCCATGATGAATATAAAATACAATCCAAGAATAACCATGTTGTGGAAAGAGACAAATGTTAACCAAAGTGGTGGAATTTCATCCGCAGGGAATTCATTAATTCCTTTGATATGCGCGTTAGCATCGCCAAAAGCAAGCCAGCTGAGAAGTCCCGGAATTTCAATTGGGGCTTTTAATTCCGGAGGCATATTTGTGGGATATGCAAAAAGTACCAACGGTTGACCGGTACCAGAAGTATAAAGTCCTTCGATAGCTGCGAATTTTTCAGGTTGAGTCTGCGCCACTTGTTGTGCATGTTCATGACCCGACGGGAAAACTTCCAATAGCGAGGCTACGAGTCCAACAATAACAGCAATTCGCATTGAGGCTTTCGCAATTTCAACTTCCTTCTTTTTCAAAAGTAAGTAAGCTGAAATTCCTGCCATAAAAAATGCGCCTGTAATTAAAGCAGCATCCATAGTATGGAAAAAGCGAACCATAGTAGATGGATTGAAACCCGCTTCCCAAAAATTAGTTAATTCCGCTCTGCCGTTTTGAACTACAAATCCGGCTGGTGTTTGCTGCCATGAGTTAGCAACTAAAATCCAGAACGCGGAAATAGTAGAACCAACGGCAACCATTAAAGCAGAGAACCAATGCACACCTTTTGAAACTCTGTTGCGCCCAAAAAGATATAGTCCGAGAAATCCAGATTCGAGGAAAAATGCGAAGACCGCTTCGGCTGCGAGGGGAGCTCCGAATATATCTCCTACAAATTTCGAATACTCGGACCAATTAGTTCCGAATTGAAATTCCATTACAATGCCTGTTGCAACTCCAACAGCGAAAGTAATGGCGAGTAATTTTGCAAAGAATTTACCTATCTTCTCGTAGAGTTCACTTTTCTTTTTCCATCCAAGCGTCTCGACAATTACGAGCAGCCAGGCTAAACCTATTGAAATAGGTGGAAATAGAAAATGAAAACCTACGGTCAGGGCAAATTGTATACGCGCTAATAAAACAGCATCCATTCACTTACCTCCGACTAATAATTAAGTTATTGTTAATTAATGTTAAATATGAATAATGAATTCAGAAATCATTTTTGATTTCATATCATTCAGAAAATTCTTTTCTATTTTATGAAAGTAACTATGAAAACCACATATAGTCTCAAGCGGGCAATTTATTTCATCCCGAAGGCATTCATTAAATTTAGTTCTGAATCCGATCGTTGAAAGAACATCGTAAATTGAAAGCATTCCGGCTGACTTTGAAAGAGTTACCCCACCGAACTGTCCTTGTGTAGTACTAACAATACCAGCGTGTTTTAGTTTATGGATAATCTTTCCGGCAAAGCTTCTTGTGATGTGAAGTTTTTTACATAACATGGTAATATTTAATTGAGGCTGTTCATTATGTCCTGCTAAGGCTGAAAGAATTCTCAAAGCGTAATCTTGTTCACGTGTAATATATGTTTGCATTCAATTATTACCTATCAAGTAATATATCATATGAAAAAATACATCAAGATTTTTTTAGTGTCAACATAAAGATATTTTGTCCACTTTTATTTTTCCCATTCCTTCAGTAAAGTGCGCCAGGTAATTGATTACATAAAGTAATATTCTTATTTTGTACTTGAACTTAGGAATATCGAATTAGGAAATATCCTCTTTTATACAAAAAATATTTTTTACTCATGTACTGAAATTATAGTTCAACATAAAAATTCTATTTTCATATTCGAGATCGCATCCCTTGGAAAATTCAACAGAGGAGGAAAACTCTTATGGAATTAAATACAACAAGAATTGCAACAAGTTACGCGAACATTTTTTTATCAGTAATAATTGGCATGTTAATTTCATGCCCGGGCATTTTTGCACAGAGTACTCTACTCGTGGATTTCGGTTCAAGCGCTTCAAATAACTCTTTTGGCTTAACAGGCTGGAATACAGTTATTAAAAGTCCAAATGTCAATTATATTGGAGATGGACCCGGCGGACTCATTCCGAATCCTGGCGTCGAGGAGTTGGATGATTATCAAGGAGTGCAAGGTACTCCAAGGATTTTTCAAATTGGGGAAAGAGTTGTAGTTACATGGTTCAATACTTCCGATGAAAGTTATTTCATGACTTCGAGAATAAGTTTTACCGATGCTGATAATCCAAATGAAGACGGCTCGGGAGGCAATTGGTACACCATGCGGTCGTTCGACGATTATCGAAATACTTATACTGAAATTCCAGCTCACGGTTCGATTCAAACAGCTTTCAATATTACCGATGGAGGTGTTCATAAAACAGATGAAACTTACTCAGTGATTAATATTAATCTCACTATAGAATGGTATCAAACTTATCCCAAACAATTTATTATCTGCGACAAAATTGAATTATACAATGATTGTGATATTACACCACCCGGTCAACCAACGGGGCTGTCGGCAAATGTTCTTTCGGATTCAAAGGTACAATTAAATTGGAACGAACCTGCCGATGATGTTGGTGTTGTTGAGTACCTCATTTATAATAATGGTGAGGTAGAAGGATACAGCAGAACAAATTCATTTACATGTGTGTTCCTCGAAGCAGATACAGATTATGAATTTAGAATTTCCGCGCTGGATAAAGCAGGTAACGAGAGTATACAATCGCCAATGGTTTCGGCTCATACTCAAAACTTCAAAGGAGATGCATCGGTTGTTAATCCCGATGGATTCGAATATCTCGGCGCATTCAAGTTACCTGATGATTTTAATTGGGGTGGTGAAGCAACTGCTTACAATTTAAACGGCGATGGCGGTCCAATAGGAATTGGATCATCGGATGGTTATCCGGGTTCGCTATTTGCTTCAAATGTAAATCAACCCGAAAACGGATTGATTGGCGAAGTTACCATTCCCGTACCCGTCATATTGCCGACAAAATATTTGGAAGAATTAAACACTGCAGATATTTTAATTTCACCTATTAACATCCGGCCCGATAATGTAAACAATTTGGAGTTCGTAGATATTTGGCGAATGGGTTTGGAATACGTTAATGATGAGAATAGACTTTATAGTTCATGGAGTATCTATTACACAGTTACCGGCGAAAAGCATGTTTCGATAAGCTGCTGCGATGTGGCGAATTTTACTTCGGTTGCAAGATACGGCGCCTGGTATCTTGGAGATCCCGTTCTTCCGCCAAATGATGCAATGCAAGCCGAATATCTTTTTTCAACTCCGGACGAATGGGCAAACGCAAATACTTCCGGCCGAACTCTTGTTACGGGGAGATACCGCGAAGGGGGTTTGAGCGGATTGGGACCAACACTTTACGCATTTGGAAAAATTAATGACTCGCCTCCCGCACCAAATAGCACACTTGATATAACTAACCTTTTGCAATATGGTCCGGTTGAAGGGACTGATAATTACAATTTTCCAAATTCAATTGACGGTTATAATCATGCTGATCTTTGGCGAGATGCATTTTGGGCGGAGACCGGGAATCAACAAGCAATTGCAATTCTTGGTAATAAAGCCCGCGGGCAAAATTGGTATGGATATTACGGTGAACGTATGCGGCATGATTGGGTGATTGCCGATCTTCCCTACCCCGAATTTTGGGAGACAGATCCTGACGGCAAGGGTTGGAGGTCGCATAATACGGAACCGATGATAGTATTTTTTAATCCTGCTGATATTGCAAGTGTTGCCAATGGTTTAATACCAACTTATCAACCGCAGCCTTATGCAGCGCTACGAATTGATAAAAATATTTTCTTCAGTCAAAATCATGAAATATTTTCCGCTTCATACGATAATCAAAAACATCTGCTATATATAACTGAATTTGTGAGAGATCCCGATGGTCAACTTGTTATTCATGTCTTCGGTGTGCACGTTGTTCCGGTGAATGTTGAGCAAGATATTCCAAAGCTCAATGAATTCAAGCTAGAACAGAATTATCCCAATCCGTTTAATCCGGGTACAGTAATAAGCTGGCAGCTTGCAGCCGGCAGTAAAGTACAGTTAAAAATTTTTGATATACTGGGAAGAGAAATTGCTACTCTTGTTGATGAATTTCAAAATGCGGGGATTCATCATTTTGCATTCTCCGCTCTAAATTATTCATTAAACAGCGGAGTATATTTTTATCAGCTAAGCTGTGGATCACAGAGGATAACAAAGAAATTAATTATTTTGAAATAGATTATATGTAATCATTGGATGAAAGAACTAAGCATCTACTTTCTCTCATTCTTGAAACGGCTTTCATCCTTTGTTTGAGGATAATATTTCTACTATAATATAAATGTAGTATTCATTATTTATAATAAACTTATCGGAGATAGTAATGAAAATAATTACTATTACTTTAGTAAGTATTATCCTCTTAACAGTTGTATCATTCAACCGAGTTGCAACAAAAGTAATTAGCTATCGCCTGCCTACCGGATGTTTAACACGAATTGAATTACTATTTACTAAATATACTATAAATATAAAGAGGTGAAAAATGTGTAAAAGAATTCTAATGTTAATTATTGTTATGGCAGTCTCTTTTCAGATAATTGCCCAAACTGGAAATGAAGTCCTCAATAAGAGATTTAACAACGGAAATGCAAGTTATCAAAATTTTATACCGGGCAGTAGGATAGAAAATAATATGGATATTCCGGAGGAAATGGAATGTTATAAAAATACTATTAATTATGGATGTTCTAGTTTATTAAAGCCACAATTCGAAAATAAATTTATAAATACCGTCTCTGTTGTTGACAACATAATTATTAAGGACGAATCAGGACAGCAAACAAATAAACATACTTACTCTTACAATGAAAATGGGAATATTATTTTATATCTTAATGAAAGTTGGGATGGGAGCCAATGGGTGAATTCTTCACAGGAAACAAATACTTACGATTCCAATGGGAATATTATTTTATATCTTAGTGAAACTTGGGATGGAAGCCAATGGTTGAATGATAAGCGAACTCATTATGCATACGATTCCAACGGAAATAGAACTTCATACCAAAGTGAAACTTGGGATGGAAGCCAGTGGGTGAATAGTTGGTGGTACTCAACTATTTATGATTCCAATGGGAATGCGACTTTAGACTTAGCTAAACATTGGGAAGAAAACCAGTGGAAGAATGTTAGACAGTACACATACACTTACGATTCCAACGGAAATATTACATCCGTGGGTGAGGAGTGGGATGGAAGTCAGTGGGTGCTAACTTCACGTAGGACATATGAATATAACTCCAACCGGGATATAACTTTAAATTTTTATGAACTTTGGGATGGAAGTCAATGGGTAAATTCTTCACGCAGGACATACACTTATGATACTAACTGGAATTTGACTTTCTTTCTTAAGGAAACTTGGGATGGAAGCCAATGGCTGAATGATTCGCAGGAAACATATACTTACGATTCAAACGGAAATGAAACATTAGTCTTTAGTGAAGATTGGGATGGAAGTCAGTGGGTGAATAATTCCCGGAGAACCTCTACTTATGATTCAAATGAGAATAGGATTTCATATATGGAAGAAAATTGGGATGTAAGTAAATGGGTGAATGTTTGGCGGTTCACATATACTTACGATTC
Organism: bacterium; assembly: GCA_043808235.1. Taxonomy (GTDB): domain Bacteria; phylum Bacteroidota; class Ignavibacteria; order Ignavibacteriales; family Melioribacteraceae; genus JAZDFC01. The sequence goes on from JAZDFC010000014.1 coordinate 26,138, forward strand.
AAACCGGAATATGATTTCATCCCTTACTGAAGCATGGGATGGAAGCCAGTGGATAAATAGTATTGGAGTAATTTGGTTTGAAGACTTTTTTGGTAATTATATCCAAGTCACTGGATGTGAAATAAATATCTATTACAAAGAGATTACCACTGAGATTAAAGAAAATGATGCAAATATTCCGGTTTATTCGCTAAGTCAGAATTATCCCAATCCGTTTAATCCAAGTACAGTAATCACTTGGCAGCTTGCAGTTGGCAGTAATGTAACTTTGAAAATTTATGATGTGCTGGGAAGAGAGATTGCTACTTTGGTTGATGAATTTCAAAATGCCGGCATTCATCATTCTACATTCTCCACTTTACATTATTCGTTGCCGAGCGGAGTTTATTTCTACCAACTAACCGCCGGTGAGTTTCAATCAACGATGAAAATGATTTTAACAAAATAGAGAGATCAATAAAAAACAGAAGTGGAATATTTTTTATCAATCAAGGAGGAATCAATGAAAAGAGTATTTTTATCTATCGCATTATTTGTACTTACATCAGTATTCTTACAAGGACAAGTTCCATCAACGATGAGTTATCAAGGAATACTGGCTGATAATTCAGGAGTACCTGTTCCGGATGGAAATTATAATCTAACATTCAGACTTTATAACACAGCAAACGGCGGCTCACCGGTCTGGGAGGAAGGTCAACTCCTCCCGGTTTCTAAAGGAGTATTCAATGCTATTTTAGGCAGTGTAATTCCTTTAGCCTTACCTTTTGACGAGCAATACTGGCTTGGTATTTCTGTATCGGCAGGCGACGAACTGACGCCAAGAATTCGATTAACCGCCGGGGCATACTGTTTTATTGCCCAAACAGTTGTGGACGAAGGCATCACGGCAAACAAAATTGCTAATGGGGAAATAACAAGTGAAAAATTGGCGCCTGAAACATTTAGTTTACTTCCCGTAGCTTATGGAACAATTTCAGATGGAGGTGAAGTCTATGAAGGATCCTCAGGCAATTTCACAGTAACGAAAGTGGGTGACGGCCATTACAAAATCGATTTTGCAGATTTTAATTATTATTACACAAAAAACGTTACCGTCTGCAGTGTCTATGGTAATGATCCATGTCTGATATCTTATTACGACGCCGGTACATCACTATACATTAAAACATTTAATTTGGCCGGTACATTGGAAAATCACTATTTCAATTTTGTTGTGTACAAAAAGTAGGTAAAAAATGATTATTGAAATATCGAAGCTGTCATTAAACAAAATGCATAAGGATAAATAAAATGAAATATATAAAATCAGTATTGATCGGGATGATTCTACTGAATGCTTCAATCACGGCACAATTCAATATTCCTTCATCAGTTACCGGAAGCGGAGGTTCTCCAATGTCAGGCAGCAGCAATGCTGTAAACGGAACTGTCGGGCAAACCTTCACAGGAATATTGTCGGGGAACTATTCGCTTTCGTCCGGATTCTGGTATACAACATCCGCGGTATTAACAGATATTCAAGAAAATGATGAAGATATACCCTTTGAATATGAGCTGTTACAGAATTATCCCAATCCGTTTAATCCGAGTACAGTGATTAGCTGGCAACTTGCAGTCGGCAGTAAAGTAACTCTTAAAATTTATGATGTGCTGGGAAGAGAAATTGTAACTCTTGTTAATGAATTCCAAAATGCAGGCATTCATCATTCTACATTCTCGCCTCTACATTATTCATTGCCAAGCGGAGTTTATTTTTATCAGTTAACGGCAGGTGAATTTCAATCAACAAAGAAAATGATTTTAACAAAATAATTACACCCCTATTTGATTAAGACCGGAGCTGTTTGTAATATTTACTGGCTCCGGTTTTTAATACTATTAAATTCACGGAGACAATTCGAGTGGTTCACTTACTCACAATGTAAGCGGCAAATATCTTTTTACTTTTAAAAAAATGATTTTACTATTCGATAATGTTATATGAAAAACAAATCAAATAGAGATTCCTCCAACAATTCCCAAAATCTCGATTTTGAATAAGAAGTGACGGAATATTTGAATTAACTCAATGATATGATGTGAATAGGTTTTATGAATAAATTACTTACAGGAATTATAAAAGTACGATTTTTATCGACTCTATTAGCAATAAGCTTTTTAGGGCTTCTAATTTATTCTTTTTATAGAGATGTTAACCAGACACACAAAAACATTTACTCCCTTGCGTTAAACGAAGCCAGGTCGCATTTCAATAAAGATGTTCTTTATAGAAGATGGGCGGCTCTCGAAGGAGGTGTTTATGTTCCCGAATCAAAATACACACCATCAAATCCATACTTAAATGTACCTCATCGAGATGTTGAAACTAAAGAAGGGCAAAAATTAACCCTTGTTAATCCTGCCTACATGACACGACTCGTGCATGAACTAGAATTCAAAGATAATAGAGTAAAAGGACACATTACAAGTTTGAATCCAATCCGCCCCCTAAATAAAGCGGATGAATGGGAGGAAATAGCTTTACTTTCATTTGAAAAAGGGAAGAAAGAATTTCACTCAATCCAATTAAAAGACGACAAGTCTATTTTCAGATACATGGGCCCGCTTATTACGGAAAAACCATGCTTAAATTGCCATGCAATGCAAGGGTATAAAGTAGGTGATGTTAGAGGCGGGATAAGTATTTCGATCCCGTATTCGGAATACCTTACGATTGCCAACACTGATCAGCGAAACAATTTTATTTTTCATTTGATTGTTGCTATTGTAGGTTTGGTAGGATTGTTTGTGGTAACGAAATCTTCCGAGCTGCACCAAATAAAAATAAAAAATGAGCACAGCAAATTACTTGAAAGTGAACAGCGAATCCGTCTCATAATAGAAAATTCACCAGTAGGTATATTCTTCTTTGATACTAAGGGTAAAATACTTGTTTGCAACTCAGCTTTTTCCAATATAATCGGTTCTCAAAAAGAAAAAATAATTGGACTTAATTTGAGTAACTTACCGAATAAAAAGGTTGTGGAATGTACTTTAACAACTCTCAAAGGCTTACCGGGATATTTTGAAGATCTGTATACTACAGTAACTTCCGATAAAAGTGTTTATTTGCGCGCAATTTTTACACCGGTTTTTGACAATGATAATATAGTATTAGGTGGAATCGCTATTGTCGAAAATTTTTCAGAGCGTAAAAATTTAGAGGAACAAATTAAAAAAGATGCTGAAGAGCTGGAAAAGATTAATAAAGATCTTCAGAATTCAAACAGTGTTATCGAAAAGAGTCTTTTTGAAAAAAGTAAATTTGTAGAAGAACTTCTTAAAGCAAAAGACAAATTAGAAAAAATGAATTGCGAGAAAGATAAATTCTTTTCGATTATCGCTCATGATTTGAGAAGTCCATTCCAGGGCTTTATTGGATTAACTGAAATTTTTGCCAGGAATATTGATAAATATTCTCTCCATGAATTATCGGTATTTATGAATGAGATCAACTCAAAAGCAATTAACCTTTTTAAACTTCTCAAGAATCTTTTAGAGTGGGCAAAAATGCAAAGAGGGATTTCGACCTTTGAGCCAATAAAAACAAACCTCAGTCAATTTACAGAACAGAATATCGAATCGATAAGACTGCAGGCAGAAAAGAAATCGATTAACATTATCAATAGAATTGAAGACGGCATAATAGTTTTTGCAGATGAAAATATGGTAAGCTCGACTCTTACCAACCTGCTGACTAATGCAATTAAATTTACGGGGCAAAATGGAGAAATTGTCATCTCTTCAAGAAATGCAGAAGAAAATAAAGTTGAAGTAACTATTGCTGATACAGGAATTGGCATACCGGATATAATTCTTAAAAACTTATTCAAGATACAAGAAAAGGTGGGCAGATTAGGAACTGAGGGAGAAGAGAGTACGGGGCTGGGATTGCTTTTGTGCAGAGAATTCATTGAGAAACATGGCGGTAAAATTTGGGCGGGAAGCGTTGTTGGCGAAGGAAGTAAATTTCATTTCACTTTACCACTCGCATCTAATTGAGTTCAAAAGCTGAGTAATTTTGTAGATAGCCGTAAATAGACTCGCCTACTTGCAAGCAAATTATTAATGGAAATACGGGGAATAATTCTGCAACAAAAATAGGTTGAAATTGTAAGAAGAAATAGTTCTCTTTGTAATGGCTTCGATAAAAAGAATTATTAAGAATTAATAACTATTTTTATCGCAGTAAATTTTGAGATATCCTGAAAATAGCAAAAAGGAATTATTCTTCATGTTTAATTACAACTTCAACGATCTCTTCAATTATGGCGGAGTAACGCTAATAATTCTCATGGTGTGTTCATTACTCTCACTAAAAGTAATCATCGAAAAATGGCTGTCGCTTGCTCTTTTTAATGAAAAATCAATTGAAACCTCAACACGAGATATCAAATATTCCTTGAAGAAAAACGATCTTGAAGATGCAATGCATTTCGGTCAGGTAAATAAGAAGAAAAAATTGGGCTTCGAAATTCAGAATCCCATATTCAGTCTCACTACATTCTTATTAAATAACTACACGATGAAAAAGGATGAACTGCTCGATCTGACTTTCGCCGAGATGGATAAAGAACTTGTGAAGGCGGAAAAAAATCTTGGCATCCTTGCAACACTCGGAAACATTGCCCCATTCATTGGTTTGTTTGGAACCGTACTTGGAATCATAAAAGCTTTTCACGGTTTATCTATCAACGAATCGTCAAGTTATCTTGGTGTGATGAGCGGTATTTCGGAGGCATTGATTGCAACTGCTGCCGGACTACTTGTTGCAGTACCATCGGTTATTTTTTACAATCATTTCATCAAGCGAATAAAAAGATGCATACCTTCAATTGAGAAAGAGATTAAAGAGATGGTTTACATCCTTAAGAGGGAGAATTAATTTTGCGAAAGTACAGAATTGAAGAAAAAGAATTTTCGGATATCAATATAACTCCATTTACAGATGTGGTTCTTGTTCTTTTACTCATCTTCATGATCTCGAGCCCTTTTCTGGTTGTAACTGCATTCAAAGTAAAACTTCCTGAAGCTACAACTGCGGAATCAATCACTTCAGAAAAAAACATGGAAATATATCTTGATGCTAACAACAAGTTATATCTTAACGGTAATAATGTTGTAATATCCGAGTTATTAATACAAGTCCAGCTTGAACTCCAAAAAGATCCGGAGAAGAGTGTTATAATCAAAGCCGATAAAGAATCATTTCATGGGAATTTTATTTCGCTCTTAGATGAATTAAAAAAAGCCGGCGTTACAAAATTCTTTATCGGGACAAAACGAAAGAGTTAAATGACATGAACCGGAACAGCATTAATAAATTACGTTTGTCTATAGATAATTTTTCATCATTGACTTCGACGTTAATTCACGTAATTGTGCTTATTTTATTTTTCATATTCAGTTCGGCTATTCCCGAACCGGAAAATTTAATACAAGTTAGTTACGGTGAACCGGGCGGCGGTTCCGGCGGTTTTGGTCCCGATCCTGATTATACCAAACGAACCGATATTATCAATGAAGAAAAGAAGGAAGACGAGCAAAAGGAACTTAGCGATTCAGTTCCCGAAACGAATAGTGAAACAAATGAACCGACTGAAAAAATAAAAGTTTCCGAAACAAAAACGAGAGAAGTACCGCCGGAAAAAACTCCAATTGAAAATCCGAATATTGGAAATGCAGCCGGAAATAATAAAGATGGGCGCGGAATTGGAAATGGTACGGGCACAGGCAGCGGAACCGGAAATGGAAATGGAGATGGACTCGGCGATGGATTAGGAAACGGAATTGGAATTGATTGGGGCGGCAGAGTTCGTAAAATTTATTCATATACTATTCCTAAATATCCCGATGGCACTAGCAAAGAAATTGATATAAAATTAAAATTTACAATTCTTCCAGACGGTTCCGTCTCGAATATTATTGTATTGAGAAAAGCGGATGCAATTTTGGAAAAAACCGCAATAGAGTCTTTGAGATACTGGCGATTCGAACCACTTCCCTCTTCTATCACTCCAACTCCGCAGGTAGCAATTATAACTTTCCCTTTCAGGCTGGAATAAAATTCTTATCGCATTAATGGATATTTACTTCGTAAATTTCGGCTGTTCGATATAATTATTTGCATATCTATTTTTCTGAAAGGAGTAACCAAAATGAGTCTACTCTTAATTGTTGCAGGTGCCGCAGTAATTTATATTATTGTTTATAAAACCTACGGTAATTTTCTCTCAAGCAAGGTTTATGAATTAGATAACTCACGTGTAACCCCCGCGGAAGAAATTAAAGATGGAGTGGATTATATCCCAACGAATTTTAAATTCCTTATGGGACAGCACTTCTCAGCCATCGCAGCCGCCGGACCAATTACCGGACCTATAATTGCGGGAGTAATGTTCGGATGGGTCCCAGCATTAATTTGGATAATCCTTGGCTCCATATTCATCGGCGGGGTTCATGATATGGGTTCAATAGTTGCTTCGATAAGACACAAAGCAAGATCAATTACCGAGGTAGTAAAAGAAAATGTTTCCACACGTGCGTGGATACTGTTCATGATTTTTATTTGGATTACCCTTGTTTATGTGATTGTAGCTTTCACGGATATCACTTCAAGTTCATTTGTTGGAGTTATTACCCTTGAAAATGGAGAAAAGGTTGGAGGCGGTGCAATAGCTACATCCTCAATGCTATACCTTATCTTACCGATTATAATGGGACTTGCATTAAAATTTACTAAACTGAACTTGACCTGGGCTACGATTATATTCCTTCCATTAGTTGGAGTCGCAATTTGGATTGGACCATATCTTCCATTCGATTTGGGATCGATTTTCGGATTGGATGTACAATCGTCGCAGAAACTTTGGAACGTATTTATTCTCGCATATTGTTTTGTCGCCTCTATCATTCCCGTATGGATGCTGTTACAGCCACGCGGACATTTGGGAGGATACTTTTTATACGCAGCACTTATTACTTGCGCAATCGGATTAATATTCGGCGGATTCGAAATTCAGTACCCTGCGTTCACAAAATGGGATGAGAATCCCGGTAATTTTTGGTTCCCGATGTTTCCAATTTTATTCATTACCGTTGCATGCGGAGCTTGCTCGGGGTTTCATTCGCTTGTCGGTTCGGGAACAACATCCAAACAACTTGCTTGCGAAAAAGATGCAAAGGTTGTCGGATACGGAATGATGCTGCTTGAAGGAATGGTAGCTGTTATTTCTCTTGCTTGTGTAATGATTTTAGCTACAGATAATCCGCTTGTTAAATCATCGCCGAATTTTATTTACGCATCCGGCATCGGGCGATTTCTTGATTTGATCGGAATACCCGCTGCATTTGGAATTTCTTTCGGATTAATGGCATTCACAACATTCGTTTACGATACACTTGATGTTTGCACAAGACTTGGGAGATATATTATTCAGGAAATCACCGGCTGGAAAAATTTATTTGGTCGTGCGTTTGCCACTTTAATAACTGTAGGTGTTCCTATCTTCTTCGTAACAGCAACGATGATGGATGCAAAAGGTAATGCGGTTCCGGCCTGGAAAATATTTTGGAGTATTTTCGGTGCTTCCAATCAGCTTTTAGCCGCGCTTGCTCTAATCGGAATTACTGTTTGGTTATACCGCACTGCAAAATTTAAATATGCCTGGATATTTTCATTCGGCCCGGCTTTATTGATGTTCGTCATATCCAACTGGGCATTAATAATTTTAATACGCGATAGTTGGTTTAAAACCGGTTCGCTTGTTTTAACTTCAGATCCTATTCCGATTGTTGCGTTGGTATTATTCTTATTAGCGTTCACGATGGCAGCCGAAACAATTTATGCGTTGTTTTTCTCGAATAAAAAATTAGCAGCCAACTCAGTTTAGCTATGAACGTATAATAATGTGCATGTTATAAAAAATCAATTTGATGCAATAAATAGATCGTCAACATTCAATACTGGATGATGTTTATTTAAGAAAATTATAGATAAAAGGGAAATAATGGCGCTTTTAGATTCGTTCAGACCAAAGTGGAAACATTCAGATTCTAATGTTCGATTAGAAGCAGTAAAAAAATTAACCGATCAAAAAATCCTTGCTGAAATTGCACAAGATGAAAAAGAAGGTTGGAAAATTTGCAAAGCAGCAATAGAAAATCTTACCGACCAAAAAGTCCTGACAGATATTGCAAAAAGCAAATATGAATTCACCCGTAAAGCGGCTATAAAAAATCTGACCGATCAAAAAGTTCTGGCTGATCTTGCTCTAAATGATGAAAATACAGACGTTCGTATAGCTGCCATCGAAAAATTGAATGACCAGAAAATCCTAGCAGATATTACAAAAAATGATAAATACTATTTAATTCGGGCTGAAGCATTGGAAAGGATAACCGATGAAAAAGTAATTGTTTATGTTGCAAAAAATGATGATAACTATCAACTCCGCTTAACTGCTTATGATAAAATTGGCAAAGGTTATAGTCAAGAGGCTTTATCTGAGATTGTTCAAAATAGTGATAATTTTATGAATCGTCTATCTGTTATATCAAAAATAACTGATCAAAAAGTCCTTATTGATGTTGCGAAAAATGATTATATTTTAAGCGTTTGCGAAGCAGCCATAAAAAACTTATCCGATCAAAATGCCCTTGCAGATTTTGCGAAAAATGATAAAAGAAAAGCCATTCGTTTAAGAGCTAAAGAAAATATTACCGACCCAAATATTCTTGCTGATATTGAGAAAGAAAGAGATAAACTTCGCGATGAGATGCCGGAAGAATTTGAAGCAACCTGTTTGGAAAGAGTGCCTTTTGAATATGATTCAGCAATTCTGGAAAAAATGCTTTCTGATTATAATGGTATCGATTTAGGTAATGAGGTATTGGTAAATATTGTAGATAGATTAATAGTAGAAGTAGCCTGGAAACAAGAGAACGATAAAAATTTTGATAAGAAGAGGACACAATTTGAGATAAGAGATATTCTAATTAAAAAGATTGGGAAAGAGTTAAATAAAAGGGGTGGGCTGAATTTGATGAAAAGAGTTTATAATGATATAAATGGTAATAGAAACCTTGATATGACCTGGAACGGTATTGGCGAATGGCGAGGGTAGTTTTTTATAACCAGCTTTTCCACCCGTTGGACTTTTATTTATCCGCTGAGGGAGAAGAGCTTGTACCTCCTTCTCCTTTCAGCCTTACTAAACTGGATCCGGAAGGCTTACTGCCTGAACGGATTTATTCAAAAAATGAATTGCGTAATTATCTTGCATATTGCCGTGAAAAACTTTTTAGAATCCTTGATGAAATTACCGGGAAAGATTTATCGTGTCGATTCATTTACGGATCAATTGACTTACCTTATTTTGAACTGACACAGTATAATATGCGACATATGCAGCACCACACCGGGCAATTAAACTTATATCTGAGGCAGAGAACAGATTCTGCCCCCCACTGGGTAAAGCAGGCAAAGAAACATAAAGCGGAGTTATTTCTCTGTCATTATCCACCTATTATCTCTTCAGTTTTAAAAATAAATTCTACTGATTTCTTTTGAATGATTGACTGTGCCAATGAAATAAGAATTCGATTGTACAATTAAGCATGTCAATTCTATCGAGACAATAAATCTCCGGTAATGATTTATATCAATTCTCTTATATAGGTTTTTCATAACTTTCGTTTGAAATTTTTACGGCATTATGATAATAGTTTCCGCCGGTATGTCGTTCATTCATAAAAAAACTTTGCGAGGATTTTATGAAGACCCGTGTGATTCATTTACTTGTATTTACAATTCTTTTAACATCGGTTTTATTTTGCCAGACAGAAAAATTCCGTAACGGAATATTTCTTCATCATTCAACCGGCGGCAATATCTGGGGACCTAACGGAAGCTCAACAAGCATACCGGATGAAGTAACAAGGTTTAACAATGAGCGCGCACTAACCGGCGATAACGCGTTTTCGCTTGAAGAAAATTGGTACCCGGGTGGCGACAATGAATGGTACACATGGGACAGAATTTTCAATAACGATCCTTCATATGATGATATTCACTCATTGCTTGCAAACAATAAAATCGTAATTATTAAATCGTGTTTCCCCTCTTCGAATATTTACGAATGGGGTTCTTGGGCCGATACCCTCTCTCCAGATTACAAAACCGTTTATAATTATAAATGGCATTGGCGAAACATTATAAATGTAATGAAGAAATTCCCGCAGAATTTTTTTGCAATCTGGACAAACGCCCCGCTGCTTGCAAGCGATACAAACGATGAAGAAGCAATGCGCTCGGATGCTTTCTGCCAATGGGCGAAAGATACGCTGGCTTTAGGATTGAATGAAATTTTCGGTGCGTTTCCCCCCAACGTTTATGTGTTCGACTTCTTTCATAAAATTTCCGGAAGCAACGGTAAATTGAAAGCGATGTATTCAGCTGGAGACAGCCATCCAAATGGAGATGCTACGCAGCTTGTCGCTCCCCAATTTGTTGATGAAATACTCGGCGCCGCTTTACTGTATGAAAATTTTACCACAGATGTTGATGAAATAATTGAATCCCCGAATGAATTCAATCTCGAACAAAACTATCCGAATCCGTTTAATCCGGAAACAGTAATCAGTTGGCAGCTTGCAACCAGCAGAAAAGTACAATTAAAAATTTATGATTTGCTTGGAAGAGAAATAGTTACCCTCGTTGATGGATTCCAAAGTGCAGGCATTCATCATTCTACATTCTCTACTCTTGATTATGGATTACCGAGCGGTGTGTATTTTTACAAACTTCAAGCTGGAGAATTTTCTGCAATTCGTAAAATGATTCTACTAAAATAATTTTCTCTCTACTCTCTTGATGACGGAGAAGCTGGGATTTTTCCGGCGGCTCCGTTTTTTATTTTGCTTTTGGAGATTAAGAAATACTCTCTTATTTCGGCACAGTAAAGGAAATAACCGTACCGGCATTTACTGCGCTTTTAACCGTAATTTCACCATTATGCCTTTCAATAAATTCCTTACAAATTAAAAGTCCAAGTCCGCTGCCTCTTTCATGTGCAGTCCCTTGCCGGGTTATTTGAGTAGATAATTTGAATAAACTTGCAGAGATTTCTTCGTCCATTCCAATTCCATTATCTTCAACAGCAATTATAATTTTTGATTCACCATCTTGAATATTAACATTTACCCAACCGTTTTCATTAGTAAATTTTATAGCATTGTTAACCAGGTTTCGAATAACCGTCTCAACCATATTTGGATCGGCAATTATATTTAATTCATCATGGCAGATAAACTTAAGATTTATTTTTTTATTCGCAGCCGGAATATTTAGAGCATTGAATACCCGGCCAATAACATGTTTGAGATAAATCCTGCTTGGCTTAAACTCAATTTTATCTGTCTGCGATCTTGACCAGGTAAGTAAATTGTCAATTAGGGAATAAACATCTTTGATTGCTTGATTGAGAAGATTCAAATCAATCTTTTTATCCTCAGCAGTCATTTGATCAAAATTTTCTAATAAGAAATCAGAATATCCCATCAAACCGGAGAAAGGGCTCCTTAAGTCATGGGCAATAATGGAAAATAATTTATCCTTTGTAGTATTTATTTTATGTAATTCAACTGAACTTTTTTGCAGTTGTATCTCGCTCGATTTGAGAAGTTGATATTTTTCCGCGTTGGCTAACGCCAAGCCAACAACATTACTAACTGAGGCCGCAAGATTTTTGTAATGATTTTTATATTGTGGAAACATAACACCACCGATAAATACTAAACCTAGTACTTTGGAAAGGTGAGATATTTCTATAAATATATCCTGTGCTGTTTCGCAATCTTTTATTTTATCAAATTCCAATAATTGTAAATCTGTGTTTTCATAATCCCGTATCTTTTTTACAATAGGCGTTCCTGCACGGTTGTCTTTTACCGGGAGATAAACGATCATTGACGGGGCACAAAGCAAAGTGAATAATTCGAAGAGTTTTTCTAAAACTTGCTCTCTATTATCAAAGGAACTAAGTTCAATCAATTTTTCGGAGATGAGCGCATAATCGGCTTTCTCCATATTAAGCTTGGCAATGGTATCTTTTAATTGTATTTCCTTTTTATGATTCTCCCATCCCATTATTTTTTGGTTAATTATAAGCCGCAGATACTCTATTCCTATAGGCAATATTTCGTATGGTAAATTAACCGCTTCGGATAATTCATTCAGTAATTCCGTATCAATTGGTTCAATTCCGGTATCTAAGAAAAGAAGTTTACGTGCCGACTCATTAAAGAAATCACGAATCGTATTTCTATCAAATCCCCACTCAGCAAATTTATGATGATAAGATTGCAACCATGTTCTCGTAAGAATGTAATAACCTGTAGCGAAATAATATTCAATAAGATTTTTGTTTAAAAGAATTTCAAAGCAATTATCAGCGGGAAGATAATTTACCTTATTGTTTTCCATTAACTCGGAAAATCGTTTCGAACAAGAACTGAGTACAAATATCTGCTCATAATCATTGATCCTTTCGTGAACAAAATTTTCAATAGCTTTCTTCGTAGGCTCAGGTTTATCGCACGCGTTTGGAAATGAAATTACATCAGCATTAGTTATCTTATCCAATTCAATGATATGTTTTACTTCTTTAATAAAATAATTGCATACAACAAAACATACCTCTTTTCGGGATTTCATCATTCCTCTATCGGATAATTACCAAATTGATGCATCGCATCCGAGAAGGCAAGTAAAACATTATCGGGTACTTGCAATGGAATTTCACCATGAAAATCGGTTAGAATAATACCGCCGCCGGATCCAAGTTCCTTAATCAACTTTTTAACTTCGGATTCAGTTTGTTTAGTCGTCCAGTTCCTCATTTTTATTGCATTAATCCCGCCTAGAATTGTTGCTTTTCCTCTACAACGATTTTTTACCTCTCTCAAATTATCGTCGATACCGGGTGCAATAGCGGCAAAGCCAAGAGATAATATTTCGTTCAAAATGTTAAAACATCTTCCTGAAGCAAAGTGGCATGCAACCGGTCCCTTTATTTGCGGAATAACTCTTTTCGCAATTTCAAATCCGGTTTTAAGATATAATTCTTTGGGGATAATTGTAAGCGAAGAAACCGGATCGAAATAAACGACCGCAGTTGCACCCGCATCAAGTTGAGCGTTTGCCCAATCAACGCAGTACTTCTCATTTACCTGCATCAGCGTTTTGAATAGTTCCGGCTCGTTATAAATTAGATCCAGATATTTATCAAAACCCATCTGCATAACCGGCAGAGAGAATGGACTCATCACCACACAAAATATTGGAATGTTTAGACTGACATTTTCCTTAAGTAATCTTATCGTAATTAATACATCACTTAATCGTGCTGATTCTTCGATAACCGGGACAGTAAGTTTTTTTATATCCGAAGCTGATTTTATAACAGGCTCGCCGGCATTCGGAGGTCCATCATTTGAATAAATCACTTTCCCATTCCAAGGTTCAACTTCGATCGCCGCGTAATAGAACCCATAAAGTGCGTCGTTATTATATTTTTTCTGGAGCTTTAGCTGACCTTCGGCTACATATTCCGGTTTGGAAAAGTATTCTTCGATGGACATATCTAATTCTCTTGCACCATGCATTGTTAACGTCAAAAAGAAAGGAACTCTATCTCCCTCTTTATGACTCAATGAAGCAACCATTCTTTCCATCGGTGTCATTTTATTTGTCCTCCGAATATTGATTTACTAATGAAATGGCATCCGATGCGTTATAACCGAAAGCATCCGCGCCGACTTCTTTCCACAGTTCAGGATCGAGCCGGAAAGGAGCGCCGCCAACAACAATCTTAACATTACATCCGTTTAATTTATTCTTGAGGTTTTTTACTTTCAAAGCGGAAGGAAGCATTAAAGTAGATACAAGAAGTATCTCAATTTTTTCTGCAATAACTTTTTTAACAAGATCATCTACCAATACACCTGTACCAAAATCCATTAATTCAAAACCTCCGGCCCGCAATCCAGAATAAACAATCCTCTTACCAAGAAGATGGTAATCTTCCAATACAACAATTGCCGTCTTAGGCTGGTTCTTTCTGTTTGGATCGGTTGGAGGAAGTATTGTATCGACAAGTTCTTCGCATATTTTTCCGGCCATGTAAACTTGAGCAAGTCCGATATCACCTTTTTCCCAATCACAACCTATCTCTTCCAATGATTTGGCAATTAATTCGTTGGCAATTTCAATAGGGGTAAGGAACCGAATTACATTTTGTACAATTGAATTTGCAGTGCTTTTATCTATGGCTAATAATGCGGATTTAAACTGAGTGGAAATTAAATTAATATCTTTCATAGCTGAACTCGATTAGTTTTTCGATACTGATTTTTCATCACAATAAAAACGAAAGATATATTCTCGATGCGATGTATTTATACTATCATAAAATGATAAAATATTTGCTATTGTTCAAGTGACGCACAATTTATTTATTTGTTTTTCTAAGTGCCTCCAATGCGTCTTTTAAAACGGCACCGGAGTGTTGCAGGGCTGTTTGTTCGCTAGCCGGCAAATTTGCCTCGATGATTCTCTCAATACCCTTTTCGCCGATAATGCATGGTACGCTTAAACAAACATCTTCTAATCCATACTCGCCGTTTAAGAATGTTGAAACGGTTAACACTCTCCTTTCATTCCTCAAAACCGCACCGACTATCTGCAGCATTGCCTGTCCAACACCGTAGTAGGTCGAGCCTTTATAATCGATAATATGGTAGGCCGAATTTTTAACTTCGCTCACAATTCTCAATTTTTCTTCTTCCCAGTTTCCGCAAATTTTACAGAACGAGCAAAACTCGTCCATCTTCATACCGGCTAAGTGTGTCATCGACCATGCTGCAACTTCACTGTCGCCATGCTCGCCGAGAATGTACGCATGAATGTTGCGTGCATCAATGTTACAATGTTGACTTAATAATAAACGGAAACGCGCACTATCTAATACTGTTCCTGAACCTATAATTCGATTACTTTCCCAACCGGATTTTTTTAATGCGATATGAGTCAAGATATCCACCGGATTACTTACTATCACAAGCACTGCTTCTGAACCTGAACGAACAATCTCACCAATAATGCCTTCCATTATTTCGGAGTTTTTTTTAAGTAAGTCGAGACGCGTTTCTCCCGCATGTTGTTTTGCACCGGCAGTAATTACAATTACGCGCGAATCCGCATAATCATTTTTGTCCCCGCTTTTAATATTAACCGGCGGGTAAAACGGTAATCCGTGGGAAAGATCCAGCGCCTGTCCTTCGGCAAGATCATTATTATAATCGGTTAATACTATTTCGGACGCGAATCCGCTCTGTGCCAATGCATAAGCAAACGTTGAACCGACGGAGCCGGCTCCAACGATTGTTACTTTTCTATTTTGTATTGAACTGTTGCTCATTTGAATCCTTTCGTTTTAAATATTAGGCTAAGAATAGACTATTCGACGATTTTAAATAGCGCTCCAACGGGAAAGTGATCGCTGAATCCGCCGATATAGTAACTGAAATTATACGTAGGGTAAGGTTCTCCTTTATATTTATCGTTTCGGCTAACCAAAAAATCCGGTTTAATTATTCTAAACGTTTTACAGTAATGCCGGAAATCGTTTCCAACCAGCATACTACCCGAAATAATCATTTGATCAAGCATGTTCCAATTCGATTGATGCTTGTATGTTCCTTCACCCTTCCTAAAATAGTATGTCGCAAGATTATACAATTCGCCAGGTTCTGCGGTTGTGGAATCGCAGTCAAATTCATTCGCGTGCAAATATTCTTTGATAGATCGATTATCCGGCATATCGTTAAAATCGCCCATTATAATAATGTTTGTATTTACATCTTCTGCAAAAATTTCATCAACCTTTTTTCTTAAAACATTTGCAGCGTTTATGCGATGCTGTTCCGAGACATCTTCTCCTCCTCTTCTCGACGGCCAATGGTTTACAAACACATGGAGTAATCTACTTCTTTGATCTGTTAATATCACATGAAGAATATTTCTTGTTTTATCTCCGTCACTGCGAATGATTTTTAAAGACTCTGTTTTCACAGTATCGAATAAATTCCGATTAAACAGCAAACCAGTGTCAACACCTCTCGCATCATCGGATACTGAATATGCAATACCGTAATTCTTATCACAGAAATGAAGTCGTAGCAAGTCCTCGAGAGCCGCCTTCTCTTCAATTTCCATGATGCCAAGAATATCAGGTCCGTATATCTCATTCATCGAGCGGATAACGCGGGATAAATTTTCAAGCTTGCGGTAATACCGTTCCGAAGTCCACTTATATTCGCCTTCCGGTAAAAACTGTGCATCATCTGTAATAGGATTATCGAGAGTGTCGAAAAGATTTTCAAAGTTCCATGACGCAGCATAAAACACTGTCTTATTGGTTTGTGCATTCGATTCAGTTTCCCAAAGTAATACCAGCATTAACACAATTATTAAATTTGATTTCATATCTATCCGTTTTTTTTTATTATAATTTGCGGTATAAATTTACCATTTAGTGGAACGAATTGGTATTTAAAAACTCCTTAGAAAGATGAAATAATAATAATATAAACTCGATAATAAAATTAACTTCTAACACTACAGGGAAGAATTCTATGAATCCATTTATACTTTATATCATTCCGGTAATAATTCTTTTAATTTCATTAACACTAATCTATATTTTTTTTAAGAACCGCGTAAATAATTCACCGCCGGGTAGTCTTGCCTCGGTAAAACATGAAATAGTACACTGCCATAAATGCAGGAAAGAAATGACACCCGGTTTTGTACTCGTATCCCGCGGAATTCTATTCTTTGAACTGAATGAAAAGTTATCACCGTTTCTTTCATCTATTCAGAATAAAGTGTTGAAGAATACTGTGAACATGGGAATGAAATATCTTTTCAATAAATCTTGGCGCTGCAAGGAATGCGAAGTAGTTACTATCGATCACAGCAGTTTATTTTCAAAATAAATTCGGGAAATAGGTTATGCGAAATAGATTCTTAATTATTATTGCGGTTATAATTCTTATATCAACCCTAACTAAATCTCAGGACTGGGGCAATATTGTAACATGGGATAGTATAACCACAACTCACACGGTTTATTCTCAAAAAATTTTTTACGGCACCGATACGGTGAGAATAACGGATTTGAGATACGGAAACCAGTATTCTAATAAGGAAAGTTACAACATAAAGGGATTGACAATTTCCCGGGCATGGAATGGAAGCGATTATTTTACGAATGTTCCGGTTATTTTCTTTGTTCACGGAGGTGGTTGGACAGACGGTTATGAGGATTGGTATAAATTTGTTGCGCAGTCTTTTAGCGGAGAAAAAGGCTGGATAACAATTTCGGTTGATTACAGATTAACTTCCGATTCGGTATTCATCGCTGATGATTTTTGTCCGGATAGAAATAACTGCGATGAAACCCACAGGGTTAAATCCGCTTGGTATCCTGATAATATAAATGATGTTGCCGATGCATTTCAGTGGACAATTGAAAATATAGGATCAATGGGCGGAGACGTTAATAAAATATTTGTATTCGGACATTCGGCAGGTGGACATCTCGTGTCTTTACTGGCTACTCACTCTGATTATCAAAATATCCGTTCGTACATAAAAGGTGTAATTAGCATGAGCGGTGCTTACCAGATTAAAACTCTTGATGAAATGACATTCTCAAAAGCAATCGATCTGACTTTCTTGGGTGGTTATAGTAATAATGATGCTGAACTTGACTCAGCTTCCCCGGCAAATTACATATCATCGGGCGAAGAGATTCCCCCGTTTTATCTATTGCATTGCGGATTAGATCTTCCGTCACTCCCGGAGCAAAAAATATTTTTTAAGAACAGACTCGAGTTGTTTAACAAGGAAGTCTATGACGATTACCTTTTCGAGTATTCACATGTTTCAGAAATGACCTCCATCGGATTTATTGATGAATTGCCCACACAAAAAATAATATCATTTATTGAAAACAATATTTTACCGGTTGAAAATAATTTCGCAAGCTTTACGGGTGAATTTGCCTTATATCAAAATTTTCCGAATCCGTTTAATCCTGTAACAGTAATCAGTTTTCAGTTACCGGTAGTAAGTAAAGTGCAATTGAAAGTTTACGACATACTCGGCAATGAAGTTGCTAAACTTATTAATGAAACAAAAGAACCGGGGATTTATAAAATTAAATATGATGGAGGCGGATTACCAAGCGGAATATACTTTTATGCGCTTTATTTGGATAGATTTAAAGAAGTAAGACCAATGGTGCTGCTGAAATAATTTTATCCAATTCAAAATGATATACAATTGGCAGCTTTCATTAGAATGAAAGCCGCCATTTAAAACATTTTAGAAATTACTGTGAATACTTTCTTCGTGTTGACTTAAATCCAATCCAATCTTCTCTTGTTCTTTTGTTACACGAAGTGGTATTAGGAAATCGGTTACTTTGTATAAAAGATATGAACCGCCAAACGCGAATACTGATACTATGCCTAAACCGATCATGTGCACTAAGAACGTGTGAGTTTGTCCGCTTACTAATCCAACATCTTTCGCGAAAACTCCGGTCATTATCATTCCTACTATCCCACCCAATCCGTGACAAGGAAACACATCAAGTGTATCATCAAGAGTTGATTTTGATTTCCACGTTACAGCAAGATTACTGATGATTGCTGCTACAAACCCAATAAAAATACTTGCCCCGACGGAAACAAATCCCGCTGCCGGGGTAATGGCCACAAGCCCAACCACGGCCCCTATACTTGCACCCGATGCAGATGGTTTTCTTCCAAGAAGTACATCGAAAAATATCCATGATAATGCGGCAGATGCGGATGCGGTATTAGTTGTAGCAAAAGCCAATACGGCTAAGCTATTGGCACCGAGGGCAGAACCAGCGTTAAATCCAAACCAACCGAACCATAATAATCCGGTTCCAAGAATAACATAAGGTATATTTGCCGGAACATGTTTTTCATGTAGCACGTGTGAATGTCTCCGCCCTAATAATATCGCTCCGGCAAGAGCCGCAAATCCCGCCGACATATGCACAACGGTTCCGCCAGCAAAATCGAGGATTCCCAGCTTTCTTAAAAATCCATCGGGATGCCAGGTCATATGGGCTAATGGCGCATAAATTAATAACGCAAATAAAATCATAAAAAGTAAGTAGGCTGTAAATCTTACTCTCTCCGCAAACGAGCCTGTAATTAATGCAGGAGTAATAATTGCAAATTTTAATTGGAACATCGCGAACAAAAGCAATGGTACCGTCGGTGAAAGAGTCGGATGAGTATCGCCGTTAACGCCGCGGAACATGAAGTAAGTAAAAGGATTGCCGATGATACCGCCAATTGAATCACCGAACGACAGGCTGAAACCGACGACCACCCAGACGATACTAATAACACTCATTGCAATTACGCTTTGCAACATTGTTGAAATAACATTTTTCGAGCTAACCATTCCACCGTAAAAGTACGAAAGTCCTGGAGTCATTAATAACACAAGGCCGGTGGCCGTTAGCATCCACGCAATATCCGCCGGATTTGAAGGACCACCCACCACCGATGAATAATTATAATTTAGAAATGCACCCGCAAAAGCGATTAAAAGCAGCACTACAAACGGAATATATTTGAACTTTATCATCATTTTTACCTTATATATTATATTAATATGACCTAATACTTTCCTTTTAATAAGGATTTTACACAAATTTACCTAATATTATTCAATGATTACAAGTGCAAATTATAAAATATCTGCTCCATTCTTAGGTAAAGCGAAGTTTTATAAGTTATTGTGCATAGATAATCATCAAATTTGATTTCAAAGATGTATATTTGCCGGAAACAATAATTATTTAAGAATACGGGGTAATCTCCTATGAAATTTTTCCCGACAAGTTTAATCCTTTTTTTGGCTGCCATTTTAACACTCTCTATTTTCGAGCAAGAAGTAATTGCCCAGAACGATATCGAAAGATATAATGTATTATGGAATTCACCGAGTAAAGATTATAACGGTTCAATGCCTCTCGGCAACGGTGATGTCACTTGTAATGCGTGGGTCGAAGAATCGGGTGATATGGTTTTCTATATCGGAAAATCAGATAGCTGGGATGACAACGGTAGGCTTCTAAAAATTGGAAGAGTAAGGATTAAATTAGACCCCGCACCTCAATCTCCGCTTTTGTCATTTAATCAGGAATTGAATTTACCCGATGCGACAATTAATGTTCAATTCGGAGAAGCGGCAAATAAAGTAGATATTCGATTATGGATTGATGTTAATAATCCAGTGATAAACATCGAAATAATCAGCGCACAAAATATTACTGCAACGGCAACAATCGAACTTTGGAGAACGATACAGTATGAACTTCCAAACTTAGAAGTAAGTGATGTACTAACTGAATGGTCGAGTGAAAATAAAAGATTGGCGCCAATGGTTATTGAACCGGATTTTATACTGAAAAATCAAGAAAATAAAATCGGCTGGTTCCATCGTAATGTTAAATCCATCGGACCAAATATTACTGCAAACATGCAGGGGTTGCAGGATTTTCAAAGAGAAGATCCACTTAGGAATCGAACATTCGGAGCAGTTATCAAAGCAGATAATGCTCAACGTATTGATGATTTCAACCTTAGTACCAATTCATTAAAAAACCACCGGTTTAGTATATATATTTTGACTAAACACCCAGTTGCACAATTTGAGTGGCGTGATGAAATGGATGAACTGATTTCAAAAATCGAAAACATCCCTTTCGAAAAAAAGAAGAAAGCGCATAAAGACTGGTGGAAAAATTTTTGGAATCGAAGTTGGATAAATGTGCATTCAGTAAATTTGGAAGATAGCACATCAACAGATGAGACTTTTGTTATTAGCCAATCGTACAATTTACAACGATTCATTACCGCCTGCGCCGGTAGAGGACAATATCCCATAAAATTTAACGGTTCAACTTTTACAGTCCCATATCAGGATGCACCCGATGATGCTGATTACAGGAGATGGGGACCCGGTTATTGGTGGCAAAATACGCGGCTACCATATTACCCGATGTGTTCATCAGGCGATTTTGAAATGATGATGCCTCTATTCAAAATGTATGCAAAGGATTTGATGCCGCTATTTAAGTATCGAACAAAATTATATTTCAATCATGATGGAGCTTTTATTCCTGAATGTATTTATTTCTGGGGTGATGTTTTTACCGAATCTTATGGATTAACACCATTCAATGAGCGTGAAGATAAATTGCAAGAAAGCCGCTGGCATAAGTGGGAATGGGTTTCAGGCTTGGAATTGGTTTATTTAATGCTTGATTATTACAGCTACACGCAAGATGAAAATTTTTTAGATGAATATCTTCTTCCAACAGCCAATGAAATAATTACTTTTTTTGATCAACATTACGAAACTGACGACTATACATTAATTATGGAACCATCTCAAGCAGCGGAGACGTGGTGGGAATGCATCAACCCTATGCCGGAAGTTTCAGGTTTACATTCAATTGTTGGTCGGCTTTTAGAACTGCCTAATAATATTATCAGAACACAAAAAAGGAAATATTTGCACAATTTTAGGGAAAGGATTCCTGATTTACCAATCCGTGAAATCAACGATACTTTAATGCTTGCTCCGGCTGAAGACTTTGAAGAAAAAATGAACGTTGAGAATCCGGAATTGTATGCAGTATTTCCGTTCAGACTTGTGACATTTAATAACTGGAACAAGCAGCTTGCGATCGATGCATTTAAGTATCGAACGGATAGAGGAAATTATGGCTGGCGGCAGGATGATTTATTCGCTGCTTATCTGGGAATGGTAGATACTGTAAAGCAGTATTTAGTTGGACGTGCAAAAAATAAAAACATCGAATCGAGATTCCCGGCTTTTTGGGGACCCAACTATGATTGGACTCCCGATCAAGATCATGGTAGTGTTCTTATGAAATCACTGCAATCTATGTTAATGCAGACAGACGATAAGAAAATTTATTTACTTCCTGCATGGCCTAAAGATTGGAACGCGGACTTTAAATTGTTTGCACCATTCAATACTGTTATTCAATGCGAAGTTAAGAAAGGGAAAATAACTAAACTTGTTGTTGAACCTGAAAGTCGGAAAGCTGACATCGTAATTGTACCCGCACAATAAAATTATTCTTGCTTATAATGCAAAAAAGTGTGGGGAAACCATCGTTAGTTTGCAAATAATTATTCTTTTAGTTCATCTTTACTTCGGTTGTACGCGGGACAAATTTTATACTTTCTAATTGCGTTACCGGAATTTATTTCTGACCGATGTAAGTTCTAAAATATCCGCATTCGTTAATAATTTCTTTATAATAATTTGTGTTGGAGAAGTTATCTTTCAGTAATTTAAAATACTTCCCAGCCTTAAAATCACCTTCATAATTCTCGGGTTTGTTCAGGTAAAATTCATTCTGCTCGCACTTAGCACACATAAAAGCACACTGCGTTTTGAAGTTCTCATCATTTGAATTTTCCATGGCTAATTTATAATAGTATTCTGCACGGCTGCAATCAAGTACTGGATTTGATTTGGAGATATCACGCGGATTATTCAGATAAAATGCGTAAGATATTTCGGAATCGTTATTTGGCTGGATTGCTGTCTCGTAAAATGTGCGCGCATTTCCGAAATAAGTTGTATTATAAAATCCATTAGCTATTTCAAAGTAATATTTGCTGGAATTTGCAGACTCATTTTGAGCTTTGTTTATCAGCTCTTGCATACGCTGAACAAATGATAATTTTGTGTAAACCTTTTTCTTTAAGGTTGCATGATCACAATCATGGCAATCGTTTATATGAATAATAAATGGATCACCTCGTAGCCCATCCTTACCAGATTCCGGACTCGTTTTAAATTTCTTAATTGCTTCTTCAAGTTTTCCTTCAAAGTAATAATTTACTGCATCCCATTCGTAAATATCAGATTGGGAAATCGAATTTACACTAAGTGCGAAATTGTCAAACTCAGATTGATTCTTTTTATTCATATATGTAAGCATATCATTCTTCAGTTCTGTATTCAAATAAAACGGGAGAGTATTTGTCTCATCCAAACATTGTGCTTTTACAAAATCGTTCTGGTTCCGGTATTTCTCAGCCAATCTCTTAAGAGACCAATTATAAATCGTATTTACACAAAGAGAATCCGTCCAATAATCCTTTGTTTTACTATTGAGAAATTTAAATTCTGTATTAATCTTTGCTTCGAATTTTTCATCTATCTTTTCAATGCTTTCAATTGCCAACACAAATTCAAACATCCTTATTTGATCGAGAACGAGCTTATCCTTACCGGAATTGATTTTAGCATCTGCAAAATATTTTTCAGCCGCAGTAAAGTCATGAAGAGCAGTCAAAAGATAGCCCGAGGCAATTTTCCACAGATATGGTTTATTCGTATTCCCATTTTCGGCTGCTTCTCGAATAAAAGAAACCAACTCTTTATCAATATTTTCCGATGCGAATGCATAGCTAACATCGGTTGACGGATTATAAATTTCAGGAAATAAAAAACTTTCTTCCTGAACATTAACAGCGCGGGCTAAAAGCAGATCGAGATACTCTGACTTAGGATTTGTCGAATAAATATTTTTTATTGCTCGCAGCGGATCGAGACTTATCCCCATCATCGCCCAAAGAGCGCATTTTTCATTTTCGTTCTTTGCATGATTCAGACAAGCATTCCAATCCGATTCTTCCTGCGGATGAAAACTTCGGAATGCAATTCGTTTCATCGGTGAATATTCATCAAATATTCTTGAATAGAGATAATTCGCCTGCGAGAATCTTTTAGATTTGTAATAACACCCCGCTGCATAGCCCATCGCACGGTATTTTACGCTTTTACTGAAATTGCTCTGTTCAAATTTTTCTTTATAATATTCGAGACATTTTTGATAATCCCTTGAATAAAAATATAATCGTAGAATCTGAAAAACGTATCTCTCTTTTATAAAATCATGTTTGGCATATTCAATTTGTTTTTGTCCGCCGTCAATTAATTTTTGGATTTCTTCTTTATTCCCGGTAGGATCGGGTGGAGTAACAAACTCACCGGTCTGCCAGTCGTATATTTCCTGAGGATCGTATGTAGTGTAAACCTCACATCGCTTGGCGAATCCTATGTAAAACAAAAACGCCTTTGAAATATTCTTATCCCCAAATTGTAAAATGGAATTCTTCTTTAACTCCGGTTGAATAGGATATTTATTATCCTTCAAATAAAATATAAGAGTATCAACTTGCCCGGTGGTCGATGAATACAATAAAAAATTTATATCATCCTTTTTTACAGATTTTTTAAAGAAACTAAACCAGTCTTCTGTGTTCACATCGTTTAATTCAGTTACCGGATATAAATAATCGTTTGGATAGAAATATTGCGAGGCTCTGAAGAATGGTTTTAAATCCTTGTTTACCCGGCTAACTTCTGGCGAAAAAAACCTGTAATCGGAATCATCCATCCAGTCCCATGCGCAAGCCAGACCGAAGATAAATGCAATTACAAAAAGCGCACTATTGAAAATTTTCGTAAAGTTGATTGAGTTCTTCATAAGAGTATCTCGAAATATTTAGTGAATCAAGATCAAATAGAGAAATGGTTTTGTCCTCATATTTTAATTTTCCATTCAGCATTTCAGCCGAAAGTGAACTTAGAGCCGGGGTAATTTCTTCAATTTTCAAAACATCATCTTTGAGAATATAAGAACCATTTAAGAAAAACGAACTATTAGCAACATAATAATCTTTTGCATGGCGAACAAATCGATTATCGCTACGTATTCTTTCAATTGAAGATTTATCCAACATCTGAATCGGCATGCCCTTACGAAAATGAATTACCCAGGAAAAGATTGGAAGAGCTGCATCAAGAGCCAATGGATAATCTCGAATATAATTAATGTACTTTGCCGCTTCCTTCTCATTGAAAATCGAATTTGAAACCAAAGACGAATCAATTTTTCCCATGTTATAAAACATGAGCATTCCCCTATCCGCAGGCGGTATACCGGTTTTATTGTAAAATTTTATTTGATGAAGACGAATGGTAACTGAAACGATTATTTTCTCATCATCAACAATTGATTTTATTTGCGAAATCAGTTCAAAATATTTTTGCTTCGTGGAAATTGTCCAATCGCAATCAAGTTGGATTTCGTTGTAAGGAATATTGTTCATTTCGGAAATGGCTTTCACATTGTTAAAAATATTTTTCGCCAGCTTTGGGATAGAATTTTCCGATGAGTTAACTAAAGTTTTATTTGTGATAAACACAACCGGAATAATTTCCAATTGTTCGCCGAACTTGGTAGAAAATTTTATTTGAGCAACCGGCATCGGCCTTTGATTTGCCCCATCCCAATCAACATCAAAATATTTTACAAATATTTTTTTTACACCGAGATTATTGAGTAGTGACTTCTGTGATTGTGATAATGAAAAATCAGTTTTCCAATAATAGAAAGCTCGATCAATCCTTTTACTGTTGTTAAAAAGGGAAATGAAAGTTGCGACGGCAATTATGCCAATCGAACAGAATAAAATTAGTAACTTGTATTTTTTCAGAAGTGAATAGCCTTGCATCAAATTCTTTACTTTGATAAACTAAAAAAGATGCGGTAATAATACCGCATCTTTTTTCAATAAAATTTATTTGCTAAAAATTGCTTCCATGTTTTGATATTCCACCCCTTGGGTGTAACCGTACATCTTGATGATAATTTTCCCGTCATCTGTCCATTCTGTTGTTTGACGGAATTTTGCATCGCTTTTTGTCATGGGATCCGTCATCTTACCTTCATAATTGATCATTTTCTTTTCTGCATCATATTTTCCCTCGGTAAAGCTAATACCCGAACCCATATTATCAATCCACGTGCTCACGAAGATTTCTTTTGCATTATCAAATCCTTCAAGTGAAACTCCATTCATTGGCATTCCCATAACTGTGGTTGACTGCTCAACTCTCAGATATCTTCCACCAAGAATCATTTCTCCTTTTGCAGTACCATCGGTTACTTGAGGTTCGGCTCCGGGGTACATCCAAAACGTGCTTTTTACTTTCCAATCTCCGGCTCCTTTCGCCAATATTTCATGCATAGGACCGGGAGTCATAAATTCCATCCATGTTTTCATTCCTTCATCCATTCCCTGTTGGGTTTCCTGTCCAAAGGATGAATTTGAGACAACGGTAAATAGAATTACCGAAAATAATAACATCATTTTCTTCATTAAAATATCCTTTCAGTTAATTATATGATTATTTTGAACGGCAGGAAAAACTAATTATTTGAAAGTCATTTGTCAATAGAAATTTTCCAAAATTGAATTGAGATTTGGGAAAATTCAATGCAAATAATAATTGACGATTTATCAGGAAGTTTTGTAATTTTGCCGGTAAATAGATGAAGCATTGGGTGAGTATAAACCTTTAAATAGAAAGGCGAAAAATTAAATGGGCGGAATTATTTGCGTAAGTGTTGATGAAAAAAAGTTTCAGTCACCATTTTGTAAAACTCAATCGTTATTTACATTTTTTGAATTATTGAATCTACAAAGTGCAGTTAACAAACGAATTTTTTCGAAATAGTTTTTCATTGAACTGCAAAAATTTTATATATGATTTAACTTAAATCACCAAATTTAAATAAGCTATTTATCGCAATGGAAAATACGAGAACGAAACCAAATTCACATGAGCCTTCATTAATTCCCAAACCGCTTTCGCTAAATTTGTGGAAGCATCATGCTGGATTTGTAATACATAAAATCAGAAATATTCGGGACCGGAGTGAAAGAACTTTTAAATGGCTGATGTCGGTTACGCAAAAGATAGGGACTTCGCGGATGGATTTTTATTTTGGCACTTTGAAACCGTCTGATATATCCGCCCAAATTCTTGCCTTCCTTGATGAAAAACAAATCCAAAGTCTTGAAGAATATGTTGCTTGGCTAAAAGAAAATAATACTGATTACAGAACTACGGAATTATCCGACGGTTCAGTTTGGGTTATGCGCGTTAGCGATGATCCCGAAAGATATGTTCATCTTCACCCGGCAAAAAACTCACCGTGGGCAACTCGTGTTAAAGCCAATACGTTAAAAACATCCATTCTTGTTCTTGCAATTGAAAAGATTCATAAGAGGGGACAAAGTTCGTTAAGCGCTATTAATACAATGCGTAGAAAATACGCAAAACTTTCCCCTATGAAAGAACTAGAAAAAGAAAAAGGACTCGAATCTTTTTTGCAGTTATTAAGATTGATTAACAGCCAAACGACTTGATTTTTATTTTATGATAGTCGGAAGATGATTATCAAAAAATAGTTTCATCACTCATATCTCAACGCTTCTATGGGATCCAAATTCGAAGCTTTATACGCGGGATATGTTCCAAAAATGATTCCAATCATCACGCACATCATTACACCAACAAATATCCAATCGATTGGGAAAACTGCCGATGCATTTAAAAACGAGCCTGCAAAATTTCCAACAAGTACGCCCAAAGCAATCCCAATTATTCCACCCGTAAGGCATAAAGTAATGGCTTCGAGTAAAAATTGAAAAAGTATATTTCTTCTTTTAGCTCCGACTGCTTTTCGGATTCCAATCTCACGTGTTCTATCTGTAACCGAAACAAGCATGATATTCATTATTCCGACACCGGCAGCAAGTAGTGCAATCATTGCAATAACGAAACTGCCAATTCTAACCCCCGATGTAATATCATTGATTTGAGTAAGTAAGGATTCATTGGAAAAGATACTGAAGTCACTATCTTCTCCCGGCGGGACTTTGCGAATAGTTCGCAAATAACCTTCAGCCTTTTCAATCACATCGATATATGATTCTCTATCATAACACATTACTGTGATGTTAATGCTGTTATTTCTCTTGCCATAGAAACTCTGGTAAGTGCTGATCGGCATTATTCCATAATTTCCACGGCTTTCGCCAAAAATTGCCCCTTCATCTTCAAGAACTCCAATTACACGTAACTTATGCCCATCTATTTTAACTTCTTTTCCAATCGCATCCTCATACTTAAAGAGTTTTTTGTAAACATCGTAGCCAAGTACAATAAACGGTTCAACACTTTCAATATCATTATTATTTAAAACTCTTCCCTCGGCAGCATCCCATTTGTTATTGGGGAACGCTTCAGGAGTTACACCAGAAATGGAAATATTGGGATTGGTTTCTTCGCTGCCGTATTCAACTATCTTCCCGAAATTCCATTGTTCGGCGCCAACTGATTGGGCATCTTTTAGTTTTTCTTGCAGTCTATAAAATTCTTCGAGAGTTAGGTCTTTTCTATTTCGAAACTTCATCCATTCACCACGCCCGCCGGTAAAAATCGGAGGGAATTTTTGAATCTGAAATGTATTCTGACCGAGCATCGAGACACCTTCTTCGATACTTGTTTGCATCATTTCAATAACTGTGCTAATTGATATTATTGAAAATATGCCTACAACAATTCCTAAAATTGTTAGCGATGACCGGAGTTTGTTCATCACAAGCGAAGTAAAAGCGAGTTTTAAAGTTTCTGTTATTTGCATAACACACCTGCAAGGAATGTAATCTAATAAAAAAGGCAGTCCCTAATTCTTATGAAAAAAGGAACTGCCCTAAAAATTTAAATCACTATTCGTATCTAAGCGCTTCTATCGGATCTAAATTAGCAGCCTTGTATGCAGGATACGTTCCGAAAGTTACACCGATGATAACGCAAAGCGAAATACCGATTATTATCCAGTCTATCGGAATCAAGGCTGTAGCTTCGAGCAGGGACCCGGCAAAATTGCCCGCGAGTATTCCCAATACTAATCCAACAATGCCGCCAAGCAAACATAATGTAACAGCTTCTATTAAAAATTGAACGAGGATGTTTATCTTTTTCGCTCCAATAGCTTTCCGGATTCCAATCTCGCGAGTTCTTTCAGTTACAGATACAAGCATGATATTCATAATTCCGATACCCGCTGCAAGCAATGCAATTGCAGCAATAACATACGAACCAATTCTAACGCCGCTGGTTATCGAATTTATTTGATCCAGCACAGCCTGGTTGGTACGAATAGTAAAATCATTATCCTCGCCGGCAGGCACTTTTCTAATTGTTCTAAAATAACCTTCGGCGACTTCCATCAAACTTTCGTATGAATCCCTATCGTAAGCCATAACGGTGATGTTAATGCTGTTGCTCCGCTTTCCGTAATAACTTTGGAAAGTAGTTATTGGAACGAGTGCAAAATTATCCTGACTTTGTCCGAAAACCTGTCCTTGAGATTCAAGTACACCTATTATTGTGGCTCTATGTCCGTCGAACCAAATCTCTTGCCCAATTGGATTAATTGTGGGAAAGAGTACCTTTGTAATATCTTTGCCAAGCACAATAACATTAGCGTAGCTATCAACATCTCTGTGTGAAAACTCTCTTCCATCTTCAACAGTAAAATTATTGGTCGGGAATGCTTCGGGTGTCATACCGCAAATTGCAATGTTCGGATTCGTTTCCTTATTCCCGAATTTCAATATTTTACCGCCCTGCCATTGTTCAGCTCCCACGGATTTAGCCTCAACCAACTTGTCTTTTAATGAATAATATTCTTCGAGAGTAATGTCTTTACGGTTACGCATCAATTTCATCCATTCAGAATGGGATGCCGAGAACATAGGAAATTTTTGAATCTGAAAAGTATTCTTTCCAAGCGCAGATACCCCTTCCTCAATACTTGTCTGAAGCATACTAATTACTGTACTGATAGAAATAATAGAAAAGATGCCGACGATTATTCCCAGCATAGTAAGGGATGACCGCAATTTATTTGAACGGAGCGAGCTAAATGCAACACTAAATAATTCTGCTATTTTCATTATTCGTACCTTAACGCTTCTACAGGATCTAATTTCGATGCAGTGAATGCAGGTGCAAAACCGGAAACCACACCGGTGATTAATGATATCACAACCGCCAAAACTACCGCGTCAACTTGAACCGAGGTTGGAAGGAATTGATTAATAATCAAACTTGTTACAACTGCAAGTCCGAGCCCGATTAATCCGCCAAGCATACATATAATGGCCGATTCGGTAATAAATTGAGAAAGAATAGTCCTCTTTTTAGCGCCGATAGCTTTTCGAATTCCAATCTCACGTGTTCTTTCTTTCACCGAAACGAACATGATATTCATGATTCCAATTGCACCAACAATTAAGGCTAACCCTGTAATAAACAATCCGGCTATCTGTATCACACCGATGGTTTCATTTATGTTGGTTAACAAACCTTCCTGTTGATTAACAGAAAAATCGTTTGCCTGGTCGTAACGTAAACCGCGTACTTTTCTCATAATCCCGATTGCTTCTTCTTTAACATCTTCAACCGAAGCTGCATTCGGAGCTCGCACATTAATTGTAATACTTCTGTAGGATTCGCCCTGGAAATATTTAAAGATGCAATTGATAGGCATATAAATCTGGTTATCAGGATTCCACTGCCCCATAACCCAACTGCCCTGCTCTTCAAGCACACCAATGACTTTAAATTTTCTACCCTGCATTCTAACATTTTTATCAAGCGCATCGCCGCGCGGAAATAATTGTTTTGCGATTTCGCTGCCAAGTACAACTACATTTCTCGCACCTTTACTTTCCAATTCATTAAAAAATCGACCCTCGGAAAAATCTAAATTGGTTGTTTTTGAATAATCATTGGTTGTTCCGGTAATTACAATATATTCAAGTGAAATCTCTTCGTACTTAACGGTTTGGTTTGTACTGATACTTGGCGCAACGGCGAGAGGCAATTTGGCAAGATCTTGATATTTCTCATAATCGGCCATTTCTAAGTTTTGTCTATTACGCATCTCCCACCAGGGTACATCGTTGCTGAACCATTCCCATTTATCTATATACAAATTATCCGACCCTAAGGAGGCTACACCAGTCTGGAAGGCCGTGTCAATTCCCTTAATAGCCATTGACATTGTGACTACAGCCCAAACTCCGATAATAATACCAAGTGTAGTAAGTACCGAGCGAATTTTATTTGCCCGGATTGCTCTTAAGGAAATTATTAATCCTTCTTTGAATTCAAAAAAAACTTCCTTCATGTCGTTCCCTAAAAATTATTATCCGAGATTAAATTTATTTTTGCCGTTTGGAATATATCTATTTTCAACTATTTCATCTTTTTCTACTAAACCGTCACGGAGCCTAATAATCCTTGCTGCATGTTCTGCGATGTACTCTTCATGAGTTACAAGAATTATTGTATTTCCCTGTTCATGAATTTCATTAAACAACATCATGATGTCCTCGCCGGTTTTTGAGTCGAGGTTACCCGTCGGTTCATCAGCCAGGATTATCGCAGGATTAGTAACCAAAGCACGCGCTATTGAAACGCGCTGACGTTGACCACCGGATAACTCATTCGGTTTGTGTTTCATTCGATCGCCCAAACCAACAGCTTCTAAAGCTCTGCGGGCGCGCTCCTTTCTTTCGCTGCTTGCAATACCGGCATAAATAAGCGGAAGTTCTACGTTGTGTAATGCATCGGAACGAGGAAGCAGATTAAATGTTTGGAATACAAATCCAATTTCTTTGTTCCGGATTTTCGCAAGGTCGTTATCGCTAAGTTGGCTAACATTATGCGACTTGAAATCATAAATTCCGCTCGACGGAGTATCAAGGCATCCAAGCATATTCATCAATGTCGATTTTCCGGAACCGGATGGGCCCATGATAGCGACATATTCATTTTTATCAATACGGAGCGAGACATCTCTTAACGCATGTACCTCTTCGGTGCCTACCTGGTAAATTTTTGCTATATGTTCTATATTAATAATGTTCATTTCATTACCGTAATTGGTTAATTTATTTTTGTTCTTGAGTTTTGGACGCTGACTTTCCTTTTTCTCTACCTTGAACCATTACTGTTGTTCCTTCTTCGAGATCTTTCGAAATAGCACGGTAAGGACCGTTAATAATTTCTTCGCTGCCTTTTAAGCCTGATTTAATTTCAATATAGTTGTCGTCACTAATTCCAGTCTCAACTTCCATTTTCTTCGCTTTATTATTCTCAACAACAAATACAATTTCCTTCGGTTTTTCAACTTTACCTTTACCATTGGTTTTAGTAGCGACTATTTCGCCATTGCCATCTTCCGATTCAATTTTTTCAGTCGGTTTTGTACTACGTGCTGTAACGCTTTGAATGGGTACAGAAATTACATTGCTTCGTGTTTCAGTTTCGATATCAGCATCGCATGACATACCTGGTTTGATTCCCGGATCATTTTCGAGAAGTAATATTTTGATTTCAAAATTCACAACTTCATTCTGAGTACCGAGTCCGCTTGTGATGGCACTGTTTCCAACCTGCGTAACAATACCCTTAAATTTACGATCGCCGAAAGCATCAATTTCTACACTTGTAGTATCGCCAACAGAAACAAGCACTATGTCATTTTCGTCAACTTCAACAGTGGCTTCCATATCTCTCAAATCCGAAACAGTCATTAATAACGTACCTTGACTGAATGAACTTCCAAGAACTCTCTCGTTCAATTCGACATCAAGAGTACTAATGGTTCCGTTTAAAGGAGAATAAATAGCAGTTTTTGCAAGTTGTTCCTGAGCTTCATTTAGAGAAGCTTCCGCCTGCTGAACATCTGCCTTTTGAGCTTCATAAGCACCTTCAGCCTGTAGGAAACTTGATTTAGCAATTTCAATTTCGGATCCGCTGGCAAGACCTTTCTCAAACAATCCACTCACGCGTTTGTATTCAGATGCAATTTGATCTTTTGACGCCTGCCTGATTTTCAAACTCGCTTTGGAAGCTTCGAGATAAGCTTTGGCACGGTCGCGCTGCGCAATGTATTGCTCAGGTTTCATTCGAATCAATAATTGACCTTTCTTCACCATATCTCCTTCCTCAACCGGGAGTTCGACTATTTCCCCGTTCACTTCAGGACGAAGTTCAACTTTGTTAACCGGATTTATTTTACCGGTTGCGGATACAATTTGCGTAATTATTCTTGTTTCTGCTTTTTCTGTTGTTACCGAGACAATCACTTCTTTGCTGCCGCCAAAAGCTACAACAAGAATAACAATCAACAACAACAAACCTAATCCACCGAATATGAACAGTTTCTTTTTTGACTTTGGTTTACCTTTACCCATTTTAAATATCTCCCAAAAATTTATTCGTATTGTTTGTAATCTAATTTTCCAAGATAATTTTTCAATCTATCTTTCAGCCGGTAGAATTCATAGAGAGCATTAATTTTAGTGCTTACAGCATCTTGATAGTTTCGATCGCTCTGCAATACTTCGAGAATAGTACCGCCGCCAAGGTTATATCTTTCATTATTAATCTTTCTGTTTTCTTCAGCCGAGACTAAGTTCTTCGAAGAAACCTCCAGACTTTTCTTGCTCGCAACCAAATCAAGATAACCTTGTTTAACTTCGATCTTAATTTGTCTTTCGAGAGCATTCAAATTTTCTTGTTCGTTCTTTGCTGAAACCTCTGCCATCTGCATTTGGTTTTCGGTACTCCAGTTAGAGAAAATTGGAACATTAAGTGAAAGACCGGCGCCCCAGATTTTTCTATTAAACAAATCGCCTGTTTTAGTAGCGCTGGTAGAAAAGAAATAGTTACCAGATAGCGTCGGCATCAAGCCAGAACGTGCGGCTGTGATTCCATCTTCTGCGCCCGACAAAGTTAATTTTCCAACCTTATAATCCAATCTATTATCAAATGCTTCCGAGACCATCACACCGAGATCGTTAAATTCTTTTAAATATTTATCCGCATCAACAGTTACTTGACCACTGAATGGATCGACAAACTCATACTCTTCAAACACATCAAGAGCAAGAAAATTGAGAATCGTACTTTTTGCATTAGTCAAAACATTCTCAGTTTGAATTAGCGCCAGTTCGGCGTTGCCCAATTGTACCTGCTGTTGATAAACATCGGCAAGCGCAATCGAACCAAGCTTGTTTCGTTCCTGGATTTGTTCAAGAAATTTAGAATTGTAGGCAACATTCTCTTGCCTAACTTTGAGTAATGCTTGTGCGTTCAGTACTGCATAATATAATTCCATTGTCTGGAGTACTAAATCCTGTTTCAATTTCTCCAAACTAAATTCAGCGGCTTCAAGTCCTGATTTACGTGCAGATATCGTAGCAATATTCGCTAATCCATCAAATAAAGTCCAATTACCACCGGCGCCGAGAGAATAATTTCTCGTGTCCAATTTAGTCTCAGGAATTTCAGTTGGATTACCAAATTGATCCACCTGAAATCCACCGCCATCATCTGTAACTCTCTGCCAGTCCCATCCGGCTTGTAAACCGAAGTTTGGAAGTAGTTGACCATAGGCATTTTTTAATTGAGATTTGTTTGTTTCCAAATTATTGGTTGATACTATCAAACTGCTATTTCTTTGCAATGCAATTGATATGGCTTCATCGAGCGATAATTTAGTTTGTGCGTTGCTGATTCCGATTAAGAAAATCGACAGAATTAGAATAAGGTATTTTTTCATTGATCTCTCCATTTTGAAAGAGAATTTGTAAAAATTATTTTTAATAACTGTTAGTTATGACGAAAATTGTCACCGAAAAGTTACGAAAATATCAGAAGAATTTTTAAGATTAACTAATTGCCCGCAAGAAACTGGTCTTTTATCGCAAGAAGATATTGGTATGCGTCGTCGTACTCATTCTTTATTTTCCCCTCAAGAATTGCTTCTTCAATTGCATCTTTAATCTTTCCAACGAGAATCGAAGGGCCAATATTGCAGATTTTCATGATTGTATTCCCGTCAACCGGAGACTGGAATGCTCGCAGCTGATCTTTCTCTTTAACCTCAAAAACTTTTTTCATTACAATTTCATAATTGGTCAAATACCTTTTCACCTTCGAAGGATCTTTGCTTGTTATATCTGCTCTGCAAAGAGTTATCAAATCTTCGAGATCTTCGCCTGCCGATACAATTAATCTTCTAATAGCCGAATCAGTAACCTCTTCATCAACAAGCGCAATTGGTCTTAAATGCAGTCTCACCAATTTTTGAATATATTCCAACTTCGATAATGGGAGTTTCATTCTTCGGAAAATATGTTTCATTACCCTTGCGCCAATCTCATCATGCCCATGAAAAGTCCAGCCTGTTCCTTCGACAAACTTTTTCGTTTGCGGTTTTGCAATATCGTGAACGAGCGCGGCAAACCTTAGCCAAATATTTTCGGTATTCTTTGCGATGTTGTCCACAACCATACAAGTATGGAAGAACACGTCTTTATGATGATACTCCATTCTTTGTTCCACCCCTCCCATCGCATGAAGTTCGGGAAATATTTCCTTAAATACTTTTGTGTGAAAAGCATAAATCAATCCAATCGAAGGTGTTGGTGACGCGAGGATTTTAAAAAGTTCATCGGTTATCCTTTCCTGCGAAACAATTTTTAATCGCGGCGCCATTTTTTCTGCTGCTTCAAGTAAACTATGCTCGATTTTGAAATCCAACTGTGCTGCGAACCGAAATGCTCTCATTATTCTTAAAGGATCATCATCGAAAGTTACATAAGGATTGAGTGGTGTTTTAATGATTTTCTTTTCAATATCGATTTGTCCGCCGTAAACGTCAATTAATTCGCCAAAGTTTTTTTTATTCAAGGAAAGTGCAAGTGTATTGATTGTAAAATCCCGGCGTTTGATATCGTCGAGGAAAGTTCCGTTTTCAACAATTGGTTTGCGGCTGCCCCGGTTATATGATTCTCTGCGCGCGCCGACAAATTCGAAATCGTATCCGTGATATTTAAAATGAGCCGTTCCAAAATTTTTAAACATGCTCACATTTTTTACTTTTAATCGTTCAGCAAACTTCTCCGCAAAAACCAGTCCATTACCAACAACAAGAAAGTCTATCTCCTTTTTATTCCTTCCAATAATCATATCGCGGACAAATCCACCAACGATGTAAATTTCATAAGATAGCTCTGCCGCTAATTCCGAAGCGGCAGTTATGTATTTTTTATTTATTAAAAATTTGCTCAAATCGTTATTCAATTCTCAATCCTTTCATACCGGAAAGACGCTTTCACATCTTCTCCCGCATTTATAAAATAATTAGCTTTCTTCAAATTCATTTTCAGTGAATGACTCCAATCGTCTCTGCTCTCTTTCAAACCGGTAATTGCAAAATCGCGAGCTGTTAAATAGTCGCCGTTTTCAATTGCATATTTCGTCAATTTCAAAGCTGCATAAGTAGCAACAGTATCTGACACTAAAATCTTACTTGCATATTTCTGCAAAATATTTATGTAATTCCCACGCAGTGATTTATTTAATTCAAGCATTGGTGGAATCATTTCGTAAATCAAGGTATCAATCAAAATTGAATCCAAAATCGCATAGCGGTCAAACGAACTTCCTTCAACATAGGCTTTAGCGTTTTCGAAATTTCGTTTCAACAAATATCTTCGAATGAATGCGATGTTGTAATAATCCATGTTTGGCTTTTTATCGATTATGATTTTATAGATCGAATCAGCTTTTTGCGGATTGTTATTCCTAACATATAAATCGGCGAGGTTCAGTTCAAGATTATAATAGTAGGCTGTATTTTCAAAACTCGCCATCTCCCGTTCAAGTATCTTTTGCGCCGAAGAACATTGTTTCAATTGAATTAGCGAATTGTAATAACCGCTCATGCTTTCGAATGAATTGGAATATTCATAAATTTCTCTGAACAAATCCCGCGACGAATAATACTTCCCTTCCGAAAATAATTGTCCGGCTTTCCTTAATTGATTTGCGGCATATCGTACACAAAACTTTTTGAATATCGGCTGACTACCGAAATAATAATTGGCTTTGTCCTTCGAGAAATCGATTTGAACTGTGGAGAGAAAGTTATAGTAATCTTTTCCCAGGTCATCTATTGAATCGCCGAAGTGCTTTCGAAAATCCATATCGGCATAAACAGCTTTTATTTTTTCAACCGGATAATTATCAAGCAAGTACCGGATAAATGAACCGGCGAAAATGTAAGAAAGCGACGAAGTCCTGCTAAAGAAATTCAATCCCGAAAACAATGAAGTGATTTTTACTTTATATCCTGTTCTCACCGCTAATGCAGCTATTTGATGAACATCTTTATCATCGAAATCATTCTCAACAGCCATAGCCAATCCTTCAATCATGGCAGGATTCAACATATATGCTAGTTTAAGGAAAGTAACACCGAATTCCGCTGAGAAAATATGAGCCAGTTCATGCTTTAGAGTCGCATCATAATTCTCAACTGTCGTGTATATTTGATAGAGCCAGGGTTTAGCGACATCCGCTCTTTCTGCGCCGAAAAGTCTTCCCTTCTGTTCGGGAGAATCAAACAAGAAGGATACTATTTTTCTTACCGGTTTAACGCGGAGTTCCGAATATATTTCATCGTAAAAATATTCATGATGAAGAGCGATGTTTTCAATTTTCTTTTGTGCAATATTTTCAGGATAATAAATAAGAAAATGTTCGGTGTTCAATTTGCAGTTCAATTCTCTTTCAATACGACTTATATCCGTAGAAAAATTCAATCCAGGTTTAATAAAATAAAATGCGGCCGGGAGAAAAATTATGTAAAGCAAAGTCCAGAGCTTCATAAATTTTTTCTTATTAAACTTGGCTGTAAAAAGTAATATCGTGAACAGAAAAAGAGTTATAATCGCTTGATAAAAAATCAGATTGAAATCGATACGAATGGATTCGTCATAAATTGTTCCCGGGAAGAAGCCAATCAGAGGATTATAAAAATATATCTGCGGATTATAGAATAACTCTATCAACGGAGATAGACACACAACTAAGTAAGAAATAATAAAAATCAGATACCCAAGTTTCCGTGAAAAATTAAACGACAACCATCCGAAAACAATTCCGAATAAAAGAGCAGGTAAAGTAATAATCAAATAAAATAATAGGCCTTCTTGAAAGGGACATAATCTGAAAAGAATTGTAGAAACAATCGAAATTATTAGAGGGAAAAAAAAGATGAAAATAAAATAGAATTTATTTCCGGCTAAAAATTCCCCGAAGAATTTGTACGGCCCACTTTTTCTTAATCTATTAATTGAAAGAAGTCCGGCAACAAGACATTGCATTATCCCATTCGCCGCCGAGAATTCGTAACTTAGAACATTCGTCATCGGTAGTGTGAGCAGATAGAGATTAAGAGCAGTAAAAATAAAAATGACGAAAAATGGAAAAGTTATTCTAATTTTTGATAGCCATTTCAAAATTAAAATTCCGTTGTGCTAATTCTTTCGATGTCGGCTCCGAGACTCAGAAGTTTCTCTTCAATTCTTTGATAACCTCTATCAAGATGATAAACTCTTAAAACCTCGGTAGTACCTTCTGCAGCAACTCCGGCGAGTACCAACGATGCGCTCGCTCTTAAATCTGTTGACATAACAGTCGCACCTTTCAAATTTTTTACTCCCTTGACGAATGCGCTGTTGTTAATTACATGAATATCAGCGCCAAGTCTAATCAGTTCGGGAACGTGGTTAAACCTATCGAGATAAATCGTATCAATTATCGTCGATGTTCCGTTCGCAATCGTCATGTATGCAATCCATTGAGCTTGCATATCCGTGGGATAACCCGGATAAACCGCAGTAGTTATATCAACGCTTCGAATAGAAATATTTTCGGCGTTGAGCAGAATTGTTGATTCGTTTTTAATAATTCTTGCGCCACTGTCTTCAAGTTTGGACAATATTGAATTGATATGCATTGAATGTGGATACTCAATTTCGATATTACCTTTTGTGATTGCACCGGCAATGAGTAACGTGCCAGCTTCAATTCTATCCCCAATATTCTCTATTCGCGCCGGTTTTAATTCATCCACTCCTTCAATTTCCAATGTCGTTGTACCAATGCCGTTTATTTTTGCACCCATTTTCTCAAGGAATAATTCGAGTTGGACAATTTCTGGTTCGATTGCAGCATTTGTAATAATGGTAGTTCCCTTAGCCAGCGAAGCTGCCATCACAGCGTTACCCGTAGCGCCAACCGAAGAAATATCAAAGTGAATTTTTACTCCTTTTAATCTATCTGCTTTGGCTATAATATATCCGCTATCTAATTCTATCGAAGCACCAAATTTTTCCATCGCTTCGAGATGAAGATTGATGGGACGCGGGCCCCATGCACACCCGCCCGGTAAAGATACTTTTGCATAGCCAAACCGGCTTAATAATGGACCCAATACGTAGACCGAAGCTCTCATTTTTTTTACGTGTTCATATGGCGCTGTTTGGCTGACAATATTTCTCGAATCAATTTCGAGTATATGATTTTCAAATTTTGAATCTAATCCCATGTACCGTAAAAGTTTTATCATTGTAAAGATATCGTTTACTTCAGGCGTGTTTTCTATTACATTTACTCCGCTATTCAATAATACAGCAGGCATTAAAGCCAGGGCAGAATTTTTTGCCCCGCTAATTTTTACCTTACCTCTTAACTGTTTTCCGCCATGAATTATAAATTTATCCATCGATATCCTTACTTAATATTATTTCAGTTTTAGGATTGTACCATTAACGCCAACAAGTATAATCTGTTTTGATTCACTCACAATAAAGTTGGTGAAATTTACAAACTTGCCCGTGTTATTAAGCCGCCAAGTTTCACCGGCATCGTTTGACAGGA
Organism: bacterium; assembly: GCA_043808235.1. Taxonomy (GTDB): domain Bacteria; phylum Bacteroidota; class Ignavibacteria; order Ignavibacteriales; family Melioribacteraceae; genus JAZDFC01. Next base: position 66,078 of record JAZDFC010000014.1, read on the forward strand.
GTAACATACCACGCGATCCGGCAGCAATTACAAATTCATCATCGATGAATTCAACTTTTTGAATTCCACCGGGATGAGATGTCGAAATAGGTTTCCAATATTTTCCGCCGTCATCGGTTCGATAAATAATTTCGTCTCCACCCGAAATTAGTCCCAATTCTTTATTTCTAAAATCAATTGACCTGAGATAATTATTGCTGAACTTTTCCTGCATTTTCCAAATCTGACCCTGGTCAGTTGTTTTTAAGATTGTTCCGTTCCAGCCAATTATAAATCCATCGCTCTCGTCAATAAATTCAACGTCGAACAAAACCTCCTTCGAGTTGCTCGAAACTTTATTCCAATTTGCTCCGCCGTCTGTAGTTTTTAATATTAATCCTGAAGTACCGAGAATGAAGCCGATATTATCATTAATAAATTTTATTTTGAACAAAGAGTATTCACCCGAAAGTTTTATTATTCTGAACTCCTGGAAAAAATTCTTGCTGTAAATAAATGATGAACTGTCGCCCACTAAATATGATCTACCGTCGTTAAAGAAATAGCCGTCATAAATATTTATCTTAGTTCCAATCTTCACGCTATCCCAAGTTTTCCCGCTGTCATTCGTTTGGAATACTGTACCAGAATCGCCAAGCACAAATCCCCTTTTTGTATCAACGAAAAAGATGCTGTTAAGTTTGTTTTCTGTAATCCGCTGTACTTTCACGAGTTTCTTAAATTCAAGTGTATCTTGAGATTCGAAAAGAGTTTTGAAACTGTATTTCTTTAACTTGTCGAGTTTCTTACTTGTTAATAACCTATCGACTTGAACATAGGAAAAGTAAGCAATCACCAATAGCGCCAATGCAATCCCTATAGTAGCAAGAATGGAGGTTGTTTTCGAAATCTTCTTTATCGGATGTAGCAGCGCTCGAATATCTGATTCCGTTGTGATAAGTAATTTATCCAATTCACGGATATCAACCATGAACGCTTCACACGAATCGTATCTCTCATTGGGATTTTTTGCAAGCGCAATACCGATTATTTTATCAACTAACGGATTAATTTTTGGTAATGTAGCCGCAACTTTTGGCGGTGTTTTTTTAAGATGACCTTCCATAACATCAAATTCGCTATCCAAATAAAACGGCGGCTCGCCAACAAGAGCTTCGTACAAAGTGCACCCGATAGCATAAATATCGGAATGATGAGTAATGTGTTCGCCGCGGATTTGTTCGGGACTCATATAAAGCACGGTACCGATTTTTGCTCCGGTTTTGGTTACGCCTTTCTCAAATAAAGATTTCGAAATTCCGAAATCCATTATCTTTGCTGTTCCGTCGCGCGTAATTAAAATATTGGAAGGTTTTATATCGCGATGAATATACCCCTTTGAATGCGCATAACCCATACCAACAAGCACTTGCTGGATAATGAAAACAGCGTCGTTTATATGAAGTCTTTTTTTACGTTCGATGATCTGCTCAAGACTCTCGCCTTCCACCATTTCCATCACAATTCCGAGTAAATCATTATACTCGATGAATCCATAAACTGTAACAATATTTTGGTGTGTTAGTTGGGCTTGATTTCGAGCTTCGCGTTTGAATCGTTCGATGAACTTTGCTTTATCAACAACATTAGGACTTAAAATTTTGATTGCAACAAATCGATCTAATTTTATATCATGCGCTTTGTAAACAACTCCCATTCCACCTCTGCCGAGAATGGAATCGAATTTATAATTTTCAATTGTTTTGCCAATCAGATCTTCCACAGGCGACTCGCTTAATTAATAATTTCTAACTACCGAGATTAAAATAAAAATAAATTTACAATAAGGCGAATTTGACTTTAGTAAATGTCATTTGGTGATACAAACTCTAACTAACAGCTTTATCGCATCAATATAAGATTATTAGACCTGTAAAATCCATTGGGAGAATTTAAGGAACAACTTTTGATTGATTTTTAGAGTAAATAAAGATATTTTTCGCATCCTTTTTTGCGAGAGTGGCGGAATTGGCAGACGCGCTAGACTTAGGATCTAGTATCCAAAAGATGTGGGGGTTCGAGTCCCCCTTCTCGCACTAAATACTTCGACAATTTTTTTAATTATTTGAGGTGATATTGGAAACAAATATCATAGTACTGTCTGAAAACGAGCAAGAATTAGAAGTAAATCTTGCTTACGATGAAATCACGAAAGAAATTGAGGATGCATATATTAAAGAAAGAAAGAATTTTGCAATTGATGGATTTAGGAAAGGCAAAGCCCCGTTGCATTTAATCAAAAAAATGTATGGCGATGCTATTGAGTATGAAGCTTCCGAATCTATTGCAACAAAAAAATTCTGGGATGTAGTCGAAGAACAGAAATTAAAGCCGATCAGCACGCCTACTTTGATTGACTTAGATTTTGAGCGCGGTACAAAGTTACATTTCAAAGTAAAATTCGAAGTAATGCCGAAGATCGACATTATAAATTATACAGGACTCGAAGTTGATAAACCAGTTTTTAAAGTCCGCGATGAAGATATCGAGAAAGAAATTGATCATTTACTAAAATCACATTCGAAACTCGCAGATGCAGAATTAGTGGAGAATGATAAATTTATAATAACTGTCGACTTGCAGCGAATTGACGACGATAATCTCCCGGTTGTTGGAACAAGAAGTGAGAATATAAAAATCGATTTGAGCGATGCGAAAGTAAATCCGCAAATCGTTATGAATGTTAAAGACAAAAAATTAGGTGATTCATTCAACTTCAAATTCTTCGATGAGCATATGCATGGCGAAGAAAAACATGTAGAAGAATTCAATTATACCGGCGAAATAAAAAAGATCGAGAAAATCGAATACCCGGAAGTCACTGAAGAACTTGTCCAGAAAATTTCAAATAAGAAGTCAAAGACACTCGATGAGTTGAAAACCCATCTCCGGGATAATTATGAAAAATATTTCGAAAATCAATCGGCAACCATTTATACCAATGCCTTATTGAACAAAATCATCACTAACAACACGATTAATCCTCCCAAAGGATATATTCAAACCATTCTTGAGAGGTTGGTGAAATCGGAACAGGAAAACGCTAAAAAATACAAAACGAATTTCGATGAAAAAGCAGCACGGGAATATTTACAAGGCAAAGCTGAATGGAATGCAAAGTGGCAGATAGCGCTTGAAAATATTGCCGAGAAAGAAATATTAACGGTTGATGATACCGAGATTGAGGAATTAGCAAAAAAAGAATCCGAAAAAACCGGAATCTCTATCGAAAAATTAATAAAGTTCTATAAAGAAACTAATGAAGTTGAAATTCTGTTGGAGGAAAAAGTAATTAATTTCTTAAAAGAAAATAATAAGGTAAAAGAGGTGGATGGTGATGAAAAAAATAATTAATGAGCAAAATTTGAAACCCGGCATTTACAATCAGCTTGTTCCCTATGTTATCGAACAAACAGGACGCGGTGAACGCGGAATGGATATTTTCTCTCGTCTGTTAAGAGAAAGAATTATTTTTCTTGGAACCGCAATCGACGATCATGTTGCAAGTTTGATTATCGCGCAATTATTATTCCTTGAAGCTGAAGATCCTGAAAAGGACATCTTCCTTTATATCAATTCACCGGGCGGTAGCGTTTCTGCCGGGTTAGCAGTTTATGATACTATGAAATTTATCAAGTCGGATGTCGCAACCATTTGTGTTGGACTTGCTGCAAGCATGGGCGCAATTCTTCTTGCAGGCGGCGCTGCAAATAAAAGATCGGCTCTTCGACATTCGAAAATTTTAATTCATCAGCCCTGGATTGGCGGACTACAGGGACAAACAAGCGATATCGAAATCCATGCAAGGGAAATGCTCAAAACTAGAGATGTGCTCTATCAAATATTATCCGACCATACAGAAAAGCCAACCGAGAAAATTACGAAGGATTGCGATCGTGATTATTACATGACTGCCGAAGAAGCGAAGGAATACAAACTTGTTGATCACGTTTTAGATAAAAGAGTAATTCCAGGTACAAAATCCGATAAGTAATTTTATTTAAGAAACTTTTGGGGGCTCAACAGAGCCCTTTTTATTTTTAAATGTACGCGATTGTTGCTAAAGGTAAACTTTCTGAATCATATTAATTTTTCTTGTGGAGTTTTTTATGAAACAACCCAAACATTTCGTCTTATTCTCGTTCTTATTCTTACTTTCCTTCCCGGGATTTTATCAAGCTCAACAAAAAATGCTGACAGTGGAAGATGTTATAAACAGTTATTATACTTTACGCCCCGCCTCTCTTCAGCAGCTGTCCTGGATACCGGATAGAAACGATTTTTCATATGTTAAATCCGATGAAAGCGGGACATACCTTTTTAAACAAAATGTAGATAGTAAGGAACCTTCCAGTATAACCTCTCTCGAAGATTTGAATTCAAAGTTAAAGCTGCAGAGTAAGAATGAATTGGCAGCTTTTCCAAGCATCGAGTGGATTGGTGAACATTCATTTAAATTTTGGAATAAAAGTGAATTGTATGTTTTCGATTGCATTAATTTCGAACCCCATGCAATTCTTTCAATTGATGAGCAAGCGGATAATATAGAATTAGCTGGGGATAATAATGCAGCTGCTTATACTATCTGCAACAATCTATTTGTAACTACACAAGGTGGAGTAACTAAGCAAATTACCAAAGACGATAATCCCGGAATTGTAAATGGACAAGCAGTACATCGAAATGAATTTGGTATTAATAAAGGAATTTTTTGGTCGCCAAATAGTAAATTCATTGCTTTCTACAGAATGGACGAAACCATGGTTACTGATTACCCCATTGTAAATATTACTCCCCGCCCTGCACAATTAGAGCCGATTAAATATCCAATGGCGGGACAAACGAGTCACCAGGTTACAGTTGGTATTTATGAAATTGCTAATGGCAAAACCACCTGGTTAAAAACTGGTGAACCACTTGATCAATACCTAACTTGCTTAACTTGGGATCCATCGGAAAAATATTTTTACATTGCTCATTTGAACCGCGATCAAAATCATTTACAATTGGTTAAATACGATGCCGTAACCGGTGAAAGAATTAAAATCCTTTTTGAAGAAACAGATAACGAATACGTTGAACCCGAGCATTCTCTTATATTTTTATCAAACGATGAAAATAAATTTTTATGGTTTTCAAAAAGAGATGGATGGAATCATCTTTATCTCTACACAACCGATGGACAGCTTATCAAACAGGTTACAAATGGTCAATGGGATGTCATTTCATTCGAAGGTTTTGACCATGAGAACGAAAAGTTCTTCTTCGTTTCTAATAAAGACTACATCCCTGGAAGAGATTTTTACATAGCGAATATTGATAACGGCTGGATCAAAAAAATAACTACCGGCGAAGGTACACATACAGTAAAGGCAAATTCCGAAGGGAGCTATTTCATTGATCAATTTAATAATTTCACAACGCCAAATACCATAAAACTTGTTGATGTAAAGAGCAAGGATATAAAGACAATTTTTACAGCTGATGATCCCCTTGCCGATTATACTTTGGGTGAAATAAAAATATTTACACTTCAAACGGAAGATAAAATTGACTTGTATTGCAGATTAATTTATCCAACTGATTTTGATTCAAGTAAAAAATACCCGGTTATTGTTTATGTTTATGGAGGACCGCATTCGCAGGGAGTGATTAATAATTACCCGTTCGGAAGATATGATCTTTGGTTCCACATGATGGCAGAAAAAGGATTTATTGTTTTTGAAATGGATAACCGGGGCACTACAAACCGCGGTCTCGAATTTGAACAGACAACTTTCCGAAGACTCGGTACTATCGAGGTACATGATCAAATGATTGGTGTGAACTATTTAAAATCTCTTAGCTATGTTGACACATCTCGCTTTGGAGTTTACGGTTGGAGTTACGGTGGATTTATGGCGACCTCACTTATGCTCAGAACAAACAACACTTTCAAAGTAGGCGTTGGCGGAGGAAGTGTAATCGATTGGAAATATTATGAAGTAATGTACGGCGAACGATACATGGATACGCCGGAAACCAATCCCGACGGATACATCGAATCGAGTTTATTAAATTATGTTCAGAATCTTAACGGTAAACTCCTTCTTGTAAATGGTACCAGCGATCCAACTGTGCTATGGCAAAACTCACTTGACTTTATTAAAAAAGCAGTGAGTTTAAATAAACCCCTGGATTATTTCCCCTATGTTGGACACGGACACGGAGTAAGAGGAAAAGATGCTATTCATCTTTATAACAAATTAACAAATTACTTTTTGGAAAATCTGTAATCTAAAAAAGAGGATACTATTGCTTATAAGGCTTAATGTGGATACTGTGTGATTTATAAATATATTCCCACAATTGTAATTTTATTTGGATTTATGTCTTGCTCGGAAAATTCGGTAGTTCCGCATGAACCTGAAATAAAGCGAGTTGACATTTTCTCATTAGAGATCACTGAGCCTTCGGGAGTGGCATTGAGTTATGATAAAACACAATTGTGGATTGTCGGCGACCAGGCTTCGAAGATTTATCTTACCGATTTGGAGGGTGATATTGATGATGAAATAAACGTCGGTCAAAACGATATGGAAGGAATAGCAATAATAAGCGACTCATTAATTGCTGCCGTGATCGAGGAAACACGCGAAGTAATTTTCATGACGCCGAAGGGAAAACATAAACGAACAGTACAAACCGGATTAACAGGTGAGTTCAATCATGGATTCGAAGGGATAACTTTTGTACCCGGTGAAAATGTTTTATTCATTGCGAACGAAAAGAATCCTGAATTAATTTTAAAAATGGATCTAAATGGAAATACAGTTTCTCAAACAACTATCAATTTTGAAACCGATGTAGCGGACTTGTATTATGATGATGAAAGAAATGTGCTCTGGATATTAAGTCAGGAAAGCAGCACAATTTATAAATGTGATCTCGAATTTAATTTACTCACGCAGTTTACGTTACCTACAAAAAATTTCGAGGGAATTGCCGTCAGCGAAAATCTCATTTATCTCGTATCCGATAGTGAAAATGAACTCTGGATTTATGAGATAATCGAATAAACTTATGGCGATAATGTTATGAGACAGATATAAAAAAACTCCCGGAGTAGAAAATTCCCGGGAGTTAAAGTAAAATTGAGTCGCTATTTCATGAGAATCATTTTACGGATTGCCGAAAAATCTCCGGTTTCAAGCTTATAAAAATAAACACCGCTACTGATATTCTTACCGTTACTGTTCATATTCCAATCAACAGAATGCTGCCCGGCTTTTAACTCATCATCAACTAATTTTTCTACAACTTCACCGAGAACATTATAAACCAGTAATTTCACACGTGAATCTTTCGGTATTGCAAAACTTATTGTTGTCGTCGGGTTGAAAGGATTGGGATAGTTTTGCGAAAGTGAGTATGATGTTGGAATGTAAGGTTGAAAATCATCAATTCCGGTCGTGACTGTATCACCCATTATTGCCAATCCTTTTACGCCACGCAATCCAGTAGTACCGATTAATGTACCAACGCCTGTAGTTTTATCAATAGCCACGAAGTTTGTAGGTTTGGTAAAAATCTGTGTGTAAAGAGCAAATAAGTTTCCGCTTTTGTCAAAAGCCATAGCGTCAACATCTACATTAAATCCAGAACTGCCAATGAGTTCAGCAGCAGCCGAGGTTTTATCGAGCTTGTAAATAACTCCTTTTCCGGCATCGCTGCTCATTGCCGCCCATAATTGTCCATCATTAGGATTGACTGCAATAGCGGTTGTTTTTTTATCAAGCGATCCAATCAGTGTAAATGTACCATCGTTTATATTTATTTCATATAATTTATCATCATCCGAAATTCCGAAGAGTTTACCGTCCTCGTCAAATTCGATTTCTTTAATTTGTAATTGCACCTCAATCATCATATAAGCATCTGCTTCAAGAGCGTTAACTCTACTAATTTCAGTAGATGTTGTTTTTTTATACAGTGAAAATATTTCAGAAGTGAGTGGATTGATAGTAAGGCTGTTTAATTCGGTATAACCTGAGAGTCCAATTACATTGGCAGTACCGGTAGATGGATTGATTGTCGCTAAAGATCCATTTAACTGAGTACTGGTAGAAGCATACACTTTTCCATCCACAGCTGTATTGATAATATACCCGTTACCACTCAAGCTGACAATCCATTCAGGATTTTCCGGATCATTGGTTGTAAGTGTTAATGTTCCGGTTTGCTGACCACGGTCGAGAGGAGTAAATGTAACTTCAAGATTTAATTCTTCCAAAAAGTTTAATGATACTGGAAGACTAACCGGTGTTACCAATTCAAACAAAGGATTGGAAATTATAATACTCGAAACAATTAAAGGATTTTCGCCCTGACTTTGAAGGGTAATAAGTTCCGAATCACTCTCATAGTTTTTTTCGATATTGCCAAAATTAATTTCACTTAGCGAAAGCAAGCCCGTCACCCCAGGGAATGGAGATAATCTTATTCCGGCTACCCAATTACCCCAGGTGTTAGTGCCGGCAGCATACTCAGAGAATAACCATACATTTTTTGGATCAGCTGGATCAGTCCAGGCGCCATTATAATCACCCCATCTGTTTCTTCCGCTGCTAAAATCTTTAACATAGTTGCCTTTACCGGTCTGCATCACTTCGCTTCCCGAAGGAGTATCGCTACCTGCAGATACCGTAGTGAAATAAGAACCAACATATTCCGTTGCAGCTGATCTGCTGTAAGTTAGGAAAACATTATTATCGGAGTCAACTGCAACAGCGGGATAACTGTACCAAAAATCATCTTGCCCCATTGCAAAATCCACCAATGCTGTTTGTGTGTTAACATCAATTGATAAATATCTTAAAAATCCAAAACCATCTGAAGTGCCGCCGGCAACAGAATGAACCATATGTAAGATACCATTTTGGTATATTGGTTCATTCCTTATGTTGGCGCCTCCTGTTTCAAGCAACATTGAACTGCCGCCAAGTTGATTCGCATTAGGGGCTGAACGATATGTCGTAACGGGTACGGTAAACCCGGTTAATGTATTAAAGTCGGAACTAACTTTAATAACGCCGACATTTGTATTGGATGAAAATCTTCCAGCAGCCATAAGATAAAAACCACTTGTAGCGGACATTTCCCTCGATGGTCTCAGACCCCAAGCGCTGCTACTTGTACCTGGATAATTTATATCCCAGAAATCTCTGAAATTAAGTGCGAGACCGGTATTCGAATAGGCTTCTTCTTTAAATAATATTTTAATTTTTACCGATGAGCTACCGCTTGAAAATGGGAAGTAATTTCCGGTAATAAAAATTGCTGTATCGTCATACCCGATTCCAGGGTAATCGCACCATCTTCCATCTGGGGTCGAACCATTTACAGTAGCCGGCACAGCCCAAATATACCAATCGCCCATTGCATCATCTGTTAACGATACACCTAGAAATAGATATGCTTCGGATCTTGTATCGTCAATCTGATCCCACAACATTATCCATCTATTATCAATATGATCAAAAACAACTTTCGGATCGAAAGGTGATGTACTTGGAATAGCAAGCGGGCCAAAAAATGCTTGAGCCTGCATCGTTTTAAGTAAATTACCTTTTTTGTCTGTTATTCTAAATCTTGAGTTTACTACTTGAATTATTTGAGTAGTGCCAACTGCAATATAAGGATCGGGTGGAATACTCGAACCTTCATCCGGGATACCGTTAAAGGAAGCAAATTTTATGGCTTCTCCTTCGAGCATTCCTTTGTATAAATTATTTACTGCCGGGTCCATAATTTCATTTGACCCTGCAGGAGCCGAAGGGGCTTGTTGATCCTCGTTCTGATCTAATAACTTTGGACCAGGAATTTTATTAAATAATTTTAATTTACCATTACCAATAGTCTCAGGTGCATTCATTGTACCGAGTGTAATTAAAACGCCTGCCCCTGTCGTTCCATCGGCAGGACCTTTATATAAGCTCTGGGCATTCAGTCCAATCGATAATAAACCAATGAACAGAAATCCGATAAATCTTTTCATTTATTCTCCTAATTTTCTAAAATATTTTTGATAAAATTAGCTAAATGGCTTATTAATTACAATGCAAACAACCATCACCAGACTGAGCGAGTTTAATAATTTGATATATAAAAACGATTGTTGATCTATCAAACGAAGTTTTTAAATCTGCAATAATTTATTTATCTTGGAATAGTGAGTATATAAATTTAAAAACAAAAATAGAATTCCAAATTATATAAATGCTCGGCGGCGCAAAATTAGATTGGCTCGAAAAATATAATTACCTTGCAAATTCAGCGAGGAAAGGAACGGATTCGTTCCCTGACGACTTGTGTAATTTCCTTACTTATGCTTATGAGTTAGGGGGAGCCGTTCTTTTTCAGTCTTCGCAAGATTCCAGTCTTTTTGTTGACGGCACATCCTCCTCTGCCAAAAAGAAATTCCAAAAGGGAATGACGTATAAATGTGAAAGCTGTCCGCTTTTATTTGATAATTCTAATTTTTCGGTAAATATAGATGATAATTGTAAGTTACTCATCTCTGATTCGCTCATGTATGAATGTTGTATCAAATTCAAAATTGAGCAAAGTTCACAGACATATTTATTAAAATTAGCTAAGAAGGCGCCTTTCATCCCCGGTGATGGCGATGCATTAAAAGAAATCGCTGATTTTAATATTTTCCTTTTATCGGTATGGTTAAATATCCGCGGTGGGAAACCGATTAATCCCGGTTTACAAATAAACAAGATTTTACTCGATAGTACGCACGAGCTTCGGACTCCAACTAATACAATTGTGGGTTTCTCATCTCTACTGTCCGAAGATAATCTATCATCATCCCAAGCGATCTATATTTCTACAATCCGGCAAAATGCCCAGGAAATCTTGCAGATTCTTAATGATATAACCGAGTTGACAAAAATTGAAATGGGTGATTATAGGCAGAATATTAAAACAGTTAATGTCCGCGATTTTACAAACGATATCGTCGATGTCTTCAAAAGGAAATATTCAAGTAAGATTAATTATTTTGTTCAAATCGATCCAAGAGTGAGTGACGAAATTCAGACTGACGATCAAAAATTAAGATACTCATTTAAGAATGTACTTGGCGCCGTTTCTCTTTTCTTAGATGGCGGTGAAATTAGTATCAAGATTACCTCACCAACCGCTGATAAAATTCAGTTTGTCCTAAGCTCGGTTAACTTGTACTTATCAAACGACGACAGAAGATTTTTAATGGAGCCTTTCGGAATTCAAAAGATAAATAGACTTAAGAATTCCGGATTATCTGGATTGACTTTTATCCTTGCGAATTATTATCTACAAATATTAGGCGGAAGTTTAAACATCGACTCCTCGCCCGGACATGGAATTATTTTTTCTATTACATTTAAACATCAGAAAACGAGCAGTATTGAAAAAATGATTTCACAGATTCCACCGCCGAGCGTTAAAAACAATATTTTAGTAATCGAGGATGATTTTGCAACTTCGAAACTGCTGAGTAATTATTTGGCAAAATGGGGGTATGCGCCACGAATTGTTAATCACTATGATCAAATTTTTTACGCACTTGATAATGAGGATTTCCTCGCCGTATTTCTCGATATAGAAATACCTAACATGAACGGTTTGGAATTACTAAGCAAAATAAAAGCTCATCCAAAAACTAAAAATACGCCTGTTATCGTTTGTTCGGTTGAGGTTGAAGAACAAAAAGCCTTCATGATGGGGGCTGTGGAATATTTTGTTAAACCGATTAATTACAATTATCTCGTAGAAGTACTTACAAGTTATAAACTGAGAAAAAATTCTAATGTGCTTTGCGTAGATGATGATCTCCCAACGCTTAACCTTGTTAGACAGGCAATTGATTCTGCGGGCTTTAGAGCGATTGCAGAAAGTATCTCCGCAAATGTAATGAATTTAATTGAGGGTAAAGATATTGATCTCGCAATAATTGACCTTGACATGCCCCATCCAAACGGATTTGAACTAATTAAACTTATTAAATCCGAAGACAGATATAAGAATTTGCCGATTATTATTTATACCGGGAAGGAGAATTACGAGTCGGACCTTCAAAAGGTTGATGGATTGTTCGATTATCTTCTTGAGAAGAAGAGCAGTAATATAGAAGACCTTCAGGATACAATAAAATTAATGATCAATCGTTACGAAACACCTCCTCCGGTTGAGGATGTGATGAAAGCAAAGGATGTTGTTAAAATCCTATTTGCCGAAGATTATAAACATTCACAAATTATCGTTACCCGTTTGCTTAAAAAAGCGGGATTCGAAAATGTTGTGGTGGTTGAGAACGGCGAAGAAGCATATAATTTTGCCAAGAAAGAAAATTTCGATATCATCCTGATGGACATGCAGATGCCGATTATGAACGGATTTGAGGCTACATCAAAAATTCGTGAGATGAATAATTATAAAGATACGCCGATAATCGCTCTTACTGCTTTCGCAATGAAGGGCGATAGAGAAAAATGTCTCGAAGCCGGCGCTACAGATTACATCCCCAAACCAATCGATAGCAAAGAATTTATAGAAAAAATTAAATACTACGTTTCATCGCGCTAACTTCAACACAAAATCTAATCCACTTCTGCACCCGAATTTGATAATAGTTATATTTGTACCCGTTAAATAACAAAATAAGAATTAGAAAATGATCAATAGTACACCAAGAGTAAGATTTGCACCAAGTCCAACAGGTTACCTCCATGTTGGCGGTTTGCGCACCGCGCTATATAATTATTTATTCGCAAAGAATCAGAAAGGTGAATTTATATTAAGAATTGAAGATACTGATCAAAACAGGTTTGTTGAAGGCGCTGTTGAAAATTTACTTGTTACTTTAAAATGGGTTGGGTTGGAGTACGACGAGGGGCCTGGAAAGGAAGCATCTGAAATTGGTGCGTATTATCAATCGAAGAGATTGGAGATTTATAAAAAATATGCTGATGAACTTATTCAAAAAGGAAAGGCATATTATTGCTTTTGCACGGCTGAAAGGTTGAACGAATTACGTGAAGAACAGCAGAGATTAAAACTGCCCCAGGCTAAATACGATAAACACTGTCTTGCACTTTCGATGGAGGAAGTTCAACAGAAACTTGCAAACGCCGAACCGCATGTAATCCGATTAAATATTGAACCGGGAGAAAAAGTAGTTGTAAATGATCTTATACGCGGAAGAGTAGAATTCGACAGAGATACAATTGATGATCAAGTACTAATTAAAAGCGATGGATTCCCGACCTACCATTTGGCAAATGTTGTTGATGATCATTTAATGAGAATTACACATGTTATACGCGGGGAAGAATGGCTTACTTCCACTCCAAAACATATTCTTTTATATCAAAGTTTGGAATGGGAACTACCGCAATTTGCACACCTCCCTCTCCTTCTCAATCCGGATCGTTCCAAACTTAGCAAACGCCAGGGCGATGTTGCCGTTGAAGACTACCGCGCCAAAGGGTATTTCAAAGAATCCATTCTAAACTTTGTTGCATTACTCGGATGGAGCGCGGGCGATAACCAGGAAATTTTTTCTATGGACGAACTGGTAGAAAAATTCTCAATCGATCGAGTACATAAAGCCGGAGCTATTTTCAATCTCGAAAAATTGAATTGGCTGAACTTTGAACATCTTAAAACAAAGGCGAACGAAGATCTTCTTCAATTCCTAAAAGAAGAATTGAGAACTTCTCAATACTCCGGAAAAAGTTACGATGATAATTATTTACTGCTTATTATTGCGGCAATGAAAGAAAGGGTAAATTTCGTAAAAGATTATATATCCACCTGCGCTTATTTTTACGAACGACCAACTGAATATGAGCAGAAAGCCGTTGAAAAAAATTGGAAACCGGAAACTCCGGATCACATGACAAAATTGATAGATGAATTTTCTCTTCTAAATAATCCAACAAAAGAAGATTTCGAACACATAGTTACTAAAGTTGCCGAAAATTTGGGCGTCGGGAAAGGAAAATTAATTCATCCTCTGCGCCTTGCTGTTTCAGGCCAAAGTACCGGACCGGGTATGTTCGATCTATTATTTATACTTGGGAAAGATGAAGTGATTACCCGGATGAAAATGGCGCTTGCGTCCCTTGTCACTCCAATTAATTAGTAGTTGACCGGAACTTTATACAAGTTAATCATTGTTTAGCTTCATAAAAAATATTATGAAGCTTTATTATTTACATCGCAAAAAAGAACTGAATATGTCACTTAATGAGGCATGGGATTTTTTCTCTTCTCCTAATAATCTTTCAAAAATTACTCCACCCGAAATGCGATTCGTAACTCATACTTCTCTTTCCAAGGGGAAAATATATCCCGGACAAATAATTTCATACTCACTTCGTCCCTTACTTGGAATAAAATTCAGATGGATAACTGAAATTACTCACGTGATTGATCAACATCTTTTTGTGGATGAACAACGATTCGGACCCTATAAATTCTGGCATCACCTGCATCGTTTTGAGTGTTTAAATGGCTCAGTAGTTATGGAAGACTTAGTAAATTATGCCCTGCCGTTTGGAATTATCGGAAGGATTGCACATAGATTATTTATCCGCAAAGAACTTGAGAATATTTTTAATTATAGAGAAAAAGTTTTACTCGAGTTATTTAAATAATTGCAGAGATAAGTTGCCCTTCTCTGCAATGGAATCAAAAAAACTATTTCTTTGCCCAACTATCTTTTAAAGTAACTGTGCGATTAAAAACTAATTTATCCGTGGTAGTATATTTCGTATCCACACAAAAATATCCCATTCGCTCAAATTGAAATTTATCGAGCGGCTTTGCATCTTTAAGAAATGGTTCGCATTTGGCATTCGTAATAATCTCAAGCGAATTTGGATTTATCAAACTCTTCCAATTATCCTCAGCACCCGGATCCTCAACAGTAAATAATCGTTCATACAATCTGATCTCAGCATTAAAGGCGGTTTGAACTTGCACCCAATGGATAGTTCCTTTGACCTTCTTTTTGCTTGTACCGGTACCGCTTTTTGTTTCAGGGTCATATGTGCATCTAAGTTCGGTAATCTTTCCGTTCTCATCTTTAATTACTTCTTCGCATTTAATTATGTACGCATACCGAAGCCTGACTTCTCCTCCCGGAATCAATCGATGGTAACCTTTGGGAGGAATCTCCATAAAATCGCTCTCCTCAATAAATAACTCTCTGCTAAATGGAATATTTCTGGTTCCCATTGACGGATCTTCGGGATTGTTTACGGCGCTCATTTCCTCAGTTTGATTTTCGGGATAATTAGTTATTACCACTTTCAGCGGTTTTAAAACAGCCATTACTCTTTGAGCGTGTTTATTCAAATCATCTCTTATCGCAAATTCGAGTAATGAGATATCTGTTAACGCATTGCGCTTTGCCACACCAATAATCTCGGCAAAATTCTTAATCGCTTCCGGTGTATATCCTCGCCTTCTGAATCCGGAGATAGTAGGCATTCGAGGGTCATCCCAGTCATCAACAAATTTTTCTTGTACTAATTGCAATAGTCGGCGTTTGCTCATTACGGTATAACTTAAATTTAGTCTCGCAAATTCGATTTGCTGTGGATGATAAATTTCGAGTTTATCTAAAAACCAATCGTAAAGCGGACGATGATTTTCAAATTCAAGCGTACAAATAGAATGCGTAATTCCTTCGATGGAATCCTCCAAACCATGCGCCCAATCGTATGTTGGATACACGCACCAATTGTTACCCTGTCGGTGATGATCGGCGTGCACTACACGGTACATAATGGGATCGCGCATATTCATATTCCCTGAAGTCATATCAATTTTTGCGCGTAGAGTCTTCGAGCCATTGGGAAATTCTCCTTTTCGCATTCTTTCAAACAGATCAAGATTTTCTTCAACCGAACGGTTACGGTAAGGACTTTCTGAACCCGGAACTGTTAAAGTGCCCCGGGATTCCCGTGTTTCGTCTCCGGTTAAATCACAAACATAGGCGTAACCTTTTTTAATCAAAGTAACTGCCCATTCAAACATTTGCTCAAAGTAATCCGAGCCATAGAGAATCCTATCTTCGAAATCGGCACCCAGCCATTTGACATCTGCTATTATCGAATCAACATATTCCTGTTCTTCTTTTTCCGGATTAGTATCATCAAACCGCAAATTGAATTTACCATTGTAATTCGCAGCAATCCCGTAATTAAGACATATCGATTTTGCATGGCCAATATGCAAATATCCGTTCGGTTCAGGAGGAAACCGGGTATGCACCCTACCACCCCATTTACCGGATTTTATATCTTCATCAATAATCTCGTAAATAAAATTTTTAGATTTTTCTTTTGTTTCGTTTTCATTTTCACTCATTATATTCTCCAATAAGAGTTTCGTTTTTCAATGTTCAAATCTACATATTTGAAGATACAGCCTCAATATTCTTTTCGAAATGGATGAATAATATTTTTTACCCTAAAAACCATGCTATTAGTTTCGATAATGAGCTCGAAGAGAACTATTCGTCGTAATGGTGTTCTATGACAAAATAAGAGCATATAATAAGATTCGAAATATTTTTTAACGATTTTTATCTTATTTTTGCAATGTAAATTAAAAGAAAGTGTGAGAAAACGATTATGAAATTTTTTACCAAATTATTAACAATTTTATCTGCATTATTATTATTCTCCCCTTTAGTCAATGATAATTATGCTCAGTCAAATGACGGTGTTTGGAAATTCATCTCCGAAACTCAAGTTGAGTTAGTAGGCGAAAAATTAATAGTACCAGCAAAATACCAGGTGGCCGAGCTAAATATTAATAAATTTCTTGAGATTTCGAGAAAATCTCCAATGGAATTTACACGAGAAGCTAAAGAATCAAAACTTACGCTAAGCATTCCCCAACCCGATGGGACATTCATTTCATTCTATATCTATGAATCACCTGTGATGGCCCCGGAGTTGGCAGCAAAATATCCCGCAATTAAGACTTATTCGGGAAGAGGAATTGAGGATAAATTAGCCTATGCAAGATTTGATTTTACTCCACATGGTTTCCATGCGTGGATCAGAACTTCAAAGGGTACTGTTTACGTCGATCCGCATAATCAGAATAACATCATTCATTATTTATCATACTACAAACGCGATGCGGTGATGAGTGAAAAAAATGCAATGGGTTTTGAAGCATGTGGAGTTGAATCTGAACCTGAAAATTTAGAGAATATTCAGAACCTGAATAAATCCTCCAATTATTCTCAAAATAGACTATTCTCAGGTGAAAATCTTCGTACTTATCGATTAGCAAACGCGACAACTGGTGAATATACACAATTCCATGGCGGTACAGTTGAATTAGGTTTATCTGCTGTAGTTACAGCTATTAACCGCGTTACAGGTGTTTATGAAACTGAATTAGCAATTAGAATGACATTAGTCGCTAATAATAATCTGTTAATATATACTGACCCAGCGACTGATCCTTATACAAATACCAACCCTAGCTCACTTTTGAATGAAAATCAAACAAATATCACGAGTGTAATAGGAAGTGCAAATTATGATATTGGGCATGTGTTTAGTACAGGAGGTGGAGGTTTAGCACAACTCCTGTGTGTTTGTAAATCCACTTCTAAAGCAAGAGGCGAAACTGGTTTGCCACAACCAACTGGAGATCCATTTTACATAGATTACGTCGCTCATGAGATGGGTCATCAGTTCGGCGCTAATCATCCTTTTAACGGTAATGCAGGATCCTGCGCCGGCGGCAATAGAAATCCCACAACTGCGTATGAACCGGGAAGCGGTTCTACTATTATGGCTTATGCAGGTATTTGTGGCTCACAAAATTTACAAATGAATAGCGATGATTATTTCCATGTAGTCAGTCTTCAGGAAATTATTACATATACAACCACTGGATCAGGTAATGGTTGTCCGGTTACAACAGCTACCGGTAATTCCGCACCAACAGCTAATGCCGGAACAGATGGATATGTTCTTCCAATCTCTACACCGTTTCAATTAACCGGATCGGGAACGGATCCAAATGCAGATCCGCTTACATATTGCTGGGAAGAATGGGACCTCGGTCCAGCTGGCAGCCCTACTGCACCTTCCGGTGATGCGGCCATTTTCCGTAGCTATGATCCAACAACAAGTCCGACACGAATATTTCCCAAACTTTCTAATCTGCTTAACAATACTTACAATGGAATGGGAGAGTTTCTTCCAACTTACGCAAGAAATCTTAAATTTAGATTGACCGTGCGGGATAACCAATCAGCTGGCGGAGTTCATTGGGACCAGGTTAACTTTACAGTCACCGATGCAGCAGGACCATTCCAGGTTACCTCTCCCAACACTGCAATAAGTTGGACCGGCAATACATCACAAACAATAACTTGGAATGTTGCGAATACCAGTGGCGCTGCTGTTAATTGTCAGCACGTAAATATTTTATTATCCACCGACGGTGGAAATAATTTTAATACTACAATTCTCACAAATACCGCGAATGATGGAAGCGAAACAGTCACACTCCCTAATCTCCCCACTTCTCAAGCAAGAATAAAAGTTGAAGCTGCCGATAATATTTTCTTTGACATCTCCAATACCAATTTTACCATTACAGATGGCACCCCGGTTGAATTAACTAATTTCAGAATTGATGTTCAAAAAAGTGGCGCTCAATTGATTTGGGAAACAGCGTCAGAACTTAATAACTCCGGTTTTAATATTGAACGCAGTTCCGATTCAAAAAATTTCAGCCAAATTACTTTTATAAAAGGTAAAGGAACAACAACTGAAAAATCCATTTATAGATATATTGATAATTCTGTGAAGACCGGTAAATTCTATTATAGATTGAAGCAAGTTGATTTTGACGGCAGTTATGAATATTCCCAAACCATTGAAGCCGATCTTGGCATACCACAAAACTATGTTCTCGAACAAAATCATCCTAATCCATTCAATCCGACAACAGTTGTCAAATTTAGTCTCCCGGTTGATTCCAAAGTAAGTTTAAAACTCTATAATGTTGTCGGTCAGGAAGTTAAAACTCTATTGGAAGGAACTCGCAGCAGCGGAACACATGAAATTACATTAAATGCATCCTATTTACCTTCCGGTATTTATTTCTATACAATAAATGCAATTGGAAATAACGGATCAAATTTCACTGCTACAAAGAAAATGATTTTAATGAAGTAGGAATAACAGAAATATATTCTGTGAAAAAATTAAAAAGAAAAGTCCTGCAAAACTGCAGGACTTTTTTGTTTTAAAATTTTCCGAATTTGAATGTAAGGTTTATCGAAGGGCCGGAAAAATCGGCATTCTTAAGATCGTTTTCATTTACACCGGAAATAAATCTGTAGCCTGCGCCTAAATTCAATCTAAAAAAGCTGACAATATTTAATTCAATATTTGCCGATGGTTCTAAAATAAAAAAAGCATCCTGTTTATGATCGGGACCTCCTTCAAAGGGATCATCCCAGTCGTTTCTATGCGAAACTCCGCCTGCGCCAAGTAGACAGGTAATAGAAAAATGTACTAATTTATCCCAATCAGCTATGTATTCCATTTCGAAACCACCATATCCGAATTGTAATAGCATTTTCTTGCCGTTCATCATTTCATTACCGTTGATTTCATTAACGAGACCATACCCGCCACCGCCAATCGAGAAGCCGTGATTGATAATCCAACCGCCTCTACCACCAACAAGAAGTCCAAAGTTATCATAGATTTGAGTAAACTTGACTACCGGGCCGCCGAATCCACCATGAACGACCTCACCTTCCGCAAGTAAAGTTTCCTCCTGCGCGGAGATGCTTGATACAAGAATTAATAAAAGTAAAACAATCATTTTTTTCATTTTGATACCTCTTAAAAAATTTAGCATAAAGTTATTTGATCAATCAGTACTACCGTGTTTCATAATTAGCAGCAAAGTGAACTGTTGAAATTGAGCATTATGACGCACAGCAGTGAAATGAGTTTTGAATTTTTTGTTCCCAAATTAGCAAAATATTCTGCTCGGGAAAAAGAATTACAAGATAAAATAAAAAACCCAACCACTATCAAATGATTGGGCTTTGAGTACCGAAGGCCGGACTCGAACCGGCACCTGGTTTAAGCCAGACTGGATTTTGAGTCCAGCGCGTCTACCAATTCCGCCACTCCGGCATCTTGTTACAACTTTGCTATAATAGCGGGCTCAAATTTATTATTATTTTACCTCGTATTCAAGGATTTAGAATGAATTCCGAAATAATTTAATGCAAGCCGAGAAATAAAATTTTGTCCGCATTTGCATCATTTTATTCCATCAATCCGATTCGATATTCCCCTTCCATAAATATTTATTCGTTTCTTGTACAATCACTTTGTTCAAAAATAATAAGGCGATTAAATTAGGTATAGCCATTAGTGCGTTTGTAATATCGGCAAATGTCCAAACGAGATTTAATGTTGCAACACTACCAACAAAAACCATTACAACCCACGTCCACCGGTAAGGTAAAACGGCTTTGGGACCGATGAGATATTCGATAGCCTTCTCACCATAATAAGACCATCCAAGGATGGTTGAAAAAACAAATGTCAATAATCCGACGACTAAAATTATGGGACCAATAATATGAATATCTGCAAAGGCCGTTTTAGTTAAAATTGCCCCATTTAATCCATTCTGCCATTCAAACGAGTTCACAATTATCAGTCCGGTAAAAGCACAAACAACAACCGTATCCCAGAATGTACCGGTCGAAGAAACAAGCGCCTGCCGCACCGGATTTTTTGTTTGGGCGGCTGCAGCAACTATCGGTGCACTGCCTAATCCCGATTCATTTGAAAATAAACCGCGTGCAATTCCAAACCGGATTGCTTCTTTCATACCAGCGCCGAGAAATCCTCCAATAGCTGCATGACCGGTAAATGCAGTCTGAAAAATTAAAGATATTGAAGCCGGGACTGTTGAATAATTTATTATGAGAAGAATAATACATCCAAGCAAATAGAATATTGCCATTAATGGCACTAATTTTTCACAAACCTTGGCTATCGATTTTATTCCACCGATGATCACAACAGCAGTCAACACTGTAAGAATAATTCCGGTAATCCATTTATCTATGCCTAATGAGTCATGAACGAGTACCGATATTGAATTCGCTTGCACCATGTTTCCAATTCCGAATGCCGTTACCGAAGTGAATGCGGCAAACAAAATTCCCAGCCATTTTTGGTTTAGTCCTTTCTCAAGAACATACATAGGACCACCGGCAATCATTCCATCTTTTCCAACAACCCGGTATTTAACAGAAAGCAATGCTTCGGAATATTTTGTAGCTATTCCGAACACACCCGTGAGCCACATCCATAAAACTGCACCGGGGCCGCCAGCCGCAATAGCAGTTGAAACTCCTACTATATTACCAGTACCGATTGTAGCAGCAAGAGCCGTTGTCATTGCTCCAAATTGACTAATATCCCCTACTCCTTCTTTTTTTCTACTGAAAGAAATCTTAATCGCTTTGCCGATGAATCTTTGAATAAACCGTAAGCGAAATGTTAAGAAAAGGTGTGTACCGAATAAGAGAATTAGTAATGGGTAACTCCATAAGAAATCACTTATAGATGTAAGAATGGTTTCAAGTGTTTGCAATTTGAATCCTTTCGGAAATTATGGATGAAATACTATATTAGAACCGACCCAAGTTTTATTTTTATTGTAGTCAACGCCCATCATTTTTCCTTTGCTCGTCCTTAGCAAATTATTAACTAGTATCGGATTGTCTTCCCAAATAAACATCATTCTAATTTCGGCTTTCGAATAACCATCGGGAGTTTCAATGAGCGGCGCATATTCAACCTTCTGCTGCAGAATGTAATTATCTTTATCCGAAATTTCTTCAATTTCTTTTTTAGTGATTTCGACCTTTACTCCCGAACCTGCAAACGAGTAAAGCGGTTTGAGTACAAAGTGGGAAAGATCATCCGGCAATTCGTTCAACTGATTGAGATAGTAACATTTCGGAGCGTAAATACTATTGAATTGAGGAAGTGTATATTTGCTGATTCTAAAAAACCAATTGGGATGGCCTGCCCATTCGATATCGAGATTATCTCTTAAATCAAATGAAGATTCAATTGTTTTCCTTTCCAATTCATCGAAGATAACGCGGTTATAAATCCTTTCTATCTTTATTTCCCGACTGTCTTTTTTATAAAATAAACTTCTCCCTTGCTTTCGAATATCCGAAATGCAGACCGGTTCAATTCCTAAATATTTTTGAGTTAGATAAAAGTCTATTCTTGTTTTTTGATCGTGCGGTTCAATTTCGAGAAGGATTACATTTTCCGGATCGTGATCGGCAATGACAACTTTTTTAAATAAGGCGAGATATTTTTCTTTATCAAGAGTGTTGAAATAACTGCTCATCTCAATTGGGATATTAAAATGGCGCCGAACTGTTTCATCTAATTCCACCTGAAAAGCATACAGCGAAGGGAAACCTTGCAATTCGATTAACCGTGGTGCATAATTTCCATTTTCATCTTTAGTTATTGCAAGGTCGATTTGTAAAAACAATGGATGCTCATCCTCATTTGGAACAGTGTACATATCCGGAACAGCGCCGGTACTTTTCTTTTTGAATTCATCCGTTAGAAGATAATCGGCAAGTTCATTAGCAGCTTTTTGAATTTCACCGGATAACTTTTCATCGAGGAACAATGGCGTTTCACAAATCCGAAAATCCATTTGCTTATTTGTGTGCGACCAAATATCCTTCAAAAAAACTTGATATTTATTTTCGGAAAATTCGGAATTGTATCGCTTCCTTATTTCTGGAATCATACGTAATATACTTTCACTTAAATTATTAGAAAATTATCCCAGACCCAAATTTGTTTGCTCAACTATATAGTCAACAACTTTCTTTAGATCATTCGATTGCTCAAAAACCATAAGCTGTCTTCGCGCTCCCGTTCCCATCTCAAGCATTTTGTGAACGAAGGCTATTTCTTCCCTGCTGTCAAGTTCGTCCAGTACATCGTCAACAAAATCGAGAAGTTCATATATCAATGATTTTGTTTCCACTTCTTCCTGTTTCCCGAAATCGATCATCTTGCCTTCCACTCCGTATCGCGAAGCCCGCCATTTATTTTCATTTATTAATGCACGCCTGTACAAACGAAAACCGAGATTTTGTCTTATCAATTTATATAGTTTTGCCGTAACCGCTTGTATCAATGCTGCAAGTGCGACAGTCTCTTCCCAAAGTAATGGGATATCGCAAACTCTAAATTCAAGAGTAGGGTATTTAGGATGGGGACGAATATCCCACCATATTTTCGTTGCGTCTTCAATACATTTAGTTTTTACGAGCATGTTAACATAATAATCGAAATCGCCCCGGTTTGCAAAATAATCCGGAATTCCTGTACGCGGGAAACGATCAAATATTTTTGCACGGTATGATTTGAATCCGGTGTTTCTTCCCTTCCAGAAAGGAGAATTCGTTGACAAAGCATATATATGAGGAAGAAAATATCTCGCAGCATTCATAACATGAATTGCTAATTCTTTATCATCGATACCCACATGTACATGCAAACCAAAAATAAGATTAGCGCGCGCAACCTGCTGCATATCTTCAACAACACCAAGGTAACGAGGATGTTGGGTTATCGCCTGATCCTCCCATCGCGAGAACGGATGCGTACCCGATGCCGCTATTTTCAATCCATGTTTTGCGGCTACACCGGCAAGATCTTTACGAAGCCTAATCACTTCATTTTTAGCTTCCTTAATATTCTTACAAATTGCCGAACCGGCTTCTACAACAGATTGATGCATCTCGGCTTTAACCTGTTCTTTGAAAATCATTTTACCGTCTTCAAGAATCTGCTGGATATGAGATTTTAATTCTCTTGTTATCGGGTCAATTATTTGAAATTCTTCTTCAATTCCAAGCGAGAATAATCCTTCGGGAAACATTGGCTCAACTCAATTATTTTTTGTAATGTTTTGTTTGATTGCGTTTTTATTTAAAGCTGAATTTATAAAATCACCCCATGTAAGATTGTTTTGACCTTCGACATGCGACTTAGCACGGCGAATAGCCATATTAGCAGCAGCTTCTACTACCCATTCAAAATTCTCCTCGCCTACTGATTTAACATCAGCATCGGGCGCCGGATTACAAAAATCGATAGCATAAGGAATTCCATTCCGCACAGCAAACTCAACTGTATTAAAATCGTAGCCGAGTGCATTATTTATAGCAAGGACTCCATCTTCAATTTGTACAAGTAATTTTGATTCGACCGATTTTGCATCTTTAACGTATCTAAGATGATGCGGCTGCGCCGGGTCGTACTGCATTATTCTAACATCTTTTCTATCGATACAATAGCAACGGAAATACTCAGTGAATTCTATTGCTTCCTGAAGCATCATAACAAGAGTGCCTGTTTCGTGGTAAGCGTTAAAAAACTCTTCTCTATTGTTAAGTTTGTAAACATTCTTCCATCCACCGCCCGCAAATGGTTTGAAGAAAGCCGGGAATCCAATGTGTTCAAATATTTTTTCCCATGACAATGGATACACCAAGTTCCGCATAGAAAATTCATTAGTATCCGGCGGATGCTGATTTGATGGCAGAAGAATAGTTTTGGGGACAGCTACATTTATTTTTGTAGCGAGACAATTATTAAAGAACTTTTCATCCGCACTCCACCAAAACGGATTGTTGATAACAGCAGTACCATTCAACGCGGCATTTTTTAGGTATGCCCTATAAAATGGAATGTCCTGCGAAATCCTATCAATTAAAACTGAATACTCTGTTGAAATTCCCTGCTCTACTCCGTCAATTTTTGCTGTTTCAGCAACAATACCGGGTTCATTTTTCGAATTGACTCTGTCGATAAATGCTTGTGGAAAAGTATTTTCTTGTCCGAAAAGAATGCCGATTTTTTTCATGTTCATTCCTTTATTTATGAAAAACTTTTATGATGTTATTTTTAATTACAACAATTCTACTTTATGAAAGAAAGATAATTAGCAAACATTTCTTTCCACCAATGCCAGTCATGACCAAAACCTTCGCGTACATCCAGCCAATGGTTTATATTTTTTTCTAATAATATTCTTGAAATCCTGAGATTTTCAAAGAGGAAATCATCATTGTTTCCAATACCGATTGCTATTCCAATAGCTTTAATTGCGCTCAAGAGTTTTTCATCATTCAATCCTGGCAAATAATCTGATGGATTGTTGTAATAACATTCATCATCATAATGACCCAAAATAAATCGATGAATATCTAACATACCTCCAACGCAAATCAAGTAACCAATTTTTTCGGGGTATTTGAATGCAATGTTCATTGCTGTGTAAGCTCCAAAACTTAATCCGGCAAGAGCTACTTTATCGTACCCGGAATCAAATTTTGCAAATTCTAATACATCTTTTAAAACCATTTCTTCAACTTTAAGATAATTTTGGACACGTTCAGGGGGCGAAATATGGTAGTTATACCAACAGAAAGAATCAAAACTTTCGGGACAATAAATTTTTATCTTCCCATTATAAATCAGTTCTTCTGCTGATTGAATGATTCCGAAATCTTTAGCATCATAATACTTTCCCTGCTCTGTAGGAAAAAGAATTACCGGGTAACCTTCATGCCCAAAAACAAGCATTTCAATTTCCTTTCCCAAATACTGCGAATACCAATGATGAAAATATTCTTTCATTAGTCAAGTTTCCGAAAAGAATAATTTAAAGACGTGTACTTTTAATTTCCGGCAAATATAAAGAACGGAATTATTATTTGCACAATTTAATTATTCTAAATAATTAGGAATTAATCGAAAGGAGAAAATAGGTAGGCACTTTTTCTCGATAAAATTAACTTAACAGACTTACAACACCCTCCAGAGACTTTTACTTCATATATTTTTTTAGAATCTCAACCATCTTGTTATTGAAGCTGTTAAAGTTGCTTACGCCAAGTGATTCCGCTTTTTGTTTATATTCATCACTTTTTGATTTTTCACCGCGAGAAGAGGCGATTTCGGATAAGCAGAGATAAACTTCTCCAAAGGAAGGATTTTTATCGACTGTTTTCCAAAAATATTGCTCGGCTTCTTTATAATCTTTCATCACTTCGTAATTGAAATAACCGAGGAAAAAATTGACATCTGCGTTAGCAGGATCGTTGACTGCTACTTTCTGCATCTGAAGATATAATCTATAATCCTGAAAACTGACTTTCAAATATGTTCCGTTCACAAAAAATTCAAGCAAGTCATAAAAATCATTAGCTGGAAGATATCCCGGAACAACCGAGACAAACTCTGCTTTGGAAGTTAAAAATCCGGTTGCCGGATATCCGGATACGCCAGCCGATTTCGTAAATTCAGCGGATGAATAATTTTTGCCCTGGAAGGTAACCGAACCTGGTTTTTCGGGATTTAATTTTACCGCTACAAAATATTTATTCATATACTCTATAATCTTGCTATTCGAATATACTTCGCTATCTAATCTCTTACACCATCCGCACCAATCAGTATAAAAATCGACGAGCAAAAACTTATTTTCGGTCTGTGCTTTTGCTAATCCTTCATCAAAGCTGTGCCATTTAATTCCATTTTCAGTCGCATTAGTGCAAGAAATTATGAAAGCAAATAGAATAACGAATATTGAAGTTCTCATCAGAAAAACCTTCTATAATTTATTTGAAAGATAATAAACTTATTCCCTTCTTAAAGGCTATAAATGCAAGATTAGTTCCGCTTTGTATATAAATTTTTGTCAATTACAAAAAAGGGCTAATCCATAACAATTAGATTAGCCCAAATAAAAATAGATTCAAAAATAATTTAATCGATAAGCCCGGGTAAGAAAGCCATCTTTCTAAAGGTTAGATTGTTCCCGGATTTAGTGATAGTAACAACCAACTTAGTTGGATCATAATCGGAGTTAAATGAATCCTGCCATTGTTTGGAAGTAATTCCATTGCTTACTGTTACAACGAAATCTGTCTTCTGACCTCCTTCGTCATCCCAGTAATCGACTTGCACTTTATATTCTCCATCAGGCGCGCTATCTTTCCAGAAAATATTTTCGGGTCCGTATCCGTCCGTATCATCTCTATCAAGTTTTCCACCTGTTGTGGATAATGTATCACCATAATATATTCTGAAACCGGATGGATCAGTTACCCATAAATCCAGATCGGTTTCATCTGTATTCCATGATAATGATATTTGCAATGCGCCAGTTCCTAACCTTTGAACACTAATTTCTGTTGTAGCCCGTTCACTTACTAATGAAGTAGAGGCATTATCAAACACCGAAAATGTAACATGAAATACACCTTCAGTAACATTTGTTGGAATTGTGATAGGAATACTAATATTACCACCGGTCGTTAAATTACCTGCGTAAGGAATTTGAAAATAACTAGAAGCTCCAACAACTTGTAAAAAGATACCCGAAATGCTGTTGGTTGATTGAAAACTAAATGGTACTAATACAGTGCTTCCATTTGATGATATCATTGTAGTAGGCGCGCCCGTAATAAGCGGAATTCCAGCCGTTCCAAAAAGCGAGGAAGCAGGCATAGAACCATTCATTCTATTTGCGCCCGGAATAACAATAATTCCTGAAAGAGCGTTGGCATTTGTTGGACTAACAGTTTCTACTATTGGATCAGTTGTTTCATCATCCTTTTTGGAGCAGCCATCAAAAACAACCAGAAAAACTGGGATAATAAGCAGCAATAGAAATTTAGTGATTTTCATTTTGGCTCCTAAAATTTTTTAATAATTATTTCTTTCAATACTGAAGTAGATAATACAACACTTACTGGTGGAAACATAAGACATTCGGACTATTTTATCAAATGGAATAACTTTTCCATAATCTAAAAAAGGCTGCCCTTATGAGGCAGCCTTTCGAATAGAACTCGTCAGTTTCTTTTACACAAGACCTTTGAAACTGTTTAGAGCTTTCATATAGTTTGCTCTTTCGAATGCTGCCGGTTCTCTTACTGATTTCTGACTCATACTCCCCTTCATAGTTGCAACCGAATCATATTCATTCTTTTCCATCCATTCCTTCATTCCATTCAGCATATTTGAAACTTCTTTAGTTCCGCCCATTAATAATTTAGAAGCCATCATTGCAACGTCGCCGCCAGCCATCATCACTTTTATAACATCTTGAGCAGAATGCACACCGCTTGTTAGCGCGAGGCTTGC
Source organism: bacterium (assembly GCA_043808235.1). GTDB lineage: Bacteria > Bacteroidota > Ignavibacteria > Ignavibacteriales > Melioribacteraceae > JAZDFC01. Next base: position 94,445 of record JAZDFC010000014.1, read on the forward strand.
TTTAACATTGCTGTGAAGTATAGCCATCCATCTCAATGGAAGACGCATTTCCCAATTTGTACTTAACAACAAATTCGGAACGACTTCTAATTTATCTAAGTCGATATCCGGCTGATAAAATCTGTTGAATAACACCAAACCATCAGCGCCAGCTTCATCAAGTTTCTTTGCCATATTCGCCATCGAAGAAAAGAACGGGCTTAGTTTTATTGCAACAGGAATTTTAACACTTGCTTTTACTGCCTTCAAAGTTTCTATATACATATTTTCAATTTCGGCAGCGGTTACATTCGGATTAGTAGCTACATAATAAACATTCAATTCGAGGGCGTCAGCACCTGCTTCCTGAATATTCTTTGCATAATTAATCCATCCGCCGGCGCTAACTCCGTTAAGACTTCCAATAATTGGAATGCTAACTGCCTTTTTTAAATTGGCAATATGATCGAGGTATTCAACCGGACCTAATTTAAATTCTTCCGGTTGAGGGAAATAACTTGTAGCCTCGGCATAAAATTCTGTCCCATAAGTTAAGTAATGATCCAGTTCACCCGATTCGTGAGTGATTTGTTCTTCGAATAATGAATAAACCACAACTGCAGCTGCGCCTGCATCTTCCAACTCTTTAACTTTACTAATATTTTCAGATAGCGGTGAAGCCGAAGGAACAATTGGATTCTTCAGTTTCAATCCCATATATGTTGTTGATAGATCCATTTTATCTCCAGTTTTCTTTTATATTTTTAATTTCAGTTTTACTCTTCGGATTTTGTTCCGCCATTGATCGAATAATTCATTTGTGACATCTGTTCGTATAACTTCCATCTCAAGAGCACATCATTCTGCGCCAAGTTAAGCAGTTTCTTAGCTTCTTCAGGGTGCGACTTTGTGAGCATTTTATATCTAGTTTCTTTATATATATAATCCTCAAGTTTAATCTTCGGAGGTTTTGAATCGAGTCGTAACGGATTCTTTCCTTCCTTAATTAAATCGGGATTATAACGGAATAATGGCCAGTAACCGCTTTCAACTGCTAATTTCTGATTATCCATTCCTTTCGACATATCAATACCATGTGCAATACAGTGGCTATATGCAATGATCAACGAAGGACCATCAAAAGCCTCTGCTTCGAGGAATGCTTTAATTGTTTGGAGATCGTTTGCGCCCATAGCAACCTTTGCTACGTATACTGTGCCATAATTCATCGCCATCATTGTAATATCTTTTTTGGGCATTTGTTTTCCGGCAGCGGCAAATTTGGCAACTGCACCCATACCGGTGGATTTGGAACATTGACCGCCCGTGTTCGAATATACTTCTGTATCAAGAACGAGGATATTAACATTTTTACCGGATGCAATTACATGATCCAATCCTCCGTAACCAATATCGTAAGCCCAACCGTCACCGCCCATAATCCAAATTGATTTTTTAACGAGATAGTCGGCGAGAGCTAACAATTGTTTTGCTTCAGGTGAATTCATTTCATTTAATTTTGTTCTAAGCGCTTTAAGACGTTCACGCTGTTCGTAAATTTCTGCTTCAGTATTTTGAACAGCATTAAGAAGAGCGCTTGTTAAATCATCACCGATTTGTGCAGATAATTTTTGCAAGAGTTCTTTTGCCTGCTGGTTGTGTTTATCAACCGCTAATCTCATTCCGAATCCAAATTCTGCGTTGTCTTCGAATAATGAGTTAGACCATGCGGGACCTCTACCATCAACGTTGAAAGACCAGGGTGTAGTGGGAAGATTAGCGCCGTAAATAGATGAACAACCAGTTGCATTTGCTACCATCATTCTGTCGCCGAACAATTGCGAAGCTAATTTTACATATGGAGTTTCACCACAACCCGAGCAAGCGCCACTGTATTCAAACAATGGCCGCAAGAATTGACTTCCTTTTACCGATGCGATATTTAATTCAGAACGATTATAATCCGGCAGTTGCATAAAGAAATCGAAGTTCGCTCTTTCTTGTTCACGGATTGGAATTTGCGGAACCATGTTAAGAGCTTTTAATCTTGTTTCTTTTTTATTCTTTGCAGGACATACTTCAACGCATAATGCGCAACCTGTACAATCTTCAACCGCAACCTGAATTGAATAAGCAGTATTTTCAGGGAAATCTTTTCCTTTGTACGTTATGGATTTAAAGGTCGGAGGTACATCTTTCAATAAGTCTTTACTATAAGCTTTTATTCTGATTGTAGCATGTGGGCAAACCATTGCGCATTTGCCGCACTGAATACACACTTCGGGATCCCATTCGGGAACTTCAAGAGCAATATTTCTTTTTTCCCATTGTGTAGTTCCAGATGGGAATGTTCCATCAATCGGCATTTCGCTAACTTTTACATCGTCGCCTTTTCCTTTCATCATTAAACCAAGTACATTTTTAACATAATCCGGAGCGTTATCGGAAACGATCGGCGGAAGTATAATTGAACTTGTTGCTACGGCAGGTACTTCAACTTTATGCAGATGAGCTAATGTTTGATCAACCGCTTCAAAGTTTTTCTGTACAACGGCATCGCCTTTTGATCCATAAGTTTTTTTGATTGCTTTTTTAATTTGTTCAATAGCTTCATCTTTCGGCAGTACACCCGAAATTGCAAAGAAGCACGTCTGCATAATTGTATTTATTCTTGAACCCATCTCCGTTTTCTTTGCAACAGTATAAGCGTCTATAACATAAAAATTCAATTTCTTTCGGATAATATCTTGCTGAACAGAAAGAGGTAGTTTATCCCATACTTCATCTTTTTCGTACGGGCTATTTAATAAGAAGGTACCGCCATCAACAATCTTTTCAAGCATATCAAATTTTTCTAAGAGATTGAATTGGTGGCATCCCACAAAATTTGTACTTTGAATTAAATAAGTCGAACGAATTGGTTTCTTTCCAAATCTTAAATGCGAAGTTGTTGTTGAACCGGATTTCTTTGAATCGTAAACGAAATATCCCTGTGCATAATTTTCAGTTTCTTCGCCGATAATTTTAATACTGTTTTTATTCGCACCAACAGTTCCATCAGCTCCAAGACCATAAAACATACTTCGTACAACATCGTCACCTTCAATTATAAAGTTCGGATCGAATTCCAAACTTGTGAATGTAACGTCATCATTAATGCCAACGGTAAAATGATTTTTTGGTTCATCGGTTTTCATATTATCGAAAACGCTTTTTACCATTGATGGAGTAAACTCTTTTGAAGACAGTCCGTATCTTCCGCCTAAAATTTTAGGTAGTTTAGTAAACGGTGCGTTTCCAGATGACATTGCTTCTGAAATAGCAGTTACAACGTCAAGATATAATGGATCGCCAATTGCGCCCGGTTCTTTAGTTCTATCAAGCACAGTTATTTTTTCTACTGTAGAAGGAATAGCCGATAGTAAATGTTTTACTGAGAATGGTCTATATAATCTTACTTTTATAAGTCCAACTTTTTCTTCTTGTCTATTCATCAAATATTCAACAGTCTCTTCAGCCGCTTCACCGCCTGAACCCATCATAACTAAAATTCGTTTAGCATCCGGTGCGCCAACATAATCGAATAATTTATAAGCGCGTCCAGTAACTTTAGCAAACTCATCCATTGTATTTTGTACAATTTCAGGGCATGCATCATAAAATTTATTTGCTGTCTCTCTACCCTGGAAAAATACGTCGGGATTCTGTGCCGTACCTCTTATAAATGGATTATCAGGGTTTAATGCTCTTTTTCTATGCTCAATAATAAAATCATAGTCCATCATCTCACGCATATCTTCCAATGAAAGCTGTTCAATTTTATTAATTTCATGTGAAGATCTAAATCCATCAAAAAAATGTAAAAATGGAATTCTGGAGACTAAAGTCGACTTATGAGCTACGAAAGCCAAATCCATAATTTCCTGAACCGAACCTGAGGCCAATAAGGCAAATCCTGTTTGACGGGTAGCCATCACATCGCCATGATCGCCAAAAATTGATAATGCATGAGTAGCAATTGTTCTTGCGGTAACATGGAAAACTGCGGGTGTCAATTCACCAGCAATCTTATACATGTTTGGAATCATTAAAAGTAATCCTTGCGAAGCTGTGAATGTAGTAGTTAATGCACCACTCTGTAAAGCACCGTGAACTGCACCGGCAGCGCCGCCTTCACTTTGTAATTCGGAAACTAAAGGAATCGTTCCCCAAACATTTTTTTTACCTTTCGCCGCCCATTCATCCGATAATTCTCCCATACCGGAGGATGGAGTAATCGGATAAATCGCAATCACTTCGCTATTATGATATCCCACATAAGCGGCGGCTTCGTTGCCATCAATAGTTATTTTCTTTCTTTCCATTTAATTGACCTCGGATTTATTTATGTTATATAGTTTCAAAAAATCTTTCAAAAGCAATTATTAAGCCAGCGAAATAGATGGAAAACAGAAGGATTTGAGGAGAAAATACATCATTTTTACAATTATATCTTCACACTTATTCTGAATATTAGAAAAACAGCTGACCTAATCCTATAATTAAGAATTCTCCATATCTACTATTCAAAAATAGAAATAAATGTTAGAAAAATAAAGATGCGGATGTCGGTTGATTATTAATAGTTGAAATTAATATTGAGTATTTTTTATTAAAGACGATTTTGTGGATAAGATTGTAAAATTTTTACCGTTTTTTAGTTGAATAAGAATACCCCGTTCAAGATCTACTTTAGTTTTTCTCGATCTTTCGAAATCACTTAAATCAATTCTATTATCGAACCCAGGATATCTCGAAATATCCGTATAACAGGCATTTACATATTCTACCGGAATCTTCTGTGAAAAATTCGGGAAACTCGAAATGTGTAGATTATTTCTATCTACACGGAGTTTTAATTTTTTTTTTGCGGATATAAAATAAACAGCGATTACAAGGGATATAAAGAAAAAGCAGATACTCACAATTGTCCCCGGATAAATTTCGATCGAAAAGCTGCTACTACTTATTCCATATTTTAAAATCGTCCAAAAGATTACAGCTACTGTAAGAAATCCTACAAATTTTATTACAAAACCAAATATATTTTCAAGTGGATTTTCGTGCGCGGCAAACTCATATCTTGCGGATTTTTGTATCTTAATCTCCCTCTCGAAAGGCTTTTCATGATTTTCCACCAAAATACTATTTCCGATAGAAATAACATCGTTTTGGTTCAGAAATATTGAACCAACTTTTGATTGTCTATAAACAGGTTTTATTGCTTGTTGTTTACTCATCCCATAGATAGAAATTAGATATAGCAATAATATAAAAAAACACTTTAATTAACAACACTAACCTATTATTTTATATGAAGATTCTTTTAGATCAAAAAAATATTAAATTTTTTCGCAAACGATTGCTTCGAGGTATTATATTTTACTTTCTGGCAATTGGAAGATATTATTGCATTCTGATCCATATTGCCCATGATCCGTTATTTTGCTCATTGTATCGCGTAAAACTCCAAGTGAACGCTGGCTCAATAAATCAATTTTTATCAGTCCCATATCCTCAATTGGATACATATCCGGCTGGGTAATAATCAAACCAAGACCTTTGTTTTTAGCATATTCAAGTGCAACATAATTTGTTATTGGTTCACGTGTAATCACAATTCCTCCCGGATGAATGCTTAAATGGCGCGGAAATCCCGAAAGTTTTGAGGCAATTTGGATAATGGATTTCCAGGGCTCGTTATCGAATTTCAGCGATTTCGATTCCGGAAATTTTTCAGCTAAAACAGGCAGATTATATGCACTCGTCCATGGAATGAATTTACTGTACTTCGATATTTCCGATTCTGCTATGCCAAACACTTTTGCTACTTCGCGAAAGGCCGAACGCGCTCTAAAGGTTACAGTTGTGGATATCATTGCCACTCTGTCGTAACCATATTTTTCATAAACGTATTTTACGATTTCATCTCTCTCCTTCCAGGAAAAATCAAGATCAACATCCGGTGGCGAAGTTCTGCCACGATTTAAAAATCTTTCGAAGTATAAATTGTTTTTTATCGGGTCGACTTGAGATAATCCCAAACAATACGCAACAAGACTATTAGCGGCTGAACCGCGACCAATCGTCATCATTCTTCGTGAGTGAGCCTCGCGGACAATGTCGGATACAATCAAAAAGTAATCGCTGAATCCGAGTTCGTCAATTACTTCTAATTCGTATTGTAGACGCTTTACAGCTTTATCGGTAATCGGTTGATACTTTTCAGCCAGCCCGTTGAAGCATAATTTCCAAAGATGCGAGAATGCTGTTTCCCCCGATGGTAACGGGAAATACGGAAATTTATATTTATCGAATTCAAGATTTACGTTGCAGTTCTGCGCAATATAATCCGCATTCCAAATCGCTTCCGGCAAGGATTTCCACAGTTCTTGAAATGTTTCCGGTAAATAAATATAAAACTCCTCGTCTTTCAATTCTTCTTCCGGTACTCCCTCCAATGTTGTATTCAATCTGATTGCAGTTATTGTTTTATGAAGAAGATAGTCTCCCGGTTTTTCGAAATACGCAGGATGTGAAGCAACAATTTGCAAACCATTCGATTTTGCATACTGGAACAATTCGCGAGCTCTTCGCTTGCATTTTGATGTTACAAATAATTCTACATATAAATTTCTTTTCAACTCGTCGTTGATGCTTATCTCTTTCAATAATTCTATCGAAGAAGTAAGCACGAATATATTCTGCAAATTTCTGTTGAAGAGTTTTGAAAGAGAAAAGTTATCGTTCAGTTTACGCGATGTAATGATTTTACAAATCTCCGAATATCCATCAATGTTTTTCGCTAATAAAATCACATACATATCTTTATTCTTTGGATCATTGATATACGTGCCCAATATGGCTTTTATATTCTCTTCCTCAGCCTTCTTCGAGAATTGAATTAATCCATACATGCCGTTGGTGTCGGTAAGTGACACATATTTGCTTCCTGCTTTTTTGGCTGCGCTGATTACCGAATCTATAGTAAGCGTACTTTGCAGCAGCGAATAATTTGAGTGAGCGTGAAGAGTAAACATATTCCCCTGTCGGTGAATTGCAAATCGTAGAATTCAAATTGTAGATTTAAAAATATTTGACCTCATCATTTCGTAGAGGTTTTAATTGGAGTTATATAACAGTAGGTAGGAAAAACTTCTTTATAGAGGAATTTTATGAGCCAAATTTGATCGATGAATACCCATACTTATCGCGAATTTTTGTAATTGAATGAAACATCTTTTTTCTTTTCGATTCACTGTCTTCGAATAAAATTTCCTGCTCCCCGTATTCACAAAAATTGGTAAGGTGAATTCCTATCAACCGGATTCCGACCCGCCTCGTGTATGCAGTTCGAAATAATTTTACAGCCGTATCAAATATAGTTTTATCGTCGTCCGTTGCTTTGATTGTTTTGGCGCGGGTAAGAGTATTAAAATCGGAATAGCGGAGTTTAATACTCACCGTAGAAGTTTGCCAATTGCGGTTGCGGAGACTCTGGCATACTTTTCCCGTCAATCCGAATAAAACATTTTCAATTTCTTTTTTATTGAGAAGATCTTTATCAAATGTTGTTTCTTTCGAAATGCTTTTTCTTTCTTGCGGCGGATTAAGATATTCCGAACCTTTCCCGTTGGCTTTATCCCATAAATCGTTTCCGTATTTGCCGAATGCCGCCCCGAAATATTCCTGCGAAAGTTTTGTGATATCGCCGATTGTATAAAATCCCTTCCGGTGCAGTTCAACCAATGTTACTTTCCCCACACCGGGAATTGTTTCGACCGGCATCGGCGCTAAAAATTCTTTTTCCATCCCGGATAAAACATAAGTTATTCCCTGCGGCTTCATTGCGTCGGAAGCAATCTTGGCAACTGTTTTATTACCTGCAATCCCAATCGAACACGGCAGCGAAAGTTTATCCCAAATTTCCTTTTGAAGTTTATGTGCAAACGCGAATAGTGAACCGTAAATCCGTTTGCAACCGGTAAAGTCCATATAAAATTCATCGATGGATGCCTGTTCCATCATCGGTGCATATTGTTCGAGAATATATTTCACCGCTTTTGAAAATTTGCCGTACTCGCCGTGGGTACCGTGTATATAAATTCCGTGCGGACAAAGCCGGTAAGCGTTGCGTATCGGCATTCCTGAATGCAATCCGTACTTTCTCGCTTCGTACGAACATGCTGCCACTACTCCCCTACCGTGCGGATCGCCGCCGACAATAACGGGCTTTCCGTTCAGCGACGGATCGATAATCCGTTCGACAGAAACAAAGAATGCATCGAGATCGAGATGGAAGATTGTGCGCATGACAGGATAATCTCAAATTGTAGATTTATGATTGCAGATTGATTAGAGCTATAATACTTTTAAATATCGTGCTTCAACCGAATAAAACCAGTTGATTTACCTTCACCATAAACTTTGATAAAATCTCCGAAATTTCTTTCTTCTACTTCCATTTCTTCTTCAATCCAGATTTGTTTTTTCTGAAATTGTCTCACTATCTTAATTTCCGGTTTTTCAAACACTGGATATGGCTTTCCCCAAACATATGTCCAGAAATATTCTTCTAATTTGGTTTTAGCATTTTTAGCACTTTCAATAATCGAGTCACTGCTGACTAGGCACTCCGTAAGTGGATAAATTGATTTCATTTTTTCAGTATCAAGGAAAACAATTGGAATTGTCTTTTCAAAAGGTTTATCATAGTATAGCTTACATATAAAATAAGCAATTAGAACTCCTCTCAATTCGTTTTTGATAAATAAATTATCTTCATTTAATTCCGAAATAAATGATTCGGGCGTTTTAGTAGAGTTAACTAAAACAAAACAAAATGCTTTGATAATTTGCCTCCAATAATTTAATCGGTCATCTTTGATTACAGAGTTATCTAATAGACTTATTATTTTTTCGTAAACCTTACCTAAACTTAAAAAAGGATCAATAGTAATTGATTCAAGAAAATTTTTTAATTCAGGAAAAAACTGTAATTCATCCGACTGAGATATAACATCAATCACAATTCTAATAGATTTTTCCCCATCTTTTAATTTTGTTATGTGATAATTCATACCTTCAAGTAAATTAAAAAATGGGAGGTCCTTCTTTTCACTTTGGCTAACTGTTATTTTCCCATATAGCAATAGAAAAAAGGTTAAACCCCAATGCTTAGCTCTTAGAAATTCTCCACTAAGAATTACATTCATGCTTTCCCAGTAAGTTTGTTTTAATTCTTCGAGGTTACCCTTTAATATCTTTATCTTGCTTGCAATTGCTAATGCACAGATAAGTGATGGCAATATTATAAAATTTGATTCACCTAAAGATTTATTCAAATAATAGAAGAATCCTATCGAATTTGATATGAACTTTGTCTTCAGATAATTTAAATTAGTTAATTTAGATTCGATCCCGATTTCATTGTGAGTTAAGAGTAATTCTTCTTTTGAAGATAAACCAACAACTGTTTCACTTACTTCTAAACCTTCAATCATTGGCTCTCCTATTTTGCTCTCTTCTGATTTTTTCTCAGTGTAATTTTTTTTAGGTGATTTAGCCATCCTTCCTCCTAACAATTTTTTTTATTTCAGGAAACATTGAGAAAAGCTGGTCTAGGCTATTTTTCCCAGCTTTTGAAATCGGTATAACAAAATCTAAATGATAGATATGTACATAACCTGAAAATTTTTCACTAAGTAAATTAAACCTATCATCAAGTTTAGCCCAGATACTAATATTTCTCTTACTTTTATCGGGATATTCTCCAACTCCTTCGACATCTTTTAGAAGTAGTTTTTGACTATTTGTAAATTCCCAAAATTTTCTTTCACTAAATCCTATCCACATTGTATTAGACCTTAATAATTTCGTAATATCTCTTATCAACATTGCTGGTTATTAAATGAAGAAATTCTTGTTGATCATCTTTAACAAAAATAGAGAGTGAGTGTCGCGCCCGGGTCATGGCAGTAAAGATCATTTGATTATAATTTTCAGAAAATTCTGTTTTGAGTCGCGTATAATCTAAATTTGCAATTAGAACATATTCAAACTCTAATCCTTTTACAGAATGCATTGTTAAAATAACCGGGTCCGCCGTTTCAAAAATATTTTTCCCGTTGTACATTCCGTTGTTAGTTAAATGTGTAGGGTAATAGGGATTAAATATATTATTGATTGAATTAACACCATTTTGGGTTATTATTGCAACTTTGGAAGTATTCTGAGGAGTTAAATCTACATAATACCCCGTCTTTTTGATTAGAACATTATTGAGTATATCATCACTATTAGAGACTATTACATCTACTTTTAAATTCGGTCTAGTATCAAAAGTATTCCATTTAAATGGTTCTTCGTTTCTTTTGCTATAAAAAGGATTAGCCATTTTTGAAACTACCTCATGATTGCGATAATTACCTTTTATATCAAGTCTTTTAATAACTCTGTTATTATTTTTTAACAATTTACCTAAGATAACTGTTGTACAATTACCATGTTTATAAAGCTGTTGAGCATCATCTGCTAAAAGATTTAACACTTTTGCATAATTAGAACAAAAATCAAAAAGAGATAAATACAAATCTTGGGCTTCATCGACAATTAGAAAATCTATTGCATTTCGGTTCTGCCTGGCCCAATTCGCAGCATCATCAGCATATGTTAAATATCTCTCTGCTCTATTTAAAAAATCATTAAAATGGACGGGAGTTATGTCTTTAATGAATTTGAATATACCCTTTGAATGAACTCCTGTTTTCTGACTAATATAATCCTTCAAAATATTTGTGTAAACTAATAACTCCCCGTTCATACCTTTTTCAACTAAGTGCTTATATCTTTTTAGTGCTAATACAGTCTTCCCAGATCCAGCTGGACCTGAAACTAATAAATCTTTTTCTATATCATACTCAAGAACATCAAGCTGCTCCCCTTTTACATCGCCGAGAAATAATTGACTATCTTTAGCAGAAAGTGGCTTATTGGTCATATTGGTTATAATTGCCGCTAATGCCATTTTTAATCCTTTTTCACAATTGAACTATAATAATTAACATTTCGCCTTGCTATAAGCCCGTCTACACCTGGTTCATATAGCTTTGTCTCAAGGTGATCACAGAACGGAATATTTGGCCTATGGTTATTAATTGAAGAAATGGGTTTAATTACTCTTCCTGAGTTAGAAGTGAAGAATGTTTGAAGTCTTGTAATTAATTCACTTATAGTAACATAATTGAGGTCAAGTAAAATAATAATTGAATTTTTTCTCATTGATAGCCATATTTCTTTAATATTTCTTTCAATATGAGTAACGCTTCCTTGAGGGCAATCATTGATACAATTTTGTACTACAATTATATCACATTCTCTGATAACTGAAGGAACATCCATTTGATATTGAAAAAAGTCATATTCTTTTGTTACAATCGAAAACTCTTTCTCCCAATAGGATCTAAGTATTTCTTCCGTGCATATTCTTCTTTCAGAAGCCCAATGTGGTACTGCGTCAAGTACATATGAATTAATTTTTTCAATATCATTTCTTTTTTGGGTAATAACCTTTGATAATCCTAATAATTCTGGAATTGGTCCACCACCGATAAATGTAACGTTTAATTCTTGCTGAGTGGAAAGATGAATTTTTTCCGTATGATTAATAATAGCCTCATATATTGGTTCAATATAAAAAGGGAAATATGCATACATATAAGCTGCTCTGACATATCTGTCTTTATAATCGACATGAACAAAACTCCCTCTGAGCCTTTGTCTTAATTTTTGCACTTCTGATTTTAATCCAGCAAACCAATACTCAACTATAATATTTCCTGTACAAGAGTTACAATTTCCATACCCCATGAGCGGTGTTTTTTCATGTACTAATTCCATATTGCATCCATTAAGTGATGCTATTGTAGTTATCAATTTGCAGTAAGGATTATGTGGTGGAAATTTTGCCATTAGAACAATACCATTTGTTGCATTGTAATATTCTTATTTTGAGTTAATTCTTGAATTCCTTTTTCTATTTCTTTTGGCATTTTATGAACCAACAAAGATGAAAACTCAGGATCGTGTTTTTTTCTATTGTTGACTGCTAATTCGTGAGAGGCAGTCGCATAGCAATACTCACATCCCATTAAGCAAGTGTTATTCATGCCAATATCTTTACTAATCATACAACCACAGGGTAGTCGCTGACCTTTATCTTTTTTGTATGTTAGATCAATTCCAAATTCATTTTTTAAAAGTCGATCGTCAACACATTTTCCATGTACAATTCCCAAACTTTGAAAATCTTTTTCTTCTGCGCAGCTTTCTACCTGAATTCCGGCATCATTGGCATACTCAACGATAAACTTTAATAATTCTTCGACTTGAGGCTTTGCGATCTGGTTCCCTTTATAATTAGTATCGAGTTTGGCTAAGCGATGCAAAGCTTTTTTGTAGTCATCCACAATACTGATCACTAATCGCTTTGTATATCCCTTTAATTCATGGTAAAGACATTCAAAATTCTCTTTGTGAAATTTCAGAGTAATGTCATCAGTAAAAAAGATCGGGTCGTAACGCCAAATCACTTTTCCACTTCCTAATTTATTAGAAAGTTCTTTAAAACATTCAATTGCTGTTTTTAACGTGGGGTTATACGGTTCGTAATTTTTAGGTAGATTATTAATAGTAAATTGAAAATAATATTTATAATTATGTTCATCTAAAAGCTCAAGCTTCTTCATTAATGGATAAGCATTTCTAGTCCAAAATACAAATGCTGTAACAGCCTCGGGTTTAAGATTTACAATAGAAACTTGTTCGGCGTTAAATGGATTGGGAACAGTACAAAAGCCTTCTTCGATTCTCTTATAGAACCATTCGGAATAAAAGGCGGGAATATCTGTTCTTCTACTTACTGAAATTATCATTTTGTTCTCAACTTAGGCATACACAAAAGAGTCCAATTCCATATTTGCAATTATTGCCGGATTGGTCACAAGGTTGTACTCGGCAAGGTTTTCACCTTCGAGAAAAAGATTAACCGCTTCTTTGATATTGCCCATTAATTCATCCATAGTTTTGCCCTGTGTTACAATAGGCACATTCATTCCTTCAGCAACAAACTGGGTTTCACCCTTATAAATATTTATTTGAATTACCTTTCTCATTTCATCTGCCTTCACTTTTTTTTAATAAAAAACAGCTAAGTTTCGTATTAAACATACTTTTTATTAAAGCAAAAGACAATTCAATTTTCCTTGCGTTTCACCATCTGCTTCCATCGCTAAATACAGATAATTAACAAAAGTGTTAATTATCTGTATTTACCAAAAATGTAATGGCAAGGAATTATACTTCGATTTCCCCTATCAAATAGGTAACTGCTTTGCCGCCAATCTCGGTTCTATCGCCAAGATTTTTACATCTCAAATGACCTTTTCGTATCGAGAGTTGCATCGCGGTTAGTTCAGTCTTTCCAAATCGCCCCGACCAATATGGAGTTAGCGTTGTGTGCGCGGAACCGGTGACAGGGTCTTCATTTATCCCGGATTGCGGGGCAAAGAATCTCGAGACAAAATCACAATCATTGCCCTTGGCAGTAATAATTATTCCCCGCGAATCAGCCGCAGCAAGTTTTCCGAAATCCGGTTTTATGTTTTCAATCTGCTCTTGAGTTTCGAAAACAAGCAAATGGTCGGACCGTCCTTTAAATGCCTTTACCGGTTTATCTCCAAGCGCTTCAACCAAATCATTCGGAATTCCAATTTCCGTAAGTTTATCGGTTGGAAAATTCAAAATCAAAAAATCATTTTCCTTTCGAACCAACAGTTTACCGCTTTTCGATTCGAATTCGATTACATCTTTTTTGTAATCGGTATAATTGAAAATAACATGCGCCGAAGCCTGCGTTGCATGCCCACACAAATCCACTTCGACTGTCGGTGTGAACCACCTTATATCGAAATGGTCATCTCGTTTAACAACAAAAGCAGTTTCAGAAAGATTATTTTCCAAACCGATTTTCTGCATCAGTTCATCCAGCAGCCACTCATTGAGCAAGCAAACCGCGGCAGGATTTCCGCCGAATATTTTTTCTGTAAATGCATCGACCTGATAAATTTTTGTTTTCATGTGTAAAATTCCTTTATTCGTTTATATACCGCGTGACCATCAATGGTCACGCTAATCAAATAAATCCCGATGAATCGGGATAAGATTACTATCATCCTTTAGGATGCCTGCCTTGTCGGCAAACAGGATTTGTTTGGATAGCGATACCGTTTACGGTATCGCGGTGATAAATTTTCTACTAATTATTCATCACCGTAATTTTCCAATGCTAAATTAATTTTATTTGTTTTGTGATGCTGTTTTTGATTTGCGATATAACGCAAAATTTTGGGTAAATCCTTCTCGGCAAATGAAAGCACCCCAAATCCATCCTGCCAATAAAAATTGTTGGTAATCTGTATTTCTTTATTCAGGAAATATGATGAGCTACCCTTTAATTTTCCGATTATATCGCTCACCGATTCAGCCGGTGGAATTTGAATTGCCATATGAACATGATTCTCAGTACTATTGCAGCCCAAAATACAGCAATCAAACCTTTTCGCCTTGTTGATAAAAAACGGGAATAAATATTTTTCAATTTCCTCGGTAATTTCAGGCTGTCGTAAATAGGTTGTCCAAACCGCATGGTAGTACAATTTGTGAAATATTTTGCTCATTTATGTATTCCCAATTGTTGCTATCATCATTAACCGCGTGACCCTGAAGTGTCACGCTATCCAAACAAATCCCGGTAAACCGGGATAGCACCTTCTATCTTCCCTTAGGAGAATTTATCCGGATACTAATGGTATTCATGCTCGCCAGGCATTGGTTGGGTATCGCGGTTTCAAATTAATAACACAAAACACACTTGACCCGTCAACATCTTCAATTTGTGTTTCGATTCCGTCTATACCGGCAGTTAAATCCGTAAACTGTTCCGGTGAAACTGTAGTAGCAGTAAATCCATCTTTGCAAACAATATTCCCGTTGACGGTTCTTTCATAGTCAATCTCTCCAAGTATTCCGGCATCCGACTGTTTTTGAAACCATTCCAATCGATAGTTCCAAAACTTTTTCGAATAACTGGAAAAGGAAATAACGCCGCCAGGTTTTGTTACACGGATACTTTCCAAAATCAATTTTTTCTTGTCAACGTGAAACGCAGAAACTCCGTTTTGAATGCAAACAACAGCATCAAATGTATGGGACGGGAAAGCAAGCTGTGCTGCATTCATCCGGGTAAAGTAACAGTTCGAAATATTTTTCAGCATCTCCTTCCCCATCATCAAACTGGAAAGAGAAGTATCTATGCCAATTACCTTCTTTGACTTTTTTGCGAGTGCAGAAAGAACTCTACCATAACCGCATCCGAGTTCTAAAACTGAGCTGCCGGGTTTAATTTTTTGAAGGACATAATTCATTTCCGCATTTAAATATTGCCTGACACGCGGCGCTGCAATTTCATAAACCTGTTTTAGTTTATCAGCCGAAAGTTTTTTTTCGTAATATTTTTTCTCGCTCACCATCATACCGGTTATGGGATTTTGAATCTTACTTCCTCTTCGGGACTGTCATTCGATTTTAAATTTTTCCCTATTCTCTTCCGTGTCGTAATATATTTTCCACTCGGCAACCAAATCGTTTTCGATTCGCGCCGTCCATATTACATTATCATAGGGATTTTCTTCGGACCAGTAAGCGTAACCGGCAATAACAACAATATCACCTTTCAGTTCAACCCGGGTGAAATAGTTTTTATAATCCGGGAACATCTCGAAGAATTTTCTCCACCCATCAATCATGAATATTTTGGGTTGACCAATATTTCCTTCCCGGTCGATGAATGTATGATTTTCCGTCATCAAATCAGCGAGTCCATTTAAATCTTGAGCATTGATATACTCGTTAAATTTGAGTGCGGTAAACATGGGATTCATTTTGTTCATTTATTCCTCCCGAAGATAATACTTATTTTTTCTTCATCATCTTAACTGTCATCCATCCCATTGTGATGATTACAATCAACATTATTCCCCACAGCCACAATTTGTTTTTGAACAGCGGTTCCGTGAACGAATTCTCTTTTGAAATATTAATTTCTTCGCCAAGAATTAAAGCAGTTATTCCGGCCGGAATTCTTTCCTTGAAATTCTCAATATCGTAATATGGTTTGACGGATTTATTGTTCCCGTAAACCAACCAGTAATCACCTTCTTCGGTAAACCTCGCAGTCAATTCGACCGTATTCCCCGTTACCTCAATCTGCCCGATATCAAGCGGTTCGTTATCGTTATTATCAATTACGATTCGAAACTTATTGGCAACAGTAACCGGGAAACTAACCCCGTCCTTTTCCAATGAGCTTAATGTGCCGGACATGACGGTGTTAAAATTGTAATTCCATCCTTTCGAAGTTTTAATACTATCAATTAGATATTGGATAGTTACCGGACGGTAATAATCATATTTATTTTTCAAATTTATTTTTACCCACGAAACCGGCAGAATCATCGGAAGATTAATGTCAATCACTGTCTGTTTATTCTCTTCATCCTCCGTTACAGAAGGCGATTTCGGATTATACTTTTGGGAAATTCCATCAGTGGTTTTCAGTTCATTTATTTTTGATGCCATTAGAAACGGTGCCCGATCAGTTTTAATATACAACCGCAGGTAACGATATTTTACGTCGGGAAAATGCAGAGTCGTAAACCGATAATCGGTCAACTCGTTTTTGATTGCAAGTATCCTGTAATCCTTCAGAATTGTGAACCATTCATTTTGATCTGAACTGCCTTCGAGATTTACTTTCCAGTCAAAGTTATCCTCACCGAGTTCCAGTTCAATCCGGTTAACGGTTTTATCACCGGGTATTTCGTAAGTAAAATAGAAACCGCCATCGTCCCACGATTCATTTATCAAATCGAATTCAATCTCATTCCTTATTTCTTGCTTTTTTTTTATCTCAAGAATATACGGCACTTCAACGGTATCGGAGTTTTCCGTAATCCCTAATATTCTGATGTCGGAAAAATCGCTTGATATCTTCGCGAATATTTCATTCGGTAAAATTACTTTGTGCCAAACGCCGGTAATCCCGGTTAATTCACGCTTATAATTATAATCTTTGAACTGACCGAACGAAATA
This sequence comes from bacterium, assembly GCA_043808235.1. Lineage (GTDB taxonomy): Bacteria > Bacteroidota > Ignavibacteria > Ignavibacteriales > Melioribacteraceae > JAZDFC01. The sequence goes on from JAZDFC010000014.1 coordinate 111,672, forward strand.
GACGCAATTACAAAAAGACAAATGTAAAATAGATTAACTTTTTTGTTCATCGAATATCACATGTTTATATTTGTTGTAAAGGAACGAAATACTCAACAGCAGAATTCCCAGCGATACAAACACAATCGTCTTTGCAATCGTATCGAGATGGGCAATGTCATAAACAAACAGTTTCAGCAGGGTAAATCCAAAAAGTACAATGGCGGCAATTCGCAGATATTTTTTCTTATGAATAATTCCCAAAATAATTACAACCAGCGCATACACTCCCCACAAAATACTCAAGCCAAGTTTGTATGATTTTGTGGAGTGAAAGATATTCATCCAGTTTATAAATTCGCTGCTAATTATCCAAAGGACAGAAAGGTGAAGCAGGAAATCGAATGGCATGCGTAAATTTATTTTGAGGAAATCCTGTTTGATATATTTGTAAGTCGCCATGATAATTGCGACAACAAATATCAAAGAGATATAACGTATCAGAATATGAAATATTCCCCGATAATAATATTCCGACAAAGTCTGGTTCAAATAACTATCGCGAAGTAAACTTAGCAAGTAAAAACCATATACGAGAAATATTAAAATCCACAACGCGTTAAATCCGAGATTTACGAATCCCAAAAGCCGGCTTCTGAATTTCCGGATGTTTACAATTGAAAGAACAGTGAGGAACAACAGCGAATAATTTATTACCCAAATATCTTTGAAGAGGTGAATGTCATAATCCTGCTGGGTAAAATTGAAGTCCAGTTCAGCATCTCTCATTTTAATTCCGGAATCGAGATACAGCCGGTGAAAAAAAATATTTATTTCCATTGTGAATGAAAAATAAATTGTGAGTAATAATATCACCGTCATCATGATGTTCGAAACCGGAAATAAATTATTCAGAATTTTCGAATCGGAGTTGAGCTTCGTTCTACGGTTCAAATAAACTATAAAAGAAAATGACGCGACAAAAAACAGCGATGAAAGAAAATGAATATTGAACAATGGAGTAATATTCATCGCATGATTCACGGACGAATAAGCGCCGTATGTATCCGCCCAATCTTGAACAATACTGAAGAACGAAATAATCATAAGCAGATATGAGAGCAATTCATAAGCCCAAACATTCTTTGTTCTGCCAATCCAGAAAAGAAGCGCAGCCTCTGCAACCCAAAATAATGTTACCCAATTTCCATCAAGCTGAACAGGGAATGCAATGGTAATAAATACAAGTACAAGACTCGAAACAAAATAAAAAAGATTTCTATCGACTAACCTGTCTTTATAAATGAATAAGCTCACAATAAAATGAACTAAAGCATTCACAATGGTAAATAAGCCCAGCAATTCCTTTCCGGCAGTGTGATTATCAAGAATTGAATAGCCTATTCCGTAAAAAATAAATGAATTCAAAAGGAGCAGCAAAATATCGGCTGCATCGAATTTTTCCTTGCGAACTAACTTATAAGAAAGAAAAGTTAGATAAAAGATGACGGAGAATACCGATAAAAATATTAATGCCAAACTGAAATGAACTGCGGTTTGGTACTTAGCGCCGTACCATAAAAAGTAAATCAGCCATGTAATAAAAAAGGAAGAATAATAGAGCGGCTTCCAATATTTTTTAAACGCGATGAATAAAATACCTGTATTAACGATTGCCATATAACTAAACAGTACCGCCACTCTGCCGGAACCTTCGCTAAGCAGCAACGGAACTGCGTAAGCTCCGACCAATCCAATGTGTGCGATGACCTGCTTGTTGTAATTTATTGCTGCCGCTACCGTGAAGATAGTGAACAAAACCATCATCGCAAAAGACACAACTTGTGGGATTAGGTCGTACAAAATGTAAGCGGCGTAAGTGATAAAATACATTATCGCTACGGCGCCGCTAAGTAGAACCGCGCTGAAATTTTCGTAATCTTTTTTGAGTCGTATTGCAAATCCAAGAAGCACCAAACCTGCAATGTAACCAAGAATGATTCTTGTAACCGGGCTTATCAATTGATGATCGATTGCGTACTTAGCTCCAATAGCAACACCAATCACGGTAATAATAATACCGATTTTACTTATCAGGTTTTCACCGATAAATTTTTCGATATCGGATTTAGCTTTGGGTTGAATTGGTTTAGGCGGCATTGGCGGCACAACCGGTTTTTGCATTACCGGCGGTACTGACGGAATCTGACTTTTTACTTCTATCTTTTCCGGCGGGACAACAATATTTTTTTCAACCGGAGCTGTTGGTTTTGATTCCCCGGAGGCCGCTTCGCTTAATGGTTTTTTAAGCGACTCAATCTCGGTTCTTAACGAGCTTATTTCCTTTTGAAATGATTCTTGCTTATTCGAAAGGATTGATAGCTTATCGAGAAGTTGATCTAATTTGTTTTTTTCTTCCATAGTAGATCTTCTATAAAATTATGAAGCTTATTTAATTTGCCGAATTTATCGATTGTACAATCCGCAATAGAAAATTGTTACGAGTAGAATGTATGCCGCATCACAGAATAATTTAGAATAACTGGCAAAGATTGAATAATCCAACAATTCAGAATTTTTACAAATAGAAAATAATCAACTTGAAAATTAGATCAACTATCCCGCGTAAAAAGTAAAAGCTGCTTACTCTTTAACTTTGTTGTACTCCTCGATAGCTGTCTTCTGAAGTTTGTCTTTCAATTCTTTCGGTAATGTAACGGTCTCGTAGTATTTACCGTCTTTACGTTTTTCGTCGGGTGACGAAACAAACAAACCGTTGGTGCCGTTAACCAATTTGAACCCTTTGATGAGGATTTCTTCCTCGGTTTGGATATCGAAAAACGCGGCGGTTTTTGTGGAACTGTTTTTTAGCGGATTCATTCTTGCAATTTTCATTCTTTCCTCCATTTAAAATGAAATTGAATTAATTATGATTTATAATCTATCCCCTTACAGCTAACAGCTGTATAAGAATATTCAATATGGTGAATCCCGAACTCATGCATTGAAACTTAAAAACAAATTTTCTTGAAATAGAAGTTTAACTACAATTTAAAATCGAAAAACTTTTATTTAAACACAACAAATAAATTGCTGCAAAAGTATTTTTTTAATTAGTAGCTATCTTCTCAAGACGCGGATAGGCTTTTACGATTGTCGGCGGCATTTTTACTTTTGGAATGTTTTTGAGATAATGTAGCAATTCAAACGCATTTGCCACAGCGTCGCCGGTGGGATGGTTATTGAGAATTACGAAAACTTTTTTAACCCTATCGTAAATCTCTTTTATTTTGAAATCGACCTCTGCCAGTTCGCCCGGCGAATATAAATATTTATACCGTTCGCTTTGTTCTTCGTAACTCGTCTTTTTTCCAAAGTTTGCGATGGACTTTCGCCATGCCTCTTCATTTCTCCCGTGAAAACGGATATACGCCATTTGATTACCGACAACCGGTTTAAACTCGATGCTCTCCCCTATTTTCGGCTGGTCAATCGTACAGAATGTAATTGTCTTTGCGTTTTTTGTCTGCCACGATTTATGCCGCACTTCAACAAACTTATCGTACTCTTCGAATATTTCGATTAACTGCTGGACATAATCCACATTAGTCTGATCATAGGCAAATGAGTATGGAAACTGGAGCAGCAATCCCCCCAGCCTTTCGGCATTTTTCAAAATATCCAAATTTGCTTTGACCGCACGAATTTGTTCATCACCGTATCTTTTTCTGTGAGTAAAATCCTGATGTAATTTTACCGTAAATAAAAAATCATCGGCATTTTCTATCTGCCGCAGCCAGCTCTGAAATATTCTCTGCGACAAATACGTGTAATAGGTTGAATTGACTTCGACCACGTTAAAATACCGCGAATAATATTGCAGCCAGCTCATATCTTTCGACTGCGAACAAGGATAAAAATTCGGCACCCAGTCGTCGTAAGACCAGCCTGCGGTGCCGATATAAAGTTTAGGAATATTCATGTAACAAAGTAAATACTAAAAAGAGCAAAGAAACAAATTGCTTCTTAAAATATTTTATTTATTACATCTCGCCATACGGCATTTTAGGAGTCTTGCCCAGCAATCTTGCATAAACAGTCAAGGCTCCCCTATGATGTGCAGTGTGATCGGCACATGCCCCGACGGCAGCCATCTTGGGCGCGCCCTTCATTACTTCGCCGGTAATCGGCGCCATCAATTCCGCATCGGGAAGCGATTTAACTCTTTCTATAGAACGGGCAATAGCATCCTTAAATCGCTTTACTTCATTTTCAAAAGAAGTGAACTTTTTCATCTTTTCTTCATAACCTTCAAAGTTCATGTCAAATCCCTTATCGCCGAAAGCCCCCTCTAAAAACCAATCGTAAGTATCGGCAACATGAGCAACATGCTGCGCAAGGGTAAACATTTCGTCCTTTGGTTTGAATGCTGAGTCCGCTTCCGCAAAACAGCTAACTGAGTTGAGGAAAAAATACTCATGTGTTTTCAGTTGTTCAATTAATCCTTCTTTCATAAAGATTTCTCCTTAATTAAGTTGTGTGAATGATTGTTGATTATTGTGAAGTGAAATATAAAATTCACTTATGATAAAACTTTGGCAAAATAATTTGTCGTTATGTCAAGAATTAATTTTACTGATTCAGATATATTGCCAAGACAAGAGAAGTAAATCACATACAAATCTCTCTACCAGAACCCATTTTCGAGTCGTTAATAATTAGGACATTGCAACTATATAGCATATTTGCTATACTTGCCTTGTGAATTTCGAAATACAATTTTATAGGAAGAATAATAAAAATCCGATAATGGATTTTATACTTTCACTTGATGAAGAATTACAATTAGATATTCTTGCTCTTTTTAGACGGATGGAAGTAAATTCTTTTTCGCTTGGCACACTGTCAAAAAAGATTAAAAACATTAGGAATCTATTTGAATTACGAGTTAAAGGGAAAAATGTAATCATCCGACTTTTTTATTGTTATAGAAAAAGTAAAATCATAATAATACTTCACGGTTTTGTAAAGAAGACTCAAAACATACCATCGAAAGAGTTGGAATTAGCTATTAAGAGAAAAAAGGAAATTGAAAATGAATGACCTCGATATCTTAGAAAAAAAACTTAGGAAAAACATAAAAGATTTTGATACAAAATTTGTTGTTGCAAAAACCCGGTTAAACTTTGCAATCCAAATATCAAAAGAACGGGAGAAAGCAGGTATTTCTCAAAAAGATCTGGCATATAAATTAAAAACTACTCAATCAGTGATATCACGAATAGAGAACGGCAAACAAAATATTTCATTAGATATGTTGCAAAAAATTGCAGAGGCGTTAGGGAAAAATTCAGTTCATATTTCTTTTTCATAAGTTTAGATCGGAATTAACAATAGTAAAACAAAATTCTTATTATCAAATGGACAACGTTACTCCAACACGTATCCTTTTATATCAAATCCTCCGTATTCGCTCCTCTCTAATTCAAAACAGAATGACAAAATTCTGTCTACTTCTTTATTAGTAGATAATTGAACATACCTGAAAATGAAATCGGCATACACTTTATTAATCTCATCACTAAATTCAAAATTCTTGAAGATAATTTCCTTGTCTAATACTTCGCCAACATCAGACATCATAGAAAAACAAATGTTAATAAATTCGGATTGCGTTAATACTTCATTCCCGATTCTTAAATTTTCTTTAGCTAAGTACGTTTTCACATCCTCCTCATTTTTAGCAAAGAATCGCCAGCTAAACCATTCGATTGCATCTTTGGCATCGAGTTTATTGCTTGGATGAAACTCCTCGTAAATAAAATTTGTAGTCATTCCTCCAATCGGTACTAAATCGGTTTCATGTAAAGGTAATTCCTCTGTTAAGAACCGGTGAAAATCTTCATCGCTTACATCGTCTTTTTCAATCACATCAATATTGATGCTGTGCTCATTATAGAGTTTCAATATTTTTTCTATTTCATCCGGTATTTGTTCTTTTGATAAATCGTCTGTTTTTTTGAAGACGGGATTACCGATAATCTCAATAATTTTTTTTGACTCCGCATTCTCCCACGCTTCTTCAAATTTTTCAACATTATTTAGGAATTGATTTTCAATTTCGGGCGGCAATTCAGTTTCGCCTTTCTGAAAATCCATCCCGTATTTTTCTTTCAACTCCTTTTGTTTCTTTTTGTTTTGTTCATCAAGATAAAAGCTTTGCGCGTCATCAGAATAATCCATTTTATTTTTCCTCCCCGTTAATCGTAATAATAATTTTTCGAGTTCCTCCATAGTTTCGGTGTTCGCAAAGGTAAATTCCCTGCCATGTGCCGAGATTAAATTGTCCGTTGGTAACCGGAATTGTAAGCGATTGACCGAGTATCGAAGATTTTATATGCGCAGGCATATCGTCGGCACCTTCAAGAGTGTGCTCGTAATAAGGGGCATTCTCCGGAACCATTTTATTAAAATACGATTCCATATCAATGCGAACATCCGGCGATACATTTTCGTTTATGGTAAGCGAAGCCGATGTATGCTGAATAAAAATATTAGCAATACCCGTTTTGATATTTTTTAGTTCGGGCAACTGGCTTTCTATTTCATGAGTGATAATATGAAACCCGCGTTTTCTTGGTTTGAGTGTTATTTCTTTTTGAAGCCACATAGCCTTAATACTTTTCGTCGTTGATGAATAATTAGAATAAATTACAAATCACAAAAAGCAAATTACAAAAACAAATCAAATTTCAGATTGTAATCCACCGCGGCGAATCAAAATGCGGATTTGAAAAATCAGGTATTAAGTTTTGGAGAATTAGTCCTCTTCGACTTGTTGTCTTTTGGAATTTGTTCCGCCTTCGGTGGGTTGTTATTTGAGATTTCAAAGGTAGTATCTCATCATCGGCCTCGTTTCGGATCTGCGGGCGACTTCTTTAAATCCCGCTTTTGCAAATGCCGATGCAATGCCAACCCAGGCAAATACATCGCCTATTTTTTCTTTTGACGGTTCAACAGGATAGCTCTCAATAATTTTTACGTTTTTCTGCTTACAGTATTCAATAACATTTTTAATTAATTCAACCGTATACCCTTTTCTGCGGTATTTGGTTTTGATAAAGAAACATACAATCGACCAAACTTTTTCATCGTCAACCGGTTTGAGAACACGGGATGTTTCAAGCCGCACATACTCTTCGCGCGGGGCAAAGGCGCACCAGCCGATCGGTTCATCATCGATATACATAATTAAACCGAGTTGCTCACCGCCTGACACAAGTTCCTTCATTATTTTTTTATTGCCATTGCCTTTGTTCTTTTCAAAATCTTTGTGAGTTAACCGCCAATACATACACCAGCATCCACCGCATGCGCCTTTCGCGCCGAATAACTTTTCGAAATCATTCCATGTGGATTTGGATAACGGATTACAATACACATTACTCATTAATGCCTCCTTTCATTAGTTGTCATTTGTTGACTTCGTCAACGTCATTAGTGGTCATTTATCGACTGCGTCGACGTCATTAATTGATATTCGGATTTTGTGTTGCCAATTGAATTGATATTGTTACTACACGATAAATCTAGTTAATGTAATTGTTCGAAAAATTAAATAATATATGGAACATTTGAATAGGAGAAATTATTCTTTCGGTTTCGAGATCAATGCGAGTATGCATTGATTGAAAGGTATGCTCTTTGTTCAAAATTAGTTGATCTAATAATTTTGGTTCTATTGATTCACCAAATTTTATTCCGGTATTTGATTCACATTGTAGGATTGATATTCCGTTTTTAATATTATGAATAATTGTATCAATATTTCCACTCTTCACATATCCCAACATACCGCCAAAATCTAGAAAAGAAGAGTATTTATTTATTAAGAATCGGTATACCCCCCCATTTGATTCCCTTTCATTAAAAACGTATTCCTTCAAAGATTGTGAAGAATCATCTAAATTCTTACATTCGACAACGAAATACTTACCATTCCAAAAGCTGTGAGTAAATTTCATATCATTGTAACCAATTTGGTTTGTGCCTTCGGTTTCAGATTCAGTTTCTAAAATTAACATTGAATATTGAAAATCCTTATTCTTTTTGAACCAGTTCCTTATATATCGAGTAATTTCTTTTTCAGAACTTCGATTAAAGTCAATTAACTTGTTGTTTTCATAAAACGTGAAAAGAAAAGATAAAATTCTAAAAATCCAATAATCATCTTCAAACGCTTCTTCGTTAATAAATTGGATTTTTATTTGAGCAAGCCGATTGTCGTGATATTTATAGTCCTCAATTTTTTTAAACTCTATACCCACTGTCCCTCAACCTTTTCAGTTCCGCTTGTGCATCTTCAAATGCTTTTGTTTTAGTCCAACTCTTACGTTTTTTATCTTTAATGATATATATATCAGTTTTACTATAAATTCGTTCATTTAGTGATAATATATTCCTATTTCCCAACTGAGAAAGTAACTCATTTGAAATAAAATCTACGACTTTATTGATAGAAAGTGCATCAATAATTAATTCTTTTGGAACGAATGATATTTTCAAGCCAGCAAAATCAATTGGTGATTTTTTTTTATCAAGATAATATTCAAATCGCATGTTAATTTTCTGTTGCAAATAAGATCCCCAAATCCTGTAGAAAATTTCACAATAATCTTCAAAATCAATATCACTAACTAATTCATTATCTTTAATAAAAAAATCGTTAATACGAGTTCTTTCTTTAATATCCAAATCATACAAATCAAAGACAAGTTGATTCATCTTTTCAAAATTTCTTTCATTGCGTTCGCTTTTACTCTGCAATAATTGCTCAGCAAGAATATTAACTGTCTTTAAAATCTTCGGATCGATATTTTTAGGGACAGGAATATTTTTAAATCCACTGGTATTTACTTTTTGATAAGATCCAAATAATCGTTTTCTTTCTTTAATTACTAAAAAATAATTAACTAACCTCGAATTAAGTACGGCTGTAATTATGTGATACAAAGAATCATCCTTTAGTTTTATAACAAAAATATCAGAAGAGAAATAATTTTTTCCATTTACGAAAACCGCCTTTATTTTACTGCCAACTCGATGAAAAAGAACCCTTTTCCCTTCGAATAAGATATCATCCCTTCGTCGTTCAGATGCTTGTCGGTCTTCAGACATATATCCTTCGATATTATAACTATATTCATTTATATTTTTATTCAGCCATGGCACTTTAAAATCGTAGGAGGCTTCTGTTTTTATATATTTTTTTCTAAAGTTTTCTTTAAATAATTCTTTTTTAGTTATTGGAAGTTTATCCCATTCCTTTTTAGTAAGATTGAATTCCTTACGTATTGCTCCGGTACTGCTAAAGGTCATACCTTCCTGAATAAAAGTTTTGTTTTTAACAGTGATAAGAAAATCATCCAATTTCAAAAAATTACTACTAGTTAAGGAATCAAGAAACGTTAAATCATCTTTGCTGCCGATGAGATAATCTCGCAAACATCTTTTCTTTTCTCTTAACTCATGCTGAGCAATACTCTTTGTATCACTTTGTTTTAATAATACCGTGCGAAATATTTTACCGAACGTATTTAATTCAGGGACAATATATTCAATCTTGCTATCCAAATTTCTACTTTCTTCATAGATAACAACGGCAGCTGGTTCTTTGGCTTTTAAAAATAATATTTCTTTTACCTTGGAAAGTTCGTAAATCTTTTCTATGTCGAACTCTTTAAGAAAGAACTCTTGAAATGAATCATGCTCGTTATAAAGACTGGAGCTATTTATTACAAACCCGCACTTTGTTTTATCAGTTTGCCATTCTTTTGCTTTAATTAAAAAACATTGAGAAAGCTGTTTCCCGCTAACTTTGTCCTTATTAAGATTATAAAATGAATTCTCATAATCACTTTCTTTGATTTCTTTCCAGGGAGGATTACCAACGAGAAAATCAAACTTATGATTTTTAAAAGGTTTCTTATCATCATTAATTTCAAGTGTATTTCCACAAATAATGTTTTCTTCAAAGGAATAACGAAATAGTCCAAAGTTTTTATTACTGATTTTGTCCTTTATTAATTTATTTAGTTCGGTAGGAGGAATATCGTGTAACAATTCCAAATAGAGAGAAAAATATGTTATTCTATGCGCAATCGGTTCAATTTCAATACCAAATATATTTTCTTTTAAAAATTTATTTCTCTTTTCTATCAACTTGTAAATATTATTTTCCTTATTAATGCCTGCATTTCTAAGCATTTTCCGTAATGCAAGAACAAGAAAAACACCAGAGCCACAAGCAGGGTCTAATATAGTTCCGTAAGCATCTCCAATTACATCGTCAACAATTAAATTTACAAGTCCTTCCGGTGTGTAGTGAATACCTTTTTCCGATACTCTCTTTTCTAAGAATATTTGATATATATGACTAATAAATTCAATAGGGATAATATCAAACTGGAAATCAAAAAGATTAAGTTGCCCGCTCTTAAAATTACTTTGAGAAATTGTATCATGAAGCAATTCCAAAACATTATTAGTTAACTTATCTTCTTTAATTGGAGGTATAGCAAATAAATGGTTATTAAATAGTTTATTTATTTCAAAAAATAGTTTATTAATCTTAGATTTATTTTTTTTTGCAAGTAGCTCTTTATAGCTTATACTGTGTCCATATAAATTCTGGTAGAAATAAGAATTAATGATATGCTTATCTTCAAGGAATTTAATAAACAACGTCCGGTCAATAAGAGACTGAATGAGATAGTCTCTTTCATGTTCATTTTTTATATAAGAATATTCATGTTGTAATCTCTTTCGTAACTCAATCAGGGTTTCAATAAGTTTTTGATCTACAGTTTGCCTTTTTATACTTTTTAATTTCTCATGATATAACAGCCAAAAAGCGCCACTTTCAAAGTGATATTTGCAAATTTTTTTAAGAAGTTCTTCATCCCTTAGATCCATTGGTATTTCTAAAATCGTAACTTCTTTATTCGGTAAAGCAGAAACATAATTTATTTTTAGTTGGTCTTTCTGTGGGAAAATAAACAAATCAGCTCTGTTTTCGTTCCAAATTCTTCTGTGAATAATTTCTATTTGATTTTCCGATATATCATCAACATCAAGTAAATAAAACGAAGTTTTAGTAAATCTATCGTTAGTATAAAAATAAGTGTTGTTTTTTAGCTTAAATGAGAGTTGTTCATCTTCACTAATATTAATCTGTCGCTGATCAGTAAAGTCAATTTCCCAGTTGAATCCAATTTTCGAAAATATTTCTTTTAAACTCATGTGAATTAATTAGTAATTAGTACTAATTCCTTTTTTAAAATAAACAAAACTATTTTAAATAAAAAAAATAACATTATCGCATTAATTATCATTATAGACAGAAAGAATTTTCTATTTTACTTCATGACAAATGGTATACATATAATTCTTCCAATTTCATTTTAACCTCCAACTTATTTGACTTAATGACAATCAATGACGGCGTTAGCCAAATGACCACTAATGACAGCGAAGCTAAATGGTGGCGAAGCCAAATGACATTTTTTCTACAGTTCCAGTTCCATTTGCATTTCCTTACCGGATAATTTTTTCTCATGGTCCAGCAGCCATTTCTTCCGCCATAACCCGCCGGCGTACCCGGTAAGTTTTCCGTCGCTGCCTATTACACGGTGACACGGTATTACAATTGCAATTTTATTATCGCCGTTTGCTTTGCCAACTGCACGAATAGATTTTTTATCTCCAACTAATTCGGCTATTTCCATGTAAGATTTTGTTTCTCCGAACGGGATATTCAGCAATTCGTTCCAAACATTAATTTGAAAATCCGTACCTTGCATATCAAGTGGTAAATCAAATTTTTTAAGTTTGCCTTCAAAATATTTTTTTAATTGCGAGACGGCTTTTTGTGTTAGTTGATTTGGAACAGGTTCTTCGACCGGGACAGCATCCAAAAAAGTTATAA
>JAZDFC010000015.1:0-43366 GCA_043808235.1 bacterium
ATTTTGTGCATTATCAACTAAGCTCCACTATTTTAGTAATACTGATTTCTTTGTGCTAACATAATCCCCCGCCCGCAACTGATAGAAATAAACTCCGTTTGGTAATCTTCTTCCATCAAATTCGACCTCGTATTTACCGGGTGATTTATATTCGTTTACGAGTGTTGGTATTTCTCTGCCAAGTACATCACATATTTTTGGCGTGACACGTTGTAGAGACACGCCATGGCGTGTCTCTACAATATTAAAATTTACTTCATCAAATTCATTTTGCCGGTAAACCGCTCTGCCCCGACTCTGAGAACGTAAAAATATATTCCGCTTGCCACCGGCGAATTAAATTCATTTGTTGCATCCCAACGTGTTAAATAATTCCCGGGCGTTAATTCTTTATCAACAAGTTTTTTAATTGCTTGCCCTTGTATATCATAAATAACAAGTTGAGTATTATAGTCTTCAATCCCATGCGGGATTGTATAGTTTATTATTGTCCCGGCATTAAACGGATTTGGATAATTTGCCGCGATAAGATGTGTTTGAGGAATGATTTCTCCGCCGTTTTCATCTTCGATACCGGTTAATAAAGTTGTACCGGCGCCTCTGGATACTCCTTGCTTGTCTGCCAAATATAAATTAACCCAATCGGGACGAAGCGACACAGCCTGGTAAGAAGCTTTCCATTCTTCATCTGTCAATCGTAAAAAATTAGTAGTAGTATATTCATCGTAACTCATCACCGGTCCGGAGAAAGCAATATACTTTCCGTCTGCTGTATGCGCTGTAACAATTGCCATATCAATGGGGCCAGTTCCGGCATGGGCTACCCAACCAACGGGACCACCAAACTCATCAGTGGGCGCTGTGTGGTAATCTGCAACTAAGAAGTCATTTTTAAACATATCCTTCTCATTCTCAAAATAAAATAAATCCGGATACCACCCGGCATAATTTTGACCACATGCATTAACAGCAAAAAGAATTTTCTTCAAAAAGGAAATTTCCTTCTCTGTTAAATGTTCCATGTTTAGTTCTTTATGTGCGATTATACCAAGCGTATCATTAATACATTTAAAACCCTCCAAATACCAAAGTATATGTTCTCCATTCACAAACGAGAGGTTATTAATTTTTTCTTTAAACAAATCAGCAAGTAAACTCATCGACTCATAAAATTCGGGAATAGGTTCTACAAAAACATACGGGTAAGAACAAATCACTCCGCCGGTATAGGATTGTTTTGCATAAAGTAAATTGTCGTGCCGTAATTCCGTCCATGCCGAAAGCTGCGTATTTATTTTTTGCTGCCACCATGCCGCCGTTTGCATAAATTCGGGTAGATTGACTCGCTCACTTTCACTGACCGGATTTAAAGTGCGAATTGAATTTAACCATGAATTGTAAATTGATAGATCCCAGAAATCGTTATCGTACCCGTCAATCAGATATCGAAGCGCCGCAAGGTTGGTAGAATATTTATATGTATCAAGTTCTTCCGAAAGAAGCTGCGCAACCGCATCATTTCCAATCGAAAATAAAATATCCAATGTCGACGGTAACATACGCATTATTGCAGCTCCGTTAAAATTTATTTTATCGTAGACTACATTGCCGGTAACATATGAATCGACAACAAACCTTTGCCCGAATAACATAAAAGCTGATGCCGGTTGAATAACGCCGGGTGTCATTGCATCGCCCATTAATATTTGTGATAGAATCCGCTGATATGCAAATGATTTCGTTCTTAATATACTTTGGAATGAATTTATTGTTTCTTCATTCAAAAGATCGGAAGCTTTGGTAAATCCGGTTTCTGCTTTCAGCAAACCAAGATGGGTAAAAGTAACATTATCCTGCTCGCCAACAAAGGCTGCTATTGTACTCTCAATTTCATTTACGATTTCAATTTTATTACTCTGCTCGATTAATTCCGATATTAAATACGAATCAATAATCTGCCGTTGGATATCTTGCGGTACCAGATTATTATCGATGGATTCCGGAGCTAACAAATAAATTTCCATTCTCCCGAGCCACATCATTGCTTGAAAATATTTGGCAAGGATGGGATACTCCTCATCGGCATAATGCCCGCGTGGTTTGAATTGACTGAAATCGATAAATCGGGAATTGGAATCTGCAAGGAAGGGTAGTTTTCGCACAATCTGCTGATTGATATATAAAATGTATTCGTCAACTCTTAAATTGTTTTCAGCAAAAAAACAATTCACAGTTGGATCAAAAATTTTTCTCGGAACGGTCAAATAAAAGTCCACGTCTTTTAGCATAACACTCATGCCAGGTTCGGATGCATAAAATTCATTTAGAACAGAAATTTTTTCACACATCGCTGTTAACAGTTCCTGCAGCTTCGGAATGATTACCTTCAATTCGATTTCTTTTAACATAGCATCATACGACATATGAAATGCATGAAGAATAGCATCTGTTGAAATAAAAAGCGGCAAGTCTTTGTGCCACACCTCAGCTAATTGAGCGCCGAAGGATTCATTCCGTAATCTTTCAGTTACAACAAACCCATGTTTGGAAATTAGACTTTTCTCGTACTCGGTCAATCCAAATTTCAATATCAGAGAATCGAGATAGAGGGGAGTGTCCGTCGAATTAATTGTTTTTAAGAATAATCCCGCCGGGTGCATGTTGAGTAATTCATCTATTGTCAAATTTTGATGCTGATTCAAAAATTGTTTGTAATCATCTAACTGCTGCTGCCAATCCTGGCAGAATAAATTATTAGGCGAAATCAACGCTAACATTAAAAAGAAAATCGATAAAATTCTTTTCATGAAATGCCTCCTTTTATTATTCAATTTTATTATCAAAAATCTATACTTACTTCATCAAATTCATCTTTCCGGTAAATCGCTCTGCCCCGACTTTGAGAACGTAAAAATATATTCCGCTTGCCACCGGTGAATTAAATTCATTTGTAGCATCCCAACGTGTTAAATAATTCCCGGGTGTTAATTCTTTATCAACAAGTTTTTTAATTGACTGCCCTTGTATATCATAAATAATCAGTTGAGTATTATAGTCTTCAATCCCATGCGGGATTGTATAGTTTATTATCGTTCCGGCATTAAACGGATTTGGATAATTTGCCGCAATTAAATGTGTTTGCGGTATAAGTCCACCGTTGTAGTCATCATCAATATCTGTCAATAAATTTGTACCTACACCTCTTGATTCACCTTCTTTATCAGCTAAATATAAATTGACAAAATCGGGTCGTAAAGACATTGCCTGGTATGTTTCCTTCCATTCTTCGTCAGTCAAGCGCAGAAAGTTGGTTGTAGTATATTCATCGTAACTCATTACTGGTCCGGTAAAAGCAATATATCTTCCATAATAATTCGCAGCAACAATTGCCATATCAACGGGACCGGTACCGGCATGGGCAACCCAACCAACAAAATTTCCAAATTCATCTGTGGGCGCCGTATGGTAATCAGCAACAAGGTAATCCTTTTTTAACAAGCTTTCGCCGCTTCCATAATCTTGATAATGTAATGTGGGATACCAACCATCATAAGTAGCCCCACACATCGCCTCTTCATAAAGCGTTCTTTTTAAAAATGTAATTTCATTTTCAGATAATGCTTCGTTTGTAAGTTCTTTGCCTGCAATTGTGGAAAGTGTATCATTAATATTTTTGAAATTAAGAAGGAATCCGGATAATGCTTGCTTTACATAATCCTGCTCAAAAGGTATGCTTATTATTTTTCGATCGAACAATTCTGCAAGCATGCTCATTGAGGAGAAAAATTCAGGCATAGGCTCAACGAGAACACACGGATAAGAGCAAGAGGCTCCTCCCGTGTAGGATTGTTTTGCATAAAGAAGATTATCATGCCGTAATTCTGTCCAAGATGCAAGTTGTGAGTTTATTTTTTGTTGCCACCATGCGGCGGTCTGCATAAATTCAGGTAAGCCTTCGCGGTCCTTTTCTTCCGGAGGATTTAGTTCGCGAATAGCATTCAGCCAGTTATTATATATAGACAAATCCCAAAAATCTTCTTCATAACCATCAACTAAATAGCGCAATGCAGCCAGGTTCGTAGAATATTTATAATTATCCAATTCTTCGGTTAGTAGCTGCGCGGCTGCATTATTTCCAAGAGCAAACAAAATATCCACTGTGGATGGCAGCATTCTAAGTATGGTTTCGCCATTAAAATTAATCTTATCGTAAACAACACTACCTGTTACATATGAATCAACAACGAATCGCTGTCCGAAGAGCATGAATGCGGATGCGGGACGAATGGGATTCGACTCAAACGGATCACCCATCAGAATCTGAGATAAAATACGCTGGTATGCAAAGGATTTTGTTTCAAGAGTATTCTGAAATTTGGACAGCATTGTTTCATCGAGTAAATCGGAAGTGAGTGAAAAACCGGTTTCATTTTTAAGAAGTTCCAAATGATCGATAGTAACATTATCCTGCTCACCCACAAATGCAGCTATTGTATTTTCAATCTCAGCAACCAAATCATTTTTTGCTGCCCGGTCGATTAGTTCTTTCAATAAATAAGCATCTATTGTTTGTCTCTGAATATCCGCCGGGGTTGGTACGTTTTCTATTGATTGGGGAGCTAACAAGTAAATCTCCATCCTTCCCAACCAAATCATCACCTTGAAATATTTTGCGAGTATTGGAAAATTTTCATCAGTGTAATGCCCACGCGGTTTGAACTGACTAAAATCCATTTTACGTTTTACATCCTTTGTAAGAAACGGAACTTCTACCATCTGCTCTGATTCGATATAACTTAAAAACTCATGAACAAGATTCTCATTTTCCGGGTAATAACATTGAGCTGTGGAATTAAATATTTTCCTTGGCACAGTCAAATAGAAATCAACATCCCTAAGCATTGTATTCATTTCAGGATTACTGTCGTAAGCTGTTTGCAGAATTGCGATTTGCTGCCACATAGTTGTCAATAATTCATTTGTTCGCGGAACAATAACATTCACTTCGGTTTCTTTTAAAATGGCATCATATGACATATGAAACGCATGAAGAATCGCATCGACAGAAATATACAGCGGCAGATCTTTTTGCCATACGTCGAGCATTTGTGAACCAAACGAAGTTTTCTGAAGTCGCTCCGTAACAACGAATCCATGTTTTTCAATTAATTTTCTCTCATGGTCCGTTAACGCATATTTAATGGTAACAGAATCTAAAAATAACGGTTCATTCGAAGATCTGACACAGCCGAGGAAATGACCGGCTGAATGCAAATCCAATAATTCATCAGTAGATAAGTTTTGATGTTGATTTAAAAATGTTCTGTAGGCATTGAGATCTTCCAGCCAATCCTGGGAATATGATTCATTTCCCGCAAGTAAAATGAACAGTAATACGAATAAACATACCTTAGAAATTTGCATAAGGTGCCTCCATTAAGTCACTTGTAAGATAAAAAATTATCTAATTAAAAAATAGTCCGTTATACAGTATCTTATTTGGAATATCACTTAAAAAATTCAAAGAGGATGCCAAACAATAGTTACACTTAGAGAGTGAAAAATGATATGAAAAATGCAAGACTGCGAAAATTTTTCGTTCAATACGAATTAATTTCGCTATCAATTTATTGATGGGCTATCAGGTATTTGATATGAAATTTTCAAAAAAATTATAAAGGAAGGTAAATCCACAAATATTATTCGATGCCGTTTAATAAATCGGCAACTGACCGTAGTTTTATGGTAGGACTTATTTGACCGGAACCATTCGAGCTTATTACACCAGTTGAAACGTGTGCAGTATCAACACCGAGGAGGTTTCCCATTTTAATATCTGTTTCCAATCTGTCGCCGATTAAAAGGCAATTATTCAAATCACCACCTAAATTAGTACGGATTGCCTCGCGCATAAATTCTGATGGTTTGCCAAAATTCTTCGCGAGCTTGATCCCTGTCATATTCTCAAGCACTTCGATTGTATCGCCGGCATCCATTATTTCACCGGTTTCAACGGGACATGTTCTATCGATATTAGCGGCAAAGAATAATGCGCCATTTTGTAGCGCCTGGGCTGCAATTTCGATTTTCTGTTTTGTGATGGTTCGGTCAAGAGTAACAATAATAATATTTATCCCAGCGGGATTTGCGGAATATTTCAAACCGGCATCTATCATTTCCCGGATAAATCTTTCTTCGCCAATCATATAAAAAGATGCACGGGAATGATGCTTGGTCAAATAATTTTTTATTATGCCTCCAGCAGTTATCAACTCCGATTCATCTACATTAAAGCCGTTAGATTTCATAAATAGAAAATAATCTTTAGCGGAGCCGGTAGTTTTATTGGAGATAAATAAAACTTTTTTCCCCTTGTTCTTTATTTCGTTAATAACTTCAACCGCTCCCGGAATGATTTGATTACCCCGATACAGTGTGCCGTCAAGATCGAAAATATATTTATCGTATTTATTTATCATCCGTGATAGAATTCTAAGTACTATAAATTTAGTTCTGCTTTCATCAGCGAAAATGTTTCCATAATGCTGCGGGGTCTAAATCCGAATTCTGTTTGC
Source organism: bacterium (assembly GCA_043808235.1). Classification (GTDB taxonomy): domain Bacteria; phylum Bacteroidota; class Ignavibacteria; order Ignavibacteriales; family Melioribacteraceae; genus JAZDFC01. The sequence goes on from JAZDFC010000015.1 coordinate 6,576, forward strand.
GCTTTCAAAGTTATTAAGCCGGATTTCAAAGGGCGGCGGGCAGGTTGTTTTAAATCTTCCGTGAGAATGGGTAAGATTAAATTTTTATCGAGCGAAAAGAAATCTGCAATGCGTAAAGTAAAGTCGAAACGCGATAAAAATTCCGCACCGCCAATATTGTAAATTCCTGTTTTACGGAATTCAATTATTTTGCTTATAGCATCAACAATGTCATCGATATAAGTCGGATTGTTGATTTGATCGGTTACAATTCTAATGTTTTTGTTTTCGCGAAGAGAATTGACAGCCCATTTTACAAAATCCGGGCGACCGTATTTTGCCGGTCCGTAAAGTACATTGGTTCTGATGATCGCGAATGTATTATCGCCTTCACGAAGTACATTTTCTGCGGCAAGTTTTGTTCTTCCGTAATAACTTATCGGATTAACTGTGTCAATCTCGGAATAGGGTCCGTTAAAACCATCGAACACGTAATCAGTTGACATATGAATTACATGGGCGTGAATAGCTTTAGCGCTTTTTGAAATGTTCACCACTCCGTCAACATTAATTTTCCACGCCAATTCTTTTTCAATTTCGCAACCGTCAACATTCGTATATGCCGCTGCATTTATTATAAAGTCAGGATAAAAATTATGGATGAGTTTTTTCACTTCATTCTTTTGTGAAATATCAACCTGCAAATATGACACATCCGGGATAAAAGATGATGTTTCTGCAGAAGAGCAGAAAAGTTCAACTTTATCGAACGAACTGAAATATCCGGTCAGCCTTTGACCGAGCATTCCGTTTGAGCCGATAATCAGAATTCTATTTTTTATTAAATCGTTCGATGATATCATTTTTGAATAAAAGAAAATCTTCAGGATTATTAACAAGAGTAATATACGAGGCGGCAATATTTGCCCGCCTTAACGACTCATGTATATCTTGTGTAGAAATATATGAATAAAAAAAGACTGACCCAAAAATATCGCCGCAGCCGATTTTATTTACGGCATTCACTTTTTCCGCTGTAATAAATTTGTTTTTAATTTCTCCATTCTCGCAATAGAATATTTTCGCCCCGGTTTCACCCATCGTTATAATTAAAATATGAGGTCGCCTGCTTAAAATGAATTTTGCGGATTCGAATTCATTTTCAATTCCGCTCAACGTTAACAGTTCATAATTATTTGCCTGCACAATATCAACACAATCAAGCCATTGCGTTGCGTCGGGGATTTTTCGAAACACTCTTCGATTATTTTCATCAACCCCACGCGAGAGGGTATGTACATCAAAGTAAATTAACCCGCGATAATCTGTTGCAAATGTTTTCAATTCGGATATTTGCACATCAAAGCCGGTGATCATATTCAGTAAGATTCCGTCGAACGAGTTAATATCTTCCACTTGAAAAATGGGGAGAGGACCAGCAAAATTTTCATATACTTCTTCCCTTTCGGAATTATCCGGAATTATTAACCTCACAGCCGGTGTAGCTTGAATGGTTGGAGAATAATGTGTATCGAAATTCTTAAAAATATTGCTGAATATTTGGATATCGACCGGGTTAACGGCAGTGAGAAGATAAAAATCATCGGATGCTTTTTTCAGAAGACTCAATCCGAGCGCTGAATAGAAAACACCGCCCGGTTTAATGATAATGTTCTCACCGGCAACAATTTTATCGATAACACTATGACCAATTACAAGCAGTTTCACTGTTCATCCTTTTGTACAATTAAGAATATCCGCACTACTTTTAAACTAAATTTAACATAAGTTTGGGACAAAGATTATAATTTTCATCTATCAATAAATCCAACAAACGTAAAAGCGGTGGACAATGAAAATTGGAATAACATGTTACCCGACATACGGCGGCAGCGGCGTTGTTGCAACCGAATTAGGGAAAGAATTAGCCTCGCGCGGACATGACGTACACTTTGTAAGTTACGCGCTTCCGAGGAGATTAAATCAATTTGTCGAGCGGGTATTTTTCCATGAAGTCGAAATAAGCAGTTATCCGCTATTCGAACATCAGCTTTATGATTTGTCATTGACGAGCAAAATGCTCGAAGTAATTGAATATGAACATCTCGATTTGATGCATGTACATTACGCAATTCCCCACGCGACGAGCGCATACCTCGCGAAACAAATTCTGAAGAAGGAAAACAAGAATATTAAAATCATAACAACGTTGCATGGAACGGATATAACTCTTGTCGGACTCGAGCCATCATTTCTTCCATTGGTAAAATTCAGCATCGAAGAAAGCGACGGCGTTACGGCAGTATCGCGGTTCTTAAAAGAAAAAACTCTCACTAACTATCAAATCGAAAAAGATATTGAAGTCATTCACAATTTTATTGATACCGAAGAGTTTAAACCGGAATGCAACAAGCAATTTAAAGAACACATTTCAACTTCCGGTGAAAAGATATTAATCCATACTTCGAATTTTAGACCGGTTAAACGTGTTGCCGATACAATTGCAATTTTACAGAAAGTCCGTGAAAAAATCCCGGCCAAATTAATGTTGATTGGCGATGGTCCGGACAGATCGGATTGCGAGCGGATGGTGCGTGAACTCAATCTGCAAAAAGAAGTGTTGTTCCTTGGCAAGCAGGATGGACTTTCGGAAATTTTGAGTTGTGCAGATATTTTCCTGTTGCCATCGCAGTCAGAAAGCTTTGGACTCGCTGCGTTGGAGGCAATGTCGTGCGGGCTTCCTGTAATTAGCTCAAGTGTTGGCGGCATCCCCGAACTTGTCGTGCACAATGAAACCGGGTTTATAGCAGAGTTCGGGGATGTTGATCGCATGGCGAAATATGCAATCAACTTATTAACGAATGAAAAGAAGTACAGCATCTTTTCGAAGAACAGCCGCAACCGGGCATTAACTGTGTTCGATAAAAATATGATTGTACCGCAATACATCAAGTACTACGAAAAGATATTGGCGAAATAACCGCGGTGGTTGGGATAATTGAATATTGGATCATGACTCCCCTTCATTATTCCAACATTCCAATAATCAGTTTTTACTTTATCATCTGCCTCCCGATGCTAAAATAAGTAAAACCAAGTTCTTTCATTTTTGCCGGTTCGTAAATGTTGCGTCCGTCGAAAATTACCGGCTGCTTCAACGATGATTTTATTTTGTTGAAATCGGGATTCCGGAATTCGTTCCATTCGGTAAATACAAGCAACGCATCTGCGCCGGGCAGAATATCGTACTGATCGTTTGAATAAACAATCTTATCGCCGAAATAAAATTTTGCATTTGGAATCGCTTCGGGATCGTATGCTTTCACATTGGCTTTCAAATCAAGTAATTTATTAATAATCGTAATTGAAGGAGCGTCACGCATATCGTCGGTATTGGGCTTAAATGACAATCCCCAAACTGCAAAAGTTTTTCCTTCCAGCTCTCCGTTGAAGTAATCCGAGATTTTTGTTACCAATCTTAATTTCTGTTCTTTGTTTATTTTATCAACAAGCGTAAGCAGTTTCATTTCGGATTCATTCTCAATCGATGTTTTTATTAATGCATTCACATCTTTGGGGAAACACGAACCGCCGTAACCGATGCCGGGGAATAAAAATCTTTTTCCTATCCGGGAATCTGTGCTCATACCTCTACGAACAAGATCAACATTGGCTCCAACCTGCTCGCAGAAGTTAGCCATTTCATTCATATAGGTTATTCTCATTGCAAGATATGAGTTGCATGCGTACTTTGTAACCTCGCTGCTATACGGATCCATCTCAATTATCGGATTGCCCGTGCGAACAAAAGGTTCATATAAGTTTTTCATTATGTCGAATGCTTTTCTGGTCTTTGCGCCAATTACAATTCTATCAGGTTTCATAAAATCGTCAACGGCAAAACCTTCCCGTAAAAATTCCGGATTGGATATTACTTCGAAATTTTTGATCTGATGATTTTCGAGAATAGTATTTACTTTTTCTGATGTGCCAACCGGAACAGTACTCTTGTTCACAATTAACTTAAATTCATTGTCGCCGGTTTCCTTTATAATTTTTCCGATCTCATCTGCTGTTCTCATTACATAACTGAGATCGGCAGAACCATCGTCGCCTTGTGGAGTGGGGAGACAGAGGAATATGACTGAACTGGATAAAACCGCTTCTTTCAAATTATCTGTAAATGATAGCCGTTTGCGATCAATATTTCTTTTAAATATTATATCGAGCCCCGGTTCATAAATAGGTACAATGTCATTTTTCATTTTCTGTAGTTTAACCGGATCATTATCAACACAAATAACTGTACTGCCCATTTCTGCAAAACATGTTCCGGATACCAAACCGACATATCCGGTTCCAATAACTGCAAGTTTCATTTTTACTCCATAATGAATTATAAATTTTTATTGTATATAAAATCTTTTTGAATATCTTTAAATAATTTTGCTTTTTGATCCTTCTCAGACACAATCGGATTTTCTATTCCCCAATCAACTGCAATGTCGTTGTCGCTGAATAAAATACTGCGTTCGCTCTCTTTGTTATACAGTGCAGTACATTTGTAGTGAAATATTGCTTCGTCGGACAAAACACAAAATCCATGAGCAAATCCGGGCGGAATCCATAATTGATAATTGTTTTCGTCGGAGAGTTCGATTCGAAAATGTTTGCCAAATGTAGGCGAGCCGAACCGAATATCAACAGCAACATCAAAAACTTTCCCGAGTAAAACGCTGCATAATTTCCCCTGAGCATTATCACCAACCTGGTAATGGAGTCCGCGTATTGTTCCTTTAGCCGACCTCGAAATGTTATCCTGTTCAAAGTTTAGCGATAAACCAACTTTTATAAATTTATTTTTATTGAATGATTCGTAAAAGTACCCTCTTGTATCCCGGAATACATCGGGTTTAATTACAAGTAATCCATCAAATTGTGTCTTTTCAACAGTCAAATTTCACCTCTTAATATTTTGGATTTTGATGCCACTTCCAGGCCGTTTCTATAATTTCATGAATTGAACACTGCGGTTTCCATCCCAGGATTTTTTTCGCTTTCGAACTCTCCGCGACAAGCACGGCCGGATCGCCTTCGCGTCTTCCGCAAATTTTATAATTAATTTTTTTATCCGAAAATTTTTCAGCTAACTTTATTATTTCCAACACGCTGTTACCTTCTCCAGTACCCAGATTAAAAGTATCCGGTTTATTATCATTATTCAAATATTCGAGCGCTTTTAAATGAGCATCTGCAAGATCGGCAATATGAATGTAATCGCGAATACAGGTACCGTCCAGTGTATCGTAATCATCTCCGAATATATTTACCGTTTTTTCTTTGTCGAGAGTCGCAAATAAAACATTCGGAATGAGATGCGGTTCGGGATTATGACTTTCGCCATGCTCGCCGGAAACATCAGCGCCGGCAGCGTTAAAATATCTCAGTATTACATAGTTTATTCCGTACGCTGTGTAAAAAGCATGAAGTATTTTTTCAATCGTTAATTTGGTCTGCGCATAAGGATTTATTGGATTTTCCCCTGCTTCTTCGGATATCGGAATAACTTTAGGATTTCCATACACCGAGCAAGTTGAAGAAAATACGAACTTTTTTATTCCACAATTCTTTGCAGCGCGAAGCAGATTCAATGAGCCGATAACATTATTTACATAATATAATTCCGGATTACTAACCGATTCGCCGACATAAGCGAATCCAGCAAAATGAACAATACCGTCAATTTCAATAGAACTTATTCTATCAAGCAGTCTGTCATAATCAAGCAAATCAATTTGCCAAAATTCTAAACCGGGTGGTACAGCATGAAGATGACCCCTCGATAAATTATCAACAACAATAGCTTCATTTCCGGTTTTAACTAAATTTCGAACGAACTGTGAACCGATATATCCGGCGCCGCCTGTAACTAATATTTTCATCTCATTATTGAATTTTTGTGGTGCTTAAAATAAAGAATTCCCTAAAGTTATTTTGATATTTTTTCCGAATTTCATCATAAAGTACAATAAATCCGATTAAATAATACTTGCTTATCCTTATTAAACAATTTATTTTAGATACGAAACAATTAGGGTAGTTATGGAGACAATCAATGGATTATCGTTAACCGAAGCTGCAAAGGAGATGGCAGATCTTACTTGTGAATTAGCCCGAATTTGTAGCCAAAAAGAGCAGCATTTCGCTTCCATGTTTAACATTACTCCAGCCGAATTCCGCTGCCTGCGATTATTTACGTTCAAGAAACAAATTTCTATCAAAGAAATTTTGCAAGAATTAGTGCTCACTCCCGGAAGAATTACACATATCCTCACTTCACTTGAAGAGAAGAATTTTGTAACGAGGAGTATGGATCCAACCGACAAACGAAATATTATTGTAGAGTTAACACCGCGAAGCGAACCTTTTATAAAAAATATTTATGAAAGTCATATCAATATTCACCAGGAAATTTTAGAGAAAATAGATGTGGATAAAAGAGATTTTATTTTAACATCTATCCAAGATTTAATTACCGCCCTCAAATCATGGAATGAATCAAAGCATAGTTTAATGAAGTAGTTCTTAAAAGTGTTTGACAAAAAAGGGACCGAAATTTCGGCCCCTTTTTTATTACACGTGTCTCCAAATAAATTCGTCTTCATCAAGCTCTTCGAAATTTGCTTGACCTTTGGTAAGAATTTTTTTTAACTCTTCCTTTGAGAATTTTTTCGAATCATCAAAATTCTTAAGTAACTCATCGAAGTAACCGCGGGTAATATAAAAATTTCCCACATCGAAATAATTATTAAGAGTCGTCATAATATCTTTGGCGGTGGCTGTTTCAAAAGAACCGGTGATAGTATCACGCCAGTCAATAAAATTCCATAATACTTTCTTTGTTAAGTAGAACGCAAAATGAACCTCGGTAAGCGGAAATCCTTCATTAATTCTTCTCCGTCCTACTTCCATAAAATATTCTTCCACTTCGGCGGTAAGTGCGCCGGCTTCAAGCCATTTTAAAAGATTATCGTAAACCGCTTTGCCTCTCTTGAAGATTTCTTCTTGTCCGAAGGATTGATAAGTATGCATGTGCTCGGATTCGTTGGCTTCTTTACTCCATTCGGCACATATATCTTCATAATTATTTTTTATAACTGTTATTAGATTTTTATATCCCATAAATACCTCTACTCAAATAATATGTTTTGTTGAGAACTGTTAATTAAAATACAGCACAGAATTTTTCCAGCTCAAAAGAATATTTATTCCTTTTTCAAATTAAGTTTTGGAGCATACATCTTTTCGCGGATTTTTTTAACCGTTTCTTCATATAAAGCGCCTTTGCCTATATAATTTTTCAATTCTTCATCGCTAAATTTATCCGATTCAACAAGCCTATCGTATAGTGCCTGCATGTATCCTTTTATTATGAAAAAATTCCCGAGGTCAAAATAATTGTTCAAAACCGTCATAAATTCGATTGCTTCGGGAGTTGTAAATTTTCCAGTTACATCTTCTTTCCAATTTACATAACTCCAAAGGACTTTCTTCTCAAGATATAAAGCATAATGGATTTCGGACAAAGGGAAGCCTTCCATAAATCTGTCCTCGCCAACTTTTACGAAGTACTCTTCAACTTCTTCGCCGTAGGCTCCGCGATCGAGCCATTTTTTTAAATTTCCAAATAGAGTCTCGCCGCGTTGCAATATTTGAACCTCGGTGAGAGCATGATATGTCTTCATATAATCCGATCGTAAAATTTCTTTTACCCAGGATTTTACAAGATCTTTTAATGAGGATTCTACGATTGCTATTAAACTTTCATAAACCATTGTTTACCCCTTATGATTACAATGGAAAATAGTTTTTTATTTTAAAAGTGTCAAATAGGCTTGAGGTAAAAATTTTTTAAATTGCTATCTATTATATTGCGTAAAACTGAGGTGAAAATTCATGCTGCGCCTTTATTTACGCGCATATTATCATTTTAATCATTTTAATCATTTTAACGATACTTGATATTTATTTGACCAAAACTAATTTCTTAGTTTGACAAAAACTCCCAGTCTGTAATGTATAAAAATAAACACCGCTTGGAAATCTTGCTGCATCGAATTCAACCTCGTAACTCCCCGCCGGTTTTTCTTCATCTACCAAAGTCGCCACTTCCCGTCCAAGCAAATCATATACTTTCAATTGTACTTTCGTAGTACTTGGTATTTGATATTCAATTCTTGTTACGGGATTAAACGGATTAGGATAGTTCTGAGAAAGGGAAAAAGCCTTTTGCATTTCGCCTAATGTAGGAATTGATACTTGTACACCATATTCTTTCCCATCTATCTTAGCATAATTTAATTTATATTCGTAATGAATATAGTAAACAGTAATATCATTAAAATAACTCATTATCTCACCAAAATCTTGAGCCAATTCATAACCGCTGTTACCAGTCGTGGTGATGTAGTACGATTCAATTATTTTAGTATTTACAAGGACACCAAAATATTCTTTCACCGTATCTTCGGTACAAATAAAACCGTCACAGACTATATCGCCTTTTTTAGCTAACAGACTATCTATTAACACTTCTTGATTGTCCCAATCATACATATAAACATTAGCTGTAGTTGTATCCACTCTAATATGGTTAATATATCCTTGGACTGGCAACCACCCGTCCGTTTTAATTGTAAAGTAGGTTTTACCATTTGGCATTATAGTATCACCAAGTACCTCTTTGTAGCCTGTCCAAATGCTATCTTGCATTCCGGATGCCTTTTTCGAAATGCTGTATTGCCAGTAATCTCCAATATGTAAAGGATAATATTTTAATGCATCCTTTACAGAATCAATCTGAGCATTTGTATTCAAACACAAAATAAGTATTTGGAAAATAATAATTCGTTTCATTTTAACTCCTCCTATTTTTCTTTTTGCTTGTCCTTTAAAATCAAAAATGCCAGAATGAAAGTTGCTTTCGAGATTGAATATTACTCTCTGCTACGCTTATCTGTGACTCTTTATTATCTATCGGCATTCACTTGCCAGATTAAAGTGGTTAGTTAACAACATCATTATGAAGAAAGAAATCCCTTTTCTTTGAAATATTTCTCTACCGGTTCGGAGTTCTCAGCAGTAAATCCAATTCTTATCCATTTATCCTTTAAGAAAAGAAAAAATATTTTATCACGTTTACTCCGCGCGGTATCTAATGGGTACCATTTTTGGAAATCTCCGGTTCCGTGATATCTATACTTGCCGGTTCTTATTGACGGCTCTTTCATTTCAACTTTATCAATACTATGGATTGATATTTCTTTCGGTTTAAGTGAAGGAAAGTAATAGTTCTTTAGGACTATTTTATCGTCTGTTAATTCCAGCAGACTATCTTCGTATACTATTTTGTCTTTCATACAATAATATTTTCTTGTTTTATATTTCCCGTAACTGCGAAACAGTATTGTTTTAAAGTTGTCACCCAAAACAATAATAAAACCATGAAAACCAACGCCAATAATAGTCTAGTTCACTATACTAAATGCATAATCATACTTTACAATGCGTTAATATAATCGCAATAATTCTGTTACACTTAAAGCGTTAGTCTTGAAGAACTTGTTTTGTGTTTTCAAAATTCGTTTGCCTTTTTACTTCATCAAGAGTTTTACCATTTTTATACTTCCATTCTATCCATCCATTCGCTCTTCTCGCTAAAACTGCACCGGCAGCAGCACTAGGTGACCCGAACAGATAATCAGAAACAAATTCGTAACCGTTTCCTTTTGCATGTAAAATTTTTTCTTCCAGCAGTCTCGCACGCATATTAATAATCCATGTTCCAGCAGTGTTTGATTCTTTTAGATTGCATGTTGACCCGGAAAGGACTAAAAACCCTTCATCAGTAAATTGACCGGTAGCAAATGCATCTTTGCTTTTGCAATATAGAATATCGTTTTTTTTTGCTGCTTTCATTTCATCAAATATTGGGAAGCCTAGAGTTGAGACTAATATTTTTATTGTATCAAAATTATCAAGAAGATCAGCTTCCATCCATTCTGCAACATATGGCATCGTTGGAATAGAATTATTATCAAGTTTATATCTATTAATCCTTAATGCTTCATTATACATAAATGATTCAAGAAATTTAATATGTGTCTTTGTGAAGTAATGCGTTTTAGAAATTATTGCAATTGCATAATTCCAAAAATCTTTTGAAGAATTATGTTGCTTGAGTCGAGCCTTACATTCTTCTGCTTCTCCCACATACAGAAGGGGTTTAACATCTTCCTCTGGATTCCCAATTAAGAGGTAAACCCCGACATTACTTAATTCCTCTCTAGTAAAAATAAAATCGAGCTTTGTCCGAGGTATGAGTATAGCTTGAACTGTTCTACTTGTAATCTCGGCAATTTTCACGCTTCTCGGATTTCCATCTGGTAGAAATATTTGAATCGTTTTACCAATATTCATTTTTACCTCAAAATATCTGACTATTATTTAATCTGCATGACTTTAATTACTCAGGAATTGATGTATGAATCTGCTTGCAAATAGATCTTCAATCCGTAATTTGTAATTCTCTCGTTAAGGCGGTATGTCTATCTATATAATTTCAAAATTTCCTATCGCAGGGAAAACGATTTGTCCATGAATCATAAAATACGCACCCCTTGTTTGTCGTGCTGCCATCAATAATATTAATCCAAATTCATATTACTTATGCCCAAGTTATAAATAAAATTATTTTATATCAAGTTATTACTTCATAGCAGCTTGCAGTAGGCCGTTAGCTGAGGTTAAGCTGCGGAAGAAATATTATCATGCATTGTCTATCTTCAATTGATAAAAACCAAAATTATTCTTAAACTGCATTGAGTAAATAATTGTTTTGGCTGAAACAAATTATTTAGGTGCCTATATTATTACTCCATCCATATCTGTAAGCTTTGAAAATCTATTTAATTTTTCTAATAAATTTCTTGAACGAGGAGCTTATGATTAAATCCCATCTTCACAAAGTAATTACCGGATTGTTTTTGCTTACGGCACTAACAATTTTGAGTTCTTGCGAATCCAAACAAAAGGTTGATCCGGGCAAAATTGCGGAATACAATAAACCTGCAGTTGTGTATATAGAAACATACTGGCAGGGTAAAGTCAGTTTCCCCGGCGTAGGAATCGATGAGAACGCATTAACCGCTTATGCAAACGAGGTTTATTATCGTAAACAACTTACCGCGGAAGAACTCGTTGTTGAGTTGATAAATGAGATACTAAATAATCCCGAACGTTATATCATGGCCGATCCGTCTCAGCAAAAAGAAAAAGAAGTGCGTTCCGGCGCTTCAGGATCGGGTATGGTAATTACACCCGACGGTTATGTGGTTACAAACGCGCACGTGGTAAAAGTTGAAGATGATGAACTGAAACAAATGATAATCAGTCAGGCATTTCAGGAACAGATTAGCGAAGATATACAGCAGACTAATCAGGATTTAGCGGCTTCGGGAATTTCACTTACCGAGGAACAAAAAGCCAGGTTGTCGCAAGTTTATGCTGCCTTTTATGCCCAGTACATGACGCTTGTTACCCGACCGGTAATTCAATCATTTGTAAATCTCGGTGCGGCTATACCCGGTTACGGAAATGTTCAAAAAGGTTATCCAGCCGAAATTAAGAAAGTCGGCGAAGCCGCTCCCGGCAAGGATGTTGCCATTCTGAAGATTAATGCAAATAATCTTCCAACTGTAGCAGTAAGCGACGGTAAAGTAACAATTCAAGATCAAGTGATTGCAATGGGCTACCCCGGAGTTGCGACATTTAATCCATACTTAACCAATGACCAAAGCAATATCGTACCAACTACAACCGCCGGCACAATAAGCGCATTTAAGAAAATGGGAACCGGTGCGTGGGATGTTTACCAGCACGACGTAGCCATAACACATGGCAACAGCGGCGGACCATTGTTTAATGATCGCGGCGAAGTAATAGGAGTAAATACTTTCGGCAGCGGGAAATATAATTCCCAGACAGGTTCATGGGAAGAGGTTCAGGGATTTAATTTCTCAATTCCATCAACAATTGTCACCGAGTTTTTACATGAATTAAATGTAGCGCCGGTTGAAGGGAAACTTACAGAACAATACCGCCAGGCAATTGATTACTACTTCGATAATCATTTCGAAGCAGCACGTGATATCTTCAAAGAAATTTATGATGCAAGTTCGTCATTCCCGTATGTTCAAGAAATGAAGGAAAAATGTATCGCCGAAATTAACGCCGGAAGAAACGTAGCTCTTCTTCCATGGACAATTATATTTATTGCAGGCGGAGTATTAGTTGCCGGACTCGCATTTTTGTTTTTCTTTGTACTTCCTAAAAGGAAAACTCAAGTAACACCTCAAGCTCCAAAAATAGTAGTCCCGCAAGTTGTAAGCGAATCTGTAAAAGTCGATGATGCTACGGTAGTTATGAAGGAAGAAAAAGCTGATGTTGAAAAAACTATTGTTGAAATGCCGTCTGCGAAACCGCGCTTCTGCTCGGAGTGCGGAAATAAAATCGAACCGCTTGATAAATTCTGTTCCAACTGTGGACACAAGGTTTAGACTAAGGTGAAGGTGGAGGCTAAAGTTTAAAAATATTAGGTAAGCCGATTCAATAATTTATAAAAAAGCGAAGACCATTACGTGCTTCGCTTTTTAATTTATATCACTATAAATAATTACGGCAATTTTCTCTTTCCTCTTTAATAAACTTAACTTATTTCTATTGCATAAAAATCAGTCTGTCTTTGATGCTTTCCCGGTAATTTGTCTGAAGTAACTGTAATAATTTTTTTTAGAGTATCGCTTAAATGAAGCTGCTTAGAAACAATAATTCCAAAGTGTGATTCTTTTCTTCAAAGGAATTATTATGAATTATCACAAAATCTCTGACATTATAAGTAAAAATGCATCGTCCTAACTTTACTGCTTCGTTAAATAACTCAGCATCCGTAATTCCTTTTTTATCTATTTCTTGAATATTTAGAGCATCATATCCTCGATTGCGTATTGCGTTTGCCAACGCAAAGTGAACATCTTCATCTATAAGCAGTTTGATTTTCATTTAATTTTATTCATCTAAACCTGCATTATAAACGGAATTGTTTTCGCGAATTTCACTATCAATTTCTTCCTGATGATCAAAATAATAGGCCAAAGCTGAATGCACTTGTGAAGGACGTAAATGAGATAGTGAAGACAAAATTTCATCTACATTCATCCCCAATTGATAATAACCTGCAATCGTTCTAACAGTAGTTCTTGTACCGTTAATTATTGGAGTACCATTAGAGATTAATCGATTAAAAGAGATATAAGGATATTTTATCAAACCCTTTGTTGATGTTAATTTTTTCGTTTTTTTGTTTACTTCTTTTGTAATCATATTATTCCGTTTTTAAAAATTAACAAAAACTATCCGGTAAATCTTTGGACAGTAACAAATCAATAATACCGAAAAAGTTCCTTAGTCTCAGCCTTAGCCTAACTTCTCTACTGATAATACTCGTAATCGTAACTCAGTAAAATTTCCGGCTCATCGATAGCATTGTAACTTATTGCTTTTATTAAATTTCCGGAGTCATCGTATTCGAAAGAATATTTGTTGGCGATTTTCCCGGTTTCATCAAACTCAACTTCCTGGCTCTTTTGCTGGTTCGCATTATATTTTGTTGTAATTTTTTTAATTGGCAAATTCTCGGCATCGTATTCAACATATTCAATAACATTACCATTCTTGTCGTATTGATAAGTAGTTTTCGAAAGCACATCATTGTCAACACCCACATCGGTTCTCTCGGTTACATTGCCGTCGGAATCAACCTGATACTTTACTTTTCCAAGAATTTCACCGTCGGGATCGTAATTGGTTTCTTCATATAAATAACCGTCAAGATCATATTTATAAACTGTTTTGGATTGTAATTCGCCGGAGCCATCATAAAATCCTTTACTTTCAAGTAAGTTTTTATCGGAATATTTGTAAGTGACTTTATCCACCATTTCGCCATCGGCGCTATAAGTTACATCTTCCACTTTTTGATTACCTTCATATCTGTAAACCATCTTTTGCAAGATACTCCCATCCATATCATAATCCGCTTGCGAAGTCATGTTTCCGGATGCATCGTAACCGTAAGTTTGTTTCATCTCAACATCGCCATCCACATTATAGACTACCATTTCGGTTTTATTATTTGCCTCGTCATAAGCATACTTTTCTTTTTTATCAACATCCCCTTCTTCTGTGTATGTTAATAAAAGAAGCTGGTTGCCGTTTGGATCGAATTCCATGTAAAAGTTTTTTATTCCATTTTCTTCAGGTTGCCCAAATTTATAAAGGAATTGACTCTGAGCAATTTTTTTTACCGGTAATTTTTTCGGCTCCTTTGTTTTTTCGGCAGTCTCTTTTACTTTTTTATCAACAACAGTTTTTAAGTCGGTAGGATTTTGCTGTTTTGTCGGTTCCTTCTTCTTAAGGTTATCCATTAATTCTTTCAACTTCAGATTCTTTTTTTTCTCCTGCGCAAAAGTTTTCTCGCACTGTATAACCGGACCGAGTAACAGTGCGGCAACAATAACCAAAAACAATATCTTTTTTGACATGATTTTATTCCCCTGTAATTGATTTTCAGGTAAAATTATTTTGACAGATTGCTTACTTAATTAAATTTATTTTGATGCTTCCTGTATAATTCTTCGTTTGCAATCTTACGATATAAATTCCGCTCGGCAAATCAGACGCATCAAGTCCTATTTCATATTCACCTGTTTCTTTGAATTCATTCAAAACATCGCGAACCTTTTTGCCGAGTATATCGAATAAGGAAATATTGACTATGGCTCTTTCAGCAATAGAGTATTTAATTGTCGTTTCCGGATTGAAAGGATTCGGGTAATTATTGAAGATAAAGTAGTTGGATGGATTCGCAAGCGCTATTTCAGTTACATTGCTGAAATTATAAGCGCCGTCGAAATCAATCTGTTTTAATTTATAAAAATAAGTCCTTCCTTTTAACACCGAATTATCTTTAAAATCATAAGATTGTAACTCGGTAGAGCTACCCGCGCCGGTTACAAATCCAATTTTATTCCATGCTGAATTATTTTCGGAACGTAAAATTTCGAAACCGGAATTATTAAGCTCGGTGGCTGTTTGCCAATTTAATACGACTGCATCGTTCGATAACGCCGCATTAAAACTCAACAACTCAACCGGCGTTGTATAATAGTTAATCGCGGCGAGTGCATCTAAAATTCCCCAACCCATCATATTATTTGGAGCATCTACATTCGACGAAGTTTGCCTCATTGCCTCCCTAACTTCCATCGGAGTTAAAGTAGGATGAGCTTGAAGAATTAATGCAGCAACTCCTGCAGCAAGTGGACAACTAAATGAAGTGCCATCTGAATTAGTATATCCATTATCAGACCAGGGACTCGCAACGCGAACACTTACTCCCATCGCCATTACATCGGGTTTAATTCTTCCGTCAACTGTGTTTCCGACGCTGCTGAAAGATGCCCTGTTGCCACTTGAATTTACAGCGCCAACTGCAATTACACTGTCGCCGTCCGAAGGAGCCCCGAGTGTATTGTGTCCAAAGGCGCTGCCTTCATTCCCAGCGCTATTTACAACAACAACACCGTTCTGAGCTGCTTGATCGGCAGCCGCTGTAATTCGTGGAGTATCGCCGTCCATGCTTTCCCATGTATATCCAACATATGGGGCATCAAAACCTATGTAGCCCAATGAGGTGGAGGTAACATCCACGCCATATCCTTCTGCCCATTCTATTGCCGCAATCCAATTATCTTCTTCAATCGGAGTTTCGCTATCGGTGTTTTCTGTTTTTGCAAGAAGGAAACTTGCACCGAATGCTGTACCTATCAACTGTCCGCTTTTAAAACCGCCGAGACATGATAATGTCTGCGTACCGTGTGAACCCTCACCCATATCCGAACCATCGCCAACATCAGCATCGTTATTTACAAAATCCCATTTATCAACAATACTCAAATTCTGAAATACAGTATGGCTTAGTCTACTGAATCCGGCATCCATAACACCAATTAGAACTCCGCTACCGGTAATATTGAGATCATGAACCGCAGCTACGTTAATCTGTTCAATTTGAGTTAAAGATGAGCCATAATTATATGTGTATTGAGTGTTATTACTTTTCAAAGATTTAACATCATCAACCTCGCTATTGATAACATTATAATTCTTTTTGAATTTGGCAACAAGGTCAACCGACTTCACAAAATCGAGTTCGGAAATTTTATCCAACACATTTTCATTTAAATATGCGCTTACTCCGTTCAACCATTTTGATTTTTGCTTAACTACAACTCCAAGTTTTTCCAACATCGAAATGTAATTTTCACAAACAGGATAATCGCGTTCGTCGGTAAGTGAATTTGATGATCGTACTTTTGCACGGCGTTGTAACGCTCTTTCGCTTATTAATTCATCAGCCTTATAAAATTTGTTGGATGGATATGTGCCTTTGTCTTTAAAAAATATCCACGCTAAAATCTTTTCATCTTTTTCTTTTTTACTTAGTGTTTGCTTAAGCGCAATAGAATATTTTTCAACCGGCGATTGCGCAAATAGACTGAAGTTCATCAATAAAAATCCAAGAAGCACTATTTTCTTCCACATAAAATACCTTTCGTTTTTCATTTTGCAGGTTAATATAATTACTAAATCTCATAATAAAAAGAGAACTAACTCACGTCAATTCGATAGTTATTCGACCAAAATTTGTTCAATCAATTTGGCTTTTGATTATTGCTCAGCATCGCCGCCAATTGCGATTTCAAAATTCTTGCCTGGGAATATTCGGGATAAATTAATAAACATTTCTCAACGCATTCGTAGGCCTGTTTATAATTTTTCTTTTTCAAGTATGCGCCGGCTAAGTTATACATCACCTGTGCATCCCTCGAATTATACTTAAGACTTAGTTCCAAATATTTTATCGCTTCATCATCATTATTTTTATTTAGATTAATATTACCTATCCATTTCGCTGAAAACGCATCGGGCTCTATTTCAAATCGTTTTTTGAGATATATCAACGCTTCATCGAATCTTTGTACCTGCAATAACACGTTGGAAATTTTATTGTAATATTCACCTACAAAGGGAAATTGATAAATTAATGTTTTCATCTGCATAATGAAGCTATCATATTCTTTCCTCTTCAGATATCCTTCGGCAGCGCTTAACTCAGCTGAAACCCACTGCATATCTTCAACAACATTTTTGTATGCCAGCGTATCAATAAAATCTTTTAACTGGAACAATTCATTTTCCGGAAGTTGATTTTTTTTATCAACAAATGGCCAGTCGTTTTTCAACACACGGATTTTGTAATCTGCCAGCAATGTATCAAGCCGGGTAAAATAGAAATTCGCTTTTGTGATACTATCCGCAGCAGCGGGGTCAGTAAGAACAGACTTAGTTGATGGAAGATATTGTTTCTTTGCCATTTCTTCGTAAAAGGTTTTCCCCATAATGAAATACCCATCAAGAGTAGGATGCAAGTGATCGGTCATCAATTTTTCCGAAGTTATATTTCCTTCGCTTTGATTTGCAAATACAGAATCAATATCAACCACTGGCAAGGAATATTCGTGACCAAGTTTTTTTATTAAGCGATTCATTTCTTCCGGGGCACGGAACCGGAGAAGGTCCAAATCCTTCGCAAATCTAAAAAGAGAATCCGCCGCTTTGTAGTTTCCTTTATCAAATTCATCTGTGGCTTTGGAGAATATTTCTTCAGCCGCAGGCATATTATTTTCGCGCTTCGAGATAAATGGTTTTTGATCTTTGAGATTAGAGGTAAGTGTACCAAGAATTAACGGCACATTTTTCTCCTTCGTCATTGTAATAATGTCCCGCATATTCCCTGCGAATTGTTCGAGACCAGCTTTGTACAAATCGGAGCCGAGTGCTATGTATTGTTCTTTCGCCATCTTCGACATCAATGTTCCCTCATCTTCTTTTTTACTTTCTGAAGAAAATAACGAAATACTGCTTTGAATAATTTGCCGCAATAATTGAACCGTGCGGAATTTGTTCATGTACAGCAGTAATTTTACCACCGCTCTCGAATTACCGAGTGATTCGATTGAACCAACACCAAGCGCGCCGTAATACTCATTATGACCGGTGTAAATAATTATCAGATCGGGTTTTTGTTCAAGTACGCCAGGAAGCAAATCCAATAAAGTGTAAGTAGTTATCGCTGTCAGTCCAACGTTCACAACTTCAATTCTCAATTCGGGGTATGTCAGTTCAAGCCGTCGTCGTATGTAACGTGAGAAAGAGCCGAGCGGCATATACGGATAACCGGCAGCGCTGCTCTCTCCCATCACAAAAACCCGGAAAGAGTTTGGCTGCTTCACTTTATCAAAAACATCACGAATAGAAATCGGTGTGGATTTGGTTGATGTAAAATATTTACGAGCCACCTCAAGATTCAATCCCATTTGCGAATCGGAAACATCCATCCACTGCGAAACATCTTCACCATAACCAAAAATTCTCAATCCAACTTCGAGCAGTAAAAAAAACAATATCGGGATTAATATCATGATAAAATAAAAAACCAATTTCGATCTTTTCTTTGCAGGAATCTGCAGCTCGGTTTTTACTTCCTCTTTTACGATGGGATTTTTTTTACCGCTTAAATTCTTTTTATCTTTTTTTGAATCGGACAAATCTTCCTCACAACGACTTTATAAAATTCTCAGCGCCTTTGCGCCTCTGCGGTTTTCCTTTTTTCACCGCGGAGGCGCTGAGACGCAGAGTTTATATGATTAATGTAAAATCATTATCTGAAACGGTTTGAGATTAATATCCTTACCCATTTTAATTTTCTTCCCTGTAATTAAATCCGTTAGCGATTTCTGATTGAAATGGACTTGTACTTTCCTTCCCGCACTGTTATTGTTTATAAAGATATAAAATTCGTTTTTGTCGTCGAATCGCTTGTAGCCTAGTGTTTTATTTTCGTTATCAACGAAATAAAAATCAATTTTGCCGAGGGAGAGTGTTTTATTTGCATTCCTAATATCAGCAAGTTTTTTATACCACTCAAAAAGCGATTGATCGAATTTAACTTCGTCAACCGGTCGCGGTTTGCCAAATGGTTGAACCGATTCCGCTTCGTAATTAAACTCCGGCCATACATTTGGTTTACGGCAATCGGGATCATCCCCGCCCCACATACCGGCTTCGTCGCCGTTATAAATTTGCGGTGCGCCGGGAAGTGTGAACTGAATTCCAACCATCAACTTTTGTTTCATTATTTCTTCTTCAGTCGGTTTTCTCACATCATAAGTTTGATTGTCTCTTGCATTTCCACTGTGGTCGTACCAGATATCGGGATTTACAATCATCGAAGCTAAACGCTCGGTATCGTGGCTTCCGAGTAAATTCATCATTACGGAAAAATTCTCTCCGTATTCATTCATCAATATCGTTAACGAATCAACAAATCCCTGCGGTGAAATTTGATCTTTTGTATCAACTACAAAATTTTTCAGTGCACGTGTAAAACGGTAATTCATAACCGCATCAAATTGATCGCCCAGCCAAGGACCAGCATTGAACATTTTATAGTTGGACCAATCTTGCCACCAGACTTCTCCCACGGTGTATGCATCGGGATTTATTTCCCTAACCCATTTCCTAAAATCTCTCCAGAAATTATGATTCACCATTTCAGCAACGTCGAGCCGCCACCCGTCAATTCCATCTCGTGGATCGCCGTCGTTATTTGGGTCCATCCATCTTTTCACAATATCTTTAATGTGTTCGCGTGGACCGGAGACTAATCCATTTGCATCTTCATTAATTTCAGGCAAATCCTTCACGCCATACCAGCCGGCATATTCAAATTCATTTTCCTTTGTCGCCGGGTCGTCCCATTTTTTTATAATGAACCAATCCTTGTATTTTGAATTTTGCTGATTCTTAACAACATCACGGAAAGCCCAAAATGTTGTGCCCGTGTGATTGAAGACGCCGTCAATAATAATTTTCATTCCCCATCTATGAACTTCATTAACCAACTTTAGAAACAACGCATCGGCTTTCGTCCACTTCCATGAAAACGGATCACCGGGATCTTCTTCGTTCCAAATTATCCTATCACCAACCGGATCGGGTCCAAAATTATTGTCGATGTGGTGAAACATAGTCGCATCATATTTATGTAACGATGGAGATTCAAAAATCGGATTCAAGTAGATAGCAGTAACACCGAGTTCTCTCAAATAATCCAATTTATCAATCACTCCTTGAAGATCGCCGCCGTATCGCCGGATGTTCACGACATCGTAAAAATTCTTTCCCTCTTTAACTTCCCACGGCTGCAGTTTGTACCAATCGGAAGTCCATGGATGTATTTGCCAGCCTTCCGGCGTATAATAAGGCCAAGAGCCAAGCATATCAATAGGTTTGGGATCGTTTGCCGTATCACCGTTATAAAATCTTTCCGGAAATATTTGATACCAAACCGCCTCTTTAGCCCACGCGGGAACGCCGGATATATCTTTTATTTCTTGAGCATTGCAAATAATAACCATAAAAAGGAAAGTTGAAAGGAATAATAATTTTATAACAGACATTTCATCCTCATCAAGTATTTTTGTAATTTTTGGCTGCTGAAACTTACTAAAATTTTTGAACTAAACAGGTCAATATTAGGGAACCGGATTTCAATCCGATCTGGTTTCATAATCAAGTGATAGATAGATAAAAACAATGAATATACTTGGAATTTCTGCATTTTATCACGACAGCGCTGCATGTTTAATACGGAACGGAGAGATTGTAGCCGCTGCGCAGGAAGAGCGTTTTACCCGTAAAAAGCATGATCATAGATTTCCTTCGCATGCCGCAAAATTCTGTCTCGATTTTGCAAAGATAAAAATCTCCGATGTTGACATCGTAGCATTCTACGATAAGCCGTTTCTCAAATTTGAACGTATCCTTGAAACTTATCTCGCCTTTGCACCATCGGGAATAAAATCTTTTATCAAAGCAATGCCTTTGTGGATAAAAGAAAAATTATGGATGAAAGAATTAATCAAAACTGAATTGGGCTATGATGGAAAGGTTGTGTTTCCCGAGCATCACGAATCGCATGCTGCATCGGCTTTCTTTGCTTCGCCGTTTCAAGAAGCCGCAATATTAACCGCCGATGGTGTTGGCGAATGGACAACAAGCAGTTACGGAATCGGAAAAGATAATAATGTTACGGTTCTTGCCGATATAAAATTTCCGCATTCACTCGGTTTGCTATACTCCGCTTTTACATATTACACCGGTTTCAAAGTGAACTCCGGTGAATACAAAGTAATGGGATTGGCGCCTTACGGCGAGCCGAAATATGTCGATATAATTTTAAAAGAGTTGGTCGATTTGAAAGAGGACGGTTCATTCCGGATGAATATGAAGTACTTCGATTACTGTGCCGGTTTAACAATGACAAACGGAAGATTCAATAAATTATTCGAAGGCGGACCGCGCGAACCGGAGTCGAAGTTAACGCAGAAAGATATGGATCTTGCCCGCTCTGTTCAGGATGTTACCGAATTAATAATGTTGAAGATGGCGCGGCACATCAAAAAAGAAACCGGGATGAAATATCTTTCACTTGCCGGAGGGGTAGCTCTCAACTGTGTTGCGAACGGAAAGATTTTAAAGGAAGGAATTTTCGAGGATATGTGGATACAACCCGCGGCTGGCGATGCCGGCGGGGCACTCGGTGCAGCATTATTTACATGGTATCAGTACCTCGATAATCCGCGAATAGCAGATGGTAAAAATGATTTTCAAAAAGGATCCTATCTCGGTCCGGAATTTTCGAATGAATACATCGAGAAATTTTTGGTTGGCCGAAATCTTCCGTTCAAAAAGTTAAACGATGACGAATTGCCCGGTGTAATCGCAGATTTAATCGGAGATGAAAAAGTAATCGGATGGTTCGAAGGCAGAATGGAATTCGGTCCGCGTGCGCTCGGTACAAGATCTATAATCGGTGATGCCCGCTCTTCAAAAATGCAATCGATTATGAATTTAAAAATTAAATTCCGCGAGAGTTTCCGCCCGTTTGCGCCTTCTGTGCTCGAAGAAAAAGTTTCGGAGTATTTTGACTTGGATAGACCGAGTCCGTACATGCTGCTTGTTGCGGATGTAAAAAAAGAGCGGCAGAAAATGATGAATGATGATGAACAGAAATTGTGGGGCATAGATAAATTAAATGTTGTGCGTTCCGATATTCCCGCAATTACTCACGTGGATTATTCCGCGCGTATTCAAACGGTTAGCAAGGATACAAATCCGCTTTACCATAAAACGATCTCTGAGTTCGATAATCGCCACGGGTGCGCAACGATTATCAATACGTCATTCAATGTTCGTGGCGAGCCGATAGTATGCGCGCCGCAGGAAGCATACACATGTTTTATGCGAACTGGAATTGATTATCTTGTTTTGGGAAATTATTTACTCGATAAAAAAGAGCAGCCTCCTCTTGAAAAAGACATCGATTGGAAAAAAGAATTTGAGTTAGACTAATGATACTCGAAGAAATTAAAAATATCAAAAGCGATAAGAAAGAGCTCGGCAAATTCGGAATTACCATTGGACTGGTTTTGGTAATCATTGCGGCTGTATTGTTTTATTATACCAAGCCGTCGTACCCATACTTTGGAAGTATCGGAATTTTATTAATACTGTTTGGAATTATTTATCCACCAGTATTAAAGCCGTTACACAAGGGCTGGATGAGCCTTGCTGTGATACTCGGTTTTATAATGACGAGAGTGATTCTCTCGATTTTATTTTATTTGGTATTCATGCCGATGCGATTTATTGCGCGAGTTTTCGGAAAAAGATTTATCGATCTGCGGTTCAAAACGGAAAGCGCGTCTTACTGGAATAAACGCGAAGCAAAAGTCTACGAACAGATTGATACGGAGAGACAGTTTTAAACACACCCCTTATGCGCGCTTTATCCCCTACTTTGGAGGGGAAGGGATGGGTTGAAAGTTTGTTATATGAAAAAATTTATTTAAGAAATAAGGGCAATTAGATGAGTAAATTATCAATATTATCCGAACTATGGGCGTTTTTGAAAGTTCGAAAGAAATGGTGGCTATTGCCAATTGTGATTTTTTTGGTTTTGCTCGGCGGATTAATTATCCTTACGCAGGGTTCAGCCTTAGCGCCATTCATTTACGCGATATTTTAAGATAAAAAATGCTGTATAAAATTACTTGGTGTCTTTGAGCCTTTGTGGCGTTATTCCTCCGCTATAAAGACTCTAAGTCACGAAGTTTTTATAAAACAAATTACCACTCAAGTAACCTCTTTTACCAAATCTATTTTTTAGGAATAGTCTCAAGTGGAATTACCCATATTATCAAATCACATCAAATCAAACCATCGTTACAAACTGTTACTTTGTGTTGATATTTAATTCATAAATAGGCCGGAAATTATTATTAATTACGAGCAATGTGCATGCAATAAAAGAGACAATTTTAGTTGTATCATTAATATCTGTGGATCAGTAACTTGATGCGTGATCTTGAATTAGCTTATGTTTCTTGCGATAAGCAATTATTTTTTTAGAAAATCACTATGGTGATATATGAAAGTAAAGACCAATCAATCAATTCCCTTTCGGTACATATTGTGGATTCTAATTTTCTCTTTATCCTTTTTGATTAGCTGCGGAGAAAATTCCCCGGAATATCAACCACCGGTTGAAGATCCCTTTGAAGCGCCGGAACAAACGAACGACGGATGGGAAACCGCAAAACCTTCGGAAGCTCATCTTAATCCGGAAGCATTGATAGATATGATCGAATACATTAATCAATATCAAAACCACGGACTACATTCTGTACTTATTTTCAAAGACAATAAACTTGTCTTCGAAAGATATTACGAGGGCTACTTATGGGATTCGAACTATTCCAATTTTCAAGGCGACTTTGTCAAGTATGATAGAAACACTTTACATTACCTCGCCTCGGTTTCGAAAAGTGTTACTTCCGTTTTGTTCGGAATTGCTCGCGATAAAGGATTGGTTGAGTCGGTTGAAATAAAAGTCATGGATTATTACCCTCAATTTTCATCAATATTTGTCGGGGAAAAAGAAAATATTTCAATCAAAAATTTACTCACTATGACTTCCGGCTTAGCATGGGATGAAAACACTTATCCGTATGGCGATCCGAGAAATAATGTTAGCCAAATGTTTGAACAATCGAATCCAATCCGTTATATCCTGGCTCTGCCAATGATCTCCAATCCTGGCGAGAGTTTCCATTACAATAGCGGAAACACGAACATTATCGCCGACATTATAAAAATTGAATCCGAGGTAAATTTAAAAGTATTTGCCGAGGAAAATTTATTCGATCCTTTGGGCATCGATGATTATCAATGGGATGTTATTCGCGGCAATTATGTTTTTGCATCGGGAGGATTATTTTTAACTCCGCGTTCGCTTGCAAAAATCGGTTCTCTTTTCCTCAACGAAGGGAAATGGAAAGACACACAAATTATTTCGCAGGACTGGATAAATGAATCGATTGAAAGTTATATTGATCCACCCGATACCTGGGCAAACGGTTACGGATATCAATGGTGGATGACAAATTTCAATGCGGACAATAAATTATTTAATTGTTTTTTGGCAGCTGGCTGGGGTGGACAGTATATGTTTATGTTTCCGCAAGAAAAATTAATTGCTGTTTTTAATTGCGGATATTATACAACAGCAACAACAATAGACCCGTTTTATCTTGTAGAAAATTATATATTAGATTCACTCAATTAATTTCGCAGTGCAGGCTATGAAAACAAAAAATATATTTCCCGGAATACTATTCTTAACAATCTCTTTGATTTACTCGTGTCAAGATGATAGCATGCCTGGCCCAATAATCCAGTATAATATTGACACCGTCAAATCTCTCGAAAGTCTATCCAAAGTTGATGATTACCCTTTTTACACTATGACGATTTATGGGGACTATGGGTTTTCAGATTATCTGCAAATTGGTAGCGGAAATTCAGCAGTGATACAAAAGGATATTTCCGGGGATAAATATAAATGCACCTGCTTTGCAAGTTGGGGTGATGGCGGAAATGTTTTCGGTCGCAATTTTGATTGGCGGCATCATGAAGCGTTACTATTGTTCACCGATCCATCGGATGGATACGCTTCGGCAGCAATGATTGATATGTTTTATTTATTTAATCGCAGCAACGCTCCACTTACCACAATCGAAGATCGCCAACCATTATTAAATGCACCTTATTATTCCTTTGATGGGATGAATGAAATGGGTGTGTCAATTGGGATAATGGCTGTCGATCACGCCGAGCCAACAACCGATCCAGCAAAAATTACAATCAACGATCTCGATGTAGTACGACTTGTTCTCGATTATGCCGCAAACGCAAATGAAGCGCTGGAATTAATAGAAAAGTACAATATCAAATTCTGGAGTGTTCCCCTCCATTATTTAATAGCGGATAAAAACGGGAATTCAGTAATAGTAGAATTTATCAACACGGAAGTAAAAACTTTTTTCAACACTGATAATTATCAGGTTTGTACAAATTTCTTAATTGATGAAAACAAATCTGATCTTTCAGGAAATTGTTGGAGATACGATCTGGCTGTTGAAACACTATCAAATAACAACGGGAATCTTTCATCAAATACAGCTATGGATTTACTCGATCAAGTCTCGCAGAGTAACACGATGTGGTCGCTGGTTTACGATTTAACAAAAAAAGAAGTTTTTGCGGTTACTGATAGAAAATACAATTCAGTTTATAAGTTTACATTGCCAGGGAAATAATCATAGCACAATATCCTTTGAAAGCCGTTTCAATTAAAAAAGTGTAAAATTCTCATATCTGATGCAAGTGTTTTTACAAATGGAAGTGTGCAATAAGGCGAAGTGCAAAACAGCGGATTAATTGCTCGCAGGGAATGAAACCAGGAAAGTAGTGCCGATACCCTTTTTACTTTTTACTTCAATTTCAGCGTTGTTCAATTCGACGTACTTTTTTACCAATGCTAATCCAAGACCATTTCCTTCGAAACGTCTTGTATAGCCGCTATCTTCCTGAGAAAAAGGTTTAAATAACTCGGGCAGAAAACTCTCCGATATTCCGATACCTGTATCGTTCACTTCCACAATTAATTTATTCGATTCATCTCTTCTCAATCTTATTTCAACTTTCCCTTCGGGAGTATATTTAATGGCATTATTCAAAAGATTTTCGAATATCTGCATTACAGTATACTCATCGGCATAAATTATGGTATCGTCTGCCTCTCGCGAAAAAAGCAATTTTAATTTTCTATCATTGGCAACGTGTCTGTATTGAGTTTCCAGTATTTCAATAACATTATAATATAGATCGAATTTTTTGAAGTTGATTTCATAGGTATCAGTTTGAACCTGTGACATGTTTAATATTAGATCGATAGTACGGATCAAACGATTACCTGCATTATCAATTATTGAGAAACTTTGTCCGAGGTCGTCAGGTATTTTATCATGCACTTCTTCTCTTAATAAACTAGTAAAACTTAGAATAGCATTTATCGGAGTTCTAATTTCGTGGGACATTTGTGCAAGAAATTCCGATTTTAACCTGTCGGATTTTTCAGCTCTATCTTTGGCTAACAATAATTCTATTTCTTTCTGATGTCTCTCCTCCACTTCGATAGACAATTGTTTATTTAATGTCTCGAGCTGCTTTCTTCTTTTCTCGATAGTACTAACACGGCTTACATAGGCAAGATAAATTATTAATACTATAAATAATAGTACTCCCGATCTAAACCACCATGTTTGCCAAAACGGAGGTTTAACAATTATTTTAATAGCTGCCTCATACGGACTCCAAATTCCGGAATTATTGGCGCCTTTTACACGGAATATGTACTCACCGGGAGGCAGATAAGTGTAAGTTGCATATCTGCTATTACCTACATGGTTCCAATCGTTTTCCAGACCTTCAAGCCTATATGCATAGCTGTTGCCCATCGGTGCCGAAAAATGAAGTAGCGAATATTCGAATGAGATAATATTAGTTTTGTAGGACAAAGTAATTTCATTCATTTCTGAAACAGACCGGGGCAGGATTATAAAATCATCATAGAATTTGCCAATCTCGGCGGAACTGTTCGAGATTTTTAAATCGGTGAATACTACAGGCGCTACAAATAAATCATCTTTTATGTTGTTCGGATTGAACATTGTAACTCCGTTTACGCCGCCAAAAATCAAATCTCCTGTACTCTGTAATTTGGCTAGTGAATTGACATAAAATTCATCGCTTGGTAAACCGTGATTTGTGTTAAAGTTTTTAAAACCACCGTTTTGCCTATCAAATTTTGTTAATCCCTTATTTGTGCTTATCCAAAGATTACCCGAATTATCTTCGATTATGCCCTGAATATTATTATCCGGTAAACCGTCTTTTGTCCCAAGATGCCTGATGGTGAAATTATTATTTTGGGATCTGTTCAGCTTATACAATCCTGTGATAGTTCCGACCCAGAGATTTCCTTCTCTATCTTCAAAAATGTTTAAAACCATTTTATCATTAAGCCGATACAAATCCGACGGATCATCACCGAAATGTAAAAACTTCTTTGCGATCGGGTCATATCTGTCCAAGCCCTTATCGGTGCAAAGCCAAATCATACCGGTTCGATCTTCATATATCATTCTAACAAAGTTGTTTATGATACTATTGGTATCAACGGGATCATTTCGAAAACTTCTAAAAGAATTATTTTTTTTATTGTAAAGATGAAGCCCGTCATATGTCCCGACCCAAAAGTCGCCGTTTCGTGTTTCGAGAAGAGAAAATATAGAATTGTTAGTTAGTCCGGGTGAATTCTCCCGGTTAAAATGAACAAATCTTTTTTTCTTGCTGTCAAATTTGTCGAGTCCGTTTTCCGTACCAATCCAGAGTAATCCTTCTCTGTCTTCATAGACACAAATTATTTTATCATCGCCAAGCGAAGTATTGTACTTCGGATCGTGTCTGAAACAAGAAAAGCTTTTACCCTTCGATTTTGGATCAAACCTGTTTAATCCGCCCCCGTATGTACCAATCCAAACTATACCTGATCTATCAACACAAAGAGAAAATACTTTATTATTACTCAATGTATTCGAATTTTCAGGCTGAAATTTATAACTGATAAATTGATTTTTTACTGGATCAATTTTACTTATTCCGCTGCCCGAAGTCCCGATCCATAAAATACCTGAACGATCCTCGTAAAGTGAATATAAAACATCATTACTTATACTTGTCGGATCGTAAGGATTATTTCTATAATGCACAAATATTCCGGTTTCAGGATCAAAAATATTCAGCCCGCCCCCAAGAGTTGCAAGGCAAAGCATGCCCTGTTTATTTTGAATTATATCCGATACCACATTGTTGCTAAGACTGCCCTTTCGATCTTTACCGGCAAGATATCGGACAAAACAGTTTTTCATTTCATCAAATTTATTCAATCCCTTATAGGTAGCTATCCAAATTCTTTTTTTATTATCCCGAAATATTTTTGTAATCTGGTTTGAAGACAGGCTAAGTGGATTATTTCCATCGTTTGAATAATGAATTATTTGATTTTTCCTCAAATCCAATTTATCAACGCCAGACCAAGTCCCGATCCATAAATTACCATCATCATCTTCGCACAAAGATGAAATGAAATTACTGCAAATGCTATTTGGATTTTTTTCATCAGAATAATAGCGGATAAATTTACCACTCTTTTTATCATATTTATTTAGCCCATACTCAGTTCCAATCCATAAATCGCCGCGGCTATCAATAAGCATGGTTTTAACTCTGTCGTTACTAAGACTTGAATTATTATATTTTATATTCTGGTACCTTTTAAAGTTGTCGGTTGCGCGATTATACCTGGCTACACCTCCACCGAGCGTTCCTATCCAAAGATTACCGGATTCATCCTCGCAAATTGAGGTTACTGTATGGCTGCTTATCGTTGTAGAATCATCAGGAAGAGATTTATAAATTTTAAATGAGTAACCGTCGTAACGGTTCAAAGCATTGAAAGTGCCAAACCATAAAAACTGTTTACTGTCCTGGTAAATCACAACTACGGAGTTTTCGGATAAACCATCTTCCGAATTTAAATTCTCAAAAATATAGCTTTGCCCATGTCCAAAAACCGGGTAAGATTGAAGAAATGCTAGAACTAAAAAAATTGATTTATATATTAATTTAATCAAATGGTTTTCGAATATTCCTTAGAAAAATAATCCCAATATCATCATCGTAAATAATCTGAAATATTTTATTTTGTATTCGAGATTAAAACAGAAGTAATTCGTGATATTTTATAATAAAGGACAGAACTTACTTTTGCATTATGGGGCTATTTCCCTATATTTGCATGCTTTTTTTGAAGATATTCATTTATCAACGGAGAGGTGGCAGAGTGGTTGAATGCGGCGGTCTTGAAAACCGTTGTAGTCTATGGCTACCGGGGGTTCGAATCCCTCCCTCTCCGCACCCTATTTTTAAAGCCCGATCACGTTTCAAAAGTGCGTTTTCGGGCTTTTTTTGCATCCTACCTGACCCATAAATACCTCAAAAACCATAGTTTTTACCCCTCTTGGACAAATTTTGGACAAATTCGAGTAATTGTCTTATTTCCCTAAATTATTATAATTATAAGTACTTACGAGGGATTTCCAAAACCAGAAAAAATTTAGGGGGTCGATTTATGGTATTTTTTGATGGCTAAACTGATACTGAACGGTCGAATTATTTGGTCAATTAGTTTTACTTGTTCATGTAATTCTTCGGACCGGACATGAGTATAAACCAGCGTTTCTATTATTGATGAGTGCCCCATAAGCTTCTGCAAGACTTCTATTGGAACTCCTCTTCTAACTAATTGTGTCGCAAAAGTATGCCGCCACTTATGCAAATATACACGTTCCTTAATTCCAGCTTTTTCACCAATTTCTTTGCAGGCTTCGAGCATTCTTCTATCACTTAGCTTTGAACCTTGAATTGATGCAAAGATATATTCACTTGATCTCCTATTCTTCGACTCGGCAAGAATCATTTCATAAATTATATCTCCAAGTGGAATTGACCTTTCAGCATTATCCGTCTTAACGTCAAAACCATCTTTAGTTCTAATCCTCAAAAGTCTTCGCTGTTCATCTAGATCAGACCAGGTCAAATTACACAACTCATTTATTCGCATCCCCGAAGTAAGTAAACCAATGAAAGCAAACCTGTAAGCATACGGCATATCTTGTTTGAAGAATCTGTCAATTTCATCTTCCGAATAAAATTCCGGACGGCGATTTTCTTCCTTTAAATTCTTTATATGTATCATTGGATTACGATCAATTACCCCTTTTATTACTTCAGCTTCGAATAATGCTTTTATTGTAGCCAGATAAAAATTAACCGTTTTAGGTTTTGGCGTCATTTCAATTTCCTTACCACCCCTATTTACTAATCGAGGCTGTACAAGCAATTTGTAAATTTCAGATGCATGATCAAATGTAAACTCATCAATGAACGTTATATTACGAGTATCGATGAATGATGCAAACTGTCGCAGAACAAGATCGTATTTCTGCCGTGATTTCGGTCTTAATTGCATTTTCGTTATCGCGAAATCCTCAATAGCCTTGATTAATTCTTTTCGCGGCTTTATTAATTTGTTTTGTAACAACCTTTGTTGATTTTTTTCTGCTTCATATTTGTTCACATAGGCTTCAGCTTCATATTTATGCTTGAAGATTTTTCTTAACCGCTCCCTATTTTCATCATATAAAGTTACACTGTATGTGCCAGCTTTTGTCTTTGTGACTCTTCCCATTTTATACTCCTTGTGTAATTATTTTCGAAAGTTCTTTTAAATGTATCAAATGTTTTTTACCAAAACGCTTAGCATTAATCCGACCCTTGATTATACTGGATCGGATGAATTCATAACTCATATTCAATATTGAGGTTGCTTCTTCTATGCTGAATAATATTTTGTTCGGAAATTCTTTTCGAAGGAATTCTTCATTGTCGGCAATTGTATCCGAGGGAATGATTGATGGCTGCACAACCTCCTTTTTAGCTTCATGATGGTTGATTGTGACCTTTTCTTTCAACTCTATTTTTGATAAATCAATTATTGAGGCCATGAATAATTAAAGAGCCCCGATAAAACTCTACCGGGGCTCATCACATATCACAAGTTATTGATTAATTCATAACACTTGACTCTTCCATCTGAATAAGCTTCCCAATATTTATTCGTTTGAGCAGAAGGGATTATAATTGATTTAAGTGGAAATGTTGATTTATCTAGAAGAGCGGTATAATCGGTGGTACACTTAGGCAACTGTTCTAATATCGATTTATTAATATCGGCATCGAATGAATATGCTTTTTTCAACACCTCATGAAGGGTGTCGTGTTTCATTTCGATTGAATAAGCATAATTATGAAGAGTCGGTGTGTCAAACATTTCGAAGTAAATCAAAAATTTCGGAGAATATTGATTTGTTTTATTCAATATATGCACCTTTAAACCGAGAGCTTTTTCGAAGATACCCTCATCTTCAATGATCGAAATAAAATCAGGATCTCCTAGAATATAGACCCTTACTTTATTGCCTATATTCTCAAACATTATTGTAGGTATTGATTCAAAACTGCTGTCTTTTGATACTTCCCAAGGATTAAACTTTAATCCTTCAGGAAAGTGTTTGGTATTTACATCCTTGAAAGGAAGATAATAGATTGTGAAATTACTTGCATAAGGCGAACTAGAGGTATATTGAATCAGTGGAATGCCTTTGATTTTATTTTCTTTTTGTTTGGATTTCATGATTAGAACTCCTGATTATGTTTGTGAGTATTTTATTTAAATCTGAATTATGAATTTGTTTTTCGTTATTTGGTTTATTAGAAAAATGGATTAGCTTCCGACGAGCACTCTCTTTCAAATATCTTTCAATTTCGATATGAGATACTTTTCTTTGTTTACCGATAAAGTTAACACCAAGCTCACCGTTGTCGATGAGCTTAGTTAAGTTCTTCCGCCCGATATTCATCTGCTTTGCTGCCGCTGCAATCGAGTAGAGTCTTATATTAGTGTTAACCGGTTCCATTGTTCCTATACCTATTTTTTAACTTCTTTTGCTAATGAGAATTTAATTTCAACATCCTTGAAGGAAAACGCCTTCTTGGATTTTGGATTCCAGCTAACTAATAAATCCGAAAATAATACGTGGAATTTGCCTCTGTAATCACGATGTGATATGTATGCGGCACTGATAAAGCTGGCTTCATCATATTTAGGAAGAAAAGCTTTTATGTATTCAACCAGCTTTTCGTCCCGGAGTTGTCGCAAGTTTGTTTTGAGTTCTTCTAACTGATCAACATCTTCATTGAGTAAATAATCAAAGAATGATTTGGTCTGATTAACAACAACTTGTGTATTTTTACGAAGATATCGAATCGATTTTGCTTTTTCCTTTGTAAAATTGGATTTAACGCGAACGACATCCGTTTTAACTACGTTATTGAATTTACTCATAAGATTAGTCCATGCATCAGCTTCTACAAACCGTTTATGTTCAAGCCGCTTCAAAGAAGCTTTCAGAAATTTACGGTCCCCTCCAACAACATCGTGACTCTGACCGCGTTTTCTATCGAGCCTGGGAATAGGTTTTAATTTATCCCGCACTGTCGAAATCTGCTCATCAAGATCCTTCAGCCTTGATTCAGTGGTAGTAATCTTCTTGTGTAGGGAAGATAATCCTTTTGGTAAGGGCCCCAAAGTACTATAAATAGAATTCGTCGAAAACTTGGGAGTTTCAACGGAGCCCTTGCTCGCAGATGCTAGTGTTGCTTGTTTTGGCATAGAGTCGGCTGCCAATGCCGATTTAACTGTTTTCATAACTTTACCTAAAATTTTGTTATTGAATTAGTCTTTAAAAAAGTACACTCAAAGGTTACGAAGCAGTTAATATGAAATCATTCATTATTGGTTTCATGAAAATTATTATTTCATGAATCAATGCGGATTGGAGGATTTTCGGTTTGAACTAGCAAATAAGCTAAATTCAGATTGAATTTAGCCTTTTATTAATCTCGGTTAGTCGTTTAATTTCTTCATCGTCGGTTTGTTGAGATAGTAAATCTATTTCGAATTGGAAGTCGATACCTTTATCATCTATTATCTTGGTTCCTGGTGTTTTGCTAATATGATCTTTAATAAAGTCATGTAACTTTGGTTCTTTATAGAAGATTTTTGCACCTTTTAATTTGTTATAAATTATTGCGCTTGGGGCGGACTCAGTATTGCCTCTTTTATCTCTTTCTTTTCTAGGTGGATAAAGATCTGAGAATTTCTCAAGTAATTCTAATAAATATGTGTTTTTAATTCCGACGTACCCCTCTTTCATTTTATGTAATTCATGGTAATGAAGTATCAATATCAATGTAATTAAGGATTGGGTAGAAGGAATTTTTTCATTTTTCAGAGGTATTCCTTCAATATCCCAATTTCGGTTTTCCAAAAGAACGAATTTAACTGTACGTTTCTCGTGTGGAGTTGACTCAACTGTCCGAGGTTTACTTTCATTCGCTAGTAGTGTATCGTAAATTTGTTTATAATGATACCAGCATTTGGGTGAATCGAAATCAAAAGGGGTATCCCAATTTTTTATTATATCAATAGCATCTGCATATACCGACCAATTACAATTTTCGATCCAGGCTAATTCTTTGTACCAATTATTTTCAATTTTAAATAGTGTTTTAGAATTAAACTGAATTATTTTGCTTTCACTTAATAAACTGTAAAATATTTTGGAGGCATTTCGCTCGAAATAACTTTTATCGTATTCCCAGATATTTTCAATTGGTAGATAATTTATTTGTCGGTCAGGAGATTTAGAATCAATGAAAAGGACGAATCCATCAGTTTTGAATTGATTGGTTTCAAAGTGATTCCACAGTTCTACTTGCCGGCTTTCTATTAGTTCAGTAAAATTTCGAATCAGAAGATATTTATTTATAGGTTTAGTCTTTACTAATTTCTCTTTGGATACAGGTTCAAGTTGATATTTAATTATTTCCCGGACTTTTCTAATAAGGTATCCATCAGTAGTTAGTAAATATAAGCATCTGTAATCGTTTGATTTGAGAGCATTATTTATTTTATCGGCTAATTTATTATCTAACGCTTGTATAAAATTCACTGGTGTAAAATTACAGTTGTCTGGAATTGGTTCGCAGTTGATTTTTGGGAGCTTGTAAAATATTTTAAAGTAATCTCTTTCATAGACTTCATCATCAAGCAGGGATAATCCCTTTAGCTCCTTTATTGATCTTAAGAATGGTTCCGAGAGGAAAGGCAGGTGTTCAATAAAATAGTAATTTTCAACATTCTTGAGAATATTAAAGTCATTTTTACTATTATACTTTTTATCTTGATTCAACATTTTGAAAGTCAGATTCTTGATTAAGGCTTTTTCATTTTCGCTTAGTAATTTGAGATCGGCCAGTGGTCTGGAATATTTTTCACTATTTGTCTCATTTATATGTTTTAGTTTAATGTCAGTATCGCGAGGATTATTTTTAAAATATTTATGATATTCATAATATTTTTTCGATATCAAATTATTTCTTATCTCTTTCAAGAACTCAAAACCTTTCGGATTGAATCTGCGATTAGAATATCGAGTGCGTAAAATATCCATTAAATATTCGTCTATACCACAAATGAAATACTGCTCACATTTTTTAAGAGTAACTTTTGAGGTTACTAAAACCACTTGATTAATTCTATATTTAACTATCTTATCTATATTATAAAGAATTTCATTGGAAATGATACAACTTATTAGACCTAAATGATTAACATCTAACATTAATCCTTTAAATACTTCGAAATAAGTATCTATATCCTTAAAAAAATTATCCCCACTATTATTTTTTAATTTTTCAAATTCCATCGGATTGAGTTTCATCCTTTCACAATCCTTTTGGTTTTCATTTACAATATCTTCACTAAAACTTATAACCAATTCTTCATCGATAACCTCATCAATCGGAATTATTAAATTCATATCAGCTCCAATAATTTTGCAAAATTGAATTTCCAGCTCTCAAAATGACGCGAAAATCGTTTTCCAGCTCGAGTTTTGCGTCGAAAACGTGTTTCCACCTCAAAATTTGCTGCGAAAACTGTTTTCCAGCTTGAGAAATGATGCGAAATTTGATTTTTAAAGGGTAGTTTAGGGAAGAATTCTTCGACTTTGGTGAAAAAATCAACTTTTGTGCTTTTTTTCATAAAAATGCAGAATGATTTTTAGTAATATAATCGAATTAAGCTAAAGATATTGCCTACCTCAAAATATTATTTTAAGTTAGGTACAACAAATATGTTTTCAATTTGAAAATGAACCATTCCTTCCAATATTTTCCTTTGAGAGTCCTCTTTCTATATAAATTATTAATTTATTTGTTTTCGAAATTAATCCAGTAATAAAAAGATTTATGTAAAAATATATTTTTTAAAATAATTTTATGTTTTGGTAGTGTAACCCGTCCAGCAGAGCCTACCTGTCGAATTCAATAATACAGATTTAATGATTAATCAAAGAGGATTAAAAAATGCCATTTCATAATCTTTTGAAAAGGTTGAGAAAAAACTCTATTGATCTACATGGTTTATGTGGTTGTATAATATGTCAAAATGTATTTAAAGAAATATTTAAAAGTAAAACGGACCTAACAAAATATATTTCAAAATTGTTTTAAAATAAGATAATAATATTAAGCTAATGCTGATAAATTCAGAAAATAATTAAATACATTTTATCAAGAAGAATGAGAAAATAAAATGATAGAATATAGCAAAACCTTATTAGCAACAAATATTATGATAATCCTATTACTTTCAAGTAACTATATTCAAGGAACTAGATCAACAATTTACTCCTCAAATGAAAATATCAATAAAGAGAATCAGGATTCATCCTTTATGTTTATAATCTCGCCAAATTTATCACTAAATATGACTCAAGGGGGTAAAGATGTTGACAGATATGATATGTGCTTAATGTATGGTTTGAATCTAATGTTTGAATATGATAATAATTTACTAATTGAATTTGGATTCTCGATTTCACCGTTAAAGATAAAAAGTGAGTTTATATCTCAATATATTCATGGACCATATGGAGAAGATATAGATAATGTGGAAATTGAAGAAACAGAAACGAATGATACCAGAATATTAATAGGAATAAAATATTTGTTGCCTTCTAATAAATTATTAGGTCAATTATATTTAAGATTGGGTGGATGTGTAAATATTAGGGGGAACTCGAAAGTATCCTATAAAACCGATACTGACTGGGCTCATTATAGTGGAAACATTGAAGTTATCGATGGAAATAATGTATTTGGTATAAACGCGGGAGTTGGATTTATGATTTTAGTAAATAATAATATTGCTTTTGATTTGCTTGTTAACGCAAATATGTTATTTCAGGAGAACAACTCATCAATATGGTTACAACCCGGACTAGGTATAAAATTTATTTTTTAATTTACGATATGAGTTTAAATGAACAAAAACAATTATTACAGCATGAAATAAT
>JAZDFC010000016.1:0-23141 GCA_043808235.1 bacterium
AAAAAAAATCCGCAACGAAAATAATTTTTTTAACTATGCACAAAGAGGAAGATGTTTTTAATAAAGCGCTTGACCTGGGAGTAATGGGTTACATATTAAAAGAAAGCGCGAGCGAAGATATAATTGAGTGCATCAAAACAGTTGCAGAAAACAAACATTATATCTCTCCGATAATTTCCGAGTATCTTATTAATAGAGTTTCATGTTCAGCGGTTTCAAAGAATAAAATAGATAAACTAACCCATACCGAAAAGAACATATTGAAGATGATATCCGACAAAAAAACGAGCAAAGAAATTGCCGAAACGCTTTTTATAAGCATCAGGACAGTAGAAAATCATCGAACAAATATCTGCAACAAACTGGAACTTCACGGGAACAATTCGCTTCTTCTTTTTGCCGTAGAGAACAAGCATCTATTATAGTAAAATCTGTAATTAATAGGTTCCCCCATTAATTTACACCGCAGATTTTAAATTGCTCGCACCGGCAGTAAATCAATCTTTTATCCCTCTCGGCAAAAATATCCGTCATACTTATTTATAAATGAGTACCTCTACTCAGGTGAATTGAGTGGTTCCCTCTACATACTTTCTTTTTTCTTACATGCATTTTAACTCTCAGAAATTATGGATTTTTTATGAACCTTATGATTGTTGATGATAACCAAAAAATGAGACAGATGATTCGAAATTTATTTTCGGATATGTTCGATTCAATGACGGAATGCTCAAGCGGTGAAGAAGCAATTGACATTTACGAAGAGATTCTACCTAACTGGGTTCTGATGGATATAAAAATGAAAAATGTGAACGGCATCTCCGCAACCCGGCAAATAATCAAAAAACATCCTGCCGCGAAAATTATAATCATCACACAGTACGATGATTCAATTCTTAAAAAAGAAGCAATAAACGCCGGGGCGGTTCATTTTTGCAATAAAATCGATATCTCAATTATTCGCGACTTTATCCTAAATAAATCTAACTCAATGATAAATTATTATGGAGCTAAAGAATGAGACGAAAATTAATTTTACTTGGACTGGCGGTTATATTTATACTTAGCCTGCCTTTTCGAAGTATGGGTCAATTTAAATCCTTTGCCGGAGATTCTGATAATATTCTATCCAGCCGCAGCAGCGGCAACGGATTTAACGAAACACAGGCGATGCACAGCATTGCATTAAACGGACTGAGCGCCGGAGAAAACTTTGGTTACTCAGTTGCGCCGGCTGGCGATATAAACGGCGACGGTTATTCAGATATGATAATCGGCGCACCTGAATATGGATCAGACGGAGGAAGAATCTTCGTTTTTCTCGGAGGAAGCGTTCCGGATAATCACTACGATATTAAAATTAACGGCGGAAGTAATACAAATGCTGCCACTTCGGTATCTACAATGGGTGATTTTAACGGCGACGGTTATGATGATTATATGAGCGCCGCCCCCTCAACTACAACAAATAACGGTAGAGTATGGGGCTATTGGGGAAGTGAAAACCCTAGCGGTGTGTACGATATAAATTTTGAAAATCTTCAAACAGCCGAATTATTTGGAAAGTCGATTGCATGCGCTGGCGATTTTAATGGTGACGGTTATGATGATATAATTATTGGCGCACCAGCAAGCGGTAACGGCAGGGCTTACATATTTTTAGGAGGAGCTACACCGAACGATGTTGTTGATGTAACTCTAACCGGAGAAGCTTCCGCGGATTTTTTCGGCTGCTCTGTATCTTCGGCAGGTGATGTAAATGGCGATGGATATGATGATGTAATCGTCGGTGCCTATTTAAATGACGCCGGTGCATCAAGCGGCGGCAGGGCTTATATATTCTTTGGCGGGGCAAGTATGAATAATGTTGTCGACAAAACTTTAACAGGTACAGTAGCATTAGGGTATTTAGGAGTATCTGTTTCTTCAGCCGGTGATATAAACGGCGACGGATACAGTGATGTAATAGTCGGAGAATACGGCCACGACAATACCGCAACAAATGAAGGCGCGGCCTACATATATTATGGCGGAGCGAGTATGGACAATACTGCCGATGTTCATTTATACGGCTTTTCCGATAGTGATTATTTTGGTGTTGCGGTGTCCGGTGGCGGTGATGTAAACGGAGACGGTTTTGATGATGTTGTAATTGGGGCTCATTATAACGATGCCGGCGGAAGTAATGCGGGCAGAGCTTATATTTTTTTCGGCGGAACCGGAATAAGTGGAATTCCAAATAAAATTTTAACCGGCGAGGCAGAGAATGATAACTTCGGCTACGCTGCAGCTTTCGGCGGCGACGTGAATGGTGATGGATATGACGATGTACTAATCGGGGCATATAAGAATGATAATAATGGTACGGACTGTGGCAGAGCTTACCTTTACCTCAGTTCACTAACCGGTAACGATATACCCGATGAATTTTTTACCGGTTCTGTGGAGTATGATCATTTAGGGAGTAGCGTTTCTTCTGCCGGAGATGTAAATGGAGATGGATTTGATGACATTATAATTGGAGCACCGAATAAAGATTACAGCACTACCGAAACAGGCAAGGCATATATTTATTTCGGTGGTGAAGGCATGGATAATTTGGCGGACATAACCTTAACGGGTGTTAATGCATTTGATGTGTTTGGAAGTTCTGTTGCCGGCGCAGGTGATTTGAATGGAGACGGTTATGATGATGTAATAGTTGGCGCCCCGGGTTTTGACTATACCGGGACAGACGATGGAAGGGCATACATTTTTTACGGGAGTACTTCAATGAATAGTACAGTAGATGTTACGTTAACCGGAGAAACTGCTGGTGATAAATTTGGTACCGCAGTTTCAACAGCCGGCGATGTTAACGGCGATGGATTTTATGATGTAATCGTTGGCGCCAGGGGATTTGACGACGGCAGTATTTTTTCAGCTGGTCGGGCATATATCTACCTTGGAGGTTCAAGCATGAATAATGTTGCTGATGTTACTACAACAGGTTCAGGGGGTGCTGATGGACTTGGCGGCTTAGTAGCAACGGCGGGCGATGTAAATGGGGACGGATATGACGATATAATCGTTGGAGCGACTGAATCAGCTTCCGGACCGGGTTATGCGTATGTACTGTTTGGTGGAACGAATATGGATAATAATACTGATTTACAGTTAGATGGAAGTGCAAATTATGATCTATTCGGTAAAGTATCCTCGGCTGGAGATGTAAACGGTGATGGCTTTGATGATTTATTAGTTGGAGCGCCTGCGAACGATGACGGAGGCACAGGTAACGGCAAAGGATATATTTATTTAGGTGGTATAAGCATGGATAACATTGCAGATATCACATTCTCAGATGTTGGTAACGGATTGGGTTCGGGGGTTTCTTCAGCAGGCGACGTGAACAATGACGGATATGATGATGTTATTTTAGGCAGTGAAAGTGATCATGCTTACATATACTTTGGGGGTGCAATAATGGATAATTCGGTTGATATTTCTCTAACTGGCAACACTGAAAACGAATCTTTTGGTTGGGCGGTATCAAAGGCGGGTGATATAAACCGTGACGGATTCGATGACGTAATTATTGGCGCAAGTGGAAATGATGTCGGAGGAACAAATGCCGGGAGAGCATATCTATTTTTATCCTCAGCGCCGTCATCGATTCCACGTATTCTTTCAGTTGATGATATTGGTTATGATGAAGGCGGTTACGTTGATATTAATTTTATCCGAAGTGCGTGCGATTCACGCGAAGTAAATACAATAACGGAATATCAAATTCACAGAAGCAATCCTCCGGGGCAAACCGGTTTTTCTTGGAGCTTAGCC
This sequence comes from bacterium, assembly GCA_043808235.1. Taxonomy (GTDB): domain Bacteria; phylum Bacteroidota; class Ignavibacteria; order Ignavibacteriales; family Melioribacteraceae; genus JAZDFC01. The sequence continues at coordinate 3,823 of JAZDFC010000016.1, forward strand.
GGAACGGTTAACCCCTCGCAGGATTTAAAGTACACCTATGTTGCAGTAACTCCGAATGATTCAATGACCAACAACAGCGGCACTTATTTTTACAGGGTTACCGCCGTAAATTCCACCGGCGAAATCTGGAAGTCAAATATCGTATCCGGTCACAGTGTAGATAATTTAGCGCCGGACGCGCCGGAAGGAGCCGCGGCTAATCGCAGCGGTTACAATGTTGTGTTAACATGGGATGAGAATACCGAAGGCGATCTCAAACAATATCTCGTTTACCGCAACTCTTCCTCTCCCCTCCCCGGAGACGCCGTGCCGATTGCGACAACAATAAGTTTAACTTACACAGATACATCTCCTCTCGAAGAGATGGTTTACTACTTCATTAAAGCGGAAGACATACACGCAAATAAAAGTGCAGCCACAGAAACAAACCTCGATGTGTATCTCGGCGCTAATGTAAAAGTATTTCTGCAAGGATGTTATTCTTCCGGAAGTATGACGACAACACTTAATTCATCGGGTTACATTCCCTTCTCACAGCCATACAATGCTTCGCCGTGGAGTTACGCCGGAACAGAAAGTGTAACTTCAATTCCTTCCGGTGTTGTTGATTGGGTGCTTGTTGAATTGAGAAGCAATACAACAACAGTAGCGGGAAAGAGAGCTGGTTTCTTAAAGAGTGATGGCACAATAACCGATACCGATGGATCGAGTCAGCTTAAGTTCAGCGGATTGAACAGCGGTGATTATTATGTGGTTATCCGTCACCGTAATCACCTGGCTATTATGACAGCAAATAAAGTAACGCTAACCAATAACTCGAGTCAGTATAATTTCTCTTCTGCTCAAACACAAGCCTACGGCACAAACGCGATGAAAGATTTGGGAAGCGGAGTCTATGGTACATATTCCGCAGACGCGAATGGTAATGGGCAAATACAAAATAATGACAGTGAAGACTATTGGAAAATTCAAAATGGTCAGAGCGGATATAAAAGCGGAGATTTCAACTTGAACGGACAAGTACAAAACAATGACCGTGAGGATTTCTTCAAATCGAATAACGGGAAAGGAACACAAGTACCGGCTTCAACTATGATGGCTAACCCAATATTAACAAATAAAAACAAAGGAGAGTAAAGAGATGAAAAAGAATACATTAGTCATCGCAATATTTATTTTCATGAGTTCTCTCCTTTACGGTCAAGGAATTACATTTTCTTTGGCCAATGGACAAGTAACAAATTCCGGCGGTAAAGATTATTATGAATTTGACATCATGGCTATAGCGACGGAGAACACAAAATTTTATATTGCACAGGTTTATATAGATTACAGCACACTGGGATTTGGAAGCAGTATTCACACAAACGGTAAGGTAACAGTAACGACATCGGGAATAACAACAGGGACGATGGTAGGTGCTTGGCCAAATATGGGCGCTGGCACATATGTGTTAACAACTGCAGATAATACGGCATCTAAACTGGCAGTACAAAATACATTTTCATATAATGTATTTGGCACTTATACCGGTAAAGGCTATGAACTAACCAACACATTGGGAACAGTTGCACAAGTATATGCTCATGTTAAAATAGAGATATCGAATACAAGTCAGTCAAGCGGACTAGCATTCGACGCCACTGTTGTCGATTTTGATCAACAACAATATTATTACACAACACCTGGAAGTGATGCAACTGCTAAATACAATCCGGTTAATGTAGGAAGCGGATTGAATCAGCTTCTACCGGTTGAACTTACTTCTTTCTCCGCCAACAACTCCGGCAGAAACGTTGTTCTTAACTGGTCAACTGCAACAGAAGTAAACAATCATGGATTTGAAGTTGAGCGAGTGGTAAACCTCCAAGGTTTAACGGACATTAATAACAGCTCAAACCTTGGAGGTTTTGAGTCCATCGGTTTTGTCGAGGGATACGGAAACAGCAACTCAACAAAGGATTACAGCTTCACCGACAAGTCAATCAACGGCGGAGGAAAATTCTCGTACCGCTTAAAACAGATTGACACCGATGGTAGTTACTCATATTCGGGAACGGTTGAGGTAACAGTCATTCCAAATCAGTTTGAGCTATCGCAGAACTATCCCAATCCATTCAATCCAACAACAACAATTAAATATTCAATTCCAGCCGGTGTAGAGACGCCATATATGGCGTCTTTACGAGTTTATGATATCCTCGGTAATGAAGTTGCGACACTCGTGAACGAACAAGAAGAACCGGGATATTACGAAGTAGAATGGAATGCTTCACAATTTGCGAGCGGAGTATATATTTTTAGATTGATGGCAGGCAATTTTATTGATACGAAGAAGATGATTCTTCTGCGTTAAAATTCAATCTGAAAATTTTTATTATGTTATTTGAAGTTGTGAATAAACAAAACGAATAATACTATCTATCACTAAATTGAAGGGAGAAGTCATGAAAAACAAAATTTATATTTTATTCATTATAGCCTTTGGTCTATCTTTGGTTGCATTCACATCTGATGACCTTAATCCGGGATACGCAAAAGCGTTCGGTTGGGGTTCCATTTGTGTTTCAAAAGCAGGCTACCCTTCATTTGGCAGTTATGACGCATCGCAATTTGACTTTGATGGCAATAAGTTTTACGTCAATCCGGGAGGTACTCTTGATCTTAGAGCTATTCTACCCAAGGGTAAAAATTACGGTGATCTGCTGATAGAGTTCAACAATAAGCACCAGGAATTTAGTAAAAAAACAGAGGAACAAATTTACTGGAAGGTTTATTCCGACCACGATTTTGTAGGCAATGTGCTTTTTGATAAATGGCCTGCCAAACCGGACGATATGTTACACTCGAATAATCCTTTATGCTTTTTGAGATACAATGCCGAGGGGGAAGTGCGATCGTGGAATAGCACGGGTGTAAGATGGGAAGAACCCGAGAACAACAATGATCTGAAAGGCGATATTAGTAACTGGTTAAATTCTGCAAAGCCGGGATGGCAATTATACATATTTCACACAGTAGGATTCCAAAGAAAGTGCCCCGAAAATAAATATTGGGATTACAACCAGGGCAAAGAAGTAATTCCAATTGCTTTCGAAATGGCAAAACCGTTTGCATATACAATTGTGGAAGTGAAGTAAAAACTCAATTAAAAAATAAGTTTTGGGGTCATTACAAATCAATTATTAATATATTGTTTATTGTACAGTGACCCCTTGAATTTTTTAAAATTTCCTCTCTCTGTCGGCAATTTTTTTATTGTGACTTTATTTTGGGCACGTATAAAGTTGGCAATTAATGATTCATCGCATTAATTTCCTTTTGTAAAAATCGTTCTATCCGAATCATGAAAGACAAAAAAGAAAAATTAAAAAATCTCGCGTCCGATCCGAAATTTATTTCCGGCATATACAACTATTGCGACCGATGGTGCGAACGCTGTCCGTTTACAAATAGATGTTTAACTTATGCAATGACTGAGCCACGGGATTCTGATGATGAGCTCGATTTGAACAATGAAAAATTCTGGATTAAAATCCGTGAGTCGTTCCAGCTTGCTTTCGAATTGATACATGGTATGGCTGATGAAATGGGAATAGATTTAACTGACATTGACGATAAGGATTATTCACAGAGTCGGGAGAGGATAGATAAAGAAGTAAGAACACAGCCAATTATTATCGCCGCCACTCAATATGCAAAAATTGTAGATACATGGCAGAAAGAAAACGAAGAGCTTTTCTCCGAGAAAAAAAATGAACTCCAACAATTAGCAGAAATTGGAATTGAATTGAATAAGATTCAAGAGCAAGCAGTAAAATTCCAAGATTTGTTCGACGTGATACGGTGGTATCAAATATTTATCGCGGCGAAATTATCTCGTGCCGTTGGCGGTTTGTATGATGAACCGGGCATGGATTTAGAAGATTATCCAAAAGATTATGACGGCTCAGCGAAAATTGCGGTGATTGCAATTGAAAGATCTATTGCTGCGTGGGGTGAATTGTTACAACAATTCCCGCAAAAAGAAGACAGCCTTCTTGCCATACTTGTTTTGCTTACCAAAATTCTCAAAGAAACCGAAAAAATTTTTCCAAATGCGAGGGCATTTAAACGTCCGGGGTTTGACGATTAAACTAAAACAAATTTTTTCCGATTCTACATCATACGTTTTATTTTATAGTTACCAACATCATTTGGAGATTTAATGAAGGCAAGTAAAACCAATTATATTGTTGTCGTACTCGTTTTTTCCATTTTAATGTTTCAATCATACGATAATAAAAAGGCACAATCTGATACGAAATCAGCAAAAAAAACTTCAATAAAAAACTTTTGGGCAGGCGATACTTCCTCAAGCATTCACGGAATCGATATTTCACATCATCAAAAAATGATCGACTGGAAAAAGGTTAAAGAAACAGGCGTTACATTTGTATTTGTAAAATCAACCGAAGGTATTGATTACCTTGATACGATGTTCAATTTTAATTGGAAAACTCTCGCAGAAGAAAATATGATCAGAGGCGCTTATCACTTTTATGTTTCGGACGATGATCCTAAAGAACAGGCAAAGTGGTTTGTTGACAATGTCGGAAGTTTTGAAAATATGCTTCCGCCTGTAATCGATGTTGAACGAGCAGGACACAAACGTCTTACTCCCGAGGAGTACATTGACAACCTTATAATTTGCCTTGAAGAAGTTGAGTCACTTTCCGGTAGAAAACCATTAATTTATTCGAGCCCGGGTTTTGCTAATGAATATCTTATTCACGAAAGTATTGGCGAATATGTTTTATGGATAGCCGAATATGGCGTTGACACACCGATAATCCCCGAACCCTGGCAAAAGCGCGGTTGGGAATTCTGGCAGTATACCGAAAAATTTAGCTTACCCGGTGTTCCCGAACCGGTAGATAGAAATGTTTATTCGGGTAAATATTACCAACTGTTAGAAATGGTTGATTGATGTTGAAATTCTTTGCAGTAATACTTCTTGTAATTTTGGTTCAACCTGTTTTATTATCTCAAAATATGATTCATCAGGATTCATACAATTTAGATGGCGGAATTTTATTTTCAGCTTCGAACAGCGATCATCCCGATTACAATTCAAAGACTATTTCAATTATATTCAATCCCTCTTTTGCTTACCATCTGCTCGATGTCTTCTCGCTCGGCGGAAATATTTCATATAAATATTCGGAAGAGACAATTATACATGCAAATGAAAATTTTAAAGCAATAACAAGAGTTTTTGAATTTGGTCCAAAGGTAAGATATTATTTCCACACTGAAAATTTTGCTCCCTTTGTAAATTTGTCTTTTAACTATAGCGTTGTACTGCCGGCAAAGACAAAAGGATACGGCTTCGCAATCGGGACAGGAATCAATTATTTTTTTACAAAGAGTGCGGCATTGGAACCGCAGGTGTCATATGTTATCAGCAAATATTCAAATCCCGATTACAATTCGCGTACTTTCCAGCTCGGTATCGGTTTGACATATCATATAAGTGATTGAATTTGTTTATCGATGTTGTAAAAGAAGTTATTTATTACACTTTAATTTTAAAACCCAGTTTTGCTTCCTCCACAAATCTTTTAACCAATCCTAAATCTTTCCTTCCGTTTATGCCCTCAACACCTGTATGCACATCAACACCCGCGGGATGAATTTCCAATATTGCTCGCCGCACATTCGAAGGATTTAATCCGCCTGCAATTATAACCGGCTTTGATGAAATCTCCACAAGTCTTTTGCTAATTGACCAGTCATGCGTTTTGCCGGTTGCACCGGAGGCGCCAGTTACCGGATCGAATGTATCTGTGATAAACGCATCAACCACTGACGAGAGATTTTCAATCGCTTGCTCGAGAATGGATAAATTTTCTCCGGTAACTACGAGACTTTTTATTATTTGTAATCCGGGTCGCTTGGCTTTAATTTCTTCTAATTCAATTTTTTCAATACTGCCGTGAAGTTGAATGATGCTCACTCCTAACTTATGACAGAATTTAATTATTTCATCCGCGTTATCGAGATAAGTGATTGCAACTGAATGATAGGGAGGTTTGATTGTTTTGATTATTTCAGCAGCAGATCCTTCGGATAGATCTTCAATATTTACGGGAAGTCGAAGCGGGAATCCGAGATAATCCACACCGGCATTCATCAACATATCAGCTTCGCGTTGATCAATTATTCCCGCAATTTGAATTATGTTTTTCATATTACCCAAACGCTTTGATGAAATATATTCATCATATTATTCTCTTCCAAAGGTGGAAATCGAATATTTGAAAATCTCCACATTTAAATTATTTTGCATAAGGAAAAACTCAATCTGAAGTCTTATGGGAAAAAGCGAACAAATAATTCCGATCGAACGAATCTCTTCAAAAATTCATTTGATACGCGGCGAAAAAGTTCTTCTTGATAGCGACCTGGCTGAACTTTACTGCGTTGAAACTAAACAGTTAAAAAGAGCTGTTAAAAGAAACAGTGAACGGTTCCCACAAGATTTTATGTTTCAGCTCAACCGCGGAGAACACAATTCTTTAAGGTGCCAATTTGGCACCTTAAAGCGGGGACAACATTCGAAGTACCTTCCTTTTGCATTTACGGAACAAGGTGTTGCCATGTTATCAAGTGTACTGAACAGTGAACGCGCAATTCAGGTTAATATTGCTATTATGCGTGCATTTGTCCAGATGAGAAAATTTTTGCAGAGTAATGATGAACTTGCTAAAAAATTAAAGAAGCTGGAAAACGAAACAAGGAAGAAATTTTCTCGACAGCAGGAACAAATCAAACTCATTTTCGATGCAATAAAAGAGTTAATGATTGAGAAACAAACTCCCAAACAAAAAATCGGATTTTGATAATTCCCCAAGAATAGCCACAGTAAATCCTTACGTTATTTAATCTCGTATTTGATGTTAAACAATCGTTATTTTCATTAAGCGGCAAATAAAATATTAGGTTATTTGATTTATAGTTTTTAACTTTACGCCCAGTAAGGCAGTAACTTTGTAGTAGATGTAGAAGTAATAAATACCTTCCCATTTTTAAGTCTCTGTCAGAACAACAATTAACATTAACAAATATTTTTAAGGAGCTCCTGTTATGTCAGAGCGCAAACGTGGTTCTGTTAAATGGTTTAACAGTACAAAAGGTTTTGGTTTTATTTCACAAGAAGGCGGCGAAGATGTATTCGTACATTTTCAATCAATCATTGGCGATGGATACCGCTCATTACAAGAAAATGACAAAGTAGAATTTACTATTACAAAAGGTCAAAAAGGCCTTCAAGCTAGTGAAGTAAAAGTTATCAAATAAGAATAGCTTAGTCTATTTGAAAAGCTCCCTTCCGCGGGAGCTTTTTTATTTTAAATCAGTTGTAAATTATTTCTTGATTGAGAGTTCCCTGAATGCCGCGGTAACCGCCGGACCTTCGACATACATTGAAAATAAAAAGTTTTTCAACTTCGAATGGCCGGCAAATATTTTTCTTTGTTTATCAAGGTTAATAAGTCCCCTTGTTTCCTCGAGTGTTTTACCCGTCTCAATAACTATTCTAACTTGATCGGTTACAGAAGTATAAAGCTCAATTAGTTTTTTTACATAGGATAAGTCATTTAATACTGGTCCGTGTCCCGGTATTATTTTCATTGGTTTCAATACTATTAAATTTTCAAGTGCATTGCTCCATTCACTCACATGCGATTGCTCACCGCCTACTAACGGAATTGGAAAAACAATTAGATCCCCGCTGAATAATATATTTTCTTTTGGAAGGTGTACGACGATATCTCCCATCGTATGCCCACTCCCGATGTTCAATATTTCTATTGTATGATTTGAATTAGAAATTGTAAGTTTATTTTCAAAAGTTATTGTTGGTAGAATTATTTCAACATCCGGTACAAAAGAGAGATAATGTTCGACAAGTGCGATATCACTTGCAAAAGCCGCCCGCTCTTCTTCGGTAATTTCGGTTCCGTCCGTTCCTTTATTACTTGCAAGCAATCCCTTCAAATAATCTAATCCGCCCGGCGCTCCTTCGATCATACTTTTTCTGTTATTTAATCCTTGCTCCGGCAGGTAATCCCGTAATGATGTGTGACCGATAAATTCAACTCCGGGGTAAGCATCTCTATAAAGCTTATTGCCGGTAATATGGTCGTCATGCCAGTGAGTGTTTATAACATACTTAACCGGCTTTTCCGAAATCTGTTTTATTGCTTTAATGATTTCGGCAGATGCTTCGGGCGCATCAATTACTACGACATATTCTTCAGTAATGATAAATCCGCTGTTTCCATCGCACATTAATCCGGGCGGATCTTTGCGAATTATGCCGTAAACATCTTCAGCCAATTCTTTTACTTCGAAATTCGCGGAGGTATTAATTTCGTTTGACTGAGCAAATTGGTTATTAATAAATGCCGTAATTAGTAATAAAGTAACTGCGGAAAAATTTATAAGTGTTTTCATTGATGTTCCATCCCAAGATTAAAAGTCGGTTTTTTAGACGCCATCTCCGATTAAAAGTTTATAAAACAGTTTACTTCATTTTAGATCAAATTACTTGATTCACCAAAAATCCGAAGCGCAAAAGACAAAGACTCTTGTTATATTCGGGGAAATTTTATAGCTTCACATCGGCACTCCTCCAAATTTTCACAGCCGCACATAATTTCATAATATTTAACGAAAGGATCATTCTATGAAGTTGCAAAAACTCTTCATGTTTTTGTTATTGGGAATTCTTGTCCCGTTTTCGATTTCTTCAAATGCACAAGAAAAACCGAAAGACCAGTTGTACCTGGTTTTCGAGGAAACTGCAAAAGTAAGCTATTACGAACAGTACGAGCGAACATCCAAACAATGGGTTGAGCTTATGACCCAGGCTGGTCTGGACATTTCGGCGGTTCATGCGTCGCAGAGAGATGATTTCCATTACTATTATCTTATTCCGATTGAAAAGTACGCTGATCTTGATTTGACTTACGAAGCATTTAAAACCGCCTATGGTAAAATCGACAAAACCAAAGCCGATGTATTCCAAAAGGAAAACCAGGAGAGCATCGAAACTTACCGGCAGTTTGTAATCAAATGGTCGGCGGAATTTTCGTATGTTCCAAAAGAATCGCGACTGAAAGACAACGAAGCCAATTTTCTGCATTGGTTGTTTTTCACTTATAAATTGGATAAGCAGAAGGAGGTATTTGATATATTGAGAGAGTGGAAAGCCTTGTATGAGAAACATAACATCAATCACGAATACAATATTTGGACAATGGAAATTGGGCAGGACGCAAACTTGATTGCGTTAACAGAATCCGCTAAAGACGGAGCTGATTACTTTGGTATGATGAACGAAACATGGACTACTCTTCAAGCGGAGGAACAAGTATTATGGGCTAAACTTTCTGCGCTTATGTTGGAGACAGAACAGAAATTTGGTTACCCGCGCCCTGATTTGAGTTACATTAAGAAATAAACACCATCGGATAATATTTAAAAATAAAAAGCCCGGTAATGTGTTTACATTCCGGGCTTTTGTTAAAGAATCAAAACAATCTCAATATTTGTACTTCAACCATTTTATAACTTCGGACCATTTTGGTTTTTTACCTGTTCGCAGAACGCCAACTCGATAAATTTTCCCTGCCACCGGGAAAATTCCCAAAAGTGTTAGCACACTAACTATCATTGAAACTACAAGATGCCAGACCGGAACTTCTAAAATTGTCATCCTTGCAGGCATAACAATAATATTTGCGAACGGAACAAACGAAGCAATTTTTGCAATTCCGCTGTTCGGGTTTTGAACGAGTGAGATAGCAATAAAAAACGGGATCATTATTAATAACATCACCGGCCATAAACCGGATTGTGCATCCTGAGGATTATCGAAGATTGCACCAATTGTGGCAAACAAGCCGAGAAATATTAATAAACCCATAAAAAAGTTGAGCAAGAAGAAGATAATTTGAGTTGCTGTTATCTGGATCATCACTTCCGGCGGCAATACAAACCACGTTGTGGAAACAATTAAAATAACCGGACTTAACCAAATCGCCATCTGAAGTAATCCGGTGACTCCGGAGCCGAGAATTTTGCCTGTCATCAGTTCCTTTGAACTAACCGACGATAAAATTACTTCAACGATTCTGCTGGTCTTCTCTTCGATAACCGACTGCATAATCATTTGTCCCATCATCAGCAAGCTCATATACAAAAGGAATGTAAAAAGATATGACAGAACCAAACTGCCGTAACCTTCTTCTTCGTAACCGGCTTCCTTGGTTAATTTAAACCCTGCAAAGTCTACCGACTTTCGAGCATAATCCAATTCACTCTGCGAAATATTTTTATTGCCGAAGTATGCTTCGATTAACACCTTGTTTATTGGACCGCTAAGTTTTTCGGAGAGCTTTAAATTTGTCGGCGTTTTTGAGTAGTACTCAATTTTCTTATCGGTTAATGCCGAATCAGGAATAAATAAAATTCCCGTCAACTTTTCGTCAAGCACATCAGGTTTTTTGAGTTCAAGGAATTTTTTGAGTTCCTCTTTATTCATATTGAAAAATCCAAAGTTGTAATTTTCTTCGTCTTTAATTGAGGACGAAAGAATTTCCTTTTCGATTCGGGCGCCGATATCTGCATTTTCCGATATAATGTTTATATTATATTTCGTAGTACTTTCACTCATTAATAGCATCTGGATACCGAGTATTCCAAACATGAATACCGGTAGAAGGATTGTCATAAAAATAAATCCCTTCGATATAATCCTTTCTTTCACTTCTCTTTTGAATACCGCCAATACTCTTTTGTTAAACATTTTTTACCTCCTTTCCTTTTGCCTTCGATACATTTTCCGAATCAATCTCATGTCCTGCCAGCTCGATGAATATTTCCTGAAGCGAGATATCGTTTGCATCAAATTTCTTTACCGTAACACCGCGCTCAACAATCAGCTTTAATAATTCCTGTGTTTGAGAAGCTTCTTTCACACGGATGCCCGTTGTGTTTCCAAAGTCTTCAATTTTTTCAACAATCGGATGACCTTGAAGAAATGAAAGATCTCCTTCGTAATTTAGACTAACATTCCTTTGAGCATACTTGGATTTTATTTCCCGAAGCGAGCCGTTAAGAATAATTTTCCCATGATCAATCATCGCGAGATGATCGCATAACTTCTCTGCAAAATCCATAAGGTGGGTTGAGAATATTATTATTTTACCTTTTGATTTTTCCTCGAGGATAATATCTTTCAAAAGATTTGTGTTAACCGGATCGAGACCGGAGAATGGTTCGTCGAGGATAATAAATTCGGGATCGTGCAAAATGGTAGCGATGAATTGCAATTTCTGTTGGTTGCCTTTCGAAAGGTCCTCCACCTTGGATAATTTTCTATCGAACAAATCAAATCGTTTTAAATACTCTTCGGCTTTTTTTTGAATTTCCCTACCGCGTTTGCCTTTAATTTCGGCAAAATAAATCAGGGTATCTAAAACCTTCATTTTCTTATAGAGTCCGCGTTCTTCCGGCAGATACCCAACTTTATTTTTGAACTCCTGCCCTACCTGGACACCTCTTAAAATAACTTCGCCGTCATCCGGCATATAGATACCCATCATCATTCTGATAGTCGTGGTTTTGCCGGCGCCATTGCGCCCTATCAGTCCGAAGATGGAACCCTCCGGCACATTGAAAGAAGCGTTATCCACCGCCTTCAATTGCCCGAATGTTTTACACAGATTTTTAACTTCGAGAGCGTACATATCATTTCCTGTTTTATTTAATTAGAATTTTTTATTCAATAATTTTAGGTGCCGGCATTTCCTGCCCATTCTGGAATAGAATTAATTTTTCAACTTTTTCGTCCGCGTCTTTCACAAATTTTATCTGCGCATTAACAACCTTCAAATAAAATTCAGTCTCGTTCTTCGGAAAAATTTCAAATTTCGGTTGTCCGGTAGCTTCAACAAATATCTGTTCTCCTTCAATACTGATTGCGAGGATGAAATTAGGATTAAGTTGATATTTGCCAACATATTGCTGTAAAATTTCTACAGGTACTTTAACGGTTTCTTCTTTGATCTCAATCCCAAGTTTGGCTAACATTTTTTTCGCATTTCCGTTACCGGGACTTAATTCCAACGATTTTTTATAATTAACAATCGCGAGTTCATTGTCACCTTTTTTCATGTATGCTTCGCCCATGCTGTCGTAAACATTGCCGGAATTTGGATAAGCCTCTATGTTCAACTCAAACACTTCGATTGCTTCTCCGAATTTTTCATTTTTTAATAAATAATATCCCAGTCCGTTCAATTCGTTTTCCGAAAAAAAGAATGACTCCGCTTCATGTTCTTTGATTTGTTTATATGTTTCAACAGCCGATTGAATTCCTTCGTCTTCAATCAATTCAAAAAGTTTATAACCGATTCCTAATTTTGGTTGATCGTAATCGAGTCCGTTGAGAATTCTAATTATGTTGTCTGTAATTACTCCTGCAGGGAAACCTTCAACATTATTGAGTAAAACAACTAATTGTCCTGTTTCCGGGAATCTCGTAATCAAAGTATTAAATCCGTTAATGCCGCCGCCGTGCTGTGTAAAATAAAGACTATCTTTTAATCCCTCAAAATATTTTTTACCAACAATCCAACCATATGCGTAATGTGCACCAAATGCCGCCATGTAAGGCTCAAACATAATTTTAGAATATTTTTCAGATAGCAATTTGTGCGAAGAGAGCGCCCTGGCCCATAAAAATAGATCCTCGACGGTTGAGTAAAGCGAACCTGCAGCGTAAGGCAAAGACATATCGAGATAGGCTGAGTTAAAGAATTCTTTGAATTCCTTTTCGTATCCGGTAGCGCGTTTCGGCAGTAATGTTTTCCAATGATCGTATCCGGTGCTCTTCATCCCGCATGGTTCGAAAATATTTTTTATAAGAGCTTGTTCGTATGTCATTTTGGTGACTTCTTCTATAATTGCACCAAGAATAAAATATCCGGAATTATTATAAGCTATTTTACTGCCCGGCTCAAACACAAGATCGCCGCTGCAAAATTTTTCGATAAATTCCTTCGGCTCATATGGATCGCGGCTGTCGTTTTCAAAAAATCCCGGTTGATCCGTGTAACTCGGAATTCCAGATGTATGCGTTAACAGTTGGTGAATAGTAACTTTCTCTCCAATATCTTTCCTGTAATACGGAAGATAATCCGAAAGTTTATCATCGAGTTTTAGCTTGCCTTTTTCTACGAGCTGCATTATCAGCATTGATGTGAACTGTTTTGTGATTGAGCCAAGCCTGAATTTCGTATCCGGCGAATTCGGGATATCCCATTCCGCATTCGCAAATCCAAATCCTTTTTTATAAATCACTTCGCCGTTATCTGCTACAAGCACAGTTCCGTTGAACGCATGGAAATCGTAATACTTGCTCATCAGTTCGTCAATCCTCTTCGCTTTGTCCTGCGCAAAAAGAGCGAGATTGATGCATATAAAAACAGCGACAGAAAAAAGAATAATTCTTTTCATTTTCATCCTCATCGAAATTTTTAATGATATTCTAATCAAGCCGAATTGACATCAGCTTTACTATTTGATTACTCTGTAATCCAAAGAAAATTTGGATGTAAGAAATTACTATCCCATCCAAAAACCTTTACGCTGCGAAATGCCGAGTACCTTTCGGCAAAAAATACAGAAGTAAACGAACCGCACACCAAATACTGATTCAACTCTCCGCGCATACACTTTTGTTATTTCCTTTTCGCAGTGCGGACAAATGGGATTAACCGTTGTAGTTTCTTCAACACTAATCATTTTTTCCTCGCTGTTTAGACTTATAATGAATTGATTGGTTCGAAAATAAAAAAGTTTAGTGGATATTTTAAGAAAATATTTCGCGATATTTTCAATGTGTAATGGATTGTGTTTTCAATTATTACGTTATTTTTTGATAAACAGATTTTTTCATATCGCCTTCACTCTTTCAAATATTGGGTGACTTGGAATTTACTGCTGTGGCGTATATTTACAAAGTATATTAATAAACAAGATACTGCTTATGGAAGAAAAAAACTGGGGTAAGGAAATTATTCTGGGCATGCAAATGTTGTTTGTTGCATTCGGCGCTCTTGTACTTGTTCCTCTTCTTACAGGAATGAATCCGTCAATCGCTTTGTTTACCGCCGGTGCCGGAACATTACTTTTTCAATTCATCACCAAAGCAAGCGTTCCGGTTTTTCTCGCAAGCTCGTTTGCGTTTATTGCGCCGATACAAATAAGTATACAGCAATTTGGCCTGGGAGCTACACTCGGCGGATTGGCAAGCGCTGCAATCGTCTACTTAATTTTATCTGCATTAATTAAACTACGGGGAATAAAAATAATCGAGCAGTATCTTCCGCCGATTATTACAGGTCCAATCATTATGATAATAGGATTGAAACTCGCTCCCATTGCTGTAGGCATGACGAAGAATTTTACCGGAGGAAAAGAGACGGATTATTTAGCTGTCATTGTTGCATTATTCAGTCTTACGGTTACTGTTTTTATTGTGCTGAAAGGAAAGGGAATGCTGAAACTTTTTCCCATTCTTTCGGGAATTGCGGCGGGATATATTCTTTGTTTGATTTTGGGCAAGGTTGATGTTTCTCCCATCGTAAATTCCGCATGGTTTTCCATCCCATGGCTTGACGGATTAAAGGACGGATCATTTGCGTTTCCTGAATTTGATATCCGTGCAATTCTGTTCATCCTACCGGTAGCAATCGCACCGGCAATTGAACACGTTGGCGATATACTTGCAATTTCGGAGGTTGCTAAAAAAGATTTCATTGAGAATCCCGGACTTCACCGAACATTGCTTGGCGACGGACTGGCGACTTTACTTGCCTCGATGCTCGGCGGACCGCCGAACACAACTTATTCCGAAGTTACAGGCGCAGTTGCTTTGATAAAAAGATTCGAGCCGCGATTAATGATAATCGCAGCAATCACTGCAGTGGTTTTAGCCTTCTTCGGGAAACTTGGTGCAATCCTGAAGACAATTCCATCACCGGTTATGGGAGGAATTATGGTGTTGCTTTTTGGAATGATTGCTGCTATAGGCATCGGCACTCTTGTTAATCATAAAGTCGATATGTCAAAATCCAGGAATCTTGTTATTGTTTCAATCATTCTTATTTTTGGAATCGGCGATATGGTTTTAGGATGGGGAGAATTTCAATTAGCAGGTATTGGTCTCGCGGGAATTGTCGGTGTTGTATTAAATAGAATTTTACCGGAATAAATTTTTTCGATTTCACCATTATTGAAATCATCATATATTATAGTGCATAATTTTTAATAACAAACCGGGAGTTGCAATATGAAAAAATCTGTATTACTCATTCTCATCGGCAAGAGAAAAGATACTGCCGTTAAAGTTCAGCAGGTATTAACAGCTTGGGGATGCATAATTAAAACACGTCTCGGCATTCACGATGGAGTTATGGAAAACTGTACCGATGAAGGTCTTTTGATTTTAGAGCTCTACGGCACGGAAGAACAAAAAGATGAATTGGCAAGAAAAGTCGCCGTTCTGCCGGATGTTGCTTCGAAATTGGTAGAAATGAGTTTAGATTAAAATTTATGGGGGGCTGTTCTTTAATACAATATACTCTTGTAAGTACTGCGGTCTGCTAACTGCCTGCTGCAAGCTAAAAAATTATATTTTCCACGCGGCGCATTCAAGCCAGCCGTCTTCATGCTTCTGGAAATATTTGTTGGAGCCCATTCTCTGTAATTCAATTTCCATCATGTTTTGGTGAAGTAAAAGTTCACCACCGAAACTTGAAAACATCCCCGCAACCTGGGATTCGGAATAATGATTTATTTCAGTCATTCCGCAATGTGAATTTACAAGCTCGAACAATTTTTCCACCATCGAGCGGCATTCCGGACTCATTAATTCTTCGGGTAATATATATTCCACCACAAAAGTATTCTTTCTGCCCGAAGATTTGAAGCTCGAGACAATATGCTGTAATTCTTCTGGTTTAAGATAATGTATTACTTTTTCCAAAATCACTACGCAAGGGAGCTCCTCGGAATATTCTTCAAGGACTAAATTAATAGTCGAAAGCAAAGAGCCCGTTTTAATATCCGCATTAAGGCATTTTATTTTTGGGGAAAGACCGGGGTAATATCTGTCGTAAATTTCTTTCTTTTCATACATACCGTCGTTATCTAATTCTATTACGCGGAAAATTTTATCGGAATTTTTTTTTGTGATCTCGAGTGAAAGAGGAGATTTCCCGGCTGAAAGAAAAATCAGAAGCTGTTGATCATCGCTATTTGAAAGGTGATCATCTAAAAAATTTTTAAGAAAATAAGCATGATTGATCACGATCTCTTCGTACCAAGTGCAAATAGATTTTGCTTTTTCGCAAATATCATCCGCGCTCGATAAGTCGAGTTGATTAACAAAAGCAGATATGAATTCCTTGTCATAAATCCTTGATGCAAAACGTAAGTTTAATACATCGATAGGATTTAACTTTAATTTAGTCATCCTTCTAAATGGGAAGTATTTCTATCTCAATCTAAATTGAATTTCTCTGTTTGTCAACAGCCAAAACCAGTAGCAAACCGGAATATTTATTCGTCAAAAAACCGATAAGTGGTAAAAACATTTCTTGTACAATCCGAATCACAAGAAAGTTTTGGTATTTTTAAATAATTATTGATTTTTTTTAGAGTAGATATAGAATTTAGAAGTTGGATCGGAAACAATGAATATTTTCTGGTTTTTATTATCAACTGCCACCCCCTCCGGCTGTTCGATATTTAATTTATATGAATTGATCACCTTGCCTTCGGTATTGCATTCAAAAAGAGTTTGATCTTCGTCGCTAAGCATCCATAATACAGCTAACGAATCATCATATTCTATAGCCGAATAATCCGCTGCAAAGTTAAGGGTGGTTTTTTTTATAATATTCAGATCATTGTCGAGTTCAATAAGTAATTGCGGCTGTTTTTCATTTACAAGATAAAACTTACGCGATTCCCTATCATAGGTTATCCCCTCAATCCCGGAATTCTCTTCTCCGTGTAAATCAAGCTTTTTTGATTTTAATACTTTGCCTTCGTGATTTATTAGTACGACCGTCCGTAACCTTTCATAAATAACAGCAATAGTGGTATCATCAACGACAGTAATTCCTTCGAGATCGAGATTCTTGCCGCGTAATTTTATGCTGCGTAAAATTTTACCTTCAAAAGAAAAAGCATAAATTGTGTTGTTCTCATCGCTTACTGTCCAAAGGAATTTTCCATCATCGGAGATTGCGAGTCCCGAAGGTTCGGGAATTTGAAGTTTGATCTCGGAAATTAGTTTTAATTTAGATTCATTTTTTGATTTAACGTTTTTTTGAGTACAGCAGATTGACAAAGAAAGAAACAAAACGACGAGTAAAGTCTCTTTCATTCCTGATAACCGCATTTGAAGATTTCCATTATGTTAGCAGCTTATTTTAAGAATTGAAATATAAATAATGCGGTAGATGATTCCGCCTCATATGTGAATAATCAATAATAATTTATTCGAAATTTATTTCATTAATTATATTGAAGAAACGGGAAAGTTTTTCTTCATCCAACTTGCCCTCGGTTCTTACTCCATTGCATAAATCAACTCCGAAAGGCTTTACTTTCGCAACAGCCTCTTTAATATTGGTAGAATTTAATCCACCGGCAAGATAAACCGGTTTATTCACCCTCTTCACAATCTCTGCGCTTATTTCCCAGTCATGAATTTTACCGGTACCCCCTAATTTTTTAATATCATGCAATTTACTTCCGGAATCGAGAAGAATCCCGTCAACATCATTTATTATTGATAGGGCTTCATCTATACTTTCCATTCCGTTTACATGAACAACATGAACAAGCGAAACACCGGGCATCGCAGCTTTCAATTCTTTATAAGTACCCTTAGTAACATGATCGCACAATTGTATTGTGTTTACACCACATCTCTTTTGCTGTGCAATAATTGAATCGATATCCTGCTTGCTGGTAAGTAAAAAAGTAGCTACCCCCGGTGGAGTGATTGAAGCAATTTCGGCAATTGTATCTTCGGAAATTACACCCGGACCGCTCGGCATTTCGGAAACCAAACCCAGGGCAGAAGCGCCGTGCTTCACTGCAAGCCGTGCCTCTTCAGCGTTCGAAATACAACAGACTTTTACTCTTATCATTTTCTAATCATACAAATTTTAAGTAATCTAAAGGTATTAAAACCCTTTTTAAAAATTAATGGGTAATCTCAATCGAAGCATTTATAATTTTTTATAAGTGAACCACCAATCATAGCCTTCTTCCTTCTTCAATCTTTCCTGTGCAGTAGCAACATCTTTCGGTGGAGGAATAATAACTTTGTCGCCGATCAGTTCATTGTTAGGCCAATTCTCCGGCATTGCCACTTTATATTTATCCGATATCTGAAGCGCCCGCAGAGCCCGTAATATTTCATCTACCTGTCTGCCAACTTCCTGCGGATAATAAATAATGAGCCGAATTATTTCTTCCGGATCGATTATAAATACTGCCCGCACTGTGTTTGTTCCTTTTCCCGGATGTACCATGCCAAAATGAGAGGCGATCTTTCCCATATCATCGGCAATAACCGGGAATGGGATTTCGATACCGATTTTTTCTTTAATCCACTCGACCCATTTGATATGCGAAAAAATCTGGTCAATCGAGAGACCGATAAGTTCAGCATTTAGTTTTTTGAATTCCTCGTTTCGTTTTGCAAATGCGACAAACTCGGTAGTGCAAACCGGAGTAAAATCGGCGGGGTGACTAAAAAGAACAACCCACTTGCCTTTGAAATCGAGAGGCAGGTTAAACACGCCTTTTGTTGTCTGTACTACCAACTCCGGCATTCTTTCCCCTATAAGAGGAATTCCCGTTCGTGATTGCTGTTCTGTCATATCATGTTCCTATATTTGAGTTTAATTTTTATTAGTCAACTAAAATGAAATCACTCTATATTCAAAAACAAATTAAGAAATTTCACCTCCTTTTTCAATTGGAATAAAGTATAACCACAGCGAATTTCTAGCTGAAAGAGGATTCACTTCTCACCCTTCATTTTTGTTGAAATGCCCAACTTCTCCGACTCACTTGGCGGTTAGAAGTTTGGCATTTAAGCGCCAACGACCATTTAACAATTAAGCCATGCAGCCATTAAACTGCAAACTGCTCTCTGAATTCATCATATTCTTATTCTT
>JAZDFC010000017.1:0-2660 GCA_043808235.1 bacterium
TGCAAAATCCTTTGACGAGTTTATTCAAATATCACTTCCTTATAGAAATCTTAGATACAAGCGAAATACTTTAAAACTTAGACTTCCGATTAACCATATCAAGGACATAAGGATATCAATTCCCGCCGGAAACGCTACTGGTGTCGCTATTGTCCGGCAAAAACAAGATTTTTCAAGGAGTATTCAATGCCATATTACGACCGGGAAACTGAAGTAAAGAAAGACCTACAAAAGCAAGGATTCAAAGTAATCGCCTGCTATCAAGTGATAAATACAAAGGGCGATATTGTAATCAAAGCCCAAATCGAAAAGAAAATTGAAATCAAAAACCCCGATAAACAACCCGACAATAGCTGGAAAGTAAATAATGCCCTGATAAATAGATGAATTACATCTTATTTCAGGTAAAATCTTTGAGGATAGAAATTGTCTTAATGGGAGTTTTCCTGCCCAAATCAAGGCGATATAATCTTGCAGGTCGGCTTGATAATCTTTGAATAATCGCTCAAGATATTCCAACTTCCCAACATTAGAAAACTTCAAGGTCTGTTGACTGCTTCTTATCATTTTGCCTCTTATAATAGAAAACCCTCAAGGCGATTCTGGCTAAAGAGTCTTTATCCTTGAGGGTATCCCGGTTAGGGGAATAGAAAAAGTTTGTTTGACTCTTTAGCCTAATAATAATATAACAAATTATTTCGTAAAATGCAATAATATTGAAAAATTTATTTGCGATATTTTTTGTTCATCTTTCCCCAGCTGTGAAAGAATATATGCAAATCCCGGTGGCAGTCAGCGCAAAGTATTTCAAACTCGTCCGGGCGGTTTTTAATATCCGGATGGTGTAATTGTAAGTTTTCCCGGCTTTCGCAGGACAGGCAGATTTCCTTTTTAATTGCCCGCTGTTGCCTCTTCCGCAAAGCACCGGTCGTATGGTCATAGCGGCTCATCGCTTTCCTTCGGTAAATCCAAGATGGTTTTTTCCCGCCGCCGTTCTGCCCAAGCGGGGATAAAGTTATTGTCAAATAATATGGTCATCATTGCGCTAATTTCAATCCAGTCCCCCGGCAGTGGATTAGAAGGGAATGTCTTTATCGTTTGGTTCGTTCCGGTAATTTGCAGGATCTTTGATTTCATAAATTGCCTTATCTTCTAAATTAACAAAATTGACATAATCGGGAATAAAACCAAGTTTAAAGCCGCCGATTCGCCCGGCGCGCTGTTTGGAAATAAAGAGATTCGCTTCGCTGTCATCGGTGGCATCCTCATCATTATCCCGCTCGATTATATATTTCCGCCAGAGAAAAATGACAATATCCGCATCTTGCTCTATAGATCCGCTCCCCCTTAAATCAGAATTGCGAGGCTGTGGATTGGCGCGCTTAGTGACTTCACGATTAAGTTGAGAAATCAAAATTATGGGTATATTCAGCGTTCCAGCTAACTGTTTTAGGGTGCGAGTGATTTCCGATAACGCTTGATTTTCATTGTCTTTCTTGGAAGTCCATTGGATTAATTGCAGGTAGTCGATAATTAAGAGTTGAATATCGTGTTTAGCTTTCAATAATTTGGCTTTTGCCGTTAATTGGTGGGCATTTATATTGAAATCATCGGTGAAGTAAATCGGTAAATCGGCAATGCGTCCAGCGATGCGGTTAAAATGTATCATTTCCGGTTCAGTTAAAAGACCGTCCCGGATTTTTTCGGCGGGGATAGTTCCGGCGAAAGCTATCATCCATTCGATTATCTCATCTGCGCCCATCTCAAGTGATATTATACCTACCGGGTATTTGGCGGAAGCGACATTATAGGCGATTTTAAAGGCGAGTGAGGATTTACCCATTGAAGGGCGGGCGGCGAGCACTATGTATTTTTTGCGTTTCAGTCCGCCAATCATTTTGTCTAAAGCGTAAAATCCAGTTTTAATTCCGTATTCTTTGCCTTGTTGATTAGCTACACATCGGTTAATTACCTCATCGCTGGCTTTTCCCGCAACTTCCATTATTGACACAATGCTTGCTTTATGGATTGTCTCGTTTTGGCTTATCTCATTTACCATTACGAGACAGTCTGCGCTGGTCGCTTCCGGTGCATAAGAGTAATTGACTATGTTAGTCGATTTCACAATCGCATTGCGCAAAAAGGCTTTTTCTTTAAGAATTTCGCAATAATGTTCTATCCCGGCGCTGCTGCTGACCAGACCGGCGAGTTCGGAAATATAATAAGCGCCGCCCGCATCGTCCAGCGTTCCCATCGCTTTCAGTTTTTCCGGGACGGTAATAATGTCTATATGTTGATTATTTGCAAAGAGCGAGTGCATCGCGTGGAAAATCGGTCGATGCGCGGATTTGTAGAAGCAATCCTCAGTCAATAACTCCATCGCTTTTAAGATAGACAACTCGTCAATCAAAATGCTTCCTAAGACGGTCATTTCGACTTCTATCGCCTGCGGCGGTATCCGCTGAAATTCCGGCTCTTTATTTTGAGGCTGTTTTTTCATCTTCCGCTTTTAGTCGATTAACGATTTTAGCGATTGACATCCGCTCATACATCGTAATTACTCCCTGCTTTTCATACTCGTTGACTATGAACATTTTCCCGTCTGGGTCGAGTGGGAAGTGGAAGCCGGGGTGAGTTTGTTCCCATTCGATGCAGGCAAG
>JAZDFC010000018.1:0-86965 GCA_043808235.1 bacterium
ATTAGTAAACGAAATGAAAGAAGCCGGATACTACACCGCCCAGTTTGATGCATCGAATTTGAGCTCCGGTGTTTATTTCTACAGAATTACAGCCGGTGACTTCGTACAAACAATGAAGATGATGTTGGTAAGATAATCATCGCGAAATAAATTTATTTCGATGATCCGAATAGGATTAGCATCAGTCCGCCTCTGGCGGACTGATGTGTTTTAAATAAACTAAATGGTTGCCGCAATTCTCCTAAAATGATATCCGTATACTGCGAACGTCATTGCAGTTGGAAATTTTTTTGGGTATTTGAATAAACAGTAAATAAAATTATTCCAAAAATATCTTTTCCCTTTTTCCCGAATACCGATTAACCATACCAGGCGTATGAATGCTTTAAACTCCTTCCATGAAATTACATCGGTTTTCCATGCGGGCAATTCATATATTTTTAAAAAAGATTTAATACGGCTGTAAAAAACTCGCGGAGAATATATTGTGTGAATTATATCCGAGTAGCCCTTAACCAAATCGCGGTATTTCATCTTCGGGACTATGTTTGTGCATCCATCCATATTATTGCCCGAAAATGTTTCGATAATCCTGTTTTCTTTTTTTAATCGATTGAAAAGATGTGTTCCTGTTGGTGCATTTAGCAATCCTACCATTGCGCTAACAATTCCGCTTTTCTGAATGAAATTAATTTGCTGTTCAAAAATATCTGCCGGGTCGCTGTCAAAACCAATAATAAATCCGCCCGAAACCTGCATGCCGCTTCGCTGAAGTTTATTGATAGCTTCAACCAGATCACGGCGTCTATTCTGCGATTTTCCACATTCGCTAAGTCCGGCATCGCTCGGTGTTTCGATTCCGACAAAGATACTGTAAAAACCAGCTTCCACCATTAGCCGGATTAGTTCATCATCATCGGCAAGGTTGATGGACACTTCGGTTATAAAATGAAAAGGATAGCGCCTTTCTTTTAGCCATTCTTTTAGGGCAGGCAGTACTTCATCTTTTAACTTATTTTTATTTCCGATGAAATTGTCGTCCACCACGGAAATATCGCCGCGGTAACCTAATTCATAAATACGGTTCAATTCACTTAAGAATTGCTCTTTGCTTTTTGTGCGCGGTTTTCTGCCGTTCAACATTGTGATGCTGCAAAATTCACAATCGTAAGGGCAGCCGCGTGAATACTGCAAACTGAGAGAAGCATATTTTTTAATTTCGAGCAATTCCCACATCGGCATTGGGGCAAGCGATATATCCGGGAATTCATCAGTTTCATAAACTTGCTTTGCTTCCCCTTTTTTAAGATCGCGTAAAAATAAAGGCAAAGTTATCTCCGCTTCATTTAAAACAAAGTGATCAATACCAAGGAAATCGCGATACTGAGTTGTAAATAGCGGACCGCCGGCGACTATCTTCGTTCCAAGTTTGTTGCACCGCCGGACAATTTCTTTTATTGAATAAACATGCACATTCATTGCGCTGATAAAAACATAATCAGCCCATTGAATATCTTTATCGGTTAGCTTTGATACATTTAAATCGATAAGTTTTTTGTTCCATTCAACCGGAAGCATCCCGGCGACTGTTATCAAGCCCAGCGGCGGTTCGGCTGCTTTTTTCGAAACGAATTTGAGAGCGTCTTTAAAGCTCCAGAATGTGGCTGGCGTCTCAGGATATATCAATAGAATATTCATGACTCGTCTCCCTTTTATTTTACATGTTTCATACTATGGAGAAATATCAACAATGCAATTATCTTTATTTTCTTATACAGCGTTTGTAAAAGAAGTGTAAAAAACCATTTTTGAGAGTTGGACATAATCGTCAATTAAATGATATTAGTACCCGAAGAAATTAAATTTATCCTTTTTGTAATGAAGAAAAGACACTCGGCAACTTATCTTATTATCGCTTTTATTTTTGCTCAATTCGCATGGATGGGTCTGCTTGGTTTATGGATTTATTGGTACGTTACAAATTACCTAATTATAGAACAGGTTGGCGACAAACTTGCACCTCAAATCGTTATCGAAAACGCCAATGTTTGGGTTTTTGTAGGCGGGATTATTCTAATTATTTGCGTTGCTGTCGCTATGTTCTTTTTCTTTAGGAATTTTTCTGTTCAGTTTAAACTTACCAAACTGTATGATAATTTTATTGCGAATGTAACTCACGAATTAAAATCGCCGTTATCATCGATACAATTATATCTCGAAACTTTAATGACGAGAGATGTACCGAAAGAGAAGACAAATGAATTCATTGATATGATGATTAAAGATGCGAAGCGGCTTAATAAATTAATAAACACAATTCTTGAATTATCGAGGCTGGAGCAAAAGCAAATTGCGCATGATTATCATGTGTACAATGCGCAAGATATTTTTTCCCAATTAATAAAAGAAACCGTTGAGCAATTCCGTTTGCCGGCTAATGCCGTTAGGATAGCGGGTTCGGCCGATTGCCAGTGCGTTATTGATCAGGAAGCGATCGGTATCGTGCTTGATAATCTTACAGACAATGCGATGAAATATTCCGTTAATCCGGTTGAGATCGAAATTAATTTTAAAGTACAAAAAAAATATCTTCACATCGAATTTACCGATAGAGGGATCGGCATCAATTCAAAAGAACATAAAAAAGTATTTAACCAATTTCACAGGGTGCATGATAAAAGTATTCCAAATGTAAAAGGAACCGGGCTGGGACTTTACTGGGTGAAGGGGATAATAAAACTGCACGGCGGAAGAATAACATTGAACAGTGAAGGGCGTAACAAGGGCACAACAATAATTATCGAACTTCCCGTTTACAAATCATCGAAGAAATTTTATATCAACGCTCTACTTCGCAGAACAGCTAAGCAGCAGCGAAAAATGGAAACATCACATGGAAACTAATCCTTATAAAAACAGCAGAATACTACTCGTTGAGGATGAAGAAAGCCTTGCAATAGGACTTGAATATAATTTAACCGACGAGGGCTATTTTGTCGATTGGGCAAAAGACGGCAAGCAGGCGCTTGAATCTTTCGAATCGAATAAATACGATTTGATTATTCTTGATATAATGCTGCCTTACTTTGACGGATTCGAAATTGCTGAAATAGTACGTTCGAAAGCACCGCAGATTCCTATTCTGATGCTTACAGCAAGAACATCGGCGGAAGATAAAGTAAAAGGGCTTGAACTCGGTGCAGAT
The DNA here is from genome assembly GCA_043808235.1 of bacterium. Classification (GTDB taxonomy): domain Bacteria; phylum Bacteroidota; class Ignavibacteria; order Ignavibacteriales; family Melioribacteraceae; genus JAZDFC01. The sequence continues at coordinate 3,206 of JAZDFC010000018.1, forward strand.
GATTATATGACAAAACCTTTTCATTTGCGGGAACTGTTAATGCGGGTACGCGGAATGTTGAAAAGGAAGCACTGGTACAAAACATTCTCCGTTATCGATCCGGTTTATAAATTCGGAGAAAACCGGGTGGACTTTGAAAAGTACGAGGCAACGCGCGGCTCGAAAAAATTTATGATCACCCAGCGCGAAGCTATGATGTTAAAATATCTTATTGAGAATAAGGAAAGAGTTGTTTCGCGTAAGGAATTACTTGAAAATGTTTGGAGCATTAATCCCGAAGTTGAAACCCGTACTGTGGATATTTTTATATCCCGATTAAGAAAATATTTTGAACCCGATCCTAATAATCCGGTATTCATAAAAAGTATTAGAAGCGCAGGCTATTGCTTTTCGGAGAAAGTAAAAAAAGGCTGACTGCTTTCTTTAATCATTTCATAAATAAAGAAAATCAATACCGGTGCATATTCTACAAATAAAACCACCGGATATTCTTTCCATGCTTCGCCCAACTCGTAGTTCATAATTGTAATGGACGTTAAACTTATTAGTGAAATAAAAAATAATCCGCTCCATCTAAATGCAACCGGAACCAAGACTGCCAGCCATGCTACATACCACGGATGAACTACGGGCGAGAAAATTAAAAGAAGAAACATCGACAAATAAATTTTTTGAAGAGCGACCTTCTTGCTTAGTAGAACTAATGCATAAGCAATAATCAGCAAAACCGCGCAAATAATTCTTGTCTTTTGATTGTAATCGAAATATGAATTGAGCAGATTAAATACTACGCCGTTGAACGTCCAATTAGCCGCAAAGTTTTCGAGAGCTTCGAATGGGTTAACGCCAAATAAATACGGCAGGAATAAAATCCCGGAGACTGCCGGAGGGATTATTAAAACATGGAGCCGTTCCCGCAACTTATTTTCGGTAAAGAATATAATTGGAATTAGTAGTAGTCCTGTTGGTTTGATTGAAAGAGATAATCCAAGTAAAATAAATGCTGATATTTTTTTATTGCTGATGAAGAAATAGATAGCGGCGATAATCAGTGATGCGCCGACTGCATCAATATGCCCATCAACAAAAAATTGAAAAATTGGGAGCGGACATAAAACATAGTACAAAATATTTTTCCGCGGAAGATTGAGCTTTTTCAAAATAAGGGAAATCATCAGAATTGTAATCAATTCGAATAGGAAAAGAAAAATTTTTATTCCCCAAATACTTTCGCCCGATATCTTGTAAGCGGCAAAGAAAATCATTTCGGAAAATGGAAAGTAAATAGTTTTTAAATGCGGGAAGTTAAATTTAGGCGGCTGCGAATCCGAACGAAGAAAATTTAACTGCGAATCGAGCGGTGCATATTTATATGGATTGATTCCCGCCGATTGAACCTTTCCATCCCAGATGTACCTGTAAACGTCGTTTGACCCGACCGGGTCGAGAGGAATTAAAATCATTCTTATTAAAATTGCCGCGAGGAGAAGGATGTTTACCGTTTCGGAGGAAAAATTATTTCTCGTTAAAAAGATAGAAAGTAATAAAAATAAAATTGACAGACCGATAATAGACACCGTGTAGATAACTATCCGGCCGGCCGGAAATAAATACAGTGAAACCACTGTTAATAATAGCAGCGCAAAAAAAAAATAACAAATATTAGTACCGGTTTTTTCTTCATTGCATTGAAAGTTGTTGTGAGAAAAATAACTTTTTTTCAAACAAATATTTGCTGATTTTCGAGCGGCAGAATTTAGTTTATTATATTGATAAATAGTTATTAAGTTCATAACAGGAATGTGGTAAACAATCACCTTCAAATAGAATAGTTTGCCTTTAAACGCCTTAATTGGAATTTTTCGTTTAGCTTATGAAAATTTCCGCTGGCACAATTTCTGAATTAATAAGTGTTTAGTTTTTGGAGTCCATCGTTTTATGATGAAATATAAATTTGATTTAACAGCGATCCTATGCATGATGTTATTTCTAACTTTGCAGAGCAGTGCGCAGCCGCGCATTGAATTTAATAACCAACAAATTTTTCTTAGCGGAGCAAATGTACCATGGGTATATTTCTCTAGCGATATCGGTCCGGGAACAACAAATTTTAATTCCTTCAAAACAATCTTTGATTCCGTTCATGCATGTGGTGGAAACTCGATGCGGCTGTGGCTGCATACTACCGGGAGTGTGTCCCCGCAATTCGACGCAACCGGGAAAGTGATTGGTCCGGGTGTCGGCGCTATTGATGATCTTGAACAAATACTCGATCTTGCATGGGAAAGAGAAATAGGTTTAATGCTGTGCTTGTGGTCTTTCGATATGTTAAGAATTTCGAACGGGGCTACAATCACCAACAGGGCGATGTCAATGTTGACTGATACCTCATATACAAATACTTATGTGAGGAATTCATTGATACCAATGGTTGAGGCGCTTGAGGGTCATCCCGGAATTTTATCGTGGGAAATTTTTAATGAACCGGAAGGAATGAGTGAGGAGTATGGATGGGACATGTGCTATCGCGTTCCGATGTCGAACATTCAACGGTTCATAAATTTATGTGCCGGTGCAATTCATCGAACAGATTCGAAAGCTAAGGTTACCAATGGATCGTGGTGTTTAATTGCCCAGACAGATGTAACAAATTTAGCCCGCGGTTTCTCGGTTGATAATTACATTCAAACGTTGAACATCTATGAAAAGGAGAAAATTGAAAATGAGTTTTTTGAAAAATATAATGCTCATCAAAGCGCAGAAAGTATAATTAAGAATTTTTATCCCGCCTCAGGTAATTTTAATTATTACACCGACGAAAGATTAATTGCTGCAGGCGGCGACAACGATGGATACCTCGATTTTTATACGGTACATTATTACGATTGGGCAGGAACACCGCTTTCACCGTTTCATTATTCATACGAACATTGGCAGTTGACGAAAGCGCTCGCTATCGGTGAATTCTTCATGTCGGATGTTTTTGAGATTCCGTATGAAGAACTTTTTGTTAATCTCATTGAGAATGGTTATGCCGGCGCTCTTCCGTGGGCATGGAATCATGATAATCAATACCAATCGAGAATGAAAGAGGTTATCCGCGACTTGCTTTATAATTATCCCGGCGATGTTGATATTAATCCGGTATCGGGAATTATTTATGCTTTACGCGCAACTCCCGATCTGATACAGGCCGGTGACAGCGCGTTGATTGAATGGTACACTTCATTCGGTTCTTCGGTAACTTTGAACGGTGAGATAGTTTCAGGTAAAGGTAAGCTATACGTTTCACCGGCGGCTACTACAACATATACACTAATTGCATCCGGAGATGTTACTGATTCAGCTGGCGTGATAGTTCAAATATATCCGTCCGGGATGATATTGGCTTTCCGTGCCGAGCCTCCGGAAATTGGAGAGAATGAATCAACAATTTTAAAGTGGGAGACTTCGAAAGGTTCAATCGTAAAAATAAATGATGAGTCTGTTAATGAAGACGGTGAAATGGAAGTGTTTCCAGTGGCCGGTAATCTATATGTATTAACAACAGAGGGTGATGTAATGGAAACCGCAACAGTTACTGTCTCGATTTTACCTGCCGATGAAGTCAATCGTGCTTTATTCCGTGATATAATAGCGTCATCAACTGCAGAAGATTCCGGTGAACCGGTTAATCTTGTTGACGGAGATTTATTAACAAAATGGACGAGTGAAAACGCAAATAATCAATGGGTTGAAATGGACTTCGGCAAAAGTATTTCGGTTGAAAGAGTTGCGCTTTATTGGGATGCCGCTTATGCAACAGCTTATCGTATCGGTTTATCTGAAGATAATATAAGCTGGCAATTATTACATTTAAATAATAATGCAACCGGCGGACTGAATGTAATTGATAACCTTTCCGGCACGGGCAGATATTTTAAACTTATGCTGGATAAACGCGCAACCGAAAACGGATTTTCTTTGAAAGAGATTGAAGTGTATGGATTACCAAGCTCAACAAGTGATGTTTCGGATTACTCTGCAATTCCGTGTGAGTTTACGCTTGAGCAAAATTATCCCAATCCGTTTAATCCGACAACAACAATTAAGTTTTCAATCCCGATTGTAGAGACGCCATATATGGCGTCTCTACGGGTTACTCTACAAGTGTATGATGTACTCGGAAGAGAAATCACTACGTTAATCGATGAAGAAAAACCTTCAGGCAGTTATTCTTTTGCTTTTGATGCATCAACTTTGGCAAGCGGAATATATTTCTATAAGCTGCGAGCGGGTTCGTTTTCACAATGTCGAAAAATGATACTTCTCAAATAAAGTTACTGTTAATAACGGAACCGGGCGGATAAATGAAATTAGTGAAATTACTTTTTATCGGAGTTATTTTAATGGCGGCTCAAGCATGTTCGAGTGTGACTGTGAGAGAGAGCGAACAGTTTGTGAGAGTGAAAGGAACCAAATTTTATCTCGGTGAAAAACCTTATTATTTTGCGGGCACAAATCTTTGGTATGGTTGCTATCTCGGCTCGCCCGGCGAAACGGGGGATAGAGAAAGATTAAAACGCGAACTGGATTTTTTATCCGAGCTTGGAATTAAAAATTTGAGGATATGCGCAGCCTCGGAAGAATCGGCTATGGGAAGATCAATCAAACCGGCGATTCATAAATCTCCCGGTGTGTACGATGAAGATTTATTGATTGGACTTGATTTCCTTCTTGCTGAAATGAAAAAGCGTGACATGAAGGGAGTACTATTCATAAACAATTATTGGCAATGGACTGGCGGCATGGCTCAGTACAATCAATGGTTCAGTGATGAAAAACTTCCGGATCCCGATAATCCAAAAGAGGGATACGGAATGTTCATGGATTATTCGGCTAAGTTTTATCAGAATGAAAAAGCAATGGAACTGTTTCGAAAATATGTATATGATATCGTGACCCGGCAGAACAAATTCACAGGTGAATACTATTTAAATGATCCGGTGATAATGGCATGGCAGCTTGCTAATGAACCGCGTCCGGGAAGAGATGTGGTTTCGAAACCTTACGTTGATTATTTCTACAAATGGGTTGATGAAACCGCAAAATATATTCACTCGCTCGATCCGAATCATCTTGTTACAACCGGCAGCGAGGGAATGGTTGGATGCATTCATGATGAAGAAGTTTTTTTGAAAACACACGGCAGCAAATACATCGATTATGTTACAATGCATTTATGGGCAAAGAACTGGGGCTGGTTCGATGCAACAAAAATTGACGAAACCTATCCGCGCACTGAGAGCAATGCGATTGATTACTTTAATCAGCACATGCAGCTTTGCCGTCAATTGAATAAACCGATTACGATGGAAGAATTCGGGATGCCGAGAAATAACGAGGAATATGCCGCCGGTACGCCAACAAATGCAAGAGACAAGTACTTTGAGAAATTATTTGAGATGGTTTATGACAGCGCCGCTGCAGGCGCGCCGATTGCGGGTACTAATTTTTGGGGATGGGGAGGCGAAGGACGTCCGCAAAATGACGAAGCTATTTGGAATACAGGTGATCCGTTAACCGGCGATCCACCACAGGAACCGCAAGGATTAAATTCTATTTTTAATTCGGATGTATCCACACTTGAAATACTTAAGAAACACGCGGAAGCGATGAAATCGCTTTCAGAAAGGAAATTACCTTAGTATGACATCCGGGATTTTTACTGATAAAAAAAATATTTTATCTAAATTACCGTTAATTATTTCACTATTCCTAACATCGTGTATGGCGGAATTTAATAGCATAGAATTTCAAAAGGAAGTCGGTATTCGATTAGCTGATTCGAATGCAACAAAGGAGACTGTTGTACTATACCATAACTTGAAACAGCTCTCCCAGAATAAAACAATTTTTGGACATCATCACACAAGTGCTTATGGTATTGGTTGGCGGGGAGATGATAACCGTTCCGATGTAAAGGATGTCTGCGGCTCGTTTCCGGGATTATACGGCTGGGATTTTGCCGATTTTAATTCGGCAGATACAACAGGATTTGCGAAGTTAGTTACCTCCAGAATTATTGAAGCGCATGCCCGTGGCGGAGTAAATACATTATGCTGGCACTTGAACAATCCGATAACAGATCAAATTTTTTACGATACGACAATCGCAGTAAAACATATTTTGCCCGGTGGGAAATATTTTCAAAAGTATCTCCGCATTCTTGATTCGCTTGCAGAAACAACAAAACAACTCGTTGATGCAAATGGCAATCCAATTCCAATAATTTTCCGACCTTTCCACGAATTTGACGGATCATGGTTTTGGTGGGGAAAGAAATTTTGTACACGCGAGGAATTCATTCGTCTCTGGCAGGTAACTGTTGATTATCTAAGGGATTATAAAAATCTTAGAAATATCATTTATGCTTTCTCACCGGATCGTAATTTTTATAACAAAGAAGAGCTGCTCGATAGATATCCCGGAGATGAATATGTCGATGTAATCGGGATGGATGATTATTATGATTTTACACCGGAAGGCGACGGACTTGATTGGGTTACGAAAAAATTACGATTAGTAACTGAAGTGGCGAAGGAGAAAAATAAACTTGCTGCGTTTACGGAAACCGGCTCGGAGACAATACCCGATACATCATGGTGGACGGATAAATTGTTAAAAGTAATTAATGACGACAGCGTAAAAATTGCTTATGTGATGGTTTGGCGTAATGGTTGGGAACGTCATTACTATGCGCCGCATCCCGGTCACCCGAGTGCGGAAAATTTTGTTGAGTTCAGAAAAAATCCGAAAATACTTTTTGAGGATGATCTGCCACCGTTGTACAATCAACTTATTAATGATTCGCATACAATAAAGGTTACGACAAAAGAAAGCAACAAATAGAGATTATATACTTAATCGGATTACAACTGATGAGGTCATCAGCTATTTGTAATCGCCTGTTGGAAAAGAAAAAAAATACCTCTAATAAAAGATGGTTTAGAAAATGAAACTCATCCATTTCATTTCGTTGTTATTAACAATCATTTTGTGTGTTAATATTAAAATATTAAGTCAAAATTCTGTTCAAAAGATTGAGTTGAATTCGGGTTGGTTTTTTAAACAAGCCGATTTAGAAACATGGAACAAAGCATGGGTTCCCGGTTGTGTGCATACGGATTTAATGAACAACAACATTATTGATGATCCGTTTTTTGGTACAAATGAAAAGGAACTTCAGTGGGTCGGTGAAAAAAACTGGGAGTACCAAACCACATTCGATATTGACGAAAAGATATTGAATCGGAAAAATATCCGGTTGTATTTTAAAGGATTGGATACATATGCTGAAGTTTATCTCAACGGAACAAAAATATTGTCCGCTGATAATATGTTCCGAGAGTGGAAAGTTGATTGCAAATATTTGCTGAAGACGAAGTGGAATGTTTTACAGATTCATTTCAAAAATGTGTTCGATGAAAATCTTCCTAAATGGGAAAAAGCACCGTACCGTCTGCTGGCATTTCCAAATAACGATCAGGCAGATACGATGATTGCGATGTATTCACGAAAAGCGCAATACCACTATGGATGGGATTGGGGTCCGCGTTTGATTACATGTGGAATCTGGCGGCCGGTAATTATTGAAGCATGGGATGAAGTTAAAATTAAAAGCACACAGGTTGTCCAAAAAGAAGTTTCAAAGGAAATGGCGAACATCATTTGCAATCTTGAAATAAGGTCGGACGATGACCAAAATTCGGAAGTCAATTTAAAAATTGACGGGAAAGAATCAGTCACAAAAGCTGTTTCGCTAAAGAAGGGATTGAATAAAATTCGGTTTGATTTGCAAATAGATAAGCCGAATTTATGGTGGACAAACGGATTGGGTACGCAGTACCTGTATGATTTTTCATTCAGAGTAAAATCCGATAATGGATCAATCGATTCAAAATCCGAAAAGATTGGAATAAGATCACTTGAGATAGTACGGGATAAAGATTCTGCCGGAACAAGTTTGTTTGTTAAACTGAATGGTGTACCCGTTTTCATGAAAGGAGCTAATTACATTCCGCAGGATAATTTTCAAAACCGCGTTACACACGAGCAGTATGAATACATGATAAAATCAGCGGTTGATGCAAACATGAACATGCTTCGCGTTTGGGGCGGCGGCATTTACCAGGATGATGTTTTTTATGAGATGTGCGATAAATACGGAATACTAATCTGGCACGATATGATGTTCGCATGCGCCATGTATCCTTCCGATGAAAATTTTTTCGAAAGTGTCCGGGAGGAATTGAAAGATAATGTTTCACGAATGAGGAATCACTGCTCCATCGCTCTTTACTGTGGCAATAATGAAAACCAGGCTGGCTGGTATCAATGGGGATGGAAACCATCTTACAATGAACAAGTTCAGCAGCAATACGAACAAAGCATGCTGTGTTTGTACGAGAACTTAATTCCGAATGCAATTGCGGAAGTTGATCCGACAAGATATTATCAAGCGTCAAGCCCGATTGCGGGATGGGGAAATTACGGTTATGCCGACGGAGATATTCATTACTGGGGAGTTTGGCACGGCAAAGAACCTTTTGAAAAATATAATGATAACATTGCCAGGTTTGTAAGCGAATACGGATTCCAGTCATACCCCAAAATGAGCACAATTGAAAAATTTACACAACCTTCCGATAGAGAATTGCATTCGGAAGTTATGCTTTCGCATCAGCGCTGCATGGCGGATGATAGGCGCGACAAAGAATACGGCAACCGGCTCATCAAAACATACATGGACGAAATGTACAATGAGCCGAAAGATTTTGAATCGTATATTTATGTTAGTCAGCTCGTGCAGGCTGAAGGTATGAAAATAGCTGTTGAAGCGCATCGCAGAAATATGCCTTTCTGCATGGGCAGTCTTTATTGGCAGATTGACGATTGCTGGCCGGTTGCCTCGTGGTCGAGCATCGATTATTACGGAAACTGGAAAGCACTCCATTACTTCGCAAAGAAAGCATACGAACAGGTTCACATTGCGCCGCGAATTGAAGATGACGAAATCAAATTTTATATCACTTCGGATTTCCTTGAAGCGGTAAATCTTGAAATGTCGATTTATCTTTGTGATTTCTCAGGCAATCAACTATATCGAAAGATTGACAGAATCGATATCAAAGCCAATTCAAGCGGAGTATACTTTTCAATTCGCAAGAATGATTTACTAAAAGGATGTGATGACAACAAAGTTATGCTACTTGCCGAGTTGCGAAGCGAAGACAGACTTATGTCGCAAAATTATTTTTACTTTGTACCACAGAAGAAATTAATTTTGGAAAAGCCGGAAATTAAATTCAACACTACTCAAACTGAAGATGGATATAAAATAGAATTATCAACCGATAAACTTGCAAAGAATGTTTATCTGATATTGAAAGATGCCGAAGGATTTTTTAGTGATAACTTTTTCGATTTGGTTCCGGGAGAATTTAAAGCGGTGGATTTAAAAACCAAATCAAAGATTGAAAACTTAGCTGGGAAGATAAAAATTATTAGTCTTGTAGATAGTTATTGATTTCCTTAATGTAACTCAGTGCTCTGAGTGTCTAAGTGGTTAAGTAAGTTTACCACTCAGACACTTAGGACACTTAGAATAACTTATTTCATCAACATAATTTTCTTCGTTGCCAATATTTGCGATGCATCCCGAAGCACAACGCAGTAAACTCCTGATGAAACCTGTTGGCCGTTTTCATCCTTGCTATTCCATTCGATTTCACCTGCATTCGATAATTCATCAAATGTTTTTACAACCTCGCCGGTGATTGAAACAATTTGCAGTTTTGCTTCTGACTTTGAAGGTAATGAATAACTTATTCTACATGTAGGATTGAAAGGATTGGGATATGTGTCGAGAGTAATATCATAATCAGTCGGGATACTGTTTGTATTCTCAACGGAACTAATGATGCCGTCAGTTAACAAAACTAAATGGCACACGGAACCTTTGGGCAGCTCGTACTCGAATGAGTTATTTTGAATATTTGCAACAGCGCCAATCTCTTCCGGAACAGCATTCAAACTATCGAATGCCCACACTCTGCCGCTTTGAATCGTGTGATTGGTAGATATCGAAAAAGCGGCTGTAACATCGTTCAATAAATTTTTATTTATCGCGATGATATGAATTTCATTTGTACCGCTTTTTACCGAACCATATACTGATGTATTCACCGAATCGTTTGTTGTTGATACAGCATAGAAATCACCGAAAGTGGAATTGTCCCCGTCGTAATTTCTAAAAATTTTATAAGCGGCTGAAAGAAACGGAGCGTTATCAGTAAGCGGCCATAAGCATGACATGTAAACACCATATTTTGCAAATATCCCAATTGCATCCGCCATTGCGATACCGCCCGAAATATGTGTAGGTCCGCCATAAGTTATTTCCGTGATGGAAAGTTTTGTGCCAGGATAAAATTTATTAATGGATGATTGGATTTTAGGAATTAGCGGCAGGTGACTTTTACCCCACTGCCCGATCCAGCTATCCTCTGTGTATTTCGCATCCCACAAGGTACGCGGCGCCTGCAATCGCGCTTGAATATCCTTCCATGTTGTTGCGTTTGATTCTGTAATCCTGTGGTCGCCCTTAGCTTCGGGATACCAGTGGATATCAAGAACATCGAGAAGTCTTTTGCCGTTGTCAGTTTCGGCTTGCTTCATTTTATCAAGATAGTATTCGATAAACCATGCGTACTTATTCCCGGTATTAACCGCACTCCAATCCGGTGCACCCTGAAAATCAGTAATGGCGGCAAATCCGTAAAGAGCCGGACCAAAAATCTCTGCGTATTCATCAACGTTTTTCACGGATAACGAAAGGTCGATTGCTTTTTGCACAATTTCGGCGCATGTTGTTTTTGCCGGGTGAATGCGCGGGTGAGTTGAAGGCCATAGTGCGGGCTCGTTATCGAGAGAGTAACCTTTTACTCCTGTATAACTGTTGGCTTTATCATAATTATCGACTAAAAGATTTATAAACTCATCCATGTAAACATAGTTATCGGTTAAATCTGGGGTTAGCGAAAACGGACTGCCCTTAACAAATTTAACTTCATCCCATCGTGACGACGGTGCGGTTTGAGCCTCACTTACGTTACCGCTTTTATCCTTTGCAACATAGCCGGCCATTTGTAATGTTACAAGCGAATATGCATTTAACGATTGAGCCCAATCATGAAAAAATGTTGTAACGATTCCCGGCTCGTTTTCATTAAGAATTCCGGAAACCCATGTAAGAAAATTATCGGATGAATGCTGCCAATCGTTGCCAGCATTGGATGCGTTGTTTTCCCAATTGTAACCGGTCATTCTATTGCCGCCTTGTCGCATTGCTGTGTAATTATCATCTTCAGCAAGTACTTCGTTTGTGCCGTAGATATATGGGCTGATAGGCTTCACACCGCCCTGTAAATTAATTTGAAAATTCACAGTCTGGGAAATGTAACTTGATGAGAAAACAAATCCGATACAGACAGTTAAAAGTAATCTTCTTTTCATGGCTCCTCGAAAAATATTCAAAAGTTGTTTATCAAAAATTAGCGATTATTTCTTTGGCTTTGAAGCGGATTATTAAATTATACATGTCAATCTTGATACAACTATAATATATTGACAAACCAAACTTCTTTTCTTAAAATTATAATGAAAATAATTGGGAATTATTTTGATGGGTTTTACGCTGTAATTCAATGAACGTAAAAATTTCAAATAACACACAACAAATCCCACCGATTGATGCCGATATAAATAATGTTTTATTAACAAACTCCGGAGACAGCTATGAACTAACCAACACCAAAATATTTTTACCGACAAATTACGGAGTAGTTATGAAAAAACTCTTTTTAACAATTTTATTTTGCTGCGCATATTTAACAAGCTATGCGCAAGAAGAAAACCCGCTTGATTACTTCCCCCACCACGTGGGAGATATCTGGCAGTATTACATGGTGCCGGATGGAATTTTTCGTGAATCTAAAATTACCCGAATTGACACGTTAGAAAGTGGAAGATTCCGGCTAATCTATTTCAACAATCGATTAATTCCTTCATATAAAATTGATGTCGATTCAGCTGTTGTATACATCATTGAATTAAACTATAAAGAACATCCTTGGTACTTTCTTAATGTGCCTCTTAAATACTACTGGGAGCGAATGGAAGGAATTCAATGGGCTGGATATGGAGCCTTTAAGGAAAACAAAATGATTTGGTGGGAGCAATATTTTTCTGTTAAAGTGTTTTATATATTTAACTTTTGTGTTCAAGATACAAATTTTGGTTATGCGGGGTATGCTGAATTTCTAGCAAAAAATATTGGTATTTGGAAATATGAATGGGAAGGAGGAGAGGATGCATTGATTGGCTGTCTTATAGACGGAGTACAATACGGAACTCTTGTATCTGTCGAAAGCGAAAATGATATTTTCACTCCTCAATCATTTTCAATATCAAACTATCCCAATCCCTTCAATGGTTCAACCACAATTTCTTGCTCATTACCGAATGCAGCATTTGCTAGAATAATCATTTACGACATACTTGGGAATGAAATAGAAACACTTTGTTCGGATTATAAAAATGCCGGTAAGCATACTTTTGTGTGGACACCGGGCAATATTTCAAGCGGCCTTTATTTTGCTGTTTTGAAAACGGACAAAAAAATAGTAACTAACAAAATTATTTATCTAAAATAATTACGTTGTCAATTATTATGTTTTTGAGAGAACTAAAATTCAATCTTAATTTCCTCCCCCATATATTTAACAGCCATTTCATACTCTTTTGAAAATTTATCGCCAAAACCATTTTTTTCATTCACCAAAACAATATTAAACGTCCGCTCCTTCAGCATCCCGGGGAATTCACCTTGCCGTTCACCGATAGTCAATTTTTTCTCTGCATTATTCCAATCAAACTTAATAGTCGAATAAATTCCTTTTTCATAATTATAATTATCGTTTTCATCTTCGTACAGCTCAAATGAACCGTCTTTGCCGGGATAGATTCTTAATTCAATCGGATCGGCATTTTTCTCCGTTGAATACTTCAGTTCGGGACCTAATGGAATAATTGAACCCGCAGGAATAAATACAGGTATTATTTCAATCGGGGCATCGGCTTTAACGGTCTGCCCGCCTTCGTAAACTTTCCCCGTCCAGAAATCGAACCAGGTTGTTTCGCCCGGCAAATAAACATCAATCTGTTTTGAATCATCCTCATTTGTCGGACGAATCCATGTTACCTTCAGCATCGCATAATTTTCTCTGCTTTGATTGTGATACAACCGGAAATTGTATTTTTGTTTTGCATCGAGTATTAAAGTAACCGGGAATATTCCCATTTGAGTATTATCCCATTTGTCAATCAACAATTTATTATCAATCCATACTTGAACACCGCCGTCTGTTTGTATAGAAAATATATATTCTCCCGCATTATCCGAAAGAATTTTACCTTCAATCTGTAAACTGTAAGCAGTATCAAGGTCGGCAGGCAAGCATCCGCTCCACCCTATTTGGCTTGCTTCCAATTTTCTTGTAAGCACTGGAATATTAAATCCGGTTCCGCGGAAAATTTTTAATTCGGTGCCGTGCTCTTTTCCATCCGCGGAATAAAAATGGTCGGGACTGATATCCACACCCTGTATATTTGTCTTAAAATACATTTCCTTTGTAACCGGGCAGACCATCATCGATGTACCGAACATAAATTGGCCGTTAATCGAAAATGTGTGCGGGTCATTTCTAAAATCCATCGGGAGTCCGCGGATGAACGAATATCCTTCGGATGTAACTTTGTGTGCAATCGAATAAATGTACGGAAGCAGTTTATACCGAAGAATATCAAATTTTACAAGCGCATCGTAAGCCCACTCGCCCGGTTCGCCAAATTGCCAGACTTCGCGCGGTGTATTTGTGCCGTGAGAACGGAACATCGGGCAGAAAGTTCCGAACTGAAACCAGCGCACATACAATTCACGGTACGCCGGGTCGTTGCATCCTTCGGGATATTTGAAACCGGTAATGAATCCGCCGATATCTGAATTCCAATAAGGTATGCCTGACATACTGATGTTTATACCAGCGGCGACTTGAATTTTCAAATTCTCGAAACTTGCGAATGTATCACCAGACCAGGTTACAGCGCCGTAACCCTGTTGCCCGGCGAATGATGACCTCGTTAAAATGAAAACTCGTTTTTTGTCCGAAAGTTTTCTTTGTTGCTTGTAAACAATCTTTGTCGTGAAAAGAGAATATGTATTCAGAAACCTTGATGCGGAACCGAGATAATTTTTACCGCTTTCTTTAAAAGATAACTCCGTTGCGTATCTATCATCGGTGCACCGGAATTCCGGTTCGGTTGCGTCCATCCAGTAACCGTCAACACCGATATCGAAAAATCCTTTCTTCACAAACTTCCAATAAATTTCTCTTGCAAGAGGATTGTATGCATCGTAAACTTTTCCGCCGCACCAGTGAACCGGCGGATATAATAAATTATTCTGTTCCATCTCTTTGAAGATGTTTGATTTTACGCCGAATGCAGGCCAGATTGAGACCGCTAAATGAGCATTTAAATTATGAATGCCGTCCACCCAATTCTTTGTTTCCGGGTATCTCGACTCATCCCATTCCATGCTGCTGAAATGTTCGCCGTCCGTCCAGTAACTCCAATCCTGTATCATGTTGTCAATCGGAATTTTTCTTCTTCTGTATTCCTTCAGCGTTTCCAGCAATTCATCGGCTGTCTTATATCTTTCCTTGGATTGCCAGTAACCGTAAGCCCATTTACCGAACATCGGCGCTTGACCGGTTAGTTCGCGGTATCCGGCAATAACTTTATCCATGTTGGAACCGTAAACAAAATAATAATTAATCTCATCCGCATCTTCCGACCAAAAATATGTTTCACCGTCGCAGTCTTTGAATCTTGATTTGGAATAATTGTCCCATAGAATTCCATATCCTTTTGTTGAAATTAAAAACGGATTTACCGCAATTCTGTTTGCCTGAACGAGAAGCACATCGTGCCCGCGCCAGTTTACAACGCCGTCTTCAAATTGCCCCAGGCCGTAAAGTCCTTCATGCGAGGAAATCTGAAAATTTTGTTTTATAGAAGTTGTAATCTGATTTTCAACTGTATTTTGAACGAATGAAGTATTGTCAATAGCTTTCGAAATCAAAAGTATCTCAACATTATTGTTTACAAAAACAATTGAGCCGTCATTTTTGTCAATTTTGATTAAGAGACGTTCGGTTCGTAATTTAAATCCACTTGTTATCTCCTCTTCAATAACAATAGTTTGTTTTGGCTCTGCTGAAACAATGAGACTTTTCCCCTTTATAAAATTATCTTCTTTTGTGACTGTAACTCGCACTACCGATGGTGAGAAAAACTGCAATCGCATTTTTGCGTGCGGCAGCGCGATAATTTTTTCATGCTGTGAAAATGATTTTGTTGATGATAAACTCATGAGTGATACCGTCAAAATTATTAGTTTTAAGATTTCTGACTTTCTCATTCGGATTTCCCGGTTTACTTTTTAAAATATTTCTGAATCAAAGCTATCAAAAAGCGTTCTTAAGTTACACGTGATTTTTTGAGAATAATACTGAAAAAAATTTCCGTAAAAAGGATGCAGCTTATTAAATTCATAAATGCTTATTATATTGATAAATCGTGCACACCCCCCGCTTCCTTTCTTTGAACAAAAAATGAGGATTTTTTTCATGCATAACTGGCATCATTTATGCCTTTCTACAAAAAATATTTTTCCGAATTAAATTGAAGCGTAAATGCAAATTCATATAGTCGACCTCATCATAATAATTGCCTATTTCGCCATTGTATTTATTCTTGGAATTTTAGTCTCGAAAAGAGCAATCAAAGATATCGATTCGTATTTCCTGGGCGGAAATTCATTGCCGTGGTGGATACTCGGTGTATCGAATGCTTCGGGTATGTTTGATATTACCGGAACAATGTGGCTTGTATATTTACTTTTTGTGTACGGAATGAAGAGCGTATTTATTCCATGGCTGTGGCCGATTTTCAACCAGGTTTTTTTAATGATCTTTCTTGCAATCTGGCTTCGGCGTTCGGGTGTTATGACGGGCGCTCAATGGATTGAAACGCGGTTCGGCAGCGGTAAAGGCGCACGACTTGCCCATATTATTGTTGTCTGCTTTGCGTTGATAAGCGTTATAGGATTTATTGCCTACGATTTTAAAGGCATCGGCAAATTTGCAAAATCATTTTTACCGTGGGATTTATCGCCCGACATGTACGCTGTAATTCTAATGAGCATCACCGCAGTATACGCAATAAAAGGGGGAATGTTCAGTGTTGTTATTACTGAATTTTTACAATTTCTTGTTATGACAGTGGCTTCGATAGCGGTTGGAATTATTGCGATGAATGCTGTTGCGCCCGATGTTTTAAATTCAGTTATCCCGAATGGCTGGAAAGACATTTCCTTCGGCTGGAATTTAAACTTAAATTGGAGCGGGATAATCGATTCGGTCAATTCTAAGATTGCCCGGGACGGTTACGAATTATTCACAATCTTTTTTATGATGATGTTATTTAAAGGAATACTAGTAAGTTCAGCCGGGCCTGCTCCAAACTATGATATGCAACGTGTACTTGCTACACGAAATGCAAAGGAATCAGCAAAAATGAGCTGGTTTGTTTCGGTCGTTCTTTTTGTTCCGCGGTATATGATGATTGCAGGATTGACTATTCTTGCACTTGCATTCTACAGTACGCAGCTTAATGAAATGGGATCGGGAATAGACTTCGAAATGATTCTTCCGTATGCTTTAAAGAATTTAATTCCGGTTGGTTTGGTTGGATTACTGCTCGCAGGATTGCTCGCCGCATTCATGTCAACTTACGCCGCAACAATCAATGCAGCCCCGGCTTATGTTGTGAACGATATTTACAAGAAATTTTACAGACCCAACGAAGATAAAAAACATTATGTAAAGATTAGTTTTATCGTCGCAATATTTTTTGTGATTATTGGATTTATATTCGGGATGGTTGTAGAATCGGTAAATCAAATTACGTTGTGGATTGTGAATGCTCTTTACGGAGGATATACAGCGGCTAACGTATTGAAATGGTATTGGTGGCGGCTGAATGGATACGGATATTTCTGGGGAATGGTAGCTGGAATTGCTGCTTCGCTTATCATTCCGTTTGCTTTCCCGGCACTGCCGGCGTTAAACGCTTTTCCGTACATTCTGCTTGTTTCATTAATTGGCTGCATACTCGGCAGTTACTTCACTGAACCGGAGCCTGATGAAGTTCTTATGAGGTTTTATGTAAAAGTCCGGCCGTGGGGTTTGTGGAAACCGGTGCTTCAAAAAGTTAAACAGCAGTTCCCCGATTTTAAGCCGAAAAATAATTTTAAACGCGATGCATTCAATATAATCATTGGAATTATCTGGCAGACTTCGCTGGTTGCAGCTCCTATTTATCTCGTTATTCATGAGGTAACATACTTATTAATTGGTGTCGGTGTTATTATAATAACTTCACTTATTCTTAAATTTACATGGTGGAATAAACTTGAAGAAACTTGCGGTGAACAGGTGGAAAAAGAATTCCAGGAAATTGCAGCCAGAATTAATTAAAAGGAGACGAAATGGATAAAAAGGAATTCAATCAAAAAGTCAAAAAGTTATTTGCCAAACACGAGAGGCTTATTAAAAGAAAAAACAAAAAACAGGCGAAGAGTAACGGTGTATTTGATAGGTATGTTTACCCGGTTTTAACAGCAGAACACACGCCGGTATTTTGGCGGTACGATCTCGCTCAAAAAACTAATCCGTTTTTAATGGAAAGAATTGGAATGAATGCAGCTTTCAATTCGGGTGCTATGTTGTGGAAAGGCAAAGTAATCCTCGTTGTCCGAGCGGAGGGGGTTGACCGCAAATCATTCTTTGCAATCGCAGAATCGAAAAGCGGAATTGATAATTTTAGATTTTGGGATTATCCGGTATTGCTTCCCGAAACGGAAAATCCGGACACTAATGTTTATGACATGCGTCTTGTTGAACATGAAGATGGTTGGATATACGGTTTGTTCTGCACTGAAAGACACGATGACTGCAAACCGGATGATACCTCGGCTGCAACGGCAGCGTGTGGAATCGCTCGTACCAAAGACTTAGTGAAGTGGGAAAGATTGCCCGACTTGATTTCTTACTCCGGTCAGCAGAGAAACGTTGTACTTCATCCTGAATTTATAAATGGAAAATATGCTTTATATACCCGTCCGCAGGATGGATTTATTGAAACCGGAAGCGGCGGTGGAATTGGATTCGGTTTTACCGATAGCATGGAATGTGCTGAAGTGAAAGAAGAAATAATTATGGATAAGAAAATCTATCATACGGTTTATGAAGTGAAAAACGGATTGGGTCCCGCTCCAATTAAAACAGACAAAGGATGGCTGCAGCTTGCGCACGGTGTACGTAGTACTGCTGCGGGTTTAAGATATGTACTTTATGTTTTCTTATCAGATTTGAACGACCCATCGAAAGTGATTGCAAAACCCGGCGGGTATTTTCTTGCACCTGAAGGAGAAGAAAGAATCGGTGACGTTTCAAACGTAACTTTCAGCAACGGCTGGGTGGAAAAAAAGAACGGCGACGTTTTAATTTATTACGGCTCATCGGATACCCGTATGCACGTTGCTACAACAACTGTAAAGAAATTATTGGATTATGTTTTAAATACACCGGAAGATAAACTGCGCAGCGCTGAGTCAGTTAAACAAAGAATTGAATTGATCGAAAAGAATTTGAAGTTGATGAAAAGAAACAAGTAAAAATTCCCTTAGTAGTAGTGCCTCCCTATAATGCCATGCATCATAGAGTTTTATTCCTGCATGGCATTTTTTACACACCCCTCACCTCCCGATAAAAGCATCGGGACAAGCTCTCTTTTTAGAGGGGACGACGAGCTTTTAAAAGTCCCCTCCCACGGAGGGGATTTAGGGGTGGGTTAACTACAACGAAATTAAACCAATTCGTGTAATGCTAAAAGCCCAACTTCTGACGTGAAAAAAAATGTCGGAGAAGTTGGGCTTTTTGCGCGACGTAGAGACGCCTTACCCGTCAAGACTCGGTCTTGCCGAGGCTGATAAGGCGTCTCTACAATTTCGGTTTATCGACAAATCGCGAATAGGTACTGAATTGTGCACCTTGAGACGCCATGTATGGCGTCTCTACAAACACAATTTATCCTCTAACTTTTTTCCAGTGTTCAATAAATTCATCGGTCTGTTTTTTCTTCTCTCTAAATCCTTCACTTTTGCCGTACAGTTCAAAGTCTTCGTCCGCAAGCATTGATATACAATTCATCAAAGCACGTCCGTTGTGATAAGTGCACTGCCATAAATTTTGCTTCGAGCCGGTTTTATAAAACGGCTGCTTATCGAGTCCGCCCCAGTACCAACCACCGTGCTCGTGGTCGATTAAATTTTTCTTAACATAATCCCAAAGCTGAACAAACATTTCAAAATATCTTTTTTCTTCCGGGTAAATTTTGGAAAACATCAGCAATGCATTCAATCCTTCAGCCTGTACCCACCAGGTTTTCGAATCTTTGATAATTTTACATTTATCCTCTCCGGCGAAATAGTAACCTTCATCCACAAAACCGATTCCTTCTTTATCCCATCCATTATCAATTGCATGGTCAAGCATTTTCTTCGCTACTGCGAGTGTTCTTGTATCATTTTCAATTCCAAGAATATGGGATGCTTCCATCATAAGGAAAGCAGTTTCATAATCATGTCCGAATGATACATGGTCGAGTCCGAAATTTTTCTCCCTCACTTCTTTCGAATCATCACGGAACGAAACCGGCTTGAAATCCGGTTCGAAGAATAATCGAAGGTATCCTTTTGACGACGTCATCGTATCACGAATTAAAACAAGAATATCTCTTAATTTTTTATATAGAATTTCATCTTTCCAGTTTGTATATAATTCGGTGTAAGCCTCCATCAAATGGATGGATGAATTTTGGTCTTTGAAACCGACTTCATTTTCATCTTTCGCAAGTGTTTTGTATTCGTCATTTTTTCCGAAAATATTTCCTTCTTTTGTGATGAATTGAAAATACCCGCCGTAATGCGGATCGTAGCAGTGTTCTTCAATCCATTCAAAAGCTGTTCTGGCAAAGGCAATTACTTCGGGATTTTTAGTCAATTCATATAATGCGGACAATCCATAAACTCCGAATGCGTTTCCATAAGCTCTCTTTTCATCACGCCATCCGTGAAGCGGAGTGAATCCACCGTCACGGTCGCGAACCTGGAAAAATCCGCCGTTATCATTATCCCATTGTTTGTCTTTCAAAAATTTTAATCCATGAACAGTCGCATTCTCATAAATTTTATTTCCGAAAAATTTAGCTGCTTTGGCTGCAGTCCACATATGCCGCGCCTGCGTAACAATCATTTTTTCCTGTACTGCTTCAATCTGCCAGTCGTGACTAAAATTTGTAAAGTAGCCGCCGAATTCTTTGTCAACACATTTAGGATAACATGCCTCGAACAAATCCTTTTGAAGCGATTCGAGCATTTCGTTTCTAATTTGATTTTTGATGTTCATTTCAAATCCAAGGTTAGTGAAAATAACAATTGTCAATTTTTGTGCTACTCCAAATTTAATTAAAAGCAGCTTTTCGGAAAGTCATTTCATTA
The DNA here is from genome assembly GCA_043808235.1 of bacterium. Taxonomy (GTDB): domain Bacteria; phylum Bacteroidota; class Ignavibacteria; order Ignavibacteriales; family Melioribacteraceae; genus JAZDFC01. The sequence goes on from JAZDFC010000018.1 coordinate 23,991, forward strand.
CAATTATGATATACTTTTATTAAATAGATAAATACACATCGCCGTCTTTTCAATATTTATCAGGCTAATCAATCTTTTAAATTGGCACAATAGTAGCCTCGCACAAAATGCTAATTTTGTATCTTTGGGTGCAAAATATTTTTTATGAATATGGTGTTTTATAAAACGGAACAGGTAATGAAAAAAATATTTTTGTTATTTCTCCCACTTTTAAGTTTGTTTCTTATGCAATGTTCATCAAGTCAGTTTAGCTCTTATATCACTCGCGAAAAAGATAAACTTTACGAAGACGGAAAAGAATTCCGTTTCATTTCGTTCAACATTCCGAATCTTCATTACATCGAAGATTATCTCCCATTCGAGGGAATTAATCCATGGCAGCTTCCCGACGAATTTGAAATAAAAGATGCGCTTACTGCTATAAAGCAACTTGGCGGAAAAGTCGCACGTACGTATGTGCTTCCGCTTCGAAAAGAATCCGACCCGATGGAATATGTCCGTTATATTGAAGGTCCCGGTCAATTTGATGAAGAAGCCTTTCGCACTTTCGATATGGTTTTGAAAATTGCAAATGAAGTAGGCGTGAGAGTAATAATCCCATTAGTTGATAATTGGAAATGGTGGGGCGGACCGATGGATTATGCTGCGTTCAGGGGAAAAAGTCATAGTGAATTCTGGACGGACTCGCTATTGATTTCTGATTTCAAGAAGACAATTAATTATTTGCTTAACAGAGAAAATTTTTACACTGGAGTTCAGTATAAAAATGATAAAGCTATTCTTGCGTGGGAAACCGGAAATGAGTTAGATGCTCCATACTCGTGGACGAAAGAAATCGCCGCATTTATAAAGAGTATAGATAAAAACCATCTTTTAATTGATGGAGTAACTTTCCACGGATTTACCGATGAGAGGGTTAATGATCCGAACACCGATATACTAACAACCCATTATTCAAAACCGGGCGATGTCATTTCAAATCAAAATTTATTCAAAGGGAAAAAAGCTTATGTTATTGGCGAATACGGATTGAGAGATACAAAATCAATCGCCGATTTATCCGATGTAATTATTAATGAAGGATTGACAGGCGGATTGCTTTGGAGCCTCCGCAATCGAAATCGCGAAGGAGGTTTTTATCATCATTACGAAAGGCAATCTTACGAATCGTATCGTTACCCGGGCTTCCCGAGCGGCGATGATTATGATGAGAGAACTATTTTCCAATTGGTGATGGAGAAAGCGGCGCTAATCAGTGATGAACAAATAATTCCTATTCCTATACCCGAAACTCCAACGTTGCTTGATATCAAAGATATTTCTGAAATTTCATGGCAAGGTTCCACCAGCGCTCAATCGTATGTAATCGAACGTAAAGAAGAGTACGTTGGTAATTGGGTGGCGATAGCCGATAATGCCGACGAAAGCAAATATGCCTGCCGTCCTATTTTCAGCGATGAAACGGCGCAAGTTGGCAAGCGATATTTTTATAGAATTAAAGCAAAGAATGAATCGGGTGAATCTGATTACTCAAATATCGTTGGACCGGTGGAAGTAAAATATCAAAAACTTGTTGACGAATTCGAGAACCTCGAAAAGATAATTAGCAGAGAAGGGAAATTGAGATTGATTACATACGACAACCTTCGCAAGGCAAGGGAAGACAGAAGCAGGCTCGCCGGCAGTTCGGGAAGTTACATCGTTTATAAAACCGACGACTCAATTTCTGAAGTGGAATTGTTCGCTTTTATCATAGATGAAGATAGCAACGTGGACATTTATGTTTCCTCCGATGGGGAAACTTACAAGGAAATTGAGATAGATAACGAGGTTTATGACTTCGAAGAAAAAGATTACGGCTATTATCCCGCGGTAAAATTTTTCGGCAGCATCAAAGAAACAGGGGTGCGATTTTTAAAAGTGATTTTGTCAGGCGATATACAATTGAGCCGGATGGAAATAAAACACAGCGAAGTAAAATAAATCCGGTTGCAATTCCGGATTTAATGTTGCTCATAAGCATCATTATCCGTCTTTTTATGTTTTAATGTTGTCTTTACGCAACATTAAATTGGCAGTTGAGTGAACGAAATCGTTGTTTGTAGAAAAAGGTTATTCACTCAAATAGTAAATGATATTTAGCAGTTTTCTTTATAAAACATTACTTATAAATTGAGTAAATTTTGACTGTGTCGTAATCAAAAATAATTTATAAATCATTATGGGATGCTGTGATGAAATCGTTTTTAATTCTCTTATTACTTGCAGGAGTATCTTTTGCTCAGGGCGAAAAAAATTTTATGATTGAGATGCCCTCATTATTTTCGGATAATATGGTGCTTCAACAGAAATCAAACGTACCTTTTTGGGGAAAAGCTTTTCCTCAAACCAACGTCGATATCAAAACAAGCTGGGGCTCGTCCGCCAAAACAATGGTTGGTAACGACGGGAACTGGATTACAAAAGTGAAAACACCGAAAGCAGGTGGTCCGTACGAAGTTGCAGTAAAAATCGGCGACTCAACAATCGTTTATAAAAATGTTCTAATCGGCGAGGTTTGGTTGTGTTCGGGTCAATCGAATATGGAAATGCCGTTAGCAGGCTGGCCTCCGCGCGATACGATTTTTAACTCCGCATCTACTATTGCCAATGCTGGTAATTCGAATATCAGATTGTTTACAGTACCTCGAACGATTTCTTCCGAACCAAATTTTAATTGCGGGGGTACGTGGCTTGAATGCAATTCGGAAACTGTGGCAAGTTTTAGTGCGACGGCATATTTCTTTGGTAAAAAACTTCACGATGAGTTAAAAATTCCAATTGGATTAATTCACTCGAGCTGGGGAGGAACACCCGCCGAGGCATGGATTAGCGGTAAGGACATCGTAACTGTAGATGAATTTGAAAATATTGTGACAAAAATAAATGAATCCGGACCGGAAATTCTCTTGCTAAATTTGTGGCTCAACGGTCATAAAGTAATCGATATGAGTGAAAATACTTCCGAGGAAAGGTGGATGGATTTGGATTTCCAGGATTCGGAATGTTCTCAGGTTAATTATGATGACAGCCGCTGGCGCGAAATGATTCTTCCAACACTTTGGGAAAATACTGAAGTAGGAAATTTTGACGGCGCTGTTTGGTTTAGAAAAAAAGTTGAAATTCCGAATGAATGGCTGGGAAAAGATTTAATTCTTTCTTTGGGACCAATTGACGATATGGATATCACTTTCGTCAACGGAATAAAAATAGGCGGATATGAAAAGGACGGATTCTGGGAAACCGAAAGAGTTTATACGATTGATAAAAATTTGAATAAGGATTCTGTTCTTTCAATCGCAGTAAGAGTTTTGGATAATCAAGGCGGCGGCGGTATATACGGCACTGAAAATTTAATGACTTTATCGGTAAAAGAATCCGGTGATAAAATATCCATTGCCGGGGAATGGAAGTATCTTCCGGTTGCAGAATATAGAAATGTAAAATTTTATGTTTTCGGTGCAATGGGAGAAACTGCTTTTACACGTCCCCGGTTATCGGTGGATTTATCAGCGAATACGCCGACAACTTTATTTAACGGAATGATAGCACCGCTAAGGCCGTATGGAATCAAAGGTGCAATTTGGTATCAAGGCGAATCGAATGTCGGCAATCCGAAATTGTATCAAAGAATTTTCCCGATGATGATTGAATGCTGGCGCGACGAATGGCAAGAAGGAAATTTCCCGTTCTACTATGTTCAGATAGCGCCGTATAATTACGGGGGTGAAACTAATTCGCAATTGCTTCGCGAATCGCAAATGAGGACACTTAAAACGCCGAACACAGGCATGGCTGTTACTATGGATATCGGCAACCCTGATAACATTCATCCGGGAAATAAAGAGGATGTTGGCGAAAGACTTGCTCTTTGGGCGCTTGCCAAAAATTATAATAAAAAAGTTGTTTGCTCCGGTCCGCTTTATAAATCGATGAAAATACAAAAAGATAAAATTGTTCTATCTTTTGATTTTGCCACCGGACTTGAGATAAAACCACGCGACGGGAAAAACAATTTTCAGATTGCCGGGAAAGATAAAGTATTTCATGATGCAGTAGTTGAAGTGAAAGGAAAAACTCTCGTTGTATCTTCTCCCGACGTAAAAGAACCTGTGGCAGTTCGTTACTGCTGGAGCGATATTCATGAAGGAACATTGTTTAACAATGCAGGATTGCCCGCGTCTTCATTCAGAACAGATGACTGGGAATAAAAAATCTTTTTATGAGAGCAATTAAGTATGTAAGAATATTTTTTGTAACTGTATTATTCTTTTTGAGCCGGGGTAGTTTCGACACTCCGGCTCAATCGTTTAATCGGCAAATCTTCGAAGCAGAAAATGCGGTAAACAATGGATTATTGTTAATCTATGATTCAACTGCATCTTCCGGGAAGTTTTTAAGTATGGAAAAATCCGGAAGTATTATTTGGAAAATTTGCACGGATTCGTCTTCCTGGTACACACTGATGTTTCGATACAGGGCATTTGGCGGGGAGAAAGAGGAACTCGTCATCCGCAACGGTTATCAATTCGCAGTCGGTTTCGGTTCATCCGATGAATGGAAGCTATTTAATACACAAACCTACCTGCACCAAGGTGAAAACGAAATCGCGTTGAAGGAAAGCTGGGGCTACATTGATATTGACTATCTTGAAATCGAGCCTGTCGAAATTACTCCAACGGTTAAACCGGTTAACAACATTATTTATCGCGAATATCCGCGTGATTTATTTTTTAAAATAAACCGCCTCGGAAATAAAATCGAAACATTAAAATGTGGCGAAGAAAATCTTCTTTTCGAGTTATCCGATTTTACGTACTCCGAAGATGCAGTGATTGTAAAAATTCCAAAAGAGCAAACAACAAAACTCAACAATGGAACTAATTCGCTAAAAATTAATTTCGATCATAATTATTCTTTGGAAGTAACGGTCGAGGTAGTTGAAAAAGGAAATCCTGCGGGACTAACAATCATAACTCCTGATGTAGAGCATGGCGCTTCGGTTTTATTTATTCTTCCAACGGGCAAAACATTGCTTGTCGACTGTGGTAAAGTCTGGGTACGCGACAGTATTTTAATTCCGTTTTTAAACCGGCAGGGAATAAATAAAATAGATTACTTCATCCTTACCCACTACCACGAAGACCACGACAGCGGCGACCGGGGAGAAAAAATTAAAAAAATTTTCGATGTAGAAAAGTTTTGGGATTATCAATCTTTTCACACCGGTGATGTTTTTGATCTTGACGGAGTGAGTATAAAAGTGCTAAACTGTTTTGAAGACGGAGAAGAAGAGAATACACGCTCTCTTTCATTTCAAATGGAATATAACGGATTTGTTTATGTGCACGGCGGCGATACCTACGCGGTTAATCAACAAAAGATTATGAAACGCTTTCCCGATGATATTGAAGCAGATGTTTTTCATGCCAATCATCATTTCCACGGTTCGGTGGATGTTAATTACCTGCGTGCAATGGATCCAGCAATTATTCTTCTTCAAGCACAGCAGGCGGTTTATGCACGTAGCGCTTACATGCAGGATTTTAAAATAGAAACAGAAAAATATCTTATCGAAAACAAAAAGAAATACATTGAAGATTTACCGGCATTTGAAGTTGGGACAACCGTGATTCGAATAAACGGCAAAGATGATTGGACTTACGAAACGTATAAAAATTCTAATATCACTTTTATCCCGTATCTTTTCAAATAAAAATGGAATACTAAATGGAAACGGAACTAACTCTTAAATCACTCGCAAAAATGATTGACCATTCGCTGCTTCATCCTACGATGAGCGATGAAGAAATTCTTAATGGATGTACAATTGCAAAGAAATACGATGTTGCAACAGTTTGCATAAAGCCGTATGCAATTGAAATGTGCAAAAAATATATAGAAGGAACTGATGTTGGCATTTGTTCAGTTGTAACGTTTCCTCACGGTAACAGCACAACTAAAAATAAAATTGTTGAAACAATCGAAGCGATTGCACTCGGTGCGACGGAAATAGATATGGTGGTAAATATCGGTAAGGTGATGAGCGGGGCTTGGGAATATGTGTCGGATGAAATAAAACAGATTAATGATGCAGTGATTTCGATGAATGCAATTCTCAAGGTTATTTTCGAGAATGATTATCTCTCGGATGAACAGATAATTAAACTGTGCGAAATCTGTTCCTCTCATTCTGTTGCTTTCGTAAAAACCTCTTCTGGATACGGATTTGTGAAGCAGCCGAACGGGATGTATTCATACAAAGGCGCTACCGATGAACATCTAAAATTGATGAGAGAAAAAAGCGTAGCGCAAGTTCAGATAAAAGCTGCCGGCGGTGTCCGCACTCTCGAAAATCTACTTCGCGTCCGCTCGCTTGGAGTTACCCGCATTGGAGCCACGGCAACTGTTGAAATTCTTGAAGAAGCAAAATCGAGAGGTATTGTTTGATATCGGTTTTATAATTGGGATTTATCCGCCTTTTGCAGACTTCACCCCAGACAAATCGCGGCATGTTGCGAGATAAAGGATGCTGTGCTTCTTTGTTTTACTATGAAGTAACTCATAGGAAGCACGAAGTAAAGAAAAGAGTAATTCTTCCTGCGCCTTTGTGTCCGTTGTGGTCAAAAAAGGGGAATAAGATTATAGATTTATGATTTTGGATTAATATAAAAATCCGCATCCATCACTCTAAAATCATTATAACTCAGCTTTCATCCGGTAATCAAAAGCCGGGTATTTCTGCAATCTGATATTATCCTATTAAAAAATTCGCTCTTTACCCCCCGGTTCAGTAATAAAAAATTGAAGACAAATATGTGTACGGGGACCCTGGAAATACTCAATAATGATATTATGACTGCCTTTTGTTAAATTGATTGATCCGGCCATACTTCTGGGTCCGTGTTGTCCGTCATTATCTATTACTAATTTTCCATCGACATATAATTTTGAACCATCATCCGAATTTAACCTAAATTTATATTCGCCGGATACGTTAGCATTAAATACACCAGTGTACCTTAATGCAAACCATTCAAATCTGTCGGTTACACCCGGAAATCCTTTATCGAAAGCTTGCGAAGGTACATCTAATTTTCTTGTGTATATTGTACCAACGGGATTGAGTTTTGAGAAGTCAGGTAATTTTGCGGAATTATTAGGTAAATAAAATATTTTCCCTTCCAGAGCATTTGGATTATACTCAGTACTTCCAAAGACCGTCCCTTCGTCATTTCCTACAGTACTGCATGTGAACTCAAATGATTTAATTTCAACTTTAGCTTTTTCCAAAGTTACGCTTTGCTTTGTACCGTCGCAATAAGTGATAACCATTTTTTCTTTTTGAGCGAATGAAATTATTGAAATAAAACACAGTATAATAATTCCTGATAGCAAGATTTTAATGGTATTAATTAAGGTCATGATTCTCTCCAAATAATTTAATTATTAATCCGGAATTTTATCGACCTAAAACAGAGCCATAAATACCCGGCTTCTAACCTTAATGAAAGAAAAGAGGTCGGGCATTTAAGTATGATATAATTACTTCTGTACCGAGAATTTGTAAATCGTTTTTGTCGAATATTTTTCTCCCGGTCTTAAAACTGTCGACGGGAAATTTTCGTGATTTGGTGAATCCGGGTAGTGCTGTGTTTCAAGGCAGAAGCCGGTGCGGTATTTGTAAGGCTTGCCCGATGTCCCTATTTTGGTTCCATCCAAAAAGTTACCACTGTAAAATTGAATTCCCGGTTCTGTTGTCAATACTTCGAGAACGCGTCCGCTTGTTGGATCGACTGCACGCGCAGCAAGCATCATCGAATTGTCTTTCCGGTTCAATACCCAGTTATGATCGTAACCGAAACCTTTTTTCATTTGCTCGTACTCATCATTAATTCTTGCGCCGATAGCTGTTGGAGTCGTAAAATCGAGCGGAGTTCCTTTTACATCGCGCAGTTCGCCGGTTGGAATTAAAGTATTATCAACTGCTGTAAATTTGTCGGCGGCAATCATCAATTCATTATTCAAAATATCTCCGTCGCCTTCGCCAGCTAAACAGAAATATGCATGGTTTGTTAAGTTCACAACGGTCGGTTTGTCGGTTGTTGCCGAATAGTCCATGACAATTTCATTGTCGTTATTCAAAGTGTAAACTACAGTTACATCAAGGTTGCCGGGGAATCCTTCTTCGCCGTCATTGCTGAGATATTTTAATTTTAGCGAAACTTCTTTCTCGCCGGTAACCGGTTCGGCAGTCCAAACCTGTTTGCCAAATCCTTTGAATCCGCCGTGAAGCTGGTTGCCGTTATCATTAATTGTCAATTGGATTTCTTTTTCGTCCAATGTAAACTTTGCTTTGCCGATTCTGTTGCCATATCTTCCCACAAGGATACCAAAAAAACTATTATCGGCTTCATATCCTTGTAAATCATTGTAACCGAGAACTACATTTTTCAATTCGCCTTTTTTATCCGGCGCCCAAACCTGAGAAAGTATCCCGCCGAAGTTCGTGATTTTAACTTTCATCCCGTTTGCGTTTGTGAGCGTATAAATATCAATCTCTTTTCCGTCGCTTGTTGTTCCAAATTTTTCTTTTGTGATTTCCATTTTAGGACCATCCTCCTTTTTAATTTCATTTTGGGCACAATTGGTAAATGCAAACATCATTACAAAAAGCAAACAAAAAGAAATGATATTTGATGTTGATTTCAACTTGTTTTTCATTGTTGTAATTCCTCCGTTAATTATTCTAAGTTATTTTATTCATTTTGATATTAGAAAGTGAACTCAAACAAAAAGATTAATTCAATCAGTATTACTAATTATTTCAATGTCTGTGTTAAAGACCAGTGCGTTTGAATAATCTTCCAGCCGCCTTTTTCCTTCCGGTAAACCTCGGTACAATTCCAGCGTGATTCAGTGCTGCCGGTAAACGATACATAATTAAAAGTAAGAACTGCAATTGTGCTGTCTGTTTGAACAAACGGGTTTATTAATTCGAATCGGTCAATAAATACTTTACCGCGTGCGGCTTCGTAATACTTTGTCAATTCATCCAATCCGTCAATTCTCTTATCGAGGGAAGGATCGAAGTACACAACATCCTTGCTTGATATTTCAAGGAAGCCGGAGGGATCGCCTTTGCCCCAGCGGTTGAGAGCGGCTTTTTCTATCTCGATTATTGTTGCTGCTATTTCTTCATTCATAAAATTTTCTTACCTAAAATTCTTTGTTTATAGAAAAATAATAAATAAAATTCTGTTCATTGTAGGGACCATGAAAATTATTTTATAATTCTTTTGCATAGCCCAAAGCATTAGTAATAATTACCGTCAGTTTTAACCTGACGGATTAAAAAGGAAGTGAAGACATTGGCTTTAGCCACATTATATAATAATTGGGCTAAAGCCCATTAACTTTGGGAATCGTGTTCCCCGACATAAATGTCGGGGCTATTCAATTAATCAATTAGATTAACGAGCATTTATAATCCTTACACCGAATACATTCCCTGCTGTGTTTTGCGGTTGAGCAGCAAATTTTACAGTGACTTTCTCCTTCCCCTTTGTCAATTCTTCCGAAATTGAATAATACACATCGAAGTATTCGTTGGGCTTGTTGTTATCTAAAATCTGCGAAGCAATTTTCACATCGTCGATTAAGATATCGAAATTCCGTCTGCGGTTGTCGCTTCCCCAATAAGTACAAACCAGAGTATTCGGTTTATCATTCAAAACTTTTATTTCGTAAGAGAACCATCCTCCGTCGTAGGCAAATCGTAATTTTCTTCCCCACTCTTCTTCGCCGGTTTCGGATTTCTCTCCTTTCACGTTGTGACTATTTTCAGACAGCGAATCGCCCGGCTGAGCAAAATCTATTGTTAATAATTCCAGTTCTTTTATTCGCTCCTGCTCAACTTTTATTTCATCAAGTCTCGCCTGCCATTGTTCTTCGGTAAATAAATCCCAATAAACCGAATATCGTTTGTTATAAAATTCATAAAACGGATGAAGGAATATATCGCGCGGTTTCCCAACTCCGATTGTTTGAAATGTAAGTGCTTTTCCATCAACCGGTTTTATCCAATCATCAACTTTCTTTCCTTCAGTGATAAACACCGGTACAAATGTTTTTTCTTTTGCCACTTCATCATTTATCTCTCCAAGTTCGCCCGCGAGAACAACCGGTCCACAACAAACCGCAACCCGGTTCAGATTGTCCGGCATGGATTCAAGAAGAAGTGATAATGGAATTATGGCTTCAATCTTGTCGCCGTTGTTCCACGTTCTATTTATTTCGATATAACTTCCCGGCTGCGTATTGATTGGTTGCAATTCTCCGTTCACAGCCATGATGATTTCTTTTTCAGCCCATGACGGATATCTTATTCGGAAATTAAATCGTGTCGGTTCGTTTACATTTATTGTAAAATTAATATTATCGCCCGCGGGGAAAAGTGTTTCCTGCTTTATCTTGATTCCCTTCTCTTTCCAATTCAATTCGGATGGGATGAAGAGGTTTACCCACACACCTTTGTCATCGTTAAAATAAATGCTCTCACCGTACTTCGAATGATTTTCCATTCCCGTTCCAACACAGCACCAGAAACTGTTAAATTGATCGGAGTAATTTTTGTATGCGCCGGGACGAAGAGGAACGAAGTAACTAAACATTCCGCTCTCGGGATTTTGAGATGAAAAAATATGATTGTATAAAGCACGTTCATAATAATCTGCGTATTCGGGTGAGGCATTCCATGTAAACAATTCCCTTGTCAATCTTAGCATGTTATAAGTATTGCATGTTTCGCAAGTGTTGTTGCCGAGCCTGTCGTTCAATTTATCCGGTTGGGATAAATATTCATTCATACTATTTCCGCCGATAACATATGAATGATGATGGGTCATCGTATTCCAGAAAAATTCTGCTGCGGTTTTATATTTTTCTTCCAGAGTAAGTTCATACTGTCGCGTAAGCCCGATTAGTTTTGGAATATTTGTATTGGAATGAAGCCCGTCCAGTTTGTCTTCGTGATTCGCGAGCGGATCGAGTACTGCATTGTGGTAAAATCTTTTTGAAAGCTCGAGATAATTTTCATTTCCAGTCCGCGCATACAATTCCGCCATCGATTCGTTCATGCCGCCGAATTCGCAAACGAGCATTTTCTGAAATTGTTCTTCGCTTAAATTCTTTGTTGTTGCGATAGCCCAATCTGCGAACTTAACCGCAATCTCCAATGCTTTTTCATTTCCGCAATAATGCTGTGCATCCAATAATCCGGCAAATAATTTATGAATAGTATACCATGGCGACCAAATACCATTTAGATTGAATCCGGCAGAACGAATATCGCCTTTTGCAACTTCGGCAAACATTTTTTCGCCGCCGGGAATTGCAGCAACATAACCGGTTCCATTTTTTGACTGACATACTTCTAATTCATCAACAATATAATTTACTCTTTCACAAAATCTTTCATCAGCGGTTGAAGCATACATCATCGCGCAGGCGGACAGATAATGTCCGAGCGAATGCCCGGCGAGTTGCATCTGTTCCCAGCCGCCGTAAACTTCGCCTTTCGATTCGAGCTCGGCTTCTTTCCGAAACCAGCTTAATAATCTATCCGGTTCGAGAAGCAGTAAATATTCGGCGTCAAGCTCCATCGCTTTTTTAAACGGGCTATCGAGAAGTTTTACATCACTCAACTCAAATGGAATGGCTTTTAGTTTTAATACATTTTCAACTTTGCGGATTGATTGAATATCCTGCGCATAAGCAACTTGAATGAAAACAAAAACATTTATTGCGTACGTTAAAATCACAAATGATAATTTTCTCATAATTATTCTTTACACTCAATAGTTTTTATTTTAAACCGTTGTTAACAACGGCTGCAATATAAATCATTGTCCTTTTCCATTTTCCATTTTCTATTCCATCAATGTCCTTTAGTTGTGGATACTTCCGAAAGACCGTCGGCTTTGCTGAGCTTTGGCCACATGTAACCGTAAACAGAGACAAGCGCAAAGCAGAACAAGGGTATAATAAATCCAACCGACATATTATAAATATCACCGAGATGACCCATGAGCTTGGGCATTATTGCGCCGCCGATAATTGCCATAACAATGTAACCCGACGCTTTCTTTGCTTGCACACCCAGACCGTAAATACCAAGCGCAAAAATTGTTGGAAACATAATTGACATAAATAAAAAGCTCAGGAATACCGCGCTAACAGAAACCCATCCAAGTTTGAGAACAACAATTCCACAGAGAAAAACATTAAGAACCGCGTAAGTACCGAGCACACGGTGTGCTTTCAACTTTCTCATGATGGCAGCGCCGGTTGCCCGTCCTAAAAGAAATAACGGAAATCCGATTGTTCCTAATAAGAATGTAGCTCCCTGCTCGTTCACAAAAAAACTACCATCGCGTAGTTCGGTTCTGTTTTGAAAAAACCAGCTATTGGCTAACGATGCGGAGATAGAAGGGATTTCCTCTATCATATAATTAATAAAGAAACTGAAGATACCGGCCTGCGCCGCTACATATAAAAACTGCGCTGCAACCGCGCCGGTGAAATGTGGATGTTTCCAAATGGAACGTTTCACTACCACATCTGCCGATTCATCCAAATGATATTCATCTTCGGTATTTAAATCGGGAACATTAGCAAAATAAAAAATCACCGCCATTACAAGAACAATAATTGCAACTACCATGTATGGAATATAAAGTTGCTGCTGGGCGACTTCGGCTCCTTCCGAAGAATAAAAAAACACACCGCCGATAATCGGTCCGAAAATCCACCCAACACCGTTAAATGACTGTGCAAAATTAATTCGTGTTGCGGCATATTGTTTTGGACCGAGAACAGTTGTGTAAGGATTGGCAACGGTTTCAAGAACGGTTAATCCCATTGCAATCAAACATACTCCAAGCAGAAACGCCCAGAATGCCGAAATGCTTGTCGCGGGTATGAACCAGAAACCGCCAATCGAAACAAGCAACAAACCGGAAATGATGCCGCCTTTATAACCGAGTTTGCGTGCGAGCCAACTTGCCGGCAGAGCCATTAATAGATATCCCAAATAATGCGCAAACTGTACCCATGCAGACTGCGATTTGGTTAAGTGTAAAAAATCCTGGAAATGTTTATCCATCACATCAATCATTCCGTTACATATTCCCCACAATAAAAACAAGGAGCTAACAAGCGCGAATGTAAAGAAATAGTTTTTACCGTTATCGGCTTTGAACATTTTTGAAATATCCATCGGCATTCCTTTAATTTGTTAAAATATCAATTGAATTAGTTTGTTACATAAAAGGGATTTAATTTCAAGCAATTGGTTCGAATAGATGCTCAAGTAGAAACCGGTATCAATAAAACGATAAATCAAATGGCATTCCTTCTTATTTTAATTTGCATCGCTCCGTCAATCGGTTTTTCTGAAACGAGAATGATGTAACCACCGCCGCCCGCGCCGGAAAGTTTCCATCCGAAAGCTTTGCTTTTATATTTATCGATTGTCTTGAAAATATAATCGTCCACCATGTTCGGGAACATTGCTATTTGCGCTTCGAACGATTTAGTAAAATATTTTCCGAAGTTTTGTAAATCCGTATTCAAAATTGAAGTCCAGCAGTTTTCGGTAGCATCGGCTAATTTCTTAGCGGAATCGCTGTCAATTTTCGTATTGGCAAGCACATCATACTTCATATTCCGCGGCTCAAGTGTAACAAGGTTCAAATGACTTTCAACCCACGAAAGAATTTTATCATCATCGACAGATGATATTTTTTCCGGCCAGTAACTTCCTGAATAATCAAGTTTGTTTAATCCAGGGAAAACAATTCCAATTGAATCCTGCGAGCCGGCAACTGTTTTTGTGCCGGGAGGATTTTCAAAACTGAAAAGAATTTTGGCATGCTGCTCTTTATTGCCGGCAGGTATATCTGTCTGCCAAAGTTCTATTGCTTTACGCCGCGTGCTTGTTGCCATTCCGCTTCTTTCGTTGAACTCTACCGTAGGTTCAATCGATACCGTCAACACAGGTCCCGGTGCATGTTTACCGACATAAGGTTGATCGAGCCATCCGCCCGCCAAATCAATCCTGTACGGCATTGTGCATTCCTTCCGCAGTGATGTTGTAGAGCGAGCCGGTAAATTTTTGTGAGGTATTCTTTTTAAAACTGTGTATTGAATTCCAAGCTGGTTTGATAGTTCCTCTTTCGCCGGCGAATTACCGTCTTCATTCACTATAAAAATATCCGGTTTAATGGATTCAAGTTCGTTCACAAAATCCATTATACCGCCACCGGAATTAATCAGGCATTGCTTTACACTCGATAATGCTTCGAGCATATACTTTCGTTCGTCCTGGTTGTTAACAGGGTATCGCCCTTTCAAACTATGAACGGTTGAATCGGAGCCAAGCCCAACATAAACATCGCCGTACGTTGCAGCTTCTTTTAAAAACGCGACATGCCCGCTATGCAGCATATCGAAACATCCGGTTACAAAAACTTTTTTTCTTTCCATAAAACTCCAGTAATTTATTATCGTATATTAATTAGGAGTTACATAAATCCCAAAGTACAAAAACCAAACTACAAACAAACTGCAAGTCCCAAATCTGAAAGCACCAATCGTCTTATTTAAATCCAAAATTCTATTCTTCATTTTGGGATTTATTTGGAATTTGTTATTTGTCATTTGGAATTTACTTTAGTCGGTATGAAACACTTCCGTCATCACTTTCCACGGACCGTCGCCAGTTTGGACTAAGTAATTATTCAAATCATCCTGCGATTTTTTGAATACTTCATTCCTCTGAATTAATCCAACGATATCATTTCGTAAATCACTTCCAACATATTCATAATAGAAATAAATCTTTCCATCCTTAAAATAAAAATTGCTGTTTTGAATATTCGCTTTATTTACATCCGGCTCAATATCCATCGGGTAATTTTTGAAAAACTCTCTTACTGCTTCTTCTTTGTTGGGAAGAATCTCGCCGACTAATCCAATCCGCCGCGCTCCCGGTGATGGCTTTACAATTTTATCGAAGCACATTAGTAATTCCATCTCAGCCCACCACTCGCCTTCTTTCCTTGTTTCAAGCGGCTCTTGCATCGGGTCGGTTAACTTCCACCATTCGCGCGTTGTTTCGTCGGCAATCGCTTTCATGTCACCGTCAAAGTCATTTCCGACATATTCAAAATGAGAGAACAACATTCCATCGAGAAGAAAGATTGAATAATTACGGATATTGGATTTGTGAATCCTGGAGAGCACACCGGGAAAAGTATGCTTGTGAAGAATGATATATCGCTCCTCATATTCCGGGCGAACTTTGATAAGACTGCCGACACGCTTTGTCATGTTTTTTTCTCCTTCTTTTAAGCCACATGGTGTTTCACATGATTTTGATTTTTGACATGGGACTGTTTCTTGCGCATTGATATTCAAAACAATTCCCAGCATTAAACTGAACAAAATCGATACAACTATTTTCATCTTTTGTTCTCCCGATATTATTTTATTTAAATCAGTTGTTTATCATAGCTACGACTTTCAAAGCGAGTTGCATAACTCTGAATCAGAATCTCAATTACCGTCAGTTTTAACTGACGAACTAAAAAGCCGGTCAGCTTTGGCTTCAGCCACATTTGATAATGATAATGGGGCTAAAGCCCAATCAATTTTTCAATGTATTAGTCCGTCTGCTGAAGCAGACGGCAATTTCTAAATACATTTTTCTATAAATTGAAAAAATCTACTTATACAATATGAGCTAAAGCTCGCGGCTAATCATATGCAACCCTAAAGAACAGAAATAATTATTGAAAATTGTTCTTCCAAACATCGTGATTTTTTTGGTTGATAAGTTTTCACTTGAAACGATTCGGCAACAATCCTTCTTCCATCGTCAAGCGAAGCAATTTTATTTTTGGCAATTGCTTGAACAATAATATTGCCGAGAGCAGTTGCTTCCACCGGTCCGGCTACAACCGGGATGCCGCAAGCATCCGCAGCAAACTGATTCAGCAATTCGTTCTGCGAACCACCGCCGACAATGTGAAGCGTATCTATTTTTTTTCCGCTCATCGAATTTATTTTTTCAATCATCGTTTTATATTTAATCGCAAGGTTTTCGAGTATGCACCTTACATATTCGCCTTTGCTTCCAGGAATTGGTTGGTTGTTTTTTATACAATATTCTCTGATTGCTTCCTGCATATCAGGCGGATTATAAAATGAATTGTCGTCTGTATCGATAATGCACTTGAACGGTTTTGCATCGGATGCAAGTTTTGTCATCTCCTCATACGAAATATTTACATTCTGTTTCAACCAACTTTTTCTCGTTTGCTGAAGCAGCCACATTCCCATCATATTGCTCATGAATCGGATTTTATTTCCAACGCCGCCTTCATTTGTAAAATTATTTTTCAAACTCGCTTCATTTATTATCGGTGTAGCACTCTCAATCCCGATGATCGACCATGTGCCGGAGCTAACAAAAGCGCTGTTGATTCCCTGTATCGGGACAGCGGCTACCGCGCTTGCAGTATCATGGCAGCCGGGTGCAATTACTTCAATTTCTTTTAGTCCAACTTCCTTAGCAATTTCAGGAAGAAGTTTGCCGATGACAGTTCCAGGCGGAACAATTTCAGGCATTATATTAATCGGTAGTTTTAATTTTTCAAGAAGGCTCAAGTCCCAGTTCTTTGAATACGCATTCAGCAACTGCGAAGTTGAAGCTATTGTGTATTCGGTTTTCTTAACTCCCGTCAAAAGGAAATTAATAATGTCCGGCATGAATAAAAGTATATCTGCGACGCGAAGCATATCCGAATCATCATCAGCATATCGTGCAAGTTGGAATATTGAATTGAACTGCCAAAACTGAATGCCGGTTACAGAATAAATTTCTTCACGGGGAATTGTTTGAAATAATTTTTCCATCATATTGTTAGTACGCGAATCACGGTAACAATATGGAAATCCCAGCAACTCGTTATTCTTTCCGGCGAATCCGAAATCCACTCCCCATGTATCAACACCGATTGATTCGATATCTCCATGTCCCTTTTGTACAGCGATTCGCATCCCGGTTTTTATTTCTTCGAACAGAGCAAGCACATCCCAATGAAGATGACCGAGAATATAAATTTGCTTATTGGGAAATCGATGAATCTCTTCGAGATGAATTTTATTATTTTCCAAAACGCCGAGGATAGCTCTGCCGCTTTCGGCGCCCAAATCGATTGCAAGAAATTTTGATACACTCATAAACACCTTTTAATAGAACGCAGATTTTTATGATCACTTAAGATTGACTATGATTTGAAAAAATCATAATCATCATAATGATCCGCGTTCTATTTGATTTTTTATTTTAATAACTAATAGTCTCCGTGGTCCATGCGCACCAAGCACAAGCACTTTCTCGATATCGGCTGTGCGGCTTGGTCCGGTTACAAAAACCATATTCTTTGATTCTTCAACATCTATTTTATCAAACAACTCAAATTGGTTTGCAATAATTTGATTTTCATTTATGATTACGAAAGTGTTATCGCATAAAAAGTGAGGATAGGAAGTTCCGGTTGTGTCGTAATTAAAAACAAGCGAGCCTATATCTGCCACAGCAAATGCAGGATGTACAATCGCAGCTTCGGTTGCGGCGAATTCTTTTTTCCTTTCCTCGGCATTCAATTCAACCGGAGATACAATTTCCAATGATGCAATTTTTTCTTTTAGCTTAATAGCAACATCGTTACAAATATTTTCTTTACTGATTCCGATTTTTTCTATCTTTAATTCAAGCAGTAACTTTGAAATAATCTCCGCAGCCTCATCCATACTGAAGAAAGAATAAAATTCTCCGGAAATTGCTTCCAATTCCTTTTGAAACTGTAACCATAAACCAGGATTATCTTTCGGTGTAATCGCGGCAATCTCTTTTTTGATTTCATTTTCGAAATCAAATCCTACCGATGGAATCTCCGATGGAAATTTTGATGCATCTTTAATTCTATTGAGTATTAATTCTCGACTGCTCATTTCAGTTTGTTTTTCATTTCTAAAAATTGTTTTCTAAATCCATTTTTATCGAAGCGGGCAAACTTTCTCTTTTTATAATAACCAGGAACCGGAAATGCTTTTTCCGAAGGGAATAACTGTTGAAGTTTTGCAGGAATCCAACTTGCGAAGCGGTATAACCTTGGTCGGGAAGCGAAGAATGACCATAATTTAAATCCGGCTTTCTCAGCTGCTTTTGAATTGCCCGATTCAACAATTTTATTGCGTAGTGTTAAAAGATGATCGGGAAGATTTATTTTAACGGGACACACATCGTAACAAGCGCCGCACAAACTCGAAAGAAACGGCGACAACTTTCCTTCTTTCTCTCCAAGATATTGTGGAATAAGTGTTGCACCGATTGGTCCCATGTAAACCCATCCGTACGCATGCCCGCCTATTTGCTGATACACCGGGCAGATGTTCAAACATGCGCCGCAGCGAATGCAGAAAAGTGTTTCGCGGAGTTTGGGATTGCGTAATACTTTGGTTCTTCCGTTATCCAATATAACGATGTGAACTTGTTCGGGACCTTCACCGTATTTAGTGCGGCTTGGCCCGCCGACAAAATTAACATATGTTGATGATTTTTGTCCTGTTGCGCTCGGCGGAAGTAATTTTAAAAAGTATGGGAGATACTTTACGTCGGGAATAATTTTTTCCAATCCCATTACCGCCACATGAATCCTTGGCAGACTCAAAGTGTTGTGTGCGTTTGCTTCGTTTTCAACAATGCAAAAACTCCCTGACGAAGCGAATGCAAAGTTCACGCCGGTAATTCCCATGTCGGCGTAAAGAAATTTCTCGCGAAGAATCTTTCGTGCAATTTCTAAGAGTTCAACCGGTTCTTCTGTATAATCAACGCCAAGCTTATCCGCAAAAAGCTTTCCGATATCTTTCCGGCTCAAGTGCATCGCGGGGATTATTAAATGCGAAGGGATTTGTTCATTCAATTGAACGATGTATTCGCCGAGGTCGGTTTCGAGAGCTTCGATTCCGTTTTCAATCAGAAAATCATTGAGATGAATTTCTTCGGTGGTAAGGGATTTTGATTTTACAATTTTTTTTACTTTGTTTTTCTGCGCGATGTCGAGTATTATTTTTCTTGCTTCGGCGGCATCGCTTGCCCAATGAACAGTGATTCCATTTTGTGCGCAATTCTCTTCGAATTGTAAAAGATATTTATCGAGATTTTCAATTACATCTTTTTTAATTGAATGTGCTTTCGAGCGTAGTATTTCCCAATAAGGGATTTGGTCAACAATTTTTTGCCGTGATACTTTGGTTGAATCGGTTGCATTCATCACCGCCTTACGCACGCTTGCATTACCAAGTGCGTCTTTGATATGTCTTTTCGTATGTAAAGGCGATACTTTCATAATACTCTCTAATGGAACACGGATTTTTATGATTCTTATGATTCTTTATGATCTTATTAAATCATAAACGATCATAATAATCCGCGTTCTATTCTTTTATTGATTCCGCGAGTAAGTCCGCAATGTGCATTGTTTTTGCTTTCATATTTTGCTTCCGTAAATAACCTTCGATATTCATCAAGCAACTTGAGTCGGCGCCGATGCAAAATTCCGCGCCGCTTTCTTCAATGTAACGGCATTTTCTCTCAACCATCGCAACAGATACGTCTTCGAACTTATATGAAAATGTTCCGCCGAAACCGCAGCAAGTATCGGGATTCTCCATTTCAACAAAATCAATATTCTTGATTCCCAGTATCAACTTCCGTGGCTGCTCTTTAATTCCAAGCTCACGGAGCAGATGACACGAATCGTGATAAGTTACTTTGTGATTGAACTCCCCGCCGAACGAGTCAACTTTCATTACATCGACAAGAAATTCGGTGAATTCAAAAATCCGTCCGCTCAATTTTTCAAGAGCCGGTTTCAGTTCCGGTTTGATGTCAAGTTCTTTGTAATAACATTTCACAAACGCAACACATGAACCGGAAGGAGCGACAATATATTCTTTTCCTTCAAACAATTTTATAAACCGTTCTGCAATTGGTACCAATTCTTTCCTATAACCCGAATTAAACGCGGGCTGCCCGCAGCAGGTTTGGTCGTCAACGTATTCAATATCAACACCGAGATGCTGAAAAATTTTAACCATGGATATCCCGCTCTGCGGGTACAGATGCTCGGTTAAACACGGTATGAAGAGAGATACTTTCATATTAATGGAACGCGGATTTTTATGATTGCTTAAGATAAATTATGTGCTTAGAAAATCATAAGCATCATAATTATCCGCGTTCTATTCCTTTTAATTAATAAAGACTTCCAAAATTTTTACAAGCCCGGTAATCGGCGCCTTCCAAATCACTCGTGCCAAATGCATTCCATGCGCTTGGTCTGTAAATCCTTTCTTCGGAAATGTTGTGCATGTTAACCGGTATTCGAAGCATCGATGCGAGTGTAATTAATTTATCGCCGATATGTCCATAACTGATTGCGCCGTGATTGGCGCCCCAGTTTGCCATCACCGAATAAACATCTTTGAATGCGCCGCTGCCGGTCAGTGTTGGTGCAAACCATGTTGTCGGCCATGTCGGACTTGTTCTTCTTTGTAATTTCAAATCAACATCGGCAGGTAAACTTACAGTGTATCCTTCAGCTATTTGAAGTACCGGGCCCAATCCTTTTACAAGATTAACACGGCTCATCGTAATAGGCATTTCGCCTTCGGTTAAAAATTGGGATGAGAATCCGCCGCCCCGGAAATATTCCAATTCTGCCGGACACCATTTCGTAGCTTTCAAACAAGCTTCAACCTCGCTCGATGTAATTTCCCAATATGGTTTCATCGCCGGTTTGCCTTTCAATCTTTGCTTACCTGTTCCATCAAGTGTTGATGAACCGGAATTGATAAGGTGAATAATTCCATTTGCGGCCTTTCCTTTCAACATTTTTCCGGTTACCCGTTTAACAGCAGCCGGACTCCAGTATGTCCGCACATCGGAGAATATTTGCGAGGTGTTGGTTAACAGATGTCCGAACAACATTGCCACACCATTCAACGAATCGTTTTCGGTTGCCATTACAAACGGCTGACGAATTCCATTCCAATCAAATGAAGAATTTAAAATCGCTTCGAGAAAATCGCCGTTGGGGAAATGGTCAGTCCAATGACGTTGTCCCTGGAAACCAGCTACAATTGCATTGTGCCCCAGCGACTCTTCAACAAATCCTGCCTCGGCAAGTTTTGGATTACCAATCATCAAGTCGCGCGAAATTAAAGTCATTTTAACAACTGTTTCCCATTCGTAATCTTTTCTTTCGCGGGAAGATTTTTTCTTATTTACATCTTCACCTTCTTTGCAATATTGTTTCGCCCATGTCAGCGCGCGTTGATATTCTTCTTCGTCGAAAATATTTTCTTCGATTCTTCTTGTCAGTTCCGTCATATCAACATATTCGTTTCGCATTCCGAGATAGTTACTGAAGAAATGCGGATCGACTACCGACCCTGCGATTCCCATCGATACAGAACCGATTGATAAATAAGATTTGCCTTTCATCTCTGCAACTGCTAATCCCGCTTTTACAAAACGTAAAAGTTTCTCCTTTACATCTGCGGGAATTGCTGTATCGTTTTTATCCTGAACATCGTGACCGTAAATACTGAATGCAGGCAATCCTGTTTGTGTATATCCTGCCAGCGCTGCGGCTAGGTAAACTGCGCCGGGTCTTTCTGTTCCGTTGAATCCCCAAACCGCTTTTGGAATTAACGGGTCGGAATCCATCACCTCGGTACCGTAACACCAGCACGGAGTAACAGTCAATGAAACACCAACGCCTTCGCGTGCAAATTTTTCAGCGCAGTTCGCAGCTTCGGCAACACCGCCGATGCATGTGTCTGCTATAATGCATTCAACTTGCAGTCCGTTCGGGTGACGTAAATTTTCCGTTAAAAATTTTGCGGCATTTTTTGCCATCATCATTGTTTGATTTTCGAGCGACTCGCGGACGCCTTTCCTTCTTCCATCAATAACAGGACGAATGCCAATCTTAGACATTGATCCGCGAAGACGGTTGACAGGTGAATTCATTTTAAAATTTTCTTTTGCCATATTTATTCCTCATTCTTTAATTCTGAGTCCGGCGATAGCCGGGTGAAGAATCTCCAAATTATTAATTTATATAATGATTATTTGCCATTACTCAGTTTCCGGTTTCCCTAAAACTTTATCCATAAACGGTGCGGATAAATCCATCCAGTCCGAATTCTTTGATTCAATCAATTTTATTTTCTTCTTTCTTAACCAACCTTTGATTTGTTTTTCTCTCTTCTTCGCAACCGATTCGTTCTCTACTTCTTCAAAGTAAACGAGACTATCAATGTTATACTTTGATGTGAATCCCGGATTCAACTTATTTTTGTGTTCGTACATTCGCCTTGCTAAATTGTTTGTCATTCCGACATAAAGTACTTTGGCTTTGCTGCTTAGTATGTATGCATAATATGTATTCATTTCAATTTGATATCTCTTACTTTTTTAAGTAGGAGATTCTTCACCCCGACTTTCGTCGGGATTCAGAATTTAATATTACAGTTACGGTCTCACGTGCAACGACAATTTCTTCGTTGGTATCCAGCACAAGGGCTTTCACTTTCGAATCGTCGCTTGAGATAATTTTTTCATTCTTATTATTTTTTTCGATATCTATTTTCATTCCTATAAAGGAAAGCGAATTCAATACTTCTTCACGAAGTTCGGAATCACGCTGCCCTATTCCGCCGGTAAATGTAATTGCATCTACTCCTTCCATAATTACCATAAATTCGCCGATGTATCTTTTCACATCGTAGATAAATTTATTCCGCGCGAGCAACGCTCTCTCATTCCCTTGTTTGATTGCTTCTTTGATATCCCGCATATCAGCCGAGATGCCGGACAAGCCCGCCAATCCGGCGTTCTTTGAACATTCCTTCAACGCTTCGTCGAGTGAAATATTTTTCTTATTCATGATATAAGGAAAAACAAACGGATCAATATCACCAATACGTGTTCCCTGTATTAATCCCGATTGAGGAGTAAAACCCATCGACGTATCGACAGCAATTCCATTTTTAAAAGCACATAAAGATGACGAACCTCCGAGATGACAGGTGATGACTTTGTGATTTTCTTCGGGCAGATTTAAAACCTTCACCGTCTCGCGCGTAACAAAACGATGCGAGGAGCCATGATAGCCATACTTTATTACATTGTACTTTTCATACCATTCGTATGGAGTACCGTAAACCTTTGCATAATCGGGAGCGTTGATGTGAAAACCAGGTTCAAACACACCGACAAGTTTTGTATTTGGCAGTAATTCTTTGAAAATATAAATCGCCGATAGATACGGCGGATTATGAGCCGGCGCTAAATCACAATAATCTTCCATCGCTTGAAGGACATCGTCAGTCAAAAGAACAGATCCGTTTTTATCTCCGGCTTGAATGGTTTTAAATCCGATACCGTCAATCTCGTTGAGAGTTTTCAACAGGTCATATTTAGGATCAACGAGAAAATTTAACATATGTTGAACCGCTTCTTTCTGGGATGGAATTGCTGATTCGCCGAAAAAAACTTTTTCCTCACCTTTCCAATAAGTGATGATTGCATTTGCGGTTCCAACTCTCTCCGTATATCCGCGTGCGAGTGTGGTTTCATCTCTCATATCCAGCAACTGGAATTTGAAACTTGTTGAACCGATGTTGCAAACGATTATTTTCATATTACCCTTTAATAGGACACAGATTGTTATGATTTTTAGGAAGAGGCATGATCATAAAAAAATCATAATCATCATAATTATCTGCGTTCTATTTTTGTGAAAGTTGTTTAATAACTTCTTCAGTAACTCTTCTCACCATTTCTTCCTTGGAACTATCGATTACCGGCTTATCTGTTGAACATGATGACGAATCATCTTCGCATGAGACACAGCCAACATTTGTACGGATACCGTATTTCGAACGCAGGTCGGTGAGCTTTTGTACCTGTTCTTTGTTCAATGTATTTACTATACCAAGCTGCTGCGCCACAAATGCGATGTGCGCGAAATGCTCAAGTGTTTCCATTTTATGATAAGCATTGGTTACATCCTTACCCACAGTTAGCGCGCCGTGATTAGCAAGGAGAAACGCATCGTAATCTTTCAACAATGGCAAAACAGGTTTGTAAAATTCTTCTGTACCCGGTGTACCATATTCAATCAGCGGAATTCCTCCAAGCACAATAATTACCTCAGGCAAAACACATTTATCCAAAGGGATTCCAGCCACAGCAAACCCCGTTGCATATGGCGGATGCGAATGGCATACGCTGTTTACATCCGGTCTGTCTTTGTAAACTTGAAGATGCATCATTACCTCTGACGAAGGCTTACGATTGCCCGAAACAACTCTGCCTTTATAATCCACAATTATCAAATCTTCGGGTTTCATAAAGCCTTTACTAACTCCGGTTGGCGTAATCAACACGCGGTTGTCTTCTATACGCGCGCTTATGTTCCCGTCGTTCGATGCAACATAACCGCGGTCATACATGCGCTTGCCGACTGCCACAATATCATTCTTAATTGCAAATAAACTCTGTTCCACTTTTAATTTCCTTTATAAAAATATTTTTAATAATAACTAAAACCACTCCTATATTCCCTTCGGGGGAGGTAGGGAGGGGCGGTTATTTTACCGAAGGCAGAATCAATTCAACATCGCTGTGAGGTCTCGGGATTACATGAACCGAAACGAGTTCACCCACGCGCTGAGCTGCTGATGCGCCTGCGTCGGTTGCTGCTTTAACTGCGCCGACATCGCCGCGAACCATTACGGTTACGTATCCGCCACCGATAGTTTCTTTACCGATTAATTTTACGTTTGCAGCCTTTACCATTGCGTCCGCTGCTTCGATTGAGCCAATCAATCCTTTTGTTTCAATCATTCCTAATGCTTCTAATGTAGCCATAATATTTTCCTTTTATTTTATTTGTAATGATTTGTTAATTGACAATCTTCTAACGCGGGCAAAGTTGCGCGGTGTACATACCCCTTCGCCGGTGGGACTCGCAATTGTATGCGAAAAATATCCTTCGCCCGCAATGCCGCCGTTGCCGGCAAGCGATGAGCCGTTTACAACAACAATGCTTGTGTTCATCTTTTTTGTGAATCTTGTGATGTTCTCTAAGTTATTTGAATGAATCATTGCGGTGTGTCCGTAACCGTGTTCCGCTTCGAAAGCTAATTCTAATCCTTCTTCGAAATTTCTTACTCGCACAATCGGCAGATACGGCATCATTTGTTCTTCCTGTACAAACGGGCAATCAAAAGGACATTCGCCGAAAAGTATCCGGATGTCATCCGATAAATTCAATCCTACAGCGCGTCCGAGAACATTGGCGTTCTTTCCAATATAGTTTCTGCTCGTTATCATCTGTCCTTTTTCATTTTCAGAAAAAACAGAACTCGCCAATTTTTCAATTTGCGGCTTCTGAAGGCAGACTGCGCCTGCTCTTTCCATCTCCTTCATGAATGAATCGAAAACCTTTTCAACAACAAAAACTTCTTTGTCTGCGATGCATAAAATATTATTATCGAATGAAGCGCCTTCGATTATTGTTCGCACTGCATTTTTTAAATCAGCGGTTTCATCAACGAGCACTGGCGGATTACCGGGTCCGGCTGCAATTACTTTTTTCCCGGAACCGAAAGCCGCTTTGACTAATGCCGGCCCACCGGTTGCGGCAATTAATCTTATTTCGGGATGACGGAATAATTTGTCAGCCGTATCAAGCGTTGGTTCGCGAAGCATACAAATTAAATTTTTCGGTCCGCCGTTTTTAATTATTACTTCATTGAATATTTCTACAGCGTAAGCGGATAATTTTTTTGCGGCAGGATGAACATTGAAAACTACAGAATTGCCCGCAGCAATTATGATAACCATACTATTAAACAAAACCGGAACCGGATGCGTTGAAGGTGTAACTGCTGCAATCACTCCATACGGAGCGTAATCTTCGTAAACAAATCCTTTGTCTCCGCTCCATGAGCGGGTTTCGAGATCCTCGAGTCCGGGAGTTGCATCCGCCGCGTTATGGTGCTTTACAATTTTATCGGCAACTCTTCCCATACCGGTTTCTTCAACTGCACGACGCGAAAATTCGGCAGCATTGGCATGCATTGATTTCCTTAATTCAAAGATTATTTTTTCTTTAACAGCTTTCGGAGTTAGTTCCCAAATTTTCTGTGCTTCAAATGCACTTTGTACTGCTTCGTCAACATTATCGAAAACACCATTAGTAACTGTTGGACTTCCGTATTGTTTAGCCAATGAGTGTAATTGAAATTCATCAATTACTTTTTTTACGACTTCCGATATTTCTTTTTGAGTGTACTTCAAATTATTTTCCAATATTAATCATTGAGATTCTTCGTCATCTGCTTTTCAGCGGATTCCTCAGAATTTATGGTATCAACAACTCCGATAATAACGCTCCGAAGAGGTTCGCGTTTTTTGAAACCAAGAATTTCCATCGCACTTCTTCCTTCGGAAGCTACCAGCACAGTATCGCCGACACCCGCGCGGATTGTATCTATCGCAACCATTGTCCCTGATTTAAATGTGCCGTCGGGATTAATCGGTCGAACCAGCATAATTTTTTGATCCTTAAACGAAGGATGCTTAATTGTTGATACGATGCTTCCGATAACTTTACACAAAATCATAATTGTTTTTCCAAATCAACACGGTCAACCAATCCTACAATTGTCACATCGCTTGGTATCTGTCTGTCCGGTAATCCAAAAGTTGCTTCAGCGCCACCTACCCAATAAACCAAATCGCCTTCGCGCGAACTAACCGTATCGACTGCAATCAATCCCATCCCAAGCGGTTTTTCATCTTCATCGACGGGCTGCATTATATACAACGTACAGTTGTTTAACTTTTCATCTTTAATTGTCGCCCATACTTTTCCACAAACTCTTCCAAGTTTCATCAAATCACCTGTGCTTTTGAAAAACAGTTTCACCTTTGAACATAACCGTATCGACAATTCCGACAATGCTTGCATCGGTCGGTACATTAGTTAATTTTTCTGCTTGCCGGGCAGAACTACCACGGACAACAATAACCACCTCACCTTCGCCAGCGCCAACGGCATCAACGGCAACCACAAAACTATTAGTCGGTTTCATATCAGGATTGAGGAGATTAAGCAGCAACAGCTTATAGCCTTGCAATCTTTCAGCTTTTGCTGTCGAAACAATTGTACCTTCAACACGCGCCAATTCCATCTTTTAGTCTCCTATCTTGCGGCAAGATTCACCGATTACTAATTCCGGCTTAAGTAAAAGAATCTTTCTTGTAGAATCCGGATTCTTAATTTTTTCTATTAAAAATTTTATCGCTTCATCGCCGATTTTGTTTATAGGTTGTATCACACAAGTTATTCTCGGCTGGAAAATATCATACCCGGCAATTTCATCAAAACAAATGAGGGAAATATCTTCCGGTATTTTCAGTCCGGCTTCTTGTACTGCTTTGATCGCCCCGGTAAGCATTAGACTGTTAAAAGCAAAAATTACGGTTGGTTTGTTATTTCTTGCCAACGCTTCTTTTACTTCATTAAAAGCTTTTGATTCATCGAAGCAACAATCAAAAATAAATTCGTTTTTAATTGGTAAATTATTTTTAACCATTGCATTTTCAAAGCCGCTGTATCTTTCAATATCGGGAATCAACGAACCGGGACCCTTCAGCACCGCTATTTTTTTATGTCCGAGTTTAATAAGATATTCCGTAGCTTCGAATGCGCCGGAAAAATGGTCGGTTGTAATAATATCTGTTTTCATTTCTTCAAAATTTCTATCGACAGCGATAAAATTCATACCGCTTTTTTGAAGATACTCAACGGATTTTTTTGAAGAAGGCGCTATTAAAATTCCATCAACACGCTGGGATTGAAACAATTTAATATACCTCAATTCATCGTCTGACTTTTCATCGGTATTGCAAAGCAGCAAGTTATAATGATGGGAAATAGCATACTCTTCAAAAATACGGAACAAGCTATTGAAAAAAGTATTTTTAATATCCGGCATTATCACGCCGATTGTATTGGTTCGCTTCTTTACTAATGAACGCGCAATTTGACTGGGCTGGTACCCGAATTCATCCATTACCTGGTGAACTTTACTAATTGTTTTCTCGCTCACAATATCCGGATTATTCATAACGCGGGACACTGTCATCACCGATACTTTAGCTTTTTCAGCTATGTCGAATATTGTCGCCATAAGATAACTAATCTCTATTTAGAAATACACTATGCAGTCAAATAATTACAAAATGTGGAACGATTAACATTTGGAAAATAATTCAAAGCGGTCTCATTTCCAAAAGGATAATTTGAAAAATTTCGGATGCGAATTTCATTGGCTGAGTGTAACTGATAAAATTAAAGCAATGAGAGAGACATTTTTTCGAGTCGGGATATTTTATGAATTTTTTATCCATTTACTATTCCTGCCCGGCACCTGTACGGCATCAGTTTGTCGGATTTGTTTGACGGGTTCCATCATCCATCGCGGCTTGCCGCGCTAAGGTATATTCACCATAAAATATTTTGTGCCGGATGATAAAGTCAGTTTACAATGATTCAATGAAGCCGGAAAAAATATAGCATCACCGCAATTTAAGTTCTCGTAATGAGATTCATCATCAGTCCATTCAATCCGGATTTTACCGTTCATAATCTGAATTATTGATGGTTTGTCATTCGAATGGTAATTAATAATACGAGTATTCTCCGATTGAATTGCAGTCAACTCAAATTCTTCTGCGGTAGTTTTAAAACCAATTTCATCAGTTTCCTGCTTTTCATTAATTATCTCAAATTCCTTGAAATCATATTTTACAATTTCGAGAAGAGTATCAACGTCTTTGAATTTATTTGTTAGTCCGGCGCGCACAACATTATCCGAATTAGCCATACATTCAATAATGTTACCGGCGATGTATGCATGCGGAACTCCGGCATCAGTAAAGATAGCCTGACCCGGTTTTAACTTCAGGAGATTAAAAAAGAAAAATGAAAACAACCCGACATCTGCGCCGTACAGTTCGTGCTGCTTAAGGAATTGAGTTTCTTCCAAACTAAGCAACTCTTGTTTGGATAATCTATCACAGATTTTATTAATACAATTAGTGAGGTTTTCTACATCTTCAGTCTTTTTCATTATTGCGGAATAGAGAGCTTGCACATTCTCGCCGGCTTCCTTTTCTTCCGAAGAATTAATAACAGCAGAAATTAAATCAACGTCAATGAAATCAGCTAATTCGGATAGTCCGCTCAAACTCGATTTTATTTGTTGAATAGGTTTAAAACCTGCAATGGCGGTGAGTGAATCAATTGCAATCGCAATCTCCGGTTTATGATTATCATCGGGATAATTAACCGGGTCTTTTGCATGCAATATTTCCGCTTGAGCTTTGTTGGGGTGGAGCTGAATTGACAATGCCTCGGCAGCGGAAAGTACTTTCAATAAAAAGGGAAATTTGCTGTTGAACTTTTTATTGACGTACTCACCCAAACATTCATCCGGAAACTTTTCAATAACTTTATCGAGCGTAACTTTCCGTCCTTCAATTTCAATCTCAGAAGGAGCTTTCGGATGAGCGCCAATCCATAATTCTGCATAAGGCAAATCCGGGACAGGCTCTATCCCAAGCAGCTTTGGAATTAAGGCGTTACCATTCCTTGTTCCCCATGCGTAGTTCTGAATTTTATTACAAAGCTTATATGGTTTTGCGTAAAACTTGTTCATTGTATTCCGTATTTATAAAATAATTTCGATTTTCCTTTGTTTGTTTTTTGATGTTAGCGGTATATCAACCATAACCAGACTGCCATTGATTTCATAATTCGTATCATGACCGTCAATCATAACTTGCACCGGGGGTGATTTTACAATCGCTGCAAATTTCCCGCCCTCAAATACCGTTACTTTTATTGATTTTGAGTTAACCGACGATTTAACAACTCCAGCCGGAGCGTTATATTTATTGACCAATCCAATAACTCCATTGTTATCAGTCAATGGAATTACATAATACAATTTACAGCCAAGACGATTCAAACTTACAGGCACTTCATCCTCTTTACCAACAATTTTCAATTCCCCGCTGAAATATTCGTACAATCCAAATTTTTCACCACTAATTCCTTTCACATCCGATGGTTTAAAAGTGCCTTCTACTTTATCGGTATCGGCGCAATTCCATATTCCAAGCAGCCCCACTTTGCCTTTCATCGAATAAGCTTTGAACGGTTTGGAATCTTGTATCTGGAATAAACAGTCTTCGGTTGGAAGCAGTGGTGTATCGGAGCGTAATATTTTTCCGTCACTTAAGATTAGAGAGAAGAGAATATTAAAATTTTGTTCGCCAGGTTTATCGGTTATATAAATCGGACCGTTATTGATTGCACGGGCTATCGCGTGGAATGTGGCATTCGGATTCCCCGATTCGAACATATCAAAATCCGGATAAACCATTTGAGAGAAATACAACGAGTTGTAAACAGCCTGCAGAACATGCGCAGCTGCGTTGCCTTTCTGTAAATTATAGTTTTCTCCAGCCTCATACGGAAAATAATCTTCAACAGCGCGAGCAACAGAAGTTGTTCCGAAATTGAAATACGCATCGGCAGTCATATCCATACAGTTGATAATCGTGTTGCCAAATTTATTCGCAAGCGAATTATAGAGCGATTTATGATATAATTCGGCGCCATCCCAAATAGGATAATTATCGACACACATTCTTTCATTGATAAGCTGGTTATCGACCTTCAAAAACGAGAATCCTTGTTTTTTTATTTCACTGTGAAATTCATCATAAAATTTATCAATCTGTTTTGAATAAGGAAGGATAAACCAGCAAGTTCTCGTATCGGAAGTTTCCTGTGTAGGCGAAATCTTTTCAGTCCATGAGAATAAATCTTTTTTATACTTCATGCCGAGTTCAGAATCGGGATTTATTCCCTGCCAGTAACCGTTGAATGCATGCCACAAGCCGACATCGGCAATTCCAAATTCCGATTTTAATTTTTTGATAACAGGATTGAATCCATTTGGGAATTTTTCATTGTTTGGTTTGTAGGAATTCAATTTACTATCCGTCTGATCGAACCAACCATCATCAACAATAATATATTTGAGCGGAAAGTTTGCCTCCTTAAAACTTTTAGCCGCATCAAGCAGGAATTTTTCATTCAAATTTTTTCCCATGTCCGAAGAATTCCATGTACACCATCCTATGTTCTCAAGTATCGCCGGGAATTTTTTATTCTTAACCAGATTTTCTTTTTTGCCCATCCGGGTCAAGCCTTCCTCATATAACTGTGCAAAGAGTTTGTAGGGATCATCGCCAAAACCAATCGCCATTTGGGGAATATCATTCTTAGCCATATTATCAAAATAGCTAACCGATTTTGAACCAAACATTCCATTTTGCTGCCCGAGCGTTGTGCGGTAACCTTGTCCCGACAGAGGAATAACCGCGCCATAAAGTCCATCCGAATACTGCCAGTAGAAAAATTGCACATCCCAGCTTTCCATTTCATGAACTCCATTAATTCGTATCGGTTTCGTCCACGAGTTCCATGGTTTGTACCGCCAGATTGTAACTCCCCTATCGAAATTAGGGATCTGAGAAAAAAATATTCCAAGAAAATCATTTCCATTTTCGGATTGATTTCCATTCGGAGATAAAAAGAAAGTCGTCACAGAAGTTGAAGTGGATTTTAATGAAGTCACAACAATTGGTTCGGAAGAATTATTAAATATAAATTTACCGTTTTTCTCAACAACATCACGAATCTCAGGATTCCTTGATTGAAGCAGTACTTTTCCACCGGCAAGTCTTAATATTCCTCCGTAATAAATATTGATACTGTTATTCCCGGCTTTCAGCATAATGGAATTAAAGTCTTTGTTTTGTTGTGCATTCAATTTAACAATGAGCAATAAAACTATTATTGAGAAAATGAAGATAACTGAACGCATAAATTCTCCGCTAATTGAATACAAAATCATTACTGTCCAATGTTTTGGAAAGTTGCAGTTATAAGTCATCTAAAAATAGTATTTTGTAAAGAATTTTCAGCGTCGGGAATTGAGCGTTTACTTGTCATCTCAAAAAAACGAAAGATTTGATAACAACCATCAAATAATAGTTTCTATGAATGCGTAATATCTATTGCAAGTATGATGTAATTTGCAGTATATTTCAACCAGCGTAAGAAGAAGTGCATAATTTATCTGCACAGAGGGAATTAGAAAAATAGCTCTTTGATAGAGGTAATGAATATTTTAGTTGGACAACAAACAGTTCGAAATATTCACATGAGATAATTACTTTGCAATAGAATATTAGTTCTTTACAGAGTAGAACAATTTTAATCATATAGTCTGTAAATGGAGCAGATAATATGAAATATATATCCGAAACCTCTAGTATATTTACCCGATATGATATCAATATCGAAGTAGCCCGCCAAGTTGCCCGCAAAGTTTCGAAAGACGAACACTTACAGAAAGTTGCAGATTGCATTGTCTCCGGTAAAGAAGATGAATTAGAAATTATCGTAAAGGATGTTCTAAAAGTTAAAGAACCAATGGAGATAATTAATGGTGGTTTAATTGCCGGAATGAAAGAGGTGAGTCGTTTGTGGGAACTTGGTGTTTATTTTCTACCCCAGGTCATTTTGTCTTCCGATGCCATGATATCAGGCATTTCGCTTTGTGAACAGAGCATGGGCAGACCGATGGAAAAGAAGGCAAAAGTTGTTACTCACACAGCCGAAGGCGATATCCACGACATCGGGCAGGTAATTGTAAACGCATTATTAAACGCAGCCGGTTTCGAAGTAATTAATCTTGGAGCCGATGTGCCTGTGGATGAAGTTGTTGAAGCCTGCCGGATTCATAAACCGATTATGGTAACAGGAACGGCGTTGATGACAACTACGATGACTGCTTTTCCCAAAATTGCAATTCGTCTGAAACAAATAAACTTAAATATACCTTTTATCTGCGGAGGAGGCGCCGTGAGCGAGGAGTTTGTAACAAGTTTCGAATTAGGAGTTTGGGGCAAGGAAGCTAATCAGGCTCCAGCTTTGGCTGAAGATGCGTTAAACGGACTAAGCTGGTTGGAAATTAGATCTAAATGGAATGGTTAAAACTTTCTATTAATAATTAGAAGGATTTTAAATGAAACTCAGCAACTCGATGGCTTATAAGTCAGCCGCAGATATGATATTCGGTTCTGCTTTAAATCCGGTAAAAACAAAACGAGGATTAGTTTTTGGCGGTGGTTATGTCATTCCAGAAATTATAACTCATCCGCGTCCCGGGAGCGAAAAAACCATTAAAACTTTATTACGCGAATTCGAACGCGCTAACGAAGATGCATTGGAAAGATGTATTATAGTAGGTATCCCTGCAATTCAAATTGAGAATGAACATGTATTTCAGATGACGCATAATCCTAAATGGGGTATGGAAATAGCTGCCCAAAGCGCACGTCAATTGGATGAATATTATGAAAAGTACGGACTCAAATGTTCGTATCGTTCAACTATTGCGGATATACGTAAACCGGATCAAATAGATATGCGTAACTCGGAACGCACTGAAGAAATCCTTGAAGCATTTAAATGCTGTGCCAGATATGCCGATATAATTTCAATCGAATCATTGGGTGGTAAAGAAATTTTTGATTACAGTATTATTCGAAACGATATTGCCGGATTACTTTTCGGGCAGGCTGTGCTTGGCGGACGCGATATGGTATGGTTGTGGACTAAGATAGTCGATATTGCCGCAGCAAATAACTGTATCCCCGGGGGCGATACCAGTTGCGCTCATGCAAATACTGCAATGTTTATGGCTGGTGGTTTTATTTCGAAGGATATTCCGCATACTCTTGCAGCTTTAAGCCGTGCAATAAGCGTAAGCAATACTCTTGTTGCATATGAATGCGGAGCTGTAGGACCCGGAAAGGATTGCGCTTACGAAAATCCAATAATCAAAGCCATTACAGGCATCCCAATTTCTACGGAAGGAAAAGCAAGCGCATGCGCACACATGGATCTCTGTGGTAATTTGATGGCTGCCGTATGCGATCTCTGGTCAAACGAAGCGGTTCAATACAGCGATATGTTTGGCGGTTCTTCTTCGGCAGTTTTTACTGAAATTCTCGGATACGATGCCGCCGCTTTAAATTCAGCTATCGAGTTGGGTTTTCAAAAACAATTTCAAGCATGTTTAATTAATTCGGATAGATATCGTAGTCCGCATAGTTTTATTCTTTGTCCGGATAATGCATGGACAATCGGGAAAGCCGTTGTTGATAATAACAAAAGTTTATATTCGCGTGCAAGAGCCGCGGCGTTAAAAAGCGGAGAACTTATGCTTAACGATTCTCAATTACAATTTACGGCATTCGAAAAAGAATCGTTATTAAAATATGTCAAAGAACTGGAATCGCTGCCTGATAAAGAAGGTGATTTTATTGATATGTGTTTGAAAAAGTACAGCAAGGTAAAGGGATTTAGACCTGCATCCTACAATTTATAAATTTTTTATTCAGGCATTCAATGGCTCAATTAGCTGTTGCAATCGATTTGGGAACCAGTGGTTTCCGCGCTCAATCTTTAGATGTTTCTTCAGGGGAAATACTATCCACTGTCATAACTACTAATCACCCTTTACCCGGCGCCAATGTTATCGATCATCTTCATTTTGCTTTAGAATATGGAGTGGATACAGCACACAATATTTTTATTGAAGCGGTAAACAAACTACTTGATGAACTTCGTATCGATTTAGATAAAATTGTGCGTCTCGCCGTATGCGGCAATCCTGTACAACTTTCCTTGTTTGGCGGAACTGAGATTAAAGATTTAGCATTTGCAGGCAGCAGTAAATTTGAATCGATGCAAATTGAAACGCCATTAAGAAATGCAACAATCATTCCCGTCGGATCTATTCCGAATTTGAATTTAAAAAACTGCAATGTAATAATTCCGCCCGCTGTTTGTCACCACGTTGGGGCAGATGCATTAGCAATGATTATTCAAACCAGCATGCTCGATAAAGAAGAAACTTCAATTTCTATCGACTTCGGTACTAATGCCGAGATCGCTCTTTTCCATAAAGGAAAAATAATAACAGCTTCGGCAGCAGCGGGACCTGCACTGGAAGGACAGGAAGTTTCTTGCGGTGTCTTGGCTATTCCCGGAGCTATTTCAGACTTGGAATATTCACCACCATATTTTCAATTATTCTTGCTTGACAATAATTTGATGCCCGTTGAAGGCGCTCTTGTAAAAATGACTAAGGATTTTCAAACAGTTAATTCCAATTTTCCAAAACCAATAGGGATAACAAGCACCGGTACAATCGCCGCAATATGTAAAGCCATTGAAACAGGGTTGATCTCTTTACCACGAATAACTACAACAGACAGACGTCTTCACTTTGGGGATGATATTTATTTTAGTGAGGAAGATTTAGCCGAAGCCGGAAAAGCAATAGGAGCTTTGCGCGCCGGTTATATTACTCTGTGTAAAGCAGCCGGTATTTCTGTGGAGGATGTTGAGACTATTTATATGTCGGGCGCATCGGGGACTTACGTTGATGCTAAAAAAGCTTTACAGGTAGGAATGATTCCTCCGGGTGTAAAAAAAATATATCAGGTGGGTAACACATCTTTGGCAATGGCTTGCCGGTTAGCAAAGAATCCTGACGATTTGAAATTTATGAGTTCACTCGCATCTAAATTACGCGATACACACTACATGTTTGCCACATCGGAAATCTTCAAAAAGATTTTTATTTTGGAGCTTTCTTACTGGACAGAGGGAATGCCCTTAAGGATGTACCGCGAATATTTAAAAAGGTATTCATATCCCGATCTTCCGCTTGCCGATGGGAATCCGGAAATAATTCGTACTGTTAAAAGAGACATTGATAATCTTGGTTTATCAGGATTAAAAACAATTAGTAATATCGGTCGAATTATCAAAAGAAATTTTGAACAATGTACTTCATGTTATGATTGTGTTGCAGCGTGCCCAACAGAAGCGTTATCAATCTCTACCGAGGATGATACGATCTCGATAATTCTTAACGAGGCATTATGCCGCGGAGTAAGCTGCAGAAAATGTGAATATGCTTGCTCACCGGAAATAATGATTTTAAACCGGTTCTTTAAAGATTCATTTTAATTGAGTAAAGACCGAGGAAATATTAATATGGCTGTTTTAGGGATTATAACTTGCGAGATATTAACGTATGAATTCGCTTATTTACTGGGGACAGATTCGCATTTAAGTCAAATTACGATAATTGAAAATTCCAACTCTATTCACTTAATAGAACTATTGGAATTAAAATACTCTAAAACAATTCAACGCATTCCACACATAAACAATTTCCGCAAAGTAAATTCCGCCGAATTAGAAGTTATTATTATAGTCCTCGAACTTGAGCTTCATCGAAATAAAAAAATACTTCGCAAAGCTCTTCATGAGGCAGCTCGCCAACTCCAACACAGCGTTGATGCATTCATGCTTGGATACGGTTTATGCGGCAATGCTCTCAATAATCCGCATGAGTTACTCGATGTTGGAATACCGGTATTTATTCCGATGGATGCAGACCATCCGGTCGATGATTGCGTAGGATTAATTATTGGTGGAAGAAGTTGTTACTATGCCGAACAATGCAAAGAGCCCGGGACTTATTTTATGATTCCGGGCTGGACGTATAATTGGAGAAAAATTTTAAATAAAAATTTACCCGACGAAAGTATTAAGGCAGCTAAAAGCATGTTTGCGCGATATAAAAGAGCGCTATTAATTACTAATCCTACAATGCCTCTGCAAGAAATGGAATATAATATTGAAGAATTTATTTCTATGACCGGACTTAAAAGCGAATCCATACCCGGTACAATAAATATTTTACAGCAAACATGGACTTCTGCAAAAGAGTATTTTATAATTACGAATAACAGAGTTGACGAGTGAAAGTAGCAAAAAAATTATTTAAAATACTAATACGGAATGACCTTTAGGAGAAAAGCACAATGACGATTTCCAAACAAGACTTGGCTACTTATAAATGTATTTACCAGGGCGCTTCATCAATTCTCTATCTTGCCGAATCATCCGAGTATTTTAAACCGGTAGTTATAAAAATTCTTAAGCAGCAATACGCTACATCGCAAAAAATTGGACGATATGTAAATGAATTCCAAACGACTGAAAATCTAAAAATACCCGGTATTCGCCGCGCTTATAAGTATTTTAAAATAGATAACAAACCAGCGCTTATACTGGAATATGTCTATGGGATTACTATTAAAGAAATGCTTTCCCAAAAATCTTTAACGCTACCCGATCTGATTAAAATATTTATTTCTGCCACACATACCCTGGAATATATTCATCAGCAAAAAATTATCCATAGAAACATTACCAGCCGAAATATTTTGGTCAATCCCGAAAATTTACACTCAACTATTATTGATTTTGGCAACGCAACCCAATTTGAATATGCCCCAACACCCGGTCAAAGTATCGAACTCTCGGAAGGCGGACTTCATTATATTTCGCCTGAACAAACCGGGAGAATGAATCGTTCGGTAGATTACCGCACCGATCTTTATTCAATGGGAATAGTGATGTATGAATTACTCACTAAACAACTTCCCTTTCAAACAAATGATTTATCGGAACTTATTCATTGCCATATAGCCCAAAATCCAATACACCTTTCTGCTATTGATCCAAATATTCCTGATATAATTTCAAATATTGTTGCGAAGTTATTATCTAAAAATGTTGAGGATCGATATCAATCTGCTCATGGTCTTAGACGGGATCTTGAATTATGTCTTAGTCAACTAATTAAAACAAGTAAAGTTACCGCATTCGAACTTGCAACCGATGATTTTTCAGGCTTATTTAAATTACCGCAAAAAATATATGGCAGAGAAGAAGAACTAGGGATTTTAAAAAATACGATTGATAATTCGTTAATGAATACATTTCAAGCTGTATTTATAACCGGCGATCCTGGAGTTGGCAAATCAAGCCTGGTAAAAGAAATTCATAAATACATTATTGATAAAGGCGGTTATTTAATAACCGGCAGACACGACGAGGACCAGCTTAACAAACCATATTATTCCATAATAAGCGCTTTCAATGAATTTCTAAATCTTATATTAACCGAAAGCGCTGAAAAGTTATCAGAATGGAAAATGAAAATTACTAAGGCGTTGGGAGCTAACGGGAGATTGCTAACAGAAATAATTCCGCGCTTAGAATTTATTATCGGGAAACAACCTCCTATTGAAGAACTATCACCGACTGAACAGCAAAACAGATTTCATCAGGTCTTCAAAAATTTTATAAAAACTATTGCTCAAAGAGAACATCCTCTAATTTTATTTATTGATGATTTACAATGGGCTGACCGGTCTTCTATTAATTTATTAAGAACAATTCTTTCGGATTTCGAAACAAAGTATTTTTTATTTATTGGAATTTACAGAGACAACATTATCGGGTCATCCCATCCATTAATAAAAGTTTTAGCGGAACTCGAGCATTTGAAAATACCATTAAAAGCAATTCACCTGGAAAATCTTTCCATTGATTATCTTAATATGTTAGTCACCGATGCGTTAAAAACAAATTCACTTTACGCTCGTAATCTCTCCGATCTTATTTTCGAAAAAACCGGCGGCAATCCATTGCTATTTATTCAACTGCTTGAATCTCTTTATAGAGATAAAGTCCTGTCATTTAATTGGACCAACCGAACGTGGGAGTGGGATTCAACTGCTATCAATAAAATAGATATAAAAGCCAGCATTGCCGCATTGATGATAAAAAGAATTGAGAAGTTTCCTATCCCTACACAGCAATTATTATCTTCTGCCGCATGCATTGGCAGCACTTTTAATTTGGAATTACTCGCCGCTATTACAGATAAAAATCAGAGTGAGGCTTTCGAATATCTTAAAGTTGCGGTTCACGAAGGATTTATTGTCCCCTTAGCCGATAACTTTGCGATGTTAAATACTGAATATGAAATGCTGGAGAAAGTCGAACACTCTTTCGAATTTTTACATGACAGATTAAGACAAATTTCATTTTCACTTCTCCCCAAAAAACAAAGGAAAACAATTCACTTAAAAATTGCCCGTCTGCTTTCGGAAAAAATCGAACAAGTTTTACTGGAAGAAAAGATATTTGAAATTATAGATCATTACAACGAGGGATTCCAATATATTGAAGGCGATGAGGAAAAATTAAAATTAGCTGCGTTAAACTTAATTGCCGGTCGTAAAGCTAATAGAGAAGCGGCCTATTATAATGCAATTTGGTATCT
Organism: bacterium; assembly: GCA_043808235.1. GTDB lineage: Bacteria > Bacteroidota > Ignavibacteria > Ignavibacteriales > Melioribacteraceae > JAZDFC01. The sequence continues at coordinate 63,612 of JAZDFC010000018.1, forward strand.
AAGCATGGGCATTGGCATGCTTCCCCGCGACAAATGGGAAACTCAATATGATCTCACACTGAATTTATTTATGGAAGCCATTGAAGCTGAATATTTAAGCGCCAATTTCGAAAGAGCCGAATTACTGTCGAAAGAAGTACTGCAATATGTTCATGACTTATTAATAAAAATCAAGGTTTACGAATTTCGAATTCTTTTCTATTCAGCGCAAAACCAGAATTCCCAGTCAATACAAACCGGTTTAAAAGCATTAGAAATTTTAAGCGCCAACTTACCTGCGGATCCCGCTGATATTATAAGCCAATGGAATGAATTGGAAAAACAATTATCAACCGATATCACCGACATCCGACAGTTGACTAATTTACACACATTGGAAGATATACATCAATTAGCCATAATGCGCGTGCTTACAAATCTTATAATACCATTGCATCAAACAAACTCTCCTCTTCTGCCATTAGTAATTTCTAGAATGGTTTCTATTTCAATGAATTACGGCAATTCTCCTATGTCGGCATTTGCATTTGGGTGGTATGCTGTGCTTCAATGCGGATATTTTTACAATATTGCGCGAGGTTATAAATTTGGTCAATTATCAATCGAGATTGCAGAAAGGTTTCCTTCTACAGAACTTGAAACAAAAGTAAATTTTTTATTTAATGTTTACGTTCGTCATTGGAAAGAGCATATTAAAGAATCGGCGAATCGACTTCAGCATATTTATTTAAAAGGAATCCACACCGGCAACCTGGAATATACATATTACAGCGCCATTCATTTCTGCAGTTACCTCTTTTTTACAGGGGATTCACTTGAGTATTTGAGACAAAGGCAAAAAGAATATCTCGAAAAGACCGATACATTAAGACTCGAATTTCACAGCTCTTTTTTACGGATATGGGGGCAGACAATTTTAAATCTTCAGAGTTCGACTAATCCGCGTCAATTAGTTGGCGATATTCTGAATATTTACGATTCACTTCCTTTGTGGAAAGCACAAAATAATCTTACACTTGTATTTTCAGCAATTTGCTCGCAGGTTTTTCTTAACTATCTATTCGGCGATTACCGCAATGCAATTGAATTGGCAAAGGCTGGGGAAGAATATATTTCAGGGGGAGAGGGATACATTTATATTGTTCAGTATTATTTCTACTATGCTCTCGCAATGTTAGCCGATTATCATTTTGTCGATTCTAAAACACAGAAGCAGTACATAAAAAAGGTAAATGCAATCATAGGTAAAATGAAATTGTGGCTTGAACATACGCCTATTAATATTGAAAACAAATATCATTTGATTGAAGCGGAAAAATTACATGCAACAGGTAAAGCCGAGAAAGCGTTAAAATATTACGGGAGTGCAATTAAGCTATCACAGGAAAATGGATTTATGCATGAACAAGGTTTAGCTTATGAACGTGAGGCTGTGTTTTTTATTTCTTTGGGAAGAGAAGAACTTGCTAGTACATGTATCAGGAAGGCTGAGGATTGCTATAGATTTTGGGGAGCCTTTGCTAAAGTAAAAAACATAGAAGAAAAATATAAGCATCTGATTTTTAAAGAAAAGTCTGTTTCGATTGATGCAGAAGTCATTTCAAAGGCTTCCCGCATGCTTTCTGAAGAAATCCGGCTTGAGCAATTGATAAACAAACTTATGCATTTGGTTATTGAAAATGCTGGCGCTGAAAGAGGTATTCTTATCGAGAACAGAAATGATAATTTGTTCATTCAGGCAAAAAGAGAAATTGGAAGCGAATTAATCGAAATTATTTTAGATATTCCATTTGAAAGCTGCGATGACGTTCCCAAATCGGTTATAAATTTTGTAGCAAGAACTCATACGCATATCGTGCTTAACGATGCCTATCATGATAATACATTCGGTACGGATAAATACATTATCGAGCGCCAAATTAAGTCACTTTTATGTATTCCTATCATTCACAAGGGAAGACTATCGGGAATTATTTATCTTGAAAATAATTTAGCTACCAACGTATTCACACCCGATCGTATCGAATTGTTGGAAGCGCTTGCATCTCAAGCGGCTATTTCAATTGAAAACGCATGGCTTTATGCTAATTTAAATCAAAACGTTATCGAGTTAAGACAAGCCGAAGAAGCATTAAAATTACACGCCGGGCGAATGGATGCTCTCCTTAATCTGAACCAGATGATGAATAATACAATCGATGATATTATTACGTTTGCCCTTGAAAAAGCTGTTAATCTGACAAAAAGCAAAATATGGTATCTTGCCTTTTTGAATGAGGACGAGAGTGTTTTAACATTGCAGAAGTGGTCGGAAACTGCTTTGGCAGAATGTATGATAAAAGACAAATCGCTAATATTCCCCGTAGAAACAACAGGGCTTTGGGGCGAAGCTGTTAGACAAAGAAAACCGATAATAACAAATGATTACGCAGCAGAGAATCCTTTTAAAAAAGGTCATCCCGAAGGTCATGTAAATTTAAAGCGGCATTTAAATATACCTTTAATTATCGATAACAAAATTATTTTGGTCGCAGGCGTAGGCAACAAAGAAGAACCTTATGACGAAGTGGATGTTCAGCAGTTGACATTATTGATGGAAGGAATGTGGCGGCTTATAGAGCGTAAACGCGTTGATGAAGCGCTGCGTTATAGCGAGGAAAGGTTAAGAGATATTGCTAATAAAGTGCCGGGTCTCGTTTATCAATTTTTTGCAAAAGATAACGGGGAATGGGGTTTGTATTTTGTAAGTGAACGCTCGGAAGAAATTTTTGGTATAAAAGCCGAACCGTTTGAAACTTATTTCAGTCGCTTTTATGATTGTGTGATTGAAGAAGATAAAGAAAGATTTATTTCATCAATTAAGGAGGCAGCTAATAATCTAAGCAATTGGGAATTTGAAGGAAAGTTAATTACTCCTATAACAAAGGAAGAGAAATATTTAATAGGAACATCGGTACCCAAAAGACAGAAAGACGAAGTAGTTTTTAATGGAATATTGTTAGATATAACCGAGCGCAAGCGGATGGAAAATGAACAGCAGCTAACGCTCAACTTTTTGGACACACTCCTTAAAGCAATCCCTGTTGCCGTATTCTATAAAGATCGGCAAGGGAAATATCTTGGTTGTAACGATACTTTCACTGAGATTATGGGAGTAACTTCTGATGAAATTCATGGAAAAACAGTTCATTCACTCTGGCCAGGTGAGTTTGCGGAAATTTATCACCAAAAAGATATCGAACTGATGAAAACTGGCGGGCATCAGGTTTATGAATATCAAGTTTTGGATAAATACGGAAATATTCGCCCGGTAATTTATGCTAAAGATGTTTTCTATGACGATAGAGGTAATCCAGCCGGATTAGTGGGAGCTTTTCTTGACATCACAGAGCGCAAGCGGGCAGAAGAGGAATTACGTAAACACCGTGATCACCTTGAAGAACTTGTAATAGAACGAACTGCAGAATTAACTGTGGCAAAGGAACGTGCGGAGAATGCCAGCCAAGCTAAAAGCGCTTTTCTTGCCAGCATGAGTCATGAATTACGTACACCTCTAAATGCAATATTAGGATATTCGCAAATCCTTAAAAAAGATAAAACTCTTACGCCAAAACAATCCGGGCATATTTCTACAATTAAGGATAGCGGCGAGCACTTATTAAATTTAATAGATGATATTCTTAACCTTGCCTGGATTGAAGCTCGAAAGGAAAAATTAGAATTAATTAATTTCAACCTGCGCTGTCTATTGCAGGAAGTTTCAAGTACGATAAGAATAAAGGCATTAGGCAAAGAACTTTCCTTTTATCTCGATGAACTAACGCCAATCCCGCTGTTGGTAAGGGGCGATTTAAGACGGATGAAGCAAATACTCATCAATCTATTAGATAATGCTATTAAATACACTGAAGCTGGAAGTGTAACATTGCGGGTGGGCAGTTATCAGTTACCGGTATCGAGTATCAAAAATCAAGTATCGAGAATCCGTTTCCAAGTTGAAGACACTGGCGTAGGTATTCAAAAAGAAATGATAGGGCAAATATTCGAACCATTCACACGAAGTGTTAATAGCGTTAAACCAATTGAAGGAATCGGGCTTGGGCTATCAATTACCCGCAAGTTAGTTGAACTAATGGATGGCAAAATTATCGTTGAAAGTGAAGTTGATAAAGGAAGCAAATTTACCGTAGAAATTGATTTAGAAGTTGTAGATGAAACTGAAAAAGATATTATGCAAACCGGGAAAGAGATACTAAGTTACAAAGGCGAGCGCAAGATTATTCTGATTGCAGATGATAATAAAGCTAATCTATTGATGCTCGTATCATTACTGGAACCGCTTGGATTTAAAGTTGATACGGCGGAAAATGGGCAAGAGGTTATTAGAAAAGTAGAAGTTATGAGACCCGATATTATTTTAATGGATTTCCTAATGCCGGTAATGGATGGCTATAAAGCTCTGCGTACCTTAAGAGGAAATAAAAAGTACAAGAAAATAAAAGTAATTGGTATTTCTGCTGCAATAGCAGATAAAGAAAGAATGGAAAAATTTGCAGGGGAGTGCGATGATTTTGTTTCGAAGCCGATAGATATTCAAAACCTTATGAAGAAACTCAGGACACAATTAAATATCGAGTGGATAGAAGAAACAAATGACGAAATTGTAATTCAACCGGTAATCAATAACTATCAACAAATAATATTTCCACCCGATGATATATTGAGAGAAATAATTGATACAGTTGAAACCGGTAATTACAATGAGTTGGAAAAAATCATTACAACAATCACCGATAATAAATTGTATTTTGCTTTTTGCTATAAAATTCAAGAACTAATGAAAAAATATAACGATGAATCTATTATATTCTTTTGCAAAAACCGGCAATAGAGATTTTATTTAAGATGAACGATTGAAAAACATACTATGAAAATAACCTTTATGTTCTTCACTCTCAATCGGACTGAATAAACTTTTATATCGGAACCAGTCATGAATATTTTTTTCAAGATAATAGCGCTATTCATTCTATTTCAGTTAATGCTTTATTCGCAGGATCGGAATATCAAGTTTGAACATCTTACTGTTGAAGAAGGACTTTCCAACAACATCGTATTTCAATTTTTTCAGGATAGCAGGGGTTTCATGTGGATTGCCACAAATGATGGAATTAATTGTTATGACGGATACAATATTAAAGTATATCGACATGATATTGATAATCTAAATAATTTTTTTGTGAATCCGGAGAGTATGATAGAAGAAGACAGTAAAGGCAATCTTTTGATTGGATCCATCCATGATGGTCTTGGCAGTTTTGATCCCAAAACAGAAATATTTACCCGCTATTTAAAAAATAAAAGCGGTCCCTTCAATTTTCCCGCAACCGGTGTATACTCCATCTATAAAGATTCTCAGGATATTTTTTGGCTCAGCGTTATCGATAAAGATAATTTGCAGACTAATTTAATGACCTTTAATCCCACAAATGGGGAATTTGAATCTGTCCCTATTGTGTCTGATGAATTTACTAATCCACAAATAAAATATTTCTTCCCCGATCAAAATGGATCCATCTGGATTCCCTTGTTTTCGAACGGAGTAATTTGCTTTGATCTTCTTAAAAGAACTTATGTCCATTATAAACACGAACTTAATAATCCAAATAGTCTGAGTGATAACGATGTTGGATCTTTTTGTGAAGATAATGAAGGAATTATTTGGATTACCACATTACAGGGCGTATTAAATAGATTCGATCCCAAAACGAAATATTTTTCTCATTATAGAATATTACCAAAAGTGACTCCAATCAGCATCAATGCTCGCTGGGAGTTAAATTATTCTCATTCAATGTGCGAAGATAATTTGGGAAATCTATGGATTGCATCTGATGGTTACGGGCTTATTGTTTTTAATAAAGAAGCCAAAAGGAATTCATATTATAAACATAATCCATTGGATAAATCAAGCATAAGTTCAAACAGACTTACTCGCATTTACAAAGATAAGAGCGGAATGATATGGATTGGTACAATAGGAGAAGGAATTAATATGTACAATCCCCATCAAACAAGGTTTAAAAGTATCCAGCATAATCCCGGGAATTCCAATACTCCGGGTGAAAATTATATTTGGGCGATTCATGAAGATAAAGAAGGGAAGATTTGGCTGGGTCACAATAACGGTCTCGATAAATTTGATCCTGTGACAAACGAATTTATCCATTATATACCGGAAACCGGAAATGATAAAAGTATATCTGTTGGAAATAATATAAGTTCAATATTTGAAGATTCAGGGGGCGCTTTATGGATTGGAAGTTATGGCGGAGGTCTGAATCGTTTCGATAGAAATAATGAAATATTTTACCACTACCGTCATATTCCCGGTAACGATAATAGCATTAGCAGCGATGTTATAATTAGTATTATGGAAGATCAGTCAGGGAATCTACTAATTGGTACATTAAATGGACTTTGCATATTTGAAAAAACCAGGAATAAATTTTTTACGTGGAATGACTTTTATAAGTCTCAATCCAATATACTATCGTCATCAGAAATAAAAATGATATTTGAAGATATAGAATATAATATACTTTGGATAGCCACAGCTAAAGATGGTTTAGTTAAATATGATACTAAAAATGGGAAGTTTAGATATTTTCAATTTATTAATAATGCTAAAAACAGTCTGAGCGACAATAGAGTTAAGGTAATTCACAAAGATTATAATGGAATTTTATGGGTAGGCACATTAAACGGCTTAAATAAACTTAATAAGAATGGGGAAACATTTACTCGTTATACTAAAAAAGATGGGTTGCCTGGGGATGCTATTTCGGGAATTTTGGAAGATGCGAGGGGAAACTTATGGCTTAGTACAAATAACGGGATATCAAAATTTAACCCCACAAAAGAAACTTTTCATAATTACGACCTATCCGATGGTTTATCCGGTCTCGACTTTCGCCGGCAATCTATGGCAAAGGGCAGGGATGGATATTTCTATTTTGGAAGTGATAATGGTTTGATTGCCTTTAATCCCGATAACATAATAGGTAATCCGTATATCCCTCCTGTTTACGTTACAAATTTTAAATTATTCAATAAACAAGTACCAATTGGAGGTGATTCACCCTTACATAAAAATATCTGGGCAACAGATGAAATTACACTTACGCACGAACAAAATATTTTTTCTTTTGAGTTTGCAGCTCTCAGTTATAACGCTCCTGATGAGAACCGTTACAAATATAAACTTGAAGGGCTGGAAACCGAATGGAATGAAGTTGATAGCAAACACCGTTTCCCCACTTATACAAGTTTACCTGCCGGGGACTATACTTTTCGTGTTATCGCTTCAAATAATGATGGTGTCTGGAATGAAAAGGGTGCGTCATTAAAAATAACTATCCTGCCGCCCTGGTGGGAAACTGCATGGTTTAGAATTCTTGTTATTAGTTTCATTTTATCTATACTGTTTGCAGGTTTTTGGCTGCGCGACAGAAGCCTTAAAAAGCGCAGCAGAATGCTGGAAGATCAAGTTGCCGAACGAACTAAAGAATTGAGTATTGAAAAAGAAAACGCCGAAACAGCCAGCAAGGCTAAAAGTACTTTTCTTGCTAATATGAGTCATGAGTTACGAACACCGCTCAATGCTATTCTTGGTTATTCGCAGATACTATTAAGGGATGGCGAGCTGAAAAAGAAACAATTTGATCAAATCTCAACTATGAAAAATAGCGGCGAACACTTACTGAACTTAATTAACGATATTCTTAATCTTGCTCGCATAGAATCTCAAAAGGAAGTTGTCGAGTCTGAAAAATTCAATTTGAACGAACTTTTACACGAAGTCAGCAGCTCTGTCAGAGTTAAAGCCGCGGAAAAGAAATTGTTGTTCAAATATGAAATACAAACGCCAATCCCGGCAATAGTTAAAGGGGATGCCAGAAAGATTAAACAAGTGCTCATCAATCTTCTGGGTAATGCTGTGAAGTATACAGAATCAGGCAGCATTACTTTGCAAGCAACCAGTATCCAGCATCCAGTAACAAGTAACCAGCAACCAGTAACCAGTATCCAGTTCCGGGTTTCCGATTCCGGTGTAGGAATTCCTGAAGATAAACTTGAAAAAATCTTTGAGCCGTTTACACGCGATGTTGGAAAAGATAAAACTATTGAGGGCATTGGTCTGGGACTTTCAATTACCCGCAAACTCGTTGATTTGATGGGCGGAAAAATTTCCGTTGAAAGCGAGGTTGGTAAAGGCAGTACATTTACGGTAGAACTAAAAATGGAGTTAGTAGAGGCTGAGGAGAAGGCAAAAGCTAAGAAGTCGGAGAGAGAAATTATTGGTTATAGGGGTGAACGAAAAAAGATATTGATTGTCGACGATAATCCCATAAATCTTGCTATGATGGTCGACGCCCTGGAATCGCTTGGATTTGATATTGAGACCGCTCAAAACGGCAGAGAAGCTATTGAAAAAGCCGGAGAAATTATTCCTGATCTTATTTTATTGGATCTTTTGATGCCGGTTATGGATGGCGATGCTGCTGCTTTAAATATAAAGAGCAATGAAAGATTGAAGAGAACAAAAGTAATAGGCGTGTCAGCGGCAGTAGCCGATAAAGAAAGGGCAAATAAATTTGCAACCGACTGTGACGGGTTTATTTCAAAACCGGTTAACATTGATGAACTGCTTGAAAAAATAAAAAACCTGTTGGGAATAGGGTGGATTGAGGTACATAGCGACGTGCCATCGTCGGCTAAGGAACAGATAAAGTTACCTCCCGATGATATTGTTAAAGCAATAATTCATGCAACTGAAAATGGAGATTATGCGTCGTTGGAAGGAATTCTTAATACATTATCGAATGATGAGACATCTGTGGAATTTTGTAATAGCGTTCGTGAGTACATGAAAAGATATGATGATGATAGTATTATAAAAATTTTAAAAGGAGATTTAACAAAATGACGGACATCAAAACCCAGCAGAAAATTCTTGTGGTGGATGATACTCCTTCCATGATTGATGTACTAAGAACTACCCTCGAAAATGAAAGATACCAGGTTTTTATAGCGAATAGCGGTGAGAAGGCGATTAGTAGAGCCAAATTAACAAAACCGGATTTAGTTTTATTAGATGTTCTAATGCCTCAAATGGATGGTTTTACTGTTTGCCATCATTTTAAATCCGATGATTCGATTAAAGATATTCCAATAATAATGATGACGGCTTTAACAGCCACCGAACATAAAGTAAAAGCATTTGAGGTTGGGTGTGTGGATTACATCACCAAACCAATCGAAATTAATGAGGTGCTTGGCAGAATTCGAATTCATTTATCCATACAGTACATGCGCAGGCAGTTAAAAGAAAAAAACGATTTGCTCCAAATAGAAATTAATGAACGAATTCTAGCAGAAAAAGAAATAAAAGAATTAAACGAATCATTGGAGATGAAGGTTAAAGAAAAAACCGCGGACTTAGAAAAAACAAATGCTTTGTTACAAATAGAAATTGAAGAACGCAAGAGAATTGAAAGAGACCTCAGAGATTCAGAAGAACTTCATCGAGTGACAATACAAAATATTTACGACCCGGTATTCATCACCGATGAACAAGGAAGATTTACTTATATCTGTTCGAATGTTTCGACCAATCTTGGTTATTCGGTGGAAGAACTTAAACACATGGAGAACATATATCAACTTGTAAGCTATGATCTATTCGATTTGGATGAATTGGATAAAGAGGGAGCTATTTTCAATATTGAAAGCCTTGTTAAAGACAAAGCCGGGAATGAAAGAACATTTCTTGTAAATGTAAAAAAGGTTTCGATTAAAGAGGGCACCATTCTTTTTACATTACATGATATTACAGACCGAAAAAGAGTAGAAGAAGAATTAAGTAAAAGTGAAGAACGTTTCCGCCGGTTAGCAGAAAATGCTCGTGATGTAATTTACAGAATGTCTTTACCGGAGGGGAAATACGAATATGTCAGTCCAGCAGCATTATCGGTTTTCGGATACTCGCCGGAAGAATGTTATAAAACACCGATACTTATCAAACAGGCAATTCATCCTGATTGGCACAAATATTTTGAAGATCAGTGGATAAATCTTCTTAAAGGCGAAATGCCTCCCACGTATGAGTACCAATTCATACATAAATCAGGGGAAGTGCGCTGGTTTAATCAACGCAACATTTTAATACGAGATGATGAAGGGAACCCAATTGCTATTGAAGGTATTGTTACTGATATATCCGAACGTAAGCATGCAGAAATCGAAATTAAAGCTACCAATAAGATTTTAGCAGAAGAACGCAATATGTTCATTGATGGGCCGGTTGTTGTGTTCCGATGGAAAAATGAGGAAGGCTGGCCGGTCGAATATGTTTCTCCCAACGTGGAAAACGTTTTCGGTTATTCTGTCACAGAACTGACTTCGGGCAAGGTTCCATACGCAGATATCATACCTCGCGAAGATATAGAACGTATTGCTATTGAGGTATCTAAGCATAGTGAAAGCGGCGTGGAAAATTTTATTCAGTCTTACCGCATTATCAGAAAAGACGGAAAGATAATATGGACTGATGATTATACAACAATCCTGAGAGATGAAAATGAAAGGATAACACATTACCAGGGATATATTATTGATATAACCGAACGCAAGCAGGCCGAGGAAGAAGTGCAGGCAAGCGAGACCCGCTTTAGAGCTATTCTCGAAAATTCACAAGTTGCGCTTTACAAAAGAGATTATGTAACAAACTCCTACGATTACATGAGCCCTGTAATTGCCAGGATTACCGGTTACACCTCTGAAGAATTGAAGTCAATGCCGGTTGAAGAAATAAATGCATTAATCCATCAAGACGATCTCAAAAAAATTCAATATGCGTTAAGTACAGCTATTGCAAATGGCGGGGGGCAGGTTCAGGTTGAATACCGGTTCAAACACAAAAACGGAGAAATTAAATGGGTTAGCGACGTTGGCAAGATGTATTTAGATTACGATTTTAAGCCGCTCTTTTGTATTGGCAGTGTACAAGATATAACCGAGCGTAAGCTAATTGAGGAAGCATTAAATAAAACGTATGCAGAATTGGAATTGCGAGTGATTGAAAGAACTTATGAACTGCAAAAGAGTAATGAAAAACTCGAACTGGAAATTAAAGAGCGAAGGTTGATGGAGGAAAAATTACAACAAAGAGAGGAACAATTAAACACACTGATTAACGCTATGCCCGATCTTGTTATATTCAAAGACGGACAGGGTCGCTACCTTGAGACAAATGATTATAACTTGAAATTTTTTGGACTGCAAGATGTAGACTATCGGGGTAAGACAGATACTGAATTGGCAGAGTTTACACCATTTTACTATGAAGCGCTTCGTTCATGTATTGAAAGTGATGATATTACATGGCAAGCCCATGTAATGAATCGGCAAGATGAATGTATTCCAAGACCGGATGGTTCGACTCGTGTTTTCGATGTTATAAAAGTACCTACCTTTCACCCCGGCGGAGAACGGAAGGGTCTTATTGTGGTAGGCCGCGATGTAACGGAACGTAAACAGGCCGAAGAAGCTCTGCGCGAGGCGCATGCCAGTTTAGAAAAACGTGTTGAGGAACGCACTTACGAGTTAAGAAGAATAAATGAACAACTTGAAAAAGAAATAATAGAACGCATTAGAATTGAAAATCACTTACGTATTGCCGAGGGAGAAAAGTCCTTATTGCTTAATAGTACATTGGACCTGGTCGTTTACCATGGTTTGGACATGAAGATTTTATGGGCAAATAAAGTAGCTTCAGATTCTATTAAGTTATCCCAGGATGAACTGGTTGGGAAATACTGTTGGGAGCTCTGGCACCGTAGGAATGAACCTTGTGTGAATTGTCCGGTAATTTTAGCTAAAGAAACCGGTCAACCTCACTTAGCCGAAATCGAGAGTCCCGATGGTAAGAAATGGTTTATCCGCGGACATCCATTAAAGGATGAGAGCGGAAATCTTGTAGGTATGGCAGAGTTCTGTTTGGATATAACCGAGCGCAAACATGCTGAGGAGGCTTTAAAACAAAGCGAGAAGAAATATCGACTGCTGTTCGAAAACTCTCCATTGGGTATCTTTTTAATTGATCGAAAGGGAGAAATAATCAACCTTAATTCAGCTGGTCCACACATTTTAGGATCTCCCTCAATCGAAGCAACAAAAGCCATTAATATCCTGACATTTCCCCTTCTTGTGAAAAGCGGTTTTCCCGAAAAAGTTAAAGAGTGTTTCGAGAATGGTGAAGGGAATGTTTTTGAATTTCTCTATACAAGCAAATGGGGGAAAACAGTTTACTTGCGTTGCCATTTAACGCCTATTATTAATGAAAATAATGAAGTGGATAATGTTCAGCTATTGTTAGAGGATTTCACCGAAATAAAGAAGGCAGAAGAAGAACTGCAGAAAAATCACGATCACCTCGAAGATTTGGTGCATCAGCGTACAGAAGAATTAAGAGCAGCTCAAGATGAATTGGTGCGAAATGAGCGTTTTGCAGCATTGGGACAATTAACAGCTATTGTAAGTCACGAATTGCGCAATCCGCTCGGAACAATTCGCAATTCGATTTATGAAATAAATGAACGTCTTCGCGGAAAAAATACGGGTTGCGAAAAAACATTGAATCGAGCGGACAGAAATATAGTCCGATGCGATAAGATTATTGAGGAACTGTTGGATTATACTCGCGAATCAGAGCACATTACCGAACAGCTCCTAATTGACGAATGGATTATCGAATTATTAAATGAAATTACAATTCCCGAAAACATAAAATTAGAGCGAATGTTAAATGCGGGTGTTGAGGTTAATATTAATCCCGAAGGATTCCGCCGATGTCTTATAAATCTTATTGATAACGCTGTTCAAGCTATGACCGCTATGGCGAAGGATTTAACTTCAAAAGGAAATACTTCTATATCAAATAAATTGATTATAGAAACAGCAACTGAAGACGGAAATTTAATAATAAAAATAAAGGATAATGGACCAGGAATAGCCAGCGAGGAATTGAAAAAAATATTTGAACCGTTATACAGCACAAAAGGTTTTGGCGTTGGTCTCGGTCTCCCTATTGTTAAAAAAATAGTTGAGCAGCATAATGGCAATATAGAAATTACAAGTAAAATTGGGAAAGGAACTGTTGCTGTATTACAGTTACCGATCAAAAAAAAATAAAAGGGTGATATATGAAAAAACTAAATATTCTTATAGTAGATGACGACAGAGACTTTGCCGAAAGTTTAGCCGAAGTGCTTGAACTTCGCGGGCATGATGTCGACTTGGTTTTTGATGGCGAAGAAGCAATAAACAAATTTCTCGGAAAAGTATATGATATCACTTTTATGGATGTAAAATTACCGGGAAAGAATGGCGTAGAAAGCTACATAGAAATTCGGAATATAAGACCCGAAGCCAAAGTGGTGATGATGACAGGATATAGCGTGGAACAGTTGCTTGACCAGGCTGTGGAAAACGGCGCATGGGCAATTCTTCACAAACCCCTTAACATGGTTACAATTTTTGATATGGTTGATAAAATAAAACCGGACGGAATACTTATTGTTGATGATGATGTCGATTTTGTGGAGAGCATAAAAAGTGTTTTAAAAACCCAAGGCTATAATGTTTATAAAGCACATAATGGCCAAGAAGCAATTCAAAGAGTTCGTGAGAACAATATTCAATTTATGATTCTTGATCTCCGGCTTCCTATTTTAAATGGATTGGAAGTGTACCTCGAATTAAAAAAAACAGGCCATAAGATTCCTACAATTATCGCTACCGCTTTTGCGACCGAAGAAAAGCAAATGATCAATGACTTACAGTCTTTAACTATAACAGGAATCCTGAACAAACCTTTTAACCCGCAAACGTTATTGGATTTATTGAGTGATCTCATTAAATAAAGAAGGATTATTTTATGACTAAAAGCAGAGATACCCGGTATAATCAAAGTACGGCAGAAAGACATATCCTTATTGTGGATGATGATGAAGATTTTGCCGAAAGTCTGAATGGTTTGTTGCTGATGAAAGGCTACAAGGTGACGATGGCTAATAATTATAAAGACGCGATTATTGCGGTCAAAGATTTCTATGCTGAGGTAGCATTAATTGATGTCCGTTTGGGAACCAGCAATGGTATCGATTTAATGAGTAGTTTAAAAAAAGCTATCCCGGAAATTTTATGTGTTATAATGACTGCCTATGCCGGAATTGAGAACGCAATAACTGCACTTCAGAAAGGCGCTTACGACTATCTTCGCAAACCTATTAATGCCGAAGACCTCTTTTCTACTTTAAATAGATGTTTTGAAAGAGTACAATTGGAGAGGGAAAAAGCATTGACGCAGTTGGAACTTAAGCAGCGAAATGTGGAATTAGAAAAAACGGTTAAAGAAAGAGACGCACAAATTTTTGAACGTGTACGGGCGGAGCAAGCGCTTATAATTAGCGAAGAAAATTACCGCACATTATATGAAGATAATCCTACTATGTATTTCACTGTTAGTAAAGATGGTAAAGTACAATCGGTAAATCGTTTTGGATGCGAACAACTTGGTTATTCTTCAGTAGAACTTATCGGCAAGCCGGTGCTGAATATTTTTTACGAGGAAGATAAAAATGCCGTACTTAAACAAATGCAAAAATGTTTAGATGAACCAAACATACAGCACAGTTGGGAACTTAGAAAAGTACATAAAAACGGTAGAGTAATTTGGGTTAGGGAAACAGCGAAAGCGATAACATCCAAAGATGGCGGTACTTTAGTTCTAATTGTATGCGAAGATATCACCGACCGCAAGCGATCTGAGGTGGCTCTATTTGAGAGTGAAAAAAAATATAGATTAATTGCTGATAATACTGCCGATACTATTTGGAGTATGGATTTAAACTTAACATTTACGTACATCAGTCCTTCTATCTATAATTTTCGTGGTTTTACTGTTGAAGAAGCAATGTCACAATCTCTGGAACAAATGCTAACTCCCGATTCTCTCAGGTTGATTTATAATTTGTTTGATGAAGAAATGAGAATGGAGGATACTGGAGGAGCAGACACCGGCAGGTTTCGTATCTTTGAAACTCAACAATATAAAAAAGATGGTTCAATAATATGGGTAGAAAACACTGTTTCGTTTTTGCGTGATGAAAATCTTAAACCGGTTGGAATACTTGGTATTTCCCGCGACATCACCGACCGCAAGAGAGCTGAGAAAGTGCAATCCGCGATCTATCGCATTTCCGAATCTGCACAAACGTCTGCAAGTTTGGATGTACTCTTCAGTTCGATACATAATATTATTGCCGAACTAATGCCTGCAAAAAATTTCTACATTGCATTGTACAATTCTGAAACCGAAACGATCAGCTTCCCCTACTTTGCCGATGAGGTTGATTCACCACCCCCTTTACTAAAATTGAATGGAGGCATGACTGATTATGTTTTGCGTACCAGTAAATCGCTATTATCAACACCACAGGTGTTCAAACAACTTGTTCAATCTGGTTTAGTAAAACCATTGGGAAACGAACCAGTTGATTGGCTCGGTGTACCCCTAAAGACACAGCGGGGCGAAACAATTGGTGTGATGGCTGTACAAACTTACACTGAAGACATCCGGTTAACTGCGATCGACCAAAATATTTTGGAGTTTGTTTCGACACAAGTAGCCATGGCAATAGAGCGTAAGAGGGCTGGAGAAGAGCTTAAGGAGAGAATGACCCGGTCGGAACTTATTGCAAAAATGGGACAGAGCACGACTGCAATTATGGAACTGAACGATCTGCTTAATCAAACAGTAAATATGATTCAGAAAACCTTCGAATATTATAACGTTCTTGTCTTTCTAAAAGAAGGGAAAAGGATAATTCTAAAAGCTACAACTTTAGATTTCGAAAAACATTTAATTGGGCAAGCAAATCTTGAAATCGGGAGACAGGGCATTGCCGGTTGGGTTGCTGGGAGAGGGGAATCCCTCATTGTATCGGATGTTAGGAAAGATAATCGTTATTATTTGGAAGACGAGACCACAAAGACTTTATCTGAACTTGCAGTGCCTATCAAGTTAAAAGGCGAAATAATCGGTGTGCTTGATGCACAGAGTACTGTAACCAATGCCTTTTCGCAATTGGATGTTTTCACACTGCAAACAATTTCAGATCAGCTTGCTATTGCGATAGAAAATGCCCGATTGTATGAATCGACCCAGATTGAAATTGCCGAACGGAAAAGAAGCGAGAACGAATTGAAAGAATATCGATTGCATCTCGAAGATATTATTAACGACAGAACAAAAGAACTTGAAAAAGTAAATAAATTATTACAGGAAGAAATAAAAAAACAAAAAGAAGCTGAAGAAAAAGTTAAAAAAGCTTTAGAAAAAGAAAAAGAATTGAGCGAACTAAAATCAAAGTTTATTTCAATTGCTTCCCATGAATTCAGAACTCCCCTTGCTGTTATATATTCTTCTACTGAACTGCTGCAGCGCTATGGCAGGAAATGGGAGCTTAAAGATTATGAGGAACAGATTAGTTCTATTAAATCCAATGTCCATCATTTAACCGATATCATGGATGATGTGCTTACAATTAGCAGAGCAGATGTCGGGAAAATCCAATTTGAGCCTCAAGCGACAAATCTTGTCCAACTTTGTAATAGCATTCTTGAAAATGTAAGATTGATTTGTTCGCAATTTCAAATTATATCTTTCAATTATGTTCCCAAGACATCAACATATTTGTTGGACGAAAGATTAATAAAATATATTCTACTAAACCTCTTGTCGAATGCTGTTAAATATTCCAAAGCGAGTTGCAGGATCGAGTTTATCGTTAATTCGGATGAACAAAATCTGATCTTCGAAATCACGGACCAGGGTATTGGCATCCCTGATGAAGATCAACCATTTTTATTCGAACCATTTCACAGAGGCAGTAACGTAGGCGAAATACACGGAACAGGTTTGGGAATGTCAATTGTTAAACGTTCGGTTGAGTTGCACGGCGGTTCCATCGCTTTTGTTAGCAAAAGCGGTGAAGGAACTCGATTCAGTGTTTGCATTCCAAAATTATCACTTAAGCTTACAAAGGGATAATCGCATGCAAAAAAAGATTTTAATAATAGAAGATGAAAAACAACTGTCGCGTAATATATCCTTGTTGCTCAAAGAAGAGAACTTTGATGTAGCAATTGCTAATAACGGACAAGATGGACTTGAACTTGCGAAATCATACAATCCGGATCTTATTATTTGCGATATAATGATGCCCCAAATGGATGGCTATTCTGTTCTGGCAGAGCTAAATAAGGATAAAAAAATCAAAGCCATTCCTTTTATTTTCTTAACGGCAAAAGTTGAAAGCAGAGATTTTAGAAAAGGGATGGAACTTGGTGCCGATGACTATCTTTTTAAGCCTTTTCAAAATGACGAATTGATCAGAGCCATTAATACAAGGCTGAATAAATTTGAAAGCATAAAAGCTGTGATTGTTAAGGATAAAAATCAAGATACAAAAGCGCAACAGGAAAAGCGATACACACCGTGTGACAGTATTTTTTTCAAAATGCTAAATACATCGCATATAGTCAAAATCGAAAAAATAAAATATATCGGGGCTGCAAATCAATACAGTAATGTGGTTTTAGAAAACAATAAGAATATTGTAATTAGAAGAACCATAAATTGTTGGGAGCAAATATTACCAGAGAGCATATTTGTCCGTATTCACCGCAAAACGATTATTAATACACAATATATCAATAAAATTGAAAGAGCTCACGGCAGTAATTATAGAGTTTTATTGAAAGATACGGTTGAAGTTTTCAGTATCAGTAAAAATTATTTAAAAAGAATTAAAGATGTTTTCTAGCAAATTTTTACAGGACAATTCTATTGTTGTTTTATTCACAACAATAAGCGACTGTTTACAACAATCTACTTTACAGCTTTAGATAAAATCAATATCTTCATAAAGAAATATTACGGGGAAGTTAAATGAATAGGATACTGATCGTTGAAGACGAAAAAAGTCTGCAAAGAAATATCGCATTATTACTCAGTAATGAAAATTACGAGGTATTTACGGCCGACGATGGGATGGAAGCCTTAAAAATATTAAAAGAGAACACACCGGATTTAATCATTTCGGACATCATGATGCCGTATTTAGATGGCTTTGAATTATTTCAGAAAGTCAAAGAAAATTCAAGGACGAAGATTATTCCGTTTATTTTTCTAACCGCTAAAACGAGTTTTACATCAATAAGGCAGGGTATGAATCTTGGCGCTGATGATTACATAACAAAACCGTTTAACTCGGATGAACTGCTAAGAGCCGTAAAAATTCGTTTAGAAAAAAGCAAGATAATGAATGACCAAATAGAAAATATTCGTTCCAGCATCAGTAAATATGTACCCCACGAATTGCGCACACCTTTGGTAGCAATATTGGGATACTCGCAAATACTAATTGAAGAACTTGAGAATTTACCTACCAATGAGGTCCGGGAAATAATTGAAAGAATTAATTTTGGCGCTAATAGACTACATAATAGAATAGAAAAATTTATCCAACTAACCGAATTAGAAACTCATAAAAATAATATTTGGGCGGGCGAGGAGGATAAAAGCGTAATTGATAAAGACCTTCTAAAGGAAATTTCTATTGGCAATTATGTTATAAACGAAAGAAAGGGTGACATTGAAATTTCGGTTGTAGATGCCGATTTAAAAATACCTGATAGATATTTGCGAATTATGCTAAAGGAGCTGCTGGAAAATGCCGTTAAATTTTCCACATCCGGGACTTCGATTATTGTTGATGGTAAAAAAGAAGGCAGTCACTTCGTGTTAGAAATTAAAGATTATGGAATTGGATTTGATGATACGCAAATTTCACAAGTTGGCGCTTTTCAACAATTTAATAGGGATATTATTCAGCAAGAAGGAAATGGTCTGGGTCTTGTATTCGTTGATAAAATCCTTCAAATCATCGGCGGTAAGATTAAAATAGAAAGCGTCAAAGATCAGCATACAATTGTAATTATAACTATTCCATTGGCATAGACTATATAAAAGCTTTTTTTATTCCAAATGAAGATGAATATTTCTCGTTTTGAATTTTACCTATCATTATTCAGTCACAATACTATTTCCCCATTCCCAACAACATACTGCCATTAACAACATTTATGACTAAAGATATAGCAAATAAATTCGATAATTCTGATAAAAGGTATAAAAATTTTTAGCGAATGGATGATAAATTATAATCAAACAAATTGGCCGAAACTTCAAACGGCAAAATAATTCATACATAATATATTAAAGGGGAAGCGGCAACTCAACCACTTCCCATTTTTATGATGACAGGGAAAATTTAATACAATATTGTCATGGGTAAATAAAATGAACATATACAAAAATTTAAAACTGAGAACAAAGTATTTTATGCCGGTTGTTATATCAACAATTGGATTTCTTTTTGTTATCATTTATGGCATTGAGAATCTTAATTCTAGTTCCGATTCTTTTATAAAGTTCATAAACGATGATCAAACTTTGCTATCTTCTTTAACTAATATGTATGCCCAGGGACTTCAATCCGAACAGGCTACAAGAAATGTATTGCTTAATCCCGCCGACAGTAAGGCGGTAAACAATTATAATAATGCCAATAAGGACTTTGATGAGTATCTACAATCAGCTAAAAATGCATCAAAAGAAAATTCAATAGTAAATGAGAAACTTGAAAATATTGGTAAGGCGTGGACAAATCTTGACATTTTAAAAAGACAAGTTCAGGAAAAAGCAATTGCGGGTAACGGAGAAGAAGGCATAAGTATATTAACTAATATCGAGACCGAGAAATGGAGAGAATGTAAAAAGCAAATCCTTGATTTAGCTGCTGCAAAACAGAAGGAAATTACATTTAAAAAATCCGAAGTGCAGGAAAAAGCTAATTCGGCATATACCAATATGATTATATATTCAGTAGCGATAGTAATATTCAGTTTCATTATAATATTTGTATTAGCTAATGCATTTGTCAAACCGATTCTTAAATTAGAAACTAATGCCAATAAAGTAGCGGCGGGTGATACTGATGTTCGTATAGATATAAAGTCGAATGATGAATTAGGGCGCCTTTCACAATCATTCAACACTATGGTTGAAAATATTCGAAATTCGATAACGGAAATTAAACGGAAAGAAAAAGCTTCAGAGAATGCAGCCATGGAAGCTGAAAAGGCGAAAGCAATTGCCGAACAGCAAAAAGAATATTTAAACAATTCTGTTAAAAATATTCTTGTGGAAATGAATAAATTCGAAAATGGCGATTTAACTGTAAAACTCAGAATAGAAAAAGAGGATGAGATTGGTAACTTATATCATGGATTTAATAACGCAGTTGAAAAAATAAGAGACATGATTCAATCGGTTTCGGAAGCTACAAATGCAACTTCGAACGCCTCTGCACAAATATCTTCGAGTACCGAAGAAATGGCTGCCGGCACACAGGAACAGAGTTCGCAAGTAAGCGAAATTGCCGGAGCGGTTGAAGAGATGACAAAGACAATTATTGAGACTTCGAAGAACGCAAGTCTTGCCGCAGAAAGTTCGAAATTAGCAAGCGACAATGCAATTAAGGGCGCTAAAAAGATCGAAGCGACAAAACAAGGAATGGAAAAAATTGTAAACTCGGCAAAGGAAACAGGTAAAATAATTTCGTCTCTTGCCGTTAAATCAGACCAAATTGGAGAAATAACACAAGTAATAGATGAGATAGCTGACCAAACCAATCTACTCGCTTTGAATGCAGCGATTGAAGCTGCACGCGCAGGAGAACAGGGTCGAGGATTTGCCGTTGTTGCCGACGAAGTTAGAAAACTTGCCGAGCGCACGACAAAGGCGACAAAAGAAATTGCCGAAACAATAAAAACAATTCAACATGAGGCAAAAGCTGCCGATGAATCGATGATTGAAGCTGATAAATCGGTAAAAGAAGGATTACTCTTAACTGAAGAAGTAGCCGATGTGTTGAAAGACATTCTTAATGTAAACACTCAAGTATCGGATATGGTGAATCAAGTTGCTGCGGCGAGCGAGGAACAATCATCGGCTGCAGAACAAATTAGCAAGAATATTGAAGGCATAAGCAGTGTTACAAATCAATCCGCTGCGGGCACACAGCAAATAGCTCATGCCGCCGAGGATTTAAATCAATTAACAGTCCGGTTGCAAAATCTTGTTGAGCAATTCAAGTTAAATGATCCAACTGAATATGCAATAAGATCGAATGGTAAAATTGTGAAAGTATAATAATATCTAATTGCTCTCCCCTGCTCTATTATTCAAACATAAGGGAACTCGATTAAAAAAATTGCAGAGTTCCCTTCTTTTTAAATATGGGTAGCTCTATAAACTACTTATTTTTAAAATAGCACACTGACCCATCTTGAGGCCGCTCAGGTAAACGCAGAGTAAACAGACCCGCCTTGCCGGACAGGCAGGTTTTCGCAGATTATTATTGAGTTTTTAGAACTACCCTATGTTATTTTTTTTAGCTCGTTTTTATTTAGCATTCTCTTATTCATATTTATGCTTCGCTAATTCATTTCGCAACACTATTTACCCATTCACAACAAAAGTCTTTAATTAGTACATATCCCTGGTCGATAATTAAATCAGTTTTTCAGAGAATTTTAATAATCGCAAGGAGAGAAAGAATGAAATGGTTATCTAATTTGAAAGTCAGCCGGAAATTACTTTTTCTGGTTATTACAGGTTTGATATTGATAATTACGGTCGGCGTGTTGGGGATTTCGAGTTTAAAAAGCAATAATGCTTCCCTTGCCACAGTTTATAACGACCGCGTCGTTCCCCTTAAACAATTAAAAATTATCTCGGATTTGTATGCAGTGAATATTGTAGATGCCACTCACAAAACAAGGAATAAAAACTTTTCCTGGTCAGAGGGATTGGAAGCTATTAAATCAGCTAATTCATCTATCAGTAAGGAATGGAAAAGTTACACCTCAACTTTTTTAACTGAAGAAGAAAAGAAGTTAGTAGGAGAAGCTGAATTGCTGTTCAAAGATGCTAATTCATCAATCGAAACACTCATAGGCATAATTGAGCAGCAGAATGAGGAAGCTCTTGTGGCATATACCCTAAATGAGCTTTATCAAAAAATAGATCCGATAACATCCAAAATTGGCGATTTGATTAATCTACAATTAGCAGTGGCAAAAGAGGAATATGACAAGGGAGAAGAAGTATTTGATGACAACCTAAACACAACAATCATTCTTATTGTAGTTGCAATTCTTCTTTTGGCATTTATTTCATACAAGATAATTCAGGCGATTAAAAATCCGATAAACGAATTAAAAAGCGCGGCTGAACATATGGCGCTTGGCGATGTAAATGTGACTGTTCGAAAAATAAACAATGACGAGATAGGCGACCTTACTGTTTCATTTATGAATATGGTTGAGAATATTAAATCGCAGGCAACATCTGCCGAAAAAATTGCGGCTGGCGATTTATCATTCGAGGTAGTAGAAAAATCTGATAAAGATGTTCTTGCCCTCAGCATGAAAAAAGTTACCTCCTCATTAAAAGGATTGATAAGTGAAGCTAATCTTTTAACAAATTCGGCTCTTGACGGTGATCTATCAAAAAGAGGAAACAGCAATAACTTCGCCGGCGGGTATAAAGATATTATCGAAGGTTTTAACTCAACTTTAGATTCTGTAATCAATCCGGTTAAAGAAGGAGCATCGGTTTTGCAAGTACTGTCTACCGGAGATTTAACGGCAAGAATGGAAGGCTCGTATAAAGGCGATCATCAAATAATAAAAGATAGTATAAACTCAGTAGCAGAGTCGTTGAACCAGGCATTATTGGAAGTTAGCGAAGCAGTGCAGGCAACAGCAAGCGCATCGGCACAGATTTCATCGAGCACAGAAGAAATGGCAGCCGGTTCACAAGAACAAAGCTCACAAATATCCGAGATAGCCAGTGCTGTTGAAGAAATGACAAATACTATTGTTGAGACTTCGAAGAATGTAAATGTAGTAGCCGATAATTCAAAGCTGGCAAACGAGAGCGCACATAAAGGCGCATTAAAAATAAATGAAACAAAAAAAGGTATGGAGAAAATTGTATCTTCCGCTCAAGATACCGCCAGGATAATTTCATCATTGTCGGTTAAGTCAGATCAGATAGGCGAAATAACACAAGTAATAAATGACATTGCGGATCAGAC
>JAZDFC010000019.1:0-190782 GCA_043808235.1 bacterium
CAACATGTGCAATATAGTTTCCTTCTTCAACTTTATAACTCATTGATGATTCATCAAAATAATAAAGTTCATTCGGTGTGATTTCAAAGTCCACCGTTTTGGTTTCACCGGGAAGCAGAGAAATTTTTTCGAAACCTTTCAATTCTTTTTTCGGACGGTAAACAACCGGGTTCTCCTTTAACAAATATAACTGTGCAACTTCCTCGCCTTCAACATTTCCGGTATTTGTAACATCCGCGCTTACTGTGATTATTTCGCCAACCTGACTTATTGATGGAGTGATTATTAAATTTGAGTATGAAAAAGTTGTATAGCTTAAACCAAATCCAAAAGGAAATTGCGGTTCGTAATTCATTTCATCAAACCATCGGTACCCGCATCCGTAGTCGTCAGTAAAATCATTGTTGAGTGGTTGAAGCTGCGAATCGGATACAGGCATCGTTACCGGTAATTTTCCTGAAGGATTATAAAGCCCGAATAAAACTTCGGCAATAGCATTGCCGCCTTCCTGACCCGGATAGAAAGCGTAAAGCAATCCTTTGATGTTATTAATGAAATCATTTACTCCGCAAATTCCGCCGCTAATTAAAACAACAATTACATTTTCATTCACTGCGGCAAGCTGATTAATCAATTCAATTTGTTTACCCGGCAGATTAATTGACCCGCCAACGCGATCTAATCCTTCTCCTTCCTGAGTTTGATCGAGTCCGCCGAAAAATATAACTACATCTGCTGCTTCTGCGGCGTTACGTGCGGCAGTGAATCCGGAAACACTGCTCGAATTTATATCGCAGCCCTTAGCATAAATAATTTTTGCTGAGCCGACAATTTCTTCAACCCCTTGCATTGGCGTGATTGTATAAAACGGAGTTACATAACCGCTTCCCGTTCCATCCAACTGCATTACAGCAGCGTTGGGTCCAATCACTGCAATTTTAGTAATTTGATTATTGTTGAGCGGCAAAATGTTATCGGAGTTTTTAAGAAGGACAATACTTTTCTTTCCAGCTTCTCGGCATAAAATTTTATGTTCGTCACTATTCAAGTCATCGGGATTTGCAACCGGGAGAAAATCCATCACACCGGAAAAATATTTTGTTCTTAACACACGCCGCACTGCATCGTTAATTGTTGATATCGATACAGCTCCGTTATTAACGAGATTAGCTAAATCATTTTTATAATTATCCGAACCCATACAAATGTCGCAGCCGGCTTCTATTGCTTTTTCCGTATTCCAGATTGCGCCCCAATCGCTTACAACATAAAATGGAAATCCCCATCGTTCACGGAGAATCTCCGTCAGCAGATTTCTGCTTTCGGAAGCTTTATCTCCGTTGATTAAATTGTACGCGCTCATTATCGATAGCGAACCGCAATCTTGCAGCGATGTTCGAAAATTCAATCCATAATGTTCCATCAGTAATCTTTGCGTAATAATCACGTTGTTGGTGTGCCTGGTAGCTTGATTGTTTTTGCAATTGAAATGTTTTATTGTTCCGATAATAGGAGATGTTTGAACACCTTTTAATGCTGCGCTCGTAATCTTAGTATTCAGATAGGGATCTTCACCGCCGCTTTCGGGGCTTCTTCCGTTACGCGGATCGCGAGTTAAATCCATGCACGGTCCAAGCGCCTGGCTTCTGCCTTTTGTTCGGAATTCTTTCCCCATTGCAATTCCAACTCGCTCAATCAATTCAATGTCCCACGTGGCAGCCATCGAAATTCCCACAGGAAATGAAGTCGCCATTCCCATGCGAACACCATGCGGTCCGTCTGCCATAAATAATCCGGGGATACCCAAGCGAATATTTTCTTCCGTGTTCATCGATCCTTCTTGATTTAACTGCAGAATTTTTTCCTGAAGCGTCATCTGCGAAATTAAATCAGTAATCCTTTCTTCGACTGATTGTGCATTTGAGTTTGATATAAAAAATAAGATGATGACTATTACAATGAAAATTACTTTTTTGAATGCTGACATATTGCGCTCATTAAATTGTTGAAAAGGGAATCACATCACCAAATTAGCAATTAAAAAATTATTAATCATCTGTACGGAAGGATGTGAAGAAAAGATAATAAGGGCCGCTCTAAAAACCAATTATTTTAAAAATAGCACACATGACCCGTCTTGCGCCGGGCAGGTAAACGCAGATTAAACAGATTTTCGCAGATTATTATTGAGTTTTTAGAGCAGCACAGAAATTAATAACCGGGCAAGAATTCAAAGAATCCATACCCGGTAATCGCCTAACCAATTTTATAAAGACCGGAAAACAAAACCGGCAATATTTATCAGAACAAAAATTTTCGGCTGGTTATTTTATGAGCAACATTTTTTTCGTCTGATAAAACTCGCCGGCTCTCAAGGAGTAGAAATAAATTCCGCTTGGCAATGAATAATTAAGAATGCTGAATGTAGAATGATGAATGCCTGCATTTTGAAATTCATCAACAAGAGTAACGACTTCTCTTCCAAGCATATCAAATACTTTTAATGATACTTGACTGTTTACTGACAACTGATAACTGATAACTGTTGTTGGATTAAACGGGTTGGGATAATTTTGACTCAGTTCGAATTCAACAGGTGTATTGCCGACTTCAATTTCTATTTCATTCGAATATGTGAAGTTCCCATCGATATCAATTTGTTTCAATCGGTACAGAACAAGATCAAGATCAGGATCAGGATTAAGAACAAGATTATCGTTGAAAAAATACTGCCTTGTTGAATTACTGTTGCCGTTTCCTTTCACAAAACCGAGCGTTTCCCAGCTCGCACTGAGCGAATGCGAAATGCCTATATTATCATTGGGATTCTTCGCTCCGCTCAGAATTTCGCTTCGCTCAACTTCAAATCCATAATTGTTAACTTCGGTAGCAGTCGCCCAATTAAGAATTACTTTGTTATTTTGAAGCGATGCGCAGAAAGATTGCATCTCAACAGGCAGCATGTTTTCTCCAGTCGAACCGATTGCGAATTCACCGAGACCTGAAAGATTATTAGCGCGGATATGTGTAGCATCAACAAGAGTAAAATCATTGTGGACGGACCATGAGCCGCTGCTGTTCGTCCTTTTTAAAATCCTCAAATTGGCTGTGTTCGAAATTCCGGTAATATCCGAAATATCAAACGTAACATTCATCGTAAATGATTCCAGTGTTGTTCCCAATTGCCAATAGAGTTGAGTGCAAATTTTATCGATGCCGGATGGCGCCGAACCACCGGGATCGGTCATAATTTGATTTGCCAAAACTGTTCTCATACCACCGTGTCCCGAAGTTGATGAAATAATATTATAACTCACATCCGATCCTGGAATATCAACGGTTGAATTCAGCTTGCTCATTTTTGCAATAATTACATTTGCAAAACCAAGATTCTCAATAAATAACGTTGGTTTTACTTTTATGTCGAAATCAAAATTTCCGTATGTGCCTTGAATTACTGCACTAATGGTTGAAATATCAAAATCGAGTTGACCGGTATTATGCGGATCGAATTCATTTTCCCAAGCGTCAACACTGTTGGCTCTGTCAATTACACCCCAGCCGCTGCCGGTTACCGCCTCACCGGAACCAACATCATGAGTAAATGCACCGGCGCCAAAGATTGAATTCATTTGAACTGCCGTGGGATATGGAGTTGAAACTGATAATCGGCAATTTGTAGCTCTTAATACTAAATTTACACCGTCCCAAATTTCGCCAATCCCACCAACATACATCCTTTCATCCCCGGCCTGACCATGAATTGCCCAATTATTATTTGCGTTAATTGTATTAAAATGATTGAAACCATTCAGACTGAAGTTGTAAAGTTTCAGAGTGATTCCGCCAACGTCATTAATCACAAGAGTATTTTCATTTGTGCAGGCACCGCTGGATGTTCCGGCTACCCATGTAAATGTGCGGTATGCAAAGTTATGGTAATCATCAGATACTCCGTATGTGAAAGGACTTCCGTCATCTGTTATTAAATTTGGATTATCATCGCTGTCGAACATCCAGTTGCATTCGGCCGGGCCTGCGAGCAAATCATTCACGTGAAATGTGATATCGGGCTGAGCTGCTGTTTTCGATTGAAAAATTATCAGCGATATTAAAATCAATTGTGCTGTGAATAAATAGTAATTCTTCGTTTTCATTTTTAACTCCTGATTTAATTATTTCACTAAAATCATTTTGTGAACGGCAGAATTATTTCTACCGGGGCCTTTTTCAATTATATCCATTTTATAGAAGTACACTCCGCTGCTGAGACTCGCACCGTTAAATTCCACTTCATATTTACCGGGAGCTTTATGCTCATTAACCAACTCAGCGACCTCACAACCGAGCACATCGTAAATTTTTAATATGACTAATTGTAGAGACGCGGCACCCGTCAATTGCCGGGCAAGTTGCCCCGTCTCTACGACCGTGGGGATGGAATATTTTATTGTTGTTGTTGGATTAAACGGGTTGGGATAATTTTGATACAGCTCGAATTTTGTTGGTAAAGACATTGCATCCGACATCTCAACAATAACTATATGAGAATAAGTGAATGACCCATCGGTGTCAATCTGTTTTAATCTATAATGTAAGTCATAATCCTGATCATAATCGTAATCATAATCTGTAAAAGAATATTCTTTCGGCGAATTTCTGTTACCACATCCCTCAACAAATCCAACAGTCTCCCAATTTTGTTTTTCACTGCCAAATGCCAGCTGCATGCTGCTAACTGATTTCTCGATTTCAAATCCATAATTATTTACCTCGGTGACTGTATTCCATTTCAATAGAATTTCTGAACCATTAATACTTGCTGAAAAATTTTGCAGCTCGACGGGTAAAGGGGAAGTTTGATCGGTTAAGGTAAACTGTGAGAACGATGTCAATCCATTTACTGTGACTGTGTTATTTGCGGTATTCACAACAGCGTCGGAAAGAAACTGCCAACTGCCGCCGTCGCGTTTTGCGATTTTTATATTGCTCTCCGAAGAAATTGTACCAAGCTGACTTTCAGCATAATTTAACGAGAGGTTATACGTAAAACCTGCCCCGCCGGTTGGAGTTATTTCCCAATAACAATTGCTATAATTACCGTATAAATCGCCAGGTGGCTGCGTTCCCGTAAAATATTTTAAATTGATTGCTGAGGGGACAGTTCCGTTTGCGCCCCAGGCAATATTTCCGATTGGTTGACCACCGAATAAATATGTACTGGTTGTACTATTTGCCGGTGCGCTATTTGGAGAAGCCGGAGGCGGATCGGATGAAGGATCAAATTCATCGGCTCCAATATCCGTGCATCCGCCTGCGACGAGGGTGCTTCTAACCCAATTATCAAAATCATCATTTATTGAACTAACCGGATAGCCTTTACCATTAACAAACCATGCATCGCTATTTGCAGTGGGTACATGTAAATTCCCGGAAGATATTTCTTGAAATAAATTTGCGGAACTAAGTTTATCACTCGTGTTGCTAAGGCTGTTATAATCACCGTCCGAAGAGGTTTTCCATTCTTCAAAAGTTTGAGAAGTCGAATTCCATCTTCCGATGGTTGAGGAATTCGCAGAGACAAGTAAATTATAATTGGATGAAGTTAAGCTCCAATTAAAATTTGGTGATGAAAATGTATTCCCAATAGTGTAATGATTACCGCTTCCGCCTGTGCGCTCGTTGTACAATATATTATTGAGAAGTCTAACTACACCGTAACTGCTGCGCACAAAAGCATAACTGTCATTTGACCCGCTTGTATTTGTGCCGCCAATGTAAACCGAATTGTAATAAAAATTGTAGGTGCCGAGTTCAACAGTTTCGATACCTTTAACTTGTACGCTGTTTCCGCAGTCGGTGCCAAGTGATATGAAATTATTTATAATATCTCCTTGCCCATCTCTAAATTTAATTCCAGTGATGGAAGCAGTGGAGGAACCGATATTGAAATTTGCGATTTTATTTTTTTCAACGAGACTGCCGCTTGGTTCGTTGAGATAAATCCCGGTAAAATTAAAATTGCCGGATGAAACCGTCCATGTGCCGCCGCAGTTATTTGAACTTCCTCCGATTGAATTTCCACTAATAATAAAATTAGCGCTGTAATGAGCTGTGTAATCGATAGTAATCCCGTAATGATAATTAGCTGTGACGCTGTAACTTGAAGCTGAGGTTTGATAAATGCTGTTCCCGGTAATTATCCAATCGGAATTACCCGAAGCCAATTTTATTCCGCATGTTGATGAAGTTGACGATGAAGAAATATAAAAATCATTGATATTATTGTTTCGCACTGTGTTGTATTTATTGCCGCATGATCCGATACTGCCGCTAGAATAAATCCCGTTAGCGGATTTTTTATTACAATTGATGTTGCAGTTCTCTATCGTGTTATACCTCTGTCCGTATTTGAATGAAGCTACATTGGTGCTCGTAAAATCAACAACTCCGCCGGAGGTTGATGGATTATCGGCTTTCAAATTGCAGTATCTGATTTGATTATGAGAGGCATCATTATAAAATCTAACAGCTGTATTGCCGGATGCATTTGTGTTTTCGATGGTTAATTCAATATTCGAACCCGCGCCGCCCGGTCTTCCATCAATAATAATGTATTTGCAATTATACATTTCGATTGTCGGTGAATTGTCAGATGAAGTGATATTTAAATTGGTAGCATTTGCAGCGGGACGGATTGTAATTGTTTTATCCGCTGAAGCGCCGAGATCGGAAATATTAATCGGGAAACCCCACTCTGCCGACGAATTGTAATCACTTTTTAATTCTAAAATTAGATGACCGGATAATCCGTTCTGCGAAACATACCACAACGCTTCGTAGATACATGAGTAATCGCGCGGATTTGAACTGCCGATAACCTTCACTTCGCTCATTGTGCCGGTTGATGTTGATTGACTGCCTGTTGCCGCCGATGAACTGAGCATCTCCCGTGTACTGTATACTTTCCAATAATGAGTGATACCGGTTTCGAGTTCCTCTATTGTTGTGTTGGTTGCATTTGCAGATGCGCTTTTTATGTATTCGAAATTAGCATTATCAATTGAGTGATAGATAACAAACGCTGATTCGTTATTACTATTGTCTGTCCAGTTCAGCCTCATGCTTGTAATGGTTACATTTGTAAATGTTAGATTTGACGGTGCGTTTGGAGTTGACGGCGAAAATCTATATATCTGTCCCGTTGCCGGTTTTGTATTAAGGTTTGTTGTCTCGGTAGTAGAACTGACACCCGGCGAAGGGCCTGTTCCATCAAGCGAGAGAAAATATCCTTCGTCGGTACTTTTAGCAGTAATTCCTATCGAAGCGCTTCCGGAAGAAACAGCGCCCGCTTCCTGCCGGTAAATGAATTCAATTTTACCATCGGCTTCATAAAGTTTTACCTGGAATGAAATAACAGATTGGTTCGCAGTTTTATTCCACTGCCAGTTCAGCCATTCGAATGTGAAAACGCGGTTGGGATAAACTCCGGAAGTTTTATAAGAAGCTTTCGATGTGGAAGTTTCGCTAATATTGCCGTCAAGGTCATCCCACAAAGGAGCGATTACAGGGCGCCCATCACCGGTTGAGTGGTCAGCGCCGAAAAGATCATTTGTCCACACGGCACCGGAATAAAGATTATCAAAGGAGAGATACCCGTTCGAACAAGCGAAAAGTTCGGTGTACCGTGAGCCGATATACCAAAAGTCAAACCCGATTGGGATTGCGCCCGAAAGCATATCATCCGCCTCGATAAATTCAACTTCGGTTGCGCCGGATAACTGTTCGAAAGATCCGGCTGCGGAAACAAATTGATAGTTAGTAATAGATTGAGGATAAGTAACAGAATAAATAAATAAGAAAAGGAGAGAGAAAAAAATCACCATTAAAAATGCGCTTGCGGTAAAAGTATTTTTCATATTGCGGTCCGGATTTTTTTATTAAAACCGGGTGCAATTTCTTCTTAATAGTAAAGATTAAAAACCCCATGAAGATGTAGGTAGGGAAGGATAGTGATGACTGTCATGAGAGTTTTTAATGAAAATGTTTGTAACTCATAAAATATTTAGACTTTCCTTTCTGACGGTTCTTTATCTTCTGTGAATATTATTCATGTTTGCACATATCAGCTTATCAATCAAATAGTGAAAGTAGATTTACTTTTTGTTAACTTAGATTCAGTGAATGGAAGAATTGTGATAAAGAAAATCAGTATTATACTTTGAAGAAATTGGTTTTCGGTACATTTCTCCATGTACTCGGCAAAACCGAGATCCTTTTAGATTTCTTGGTGACTTTGTGTCTTCGTGGCAATTTTATTCAACGCCACTAAGGCTCGAAGACACAAAGAATTATGCTGGCAAAATAATTATTAAGTCAATTTCTACTTTAATGCAAAATCCGAAAACTGATTTATAGTGAGTATATTTTGATGCTTCTGTATTTTGCGGAGGTAAAATATGAAAAAGAAATTTGATTGCGTCGAGATGAAACATAAAGCTGCAAGAATTATCCAGACAAAGATTTCGAAAATGTCTTTGGAAGAAGAATTAGAATATTGGAAAGAACAAACAAAAAAAATGACCGCATTGCAGAAAAAGATGATTAAAAAGAGGAAAGTGAAAGCTTAGTATCTCGCGAATGTTTATATCTCCCCCAACAACGATTTTGAAATGACCGCCGCTTTACAATTCACATGCAGCTTCCTATATATATTTTTTATATGAAAACGCACTGTCTCAATCGATACCTTGTTAGCAGACGCTATCATTTTATAACTCAATCCGTCCACAAGTCCGGCTACTATCTTTTTCTCTGTCTCGGTAAGTGGATTCAACTGGGGTTTAATTTTCGGCGGATTAAAATGGTCAATCACTTTACGGGCAATTAATGGTGACATCGGCGCGCCGCCGCGGTAGACTTCCTCAATTGCGTCTTTAATTTTTGGGAAAGGAGTGTTTTTAATTAGATATCCCGTTGCGCCTTCGCATAAAGCCTGGAAAATTTTCGCGTTGTCTTCGTAAACCGTGAGAATAATAATGTTTATTTCCGGGTATTTCTCTTTAATGAATTTGATTCCGGATAATCCGCTCATCCCGGGCAAACCGATATCGAGTAGAAGAATATCGGGCGGAAATTCCAATGGACAGCATGCGAGGAAATTCTCAATAGAATCAACTGCCGTTTTGCATATCATTCCCGGCTGCGAATCGAGGAAGGATTGAAGCCCTTCTCTTATATCGGTTATATCTTCTATAATAGCTATTGAAATCACTTTATTAAAATATTTATCAGCCGCGATCATTGCTACCCCATAAAGATGTGGTTAGATGTAAAATGGATGATGGTACATGGAAGATGGGCTGTGGTAAATGATTGAAATTCGCATTTTAATGTTAATCCCATTTTACATTTACCAT
Organism: bacterium; assembly: GCA_043808235.1. Taxonomy (GTDB): domain Bacteria; phylum Bacteroidota; class Ignavibacteria; order Ignavibacteriales; family Melioribacteraceae; genus JAZDFC01. The sequence continues at coordinate 9,420 of JAZDFC010000019.1, forward strand.
TTACCATCTTCCCTCATAACCTATTTATTTGTCACAGATAACTTAATTGTCAACCCACTTTCATTCATGAACTCGATTGCAGCATTTATTCTTTTTGCACGCATCTTTAAATTTTTCAAACCGTTGCCGGAGTAAGTTTTTCCCGCATCCACACCTTTACCGTTATCGCTGATCATCATTTCAATTTTGTTCGCAGACTCGGATAATTTAATTTTCGCTTCCGACGCGCCAGAATGTTTATAAATATTGTTCACTGCTTCTTTGAAGATCAAATACAAATTCTGCCGGATGTGCGGCCGGACTTTTTTCTTCGGATTTTCAATCTGCAAATCGTATGTAACGTTTATACTCGTATCATCGAACAAATTGAAGGAAAAATTCTGCATCCTTGCAATCAAATCTTTTAATGAATCATTCCTCGAATCGATTGACCAAATAATGTCGCTCATTGTGCTGATTACATCCCGCGTTAATCCGCCGATAAAATTTGTGCGGGATGTGATTTTTTCCTTATCGGTTTCGCCGGTGAGCATCTGCGTTTGAATGGCTATTGATGTAAGCGAAGAACCGACCTCGTCGTGTAAGTCGCTTGCAATTTGTAAACGCAGTCTTTCAATTTCGAGAAGTCTGGCGATACGGATTTTGTAAACTATGTAAAGAATTCCCGCCAGTGTTATAACTATTAAAAATCTAAACCACCATGTCTGCCAGTATGGTGGTAGTACTGTCAATCCGAATTCGAGCGGCTTATTATTCCAAACTCCGTCGCTATTTGCCGCAAGAATTTTTAGAGTGTAATCGCCCGGATCAAGGTTCGAAAATATTGCGACGCGGCGATTGCCTGCGAATATCCACTCTTTGTTGAATCCTTCCAATTTGTATTTGTAATTATTTTTTCCCGGATTAGTAAACTCAAGTGCGGCAAACTCAAATTGAAGATAATCCTCGTTGTAAGATACTTCGAGAGAATATTTATCAAAATATTTTTCGGGCGGGATTTCATTATTGAAAAGCATGATCTTATTAATAACTACCTTCGGCTGTTTGATATTCAGATTAAGATTTTTTGGATAGAATGAGTTGATGCCATTAATTCCCGCAAAGAAAATTTCACCATCGGGCGCCCGGTAACATGCCGCTTGATTAAATTCTTCACTTAGCAATCCGTCGGAGGTATTAAAATTTCTGAATGTTTTTTTATCTGTATCCAGAACCGAAATACCTCTATTGGTGCTTACCCAAACGTTATCGTTCTCATCTACTGCTGCAGCATAAATCATATCGTCTAACAATCCCTCTTTTACAGAATACCGGGTGAATGCGCCCGATTTTTTACTGAATTTATTCAAACCGATATCGGTCCCGATCCAGAGATTTCCTTTGGAATCTTCTGTAATGGACATAATGGAATTGTCGCTGATTGATTTTGGATTATCGGGATGATATTTATAGATCGTAAATTGCTGCCTCTTTCTATCGTACTTATTCAATCCACCGCCAAAAGTGCCTATCCAAATATTATTTTCGGAATCTTCAAAAAGAGTTAGAACGAGGTTGTTGCTTAGACTATTGGTGTCGCGCGGATTATGCTGGTAATGTTTGAATGAATTTTTAGCAACATCAAATTCATCCACTCCCATTTTGGTGCCTGCCCAAATATTGCCTTTGTAATCTTCGAGCATACACCACACATAATCATGAACAAGAGAGGACGGATTGTTGGGATTATTCTTAAAATGAATAAAGGAATCATCTCCCTTGAATAAATTTATTCCTGCGCCGTATGTGGAAATCCACAGATTATTTTTTCGATCCTGGAGAATAAATGAAATTGAATTGTGACTTATACTGCCGGCATTACGTGAATCATAAGTCCAGCGTTTTAATTGATCTTTTTCCCGGTCGTATTTTATCAAACCGTAACCATCTGTTCCAATCCAAACCAATCCGCGATGATCTTTAAAAACATACCATGCGGAATTATCCTGTAGTCCGGTTTTATCTGCAAAAGTTATCTGCTCGAAAAAATCGGATTTTATTACTGCTTTCATTATCCCGGAATTAACAGTGCCTATCCATAATATGCCGGATTGATCTTTGTATAAACATCTGGTTCTGTAAGGGAAATATTTTGCTTGAGAAGAAAACCTTGCGGATATTTTTGTGTTAACATCTTTTAATGTTGGCAGCAGAACAAGATCAGATTCTGTCCCAATCCATATGCTTTTATTTTTATCTTCGAATATCGCCCAAATAGACGACCCTTTTTTGTATTTATCAATCACTCTAATATCCGTAGTATATTCATCCGTTGAACCGATTTGATAAATATAGCCCGATAATGTGCCGATTAGAATTGTCCTATTAGCTAATTTACAATAGCTTTCTATAAATTGACCATCGAGTAATTTGTTTTTCACCCCGGTAATTGTTTTTTGAGTCCAATCTAATATGAACAGACCATTACTTGTGCCGACAAAAAAATACTTTTCATTCAGCCTGAGAATTTTGGAGATGATTCTTGAGTCCGCGGGGAGCGGTTCAATTTTTAAAAATTTCCCGGATTTTTTATTGAAGACGAATAAGCCGTATCCTTCCGTCCCGATAATTAAATTATCCCGGTCACCGGGATAAACTGCGGTCATGATATTTTGATTAAAGCTATTTGTTGACTTATCGTCAATTAAAAATCGTTTGAATTTATTTCGATACTTGTCGAGCTTATTAAGCCCGCCGCCGTGAGTGGTTAACCACACATCATTTTGCTCATCAACGAATATTGAGCGGATATAGTTACTCGAAATTGTGCCTGAATTTCCGGGATCGTTCCGGTAAACTTTGAATTCGTACCCATCGAATCGATTTAGTCCGTCCTGAGTTCCAAACCAGAGGTAGCCGGTTGAATCCTGCGCAACACAATTAATTTGTGCCTGCGACAAACCCTGCTCGAAAAAATATTTATCGTATTTTATCCCTTCCCCTTGAGGCAGAGCATCCTTAAAAAAAAACAGAAATATTATGAAGAAAAATATTTTTAAAATGAAACTACTCGTCACTGTTTTTCAAACTCCATCGAGCTGCTAAAAGATTAGTAATGAATATTTATTTATCGTCGAACTTAATATGGGAAGTACTGAGGTTATTTTCAATCATAATGTCATATATTATTCATTGTAAAAATGAAAATTGAATTTGGATTAAGTAGCATAAATTCGATTATTAATTCGGGGAAAAATATATCTACATTTTAGAAGAATATCTCCCATATTTGAAAACTTTTTTTTTGAATTAATGATGGATAACCGATTTTAAATGATGTCATGGATTGAAGTTGTAATTATCGCTATTGGTTTATCTCTCGACGCATTCGCGGTTTCCATTGGATCTGCTGCTAATGGAAAAATTGACGATAAACGCTCGGCTGTAAGATTAGCTTTTCACTTTGGATTATTCCAGGGATTTATGCCAATCATCGGCTGGTTTATTGGCGATGGATTGGAAAGACTCCTCGAAGATGTAGATCACTGGATCGCTTTTATTCTGCTCGCATATGTCGGTATTAAAATGATCCTTGAGGCTTTCGATGATAAAGAAGACGAAAAAAGAACAAATCCATCCAAAGGGAAAACACTTGTAATTTTATCTCTTGCCACAAGCATTGATGCTCTGATAGTTGGTTTCAGTCTCGGACTGTTGAAATTAACTATCTGGTATCCAAGCCTCATTATCGGAGTCATTACGGCAAGTATGTCGTTAATAGGAATTTATCTTGGTAAAATGTTCGGGAAAAAATTCGGGATGAAAATGGAGCTTTTGGGCGGCTGTATAATTATTGGTATAGGGCTCAAAATATTATTTGCCGATATCCTCTGATAATCTTTTCGGTAATAGCCCGTGATCGTATTATTCATCTATTGAGAATCACTAAAAAAGTAATTATCTATCCTCATGCTTTTTGAAAAAATTCGTAAATCGGTTATCATTAAAAGTACTGGAATAATTATCCCGGTTGTTATATTGCTGGCATCGGGTTTTATTACTACCCGTAATACATCGTTTGTATCTTACTGCGGAAGCGAACGTGAATTGACTTTGATAACTCCGAATTCACTGCTTGAAGTAAACAACGATCTTCGCAAGCCCGATAAACGAATTCTCCCGCAGGTTGAAAGAATAATCGCGTTTGAAGAAAAAAACACATCGAAAAATTTAAACTGCATCGCCAATAAATTTAATTTCTCGTTTTACAAACCGGAATTTCGACAGTCCCATCTCTTTTCAATGTTGTCTCCCCAATTTGCTTCAAGCACGTAGCATATATACCTTGTTTCTCCAAAATAAAATAATTCATAATCAGCTCTTCCGGCATATTTTGCAATGATTGGCGCATTGGAAATTACTTGTAATTGCGTTTTATATTACGGCATTTGCAAAGCTGCCGGTTAGATAATAAAATTTAATAATAGAGGTATATAATGGAAAATTCAAAAAGTGAAAAAGGAAATAAATTGGCTTTTTATTTTTTTGCAGGAGTAATTGGTTTCGGACTTCTGCTTATAACAAGTGCGTTAATAATGCTGGTTTTTAAATAAAATCGATTTTCGAAAAGTTCCTGTTGTTAAATAGAGCGCCTACTGCTATTTTTAAAACATAAGTAGAATAAAGATTTCTGAACTGAGAAAAAAATCATCAGCGGATCTTATTCCCAATCAGCAGGGCTGAACCTTAAAATAGGTTCGAAAAAATTCTGTTAACAAAGAAAGGAAATTATTATGATCTTCAATCCGTGGCATGACGTAGATTTTGGCGATAAAGTGCCGGAGATAGTGAACAGCATAATAGAAATTCCCAAGGGATCGAAAGCAAAATACGAACTTGATAAAAAAAGCGGTCTATTAAAATTAGACCGCGTTTTATTTTCGGCAGTGTATTATCCTGATAATTACGGATTCATCCCACGCACATATTGCGACGATGGCGATCCACTCGATATTCTTGTAATTTGCTCTATCGAGGTTGATCCTATGTGCCTTATCGAAGCAAAGGTTATCGGGCTAATGACAATGATAGATCAGAATGAGAGAGACGATAAAATTATTGCCGTCGCTAATAATGATATTTCAGTAAACTATATCGAAGACATTGAAAACTTACCTCCACATGCAACAGTTCAATTAAAAAGATTTTTTGAAGACTACAAAAAACTCGAGCATAAAAATGTTTCGGTAGAGCAATTCTCGGGCAAAGAGGCTGCGTATAAGATTATTTTGGAGAGTATACAGTTGTACAAAGAAAAATTCCCGTATAGATAAGGTAAGGGAATTTATTTTAGGAGCCCCGTAATTCCGTAAGGAATCCGGATGAAGTAATTCTTCAACTTATAACGGAAGTGCTTTTATGCTTACTGTACTCTTTCTTTTCGGGGGAATTGTTGTAATTTATTTCGGTGCGGAAATTCTTATTAAAGGCAGTACTGATTTTGCACTAAAACTCGGTGTAAAACCGATTATTGTTGGATTAACATTCATTGCTTTTGGAACCAGCAGTCCGGAATTATTTGTTGGATTAAATGCTGCTGTTGCCGGGAATTCCATCATATCACTCGGTAATATTATCGGTTCCAATATTTGTAATATCGCGCTGATATTGGGTCTTGCCGCATTTATTTCTCCTATGAACGTTGAATCCGCATTTATAAAAAAAGAATTACCGATATTAATCGCCGTTACTCTTTTACTCACTCTTCTTTTAATTGATAAAGAATTGGGGAGAATTGACGGAGCAATTCTATTAACTGCTTTATTTGTTCATATGTATATGAGCTACTCAACTGCTCGAAAGGAAAAGAATAAAATTGTAGAAGCGGAATTCTCCGAAGAATACTCGCCATCCCACCGGACATTATTTCAAAATGTACTTTATATGATTGGCGGGATTGGTCTTTTAGTTATCGGTTCTTATCTATTTGTTGATGGAGCAACAAAAGCCGGCGCCTTCTTTGGTTTGAATGGATTGGTTATTGGATTAACTTTCGTAGCGGTTGGTACAAGTTTACCTGAGCTTGCAACGTCTGTTGTCTCCGCATTTAAAAAGGAAAATGATATCGCAATAAGCAATATAGTTGGATCAAACATTTTCAACATTCTTGGAGTGCTCGGAATAATTGCACTTATAAATCCAATAGATGCAGCCTCGGTAAAATTAGTCGATTATTTAGTAATGATTGAATTTACTTTAATTCTCTATCTGATGACGAAGACTGGTGCGCTGGTAGTGCGTATTTCCGGAGCGGTTTTGTTGTTGGGCTATCTTGCTTATATATTTTCTCTTTTATTCAGTGCAAGAATTTAGGCATTGAGAATTAATCGATAGCTCGCAGCATTCAATTTGCTATCAATTCAATATAAAAATTAAATAGCGCCAAGTGCTACAAGAATAAATCCCGGACCGTTTATAATTGCATGCAAAATTATTCCTATCCAGGTGTTCTTTCTTTTCTGTACAACAATAGGAATGATGACTAATAGCGGGATAAGAGTTATCACCATATTTAATCCAAAACTCAGATGAAACAATGTCCACAGAGAGGCATTGATAAGCCATGCGAATTTTTTATGGGTTAATTCCTGACGTGGTAAAAGATAACCCCGCCATAATAATTCTTCTCCAAACATATTAAAGAAGAAGAGTCCAATCCATGGGAGTAATATCCATAATTGACTATTGTGCAGGGGTTTAACGACAAGGAAGGGGGGAATCATTATTATTTTATTAATTATTGACAACTGCAAATAAACAATCACTGCCGATGATACTATGATTATCAGAAAAGCAAGAAATGTCCATTCCCAATCTAACTTAGTCATTGGCCTTAATCTGAATCGCTCTTTGAATTCCGTAAAGTTAAATTCGCCTCCATCTTTACGATAGAAGAACAACGCAGCAATAAAGAGTGGAATGAAGATGCAAAACGCTCCAACTAGAATCCAGCCGAGCAAATGAAGCATACCAGTTGTGTAAACAAGCCATGGTAAAAAGAAGTGGGTTGAAAGCCACATTATTATTCCGGCAATACCGAAAAAGAGAACAGAATGAAATAAAGGAATGGGTTTGATTTCTTTCATTGTAAATTGCTGGGTGATGTAAAAAAAATATTTTATTCTTATTCATAATCTTGCTCTTGTTCTGCCGGAAACGAGAAAATTAAGAATAAGAACAAGAGCAAGAATAATATTTTTAAAATGAGTTTTTTATATTATAATTTAAAATCAACACCAAGATCGAAAGCGCCATAACTTAAACTTCCAAAACCAAAGCGTGCAACAAGCGCTAAATTTGGTGACAGAAAATAGCGGAGACCACCGTTAAGACCCATGAAAAATCCACCAACGTCAGGGTCTGACCAACCGTAACCTTCCGGTCCATCATAGTCCCATGAACCATTAATATATGCAAGTCCAATTCCGATGAACGGATCGACTTTGTTATTGTCTAGTTTAAAATGGTAATTGCAATTACCACCAATCATTATATATGTATAGCTGATTTCGTCGTTGAACCAATCGGAACCATAACTCCAATATCTAAATGAGGCGCCGATTCCAAGCAATCCCAGATCCTTTACGTTCATTCCGTATTCATAATTGGCTCCGAAGATTGGTGTGCTGGAATCAAAATAAAATCCTATTGACGGACCAATATAACTTTTCCCATCAAGAAATTGGGCGTTATTATTCGAAGGGAAAACAAAAAGTGAAACAAATACGAGTAAAGCCATAAATGTAAATTTTTTCATAAAATACTCCTTTGTTTGGTTAATGATTTAATTACGATTGCAAAGATAATGTGTCCAATTTAAAAAATCTTGATTTATTTAACAATCATCAATTTTTTTGAATTTTGATATACCTTGCCGTCTTCGCCATTAGCCGTTAATGAGTATATATAAACCCCGGTCGTTAGATCGCCTTTCTCAAATTGTATTCTGTGATGCCCGGCTTCAAACATTCCTGCGGTGATAACATCAATCTTTCTTCCAAGCACATCATAAAGAGTTATGTTTACATTCGATTGAACCGGTAGATCAAATTTAATTGTGGTGGATGGGTTGAACGGATTCGGGTAATTTTGCTGTAAGGCAAATTCTGATGGAATCGAAAGTTCGGTTTCAATAATTTCAGAGTAATGAACAGTACCATCATAATCGGTCATTCCAAGCCGGTAGAAATATTTGCCACCGATAACTTTAGTATCGCTGTATGCATATTCCGAAGCGCCTTTGTAATTTCCTTTGCCATTAATAAATGCGATCTCTTTAAAATTGATAGCGTCTGTACTCCTCTCTATTTTAAATCCGGCATTATTTCGCTCTTTGGAAGTAATCCAATTAAGCACAACCACATCATAGGAAATTTGAGTATTAAAAGAATATAGCTCCGCCGCAGGAAGGTCATACGATATAATCATTTTTATTTTGATAAATTCAACCGGGATTAGTAATTCACACAAATCGGTGGTTGTGTAATTGAATAAAGTTCCATCGAAGGTATCGGTGATGCAAAGAGATACTCCTCCCGGCAAATCTGATTTTACTATTACTGCATTATCAGCTTTTCTATTTACATTAATAATATGTTCATAGTTACCTTCGAATTCGCTATCTCCTTGCCTGTAATCCGTAAATAATCTTTCACCACTATTTAATTCGAATGCTGCTGAAAAAACATCAGAAGGCGGTGTTGGTGGAATTTCGTATTCACCGATTCCTTTGTCCAACTCAATTGTTGCATCCGGTAACAGTCCGGTTCTAAGCGTTATTGCTTTTTCCTTTGAATCTGTGAAAGTGAAAATAATTTCTCTGTCCGGATCAATCTGCAAAATATCTTCCTGATAAGTAACGTCACTCTTATTTACAGCAGTATTCAAAACCAATTCACCTGCTTGATCGGTTTTTACCCAGTAGCCTTTGCCGGGTTCAAGCGTTGTTGCGGAAATATAAGAACCGTCAAAACCAAAAAAGTTCGACACAATAATATTAGCAGGTATTGTTGTTATACTTGAAGTGTTTATAGCCTGGTGGAATGGACCAATAATATTCCAGCCTGAAGTAACATTTATATTCATCGAATTCGATGTTCCGCTTATTGCAACCTCCTTTGCAGTATCAAATTTTAACCAGTATCCTTTCCCGGTTGATAATTCCGATACCTGATTGTACGAACCCGAGTAATCGAATGCGTTAGATACGGCAGTGGGGAATAATGTTGTAACCATCATATCATCTGCAAGCACCGGAACTGAGATGATATTCCAACCCGCAAGAACGGAAACGTTTTTCGTTAGAATGTTGGATTCATAATGAAAAATTTCAATATCGTCAACATACCAGCCGTCGCGTGTTTGCGAGCCGTCGGATCTAAATTGAAATCTTAATTTAATCTGCGTTCCGACGTATGCTGATAAATCGATATCCTCTTTTACCCATGTCGATTGAACTCCGTCGTAAAGCGGCTGACCGGATGGCTGAAATGAGCCGGTGCCGGCATTCATATAATCACCGCTTAATGGAATCCATGTTGTCCCATTATTTGTTGTAATTGAAACCTGTCCGTAATCCCAATCAGTTTCCATATTCCACTTTGTCCAATACGATAAAGTTGGACCCGAAATTCCTGTCAAATCGATTGCGTCTTTAAGTGTCATCGTAATTGTTGCATTATCGGGGTAATTGCCGGATTTACTTTCAGTATATGAAATTGGCGCCGAATGATATGAAGTTGTTGTAGCCTCCCATTTAGAACTGGTTGGAGTAGCAGTTAATGCCCAATTTATTGTCGGATCATTTGTCTCATCGGCAAACAATATGGTTGGTGTTCCAATTGTAATATAAACCGTATCGGTCGCCATTAATATTGAGCCGGTTTTTATACTAACAACAAGAGGTACTTTACTGCCCGGCAGCGCGGTTGATGAGATTGTAAAATTAAACGGAGTACTGTTACTATCTGATTGTTGAGAATTGACTGTCCCAATATTTTCAAGTCCAAAATTAATAGTGATTGCCGGATCATCGGAGAGTAATTCTATCGATACGTTCGAAGCATCTCCGAGACCTTTATTTTTAACAATTGCCGTCATCTCAATACTTTCACCGGGATTAAAATATTCTTGATTGAAATGGGCTTCTAAAAATTTTACGTAATCACCGGCAATCCATGTTAAGTATAAATTCGGATTTAGATTTTCTTCTGCCAGTGGGAAAATCCTATCCTGGTCAGGCCAGAATCCATCGCTACTGCCCCCAACTTCAAGTGTCATAGCGAAAGCCTTTTGCTTTAAAGTTTGTTCGCCGTACATCCAATCATCGGCTCCGCCGTTTACTTCATAGAGTATGGCGCCAGGTACACCCCAAGTATAACCGTTCCAACTTGTTACATCTTGCATGTATTCCCGGTAAAGCAGTGAATCGGCACTTTCCTGTGTTATATATCCCCAGGGTCCAAGTAAAAGATTACTGTAAGTATGGTAGTTCATAACAACATTAAAATTTTTCGAAATACAAAAATCTCTTACAACCTGAGTTTCGGGTTCGGAAAATGCTGCGGTGCCTCTGTAAGTTTCATCGGACTGATACGGGCTTGAACCGTTGTTATCGTAACCCCACTGGTAACCAAAATTTCTATTGAGATCGATACCCCAAACGTTTGCCCCGCTTCCTCTTCTGTTTTTGCGCCACATACCTCCGCCATTCGGATTTGAAGTTCGGTTATATTCATATCCATCAACATTAATAATTGGCATGAAATAGATTTCTCTGTTATCAACAAGATAGGTAACTGCAGGATCGACGCCATAGTTTTCGAGAAGATAAAACATATAATACATTAACGTCATCATGCCTTGCGGTTCACGGCAGTGAATTAAAGAATTATAAAAAACTTTTGGTTCATTCTCATCTATATCTGGATTGTCGGATATCTTAGCAACATACATACTCCTGTTTTCGAAGGTTGTACCCACGGGAAATTTAGCGGTTATAAGATTTGGATACTGAGTTCGCATATTATCAAGTTCGTTATAAACTTCCTGCATAGTATAATTACCGCCCATCGAGCCATAACCAAAACCGGTAACACCGAATCTATCTTCACTCATTCTTTTGTAAAAAGCTTTTTGCGAGTCGTTTAATTTCGAGCGGGACGCAAAATGAGCAAACCAGTCATCAATTAATATCTCGAAATTGAATCTGGAATTTACGAGCATGGGGAATCTCTCATGGCTTACAAATACGGAAACAGAATTATCCTTGCCGATATAACCCTCATCTATATCCAAACCTAATTTGTAAATTTCTTTCAGTTCGTTTCTATCGTTAAAATAAATTTTTACCTGTTTGTAGTTTTGAGCATTAAGCAGCTGTGAAATTGATAATAGAATGAAAAACATGAATATCTTTTTCATGGATATGTCTCTCGTAATTGAAAATTTTAAAATTGATTCTTGATTACCGGAATTGCCGGGCTAATTAATTACACATCTAAAATAATCAAAATCGCATATAAATGTTTGCGGCAGCATTAATTAATTGAATTAGGGAAAGGATTTATGGAGAGGAAAAAAATGTGGGAAATGGACTAAGCCATTTAATAATCCATATAGGAAACCAGAACATCAATTCATTAACAGCCTTAAATGGTTGTTAATGATTGCATGGTCTGTTAAAGTATAATTACTAAACTTTTTCTAATTCTCTTTCTACAAAACCTTTATCTTTAGCGTAATCGTATAATTTAGAGTAAAGCATTTTTCTTGCGCGGTGTAAACGAGAGCGTACTGTACCTACCGGGCAATTTACAAATTCCGCAATTTCTTCGTAAGTAAAACCTTCGATATCGGCTAAAATAACTATCGTTTGAAAATCAGCCGGAAGAATTCCGAGGGCAGCCGTTATTTCATCATCGAGCACATTACTAAATCCATCTTGAACAACATGCTGATATTGGACTTCGGATGATTTTATGTTTTCGTAAAAATTTTGAACATCATCGTAGTCAACTTTATTCGGTTCGCGCTGGTTCTTTCTGTACTCATTAATGAAAGTGTTGCGCATAATACTAAAAAGCCATGCTTTGGCGTTGGTTCCTTGTTCGAATTTGTCAAAGAAGCGGAACGCTTTTAAAAAGGTTTCCTGCAATAAATCTTCGGCATCCTCTTCATTCCCTGTCATTTTTAGTGCAAAGCCGTATAAAATAGATTTGTGCGGAAGAATAATTTCTTCGAAAGCATTGTATTTGTTTTTCTTATCTGTTTTCGGTTCTAATATATCTGTTTTTTTCATTTTTCTACCTTTCGGTTTATTTACTATATCAAATGAAAAAAACGTATTTAAAGTTCATTTTGAGAAAAAGATTTTTCTTTTCAATTGTCGGATGGTTTGTATAAAAAAACCGGACATGACAGGTGCCCGGTTTTCAAGATATGGAGGATGCTTTATAATTTCTTACTGTTTTTGATCAATAAGAATTTCCCGAAATATTTTTATTGCCCTTGGAGCGAATAAAATTAAAAATAGAAGCATTGCGGATAAAATTGTTAACAATTCCATTTTATTTTTGTCTTTCTGTTACCATCGAAATAATGATTCTAAATATTGCCTTTCTTTTTTTACTTTAGCATAGCTAATAAACGCATAAGCGACTAATGAAACCGCCGCAAGCAAGAAAACAAAAATCATCATAGTCATAAAACTTTCCTTTTTCCGTTGGAATTATAGTAACAACATTTTATTAGTATATTGTTCCTTAACACAATCAAAAAAACAAAAAAAAGGATTGTGATAAAAGCCAAAAAATTATGGGGTACCAAATAATTGCCTAATTTTTTAGGCAGCATCCTTATAAAGTTTTAACTCTTCGGGTGAATCGCATATTGGTTTTTCTTCAATTTCATAAGTAACTTTTTCGAAAAACAATTCGTTCCAAATTTTTGAGGCAGGAAAATACAAAACAGCGAAAACTATTATTGCAAAAACCGATATGTAGAGTGCGTCCATAATATGTATTTAATTTGTCGCTATTATTATCGTAGATAATCTGCAAAATCTTTAGGGAGTTATTCATTTCAACATGCAATAAAAGAGATAATTGAAGAATTTTGTGCAAATTTTAAAATAATCCTTCTACAACCTCCTTCTTTTGAACAGGTTTTTCGTATTTTTGCGGAGTTTAAAATTTCGAACAAATACTCTACGAAATAAATTAAATATAATAATTAGGAGTTATTTATGGTGAATTCTATTTTTTGGATAGCGCCTGCATGTTCTGCGGCAGCTCTGCTATTCGCGTTTATCTTTTTTAAGCAAATGATGAAAGAAAGCGAAGGTACCGATCGGATGAAAAGCATTGCGCTTTATGTCCGTAAAGGCGCTATGGCTTATCTTAGACAGCAATACAAAGTTGTCGGGATTTTCTTTCTAATCATTACAGCTATTTTTGCAATTCTCGCGTATGGTTTTAATATCCAAAATCCCTGGGTTCCGTTCGCATTTTTAACCGGCGGATTTTTCTCCGGATTATCGGGATTTTTTGGAATGAAGACCGCAACTTATGCCTCAGCCCGTACGGCGCAAGCAGCAAGTACCTCTCTGAATGCCGGTTTACGAATCGCGTTTAGAAGCGGCGCGGTTATGGGATTGGTTGTTGTAGGTCTCGGTTTATTGGATATTTCTATATGGTTTGTTATTCTAAATGCGGTTTATCCTCAAGCTACCGATGCGCATAATCTTGTTATTGTAACAACAACGATGTTGACATTTGGAATGGGCGCTTCGACACAAGCATTATTTGCAAGAGTCGGCGGAGGAATCTTTACGAAAGCTGCCGACGTAGGCGCGGACCTTGTTGGAAAAGTCGAAGCTGGAATTCCCGAGGATGACCCCCGTAATCCTGCTACAATAGCTGATAATGTTGGCGATAATGTTGGCGACGTTGCCGGTATGGGTGCTGATTTATATGAATCATACTGCGGTTCAATTCTCGCTACAGCAGCTCTTGGCGCTTCCGCATTTCTGGAAAGCCCGGATTTACAGATGAAAGCAGTGCTTGCGCCAATGTTAATTGCCGCTATCGGAATTGTTTTATCAATCGTTGGTATTTACATTGTCCGCACAAAAGAAAATGCTACTCAAAAAGATTTAATGGCATCTCTTTCGCGCGGAATCAATTTTAGTTCTTTACTTATCATTATTATGTCCCTTGTTATTGTTAAAGTGCTTGGTTTTGAAAATGCCTATGGAATTTGGGGATCGATTGTCACCGGTTTGATTACCGGAATTATTATCGGCAAAGCGACAGAATATTATACCTCACATTCATACAAACCGACTCAAAAAATTGCCGAGGCAGCCGCAACCGGACCGGCTACTGTAATTATCTCAGGCTTGGGTGTTGGAATGATGTCCACAGCTATTCCTGTTTTATCGGTTTCAGCAGGAATTATTCTTTCGTTTTTATTTGCCACCAACTTTAATTTTACCGATATCAATATGGGTCTTTACGGTATTGGTATAGCCGCCGTTGGTATGCTTTCAACACTTGGAATTACACTTGCAACGGATGCATATGGCCCTATTGCCGATAACGCAGGCGGAAACGCTGAAATGAGCGGACTCGGAAAAGAAGTTCGTAAAAAAACCGATGCTCTCGATTCGCTTGGCAATACAACCGCCGCAACCGGAAAGGGATTTGCAATCGGTTCTGCTGCGTTAACAGCCTTAGCTTTGTTGGCTTCGTATGTTGAAGAAATCAAAATAGCCTTGCTTCGCGCAGGTCAAACAACTCTTGATCTCGGGAACAGTATTGTCGTAGAATTGGAAAAGGCTTCATTAGTTGATATGATGAACTACTACCAAATCAGCTTGATGAATCCGCTGGTATTAATTGGTATATTCATTGGCTCGATGATGGCGTTTTTATTCTGCGGTTTAACAATGAATGCAGTTGGCCGTGCTGCTGGTAAAATGGTTGATGAAGTTAGAAGACAATTTAAGGCTATACCCGGAATTCTCGAAGGCACTTCCGAACCGGATTATGCAAGTTGTGTCGAAATCTCCACAAAAGGCGCTCAGCGTGAAATGATGGTTCCTTCCATGCTTGCAATTTTAGTTCCGATTGCCACTGGAATTATTTTTGGTGTTGCCGGAGTAATGGGCTTATTAACCGGCGGACTCGGTGCCGGATTCGTTTTGGCGGTATTCATGGCTAATTCAGGCGGCGCATGGGATAACGCAAAGAAATATATTGAAGAAGGAAATATGGGCGGAAAAGGTTCGGATGCTCACAAAGCCGCTGTTATTGGCGATACCGTCGGCGATCCTTCAAAGATACTTCCGGTCCCAGCTTGAATATCTTGATTAAATTAATGAGCATGGTTTCGATTGTTATGGCCGGTGTAACCGTGGCTTTTCATATATTCTAAACTGATACATCGCACTTAATTTTTAACGGTCGCTGTCAGGATTTTTTAACAATCCTTTCAGCGACCGATTGCTTTTCACAGTTTCTCTATTTAATATTCAACGGTAATTTAATTTGAATTATAGATTCCTAACTGATTAGTCGACAAAAATTTATAAATTAGTTGAGGAGACCACCCTTGAGAACTGCATTAAAGAAAGACGAAAAAATAATTTTAGTCACTCACAAACATTGGTTTGTGCTAACTCTTCCGTTTTTAGTTGCTTTGCTTACTACTGCATTGTGTGTTTATTTGTTTGCCTGGAGAAAAGTAGAGTCGGGATTGATACTTATCCCGGCGGCTATTGCATTGCTGTTTTTCTTCTATAAATACATTGAACGACATTTCGATATTTGGGCGGTTACAAATTTCCGTGTGATTGATGAAGCAGGGGTATTTTCAATTATGGCGAAGGAAAGTCCGCTTGATAAAATTAATAACACATCATTCCAACAGAGTTTTATCGGTCGATTTTTCGATTACGGCGATGTGCAAATTCAAACCGCCGCCGAATCTGGAATGACAACATATACTTTTCTTCATCACCCGGATGAATTGAAAGACGCGATTGCCGCCGCGCAGGAAGAATATAAGCTCCTGCTACAAAAAAGATTTAACGATCCCACCGTTCAGGAAAATGTATCAGCTGAAGAATTAATTGAGTGCCCCTTCTGCGCCGAGAAAATAAAAGCCCGCGCAAAAGTCTGCCGTTACTGCGGAAAAGATTTGCCGGTGAAATAGAGGTTTACAACACGTAGAGACTTGCCGCGGCAAGTCTCTCCAATATTCTCCGGTTTCTTCAAAATTCCGATTATTCTTGAGTAATCAAAAATTCGTTACTTCCTTATTCCAATTTTACGGAAAACAATAGATAATCCGCACTAGAAATCTTGCTGAAATATGGGCAATAGTTACAATAAATAAAGTTTTTGGTTGGGAAGTAATCATTGAGTAAATTTACTCAAACAATTGAGTAAATTATCTCATTAGATTGAGTAAATTAAAATGTTTAGAAGAAAACACTATAATACCCTTCTGCTGCGTCTTCAGGAAAAAAGAAAATTTATCCAGGTTATCGGCGGTCCCCGTCAATGTGGCAAAACAACTCTTGCCCGTCAGGTTGTGGAAATCATAAATTTAGATACGCATTTTGTTACCGCTGATTCACCAATTCCTTTCGCGCCGGTTTGGATTGAGCAGCAATGGGAAACGGCGCGAGTATTGGCGAAAAAAAGTTCCAACGGAGCTATTCTCGTTCTAGACGAGATACAAAAGGTGTCTGGATGGGAGGAAGTAATAAAAAGATTATGGGACGAAGATTCAGCATCCGGATTGAGTTTAAAAGCGGTAATTCTTGGAAGTTCACCTTTGCTAATTCAACGTGGATTATCCGAGAGTTTGACCGGAAGATATGAACTGATTTCGCTCTCTCATTGGAGTTTTACCGAAATGCGAGATGCCTTCGGCTGGAATTATAATCAATATGTTTACTTCGGCGGATATCCCGGTGCGGCAGAACTGATAAATGATGAAGAACGATGGTCGAAATATATCAGGGATTCCCTAATCGAGACGACGATTTCGAGAGATATTCTTTTTTTAACAAGGGTTGATAAACCGGCTCTGCTAAGACAGCTTTTTCATTATGGAATAGAATATTCCGGTCAAATTGTTTCATATCAAAAAATAGTAGGGCAACTGCAGGATGCGGGAAATACTACTACCTTAGCACACTACTTAAAATTACTTTCGGGAGCCGGAATATTGACAGGATTGGAAAAATATTCCGGGTCTCAGATCCGAAGGCGTGCATCAAGTCCGAAGTTTTTAGTTCTGAATAATGCGCTTATTTCTTCTCAATTGGAATTATCTTTTGACCAAGCCGTTGAGAAAAAAGACTATTGGGGAAGGCTTGTAGAAAGTACTGTAGGGGCGCATCTTTTTAATGAAGCCCTCGGTACAAAGTATTCCATATTGTACTGGCGGGAAGGAGCAAAAGAAGTTGATTTTGTTATTCAGTATGGATCAAAAATTGTCGCCATTGAAGTGAAAAGCGGAAAGAAGGGAGACACTCTTCCGGGACTTGAATCATTTTGTAAAAAATACAATCCTTCAAAAAAATTACTTGTTGGAGAGAAAGGAATACCTGTTGAGGAATTTTTGCTTATTCCAATCAGTGAATGGTTTGCTTAAGGAAACTTTTTATTCGGTGCTATTTTAAACGAAAAGTCTTTCATGTTTTTCAGTATACGAATATTTTTGTTTGTAACACAGTTAATATCAAACCGTCATAAGTAACGAAAATATTATTAATTGTGGAAGAATATCCGGGATTCAATTTAATGTTGACTTTCATATTCAGTCATAACCTCAAAAAAACAGTTCGTTCAATTCTGTGGCACCGGGAACTCGCTTCAAAAATTTTCATGACAATAGTTCTTCTTCTCCTGGCTCTCAACTTACTTTCTCTAGGAGTGTTCATTGATGAAGTATTGAATATAACAGCCAAGGATATGAATCCCGTCGAAGTAATTAACGGAGTTTTGATTTACTATTTCTTGTTTGATTTTTTACTTCGCATCTTTTTTCAAAAAGTACCTGGCATGATTATTCAGCCATACCTTTTAATGCCCATATCGAGAAAGAGTTTACTCCGGTTTTTATTATTCAAAACCCTTCTATCACCGTTCAATTATTTCCCGCTGCTTGTATTAATTCCGGTTGCAATCAAAGTAATTGGAGCATCATACGACACCGGGGGAACGTTAATCTGGTTAATTGCAATAATGTCGATTGTGATCTCGTCAAATTTCATTTTTTTCCTTATTCAAAAATTGCAAATGGCAAAGAGCAGAACGGTTTTAATTGCAATTTTTATTATTACCGCATTTATTGCACTTGATAAATTGAACATATTCAATATTACGGTATTGTCCGGAAATATCTTTCAAGCGCTGCTCGAAAATAGAGGGCTCATTATTATTCCTGTTTTAGTTGCTATGATTTCGTATCGTTTTAATTTCAAATTCCTTCAAAAATATTTCTATCTCGATAATTATTCCGATCAAAGAAAAAGTACTTCAGGCACTTCAAATATTTACAGCTTCTTTGAAAAATTTGGCGAGATTGGAAATTATCTTTCTCTCGAATTGAAACTTCTTCTGCGTAATAAAAGAAGCCGATCGAGTTTGATGATGACGATTATGGTAATCTTTATTGTGCCAATATATTATCTGACGATTCAGGAGGAAATCAATCCTTATCCCAAACCGGATAAAGAAGTGATTGCGGCAATCAAATCACAGATTCCCGAAGAACATGAATGCGCCGTTACATTTCGAGTTGAGGCTAATAATCTTCCAAAGGACGCTCACGTTTTTGTAACCGGTGATAATGCTGTGTTCGGTCCGTGGCAACCGGATGTATTTCCGATGGTGCAGCAACCGGATAAAAGCTGGCAAAGAACTTTCTTGTTTCCCAAAAATGTAAATGTAGAATTTATTTTTACACTCGGTACATGGCAGAATGAAATGAAGATGGGTGACGGCGTATCTCCGCAAAAAGGATATTTCACAGCAAACAGTGATACGACAATCGTTTATAAAAATCCTAATTGGGGTATCCCGCGCAGATCAACTTTCTTCGATGTATTTCTAATTTACATGGGACTTTTATTCACCGGATTTTTGATACTCGTTTATGGGCAGTTTATATACAGCTGGGAAAGTTCATACTTCGATTTTATTATGAGTGTGCCGGTGAATATTTACAAATACATTTATTCAAAATGGGTGCTGATGCTGATATTCGGAACAGCATTGTACTTGATAAGTATGGCAACCTATTTCATCTCACCGCAAATATTTTTTATTAACACACTTCTATTCATATATAATATTGGCGTGAATAGTTTTATAATAATCTTCTGGGCTGCTCTTTCGCGTAAGCGGTTTGATTTGAACGAAAGTATTTTGAGCACACAGGGAAAGGGTGGTACGCAGTTCTCAACGATACTTCCTACTTTCATCTTACCGATATTAATTTATTTACCGTTCGCATTTACCGGTAAGCATGAATATGGTTTTTATTTTTTTGGCATACTCGGGTTTACAGGATTTATATTTCATCGATACTTTCTCAAGTTAGCAGTCAAATATTTCCATTCGCAGCGATATAAAATGGCTGCGGGATTTAGACAGAAATAAGGAAATTGAAAATGATAGAAACAAAGGATCTCGTAAAAAAGTATAGCGGCAATACAGTATTAAATCTACCGGATTTTAAAATATGCGCAGGCGAATGTTTCGGACTGGTCGGGAATAACGGCGCCGGTAAAACTACTTTTTTCAGTCTCATTCTCGATTTGATTGAAGCAACCAGTGGAAAAGTATTATCGAAAGGGATTGAGGTTCGAATGAGTGAGCATTGGAAAAAGTTCACCGGTTCATATCTCGATGAAAGATTTTTGATTGACTTTCTCACTCCCGAAGAATACCTGGAATTTGTGCGGAAGACATATTCGATATCGCTCGAAGACTATAAAATGTTTTTGGAACGTTTTGGTGAATTCTTCAACGGCGAGATTTTAAATAAGAAAAAATACATACGCGATTTATCAAGAGGCAACCAAAAGAAAATCGGAATTGCTGCGTCAATGCTCTCAAATCCAGAAGTATTAATTTTAGATGAACCATTCCCTCATCTCGACCCTACATCGGTATTCCGTTTGAAAAAAATGCTGAATGAATATCACCAAACCCGAAGAACGACAATATTAATTTCAAGTCACGATTTGAACCATGTTACCGAAGTGTGTGAGCGAATTGCAATTCTTGAGCGCGGCAACATCATCCACGATTTGAAAACCAACGATTCGACACTTCAAAAACTGCAGTCGTATTTTGCAGTGTAAAAGGGAAGTAAGAAATATCGATTCCTTGAAGAATTGAGATTTGCAGTTGAATGTATTGATTAATAATACATTATCGAGCATGTTTGAGATGAAAAAACTAAAAGTAATCCGGATGTGAACTCATTATGCATAATCAATTTTTTAAAATATCGTTTTTCGTTTGGCTGTTTCTGAATACAATAGCAGTGTTTCCTCAGACAGTGAAAATATTTATATCGGATTTACCCTCGAACAAAGCAGCTGTCTTTTCGCTCAGCGGTGAAAAAACATTCTTCCTTGATTCCGTATTTACAAATTCACCGGGCATGTTTGAATTTGAAACCGATGAAACAAAATATCGCAACGGTTTTTACCGCTTGTCGCTTTCCGGTAATAAATCGGTGGATTTTATTTTTGATGAAAATAATGTCGAATTAAAAACCGATGCAAATAATATTCTCGACAGTATGAAGGCGATAAAATCCGTAAGCAACAAGTTGTATTACTCTTTTGTGAAGTTGAATAAAGAATATAAGACTAAGACGGAGTTGTTGCAACTAATACTGGCGCGGTATCCAAAGGATGATGATTATTATTCAGCAACTCAAAACAAGTTGATTGAAGTGCAGAATCAGTATTTGGATTTTGTGAGGAATACTTCTCAAACAAATCCGAATTCGTTTATTGCGAGATACATTTTGTCTTCACAGCTCCCGGTGATTCTGTTAAACATTGCTGCCGAAAATCAATTAGCCTATTTAAAATTGCATGCTCTCGATAATGTTGATTTTACTGATGCTGGATTAATAAACTCGGATGTTTTCACAAACAAAACGATTGAGTACTTGACTTATTTTCGCAATCCCCAATTCCCGAAAGAACTGCTTGAAAAAGAATTTATGGCTGCTGTGGATTCTGTTCTCAATAGAGCGAAAGTGAATGAGTTGGTTTACCAGCATATCACGGAATACCTTGTTGACGGATTTAAAAAATTCGGTTTCGATTTGGTGATTGATTACATCGTGGAGAATTATGTTATAAAAGATGATCTGTGTCTCGATGTGAAAACCGAGGGATTGATAAAGCGCCGTATCGAGCAGGCAAAGAAATTTAAAATCGGGATGACTGTGCCGGATATTATTATGCCGGATTTAAATGGAAACACAGTTGAATTGAATAAACTCACAGCAGAGAAAGTATTAATTGTTTTTTATGCAAGCTGGTGTCCCCACTGTGAGGAATTACTTCCGAAATTGAATGAGCTGCAGGCGAAACAAAAAGAAAAGCTGGAAATACTTACCGTATCATTGGACAGCAGTAAAACTGACTGGCAGAATTTCGTAAAAAATAATTCATCGAGTTGCACAAATCTATTTGACGGAAAAGGCTGGGACGGAAAAGCTGCATCGGATTATTTTATATATGCAACACCTTCGATGTTTCTCGTTGATAAAGATAAAAAGGTCATTGCAAAGCCGATGAGTTATGAGGAGGTTATTCAATCTATCAAATAAATACTATTGTCATGGTTTACCCGGCAGTCGCTGCTTGTCCAGCGAAGCTGGAAACCAATTCATGACTGTTGCCACTCCTGTCGCGGAATGGTCCGCGACAGCCAAGTAGTCTGACGACACGGCGGTTGCGAACCATTTCACGAGTGAGACAGCAAAACTCCTGTCGTGGTATGGACCACGACAGCAAAGCAGCGCCCTGGCAGTCGCGAACCACTTCGCGATTGCCAGGGCGCTGATTATGGAGTAAATAAATAGGTTATCTCTATGGGTTTACGAGGAAGAAATAATTTATCGGAAGAAAGATTTTTCTTCGTTACAACAACCGTTGTCCGGCATCTTAATGTCTTTTCCGATGAAAATACCTGCGATATTTTGATATCCAACATTAAGCATTATCAAAAGAGATACGACTTTAAAATATTAGCTTATGTAATCATGCCTTCCCATTTCCATTGGATTGTATTCACCGAACCAAAGAACGGAACTGTATCGGATATCATGCGGGATATTAAAAAATATTCTGCATGGGATATAATGCTATATCTTGTTGCGAACAACGAATGCGAAAAAATATTCAAAGAAGAAGCAAAGGATTACAATAATCAGAAACGAAAATTTTGGATGCCGCGCTTTCATGATGAAGTGATACGAAATCAGAAAATGTTTTGGAGTAAGCTGCGTTATATTCACAATAATCCGGTTGAAGCTGGATTGGTGAGGAAGCTGGAAGAGTACAAATATTCCAGTGCGAGGAATTATATCAACGGTGATCATTCGGTTCTTCTTGTTGATACAGAATATGCTGGAATTGAAATGTAGTAATCTCTGTCGCGGTGTGGACCTCGACAGTCAGGTGGATTAACTGGGCAGTCGCGGACCAATCCGCGACTGAATTACTGCGAATCGACGACCGGGGATAAAATCTCTGTCGTGGTATGGACCATGACAACCTGGTACACATGGCAGTCGTGAACCATTTCACGACTGAAATGAAGCTGTCATGGTAAGACCCCCAAAGGGATACGCATGACAGCCGAGTTAAGAGTTCGAACTACAACGTCAGTATTTTTCTTCCTTCTTTAATATAATTCGCTAGGACTTCGCCCATATATTTTACATCAACGCCAAGTGCGGTTAATTTTTCGGAGACTTGATATTTATCCGCACATGCTTTGCATGCTTCTAATTTTATCCCGGCGGTTTTCATTTCAACCACACGTTTTTGGAGCGCTTCGTCTTCAGCTAATAATTTATCTGACGGTCCCCAAATAAGTAATGTGATTTTATTTGCTTCCCACCATCCGTATTTCGGCGCGTTCTGCGTGAACATAAAAACCATGTTCTCGGCAACTTCTTTATCGCCGCTTGTCCATAGAATCACGAGTTCATCGGATTTGCATTCGGTCTTTTCCTGCGCTGTGGCAACTATATTAAATACAAAGACCGATAATACTATCAATAGAATTAAATTCAGTTTTGTTTTCATCTTGTCCTCATGTTTGTTAAAAATGGAATCTCTCTTTTAAAACCGGCAAATATGTCCTGCCGATTTCCAGAGATGTTTTTTTGCTGTCGGTCATTACGACCATATATTTACCGGTAAAACTTTTTTTAATCTTATTTATATGAGTCGCTGAAACGATTACACTCTTGTGGATTCGCACAAACTTTTCCGGGTCAAGTAGTTCATCAAGTCTTTTTAGTGTCAAATCGAGAAAGTATTCCGTGTCGAATGTTCTAAGGAATACATATTTATCCGATGCATAAAACCAATGAACAACTTCTGCCGGAATTAAAAGTATTTCATCTTTCACTTTTACAGAAAAATTCTGCATGTATTTATTCTTTTCAACCATTCCCTTTAATAACGATAGCAGCTGCGGTTCGATTCTGTCATTCATCGATTTAACTTTGTCAATTGTTTTTTTAACTCTCTCAACCGAGGTTGGTTTTAAAAGATAGTCTACTGCATTTGCTTCGAATGCTTTGATTGCATATTCATCGTAGGCGGTAACAAAAATAACCTTCGGAAGATTTGTTACTTTCTCCAACACCTGGAAACCGGATAGTTCGGGCAGACGAATATCTAGGAATACAAGGTCGGGTTGAAGATTTGAAATTAATTTCACAGCCGATAATCCGTCTTCCGCTTCGCCGATAATTTCAATATCCGGAAAATTGGCGAGAAGATTTCTCATCCGCTCCATTGCCGGACGTTCGTCTTCCACTATTACAGTTCTAATTTTCATGTGGCAATTTAATTGTGACTAATGTTCCGCCTTCTTCGCAAGGCAAAATCGCGAACAATGCTTTACCGGAATAAATCAATTTCAATCTTTGTTCGATGCTGTAAATTCCAAAGCCGGAGCCCCTGTAATTTGATTTGATTCCAACACCGTTATCTTTTATCCGGATAGAAATAAAATCACCGGCAGGCTCAATTTTTATCTCAACTTTACCGCCTTCTTTCTTTGGAGATAAGCCGTGTATAATAGCGTTCTCGACTATTATCTGTAAAATCAACGGGGGAATTTGAACGTCCGAAAGATTTTTATCCACTGATATTTCATAATCCAACCGGTCGCCCATCCGGGTTTTTTCTATCTCAAGATATTCGCCGATTAATTGCAATTCCTCTTCAAGTTTTATAAGTACGTTCTCCGGCAGCGATAAGACTTTTCGGTAAATGTCGGATAGATTGAAAATGATTTTCTCCACTTTCTCCGGCTGCTTCCTCACCATTCCCATCATAGTATTAAGTGTGTTAAATAGGAAATGTGGATTTACTTTCGATTGAAGTATGGAAAGCTTCGATTCTATCTGAAGCCGTTTCAGCTCTTCATTCTCTTTCAACTTCGTTTCGAGATTTGAAGATAACCGAAGATGAAGAAAATACAGAACGCTAATAATTGTGCATGCGGAAATGAAAATAACATTCAAAGTAATGATGAATAGATGCCACAGCTTAACTTCATAAGTATCGAGCTTGCAAAAATATGCACCGCAGTAAATAGCTAATTTTAAAGATATCGCAATTACAGCCGGGACAATAATAATCACGACCGGGATCAATACGAATAAATTTGCTTTACGACCTTTGAAAAATTTCACATACAGAAAAAGAAGTATCGCACAAAATATTGCCGTACTATTTGTGAAGGTCATGCAAATATATAGTCTATCAAAAACCCGGTGGAAGGTAGGTTCGGGAAAAGACATTATCATTGCAACAATAACTCCGGCTATTTCCCATGAAAGTAATATTATGAATAATTTCTTTTTATTTAACGACATATAATCCAACAATTGCTGTGGTGAAATTATTTTTCTAAAAGAACTTACATGTAAAAATGAACACTTCGTGGACTCTAATCAAGCGATATCCGATAAACTGTTGAATTTAAGGAGTGAACAGCATTAAGATGTATTTATGTATTGCCCATGTTGACAACTAATATTAGGAAGGAATAGGTAACCGTTAAAGCGATTACAAAATGTTGTGTGAAAATTGTAGAGCGAAATTTATTTCGCTCATGAAAACTTTATAAATATTGCAAATTCTTCAGAAGCGAGATCAATCTCGCTCTACAATCGACTTCTTCATTCAAGCTCTTAAGCCGAGGATTAATTAAAAAAGAATAAAGAGTTTTAATGGTTTGAAAAAACAAGTTGAATACCTCTGTAAGAATAGGAACTAATTTAAAGTATGCAACACATCCTAAATTCAAAATCAGAAATCAAGCAAGAGTTCTTTGGTATAGAATAATTATTTTCATGTCCGTACAACCATTTTAAAAACGGGATGGTCTAATTGCCAAGCATAAAAAATTTGTCCCGAAGGGAGATCACTTCGGTCGCATAGAAAAATTAATAAACTAAAGCCAGCAATTGAAAAAGGAGAAAATATGAAAAAGCTAATGGTACTTTTTATTGTAGTATTAGTCGGTTTTGTTTTTACAGCATCGGCACTACCCGATTGGAAAGAAACTGTAAAATCGAAAATTATGTCTACGCAATTGCCCGACAGGAGCGAGAAAAAAGAATTTGAAGTAAAACCCGGCGGTAAATTAATAATCGATTTGGAAACCGGTGGAGGTATTGAGATTAAAGGCTGGGATAAAAATGTGCTGTCAGCTGAAGCTTCGAATGACGGCGATGAAATTGAGTTCAATTTTGAGATGAACGGGAATGAGGTTACTATTTCTTCCGAGTATACCGATGACGACGACAGCCATAGTTCCGATTCAAAATTGGTTGTATTCCTTCCAAAGATATTCGATGTGGATTTTTCGACGATGGGTGGCGGAGTAGATATTTCGTATGTTGAAGGAAAGTTGGAAGGGCATACAATGGGCGGTGGATTGCACTTGAGTAATCTGAAAGGTTATCTCAACATTACTACAATGGGTGGTTCTATTAAATTGAAAGATTCCGAGGTAGACGGACGCGTGCATACGATGGGCGGCGAAGTTCTTGTTGAAAATGTAAAAGGCGATGTAAACGCTTCTTCGATGGGCGGACAGGTAAGACACATCAATGTAACGGGAAATGACAAATCCGTTGGCAATGAAGTAGATATCTCGACAATGGGAGGGGATTTGGATATTGATCGGGCACCAAACGGAGCAAAATTGAAAACTATGGGCGGCGACGTTACGATTAATTATGCCGGGAAATATTTGAATGCAGAAACAATGGGCGGCAATATTTCAGCCAAAGAAGTTGACGGCTGGATTAAAGCAAAAACAATGGGCGGCGATGTGGATATAAAAATGATCGGTAATCCGAATGCCGACGATAGAGATGTGAATATTTCTTCAATGGGCGGTGATATTACACTTGCTGTACCCGATGGTTTATCGATGGATATTGATATTGAGATAGTTTACACAAAAGATAATCATCACAAAGATTTTGAGGACTGTAAAATCATAAGTGATTTTAAAGTGAATGAAGAACGGACTACCGAATGGAAAAAGAAAAACAGCGGTACTGCCCGAAAATATATTTACGGTAAAGGAATTGTAAATGGCGGTAAAAATAAAATCAAAATCAGAACCATCAATGGAAGTGTTAACTTGAAGAAAGGTTGATTGTAATCTTTTTACTATGTTTTAAAACCCGGAGCGCTGCCTGCATCCGGGTTTTTGTATTTGTAAGCAAACACTTTAAAAGAATGAAATATTTTTATAATTATACCAGCGAGAGAAGTAAATGAAAAAAGTGCTTTTATTATTAATCGGGATCTGTTGTTTTATATCCTGCGAACAACAAAATAACCATTTCAATATAAACGGAACTCTTATCGGGCAGAGTGATAAAAATATAATGTACCTTGCAATGATGCTAAAGGAAAATTCCAAAGATGGAAGCCAATATACTATTGTAGATTCAGCAAAAGTGGAAAATGGTACTTTCCATTTCGAAGGCACGGCGGAGATCCCTCAATTGGTTTATATTGGATTAACGAGCGGACAATTTCAGCCGTTTTATATCGAGAATTCGGATATTACATACAAAGCACATGTTGATAGCCTGGATAATGCAGTAATTACAGGTTCGAAGACCGAAGATGAATTCAGAAGATATAATAAAGGTCTTGAAATATATAGCGATCAAAGAACTCTGTTGGTGGCTGAATGGGAGAAAGCTGAGAAGGAAAATGATCAAGGAAAATTAAAAATACTTGAGCAACAATTTAAAGATCTCTCGGTAAAGAAAAGCGGATATCGAGACAACTATATTGCCTCGCACAAATCAAGTATTGTTGCATTGTATCTGGCTGATTACTGGTTTTTAAGATTTACAAAAGCAGAGCAAATTGATTCGTTGCTCAACACATTTGATAAATCCCTTCAAATATCACCTTTATATTTGCGTGCAGTAAAATGGTCAAAAAATTTAAGCAGCGTTTCGGTTGGGAAACAATTTCTAAATTTCACGGCAAATGATATCGAGGGAAATCCGGTAGTAGTTTCTACGCTGGCAAAAAACAAAATTCTTCTAATTGATTTCTGGCAGGCAGTTTGCCTTCCATGTCGTCATGAGCATCCGTTGTTAAGACAAATTTATAATGAATATCATTCAAAAGGATTTGAAATTCTTAGTGTTTCTTTAGATAAAAAAAGAGAAACATGGTTAGAGGCTGTCAAAAAGGATGGCATGAATTGGAACAATGTAAATGATTTGATAGGATGGGGCAGTCCAATAAGAACTCTATATGCGGCAAGTAGCACTCCTCAAAATTATCTGATAGATAGAACAGGAAAAATTATTGCACGTAATATTTATGGTGAGGATCTCAGAAAATTTGTTGAGCAACTATTTAGTAGAGAGTTGATATAATTGATTTCTTCATGCATTCAAAAATCCGATTCTGTGAAAATGGAATCGAGTTTTTTGTATATAAAAATAGCTAGGGTAACAGAAAAAAGAAACACATATGAAATCAACTCATTAAAATTTGTTTTAATTCTCATTCTCAAACAAATGACGGAATAACTCGTTCATATAAAATATTTCCCGATGTAACCTTTTGTTAAAATTAAGATCAAAAGAGAACAAATCAGAATCCAAAATTAAACTCGAACTAAAATAGGAGAATTAAATGAAGCGCATTTTAACAGTTATTTCTTTCTTTATTGCCGGCGCCTCAATGTGTCAATCGCAGTGGGTTGTTGATACTCTTGCTAATGTACCCGAGGTAACTGAACAGGAAGTAAATTTTCTTTCTGAGCCGCCTGTAATAGATGGAGTTTTAGATAAACAATTAGAATCGCTGCCTATCCGGCAGTTTAGTTTTATAGCCAGAATCAAGACCGATACAGCAGTTCCTATTACATACAGAATTGCTTATGGTACTGAGTTCTTATATGTATTTGTTGAAGCAGGGGCTGAACATCTTACATACCGTGATCGGGCTTATCAGAATGGAGATGGTTTTCTGGTTCTTATCGGCAAACCTCAACCGAACAACGAACCTACTGATGAATTTTACGAACTTGCTTGCTCTGCTGTAAATTTGCCAACGCGGGAATGGCAGCGACACATATTTTGGAATTACAACGTGGATAAAATATTTGTACCTGTAGGTTTGGATACAAGATTGGAATTTCAGGAGGGAAATGGTAAAATAAATTTTGAATTAATTTTACCCTGGGCGGATGTGCGTCCTTATCACCCCTGGATATCGGAAGGAATTGGATTTAACCTAACTTTTTGTAAAGCAGTTGAACCTAAAGGCTCTATGTGGTATCAGGTAAACAACGACTATAACACGGGAGCTGAGTTTAAGAAACGATCATATGTACCTTTACATTTCCAAAAACCGGTTTTTAATGGAAATCCGCAAACTTTTGTTTCGATAAAAGAGGGGCACATCACAGAAGGGCAATCTGCAAATGCTTTAGCAGTTACGGCATCTGATATATCATTTACTGAAAACCTGTACGCTCTTAGCGGCACAAGTGAAATGTGTTCTGGAATGGATCTTAAAACGTATGAATGTAATCCGGGTATTACTAAATATGAATTTCCTCTAAACACAAATCAATTAATCGAGGGTGCTTATATGTTTCGGTGGAAAGTGCAAAGTAAGTTAAGTTTAACTTCTACAGGACTATCAGTATTACCCAAATTTGATGAAACCGAACTTAATGGCAGAGTAGAAAAAAATAAAAAATACTTTTTGAAAGGCACATATAGCACTCTTCAATTTATGATAGAAGAAATGAAGGGCAAAATAGATTTATTAAAAACATATGAAACCTGTGTTAAGGAGCGATTCGATTTAACAAATCTTATGAGATTGCTAAACAATTCAGATAGAGGTATTGAACCCTTTGAAAGCACACGTGGTTTTATACGCAAAGCTTATCGGTCAAAAGTTGATAATTCATTGCAGCCTTATACGGTTTACTTGCCTGATAATTATGATAAACAAAAAAAATACCCTCTTATGATATTTTTACATGGAAGTGCCTCGGACGAAACAAATATAAGAGGATTCTCCTCTCTGATTCCAAAAGATTTTATTGCTGTAGCTCCTTTTGGCCGCGGTAAGTCGAATGCGTTTTCTCGCGATCACGCACAGGACGATATCGCTGAGGTTATTACTGCAGTTGGGGAAGATTATTCCATTGATGCAACCCAAATTTTACTGACAGGTTTTTCTATGGGTGGCTACGGTGTATATCGCACATATTATGAAAATCCCGAAAAGTATAAAGTCCTTGCGATCTTTAGCGGCGGGCCAAATATTGGTGCAAAATATGCTTCAAAAGAATTAGCACCCGATTTTACGGATGAAAAAAATCTTGCTTCATTCCGTAACATCTCGATGTTCATTTTTCATGGTGAAAAGGATTTGAATGTTTCTCTCCAAACAACAATAGATGTGGCGGAAAAATTAAAGAAACGCGGCGCACAAGTTGAACTGCAAATTGATCCGGAGAAAGGACACGAACGCCCCAGTGATGAAATTATTGATATTTATATGAAGTGGGTTGAAAGAGTAATGAAATAAAAACAAGTTTTAATGATGATTATAAGAATAAATAACTAGCTGAGTTTTTAATAAAAAAAAGGAAAAATTTATGAAACGTTTATTAGTTATGGCTCTATTGTTTTTAACTATTGGTACAGTGTGCTTTGCACAGGAAAATATACCGGAAGAAGCAAAAGATTATGCTTCTAAAGGCCAACAACTATTTAGTGAAGGCAAGTATACAGAGTGTTTAGATTTAATTGAAAAAGCAATTGTAAAATTTCCAGAATTCAGTAAGGATATTTTGCAAATGAAAATTCAAACTCTGGATAAATTAGAGCAAGGACAAGAAGCAGTTCTTGTTGCAACTGAATTAGACAAGATTGATGGAAAAAGAGATGTTAGCAAAGCATGCGATCTTGCCTGGAGGTATTCACTTCTAAATGATTCGGAAAATGCATTCAAATGGGCAAAAGAAAGCGCCGACCGCGGTCTTCAGAATTATCACTATTACAAATTATACAATGAATTCAAACCGGTACAAAGCCATCCAAAATTTAATGACCTTATAGAGCAATTAAAGGAGAACGCTGGATTGGGAAAGCCGGCTAAACAGTTTGTTCGAAATGATATTTTTGATAAAGAAATTTCATTGGAAAAATATTTAGGGAAAGTAGTACTTGTTGATTTTTGGGCAACATGGTGTCCTCCTTGTGTTGCGGAAATGCCAAACTTGAAAAAATTGTACACTGAATTTAAGGATCAAGATTTTGAATTAATTGGAATAAGTGTTGATACAGATAAGGAACTATTAAAAAAGTTTCTTGTGGAAAAAGGAATTGAATGGCCAATAATATTTGGAGGAAAAGGTTGGAATGATGAAACGAAAGAATTATATGGAGTACAACTTGTACCGGCAACATGGGTAATTGATAAAAAAGGAATAGTCAGAGAGGCACAAATCAAAGGCGATAAACTAAAAAATGTAATCGCAGAACTTGTGAAAGATTAGGACTATCCCATGGGGACATTTTAACACAATCTTTAATGCAGCAATGTATATTGCTACCCATAATAAGTGAGACAGGATGAAGGTTTAGAAAGGCATGATTCAAGGGCACGGATGCCCTTGAATCGCGAGAAAAAAATCTTGCTTCGTTTCGTGATATTCCGGTTTTCATATTTCATGGAGAGAAAGATATGAATTGCCCGGTTTCAATCACCAAAGATGTAGCTGAAAAATTAAAGAAAATCGGCGCACAAGTTGAACTGCAAATTGATCCGGAAAAGGGACACGAAAGACCCGAAGATAAAACGCTTGATTCTTATTTGATATGGGTTGATACGGTTTTCAAATGAAATAGAAAGCAGCAAACTTAGCTGTGCATAAATACAAATTGAAAAACGTATAAATGATCGGAAGTTATTTTGTTTGTTATCGCGTTACTATTAAAATTTTGGAAGTGTTAAAAAGTGAATGATAGGCTTAGCATAGCCCAACAATGCTAAGCCTATCGAATAATCTTTCCGGTTGAAAGTTTGTGCAATTATAAAATTCCTTCATAAGCGTAAAAGAGATTGAGCAGAAACTTCCACTATTGCTGCTCTTTAAAAGCTAATCTTTTACGCATCTGACACTGAATCCGCAATATTTAAAATTATAGTCAAAGTAGATGCCTTTACCAGTGTCGATCATTACCATATAATATGCGTTATCCGGAACAAGTTCGGTTGAATCCCAGAAATGAGTTATAGACGAAATATGTCCGAATACACCGACGCCGTTGATGCCAAGATCACCTGCCAATAATGCGGAAAATCCGCTCGTGTTTGTTCCGGCTCCATTTGCAGTGCCCTGCCCAATTTCCTTTAGAGAATTTCCATTACTAACTACCGCCGACTTAAGAGTCGCAAACTCAGCTTTACTCGGAATATGCCAGTTGGGAGGACATATACCTTGTACCATCTCGCCGGTTGTATATTGCATTGCTTCGTTCCATTGGTAAAGTCCTCCATAAGTATTGCAACTTGCCTCATCATTATCATAACAATATTTTTCAATTCCATTTCCGTTTTGCTGGTTTTCACTACTATTGATCATAGAACCAATATTAAGATTCTCTCTTAGCCAGCATTGGTCGCCTATCAGAACTGTGTTATATACTTTGTTGTCCCGCGGATCGGTAATTATAGCTAAACCTGGACACGGTGAACCGGGAGATAAATTTTTCGTTGTAAATTTTCTTGCTGACCATTCCGAAGTACCAAAAATGTTGATAGCGGAAACCCGCCACCAATAATCAGTCGAATTATATAAACCGGTTATTTTTTTACTAATAACATTCCCGACATTCTGATCAAATACTAAATCCGTAAAACTATCATTGCGGGACACCTGTAAATTATAACTCGCTGCTTCATTGCTTTCAGTCCAATTTAAAGTTGGAGAGGTTGTTTGATCGGTTGCACTATCTTCAGGTAAATTTAAGATGGGTATGTCTGGAGCAACTCCGTTTATAATTAATTGAATATTGGAAATTGTTGTCTTTCCTGATTCCACTTTTACCGTATCGATTTTCTCTTTATAGCCGTCTTTGGTGATTGTTAGAATATATGTGCCGGCAATTATTTCGGGAATGGAATAAGCGCCGGTTTGATCTGTGGTAACAACTTTTGTTGACGGGTTTGTAAGGATAGAAGCATTCGCAACAGGCAAATCGTTTGAGGTATTTGTTACAATACCGGAAATAGAACCATTTTGCTCTGCGGGTTGTGCGGGATCATCGCTCTTACATGAAATTAGTAAAAACAGACTAATCGAAAAGAATACTAATATTTTTTTATTCATGTTCGCCTAAAAATTCATTTATAATAATTGGCATTATTTCAGACTAAAAAAATAATTCCATTTTAATTGTTCACTCAACTGAATGTAAATCTATTGGCGCTCCAATATTTTTCTCAAATATTCAGTGCTGCAGGGTGAGCCGTACCACGTTTTGGTTTCTTCATCAAAGTAATAATTTGAAACAATTCCAACAAGATTTCCAGCTTCATCAACCACAGGTCCGCCGCTCATTCCGGCAAGATTACTGTTGTCCTCATGCTCAATTAATATATGGTTTTCTATCCTTTTAAAATATTTGGCTTTGTAGATTCTTTGCGGACCAGTTTTATCCGCAAAGCTCCAGCCCAATAGATACAACTGTTCACCTTGTATTAATTCGGTTTCTCTCAGCATCACCGGTTTTACATCACAGTTGTTTTCTTTAATTGAAAAAACCAAATAATCAGAATTGACATTTTTTTCACCAATCAATTCATTCCTATCTTCATTCAACAATTTATCAGTTATAACATATTTTGTTGAATCATCTTTCCGTTGCATTCGCCATTCTTTCAATGTCCCTTCGAAATGAATGCCATTCATTTCTTTTGATTTTGCTACCCACAACGCATGTTTGCAGGTTATTGCGAATACGCCTTTATCAGATTTGAGAAGGAATGAGCATCCCGCAATCGGATTGTTTGCAATGGTATCATAGAATTCAACATGATTAATCATTGTTATAGCCGGAAAGGTTTTTTTCTCTTCTGAATTAATATCTACAGCTTCAATTCGACCTATGAAAAGAATTATTAAAATCAGAGCATACAAATTGTTTTTCATTATTATCCTGTAATGTGATTATTTTTATAAAAGTAATTATTAAAAACTAATTGAAATTATTTCAGCAGAATCATCTTTTTTGATTCTCTATATTCACCGGCAACTAATTCATAGAAGTAAATACCGCTCGGAAGATTCGAACCATCGAATTCAACTTTATACGAGCCGGGATGTTTGTATTCATTAACCAACTCAGCCGCTTCACGCCCAAGTACATCACAAATTTTTAATTGAACATTACTGGAAACTGATAACTGGAAACTAATAATCGTAGTTGGATTAAATGGATTGGGATAATTTTGAAATAATGAAAAACGACTGGGAAGATTTATCGAATCGTCAATGTTTGTAAGAAGAGAAATTCTTTCCCACGAATTCCTATTGTATGATGCAACTATTAATGAATTATCAGCAGGGTCATAGGTTGGATAAACAAAAGAATCGCCGGAACGAATCAGAACAGGAGGCTGGCTAAACTCCGGGTCTATTTTATATATTCCCGGTAAATAATATCCTCCGACGTAATAAGTACCAAACTTATCTCTCACAATTCCATCCGGCTGCTTGAAGTTTGTTGTATCCAATACGGAGACTGTGGAATCAAAAAGACTTATTGCGTGAATTAGTGATGGCTTAGGCGAATCATCAATTACCACCAATCGATTTTTCTCTCTTTCCAACAGCATTCCATTTGGTCTATTAAGCCCATTGTCTTTTGCGAATACCCAATAGGCCTGATCGCTAATTCTAAACTTATAAATTGTGTGTACACCGGGGCATGAAATGAAAAGATGCCCGGAAGAATCAGAAGTGATGCTGGATAAATAATCATCACCCGGATTCGCTGGCGGCAATTGAACATCCATAACCAATGATTTTGTTTCAAGGTTGTATGCAAGGATCTTTCTGTTATTTCCTGCCCCATAAATTGTATCTCCAACAATTTCCAGCCCATCTATAAAGCCAGCCTTTTTTACAAAGTAAGTTTGCTTTCGTGCACTGTCAATTGCAACAATATCACCGGTTTGATAATTTGATGCCATCAGAAGGTTTCGTTTTGCATCTATAACGATTTTTTGAGGTTGCT
This sequence comes from bacterium, assembly GCA_043808235.1. Taxonomy (GTDB): domain Bacteria; phylum Bacteroidota; class Ignavibacteria; order Ignavibacteriales; family Melioribacteraceae; genus JAZDFC01. The sequence goes on from JAZDFC010000019.1 coordinate 44,580, forward strand.
TAAGTAAATTTTGAGCTTCGCATACTACAGGGATGAGTACCAATAACATGGTAAGAATTATCGTTTGGTGTATTGTAAAATGCTTTTTACTTAACAACGGCACAACATTAATTTGAATAGAACGATTTTGCATTTTAATTTCTCCTAAAAAAAAGTATAACAAATTTGGATTAGCTTTTGTAGCACTTCGGGCGTAAATCTTATTCTAAAAAGAACGGTGAATAAAAATGTAGACTTGTTTATCAGGGGACAAGAAATATCCGATGAACTGCGGAAATAGAGAGATAAACTGCATTAAATCGAATTGAAAAAAGGGTACTTTTTCGGTTCTTTTTGTTAGGAGAAATTGATATTTCTTGATGTAAAAAAATAGTCTTATTTTAAACCAGCTTTTAATAAATATTTCAGAGATCAAGATGAATATTCTCAGTCAGATCAGCGAGAAAGGTTCCGATAAAGAAAAGATTGCAAATAAGGTTATTAAAAATCCGGAATTATTACCGGAAGTCTTCGAAGGATTGAATTATCCAAAAGCCGATACAAAATACGGCTGCGAAAAAGTTTTGAGGTTAATAAGCGAATCAAAACCGGAAATTCTTTATCCTTACTTCGACCGGTTTGTTGAAATGATGAACAGCGACGTTACATTTCACAAATGGGGCGCAATAATCAGTATTGCGAATCTTGCATCCGTTGACACCGAAAATAAGATTGACAGATTATTTAAAAAATATTTTTCACCGATCGATGGTACGACAATGATTACCGCTGCGAACATCATCGGCAGCGCGTACAAAATTGCTTTGGCTAAACCTGAACTCGCGGATAAAATAGCAAAGGAAATTCTGAAAGTTGAATACGCCATTTACGAAACCGATGAATGCAGAAATATAGCTATCGGACATGCTATTGAATCATTCACGAATTTTTATGAGTTAATAAAAAACAAGAAGCAGGTAAACAAATTTATTTTAGAGCAAATGAATAATTCCCGGACGGCAGTAAAGAAAAAGGCCGGAAAATTTTTAAAGAAATATAAAATGGAGGAAGAATGAACGAACAATATTTCACTGAAGAACAAGTATTAAAGTTTGCAAAGGAAGCTTACGAAAATGGAGATGCTTCATTCAAAATAGGAAGCAATTCATGCGCCTTACTTGTGATAGATATGCAGGATGAATTTGTAAAACCTGGCTGGACTCCATATTGGGCGCCGGCTGCAACAAGGCAAGTACCGCTCATCAAAGAGTTAATTGAAAATTGCCGTTCTAAAAATATCCCGGTTATTTACACTGTATTTTCGAATACAAATTTTTATCTCGATCGTCCGGTAACCGGGAAGTTTATGCCGAACCGATTCTCAAATGTTGAGTATGATCAGTCACAGCTTTTCATCAAAGGGAAAGTATGGCATGAGTTAGAACCGATGAAAAATGAAATTGTTATTCACAAACCTTCTTATGGTGCATTTTACGATACTCCCCTCGAAACCATATTAAAAAATCTGAAGAAAGATACAGTAATTATTTGTGGAGCGCTCACAAATTATTGCAGCGGCACAACCGCGCGGCAAGCTTATGAAAGAGGTTTCAAAGTTGTCTTTGGCAGTGATGTAAATGCAACCGACGATATGTCGCTCCAGGAAACCGAATTAAAAGTTTTGCGCAAAGGATTTGCGAAAGTGGTGACTGCGAAAGAAATAATGGAAGTAGTATAATTTGGAGAAATGAATTATGAACCAAACCATAATATTGACTTCTGCAATCATAATTATTCTTTGGGGGATTGCTCATGTTATTCCTACAAGCAATGTGGTAAAAGGATTCGGCGAGTTAAGCGTGAACAACAAGTTGATAATAAAAATGGAATGGGTTGCCGAAGGATTAGCACTCATATTTATTGGCGCGCTTGTTCTAATTCTTAACTGTGTTAGTGATAGGGAAGTTTATGAAGTTAGACTTGTAAATATTATGTGCGGAGTAATGCTTTTGATCATGGCTGTATGGACAGCATTGACCGGTGCGAGAACAAGAATTATCCCTATAAAAATTTGCCCGGTTATCAAAACGATTTGCGGATTAGCGTTTATATTTACATCCACTAATTTTTAATTGACGCATTAATTCTCTTTACTGGTTCATTAAGAAGAAATCATTATGCCGGATGCAAGTTTAATAATATCGTTTTATAATAGAATAGACTTCCTGAAATTAATCTTAGCCGGATTAGAAAGGCAGAGTTTTGAAAATTATGAAATATTAATTGCCGATGACGGTTCTAATAGAGAAGTAATTGAAGAACTAAAATCAATTGCAAGAACTTATCCACGAACGATAAGGCATATATGGCAAGAAGATATCGGATTTCGAAAGACAAAGATTTTAAATAAAGCAGTCATGGAATCGTCTTCGGACTATTTAATTTTCATTGATGGCGATTGCATCCCGCACAAAGAGTTTGTACTCGAACATTTTAGAAATAAAATTCCAAATGTTTGTTTTACCGGAAGGCGTGTTAACTTATCAGAAAAAATCACTTCAAATTTATCGATTGAGAAAATAAGATCGGGTTATTTAGAAAAGAATTTTCTTGCACTCGCCATTGATGGTTTCTTTGGTAAATCAACCGATGTGGAAAAAGGTGTTTATTTCAAATCGAAATTTATGCGCTCGGTCTTTAATAAAAAAAAACGTGGTATACTTGGCTGTAATTTTTCTCTTTTTAAAGAAGACTTTTTCCGCGTTAACGGATTTGACGAACGATATATTGCACCATCAATCGGCGAAGATACGGATATTCAGTACCGATTAGAATTAGCCGGGACTAAAATAAAATCGTTAAATAATATCGCAATTCAGTATCATCTTTTTCATCAGTATCAAGAGAGACAGGCTGTTAATTTGGAACTCTTAGCTAAAGTAAAATCCGCCGGAATATTTTTTACGCCATACGGAATAAATAAAGATGATATATACTCACAATAACTTAGTTTGCGGATTTTACCTTAAAGTCCTCTCTTTGTAAGAGAGGATTCAGGTGAGTTCAGAAAAAATAAAAATCCGTAAACCAATTTCTTCAATGTATATAAATATTCTTCTATAATAATTAGATGATCGATATTAGCAATTAATTTTTCCATAATTACTATTCATATCTCAGCGCCTCAACTGGATTAGCTGTTGCCGCTATAATTGCCTGGTAGCCTACAGTGAATAGCGATATCAATAAAGCTATAAAACCGGATAGAATAAAAATCCACCAGTTGATCTCGGTTTTGTATGCAAAATCCTGCAACCAGCTATTCATAAGAAAATAAGCTACCGGCCAGGCGATAATATTTGCTAAAATTACCCACACAGTAAATTCTTTGATTAGCACAAAAATAATATTAAGGATACTGGCGCCAAGCACTTTTCTAATTCCGATTTCTTTTGTTCTCTTCTCTGTAAGAAAAGCTGACAATCCAAAGAGACCCAGCACAGCAATGATTATTCCAAGAGTAGTGAATACACTCAGAAGGGAAGTGGTGTTTTCCTCGGATTCGTATTGCTTATTGAAATCTTCATCGAGGAAAAAGTAATCGAACAAATATCCAGGAAATAATTTTGCGTGTTTCTCTCTTATGTATGATACTACTTCACTTGCGTTGTCCTTGTTTACTTTTAAAGTGAGATATCTAAAATCCTCGACCATTAAAAATATTCCCAACGGTTCGATTTTATTTTGAAGCCCCTTTAAATGGAAATCCTTTACAACTCCAATGACAGGTTCTTCAGCTCTGTTGATGGCGTGTTCAAGCGCTTCTTCATTATTCTTCCAGCCAAACGCTTTTACAGCCGACTCGTTTATAATCCAACCTCCATCAAAATTATCTATTCCTCTATCCCTAATGAACGGTCTGCCTGCAATGATTTCAAGATTGTACTCACTTAGAAAATCATAGTCGACTTGAAAACAGTTAATCATCTGGTCGTTTTTGTCATCGTCAAATGGATGGAGGTGCCAGAAATACATCCACCGACCTGGAACACTTGACGAAAAAGTACTGCTGAGAACCGCCGGGTGCTCATTAAACTCTCGCTTAATCGATTCGTATGTGTTTGGATTAATGATGCTTCTGTCAAATTCAATTACAAGTTTCTGCTCTTTATCGAATCCAAGATATTGGTTCTTCATGTAATTAACCTGCTGGTAAAACAGTATCAAACCGATAATAAGAATAATTGATATTGCGAATTGACTGACAACCAATAATTTTCGCATTATAACTCCGCTACTGCCCTGGCGAGAGGCTCCTTTGAGAATTGAGACAGGTTTAAAACTTGAAAGAAGAAATGCCGGATAGCTTCCCGCAGCAATACTTATAAATAATGTCATAGTAATCATGCCGAAGATAATGTCCGGTTGGATGAGACTTCTCAAATCAAACGAAAGATTGGTAAGAGTATTGAAGAACGGCAGTAAAACAATTACCATAAAAATTGAAATGAGTACCGAAATGAAAGTGGTTAATAGCGATTCCCCGACGAATTGAGAAATTAATTGCGACTTATTTGCACCAACAACTTTTCTAATTCCAACTTCATTCGCACGATTTGCTGAGCGGGCTGTCATTAAATTCATGTAGTTCATTGCGGCAAGCAAAAGAATTAAAATGCCGACTGCCGAAAAAACATAAATATAGGTCGAACTTCCTCCCGGCTCCATTTCCCAGTTCAAATCCGAATAAAGATGAATATCGGTAATAGGCTGCAGGAATAAGGTTGATGTGACCCCGCTTTTCCTCAACTCTTCCCCGGCATATTTCACCGGAAGATTTTTAATTTTTGCTTCGAACTTTTTTGCGTTTGATCCTTCCCTTAGTTTGATATAATTCATGCAATTAAATCCACGCCAGGGATTTGTAATTCCAAATTCCCGCATTCGGTCCAGAGAAGTTTGGAAGCAAATAAGAAAATCTTTTCTAAGATGAGTATTCGCCGGGAAATTTTTGATTACTCCGTCGACCTCATATGCGGTTGTATCGAGTAATAATATTTCACCAACCGGATTTATATTCCCAAAATATTTATTCGATATAGATTCGGTAATTACAACTGTTCTCGGTCGGGTTAGAACCGTCGCCGGATTACCGTGAATGAAAGGTATGTTGAAAATTTTGAAAAGTTCGTTATCGACATAACCGGTTTTCTCTTCGATGAATTGCTTGTCTTTGTATTTTACCTGGCATATATTCCCTTCCGAACACCGTGCTGCTTCTATAACCTCCGGGAAATTTTCTTTAATTGTCTGCGCCGCCCCCATTGGAGCTGTAGCAAACAATTCGAGACGCGCATCGGTTTTTCTTGAATTTGCAACACGGTAAATTCTATCGGCGTCTTTATGATAATTATCGTAACTCAATTCGAACTGGATATACAAAAGGATGAATAAGCATGAAGCGACCCCAATCGACAATCCTAAAATATTTAGAAGTGAATATCCTTTATAGCGTTTGATATTCCGCAGTGCAATAAGTAAATAATTCTTAATCATGTTTCCCCCTGGAAATGATTTTTATTTTTATTCATACTTCAAACTCACAATCCCGATAAATCCGAAAAGAATCGGGAACTCATCATTCATATTTGAGCGACTCAACCGGATTTGCAATTGCGGTTTTTATAGCCTGGATACTGACGGTAATTATTGCAATAATTAATGCCGAGCCTCCGGCAAAAAGAAATACCATAAACCCGATATCAATTCTATAAGCAAAATCCTGAAGCCATGTATTCATTAAGTAATATGCAATTGGCCAGGATACGACATTTGCGATTACAATCCATTTCATAAATTCTTTTGAAAGTAATACCAGGATAGACTGGATTGAAGCCCCGAGTACTTTTCGTATCCCGATTTCCTTTGTCCTCTTTTCAGCCGTATATGCGGCTAAACCAAACAAACCGAGACAGCCAATCATAATTGCAAGAATAGAGAATGTTACAAATAATTTTGAAGTTCTTTCTTCGCTTTTGTACAAACGGTCGTAATCTTCATTGAAGAATGTATACTCGAACTGCTGATTTCCCGCATATGAGTCCCAGATCGATTTAATCGATTCGACGGATTGGCGGATATTTTCCGTTGAAAGTCTTACCGTTGTATATCTTGCCGCTCCTTGGGTAAGCAGCCTCATCGCCAGCGGTTCAATCTGCTGATGCAGCGATTGAAAGTGAAAATCTTTCATTATGCCTACTACTTTCAAAATCCTTGTTTCGTCGCCGATGCCGGTTTCATAAATTTCTGTCCCAATGGGATTTTTCAGCCGCAGAGATTTAACCGCTGCCTCGTTCAGCACTATCGAGTTATCGGCATCAACCGCCCTTTCCCTCGAGTAATACCGTCCGTCTGCCATTTTGATTTTAAATGTAGAAGCGAAGTCATAATCGGCATATCCCTGTCTGAGCAATTGCCTGTAACTTTTTCCGTTTACTCTTGACTCGAAGAGATTATCGCCGTAATTCATGCCGGGAAGCTGGACGGAATTAGTCAAATATTTCACGTTTGGATTTTTTCTTAATTCATTTTTAAATGCATCAATACTATTGCCCAGATCATCTGTTTTGTGAATAACCAGTAATTGTTCCTTTTCGTATCCGAGATTTTTATTCTGCATATAATTAAGCTGTCCGTATACTATCACCGTCCCTATTATTAAAATAATTGAAATTGAGAATTGAAAAATTACCAGTCCGCTCCGGAATGCTTTTCCCCTGCTGCCATCTTTAAATTTTCCTCCCAATACTGTCATCGGCTTAAAAGATGCCAGAAAGAAAGCCGGATAAATACCGGCGGCGCTTCCGACAAATAGAATTAATAAAAGCAGTGAAGGAAGAGCATAAAAATTATTAAACAGATTAAGTGTAATCTCTTTACCGGAAATATCATTGAAGACCGGCAGTAATAAATAAACCAGTAAAATTGAAATTATGGTAGATACAAAAACAAGAATGATCGATTCGCTTAAAAATTGTCTCACCAGCTGGCCGAAATCCGAACCCAGTGTCTTGCGGATTCCTACTTCTTTTGCTCTGCTTGAATAACGGGCGGTGGAAAGGTTCATGAAATTAAAACAGGCAATACAGAGAATAGCCAAAGCAATTAGAGAGAAAATATAGACATTCGCCATACTGCTGTTCGGCTCCAATTCCTGGGCATAGTGCGAATTAAGGTGAATATCCGTTACCGGCTGTAAATTGAAATTGTATTTAGCTCCATTTTTAACCAGCTCTTCCCATGTGGTTTGAAATGCCGCTTCTATTTGAGGTTTATAATATTTTGTAAGGGCCGGATTTATTTTTTTTTCGACATCCTGCCATGAAACGCCTTCTCGCAAAACAACATAAGTATACCAGTTGTTGTTAAACCAGATCGGACTTCTAGTGTCGTTATACCGGGCGAGCGAAGCGATAAAATCGAAATGGAAATGAGAATTGTCCGGCATATCTTTAACCACTGCGGTTACTATGTAATCGAACCGGTTATCGGAATTAATAATTTTGCCGATAGGGTTTTCCTCTCCGAAATACTTTTTAGCCATTGTCTCCGTTATGATAAGAGCATTTAATTGCGACAATACGGTTTTAGGATTCCCTTTTAAAAATGGAATGGTAAAAACATCGAAGAGGGAAGAATCAGCCCAGAAGACCCTTTCTTCGCTGAAAGCTTTTTCCCCGTAACGAAAAACAGGGAACCCGTAATTTCTAAAACGGACCGCTGTTTCAACTTCGGGAATTTCGCGGACTAATGTTTCCGCAAGCGGAGCGCAAGTAGTTACACCTTGTTCGGCTATTTCGCCGGCGCGCGCATCAAGACAGAGCCTGAATACTCTATCCGACTTTTCGTGAAATCTGTCATAGTTTAATTCATCTTGAACAAACAGCATGATTAGAATACATACTGCAATACCAACTGCCAGTCCGAAGATATTTATGAAAGAGTAACCTTTGTACTTTCTAAGATTTCTCAGCGTTATGGTCAAATAATTCTTAAACATGTTTCCCCTTGGAATAATATTTCGTAATTTTTATTCATACTTCAAACTCTCAACCGGGTTTGCGGTTGCAGCTTTAATAGCTTGATAGCTGACAGTTAGCAATGCAATTAACAAAGCAATTCCGCCGGAAAGGGCAAACATCCACCAGCTAATATCTATTCGATATGCAAAATCTTCGAGCCATTTGTTCATAAAAAAGTAAGCAACCGGAAACGCGATAATATTTGAAATAAGAAGCCACTTTATAAATTCTTTTGAAAGCAAAGCAAGAAGTGACCGGATAGAAGCGCCGAGCACTTTTCTAATTCCAATTTCTTTTGTGCGTTGAATTATCATCAACGATGATAGACCAACTAAACCGAGACTTGATATAAATATCGATAGGAAAGTAAACACGCTGAGTATTTTAGCAGTTTGAATATCGCTTTTGTACTGCTTGTTGAAAAACTCATCGAGAAAATTATACTCGAACGGATTGCCCGGGAACATTTGCCTAAAGTTTTTTTCTATCGCTTGTATTTTTCCTTGAACATTTTTTGTGCTAACATCAAAAACAAAGAAGTCGCCTCTATTCGTCCCCACGAAAATTGTCGGTTCTATTTCTTTCTCAAGTGATTGCTGGTGATAATCTTTAATTACCCCAATAACTTTTCCTACTTCGAAATTGTTGTGACGAATTACCGCGCCAATAGCTTCCTTTGGTGAAGTAAAACCCAAATCCTTTACGGCGCTTTCGTTTAGTAATATTGATTTCGATAAGCCGTTATTATTTGATCTATCTATTTCATCTTCAAAAAAGTTTCGTCCACATACCAATTTGATATCGAAAAATTTAATATAATTTTGAGCTACATACGCAAAATACATTTGCTTTCCCTGCTCAACAAACTGTTGATCATGTATCACACCCCCGCTGACCCAGCTATTTTCCATGCCCGGAATAACCGACGTATATGTAGCGTCTTCAATTAACGATTTATTTTTAAGTTCGTTGATAAATGTATTGTATGAACTTATTCTATCATTCCCCTCATGTATGTAAGCTGGAGAATTAAGCACGAGTTTCTGTTATATATCAAGCCCGAGATTTTTGTTTCTCATAAAAGACAACTGGTTGTTAAAAATAATTATTACTGCAATCATTATGATTGAAATTGAAAATTGGAAAATCACAAGCGATTTGCGAAGGAATATTCCTTTTAAAGAATATTTAAAACTGCCGCGTAGAATTGAAACCGGCTGATATGATGAAAGTACAAATGCAGGATATATTCCTGCAACAATCGGGCTAACAAAAACCAACAGTGTTAATAACATTAATAAGTCTGCGTTTTTCAGTACCGAAAATGAAGCCGGTAGCCCAATTGTTTCATTCCACAAAGGATAAGTTATTTCGACAGCGAGAACCGAAATGCATACGGCAATAAAATTAATAATAAACGATTCGAGTAAAAACTGGCGGACTAAAGTCTGAAATCCTGCACCAACAACTTTGCGCAGCCCAACTTCTTTAGCTCTTTCAATTGAACGTGCGGTGGAAAGATTGATATAGTTTATCCACGCAAGCAACAGAATTACGATGGCAACTATAAATAGGAAATAAACTGTCTTCGCGCTTCCGTTTTCTTCGTGTTCGAATCTCAAATTGGAATTCAAATGGATGTCTGTTAACGGCTGAAGTAAATATGCCCGGTCGAATCCGTCTTTTTGCCTGTCGTGTAATTTTGTGATGACGGAAGGAATTTTTGATTCAATAGTTTTTTTGTTTACACCTGCTGCAACCTGAATATAGGTGTTGTTATTATTACATGAAACGCAAAATTCCTTAACGTACTGTGTTTTAAATGAAAGCAGTATATCGAATTTTATATGCGAGTTGGGAGGAACATCTTCTGCAATCCCGGTGATTTTAAAATCTGTGCCGCCTATCGTGATTGTTTTACCGGTGGGATTATCATTCCCAAAATATTTTTGAGCGGTTGTTTTTGTAAGCACTGCACTGTAATTATCCGTTAATGCTTTTTTTGAATCTCCGGAAACGAGAGGATATGAAAACATTGTAAGGAAAGAAGAATCAGCCCAAAATATATTTTTCTCGTTGAAGTAATTATAATTAGCCGTCACTAAAGCGGAAATTTTTCTTAACCTGGCAAAATCAACTACCTCGGGAAGCTCTTCTTTTAGCGTCGGACCAAGCAGAGACACACAACCGGCGCTGCTATCGGTTCCGCTTGTATAGTAGCGTACATTCTTGATGCGGTAAATGTTGTCTGAATTTTCATTGAAAGTATCGTAGCTTTTTTCGTATGTAACGTATAAATCGATAACCATGCACGTTGCAATTCCAAATGCTAATCCCAATATGTTTATAAACGAAAATGCTTTACGGCGAAGTAAATTTCTCAACGCAATCTTCAAATAATTTATAAACATGATTTCTTCCTTTTCGCTATTCGTACTTAAGTGACTCAACCGGGTTTGCTGTTGCGGCTTTTATTGCCTGAAAACTGACTGTGAGCAATGCAATCAGTAAAGCAACTCCTCCTGACAGGACGAATATCCACCAACTTATTTCAATCCGGTAAGCAAAATCCTGCAGCCATTTGTTCATAAAATAGTAAGCAACCGGGCAGGCAATCGTAATTGCAAACAAAATTAGTTTCGAAAAAACAGAATAGAATAAACTAACAATACTGCTAACCGAAGCGCCAAGCACTTTTCGCACACCGATTTCTTTTGTCCGGTTTTCCATCATGAACATGCTTAAACCGTACAAACCGAGGCACGAAATAAATATTGCGATGAAAGCAAAGTAACCGAATATTTGTGCAGTACTTAATTCATTCAGGTACTGATGATCAATTGTCTCGTCAAGGAAATGAAATTCAAAAGGAATATCGGGATTTTCTTTTTCCCATAATTTTTGAATTGCGTCAATTGCTTCCTGTGTTTGCCCGGCAGCCGTTTTAATAAGAATGACGCCGCTATTTCCGAACGATTCGTTTGAAGCCGAATTCAGTATCATATACGCTTCGGGCTTCATTTTATTATGGAGCGATTTGAAATTGGCGTTTTTTATTATGCCGATAATTGTTCCGTAGTAATCATTAATCGATAAATGCTTGCCGATTGGATTTTTAATTTTCATTTGATCAACAGCTTCTCTATTAAGTATAATACAATGCTCGCCGTCCGAACCGCACAAAAATTTTCTACCTTCTTGAAATCCTACATTTAACATGTCGAAGTAATTGCAGTCAACAAACGAATATTCAACCTGTAGTTCGGTTATTTTCTCTTTTCCTTCCCAGTTGAGGTTCAACGTTGAATTGGATTCTTTTGTAAGCAGCATGTCTTCGGCGGTAACATCAATTATTGAGGATTGATTTAGCAGCTCGTTTTTTAATGCCGAATATCCCTGAGCGAATTTACCATTGGCGCCGAAATACAAAATATTCTCTTTATCGAATCCGAGTTTTTTATTTTTAATAAAGTTGAGCTGCTGATAAACTGTAGTTGTGGCTATTATTAATAATATTGAAAGAGCAAACTGTGTTACAACGAGAGATTTTCTAAGCAGAGAACCTCTTTGTCCGTTCAAAAGAAAATTCTTTAATGTATTAATCGGTTTGATCGATGAAAGCAGCAATGCAGGATATCCGCCGGCAAGAAGAGAAACAATAATGATTAGTCCCGGTAGCCCTAAAACGAAACGTGAATTAAATGGCAAAGAAAGCTCTTTCCCTGATAATCCATTGAATACGGGAAGGAGTAACTCCACTAGTAAAAGCGCAGCAGCAACTGAAATGATAGATATCAAAACTGCTTCGTACAAAAATTGTTTGATAATCTGAAATCTTGTTGAACCAATTACTTTGCGGAGTCCAACTTCTTTTGATCTCTTCAAAATTCTTGCAGTTGAAAGATTTATAAAATTGATGCAGGCAATCAGCAGCAGAAACAGGGCCACTGCCGAAAAAATATAAATGTATTTTATATCCCCGCTTCGGTCGCCGGGAAAGTCCGTATTCAGATGAATATCCGTCACCGGTTGAAGATAAAGTTTCCTGTTAAATCCGGGAAGTTGCGAAGGCATCAAACCGGCAATTTGTGAATTAATTTTTTTGATATCCGCATTTTTGTTTGCCCGGACAAATGTCTGCAAATTGAAATTATACCACTGGTCAAGCGGCGCACCGATAAACGGTAGCACTTCGATATTCAATAAAAAGCCGAATTGGAATTGTGAATTAGCCGGCGGGTTCTTTAAAACTCCGCTCACCTTTAGTGGTGTGCGTCCGTCGATAAAAATAATTTTTCCTAAAGCATTTTCATTCCCAAAAAATCTTTTAGATTCTTTTTCTGTAAGCACAACATTCGAGTAATCTGCGAAAGCTGATGAAGCATTTCCCTGTATAAACGGGAAAGAAAATATTTTGAAAAAAGAGGTGTCTATAAATGCTCCGTTTTCAATTTTTAAAATCTTGTTTTCATATTTGAAAGCGGAAGCATCAAGACGCATATATCTTGTTGCATCGGTTACTCCGTTAACATTATCTTTCATATATACAGCGAGCGGGGCGCATGTCGTCGCCATTTTCCCAACAACTCCATCTTCGGCAACAACGCGGTAGATATTATCTGCATTTTCATGAAATCGATCATAACTTAGTTCATCTGCAACCCAGAGAATTATCAAGATTGAGCAGGCAATTCCAACCGATAATCCGAAGATATTGATAGACGAATTCACTTTATTCCGTATCAGATTTCGGAATGCGATTTTAAAATAATTTTTTAACATGATTCCTTCCTTATCATAAAAATATTCATTCAACTATTTTATATTCTCCGTTCCTTCCGTTTTCCATTTACCATTTCCCATCTCCCATTTTCCCTCTCCCATTATTTGGCAATCCACCCGTCTTCCAGTTTTAGAATTCTATTCCCATAACCGGCATTAAATTCAGAATGGGTTACCTGAATTATAGTCGTTCCGTCGTCGTTTAACTTTTTCAGCAAGTCCATTATTTCTTTTCCTTGTTCTGAATGTAAATTTCCCGTCGGTTCGTCGGCAAGGATTAATTTTGGTTTTGCGATGATCGCGCGCGCAATCGCTACAAGCTGCTGCTGACCGCCGGAGAGCTGGTTGGGGAATAAATCCTTCTTTGCAACCATGTTGAATTTATCGAGCGTATCTGCAACCATTCCTTTTCTTTCGGAAGTTTTTATTTTTTGATAGAGAAGGGGAGTCTCAAGATTTTCATACACCGTCAATTCATCAATGAGATGATACTGCTGGAACACAAACCCGATATGCGATTTGTGAAGTTCCGCTAATCTCTTCTCTTTCATTTTATGAACAGACTCTTCTAAAAAATAATATTCGCCTTCGGAAGGAGTATCGAGCATTCCGATAATATAAAGCAAGGTTGATTTGCCCGCACCCGATGGACCCATAATTGAAACGAACTCGCCTTCCTTAATTTCGAGATTGATGTTCCTTAATACATAAGTTTTTATGAACTTGTTTTCGTAGTACTTTGTGATGTTGTTTAATTTGATCATGATTTTATTCTCCAATAAAGTTTATTCGTAGTGTAATGAATCGGCTGGATTTGCTTTAGTTACGTTGAGCACCAGTCGAAGCGTGGCTAAAATTGTTACTGCAATTATTACAAAAAGCGGTATTATGAAATCAAGCGATGTTACTTGATATTTATACGCGCCAGGCGCGGTGATTAGAATGAAATAAGCTGCCGGCGATGCAAGTACTATTGCAGTTCCGAGCAGGATTAAAAATTCTTTTACTACAAGAAAATACAAACCGCCTTCGGATGCGCCGAGAACTTTACGTATCCCGATTTCTTTAGTTCGTCTTCTTGTGGAAAATGAAACTAATCCAAGCAAACCAATTAGCGCGATAATAATTGCGAGAGCTGAAAAAAATCCGAACGTAGTTTGAACGCCTTCCCAAACTGCCATCGTTCCTTTGTCAAAATCAGTGTCGTAAAGCTGTACTTCGAATAATTTGTCAGGGAAAAAAGTCTTCATCGTACTTTTCACATATTCCATTGTACGGGAAATGTCATTCGGCGATATCCGAACACAGTAATCATTCTCGCGGCTTAATTGACCGTTATGTAATACCATCAAGTAAGGAGGAATTCTCGCATGAACAGAGATAGGGTGAAAATCTTTAATGACTCCAATTACAGTGTATTGATTGTCCCAAAGTCTTTTACCAATCGGACTATCCCACCCAATTTCGGATGCAAGAGTTTCGTTAATTAAACACGCGCTGCTGTCGGTTGTATATTCTTTTGAAAAATTTCTTCCTCTTGCAATCTTCATTTCGAAAGTATTAATAAAATTATAATCCGCAATGTTAAAGTATACGTTGAGTTTTTGTTCTTCAGTTCCTCCTTCCCAATTAATTTCTCTTCCCCACATTCCATGTGCAGGTGAGTTCACAGACACCGAAGCATCTATTATCCGCGGATTGCTTAGTAGTCTATTTCGTAAGTCCGTGAAGTTCGATTTGGAGTCGTTCGCTTCAATATAACAACGAAGAAGATTGGTTTTGTTGTATCCCAAATATTTATTCTTCATAAAATCCACTTGCTTGAACATGAAAACAGTAGAGAGAATTAGCGTAATTGAAATGATGAACTGAAAGGTTACCAGTATTTTGCGAAGGGCGCCTTTTTTAATTTTGCCGGATTGAGAGCCGAAAACAGTTCCTTTGATTACTGATATCGGCTTCAGCGATGATAAATAAAAAGCAGGGTACAGACCGGCGAGCACGCCAACAAATATAAATATCGCGACCATCATTAAAACAAATTGCCAGTTTCCGATGAAGTCGAGTTCAAGATTAATTGTCATGTATGAATTGAAAACCGGCAAATATGCTTTTGTAAGTACAAACGCAACAATCATTGCCGGAAGACTAACCAAAACAGACTCGCCGATAAATTGTATGATTAAAGACCATCGGTTACCGCCAACAACTTTCCGAACTCCGATTTCTTTTTCGCGCAGACCGGAACGTGCAGTCGTAAGATTTATAAAATTGATGCATGCGAGTATCAGTATAAAAAACGCTATTGCGGCATAATAAGGAATCGGGGTGTTCAATTTGGCTTCTCTTGTCGGGTTAATTGCAAGATTGTTGAGCGGCTGCAGGTAGAGTTTCCCATCGTTCTTTTCCACTTTTGAATCATACAGATTTCTAATTTTTCCATCCACTAATACCGGGTTGGTATTTTGTTTCAACAAAACATAAGTTCGGTAAGCGTTATTATTCCAATCATTTCTAAAGTCTAAATAATCACGTGTCCGCAACCGGTCCATAGTTGAGAAAGACACCATGTATGAAGGCTTGATATGCGAATTCTGCGGGTAATCTTCTATAACACCTGTGACTATTAAATTTCTTGTAAAACTGCCCTTCATCATTTTACCAAGAGCCTTTTCGCCGGGGAAAAGTTTTTGTGCAAGTGATTTTGAAAGTACAACTGAACCCGGTTGGTTCAATGCTGCTGTTGGATTTCCCTGGATAAAATTAAACGAAAGTATTTTTAAAATGTCCGGATCGGCTAAAAATCCGTTCTCATCCTTTAAAACAATATCGTCTTTCGATGAAAGGTATTCACTCCAAATTTCCCTTACAACAGCAGCCTCTTCAATTTCGGGAATAGTGTTTTTCAATTCGTCTGCAAGAGGATAAACCGTTTGTGTCCATTCAGTTTTATGTTCATCCTGGATTTCAACTTGAACGCGATAAATCCTATCGAAATTCGGCTGGAATCTATCGTATGTGTAAAGTTCTTGGAGCAATAGTGCAACCAGGGTAAATGCTGTCATTCCAACGGCAAGACCAAAAATATTTATCGACGAATAAATTTTGTCCCGTCGGAAATTTCTAATCGCTGTTTTGAAATAATTCTTAAACATATCTTCACCGTTAATTAAAACTAAAAATCATTTACTTTGCATAATTGACTGTCATTAGTGTACTGCCCCTTACAGTTATACTCATTTACTCGGCTGTCACGGACCATTCCGTGACAGTGCGCCTTGGATATTAGACAAAAAATGCAATTCAGTCACGGTGTGGACCGTGACTGCCAAGTACACTTATTTCTGTGGCAGTACATTTGCTTCGAGTCATTACCAATGACTACTAATGACCATCAATGACTCTTTTGTTTTTATACTCTGAACGCTTCGTTAAAATTTTCGGTAACAACATGACCGTCGAACAGATGAATTACACGGTGTCCGTATTCAGCATATGTTGGCGAGTGGGTTACCATCACGATTGTTGTCCCGGCTTCGTTCAAATCGGTTAACATTTTCATAACTTCATCGCCGTGGGATGAATCGAGATTACCGGTCGGTTCGTCAGCTAAAATTATTTTGGGATTGCTCACCAATGCACGCGCAACTGCAACTCTCTGCTGCTGACCGCCGGATAGTTGCTGCGGGAAATGGTTACGGCGGTGCATAATCTGCATTCGTTCCAAAACCGTTTCTACTTTTTTCTTCCTTTCGGAAATTGAATTTTTCAGGTAGAGAAGCGGCAGCTCCACATTTTCATAGATTGTCAATTCATCAATCAAGTTAAAACTTTGAAACACAAAACCGATATTTTGTTTACGCATCATCGCGCGTTGGCGTTCGGAATATTTTGAAACTTCCGTTTCGAGGAAAAAATATTCGCCGTCGGAAGGATTATCGAGCAAACCAAGAATGTTCATCAGTGTGGATTTGCCGCATCCCGAAGGTCCCATTATTGAAACGAACTCGCCTTCTTTTATATCGATGCTTACTTTATCGAGAGCCGTGGTTTCGACTTCCTCTGTTCTGTAAATCTTATTCAAATTGTTTGTGCGTATCATTTTTTCTCCGTAAATATTATTAGCAAAATATTATTTCAAGTTTGTTAAGGATGGAAAATGGTAAATGTAAAAGGTAAAATGGAAAAACATTTCCCATCTTCCATTTCCCATCATACATTATTTATTCATATCTTAAACTCTCCACAGGATTAACCGAAGCAGTTCTTAATGATTGCACTACGACAATCGTAAGTGAAATTAAAAGTCCAAATACAATTGCAACCGCAGGATAAATCCATGAGATTTCAATCCGGTAAGCGAATGTTTCGAGCCAGTTATTAATCAGCAGTAATATTATAACTACAGCTAATGCCGAGCTGATGATCGAAATCACTGCTATTTCTTTTGAAAGCAAAAGTAGGATATCTTTAATTGAAGCGCCCAATACTTTCCGTACACCGATTTCCTTTTTCCTTCTCGCGGTAGTGATCGCAGTTGTACTGGCAAGTCCAACCATAGAGATGATTAATGAAATTACCGTGAAGAAATAAATCGTGTCGGAAAAACGCAGATCAGATTCATATGTTTTGGCAAACTCGTCGTCGCTGAACGACATTTTCATTATTGTATCCGGGAAAAACTCTTTCCATTTCTTTTCAACTAACTTGATTGCATCCCGCGCAAAACCGTCTTTATAGCGTATAGCCATTTTCAAAAGAAAACTTTCGGATTTCATCATCGCCAGCGGAAGAGCTTCCTTATATAATGACTGGGCATAAAAATTCTTTACTACTCCGCAAATAGTCCGTTTGTTATCATTTATAATTACTTGCTGGTTTACAGCTTTATCGAATCCGAATTTTTTTGCGGCTATTTCATTAATTACAACCTTGTCTGATGCAGATTTATCGTCATAAAAAGAACCTTCTACCAACTTTAAGCCGAGAGTGGAAGCGAAATTCTCATCGCATGTAATAAATTGAGTTGAAACACCTTTGTCCGGCGCTAATGCCGATGCAATATTGCTTGTCAACGTATTTCCAACCGAGGGCGGAAGCGATGAAGCGACGCTTGCGTTTGAAATTATCCCGGTCTGCTTTAATTCTTTGATGAAAGAGGGAACTTTAGTCATTTGATCGTCGCTCGGTATATCGACAATCAAATAATTCTCTTTGTTGTAACCGAGATCGGAATTAATCATATAATTCATCTGCCGGTTTATCACGATTCCGCCGATCAACAATCCGATGAACACAACGAACTGAAATGAAATTAATGCTCTGCGCAAGAATGATTTCGTAGAAATTACTTTTCCATAACTCGAAAAACTTTTATGTGAGAATTGCTTCAGCGAATTGAATGCGTTATATAATCCCGAAAATATTCCAACTAAAATTGTGAGAAGTAGAATGTAAATTATATAATCCGTATTTTGAGCAGAGTACAAAACTAAATCCCTATCGAGGAATTTTGACATTGCCGGTTTGATGAGTTCGACAAACAGCAGTGCAAAAGGAAGAGATATCAGCGCAAACAAAACCGATTCCATGAGCGATTGATAAAACAAATGATATTTGCCGGCGCCGAGTACCTTTTTAATTCCGTATTCCTTCTCGCGCAACGATGAGCGTGCGGTTGTGATATTAATAAAGTTAATACATGCAATCAGTAAAATTAGAAATGCTATTGCGGTAAAAAGATTCACTTTTTCTATTGATCCTCTTTTACCAAAGAAGTGATGTATATAAGATGAATACAAATGGATATCTTTTAACGGCATAAGGCTCATGAAATCAGACTTTCTATAATCAGGTATATGATTTTCTTTTATGGATTTAAAGGCGCCTTTCAGTTGGGCAAGCGACCTACCTTCGTTCAATTGGAAATAGGTTGTGTAACTATTCATGCCCCATTCATTTTCTAAAAAATATGGTGGGATTAGAGATCGATTATAGTCAATTGTTTGTATTAGATCCGGCTGAAAATGGCTATTTACAGGTCTATTTTTGAATATACCGGCGACGAGAAAATTCTCATCTTTATTTTCATTCCTTATTTGAATTTGCTTCCCGACGACATCGTCATTATTAAATATATTGCGGCTTAATTTTTCCGAGATGTAAATGGAATTGGTTGTCTCCTCGAAAGTTTTTTTATTGCCGCGTATTAATTCTATCGGAAGAATTTCAAGCGCTGTCGGGTCAGCATAGTAAATGTTATCTATCGGGAATAATTTATCCTTCCAAATTATTCTGAATTTTTCCGGTGAATATGAGTCGCCGATCTGTCCGCATTTGGCGATGGATGAATAATTCTCGCGGAAGATTTTCGACAGGATATAAGGGGAAGTACCGTAAGCATTTTCTTTATCCTTATCGCTCCAGTAAAACGCATAAATCTTCGACAGATTTTTCTGCGAAGATTCATAATTCGTTTCGATTAGAATGTAATTTAAAATTAGAAATGAAACCGCCATTCCAATAGCGAGACCGAGAATACTAATAGCAGAATAACTTTTATTCTGCATGATATTTCTGAAAGCGAACTTCAAATCTTGTTTTAGCATTTTAAAAATGACTCCAATGTTTTTTTCGATAAACGACAATTACCATGCCGCGCCGGAGATAAAGCAATAATTCAATTTATGTACATTTGTTCTTTGCGAAATATGAACAAATCGTCCGTATTCGGACACGTGTGTTCGCATACGGGCAATTACAATCCTTTTTACTTCGTCTCTTGATTTTAGAAAATATTTCATATAATTTTTTCATTGAATAACTGAGAGAACAGGATGTTTAAACACTACACTGCCAAATACACAATAATTCCTTCGGGTTATATGGGACAATTAATTGAATGGCACGAAATAGTAACCGAAGGGAAAACTTTTGAAGACTGTCGCAAATCGTTGAAAGATGCACTTCATGAAATGATTCTGGCTTATGAGCAAATCGGGCAAGAGTTACCAGCCGGTGTTTCTTTTTTTGAACCGGTAACAGTTGAGATCGGAAATGTCGGTTAAGCATAACAACTCCCAAAATTACATCTCCCATCTTCCGTTTTCCATATATCTTCCATTACTCATATTTAAGTGAATCAACCGGGTTAGCAAGCGCCGCTTTTACCGATTGGAATGCAACCGTAATCATTGCAATCACTAACGAAATCCCGGCGGCGAATACAAATATCATCCAGCTGACATCAATTCTGTATGCAAAATCTTCCAGCCATTTTTGAATTAAGAAATAAGCAATCGGGGCGGCAATTAGGTTTGCAATCACAAGCCATTTTAAAAATTCTTTTGATAACAGAAATAGAATTGCGGAAACAGATGCGCCGAGTGTCTTTCGTATCCCGATTTCTTTAGTTTTTTGCTGAGCCAAAAATGTACTGAGTCCGAATAATCCGAGACACGCAACGAATATTGCCAGTACGGCTGATGCAAGTGCGATAAGCCCGATATCGCGTTCCGATTTGTATCTTTCGTTAAACGAATCATCCATAAATCTATAACTGAACGGCATACCGGGAGCCATTTCCTTCCATTTGTTTTCCGCTTGTTTCATTACTGCCGGAATACTTGCGGCTTTGACTTTAAATGAACATGACCCGTTGTTTCTTTGCAACAGCAAACATAACGGTCCAATCTGCTGCTTGAGAGATTCGAAATGGAAATTTTTAACGACTCCGATTATATGAAGATTCACTTTGCCGGTTCCGTCAATAGTGTAAAGTCTTTGACCGATAGGATTTTTATAACCAAGTTGTTTTACGACTTCCTCATTTATAATTATTGCCGATGTATCGGTACCAAAATCTTTTGAAAAGTTTCGTCCCATTATAATTTCCATTCCCATAAAATCTAAATAATCATAATCTATCTGCCATCTTTGCATATTGAAACCGCTTTCGGGATTATAAGTAGCATCTTTAAAAAATGTACTATTATTTCTATTGGAAGGAATAGGAAGGAAATTTGTAATAGTCGCATTTGTAACACCGGGAACATTCAACATTTCGTTTTTATATGCCTCGACGTTGTCTTTTAAAGCATATGCATCGTCAACTACGATAACCTGGTCCTTATTGAAACCGAGATTTTTATTTTGCATATAGTTCAATTGAAGATAAATAATGAGAGTGGCTACAATCAATATGATGGATGCCGAGAATTGAAAAACCACAAGTCCGCTGCGAAATGTTCCGCCTTTATTTCCCGATGTTAACTTACCTTTTAAAACATGTACCGGTAAAAATCCGGAAAGATATATTGCCGGATAACTGCCGGCAAGCAATCCAACAAGGATTGGCAACAATATAAATAATACTAAAAACAACGGGGAAAATGCATCGGCGAAAACAAAATTCTTACCCGAGACAGAATTGAAAAGAGGAATTAATAAATACATTAATACAATTGCAAATATCATCGATAAAAAGGCAAGCATTACGGATTCGGATAAAAATTGACTTATAAGTTTTTTCCTTTCGGTGCCGAGAACTTTACGGATGCCCACCTCGCGGGCTCTATTGGCAGAGCGGGCTGTAGTGAGGTTCATAAAATTTATACATGCAATCAGCAAAATGAACAATGCAATTGCGGAAAATATATAAACGTATTGAATGCTTCCATTTGTACTAAGCTCGGTAGTTCTGTTTGAATAAAGATGAATGTCGGTTAATGGAGTTAGTGAATGTTCGTACCTATTGCCTGCTTTCCTAAATTGCTCTATATTCTTAACAGGCATTAAAGTTTTTGCATAAGGCCATGAATATTTGACAATATATTCTTCTAAATTTTTTTCAAATTCTTTATAATCTGTTCCGTCTTTTAATAACAAGTATGTAAAAAAGTTAGAGGATAGATAATTTCCCCAATCGTATCCAAGGCTTGACATGGAGAATAAATAATCAAATTTAATATGCGAGTTTGACGGGATGTCTTTGATTACTGCGGTGATTTTAAATATTGTGCTATTGTTGTCGTTGGTTTCAATTGTTTCGCCTACAACATTAGTTCTTCCGAAATATTTTTTTGCTATCGTTTCGGTAATCACAACACTATTCGGCTCATTCAATGCTGTTTGAGTATTACCGGCAATAGCGGGGAAAGTGAAAATTCTGAAAAAAGTTGAATCACCGTAGAAACAGCCGCTCTCTTTCTGAAAATCGTTACCGCTTCTGATGAGTTTATATGAATTGAACGAATATACGCGTGTGAAATCTTTCACCTGCGGATAATCAGCTTTTAATGCGGCTCCCATCATATCCGACGATAGAGGCCAATCTTCCTCTTTGCCGCCGAGCCTGAGAAAAGTATTTACCCGGTAAATATTTTTAGCGTTTTCATTAAACCTGTCGTAACTCAATTCGTCCATCACCCACATCATTATCAGCAGTGTACATGCGATTCCAATTGCTAATCCAATAATGTTAATAGATGAATAAACTTTGTGCTTCAGTAAGTTTCTAATTGCGATTTTAAAATAGTTGCGTATCATGATTAATCCTTATTTATTGCATAGTTCAAAGTGTTTACTATGAAGAGCAAAGTGTTATTGTTACCGTCTTTGCTTTACAATTTTCATGTAATCTTCCTTATTCATATTTTAATGAGTCAATCGGGTTTGCAAGCGCAGCTTTAATCGAGTGGAAGCTAATGGTTATTAAGGCTATGGCTATAGTTAATATCAGTGGAATTATAAAAATCACGGGACCTATTTTCTGTTGATAGGCATATTGCTCCAGCCATAAATTCGCAAAGTATATTCCTACCGGAAGAAAAATTACGAAAGAGACAAAAACAGAAATGATGAATTGTTTATAAATCAGTACCAATATATTCCGGATGCTTGCACCGACAATCTTACGAATGCCGATTTCTTTTGTCCTTTTGTATGTGATGTACGAAGCAAAGCCAATAATCCCGATACTTGTTATTATCAATGTAAGAAGGGTGAAAATGGAAATTACTTTCAATGTCTTTTCCTCCGATTCGTATATCGCATTATAAGCATCTGAAATAAATTGGAAATCAAATACGGAGCCGGGAAAGACTTTAGAATAAACATCTTTTACATATGCAATCGTCTCAGCCTGGTTTTGGTTTGAGACATTTACTGCATACACTGAAAAACTTTTAGGATTAATCATAAGCATGCATGCGCTGATTTTATTCTGAAGCGAATAAAGATGAAAATCTTTTACTACGCCGATGATTGTTAATTCTCTTTGTCCGTTTTCTATCGGCTGAATTATTTTTTGTCCAACCGGATTCTCATATCCCAAATCTTTCGCGGCGGTTTCGTTGATGATTACATTCAATTTACCGTCGTCCGAATAGTCACGGGAAAAATTTCTGCCCGCTTTCAATTTAATCCCCAATGCTTTTGCATAATCGAAATCAACCGGGAAAACTTGTATCTGTCTGAATTCGGTATCCGGGTCACCAGGTTTTCTGATTGATATTTGACTGCGGCTGTTGAATCCCGGTAATGTGAAAGCGCCGGTAACTCCACGAACATTCGGATTCTTTTCCACTTCGGTTTTAAATACTTCGTATTTATCCTGCGCCGGAATTGAATTCGTTGAAGGGAAGATCATCATCACATTGTCTTTGGTTATTCCGAGGTCTGTTGTTCGAACAAAATTTAGTTGCTCGTTTACAACAAGCACACTGAAAATTAATAATATTGAAAAAGCGAATTGAAGCACTGTTGAAATTTGTCTAAAAGAAAATTTAGAACTGATTTTTACATTTTTTCTAATTGTTTCAACCGGGTTGAAACTTGATAAAAACCATGCCGGATAACTGCCGGCAAAAAATCCAACAATAATAATTAGCGAAGCAATCATTATTCCTGTTGAAATAAGTTGTGCGCCGTAAAAATTTACTTCCGTTCCGAGATAATCATACACGGACTTATAAAGGAGAAGAAAAATTAGCAATCCGAATATGAGAGCGACCAATACCACCATGAAAGATTCAACGAGAAATTGAGAAACAAGCTGTCGCCGCGCGGCGCCGATTACTTTTCGTATCCCGACTTCCTTAAATTTGTCGAGATACCTTGCGGTGGAAAGATTCATAAAATTGAAACATGCAATCAGCAATACCAGTATGCTTGCCGACAGAAATATGTAAGTATATATTTTTCTTCCTTTAGCGCTTTGTTCGCCGTAACCGTCATCGAACCAGTGAATCTCTTCCATATTATGCAGAACAAATTCCATTCTTGAAGCAAGATTTTCACCGACATTATTTGCGAGTAATGTTTTTAATTTTTTTGCAACACTATTAACAGAAGTATTCTTCTTTAATTGGAGGTAAGTTAAATCGCTGCCCCATTGACTCCATGGATTATCAATCTTTGTCCCCATTGCTTCGAGCGAGGAATACGATGCAATCAACCCGGCAAAAAGGTGAGTGTTCTTATGCAAATCCTTAAAAACACCGGTTACTTTCATTGCATAATTATCGCACATTATTGTCTTGCCGATTGGATTTGCAGCGCGAAAATATTTTCTTGCGGTGGACTCAGAAATAACAATAGAAAGCGGAGAATTTAAAGCCGATGATTTGTTTCCACTTATAAAATCCAGCGTGAACATCTGCAGCATTTCCGGTTCCGCGAAATAAAAGCTTTCTTCTTGAATTTTGGATTTGTCAGGCAATTCGAATTCGCAGTAACCAGCCTGTAACTTGCATGCACTTTCAACTTCCGGGATTTCGGTTCGCGCACCAATAGATAAACCCGGCATAGCTCCGGCAAATTTCATTTTAGCGCTCGACCCGCCCCATTCAACCGCGACCCTGTAAATTTGCTTCCCGTTTTTTTGAAATGAGTCGAAACTGTTTTCGTAAATCACATAAGTTAGCATCAGCAAACAAACGCCGAATCCTAGCGAAAGTCCTAAAATGTTTAAGAGTGAAAACCATTTGTTCTTCTTCAAATTCCTTAAAGCGATTTTGATGTAGTTGTGTATCATAATTTCTCCTTCGCGCTGATTTTTTTTCTGAACAGAACCTGTATAAACTCCGATTTTTCCGGCGGCGCATAAATCTGCACTATTTCCCAATCCTCGTCGTAATCTTCAATAAAGGATTTTAACTTTTGGATTTTATTGCCGGTTGCATCGGACAAATTATTTGCCTGCTGCTTTTCAGCTATCCATTTAAAAGATTCGATACGGAAGTTGTACTTTTTCTTTTTACCGTTTATTGTTAGTTCTACTTCCGCTACTTGATTTTCCTTAAAGCTTGGAACCGGAATACTAATTTCTGGCATAACACACCTACTTTATTTATTCACTACGAAGTGAGTTAATAGGATTTGCAAACAACGATTTGATTGATTGCATTGTAATTGTTATAAATACTATTAGCGATACGATGAAAAACGATATTACAAACGGGAAATAACCGATATTTGCTTTGTATACAAACTCTTTGAGAAAGTAATCCAGGTAATTATAGCTCGATACAGCCGCCAAACAGAAACCGATGAGTATTACGAAAACAAATTCTTTTGAAAAATGAAGAATCAAATCGTTCATAGACGCACCGAGAACTTTTCTTATCGCAATTTCTTTTTCCCTTTTAATCATAAGAAGCGAAGACAACCCGGCAACGCCAAGCAGCGATAAAAATATACTGATAATAGATAATGCAACGAACAGTTTGCCGGCGACTATTTCGTCTTTATAATTTCGCAATATCGATTCGTTGAAAAACGTATGAGAAAATATTCTATCCGGGAAAAATTCTTTCCACTTATTCCTAATCAAATTGAGCGCGGCAAGTTCGTTTTGTTTACTTACTTTAAATAAAAAATTTGAAGTGGCAGTGGCAGGCGTAAACATAAACGGTGTGATTGAATCCCGGAGAGTTAAGAAAGTGAAATTCTTTGCCACGCCGATAATTCTATAATTTTTATTTTCGCCCGGCACAACACTTCCAACCGGATTCTTGATATCGTACTTTTTTACGAAAGCTTCATTAACAACTATCGCTTCGCTTGTATCCGTTTGGAATCGCTCCGTGTTAAATGACCTGCCGGAAAGTATCTTGATATTATTCATATCAAAATAATTATCGCTGACTTTATCCAAATAGCAAAAGTCGCTCAGTCCATTTAAAGTGATCATTTCCAAATAAAAAGCGTCAATTACACCGGTGCCTCCGCTGAATGCCGAGGATTTAATAAGATTATTTTGTGCAATCGAATTATAAAATAACCTGGATTTTGAATTGTCGCTATTCTCTCCCTGGTTATTATCCACAAGTATAATATCGTCATCATCATTGATATTATAGCTTGTGTTGATAAACCCGATTTGCTTTGAAACCAGTATTGTCGTAATTAAGAAGAACAACGCAATCGAAAACTGTAAAGCAAGCATGCCCTTAACAGGAATATTTGAGTTTCGGCTGATTATATTTTTCTTAAGAATTCGGGATTTGCTTAATTTCACAATCTTAGCTACAGGCAGCAGACCAATCAATAGCGAAACGCCGGCAAGCAAAGCCGCTATTTCGAAGAGACTGTTTTTGATGAGATAAAATTCAATTCGTCTGTCGAAAAGGTAGCTAATGTTCGGGAGAATATAACTTAAAATCATCAGTGAAAATGAAAAAGCAAACGCGCAGATAACCGCCGATTCCATGAGGCTGCGGAGGAATATTTGGAAAACAGATGCACCGAGAATTCTTCTCATTCCTATTTCATTTAATTTCCTATCGATTTGATTGAAAGATATATTCGTATAATTTATTACAGCCGTTAAAAGTATGAAGAAAACAAAAACCGTGTACACAATCAGGTTGTTTATATTCCCTTTCGATTTAATTCCGTAATCCGTTTTTGAATATAAATGAATTCTCGAAAAAGGCTGGATGGCAAAAGAATGTTTTTCCATGTGTTTTTTTGTAAACTGTTTCAATCTTGTTTCAAACGACAGTTTACTGATATTTCGCGGTAAATTAATATATACCGTTGTTAAATTATTACTCCAGTGAGTTTTCAATTGATTGTAGATAGAATAGGAACTCAACGATATCAGCGCGCTGAACTGCAGACTTGAATTTGCGGGCGGGTCGACTGCAACCCCGGTTACTTTATATTTACGACCATACAGTTCTATGAATTGAAGATAGGAATCTTTGTCTCCCAAAACTTTTTTTGATAATGATTCGGTCAATACGATACTATTCGGTTCGGATAATGCGTCCTCATTGTTTCCTTGAATCAACGGGAAAGAAAAATTTTTCAAAAAATTGTTGTCGGCGTAAAGTGCGGTTTCATCATAAAGATTATCACCAATCTTTATTTTGCTTATATCTGAAGTAACAACAACTCTGTTTTTTAATTCGGGGAAATCCAATTCCAAATTTTCGCCTAATGCCGACGGAGTTCTTTCGGAGATTAGCTGCTTGCCGCCGTTTTCGGCATCGTATTTAATTAATACCCGGTATAGCGAAGTTAAATCTTTGTGGAAACCGTCAAAACTTTTTTCGTTTTTGATGATAACTAGAAGTACTATCGCTACTGTTATTCCGATTGTCAGCCCAACTACATTGATTACGGTAGTGGTCTTGTTTTTCCAGAGACTTCTCAAAACAGATACTAAGTTATTTCTAAACATAAACGCTCCGAATTGTTTTGTAACGAGTTAGTCTTAAATGTACTTTATAAACAAACCTTTGTGTCCTGGTGCCTTTGTGGCAAATGATATAATTTTATTTGATTAGTAAAATATTCTTTGCGCCACCAAGTCACTAAGACACCAAGAAAACTGCTTTCGCGACAACCTCTTTTAGTTAATTATTACTATTCATATTTTAAACTATCAACCGGGTTTGAAGTGGCGGCTTTTACTGCCTGGTAACTTACGGTTGTAAGTGCAATTACCAACGCCAGCACGCCGGAAGAAATAAAAATCCACCAGCCCATATAAATTCTGTATGCAAAATCTTCGAGCCAATTATTCATAATATAATAAGCAACCGGAAAGGCGATTAGGTTTGCAAGTATTACCCATTTAGTAAATTCTTTTGAGAGAAGAATTATGATTTCCGATATCGAAGCGCCGAGCACTTTGCGGATTCCGATTTCCTTTACTCTCTGTTCGGTTACAAAAGCAGCGAGGCCAAACAAACCGAGACACGCAATAAAAATTGCGAGGAACGAAAAGACTGTAGTAATATCCCCGATTTTCTGTTCGGCTCTGTACATCCGCGCTATATTTTCATCGATGAATGTACATCGGATATTCTCGTTTTCAACATATTCTTTCCAGAGCTTTTCGATTGAAGAAATTGTGCTGCCGATATCGTTCGAACTAACGCGAATTGTTAAAATGGTTGACGCCTGCCGCACCGAACTAAGATGAAATACAAGCGGGCGGATAGTTGAATGAAGAGATTCGTAATTAAAATCTTTAACTACACCGATGATGTTATATCGCTGCATCCCAGTAAAAACATCCAGTTTGGTTAAAAATCTTCCAACCGGGTTTGCAGCTTTGCATTCTTTAACTGCGGCTTCGTTCATCACTACCGCGTCAATATCTGTTGAAAAATCTTTCGAGAAAAATCTTCCTTCCGTTAATTTGATTTGGTATGTCTTTGCGAAATCATAATCGACGTCGAGATACTGTGTTGTGAATACATCGGCCCCGGAAGTTTTGTTGTACAGGTATCCGTTCCCCGGTATTCCGGATTGGAACATGAGCGATGAGGCTGTGGAAGAAACAACGTTCGGGATATTCTGCAAATCATATTTGAATGCTTCGATTCGTTTGCCGAGTGATGATGCATTATTAATTGCAATCAAATGTTCTTTATTAAAACCAAGATTTTTATTTTGAATGAAATCAAGCTGGCTTTTAATTACGAGTGTGCCGATTATTAAAGTAATCGAAATTGCAAACTGAATAATTACAAGCAAGCTTCGCAACATGCTTTTACGGCTTTTCTTCGCAGTATTCGATTTCATTATTTGCACCGGTCGGAACGATGATAAATAAAACGCCGGGTAGCTGCCGGATATTATTCCGATAACAATTGTGAATAATATCAGCAAAGGAATCGTATGCAGATTAAAAAACTCCAGCTTCAAATCTCTTTCGATAAAATCATTGAATGCGGGAAGGGCAAATTGAAGCAGTACAAGCGCAAGTAAAACCGAAAGGAAACACATGAAAATCGACTCGGTGATAAACTGCCAAATCAGTTTTGATTTATCGGAGCCGAGTGTTTTCCGGATACCGACTTCCTTTGCGCGCTTTTCCGAACGTGCAGTGGCGAGGTTCATAAAATTTATTATCGCAATAAGAAGAATGAATCCGCCGATGGCAAGAAAAATGTACGTATAAGAGATATCGCTTTTTCTTGTGTTCCCCCATTCGGTGTTCATATCAACGCCGTAGTCGCTGCGGGAATAAAGATAAATTGATGTCAAAGGTTGAACGTGGTATTCGTACCGGTTACCTTTTCTGTAAAAGTCTTCCATTGAAAAACCAAGTATCGAAGCGGCTTGCGGCCCTAAGTAATTTAAAACTATCTGCTTCATCTTGTTTTCAAATTCTTTTGGATTCGTTCCATCCTTTAATACAATGTACGTTGTGTACCATAAGTCCAGCCAGTTTTCTTTTTCGGAAATGGGGTAAGTGGACATTGATAATAAATAGTTGCAACTGAAATGAGATTTCTTCGGGAAGTTTTTCATTACACCGGTTACCAAAAAAGTTGCCGTATCGTAAACCGTGATTGTTTTCCACAAAGGATTTTCTTTACCGAAATATTTCTTCGCCGCAGTTTCCGAAATTACAATCGAGTTTGGTTTTACGAGCGCCGTTTTAGCGTCGCCGGCTATTAACGGTAAAGTGAATATATCAAAGAAAGTTGAGTCGGCGGTGTAAACATCATTTTCACGAAAGACTTTGTTGCCGTAACGAAAATTAAATTGACCGAAGTAACCAACCCTTGAAAAGTTTTCGACTTCGGGGAAATCTTTTTTCAATACATGACCGAGCGGAGCTGGAGTTTTTGAATTAACCGATCCCTGACCGTTTACTTCGGAATCAACAAGTAAACGATAAATGTTATAGGCTTTCTCATTGAATTTATCGTAACCGAATTCATCTAAAATAAAAAGACTGATAGTGATAAAACACGTGATGCCGACAGCCAGCCCGGCAATATTTATAAATGAGAAAACTTTGTATCGTAGTGTATTTCGTAAAATTATTTTGAAAAAATTTTGAAACATGAATTCTCCGTATTTCTAATTCAATATATCAGCGGATGACTTTGGGTGAATGAATTTTTCTTTTATCAAATTATAGCCGAAGATGAATAACGAAACAGATGTGAAAATAATTGCGGCGTAAATGAGCGTATTCAAATCGATTTCGATTCTGAGCATGTTTTCGTCACGGTTGCAGCTTATCCCGAGTTTGCTCGAGACAAGTGATATAATTTTCATGCTGTTTTGAAACAATCCGTTCATCTTCGAACTCCTTTATTGCAAAACCAATTTTTCATAATCGACATAATTATCATACGATGAGGTAACAACTTTCTCGCCTTCTTTCAATCCTTCAAGCACTTCGTAATACTGCGGATTCTGTCTTCCGATTTTAATATTCCTCCTTTCGGCAAGTGCGCCGGATTTATCAACAACAAAAATCCATTGTCCGCCTGTGGTTGAATAAAATCCGCCGCTTTCAACAAGCAATGCATCGGACAAACCGCCAAGCTGTAACTTCACATGCACGGTTTGACCGCGACGGATTCCGTTTGGTTGTTCATCGGTGAATAACATATCAACATAAAACCTTCCGTTTGTAACCTGCGGAAAAACAGTTTTGATGACAAGCGTATAAGTTTTCCCGTCGAACTCGTATTCACCGGTTTGTCCAGCGCGTACCCGTGCAATATAATGTTCATCAATTTCCGTCCGCACTTTGAATGAATCAATGTTGTCAATCTGTCCGAGACGGAATCCGCCCGGAACCGATTGCCCGATTTCAATATTGAGCGACGACAACTGACCTTTTATAGGCGCCCGCACAGTTAAGTTTGCAAGCTGGTTTTCAACGAGCGTTAAATAATTTTTAGACATTGTTACATTCGATTCGTTTTGCTGCATTATCTGTTTTAATGTAAGTGAATCCCGTTTTAGTGCTTCGAGCACCAGCGCTTTGCTTTTCAGTGATGTTTCGTACTGGTCTTTGCTTTGCTCGTATTCGTTTTTCGAAATTAATCCTTTATCGAAAAGCGCTTTGTTGTTTTTATATACTCTTTCCTGGCTTAGCAGTCCGAGATTTATATTTAGCAATTGATCCTGCCTACTCAATAAATTTTGTTCAAAAGTAAGTTTCGCCTGGCGCTCCATACTTTCAGCCTGCAGAAAACCTGACTGGGTTTGCATTACCTGCAACGATAAATTCGGATTGTCTAATTTTATTATCGGGTCGTTGGCATTCAACATCGCGCCTTCTTCAACATACTTTTCGATAACTTTTCCGCCATCGGGTAAATCGAGATAAAAAGTCTGGATTGGTTCAACAGTTCCGGTTACCGGGATGTATTCCTGGAACGGGGCTTTGGTTACTTCGGAGATTGCTATTCTTTCCTTTTCAACATTCAACTTGCGGCTCTGGTCGCTGAGTACGAAAGTGTAAAATGTGAACAGAACAAACACAGCTATTAATGAATACATTGCGATTTTCTTTGCTGTCCATTTTTTCTTTTCTATCGGCTTATCCATTTCAAATCCATTATTTTTTGAGGGAATATTCAACTACCGTACCACTGGAAAAAGGATGAGATTCTGAGGAATTTTTGAAAATATATAAACGAAGTTGTTCGCATGCGGGCAGTGGTGTCCGAAACCGGACAAATAATTTTGAGCGAAGCGAAGAATCTCCTACTCAATTATATCCTGAATTTATTTCTTCTTTGATTGATATTAAAATTATGAAGAGTATTTTCTGCCACTAATTGCACGAATCTACACGAATTTTAATCTAATAATTAGTGAAAATTTGTGAAATTCGTGGCGATGAATTTAGTCCAAAGTAAATTTGTGCTCAACGTTTATTTCACTGCAAGTTATTCTCCGAACTGTTAAGAGAAAAGTGGGAGAGTTTATTCTGTCAGAATAGCTTTCAATAAAGATAATTGAATTCGACCACATAAAGGGCTATATTTTGGTCGAGAATTAAAAGGACTAAAATGAAGTTCAGCGAATCCGTAAAACCGATAAGTTACCTGAAAACACACGCTTCGGAAGTTGTGCGTAATGTTTCGGAGAATAGGCAGACATTAATAATAACGCATAACGGCGAAGCAAAAGTTGTTCTGCAGGATGTGAAAGTCTATGAAGAAACGCAAGAAAGTATTGCTTTGCTAAAAATTCTTGCCTTAAGCGGGAAGGAAATTAAGAAAGGTAATTATAAGACATTCGAGCAAACTTTTTCAGATATACGAAACCGTATCGATGAATTTAAACGGGAACAACGTGAAATTCAAAGTTAACTTCACAGCATCCGCCGAAAAAGATTTATTCGAAATCTACAAATATGTTTATTTGAATGATTCGGAGGAAAAGGCAGAGAAGTTATTTTTGAAATTAAAAGAGAAGTGTTATTTTTTGCAAGAATACCCGCATCGAGGTCACGTTCCTCCCGAATTAAGTTTACTGGGGATTGATGATTTTTTAGAACTTCACTACAAACCTTACCGTATTATTTATCAAATCATTGAGAAAGTAGTTTTCATCCATTGCGTTCTCGATGGTCGCCGGGACATGCAAAAACTTTTGCAGGAAAGGCTAATGCGGGAATAAAGAATATTTACACAATTTTAAGAAACAGATGTTTGAATCCTTTCACAATCCAATTCTTTGTTTTATTGCTCCCCTAAATTGCTACACTTTACTTCAATAATGAATTGCCGTATATTTGTAAGCAACAGTACGTCACAACTTGAGAATAACATGCAAACGAAATTAACTTTGAGAATGGATAAAGAAACCATTGAAAAAGCAAAGCGAATTTCCCGTGTTAGACGAAAATCCGTTTCACAGTTGGTAGCGGATTTTATTAAGAGGGAAGATATTTCCGAATCTCTATACGAAATTGAAATATCACCGCTAGTAAAGAAAATGAGAGGTTTGCTTAAGGATGAAGAAGTAACATCCGATGAATATTACGATTATCTTGAAGCGAAGCACAAATGAAAATTCTCATTGATACCAATACTTTACTCGACCTTTTTTTAGACCGAATGCCTTTCTCCGAATCGGCGGCTCAATTAATTTCGTTAATTGAGATGAAAAGAATAACAGGATGTATTTCCGCTACTTCTGTAACAACAATTGCTTATTACCTTCAAAAATATTTGGAGAAAGAAAAAAGCCGGGAAGCAATGAAGGAGATACTTAGCTTATTTGAAGTCGCCGAAATAAACAAAAAAATATTAATTGCGGCTCAGAAATCAGAGTTCAATGATTTTGAGGATGCGGTTATTTATGAAGCGGCGAAGGCGGAAAAAGTTGAAGCCATAGTTACAAGAAATAAAAATGATTTTGAGCCATCAAAAATTTCTGTATTTAACGCTGAAGAATTTTTAAACTACTTGAAAAAATAAATTATGCTTTATCCCTCCTAATCTCTTTTATTTGGTCTTGTGTTCATTTGCGTTCACATGTGTCCGCTACCGGACATTTTCTATTTGATTTAATGATTTTTTGAACGATTTTGCGTGGAGCGATTTTTGTTCAAAGAATAAATCACAAAAAACAAATTGCAAATTCCAGATAAATATCAAATCAAAATGTCCCAATCACACAAGAAAAAATTGTTATGGAATTTGAGATTTGGATTTTGTCTGTTATTTGTTTTTTGTCATTTGGGATTTTAAATGCGTATCGCAGTGGAGAAAAGAAATCATGTCCAAAATATTAATTGTTGACGACAACGAAGATATCCTTATCGCGGCAAAGCTGTTATTAAAGCCCCATGCATCAGTAATCATCACGGAAAAAGATCCGGAGAAAATACCATCATTAATCTCAAATGAAAGTTTTGATGTGATTTTTCTCGATATGAATTTCACCAAAGATACAACCAGTGGGCAGGAAGGATTATTCTGGCTGAAAGAGATTTTGAAAATCGACCCGAGCGCAGTTGTAATTTTAATTACCGCTTACGGCGATATCGAAACCGCTGTGCGTGTAGTGAAAGAAGGCGCAACTGATTTCATTTTAAAACCCTGGCATAATGAAAAATTCATAGCAACATATTCGTCGGCATTAAAACTCCGCGAGTCGCGGTTGGAAATAAGCCGGATGAAATCACGGCAGAAATATTTAAACGAAGGCGACGAAGCCGGATTCTGCGGAATCATCGGTACATCGGAATCCATGCAGAAAGTTTTTAATACAATTACAAAGGTTGCTGAAACCGATGCAAACATTTTAATCCTCGGCGAGAATGGAACGGGGAAAGAACTTGTTGCGCGTGCACTTCACAGCAAATCGAAAAGAGTGAGCGAGCCGTTTATTAATGTTGATATGGGTTCAATTACGCAATCACTTTTCGAAAGTGAATTATTCGGACACGTGAAGGGTGCATTCACCGATGCGAAAGGCGACAGACCGGGCAGATTCGAAATTGCATCCGGCGGAACATTATTTTTAGATGAAATCAGCAACATCCCGATGGAACTACAGGCAAAGCTGCTGACCGCAATTCAAAAAAAGGAAGTTACACGGGTCGGTTCAAATTCACCGGTTCAAATTGATATCCGTTTAATCAGCGCAACGAATCATCCGATTTACGAATCGGTTGCGCAAAATAAATTCCGGCAGGATTTGCTTTACAGAATCAACACGGTTGAAATTCATCTTCCGCCGCTGCGGGAAAGAGCCGGAGACATACCGTTACTCATAGAACATTTCATGTCGATTTATAAAAACAAATACGGCAAGCAATCCCTCGGCATCGAAACACAGACATTGAAAAAATTCGAGAACTATTCATGGCCCGGCAATATCCGCGAACTTCAACACGCGATTGAACGCAGCATAATTTTATGCGAAGGCGATATGCTGAAACCGTCCGATTGTTATTTTAATGTATCGCAGCAGCAAAAAGATGAAGCGGAAGAATTCGATAGTTACAATCTTGAAGATGTGGAAAAAGTAATCATTCGAAAAGTACTTTTAAAACACCAGGGCAATGTCTCCAAAGCCGCGAAGGAATTGGGCTTAACGCGCGCATCGCTTTACCGCCGAATGGAAAAACACGGAATGTAAAATGAAAAGTTTTAGACTAAATTTAATTTTCAGAATTCTTTTATTATCATTATCAATTTTTACAGCGTTTTATCTTTATTTCAATTCGTTTTCATTCGTCTGGATTGTTGTATTAATTGGAATTGTCTTCTTCCAAATTTTACTTCTTGTAAATTATGTTGATAAAACCAACCATCTGCTTTCCGGCATATTTGAGTCGATTTACTATTCGGATTTTTCACAGCACTTTGATTTTTCGAAATTGGGTAAATCGTTCAAAGACCTTTCCGAGCAGTTCAACAAAGTATTCAATAAGATGAAAGAGACCCGGAACGAGAAAGAAGAAAGTTTAAATTACTTACACACAGTTGTGCAGCATGTCGGTGTCGGGTTGATTTCGTTCGATTCGAAAGGTGATGTTGAGTTTATAAATAGGGCCGCGAAAAATCTTCTTCGAATAAATACTCTGAAAAATATAAGTTCTTTGAATGAGGTAAGTGAAAATTTCGGCGAATTTATAAAAAAACTTCCGCCAAAGAAAAAAGTTACGTATCGATATTCAACCCAAGAAGACAGCACGGATTTTCTATTATACGCAACCGAGTTTCGAATGCGAGGCGATTTGATGCGGCTTATCGCAATTCAAAATATCGAATCAGAATTGGATGAAAAAGAAATCGAAGCGTGGCAAAAGTTAATTCGTGTTCTCACCCACGAAATTATGAACTCGATTACTCCGATCTCATCTCTCGCATCCACATTGAATAAAATGCTGCCGGCAATAAAAGAAACCGGGGCGCCGGTTGATACCGAAACATACGATGACATCTCCTCGGCGGTAAATACAATTCAAAAACGAAGCGACGGTTTGCTAAACTTTGTCGATAAATACAGAAGTTTTACCAAAGTCCCGAAGCTCAACATTCAACCACTAAGGGTGAGTCAGCTTTTCAATCGAATCAAATTGTTAATGGATTCGGCGCTCGGCGGAAGGCAAATACAATTCAAAATTTCGGTTATTCCCGACAGCCTGGAAATCAATGTTGATTCCGATTTAGTTGAGCAAGTGCTTATAAATTTGCTGAACAATGCAATTCAATCTATCGGTCAAAAGGAGAATGGGAGTATTTCGCTTTCGGCATTTATTGATGAAAGGGGAAGAGCAATTATCCAGGTGAGCGATAATGGCGCTGGAATTCCCGAAGACATAATGGATAAAATTTTCATACCGTTTTTCTCAACAAAGAAAGAAGGGTCCGGTGTTGGACTAAGTATTTCTCGACAGATAATACGTGCTCATGGGGGAAATATACGGGTAAGTTCAGTTCCGAATAAAGATACGGTATTTACTCTTCGGTTTTAATAAAGAATATACTTTACTGCTAATAACACGAATTTCGCTAAGAGCACTCAAGTTGTTATAATGTGATCAAAAATTCTAATCTCAAATAGGATTAATCCTTAATTCTATTTGTAATTGTTGACAAAATTCAAAAGTAGCTGATTTTAAAAATTGAGTGCAATAAATATATTCAAGGATTCATACCTTGTTAAAAATTGGATGGTGTGAACGCTAATTTCATGGACTAGTAGTTAATTACATTTGGAGAGGTTATGGTTGCATAGCCGCGAAAAATTTATTTTTGAACGGAATAATTACTTTTGCGCTCGTTATTAGATAGTTTTCACAAAAAAAATCATATTCTTGAAGTTTCGGCAAAGTGTACTTATATTTGTTGCCTAATTTTTTGATATTTGGCGAGGTAGCTCAGTAGGTTAGAGCAGTGGAATCATAATCCACGTGTCGGGGGTTCGAATCCCTCCCTCGCTACTTTAAATCATAGGAGAAAAGATGTATACTTTGTTAATAACCATTTCGATTATCACTGCTGTATTATTAATTATTGTGATTTTACTTCAATCGAGTAAGGGAGGCGGTTTAGCCGGTACCTTTGGCGGAGCTAATATGGGCGCTATGTTTGGATCAAGAAGAACAGCAGATTTTTTAAGTAAAGCTACATGGTATCTTGGCGCTACATTATTGGTACTTGCACTTGTAATTAATTTATTCTTTCTGCCAAGACAAGGCACAAGCGCGCAGCAAGAGAGTATAATTCAAAGTACGGGCAGACAATCGGTTCCTACAAATCCATCGCTTCCGCAGCAACAACCAAGTAGTAGCGAAAACCAAAATCAACAGCCGACAGAGCAGCAGCCTAAGTAATAAAAATTTTAGATAGAATTAAAAGCCGGCGAGATAGACCGGCTTTTTTTATAACTTTTCCGCAAGTACCGTAATAATATCGTCTTGAATCGCTTTGTAAAATGAGACATCTTTTTCGCTGAATTCCATTATGATAGAAACAATATAATTACTTCCCGTTACAGCAGTCAAATATCCGGAGACGGCAGATACACCGCGCAAATAACCTGTTTTCCCCCTAAAGTTTCCGTAAGCGGTGGAATTAAAAAATCTGTTTCGTAATGTACCGTCCACACCTGCAATCGATAATGAATTATAGAAATAGGGGTAAAGGTATGGATCGAAGTATATTTTTTCCAAAAGTTCGGTTATTGATTTTACCGAAACATTATTGTACCGGGAAATTCCCGAACCGTCCACGATAGATGTGCCCTCATGGTATATGTCATTTTCGCGTAGAAAGGATAATACTGCTTGTGTTGCATAAAATGAATTGCCCTGCTCTCCTGAATAAAAAGCTCCTAACGCTTTAAACAAACATTCTGCGGCGAAATTATCGCTTCTCTTGTTAATTGGCATAATCAAATCCCCAAGTGTTACCGACTCCTTACATAGCTCTGACGAGGGAATTATTGTTTCTCCTTTTGTTGGATGACCATTAACTTGAATACCGTTCTTTTTAAGCAAATCATAAAATATAAATGATGCGAATAGCTGTGGGTCATCAATATCGACATTAATCACGGAACTGCCTTTTCGTTTTAGTCCACCGGAGATATTAATGTTGATTCCGTTCTCGGAAGTAGTTACTGAGATCTTAGGAGTAGATCTTTTCTTAGTTGATTTTGCCGAGACACTTACATTATAAAACGAACATGACGGACTAATATTATATGTCAATTTTTTGTTTGCAGTAGTGGCAGCATGCAACGATATAACAATTTCATTTCTATTTAGAACTAACGCAGATACAGCAGGTAGCTTCAAATTCGAAGTCTCATCGGCAATCCAATCTTCTCTCGAATAATAATCATCAAAATAAGTGTCGTCGGCAATTACGTCCCCGATAATTGTTCTTAATCCTCTATTAAAAAGTGATTTCACAAGTGAATCGAGTTCCTCAACTGAAAAAGTTGAATTACCGAATCCTTTTAAATAAATATTGCCCTCTAAAATTCCATCGCTTATTACGGGATCATCCGAATATATAATTGTCGAGAAAAGGAAATCTCCGTTCATTGTGGCAAGAGAGGTTGCCGTTGTGAAGAGTTTTGTATTGGATGCCGGGATTAATAGCAGCGAAGAATTTTGCGAGAATACTGTATCCTTTGCTAGAGAATTGTAAATTAAAATACCGCACTTTGTAGAAGCTGGTAACCTATCAAGATTTGATTGAATTAAATCTCGGATTTCTGTTTGGGAGTAATAATTTGAATTTATTAAAAACGATAATGTAAAGAGGAAGAATAATCTCATTGTAAGTTATTTTGTTGTTTGTGAATATAAAGTTGATTATTACTTCAAATAATCTAAGATTTGAAGCCTAAAATTTTGCTACTTGGTAAATGGTTTTCTATCGAAAGATAAATATTGTGGAGATGTAATTAAATGAAAAAAAATAAGATGCCCGAAAAAGCATATAAAAATTTGGATTTTTTGAATTCTGCAGCCGCGCGTACAGTGAGAATACTCTCGGAATTTTATGAACCACAGTGGCGATTCAGGAAGAACAGCATAATTGATACCATTGTTTTTTTTGGCTCTGCCCGCTTACTCTCAAGTAATGATGCTCTGAAACAATTACGGAAATTAACGAAAGAAAAAAACGGGAATGATAAAACATACAGTGCAGAACTAAAACGTGCGGAGAGATTATATGAAATGTCGCGTTATTATGATGATGCAGTAGAATTATCAAAACGACTTACAGAATGGTCAATGAACTTGCCATTGGAAGAAAAACGATTTATTGTTTGCACCGGCGGCGGGCCTGGAATTATGGAAGCTGCGAATAAAGGAGCCAAATTAGCCGGAGGTCCAACAGTTGGTTTAAATATTAGCATTCCTTTTGAACAGTCGGTAAATAAATATGTTGACAAGGAATTGGCATTTGAATTCCACTATTTCTTCATGAGGAAATTCTGGTTGATTTACCTAGCAAAGGCGCTTATTGTTTTCCCGGGTGGATTTGGCACCTTTGATGAATTAATGGAAGTGTTGACCTTAACTCAGACGGGTAAAATCACAAAGAAAATGAAGGTTATTGTTTACGATGAAAATTACTGGAAAGAAGTGATAAATTTCGAAAAACTAATCGAATACGGAACCATCAATAAATCGGATATGAAATTATTTGATTTTTGTAGTACAGTAGATGACGCTTTTAGGCTTATTACAGAGCATTTCAAAAAGCATTATCTAAATCATAAAGAGGTAAAAGGGAAGAAATAAAAAAGCCCCGGTTAAGGGGCAGTTATTAATCTCGCGGGGTTTCCTTCATCGCTCTACGTTTTGCTTTGATGCCGCTCATACGTTTCTCAATCGAGGGCTTCACGAAAAAGGTCCTTTTCTTAAATTCTTTAAGAATACCGGAACGTTCATATTTTTTCTTGAACCGTTTTAACGCTTTGTCGATGTTTTCGTTTTCTGAAATCGTAATCCCAACCAAATTAATTCACCTTCTTTCTAATTGATTAAAAAATGGTTTTCAAACCTATCCAATAAAAGGTTATTTGTCAATTTATTTTGTAGCGTCCGCTAAGAATTAGAGAATTTATTATGGGCATTATTCAAATTAACCAGTAAGTACCACGAAAAGCGCTAATGGATTCTGTATCTTCTTCAGTTGGAGTTATCACCAAAACAGGTGTTTTAGAATTACGTATGACTTTTTCTGCCACACTGTCAATTATCCGTTTTATTAATACCCTCGCTCGGTTTGATTGCGAAATTATACGGTGTGAATCATTTTATTAAATATCCTTTGTCTTTTGCGTAATCATATAACTTTGTATATAACATTTTTCTTGCTCTATGAAGTCTACTTCTAACAGTGCCAACCGGGCAATCAACAAAATCTGCAATTTCTTCGTAAGTAAATCCCTCGATGTCGCTTAAAATAATTACCGTTCTAAAATCTTCCGGCAATTTGGTTATTGCCAGCGATATTTCGTCATCCATCAAACCGTTGAATGCATCCATCGAATAATGCTGGGTTTTAATGTCCTCTGCTTTTATATTTTCATAAAAATTCTCGATATCCTCGTAATCGACTTTATCCGGTTCTTTTTTCACCCTTCTATATTCGTTGATGAATGAGTTTTTTAATATTCGGAAAAGCCATGCTTTTGAATTAGTACCTTTCTCAAATTTATCGAAGAAACGGAAGGCTTTTAGATAAGTTTCCTGTACAAGATCATCGGCATCCTCTTCGCTCCCTGTCATTCGTAATGCATAGTTGAACAATGCCTCCATGTGCGGAATTGTTTCCTTTTCGAACTCGGCGTATAATATACGCTGATCTTCTCTATTTGTATATTTTGAGGAAGCTCGCACTAATTATTTGTATCCATTTATTCCATTGTAAAAAAATCAAAAGTACAGTCCAATTTACAAAATTAGTCCATTTTGAATATTATTTATTTTCGATTGCATGTCGGCGACAAATCCATTTATAACAACAAACTTTACATCTCCATTTTTTTTGATTATAAAATTTGCCGGCTTTTCAAGTTCAATTTCGGTTGAAAGAATGTTAGTGCATATGATTATATTCATCGGAATTCTTGAATTGTTACATCCAAAATTAACTCTCTCTACTTTGATGCCGGTGTATCCGGATGCATATAACTTATCATAATCCAAATCACGAATCTCATCTGTTGTGAAAATTTTTTCGTTATATATTTTGCCGGATGAAATTTCCATACCGGTACAGTCAATTTCTTCATGCCCGTAATGAGTGGAGAGATCACCGAAATCTTCGAGACTACTTTCACAAAATATTTGATTGGAAACCGGATCTAATTTCCCGGTTCTTTTTATAGCCACGTCAACAAGAAAACTACCTAGTTCTTTTTTGTACGTTAAATTTCTGAACACCAGATCATACATTAACTCTTTGTTTTCGGGAATTGCAAAGTAAGACTCAATGTTTTCTTGCAAATAGTTTTTTGAAGCTATGGAATGCAAAACTGAGAGGATTGCAATAAAGGTAATTTTTTCAAGGAAAAGTTTTTGCGGATCATCTTTCCAACTGCCGGATTCAATCAATATCGTACTCGATCCGTCCTTTGTGAAATTATCGCCGAAAGCGCGCGGCTCAAATTCATCATTATATCTGGCGATATGTCCGGGTATAAAACCACTCAAAATTTTTGCAGCCCTCGCTATAATTTTCATTGAATTTTCCCGTACAATATTAATTTCTTTTTTGTAATTGAACGGCGGCGATAAAAACGAAATTGCAGCGGAATGATGATTATAACCGGCTGTATAACTTGAATTCTGATCATGAAGATTTAGGCAAAAATGCGGTTGGAATTTTTTCCAATAATTGTAAAGAATGACAGCTTCCGGGCTTTGCAGTTTTAGTGCGTCTCTGTTCAAATCAATTTTCACTGAATTTCGCCTGCTGTATTTTTCGGCACCGTCGGGATTCAACATCGGGATGAAAACGACTTCCAATTTATCAATCAAAAAATCTTTCACCGGCTGCTCTTCATCTTTTCTGCTTAAAAAATTGATTATATTGAAAAGCGCACGTGTGGCTGTGGGTTCGTCACCATGCATTTGCGACCATGCAAGTACTTTCGTTGTACCGGTTCCAAATTTAATTGAGAAAATATCTCTTCCTTCCAGAGATGTGCCCAGCTTTTGAACATTAAATCCCGCCATTTTTTTTGTTTTATTTATTAGCGGCAAAATATCCTGATATTTTACTGTCGGATTGTTAAAAGATTTTTCGCTATAAACTTCAAAATTCTCATATAAGTAATTTGAAAGAGATTCAATATCCGGCTCAATTTTTTTCATGATTTATAACCACAAATTTGTTGGCTTTAATTTCAATAAAATATTAGGAAAAACAAAGTGAAGTTTGTGATAAATAGATTAGTGAATGCGGTAAAAGTTGTTATTTTATTTTGCGGGGAATCCGAACGAATCCTCGAAATTACTAATCTTTTTTTGAGGATTTGGCGAAGTAGCAAAACAGTAAAGCGGATACAATGCAGAAAATATTTTAATCGCTTCAATTAGAAATTCTGCTTTGAACAAAGATTTTTTTCCGGGTGGAATATTCTTTTGCAGCAAAATATGTTTAGTCGCTTTGAGTTTAAAAACTTGTTTTACGGGATCGAATTTAGTAAACAGTTTTGTTGTCTCTTTACCGAGTTCGTAAACTGAGTAATTACCGTACTTGTATTTAATGGAAACTTCCTGAATCGCTTTTAAATTCTTATCCAAATTTTTACTAAGATAAAAATCATCCCCTACCGAGTTATTTATGAACAAACCGATTTGCGCTAAGCCATCCTCGAAGTAGAGAAAAAACTCGCTATCCATTTTAAATTTCCCAAAATGAATTAGAAAATAATTACGATAAGGTTCACCTTTTGTAAATCGCATATCCTTGTTAATGCGCATGATGGTTTGATCAAACTTAGGCTCAGTACGGATTGCCGAATCAATTTGATTGAAGAAAGGAGCTATTTCGGAAATAAACGACCTGGCGGGTTTCACAAGAAAATTTTCATATCTATGGCGGTTTTCTCTAAACCATTCGACGTTATTATTTTTTGAGAGATCAGCGAGGAAAGAAAAAAGCCCTTCATCGAATCCGGTAAAGGGCTGATTAAAATTTTTCAATACATCAAACCGATATTAAGAGTGAGATAAAAATGACCGAGATCTTTTTTAAAGCTGTTCTGCATATTTTCTACACCTTCGTCGAACATATGGATAAAATAATAACGAAAGTTTAATCCAACAAGATTAGATTTGCTGGAACCAATATTAGCTCCGAAACAAACATAACCTCCGGCTGCAAATTTTGCCTTTGCTTTTCCGAAAGAATCAAAATATTCCATGTTGTATGGAGTGGTCACAATCATTGTCGGCCCAACTCCAACTCCAATATACGGTCGTAGAGTTTCTGTTATTGTTTCAGTGAATAAACGGTAATGTACCCCAACATTTAACGGCAGAATGAAAACACGGTTTTCTTTAAAAGGTATTACTTTATTTCCCCAATAATCGTAGTATTCAATTTCACGTTTGTCGGACGATTCCGAGAATGAAAGATCGCCAAATATAGAAAGATCTCTCGATACCGAATATCTATAAAAAGTGCCGAGTCCGAATCCACCGTCACCGAACATCAAATCGACCCCCCATGAATTATCCGGGAATTCTTCTGGCGGCCTTTCCGGGGCAAATTCGCCAATTCGCTGGCTGAATAGCTGTGTAACCGGTATCAAAAGCAAAATAAATATTATCTTTTTCATGTCAAAGCCTTCAAATAAAATGTTTCTATATAAAAAATAATTATAATAAATTAAAAATCAATACGATAACTTTATGGTGTAAATTAATTGCACTTATTTCTTCATGAAATAAATCAAACAGCATTTAATCCGCATCGATTTTTAGATTTGTTAATTCAACAAAAATTAGTAAGAATTTGTTCTCAAAATTTTAATTCCATTTTAAGGAGAACTTGTGTCTGTAAATCTTGAGCTTAAAATAAGAGTTAATTCGCATAATCGGGTTAAAAAAATATTATCGGAAATCGGAGCAGTATACAGCGGACTCCTTCTTCAAAAAGATATTTATTACCAAACGGAGAAAGGTTTGTTGAAAATGCGAATAGAAGGTAAATCTTCTCAATTAATTTTTTACAACAGAGATGAAAAAGGGAAAGACCGCTGGAGCGATTATCATATCTTGAAATTTGATTCCGCTGAGGCATTCAAATATTTCGATAGATTTATGACGAGGACGGTGGTCGTTCAA
Organism: bacterium; assembly: GCA_043808235.1. Lineage (GTDB taxonomy): Bacteria > Bacteroidota > Ignavibacteria > Ignavibacteriales > Melioribacteraceae > JAZDFC01. Next base: position 88,989 of record JAZDFC010000019.1, read on the forward strand.
AAACGAAGGGAATTATACATCTTTCATGACACTCGAATCCATCTCGATACGGTTAAATTGTTGGGACGGTTCATTGAACTCGAGACCGTGGTTAAAAAAAGTAAAGCGGATGCACGGAAGCAATTTGATCACTTAGTGAAAATCATGGGATTTAATTTGAGTGATGAAATTAAAGCGTCATATAGAAATTTAATTGAACAAAAATGATTCTTACAAAGGAAAAGATTAAATCAATCGATCTTGATTTTTTACTGAGTGATGCAGTAGGGGAAGGATTTCTTAATAAATTTCTTCTCATGATCCCAACGAACAGACGTCTGAGAGCATTAAAAAAACAAATCATCTCCTCATCGCCTTCAGGCACATCCGAAAAGATAAATATCGAAACTCTCACAACTTTTTCGGAAAAAATGTTGGGAATAAATCGCAACTTCCGTCAGCTAAGCGAAGCCGCTTCAACAGTATTGATCAAACAAAGCTCTGGTAAAGTAAAACTAAACTATCTAAATAATTACAAAGGCGTTATACCTTTCGGCACACTCGACCGGATAAAAAATGTTATCTCGGAATATAAACGAAGTGGCGTGACACCGGAACTTCTGCTTAGAGAAGCGGCAAAACTTGACGGAGTTGAAAAATTAAAAGCTGAGGATGTAGCTGCAATCTATGCCGAATACTTGAATAAATGTTCTGCGTTGAATTCGTTTGAGATCGGCGACATATACAACGAACTAAATAAAATAGGACAGGAAGAATTCCGGAAAAATTTTGAAAAGATTTATAAAGAGATTGATACTGTGATTTTCGACGGCTTCGATGAATTCACCGGGCCCGAAGTAAATATAATCGATTCGATTTCCGAAATGCCCGGGACTAAAATATTTTTAAACTTTGATTACTATACGTTCAATCCGCTGATTTTTTCACATCTTGATTCGTGTTACGATAAACTAAACCAAAAGAAATTTTTACCTGTCAAAGATTCATCGACAAAATTAATGAATGGTTTTACAACAATCGTAAGAGAAAAACTATTCAAAAAGAAAATAACGCATGTATACGATTTTCATGAGAAAATTTTCAAACTCACAGCCCCATCGCGAGAAAAGGAGATTGAGCTGATTGCCAAAGAAATCAAACGGCTCATTATTGATGAACATGCCGGGCCATCATCCATTTGCGTGGTCTTTAATTTAATTGATCGTTACTCGGCAATCATCCGGAATATTTTTGATAGTTATGGCGTCCCGTTAAATCTTACCGATCGGATTCCACTTTCAAATTCGCTGGTAATCTCGACTATTATAAATTTTCTTGAAATACTTGAAAACGATTTTTATTATAAAAATATTTTCCGCGCATTCAGCAGCAGTTTCCTCGAAGTTGAAGAAATTGATGTTGACAATCTTATGCGCTGCGCGGTTCACTTAAAAATTATTTCGGGCAAAGATAATTGGATTTCCATATTGAAGGATTCTATCGAGAATTTGGAACGAAGGGAAATCAACAATGAAGATTTTGATACTGCGATTAGAAAAGAAAATTATAAAAAGGCGATTAGTGATATTGAGCGCATCGCATCGCTTCTTGCGGGATTTGAATATAAAAATACAATCGATGATTTCTTAAAAGTCCTGGAAAATCTTATTGTAAATTACCTGAAACTGCCACAAAAGATTTTAAACTCGCAGCTTGATAATGCCGAACAAAATGTGAGAGCATTGACAATATTTTTCGACACGATTAAAGAAGTATTTACTCTAACCGCTGACGAAAGAGGGAAAGACGAACAATTCACTTTGAAATTTTTTCTTGATCAGATTAGAACCGCATGCGGATGGGCGCGATTCAATGTGAAGGAAAAAACCGGTTTCGGAGTTCTCGTAACAACGATAAATGAAATTCGCGGATTGCAGTTTGATCATCTTTTTATCGGCGGATTGGTTGACGGCGATTTCCCGACGAGATTTAATCCCGAAATATTTTTATCCGGTTCGTTTGCCAAACAGGAAATGGTTCATCAAACGGAACAGCGATACCGATTCTACCAGGCGTTGTGTGCGTGGAGAAAAAAACTGTATCTCTCTTTGCCGGCGGGCGATAGCGGTAAGGAATTGCTTGAGTCAACTTTTATGAAAGATTTTGAGAAAGTATTCCTCATCTCAAAAGTCGATGAAAAAAATTATGATAAAAAAATATATTCGGCAGAAGAATTTTTAATTCGCGCCGGGAAGAGTCAACCCGGTGACTTCATTAAAAAATATGCGGCTTATGAAAATGAGATAGCGCTGCGATTTGAAGAGATTTATAGGGCTATTCGAATAGACAGATTACGCACAAATCCGGAACAGAATCATTCGGTTTTTTCGGGATCGATTTTCGCTGAATCAGATGTACCGGTAATACAAAAGGGGAAGGAGAAACTGCAAAAGTTTATTCAATCCGAATTTTCAATCTCGCAGCTTGAAACTTATGCCATGTGTCCGTTCAAATTTTTTGTGGAACGACTACTGCAAATAAAAGGATTGGAAGAACCGGTTGAAGATATCGAACCTCTTGAATTGGGTGCGCTTATTCATCAAATCCTATTTAAATTTTACTCCGCACTTCGTGAAAAAAGGATAGTGTTGGCAGGATGTACAGGTAAAGAAGCAAAAGACGCTGAGAAAATTTTATTCAAAGTTGCGGAAGAAGAATTTGAAAAATCTCCGTTCCGCTCACCGCTCGCCTTCTACGAAAAAGAAAAAATCTTCGGGATAAACGGTAATAGAAAAGAATCGCTGTTATATAAATTTTTTGAGGTTGAGAAAGCGGGTACAAGCAGCAGCGTACCTTCGTTTTTCGAGGTGGCATTTGGCAAAATTTGCAAACATGAAACCGATTTGGAATTAAGTTCTGCCGAACCGCTAAACCTTGACGGAATAAAATTGCGAGGAAAGATTGACCGAATCGAAATTGATGAAATAGAAAAAACTTTCAACGTTGTGGATTACAAATTGGGCGGGAAGAAACCTTCCGTCGTCGAGCTAGAAAACGGTCAATCATTGCAACTACCAATATATTTGCTTGCGGCTAAGAGTCTTCTTGCTAAAATCGGACTTGAATATTCACCCCTCGAAATGACAATATATTCTTTAAAATATCAATCCGAAAAATTTGGCAGGGATAATGTGAACCTGACAAGAAAAAGGAATATCTCTACGGAAGAATTGATTGAAATGAATGAACGGATCATCGATACAGCGGTTTCTTATATTAAAAATTATATTGACGCTATCTCCAAAGGTGAATTCCAACTTTCAAAATTGGAGGATCGTGAAACGAAAATATGTATTTACTGCGAATATAAGTCGGTTTGCCGGGTGAAAGAAATTTCTTGGTAATTCAAAATCAATTTTGCATCAACTCTTGATTTTTAATATGCGATTTACAAAATTGAAATAGAATTTAAATTAATTACGAATTCAAAACGGTCGCGGGACATTCTAAACAATGAACTGGATTTTTCCCTTTAATTTTAACGAATCTTTCATGAAAAAAATATTCAACGTATTAATTGGATTTATATCAATGAATTGCTTGACGGCTCAAAGTAACATTTTGTTTATAGATGATGTACCGGAAGAATTCTCCTCTAATTACAAAATAAAAAATTCTTACAATCCTCTTCATGTCGGAGACCGGTGGCAATATAAATGGCCCGGAGGTGTTTATAAAAATCAATGGATTGAAAATGATACTATTATTAGTAATAGGAATTATTTTATAAAAAAAAATCAGGCTAATCCATACTTAGATGAATATTTCACAAGTTACGAGCGGAACGATACGCTCTTAAAAGCATGTTATAAGTTGGATTACGAAGATGTGGATCACGACCAAAATTTTAATGAAGAGTTATTATTGGATAGTCTTGAATATTGTACCTTTACCACAGAGTATTTATCATATAGGAATGTATATAATGGACCTTATGTTTGGATGAGGGAACCATCCCGGATTAATTTCTATGATTCAAGCTGGGTAGTTGTTTGGGGCGATACATGTAAGGCAAAAGCTATTGAATATATCGATATATTTTCGACAGTATGGATTACAGATAAATTTGGGGTAATAATAGGTTGGTCTGAGGGATCAGGTAGAAGATATTTATCCGGCGCTATTATAGACGGCGTACAATACGGCGAAATCGTCGTCGGTGTTGAGCAAAATGAAAACCTGCCAATCTCGTGGGAGTTAAACCAAAACTATCCCAATCCATTCAATTCAAGTACGATAATAAGAGTAATCATCGCCGGAAGAGAAAACTTAACAATAAAGATTTACGACACACTCGGAAGGGAAGTAAAAACCATCTTTGAAGGCGAACTTGATATCGGCGAGCGCTATCTTAAATGGGATGGAACAGATAATAACAATAATGAGCTTTCATCCGGTGTGTATTTTTACCGGATGAGTTCAATGGATAAAATTTAGACAAAAAAAATGATATTATTGAGGTGATATTGATAAAATTTTTCTTAATAGTGTTATTTTATTCATGGTGTTTAATTGCCCAAAACCATATCAAATTTATTGATGACGTACCAAATGCATTTAAAATAAAGTACAATGAAGAAAATCCATGTTTTAATCCGCTGCACGTTGGAGATATTTGGCAATATGAAGTATCCGAAGGTATGTTTCAGGTTAATTGGGTAGAAAAGGATACATCAGTTAACAACAAAAAATATTTTAAAAAGATATTTTTATATGATCCATGGGATGGTGATAGATACATTAATTGGGAACGGAATGATTCTTTATTAATATCATCGTACAAATTGGATAATGAGGATTTAGATAGCGATGGTATTTATGATGAGGAATTATTGATGGATAGTTTGAATCTTCCGATATTTTCTGATTATTTATCATATCGTTATTCTAATATTGAGCGAAATAGGTATGAGCCAATAAATGTCAGCATTAAAGATACGGGCTGGGTAATAATATGGGGTGATACGGTAAAAACGAAGATGCTTGAATATCAAGCTGAATCATCTATTTACTTTTACAACGAAGTCTGTGATAAATTCGGAATATTTGCGAGGTGGTGTGAAGGACCAGCTAATTGGTTAACTGGGGCAATAATCAAGGGCATTCAATACGGGAATATTGTTAACCGAATCGAAGAGGGTAAAAACTTGCCGTGCTCATGGGTGTTAAACCAAAACTATCCCAATCCGTTTAATTCAAGTACGATAATAAGAGTAATCATCGCCGGAAGGGATAACTTCACAATAAAGGTTTACGATACACTCGGACGGGAAGTAAAAACCATCTTCGAAGGCGAACTTAATATTGGTGAGCGCTATCTCAAATGGGATGGAACAGATAATAACAATAATGCACTTTCATCCGGTGTGTATTTCTGTCGGATGAGTTCTTCGGATAAAATACAGACGAAAAAGATGATTTTACTGAGGTGATAATGAATTGGGATAAACCCTCTTTAAATCTTGCAAAGTAATTCAATTTTTTTTAGTTTTTCGTAGCCACTGCCCAATAATTTGCTACTGCAATACCGGCGGTGGCAATTTTTTTTAAATCAACAAAACAAAGGAGTATTTGCATTGGAGAATTTCGTTTATTTGAGCAAGGAGAGAATGAGGGAAATTGAAGCGGAATTAAATGAACTGAAAAATAATGGTCGTAAAAAAATGGCTGAACGAATTGCGGAAGCAAGATCGCACGGCGATTTATCCGAGAATGCAGAATATGACGCCGCAAAAGAAGAACAGGGATTGTTGGAATTAAAAATAAGCAAACTTCAAGACTCGCTCGCAAGAGCCAGATTAATAGATTTATCGTCGCTGCCGAAAGGGCAGGTGCATATTTTATCAAAAGTTACAGTAAAGAACTTGAACAATTCCAAAACATTCAAATATATTTTGGTATCACCGGAAGAAGCTAATTTGGAGGATGGGAAAATTGCAATGTCTTCCCCGGTCGGCAGTGCATTTATGGGTGCTAAAGTTGGGGATGTTGTGCAGGCAAAAGTCCCTGCTGGAATAATAAAATTTGAAATTATGAAGATAGAGTAATAAAACGGCAGATCGAGTATCGACTGTTGTTTGTTCCTTCAAAGAATATTTTACTAAAAATAGCATCCTTCAGGATGCTTTTTTCGAATAGCGTTACCATTTATGGTAACGCGGTGCAGAATTAAATGAAAAACACCGAGCAGAAAGTATTAAAATTTATCGACCGGCAGAAGTTAATTGAGCCGGGTATAAAACTGCTTGTCGCTTTAAGCGGAGGACCGGATTCAGTATTCCTTCTTCATTTCCTAAAAAAATATGAGCGACGATTAAAAATAGAAATTGCCGCAGTCCATATTAATCACCAGTTGCGGGGAATTGAATCGGACGAAGATGAAAAATTTTGCCGTGAACTTTGTAAGAACAACACCGTCGAATTTCACAGTGAAAAAGTAAATGTTAAAAAATATGCGGCAGCAAATAAATTTTCTATCGAAGAAGCGGCAAGATACTTGCGGTACGCCGAATTCAGAAACGTGTCCGAAATGGTTCACGCAGATAGGCTTGCAACCGCGCACAATATGAATGACAACACGGAAACTGTTCTGTTAAATTTATTTAGAGGCACCGGACTGAAAGGGATTTCGGGTATTCCGATTCAAAGGCAGAATATTATCAGACCGTTACTCATTCTTACTAAGGAAGAGGTTTTGGCATATCTCCATAGCAATAAAATAAATTACCGGATCGATAAGTCGAACCTTGACAGTTCGATTACCCGTAATTTTATCCGGAACGAGATAGTTCCGTCGTTAGTTAGAAAAATAAATCCGTCGCTTCACGAATCAATATTTAATTCGTCATTAGTATTTAAGAGCAGTTCAAATCTTATTTCAGGTTTCGTCGAAGAAATATTGAAAGAGAATGTAAAGCATGTTAACCAAAGATTGGAAATTGATCTTCAGATAGTTGAAAAATTCGGCAAAGATATTCTGGGTGAAGTTTTTAAGAAATGTCTCCAGCAATATTACTCGAAGGAATTTACGTACACTGATTTTCTTAAATTGAACGATCTTTATGAGAACCAAACCGGAAGAAAAAATTATTTCTCCGAGAAATTAGTAGCATACCGCGAAAGAGAAAAGATTGTGTTGTACGATGAATCCGTTGTGAAAATATTTGAGCCGGTTGAATTGAATCCGGGTGAATCTGTTTCGCTTCCAATCGGCGAGTTGATGATTGAGGAAACAACTACCCGCGAAATTGATCTTTCGGATAAAAACAATTTTTTAGAATTCATAAACGGAAACGAGATAGAGGGAAATTTCGTTTTACGGAGATGGGAACCGGGCGATAAATTTGTTCCGCTTGGGATGAATGAATTTAAAAAAGTATCGGATTTTTTAAATGAGCAGAAAGTCCAATCAAGTTTGAAAAAAGAGCAACTTGTCCTCACAAATCGGAACCATATCGTATGGATTCTTGGTTTAAGAATAGACAATAGATACAAGGTCAGTTCATCAACAAAAAAAGCATATAAAATATGGATAAGAAAGACGTAGATAAAAATGATGTTGTTCAGGTTGGAACGGAGACGTTTGTGCCGTTGTTAACCGAAGAACAAATTCAAAAAAGGATAAAAGAAATCGCCGACAAAATTTCGGAGGAATACCACGGTAAATTTCCAATCATTATCGGTATTCTTAACGGATCGTTCATTTTTATGTCTGATCTTGTTAAAAATCTTGACGTCGTCTGCGAGATAGATTTTTTCAAGCTCTCGAGTTACGGCGATGAAAAAATTTCGTCCGGCAGAGTAAAGATGTTAAAAGAGTTGAATGCCGATATAAACGATAGGCATGTGATAATTGTTGAAGATATTGTTGATTCGGGTTTATCGCTAAAATATATCGAGGAAATTTTAAGCGATTCTCGACCGGCAAGCATCAAGGTTGTAACGCTTCTGATGAAGCCCGGAAGCCTTAAATATAATGTTAAAATTGATTATATTGGATTCGAAATCCCCGATAAATTTGTAATTGGGTACGGATTGGATTATGCTCAAAAATATCGGAATTTACGATCCATATACGTATTAAGTGAATAAAGGGGTAATAATGTTTAAACCATTTAAGAAATTATATATGAGTGATAATTCGAATTTTAAATCGCCGTTGAACAGAGACAAAAAAGATCCGTCGCAACCAGGGAAACAGGGCGGAGATTTTGATTGGTCGAAAATAATGAGAACAGTTTTTACATGGGGAGCTGTAATTATTGCTGCCGTAATTATTATGCAGTTTATGAAACCCGGCGGCTCCAGTACTACCGAAGTTACTCCCGATGTATATGAATATTTTTTAAATAATGATAAAATCAGCGAAGTTAAGGTTATAAAGACCGATATAAATGATTATTCGGTCGAAGGCTCGCTAAAATCCGAAGAAAGGATTTTAGTTGATAACAACTACGTGAGAGTAACCAAATTTTCAATCGTGCTTATCGAATCCGTAATAGTTGAGCAAGTTAAAGTATGGAAAGAAAAAAATATTCATTATAAATTTGAAAAGGAATCCAACGAATGGCTGACAGTATTAATTGGCATTATTCCGTGGATTTTAATTTTCGGTGTGTGGATTTTATTGATGCGTCGTATGCAGGGCGGCGGCGGCGGAACCCGCGGTATTTTTAATTTTGGTAAAAGCCGTGCAAAATTAATTTCTGATTCTTCAATCAAAGTTACTTTTAAAGATGTGGCCGGTGCAGACGAAGCCAAACAAGAACTTCAAGAAATAATTGAGTTTTTAAAGGAGCCGACCAAGTTTCAAAAACTCGGTGGAAAAATTCCACGCGGCGTTTTATTATTGGGTCCTCCGGGAACAGGGAAAACTTTATTAGCAAGAGCAGTTGCAGGCGAGGCTGGCGTACCATTTTTTTCAATAAGCGGCGCCGATTTTGTTGAAATGTTTGTTGGTGTTGGTGCAAGCCGTGTACGCGATCTTTTTGAACAAGGCAAAAAGAGCGCTCCGTGTATAATTTTTATTGATGAAATAGATGCTGTTGGCCGGCATCGCGGTGCCGGTTTAGGTGGCGGGCATGATGAACGCGAACAAACTTTAAATGCGCTATTGGTTGAGATGGATGGATTTGAACAGAATAGCGGGGTAATTATTATCGCCGCTACCAACCGTCCCGATGTTCTCGATCCGGCATTGCTGCGTCCCGGTCGATTCGACCGCCAGGTTGTTGTTGATAGACCCGATGTAAACGGAAGAGAAGGAATTTTAAAAGTTCATACAAGAAAAATTCCTCTTGATGTAAATGTTGATCTAAAAACACTTGCAAAAGGCACCCCGGGTTTGGCAGGCGCTGATCTTGCGAATATGGTGAACGAAGCCGCTTTATTAGCTGCACGAAAGAATAAAAATAATGTTAGTATGGAAGATTTCGAGGAAGCGAAAGATAAAGTTATGATGGGCATGGAGAGGAAGAGTCTTATTATCACCGAAGAAGAAAAGAAGACTACTGCTTATCACGAAATAGGTCATGTGCTTGTTGCATTAAAAACCCCGGAATCCGATCCGGTACACAAAGTAACAATTATCCCGAGAGGAAGAGCGCTTGGTGTTACAACCTATCTTCCCGTGGACGAAAAACATACATACTCGCGCGAGTATCTTGAAGCTATGATAACTTATGCTCTCGGCGGAAGAGCAGCTGAAAAATTAATTTTCAACAGGTTCACAACCGGCGCTGGAAACGATATTGAAAAAGCTACAAATCTTGCACGTAAGATGGTCTGCGAATGGGGTATGAGCGATAAAATGGGTCCGATTTCTTACGGTCAGAAAGAAGAAGAAATATTTCTTGGCAGGGAAATAACACGCCATAAAGATTTCAGCGAAAAAACCGCACAGGATATTGATTCAGAAATTAAACAAATCATTTCAACATGCATGGAACGATCTGAAGATATCCTTAAAGAAAATATCGAACTGCTTCACAAACTTTCCAATGAGTTGCTGGAACGTGAAATTCTTGACGCCGATGAGATAGATAAAATTATACATGGCGAGGAATTGCCTCCGGTTAAAAGAAACGGCGGTAATCATGCTGCTTCTGATACTGTGCCGGAACATGTAAAAAAATTAATTGATGAAAAAAAGAAACGGGAGACGGATAAACCTGCAGATTCTACAAATGAAGGCAATTGATCGAGGCACGATAGATTTTAAATTCGAGATTTTACGAAAGAGTATTCATCTCTGTTCTCTATCTATTCCAATCCTTTATTATTATATAACGAGGGAAACGGCGCTAACTATTTTTGTTCCGCTTACAATCTTTGCGTTGGTAATTGATATAGCGAGGTATTTTTCTCCGCCTATAAAAAAGATTGTTCATACCCTGTTTGGATTTTTACTTCGCCAGCACGAAGTTGATGAAAAGAAGAAAAATTTAAGCGGCGCTACTTATGTGCTTATTTCCGCCACTCTTGGTATACTGCTTATCCCTAAATTGTACTTTATCACCGCTTTCGCAATTCTAATACTTGGCGATATTTCAGCCGCTCTATTCGGCAGAAAATTCGGGAAACATCAATTTTTATATAAAAGTCTTGAAGGCACATTGGCATTTTTTATTGTGTCGAGCATTGTTATTTTCTTTACTCCCAAAGCTGATGGACTTTTTATTGAATATGCAATTGGAGTTTTTGCCGCTGCGGTGGGCGCGATTGCCGAAAATATTTCTTACGGCTGGGCCGATGATAACCTGACTGTTCCTTTCAGCGTCGGATTAACGATGTGGCTGCTCTATTATATTTTTCTTCCTCATATCGAATTTGCACTTCGGACTATTCCAATGTAGCCGGGGAAACATGATTTCCAGGAGGATTGTATAAAACTCAAAATCATACGAAGTGAAATGAAATCTATAAATGGATACTACGCAGCGTTAGTTGCTGCAACTGTCTTTCTTTTAATGACACTTATATCTTGCGGAACAAAACAATCCGCCGGCGGCGAGGAAGATGAAATTTATGTTGTTGCCGATTCAATTGAATATTCACGGTTGCAGGCTTCGCTGTTGCAGGTATTTAGTAAAATAATATTAACGCCCCAACCGGAAAAACTTTTCAAGCTAAAGCGAAAAAATTTTTCAGAGTTGGAGGATGTAAAAAGTAAAAAAAATGTAATTGTTGTCGCGCCTATTAATTCCGGTTCCGAAGTCTCGGAATTTATTACAACGATTTTAGATTCTGCAGATTTAGCAAAAGTAAAAACGGGCAATAAATTTTATTTTACTAAATATGACCTCTGGGTGAGGGAACAATTAGTAATGGTTCTATCGGCAACATCGCTTGAAATGTTAAATGAAAAGCTACTCGGCAAGCATGAAGATTTACCATACTATTTTCAAAATATTTCGAATAAAAGATTATCGCAGAGTTTATACGAACCCGAATATGAAAAGATAGATATCCAGGCCGAGTTACTTGATAGATACGGCTGGATAATTTACGTACAAAAAGATTTTATTCTTGATGAAGAACAACCCGCGGATAATTTTGTACTGCTTCGAAAATCTACCGGTGATGATATGGAAAGCCGGATTTTTGTGCACTGGATTGATAATTGTACTCCCGATTACTTAAATAAAGACTCGGTATGGAATGAGAGAAACAGAATTACGAATAAATATTTTCGCAATTCAACCGGAAGCGCCTTTGCAGAAATCGCCGACGATTATAAAACAGCAAGCGAAGTTAATTTTAACGGCAGGTATGCAATAATGATGCAAGGACTCTGGCGAATGAGCGATAAAAGCATGGGTGGTCCATTTGTTAATTATACTTTCTTTGATGAAATAACTCACCGGGTTTATATGATAGACGGTTCGGTGTATGCGCCGAAATATTTCAAGAAAAAATTAATCCAGCAGCTTGATGTGCTTCTCCAATCCTTCATGACAAAAGAAGAACTGAGTAAAGAACGGCGTGAAGAGTTGATGGATGAATTAAAATAGCTATGAATAAAATTTATGGTAGAAAACCCGTACTCGAGGCTATTAAATCCGGAATTGAAATTGAGCAAATTTATATCTCCTTCGGAACGCATGGCGATGTGATTGAACAAATTAAAAAGGAAGCAAAGAGGGAAGGGATAAAAATTACTCAAGCGCCGCCGGCAAAATTCGATTCAATGTTCCGAGATAAAAACACTCAGGGCGTTGCCGCAGTAACGAGCGATATAAAATATTGTTCACTCGATGAGTTGATCAACATCTCAAAAAAATCAGAATACCCTCTACTATTAATTTTGGATTCAATCCAGGATACACACAATCTCGGGGCGATTCTTCGCTCTGCGGAATGCGCCGGAGTTAACGGTGTTATCGTTACATCGCAGAACAGTGCGCCGATTAATGAAGTAGTCGAGAAAACATCCGCCGGTGCGGTCAACCATTTGAAAATTACGAAAGCGGGAAATCTTAATAATGTAATTACGATTTTGAAAGAAGAAGGATTCTGGATTGTCGGCTCCTCTTTGGGCGCGAACAGCAAACCATATTCGTCAATTGATTACAAAATGCCCGTTGCATTAATTGTGGGCAACGAAGAAAAAGGAATCAGAAGGCTCATTTCAGATAATTGCGACTTCCTTGCCGAAATCCCGATGGCCGGTAAAATACAGTCACTTAATGTATCGGTTGCTACAGGGATACTTCTATTTGAAATTAAACGACAACGTTTATTGCGGATAAAAAAGTAAGAGTTCCACTTTGATTTAAAGAAGCTTAATCAATCCGTCAACGGGAGTACATTTCGTTTACATCAGCATGTTTTTTTTATTTCTGATATTTGTTATTCTCATCTACAATTACGAATTCGAAGAGTTCTTTGAATAAATGTAATGTTTTTTTCTCTTCCAGCTTAAACATTATTTTTGTTAGTATACCCAAAAAGAAAGAAAATACCGCTATTACCAATAAAATATTAACGACTTTCTGCGATGAAAATTCACTATCAAGTGATAGTAAGCCTGTACAAAAAATTAAAAAAAGAAAAACTACTATTCCTATGTTAGAACTTTTTGAATTAGATAGTTTTATAAAAATCATAGTTCCATTATCCATACCTTTATACTCGCCGTTAACACTAAATGTAGATCGCGTATTTTTTCTTATTATATAGAAATTATTATTTGAATGACTTCCAAAAAATTGATTGTCTTTATCTCCAACATAATTCGTATCTATATTTTCGTTTAATAGACTTCTCACTTCCTTTTCACTTTTATTGCTGAATAAAGTATATCTTCTAAATGGAAATAAAATCATTTAAACTATCCTTTTAAAAATTATTGATGAATATTGTAAAAGAAGCCCAATCCCACTTTGGCAGATTGGGCTTCTCGGTTTTCAATTTTACCTCGCTACTACCGTTATTTTCCCCGCGCCATTGTATGAATGAAATTCTCTATCGTACATCGCCTCCGCGCCGATAACCGGCAGCTCGAAATTACCCTGGTTTACAACACGCAGCATGTAGTAATACTGACGCGATGTATTACGCGGTAGATCGGTAAATATCAGCAGCCTATCGTCCCGGATATCGAGATACTGCACAGTAATAGGAGTTTGTGTTGTCCAATTCAAATCGGTTGATGCCGCCAGCCGTGGATTTTCAATTTCGAATCCCGAAGGAATCAGATCTGTAATTACAATATTCTCCGCCGACCGTTCAAATCCTGTAAGGGAAATTTTGCAAACTATCAGCTGACCTTGCTTGAAATTATTGTTCGCGATTTCGCTCTTTGTTCGGTAATCGTAAAATGTTTTTCGAACTTGCATGAACGAATCTTCTTCTTTCACTTTCTCATTAACTTTTATTCCTTCGGTACTCCAGAAATAATAAACCTCGCCTTTGCCGGAAGATTTCAATTTTATTTGCCCGTTATTCAAGGCAGCATCCGTAATTGTTAAATCCTTTCCGTCAAATTTTTTGATTGTCTTTCCGTTCGCAATTATATCAATTTTAACATCGGCTTCTGCATTAAGTTTTGCGGCTTTGCCCAATGCTAAAAATGCCCACGATCTTTCTTGTGTCGAGTACATGTTGTTTGCATTATCGGAAATGTGTTTTATCATGTAGCTGATTTGCTTGTTCGTTTTATCCACTTCGAGAAGTACATTCAGCATTATTGCATTCGATCGAATTTCGGAATCGAAACATCCGCCGGTTAGTGTCTCCGTCTTTTCGGTTTTAAAAACGGATGGAATTATTTCTTTATAAGCATTCCACTTACCCATCAAAGCATACGCGCCGCCGAGAACGTATTTCATGTCTTCCGATAAAAGATGCGGCTTCGACTTGTAGTAATTCATCGTTGAAAAATCGCCTTTGCCTGAAAGCGCCAGCACATACAGCGTATATATTATCTCTTTATTGGCAATCTTTCTTACCGATCTTTGATTGCCGGAATAAACAACATAATCATACGTGCTCTTCTCTTTTGCTTTATCGCCGATGTACTTCAGCAGTTTGTTCAACATTGATTCGGAGATTTTAAATCCCACTTTTTTTGCTTCAAGCAGGAAGTGCGCACCGTAAACCGATCCCCACCAACTCGAATATGAATCACCCTGCCAGTAGGCAAGCGAACCGTCATACAACTGCATCGATTCGATTTTGCGTATTCCTTCTTTCACATAATAAACAGGATTGTTTGTTCGATACAGTTCGGGCGCAATCAGTTTAGCGAGTTCTTCGAAATAAAGCTGCGGGAATAATTTGGAAACAGTCTGCTCGATACATCCGTGCGGATACCCGACAAGATATTTCAACTGCTTCGCAAATTTGAGCGCGGGGAATTTACTTATTGTCAGCGTAGTTGATTGAGTACCCTGCATAAAATTACCCGGAATATCAAGTTTAACTTCATTACCGGCGGTGACATTTCCCGTGCCGGTTTGAGTTACCAGCGGTGAAACCGGGCGGATACCGATATCAATCGTTTCTTTTACCGAGGCTTTCCCGGTAGTTTCAATGATGATTTTACCTTCGCCGATTTTTGAATCAGCTTTGATAACAAACTTAGCTTGTGCTGTAGAATTGCCGGCAACGCTTACCGATTTAGTTTGTTCGGTAAGTAATTTTAGCGGTCCTTTCAAACTGACTTTTACATTCAGATTTCCCGAAGACGATGTTGTATTCACAATAGTCACGGGCATCACAAGGGAATCATTCGGAGCGAGGAAGCGCGGTACCTCAGGTTCGATTATAATATCATCCGCAACTTTCATCATTTTTTCACCGCTGCCAAAACTCGAGTTCGAATAAGCCACGGCCATTAATCTTACTTCGCCGTTGAATTGCGGAATGTTCAGCTTTATTTTTACTGTTCCATCGCTATTCGTAGTTTTGATCCCGCTCCAGAAAGCAAGCAACTTGAAACGCTTCGAGGTAACCGGGTTTGTTCTTTTCTTCAATTGCGAAGCGAGATCGCCTCCGCCGGGGGCCGATTTAGAAATTATTTCCGGCAGTAATAATTCGTAAAGATCGTAACTGTCAACTTTCAGCGAACGTTTCGCATACATATATCCGTAAGGATCGGGCGTTCTAAAATCTTTTATTTGGAGAATACCTTCATCAACTGCTGCAACAGTAACATAAATATCGCCCTCTGATTTTGTTTGAATTGTAATTTCCTGTGTTGTGTTTGGTTTTACTTTTTCAGGAGCCTTGATTGTAACCGGAAGTTTGTTTTCTTTCTTCTCAACTTTTAACGAAGCATATCCATGACCTACAAAGAACGGTGTATTCGAATCGGGTGTGTGCTTCTTGAATAGGGTAGCCGACACATACACATTCGGCAAGTAATCCTCTTTAATCGGCAATTCAATTTCAGCAGATCTTTCTTTCACATCAATGTATTGATGATCGTAAACGCCGTTGCGCTCAATTGTAACCAGCATTCTGCCGGCAAAGGGTGTGGTAAAAAGTACTTTTGCTTTTTCACCGGGGCTGTATTTTTCTTTATCGAGAACGATGTCCACCCTTCCTTCTTTATCAACTTCGAAAGTTGATGCAGTAGAACCGCCCCATCCGTAAGCGTAAAATGAAGTGTAATTATAATCATCCGAATCCTTCTTATAAACACGAAGCCGGTATTCACCCGAACTTGAAGCTGTTACCGGAATTTTTGTTTCGCCTTTAATGTTAAATTGTTTCCGCCATTCGATTATTTCTTTCTTCTCGGATGCGTAGTAATATCTGTCGCTGTAATCTTTCTTTAATATTGTCTGCCATTCGTAACGCACAAGTTCAACGTTAACCGGGTAATTCCCTATTGATTTATCATTGTCGTCAACGGCAACAATTTTAAAATTAATTTTATCCTTTGTGCTGAAATAATATCCGGGGGAATAAATTCCTACAAATTCTTTGTTTGGATAAACATCGAACGATGCAAATCGATTTACTGTCCTTCCTGTCAAATCGAAGACGCTAACGTATGCGAATCCGCTGAATAAACCGCTTCCGTACAAATCTTGTGGAATAGTATAATTCAATACAGCTTTGCCATTTTCGTCAAGTGTTCCATCGGATTGAACGCCAGGTACTTCGGACGCAGTTACGGATGAAGTGGCAAAATCATATTTTGGAAACGATTTGCTATCGAATGGACGGTGCCTCAGTTGAACATCAGATTCCCATTTCAATCCGGAAGCTTTTGCCCCGAATAAAAATTCCGCATCAATATTCACATTAACATTTTCGCCCTGAGAAAACTTTTCTTTCGAACTCTTTAGTGTTACACGGATTTTGTCGGGCACAAAATCTTCGATGCTGAATTTATACGAACCAATAATTTTGTATGCGCCGGTGTAAAGTTCGGCTGTGTATTCACCGGTCTGTGCATAATCCGGCATATCAAAAGATATTTCAAACGAACCCTGCTTATTCAAATTCTTTTTATATTCGTCGTATATTTTTCCCGTTGGAGTTATAATTTTAATTATCACCGGCATTTCTTCGGGTAATTTTATTTTTTCGTTCCGGACTATGCCGGTAATATTTATTTTTTCACCGGGGCGATAAAGGTTTCTATCGCCGTAAAGAAATGCAGAGTACTGCTCGGAATATTCGTAAATACCGCCGACATCAAATCGCGAAGTTTCTATAAAAGTTTCGCGTAAGTCAACAAAATTAAAATCATCGCCCAGCTCTGCCGTAACAACTCGCGGCGTGAATTCACTAAACTTATCTTGCAGATTCTCGAACTTAACCCAACCGTCTTCATTGGTTTTACCTGCCGCAATTATTTGATTGTTCGAGGAGATGATCGATATTTCAACATCGTTTACGGGTTTTGTGGTATTGATTGAGTTAACAAACACCATTGCGCCGGTGCCGGATTTTTTAACAATCAATCCGAGATCGGAAATCGAAATTATTTTTGAATCCTGAATCCAACGATCCTCCGACGATCTAACACTAAGGATGTACAAACCTTTGTACTTATCATCCAGCGCTTTCGCCATATTAACGTTGTACTTCTCAAGCCAGTTGCGGCTTTCGGATAAGTTTTTCTTCTCAGTGTATAATGGTTTGCCAAAGTCACCAACGTAATAATCGGGATTGTAATAATAATCGTATTCGTAATCTGAGTAATAACCGTACTGGTTGAGGAAGTGGAGAACGTTGTTCTTAAAAACTTTCGATACTTCGATTTCAACTTCGGGAATATTAACGCAGTTTACCTGCACATTTTTGTTCCCTCCGAGCATCAAGTATTTTCCTTTTTTATCAGCGAAGTTTATAGAAGGTTCGAGATTAACGAGAGAAACAACCTGCTCAAAATCAAATTCCAATTCACCGCCGTAAAGTCCGGGTAATCCTTTTTTAATTTTTAATTGGACTTCTTCCTGGTTCTCCATATCCGATTCGATACGGAAATAACTTTCATCAACGGCGAACACAAGATTTTTACCGGGATCGAGACTAACATATTTTTGAAGTTTTTCATCGTCAACCATTTGAGTAGTTAAAACCTCAATCCAACCCGTAGTGCCATCGAAACCGGAGCGTACACCGGTGATTGCAAGTTTTGTTATTGGCGGAAGATCCTGCTCGAATTCACGAGTGTCTTCGAGGGGTTTCTTCCCATAAATAGATTCGAGTCCGTCTTTAATTGTAATTTGTAATTCCTGCTCTTTGTCTGTCTGCGCAATCTCTCCAAAATTAAGCGCAATCAAATCGGAAGATGATTCGGAGATGATTTGATAATTTTTAACTTCCTCGCCATCCCGCTTTACTTCAAGATATTTTTTTAATTGATCGGGTACGACCGGATAATTAAAATGAATATTTGCCTGCACACTAATTTTATAAGCCTGGTTCGGAATTCTCACCCAGAAAAAATCAACTTTGTATGCATCGAAATCGGGAGTGTTAAATTCATATTCATCAAAGTCCGAAGAAAATTGTGTGTTGTAAAGAACTTTGTCGGTCACTTCCGCTTTATAAGATTGGATTGGATCCAATGGATAATCCGGCGAGAAAATTAATGTACTGCCGTCAAGCCATTTAAACTTACCCTCGATTTTAGGATCGAACTCGATCAATTCATCGGACAACCATTGATTTTGTTTATCAGGCGGCGCCAGCTGTTCAGAGAACCTTACAGTGAAGGTAGTTAATTTATCAACTACACCGTTTGGTTCAAAACTATCAATTGAGACCGAATTTCCGGCGCTGCAAGAAATTACTACTGTAATAATCACAACGCTGATAAGAATTAAAGTATAAAAAATTTTGGAAGGCAAATAAAATAATTTCATTTTATTCTCCGGAGGTTAATTTGAATTATTGTTTTCCTACGACAAGAAAAGCATCGTTAAATCCTGCATTCAAAATCGTAATTAACAACGAGAGAACCAAATAAATTAATCACATTTTTTTAATTACAGTTTCCGGGATGTATAGAATTAGAATCGAAAACGGACCGCAATCGAGAAACACTATTCCGGCAATCGGCAGAAGATTGTGGAAGATAACGGGGTATGTGGTTTTAAAATAAAAAAGGCGGCCAAAATGACCGCCATTAAATGCAGTAAAAAAATGTTTTACTTGATCACCTTAACTTCTTGAGCTTGTAAACCTTTTTCACCATTAGCAATAGAGAATTCAACCTGCTGACCTTCCTGGAGGCTGCGGTATCCTTCACCAATAATTGATTGGAAATGTACGAATACGTCTTCACCGTCTTGTCGCTGGATGAAGCCGAAACCTTTAGAACTGTTAAACCATTTAACTGTTCCTTTTACTCTTTCTGCCATCTTTTGATGCTCCCAAATAAATGAATAATAATTATTTAAAAACGAACAGAGCACCTTACTACTATTGGTGATGCATAATCCAACAACTATTACTGCTCAAGTTCAAAAAAAAAGACTGTTTCTTAAATTTTATTACTAAACTGAATTTCTTAAAACCCCGATTTATAAAAACCGCTTTTAATAAATCAAAATTCCAAATCGAATTCAGAATAACAATTAAGAAACAGCCATTTGCTCCGTGTGCAGGACTCGAACCTGCAACCCTGCGGTTAACAGCCGCATGCTCTACCATTGAGCTAACACGGAATACAACAAACCAATTTTTTCTCTCGAACCTGCATCCCGACTTCTTCGGGATAACAGCCGCATGCTCTACCATTGAGCTAACACGGAATATCAAGATTTCAAATTTTGGACAGCTAAAATATGTTTTTTGACTTCCTTTGTCAAGATTTTTAATCTTTTTCACCCTTGAATAATGAAAAAAAATTAGCGACCAAAATAAAATCTTCTTTTATTCTATTTTCATTTATGAACATTCTGTTTCCAAGATATGAGAAATGAGCCGGCAAAGACTTCTAGAATTTTAATTCTTGATTAGTTATACATTCCTATAGTGGCTTTTTACATTTCAGCTTATAGAAATTATCCGGGCATATAAATTGTTGTTTGGATAAGTCTTGAATTAATCATAGGGGTAATTATGGATATTTCACATATCGAGCATATTGGGATTGCTGTTAAAAATCTCGATGAAGCCATCAAATACTACGAGAACGTCCTCGGATTAAAATGTTATGGTATCGAGGAAGTCAAAGATCAAAAAGTAAAGACTGCCTTTTTCAAAGTAGGGCAAACTAAGATTGAGTTGTTAGAATCCACTTCGCCTGACGGTCCTATCGGAAGATTTATTGAAAAAAAAGGAGAAGGAATTCACCATATTGCATTTCATGTAAAGGAATTACATGAAGCGCTATCAATAACAAAAGAAAAAGGTATTCAATTAATTGATCAACAGCCGCGAAAAGGGGCAGAAGGAATGAATATTGCATTCTTACATCCAAAATCTACATTTGGGGTACTTACCGAATTTTGTTCCGAAAACTAATTTATAAAGATAAAAAGTATCAATGGAGTTCTAATGCCAATTGAAGACAAAATTAAAGAATTAATGGATATGCGTGCGAAAGCGCGTTTGGGCGGTGGTGAAAAAAGAATCGAAGCTCAACATGATAAAGGAAAATTTACTGCTCGCGAAAGAATTAATATGTTATTAGATGAAGGCAGCTTTGAAGAATTTGATATGTTTGTCACACATCGCTCTCACGACTTTGGATTGGAAAAGCAAACTTACTTGTCGGATGGAGTTGTCACCGGGTACGGTACAATCGATGGAAGATTAGTATATGTCTTCTCTCAGGATTTCACTGTCTTCGGCGGCTCGCTCTCCGAAATGTATGCAGAGAAGATTTGCAAGGTAATGGATAAGGCAATGAAAGTTGGCGCTCCTGTAATCGGCATTAATGACAGCGGCGGAGCCCG
Organism: bacterium; assembly: GCA_043808235.1. Classification (GTDB taxonomy): domain Bacteria; phylum Bacteroidota; class Ignavibacteria; order Ignavibacteriales; family Melioribacteraceae; genus JAZDFC01. Next base: position 109,898 of record JAZDFC010000019.1, read on the forward strand.
TATTCAAGAAGGTGTAAAAAGCCTCGGTGGTTATGCCGATATTTTTCAAAAAAACATATTAGCATCCGGAGTTGTACCTCAAATATCAGCTGTCTTCGGACCATGCGCAGGCGGAGCTGTTTATTCACCGGCGCTTACAGATTTTACAATTATGTCAAAAGGGACAAGCTACATGTTTGTTACCGGACCGAAAGTCGTAAAAACTGTAACTGGTGAAGTTGTTACTGATGAACAACTTGGCGGCGCAATGATTCACGGCTCAAAATCGGGCGTTACTCATTTTGTTGCCGATGACGAAAGTGAAGGAATATTATTAATTAGAAAACTTTTAAGTTACCTTCCACAGAATAATTTGGAAGATCCCCCGTTAGCTGTTTGCGACGATCCAATTGACAGACTTGAAGATACACTAAATTCAATCATCCCTGAGAATCCAAATAAACCTTACGATGTTAAAGATGTAATTCACGCAGTAACAGATTACAATGAGTTCTTTGAAGTACAACGGAATTATGCTCCTAACATGGTTGTTGGATTTGCGCACTTTAATGGAATATCGGTTGGAATTGTTGCGAACCAGCCTAACTATCTCGCCGGTGTTCTCGATATTAACTCATCAAGAAAGGCCGCAAGATTTGTGAGATTCTGTGATGCGTTCAATATTCCAATAGTGACTTTTGTTGATGTTCCCGGATTTTTACCCGGCACTGCTCAAGAATACGGCGGAATTATTTTACACGGCGCTAAACTTCTTTTCGCTTACGGCGAGGCTACAGTTCCAAAAGTAACAGTTATTTTGCGTAAGGCTTACGGCGGCGCATATGATGTAATGGGTTCGAAACATTTGCGTGGAGATATTAACTACGCCTGGCCAATGGCGGAAATCGCCGTGATGGGACCACGCGGTGCGATTGAAGTTTTGAATCAAAAAGAAATTATTAAAATTGAAGATGAGCAGGAAAGAAATAAATTCATAACGGAGAAGGAACAGGATTATAAACACAAGTTTGCTAATCCTTATGTCGCAGCTAAGTACGGTTATATCGACGATGTGATTGAACCGCGGAATACAAGATTCAGAGTCGTGCGTGCTTTGCAGATGCTTGCTACAAAGAAGGATGTAAATCCACCTAAAAAACATTCGAACATTCCATTATAAAGAGGTCGATATGATACTGTTACAAACAACTGCAGTAATTGACTCTCTTTCGAAAGTAAAAATAGAAGAAAATGCCGATAAATTTTCTCAGATTGATCCTTGGGGAGTAGGAATGACTTTTATCGGGATGGCTGTGGTGTTTTTATCGCTCCTTCTGCTATATATTCTTTTCTTTAATATCACGAAAATTCTAAACTATAAGGTTCGCCGGACATTTAAGAAAGAAGGCAAAGAAATTCCACAAACAAAAAAAGGAGCTGAACTTTCCGGCGAAATAAACGCTGCAATTTCTATTGCACTTTATCTATATATGAGTGAACTTCATGACAGGGAGTCAGCAATTCTTACAATAAATAAAGTAGCGCGGACATATTCTCCGTGGAGTTCAAAAATTTACGGAATGAGGCAGTTTCCAAGATAAGGAATTGAAAAATGAAAAAATTTAAAATGACCATTAGCGGAAATCAGTACGATGTCGATATATTAAATGTCGACGATAACATTGCTGAAGTTGAGGTGAATGGAACGAGATACCAGGTTGAGATTGATAGAAAAATTCAAACCTCAAAAACTCCGAAACTTGTTCGATCTGTTGTTTCACCATCCATGGATATGTCGCCTTCAGTTCAAAAAACGAGCAGCCCGGTTGCTCAAAAGGGTGTTGGATTTATTAAATCACCATTACCCGGCGTTATACTCTCCATTAATGTAAAAGAGGGAGATAGTGTAAAAGTCGGAGACAGACTTCTTTTACTTGAAGCGATGAAGATGGAGAATAATGTAAACTCCGATAAAGAAGGAAAAATTCTATCGATAAAAGTTAAAGCTGGTGATTCGGTTCTCGAAGGTGATTTACTTATTGAAATCGGGAGTTAACTAATGGGACAATTTTTAGAATTTACTTCTCACGGATTCGACCAATTCATGCGATACACCGCATTCGCAAACTTTAGTATTGGTCACTGCATTATGCTAACAATTGGTATGATATTTATTTATTTGGCTATTGCAAAAGAATATGAACCTTTGTTGCTTGTGCCAATAGGATTTGGAATTTTAATTGGTAATATCCCGTTCCTCGAAGGTGCCAATTTGCAGGTAGGTATTTACGAAAATGGGAGCGTATTAAACTATTTATACTTCGGAGTTACAAAAGGTATTTATCCACCGCTTATTTTCCTTGGTATCGGGGCAATGACGGATTTTTCTACGTTGCTTTCCAATCCCAAACTAATTTTACTTGGCGCTGCTGCACAGTTGGGAATTTTTGGCGCATATACCATTTCACTTGCGTTGGGATATTTGCCACAGCAAGCTGCTGCTATTGGTATAATTGGCGGCGCTGATGGTCCCACGGCAATATTTTTATCATCGAAGCTTGCACCGGAATTAGTTGGTGCAATTGCAGTATCGGCTTATTCCTATATGGCGCTTGTTCCGGTGATTCAGCCGCCAATAATGAAATTGTTAACAACGAAGAAAGAACGTGTTATAAAGATGAAACCGCCCCGCCAGGTATCAAAATTAGAAAAGATCTTATTCCCTATTGTTGGATTAATGCTTACTTGTTTTATTACACCATCTGCGTTACCGTTATTGGGGATGCTTTTCTTTGGTAATATTTTAAAAGAGAGCGGCGTTACAAAACGTCTTGCCGATACTGCAAAAGGTTCGTTAATTGATATCGTTACTATATTAATCGGCCTGACTGTCGGGGCATCAACGCAAGCAACAACTTTTTTAACAGCAAAATCAATAGGAATCTTTGCGCTCGGTGCAATTTCGTTTATGATTGCAACATCTGGAGGAGTGATTTTTGTAAAAATTTTAAATTTATTTATGAGCGAGGAGAACAAAATAAATCCATTAATCGGGAATGCGGGAGTTTCGGCAGTACCGGATAGTGCGCGTGTATCCCAGATTGTTGGTTTACAATATGATCCTAAAAATCATTTACTAATGCATGCGATGGCGCCAAATGTAGCTGGCGTAATCGGAAGTGCGGTTGCAGCCGGTATCCTACTTAGTTTTTTCATGGGATAAAGTGTATTGCTTTTATTCGAAAACGCCTCTTTCGAGGCGTTTCGTTTTAAATCCTTCTGTTTTATTCCAACAATTACATCCCTATCTTTACATGTTAATTTAAAAGGAAATTATGGAAATCCACCTGGTATTCTGGCTAATATTCGTGGCTCTTTTTATTGCCGTATTCACAATAGATATGTTTGTCACCGATCATCGTAAGGGTAAAATTAAAGTCAAAACTGCACTTATTTGGTCGGGTATCTGGATTTCGACGGCAGTGCTTTTCGGTTTGGCTATTTTACTTTTTCTGCCGGACGGCGATGTCAAATCATTTGAATTTATTACCGGCTACCTCATCGAATATTCACTTTCGGTCGATAATCTTTTCGTTTTTATTTTAATATTTACAATGATGGGCATTTCGGAAAGGAATCAGCCGCGAATATTAAAATGGGGAATTATAGGGGCTGTTGTTTTAAGAATTGCATTTATTATCGCTGGCGTTCAATTGATAAAAATGTTTGATTTCGTTTTATATATTCTTGGAGCCATACTGGTTTTCACTGCCATAAAAATGTTTTTGTCAAAGGAGGAAGAGATTCATCCCGATAAAAATATTTTCGTTAAGATTGCAAAAAAAATATTCAAAATAAAAACCGATGTGGGTACCGACCATTTTTTTGTAAAGCATGATGGTCGCATATATGCTACCGTTGCTTTTATAACAGTAGTTCTTTTGGAATCAACCGATCTTGTTTTTGCTATCGATTCAATTCCAGCTGTACTTGCAATTACACAAGATTCGTTTGTCGCGATTACATCCAATTTATTTGCAATTCTCGGTTTACGGTCTTTATTCTTCGCGCTTGCCGGAATATTAAACCTTTTCCGTTATCTCAAATTCGGTATTTCATTTATTTTATTATTCATAGGTGTAAAGATGTTGATTTCAGGCTGGATACATATCCCGGTTCAGATATCGTTGTTAGTAATATTGGGAACTTTACTTGTATCGATACTGGCGTCGGTAATAATTAAAGAAGATGAAGAAACGGATCATCACGCTTTTCATGAACATCCACCTGAAAATATTCGGAATAAAATTATTAAGTAGAAAGTACATCCCCGCTCCTTTAATAGTTCGGAATTATTTTTAGGCTACGGATTATTGTCCATCTCTTTCGATTTCTTTGGAAAACAGCTTGTTGATTCCCTGCCAGATCGAGTGGTTATATAAATTAATGTCGGTCGTAAAGTGTACATAAATTCCCCTTTCTATTCAAAGGTATGTTAAATATTTTTAACCACAAATTTTTCGAGGATTCATGAAAAGGTTATTTTTAATATTTGCTGTTGCTTTACTGTTAGCTTACGGCAGCGCCTTTGGTCAAAGAGCAACTAATCTTTGCGCTGAGGCTAAGATCAAAAGTTTTCAAATGCTGCAAAAAGTAAGTGAGATAAATTATCCCGGCGATGCAAATTTCGATGTTACATATTATAAGCTGGATTTGAATGTCACTCACAATCCAAATTATTTAAAAGGAATAGTTACAATAAAAGCGCGCAGCGTGTTTAATGCCTTGCAATATGTTTTTTTTGACCTCGAAAATTCACTTACTGTTAACAATGTTACTTCCAACGGTACTAATTTATTGTTTGCTCATAATAACAGCCAAATTAATATCACTCTGAATGAAGGTTATAATATCGGTCAAGAGTTTACAGTTATAATTGATTATGAAGGAATCCCCGGTAATGTTGATCTTGGAAGTTTTGTATTTGACGAGCATCAAGGACAACCATTAATTTGGACTTTGAGCGAACCTTACGGTGCACGATACTGGTGGCCGTGCAAAGATACTCCCGGTGATAAAGCCGATTCATCCGATGTATGGGTTACATGCGATGATTATTTTACTGTCGTTTCAAATGGTATTTTGGAAGAAGATAAAGATAACGGCGACGGTACGCGTACCGTGAAATGGAGAAATAGGTATCCGATTGCGCATTACCTTATCTCGCTCGCAATGACGAACTATCTCCGTATTGATGATGCATTTAATTTTACAAAAGGTTCCATGCCGGTTACACACTTCATCTATCCGGAGAATGAACCTTTTCTTACGGCATTGCTTCCACAAACAATAACGATGCTCGAAGTTTTCAGTGATCTTTTCGGATTATATCCTTTTGTTAATGAAAAATACGGGCATGCGCAAGTTGGATTCAGCGGCGGAATGGAACATCAAACAGTTACATCAATGTACGGTGGGAATTATTGGTCGGAAGATTTGATTTCGCATGAGCTTGCACATTCATGGTTTGGTGATAAAATTACATGCAGGGATTGGGAAAACATTTGGTTGAATGAAGGATTTGCTACATATGCAGAAGCGCTTTATGTTGAAAGGATGAGAGGGACAGAAGGCTATAAAGGAAAAGTAATTGCCGATATGGAATTGGCTCGGTTTGCTCAGGGTACAATTTATGTGCAGGATATAACAAATATTTATGAAATATTCGACGGCACAAGAAGCTATGCAAAAGGAAGTGTCGTATTACATATGCTGCGCGGTGTTATTGGCGATGAGAGTTTTTTCAACCTTATAAAAACTTACGCTAATTATCCCGGAATATCTTATGGTTGCGCCACTACAGAAGATTTTCAGTATGTTGCCGAACAGGTGAGCGGAATGGATCTGGATTTCTTTTTTAACGAATGGATTTTTGGCGAAAATTATCCAAAGTATTCGTATGGTTGGAGTCAAAATTTAGTTAGTGGAAATAAGTACACTGTTGATCTTAATATTGTGCAGGACCATAACACTAATCCCGAATTTTTTACAATGCCTCTCCAAATCAAAATAGAAACTGAAAGCGGCGACACGGTTATCACTGTTCTTAATAATCAGTTAAGTCAATCATATTCTTTTGAAATTACGGGCAATCCGGTAAATGTTTTACTCGATCCGGAAAATTGGATTTTAAAAGATATTGTTAATGTAACCGACATACCTATTGACGGAACAATTCCCTTAGCCTTCAATTTAAAACAGAATTACCCTAATCCGTTTAATCCAACTACAACTATCGAGTTTGAGGTAAATATTAAAGATACCGGTAAGGTACCTGTTCAATTAGCCGTTTATGATGTACTCGGTAATTTCATTTCCGAACTGTTCAACAAAATTACCAACTCCGGTGTATATCGTGTAGAATTTGATGCGGCTGATTTACCATCCGGCATATATTTTTATAAATTGACTTCAGGCGGGTTCACAGCCGTTAAGAAAATGGTGCTTTTACGATAAAATTATTCAGCGCAATCGATTGATATAAGACATTTGGTAACTATTTATTTAAACCGCCAGGATTTTTTAATTCCTGGTAGTTCGCAGTTCGTTTTGTCTAATATCTCCATCCAAACCGTAGCTAAAAATATTTTTTAAATATCCCTTAATTTTTTCCTCTCTTTTATCGATAATGTATTGACTTTGGAAAAATATTTTGTTACCATTTGCCAGAAATTGTTGTTAGTTCTTTCTTTCACTTAATTAATAATTATTCGTGGTGATATGTCATCAGGAAAAACAAATATGAACATCAATGCTCAGGATTGGTCCAGGCTTATTGATAGGACGTTCACGGATGAACAACAACGATCTTCGCTAAGAAAAACCTCATTTCTAAAACCCTATGAAATTGCAGAGAGTGATGTGACTGCAAAATCTAAGGACAATGCGGATATAAGTGAGAAAGCAAAAAACTTAGCGAGATTAAAAATTACATCAGAAAACTGGATAGGTTAATCTTGAGCTAATGATTAAATTCTCTGTTTCCCCAATTCATTTTCCTTATGAGTTGTGGAAAAACAGAATTCTTCAGGAGTATTAATCCAATTCTCCATCCTCCGATTTGTGTCAAGTATTTTAAAATCTACGGTACCCGATTTTTACCTTGCTACTCATGTTGTTAAAAATCATTTTGCATAAGTGATTTGTCCAATTCAATTTACTTTGATATAATTAAAAAATAATAGATTTTTGTATTCGAATTTGCAATAGTTCCAGAGGGTTCGGATGAAACATTATAATTTATTTTTTGTATTGCTTCTATCTTACTGCTACATCTTTCCTCAAGGAAAATCCGGCAGCTATCCCAAAATTAATATTAACGACGATCACGACTACATTTCGGGCAATGAAATACTGATGTGGGTAGGCAATAACGGTATGTGCGCTCATGATCCGCGAAACGATGCCTCCGGTTTTTATTGGCCCGGAGGTGAGAATGCAACTATAACTGCGATTTTTACCGATGGATTAATTTGGGGCGGAAAAATTAATGATGAAATTCGGGTGGGTGGAGCTACATATAGATATGGACTGCAAGCGGGGAAAATTTTACCAAACGGAGATGCCGATAATCCTGAACTGGAAAAGTATCGAATTTATAAAATTCGAAAGGGTATAATTAACAAGGATTATAATGAATGGCCGGTTGAAGACGGGGCGCCGTGGATTGATATTGATGGAGATGGAATGTTTTCGAGAAGTATTGATAAACCACAATTTCTTGGCGATGAAACGATTTGGTACGTAATGAATGATCTTGATTCGAACAGAACACAAAATTTATATGGCTCTTCTCCGATTGGATTTGAGATGCAGGTTACTATATGGGCATCGATGGATATGCCGGATGTTGTATTTAAAAAATATGTTATAATCAATAAATCAAATTCCACAATTAAGGATATGTATTTTGCTCAATGGTCGGATCCCGATCTTGGTTTCGCAAATGATGATTTCGTTGGCTGCGACACAACATTAAGTTTAGCTTTCTGTTACAATGGCGATAATGACGACGACAATTATTACAAACTGAATCCACCGGCAGTCGGGTATACAATGCTTCAGGGACCAATTATTTTGGGAGAACCGACAGATAGCGCATTAGTGAATGGTGAAAAAATTCCCGGATATAAAAATCTTCCCTTATCATCATTTGTTTTTTATTTAGGTGCCGCAGGCTATACACTTAACGACCCTTTTCTTGGAGTTTATCAAGGTTCAATACAAGTTTATAATTATATGCAAGGTAAATTATCGGACGGTGAACCATTTCTTGATCCTAATACTGGAATCGTAACAAAATTTTGGTTATCGGGCGATCCGGTTAACGGAACCGGCTGGTACGAAGGAATAGGTTGGTCTGGCGGCCCACCAGCAGATGATAGAAGAATACTTGCTTCTTACGGTCCAGTAGTAATGGCGCCGGCTGATACTCAGGAAGTTGTAATTGCTGTTCATATTACGAGAGGTGAAAACAATATCCAATCCGTAAAAAAATTAAAAGACCATTCCGCGATTTTACACCGGGTTCATAATAATCCTGGTTGGTTCCAGCCGCCTCCGGAGCCAATTGTAAATAGTCGTGCTGAAAACTCTCAGATTACATTGTGGTGGGAAGCAAATGCTGAGGATTATGAACTTGTTGATTACAATATTTTATTTTCAGAGCATCAGGATACCACGTTTAATTTTGAGGGATACAGAATATGGCAGTTCTCGGATGCAATCGGAACTAATCCGCTTGAGATAGCCGTATACGATTTAAATAACAGCGTGAACGTATTTTACGGATACCAAACAATCGAAGGGATTCCAACAAGAGTCCCTTTACTGCGCACCCCGGATTATGGTTTAAGGCGATGGATAAAAATAGAAAAGGATTACTATTCTAATTCAAAACTGCTGAACGGGAAAAAATATTATTTCGGAATAACCGCGTTTGCTTATTCACCTTTCAGCAGAAATCAATTGATTGAGAGTCCACTGCAGATAGTAGAAATTATTCCGGGAAGAAATTCGATTGACTACACGATAGATTTCAATCCGGATGAATTTATTACTGCCGAGCATTCAAGTGGTGATAGCGACGGATTGACCATCGCAAAAATCATTGACGAAACAATATTGACCGGTGATGAGTACGAAATCAAATTCTCCGGTGATTTAAAATCTGCTTTCTATTCAATAAAAAATAAAACGAAAAATTTATCGATCATTGATAGCTCGGATTACTTTTACATCGATACACTTGGCAGTGTAATTTATGATGGATTGATGTTCTTTGCAATTAATTTTGGAAGAGATACCATCTATTCAAGAGGAAACTCAAAAAATAGCGCTATCAAAGAAATTGTGGAGACTTCTAATGGAGACGGTCATTTAGATATTCCGATTAATGTATTCAACCAATTTAATTCAAAAGGGAAATGGCTCGTTTCTTCTAATAATGCTAATGAAGAAATTGAAAATATAAATGTCAGGGATAATATTGGTTACTCAAACTATGAAATACGTTTTACGCAAGCCGGAAGTGAATATTACCCGAGCGTTGGAAATTACGGTCAGGATATTATCGATTGCATAAAATCTACCCAAGAAATACCTGTTGAAATATGGAACGTAACAAAAAATGAAAGACTGACAATCAGAATTCATGATTGGAATAAAAATGGAATTTGGGATACAGATGGCAATTCAAATTGGGAATCGATCATAGCAGTTAATGATCCGCAATATGTAGAACCTCTGCCCGAAAGAAGCGGGCGAATTAGTGCCGAGCACGTATTCATTAATAATTTTGTAATCAATGGCGAATTACCCGAAACAGGAACGGTAATTCAAATCAATACGTGGAAGCCATTGCGAGAGGGCGATATCTTCACAATTACTTCTCCCAAACCCAACTTCAATAATCTTGAAGCAGCAAAGGAAAGAATAAATGAAATAACAGTTTTTCCCAATCCATTTTACGATAACACGCGGTTATATCATACTGATAGAAAAGTAACTTTTACAAATCTCCCGAACAAAGTGTTGATAAGAATTTACACCATTGCCGGCACATTTGTAACGCGGCTGGAGAAGGACAGTGAGTCGCCCTGGCTTGATTGGGATTTAACAAACTCACATGGCGGAGTTGTTGGCGGCGGAATATATCTGGCTTACATCGAAATGCCGGGTATAGGTAATAAGATTTTAAAAATAGCGGTAGTGCTATGAAAAAGATTTTTTTAATTATTGTATTACTTCTTTTTTCGCAACGTTTTTTTACTCAAAGTAGAAAAGGTGAACTCGATAAAATTAATACTAATGATAATTACAATTATTTAGCTGGCAATGAAATACTGATGTGGGTAGGCAATAACGGTATGTGCGCTCATGATCCGAGGAATGATGCCTCCGGTTTCTATTGGCCCGGAGGTGAGAATGCAATTATCACTGCGATTTTTACCGATGGATTAATTTGGGGTGGTAAAATTGATGATGAAATTCGTGTAGGTGGCGCTACATATAGATACGGACTGCAAGCGGGGAAAATTTTACCAAACGGTGATGCCGATAATCCTGAACAGGAAAAGTATCGAATTTATAAAATTCGAAAAGGTATAATTGACAAGGATTATAATGAATGGCCGGTTGAAGACGGGGCGCCGTGGATTGATATTGATGGAGATGAAATGTTCTCGAGAAGCATTGATAAACCTCAATCGCTTGGCGATGAAACGATTTGGTACGTAATGAATGATCTTGATTCTAGCCGAACTCATCTTTTATATGGATCGGAACCTATTGGACTTGAGGTGCAAGTTACAATGTGGGCATCGATGGAAATGCCGGATGTTTTATTTAAAAAATATATTATCATCAACAAATCAAATACTACAATTAAGGATATGTATTTTGGTCAATGGTCGGAACCGGATGTTGGTTATGCAAGTGATGATTATTTCGGCTGCGATACAACTCTGAGTCTGGCTTTTTGCTACAATGCAGACAATGACGATGAATACTATTATAGACTCAATCCACCTGCTCTCGGCTATTCGTTTTTACAGGGACCTATAGTTGAAGGGGAAAGAAAAGATACCGCATTAATAAAAGGGAGAAAAATACCGGGGTATAAAAATTTACCTTTAACTTCTTTCATTCTTTATATAAATGCGGCTGGTACTATGTATAGAGATCCGCAACTTGGCACACCACGCGGTGGAATGGAGATGTATAACAACTTGCAGGGCAGTTTGTGGGACGGTAGTCCGGTAATCAATCCCATCAATGGGGAACCAACAGTTTTTTGCACTCCCGGAGATCCGGTATACGGGACAGGTTGGTACGAGGGGGCAGGCTGGCCAAGGGGTCCGAACCCTGATAATAGAAGATTGCTTGCATCATGTGGACCAATCGTTATGCAGCCTGCGGATACACAGGAAGTTGTAATTGCTGTGCATATGGCAAGAGGAGAAAATAATATTCATTCTGTAAAAAAACTGAAGGACCAATCCAAAATTTTACACGAGATATATAATAATCCCGATTGGTTTAAATTCTCAATTACTCCCAAATTAGAAAGCTATGCTGGTGATGGGGATATTACTCTCTGGTGGAATTCTGACGCGGAGAAATTTGAACTTACTGATTACATGTTAATGAATTCCGAATTGGAAGATACTACCTATAGTTTTGAAGGATACAGAGTTTTTCAATTTTCTGATGAATATGGCAGCAATCCAATTCAGATTGATATTTATGATATTAATAATGGAATTGAACTTTTATACGATTTCCGGAATATCGAAGGGAAAACTGTCCGGGTACCGGTACTTCGAGCAAAGGATGAGGGCTTGAGAAGATGGATAAAAATAAATAAAGATTATTACACTAACTCCCCTTTGCTGAACGGAAAAAAATATTATTTTGGAGTAACAGCATTTGCTTACTCTCCCAGCAGCGGTAATCAATTACTTGAGAGCGAACCTGTAATAATTGAAGTTATTCCAGGACGAGAACCGATTGATTACACCCGTGATTTCGATCCCGATGATTTGGTAAAAGGTGAACACATTGAAGGTGATGGAGATGGTTATGCCATCGGGAAAATAATAGATGAATCCAACCTCACCGGTGATAAATACGAAGTAAAAATATTTGGGGATATTAAAACAGCCTCCTATTCAATTACAAATACAACGAAAGATTTGCTGATCGTGGATAAATCGGATGAATTTAATTCCGATACACTTATGAATGAAATCTATGATGGATTAATGTTCATCATAAATAATATCGGACGAGATTCAATAAATTCTTTTGGATATAATGAGCTGACTCATAAAAATAAGGCGAGCGCAATAAAAGAAATTGTCGAAACGGCAAATGGGAATGGAATATTAGAGAATCCGCATAATGTATATAATCAACAAAATTCAACCAACTCATGGTTAATAACTAATTATATTACTGATGAGGGAATCGAGAATATAAATAGCAGAGATAACTTAGGATACGATAATTATGAAATGCGATTCACTTCATCGGGAAGCGAATATTATGCCGTATACTTTCCAATTTCCGTAATTGATATAAGAGATGGTACAAAAGCTGCCAATAGGGTACCATTTGAATTTTGGAATCTATCGAAGAATATTAAACTCGTTCCTAAAATATTCGATGTAAACGAAAATGGAATTTGGAATCTGAATTCTGATGGTACGTGGGAGACTATTACTTTTGTTGATTCTCCCGCTTATGTCGAGCCATTACCGGATAAAAGTGGAATTTGTACACCTGAACATGGAATAATTAATAATTTTGTAATCAATGGCGAATTACCCGAAACAGGAACGGTAATTCGAATCAACACGTGGAAGCCATTGCGAGAGGGCGATATCTTCACAATTACTTCTCCCAAACCCAACTTCAATAATCTTGCGGCTGCAAAGGAACGCATAAATGAAATAACAGTTTTCCCAAATCCGTTTTATGATAACACGCGATTATATCATACTGATAGAAAAGTAACTTTTACAAATCTCCCGAACAAAGTGTTGATAAGAATTTACACCATTGCCGGCACATTTGTAACGCGGCTTGAGAAAGACAGTGAGTCACCCTGGCTTGATTGGGATTTAAAGAACTCACACGGCGGGGTTGTTGGCGGCGGAATATATCTGGCTTACATTGAAATGCCGGGTATTGGTAATAAAATTTTAAAAATAGCGGTGGTGCTGTGAAAAAGATTTTTGTTGATATAAGTTTCTAAATATTCAGTAGTTTTTTTCAAACTGAGTACTTTTCATTTTAATATGGCGCTAGTATTTTTACCTCCGAGAATTTAAAAATTACTCCAACTTTTCATGTCATCCATAAATGGAAATTCACTATTTTTCAAAAAAGTTTACTGTCTTTTTCTAAAAATACCAGGATATTGTTTATGAAAAAGTTTTACCGTGTACTTTTACTTTTGTTCATTCTCAACAATTTTCTATTTGCCCAATATTCCTTTGTTGGTGAAGTTAAGTCATTTCAAAAATTTGACAATAGAGTTGAGTTCGAACTAACGAATGCGAAATTCAATTTATACATATATTCCTCCGACGTAATTCGTTTTCGATACACAAATCAAAAGGAATTCTCGAAAGCGCCTTCGTATGCTGTAGTTGCGAGTCAGCCGGAAATGACTCAGTTTAATTTTACAGATATGAAAGATCATTTTGCGCTTGAGACAAAAGATTTAATCATAATAATCCACAAAGCGCCAACGCGAGTGCGAATCTTTGATAAAAATAAAAACTTAATAAACTGCGACGATGAGAGCTTTGGCGTTTCGTTTAATAATGACGAAGTGAAGTGTTTTAAAAAATTATTACCGGGTGAGAATTTTTACGGATTGGGAGAAAAATCCGATGACCTCCGGAAAAACGGTAATCAGTACGAAATGTGGAACACCGATTTCCCGGCATACACACGCAAGAAAGATGCGCTTTATGTTTCGATTCCTTTTTTCATGGGAATAAAAGATTTTAAAGCATACGGAATATTTTTCGACAACACTTACAAATCACACTTCAATATGGGCGCGAGTAACGATAGGTTTTATTGGTTCGGCGCCGATGCGGGCGAGATGGATTATTATTTTATTTACGGTCCCGAAATAAAAAATGTCATTTCAAATTACACAAAACTTACCGGAAGAATGGAACTCCCTCCAAAGTGGTCGCTCGGCTACCAGCAATCGCGGTGGAGTTATTATCCCGAATCGGAAGTTCGAGACATCGCTGAGAACTTTCGCGAGAGAGGAATTCCATGCGATGTCATCTACCTCGATATTCATTACATGGACGGTTACAGAGTATTTACGTGGGACAAAGAACGGTTCCCCCAGCCGGAAGAAATGTTATCGGATTTAGCAAGAGATGGTTTTAAAATCATTCCGATTATTGATCCAGGGGTTAAAGCTGATACAAATTATTTTGCCGCAAAAGACGGATTGAAGAAAAACGTTTTCGCAAAATATCCCGACGGAGAATTTTATAAAGGCGAGGTGTGGCCGTCGTGGGCTTACTTCCCGGATTTCACAAAAAAAATAACACGTGATTGGTGGGGTGAAAAATTATCTGCATTAATGAAACAAGGAGTCGCGGGATTTTGGAATGACATGAATGAGCCGGCAGTTTGGGGGCAGTCGTTTCCGGACATAGTTCAATTCGACGATAATGGTTTCGGCGCCGATCATCGAAAAATTCATAATGTGTTTGGATTGGAAATGGCGCACGCCACCCGCGATGCAATTAATAAATATTCCGATCAAAGAAAATTTATACTAACACGTGCGGCTTTTGCTGGCGTTCAGCGATATGCAGCAGTTTGGACTGGCGATAACGAAGCGACCGACGAGCATTTGATGCTTTCGTGTACTATGGCGCAAAATATGGGCTTAAGCGGATTATCATTTGTTGGTCCCGATGCCGGTGGATTTATTGGCGATCCAACTCCGCGAATGTATGTTAGATGGATGGAACTCGGTGCGTTCACTCCGTTCTTCCGGGGTCATTCCGAAATCGGCGCGCGCGCAAAAGAACCGTGGGCATTTAATGAGTTTACGGAACGGCAGGTTAAAGAATTAATTCAACTACGTTACAGAATGATTCCATTTTGGTATAACGAATTCTACAATTCTACCTTAACCGGGCTGCCGGTTTTACGGGCGATGTATTTAAATTTTCAGAAGGATGAAAATTGCTATTCTCGCGATGCTCAATTTCAATTTATGCTTGGCGAAAATATTCTTGTTGCGCCAGTGTTGAACCAATATGACGATTTCAAAAAATTCTATCTGCCTGAAGGAAAATGGTATGATATGACCAATGAAGAGGTTGTCGATGGTGGAAAATGGATAGTGAAGGAAGCGCCAATCGACCGATTGCTTTGGTTTTTGAGGGAAGGTGGAATTATCCCGATGCAGGAATCAATGAATTATATTGGTGAAAAAGAAGTTGATCAAATAGAGTTAACTGTATTTCCTTCAATATCATCGAAATTCTCACTTTATGAGGATGACGGGACTTCCTTCAAATACAAAAGCGGGGAATTCTCTTTTACTGAGTTCGATTTAATAGAAGATAAAAATAGTTTGGGTATAAAAATATTCAAATCAACTGCCGATTATAAAACCGTAAACAGAAGTTATGTTCTAAAAATATTGGCGCAGGAAAAACCTGGTAAAATAACTGTCAACGACAGGGAAATATCCGAAACGAAATTTGATGATTTGAAAAATTCGGCAGAGTGTTATTTTTACGATCAGATCAAAAAAATTATTTTTATTAAGACACCCGAATCGGTACGAATGGATGTCCGGATCGGGACATTATAAAAATTTAGAAAGAAGATTATATGAAAATCTCGAAAGTTATTTACCTGTTTGTTTACTTTTTATTCCAATTATTCCATTGCCAAAATTCAATAGGTGAAACATTGTACGTTTTAGATAAATCGACATCGGAAGTTTCTAAAAAGACTTCCTTTATAAAACAGAAACAATTAGACTCAGTTTATTCCTCAAAAAAATTAGGCTCTTTCATTGAAGGAGATAAAACTCTTTTTAGATTGTTTGCACCCAATGCAACCGAAGTGATACTGCACGTTTATGATAATCCCCAGAACGAGATATCCAGAAATTTCCCGATGACTCATGATAACGATGGTGTGTGGGAAGTTATAGTCGAGGAGAATCTTAAAGGAAAATATTACGGATACAGAGTTGCACACATTGATGATAAAGTGCCTATTGATTTTAAACCACTCTGCGTTGATCCTTACTCAAAAGCTGTGGCGACGTATAATACGTTCATGAATCCACGTAAGTCAATTGTGTACGATGAAAATTATAATTGGGAAAACGATTCATGGATTCAAAGAGACTGGCGTGATTTGATAATTTACGAAACGCATGTTCGAGACATGACCGCTCATCCGACATCCGGTTCAAAAAATCCCGGAACATACAAAGGATTAGTTGAAAAAGGAATTCCCGGCGGGATTGACTATATCAAATCGCTTGGAATAAATACTGTTGAGCTTTTGCCTTCACAGGAATTTGGAAATATGGAAATTCCGTTCATGGATTCACTCGCTGGAAAATTTAACACATGGAATCCATACGAAAGAAATCATTGGGGATATATGACCGCCGCGTTTTTTGCCCCGGCAGCATACTACGCCGAAGATTGGAGCGGCTTAAAACGAAACACATGGATGGGAACGAGTGGCAATCAAGTAACCGAATTTAAAAACATGGTGAAGGCATTTCACAAAGAAGGTATTGCTGTTATTATGGATGTTGTCTATAACCATCTTTCGGAATACGAGATCGGGAATTTAAAACAGATTGATAAAGAATATTATTTCCGCTTGAATGAAGACGGCAGTTACATTGCGCAAAGCGGCTGCGGCAACGATCTAAAAACGGAACGGCTGATGATGAGAAGGATGATTATCGAATCCATTTTGTTCTGGATGCATGAATATCACATTGACGGATTTAGATTTGATCTTGGAAAATTAATTGACTGGGAAACGATTGAAGACATCATTTATGAAGCGCAAAAAATTAATCCGAATGTTGTGTTTGTATGCGAACCATGGGGTGGCGGATATGACCCTCAAGGATTCTCCGTTCGCGGATGGGGTGCATGGAATGATCAAATAAGAAATGGAATAAAGGGTGAAAATCCTAATGATGGTTTAGGCTGGATTTTTGGAAATTGGTACGGCAACAATAGTATTCAGAGAATAAAAAGTTATGTTAACGGAACTCTCACGAGAGATTCGCTCGGATTGTTCCAAAAGAAAGAACATTCTGTAAATTATCTCGAATCGCATGATGGATATACACTTGGTGATTTTATCCGCATCGGGACAGATGAAGTTGATAAAGAAGAAGTTATAGTTGATATCAATATAAATGCAGCAATCTCACCACATCAAATGAAGTTGAATAAACTCGGCGCATTGTTCTTGTTTACATCGCAGGGAATTACAATGATTCATTCCGGTCAGGAATTCGCTCGTTCAAAAGTAATTCCATTCGAGGTTACTGAACCGGATGAAGATAAAGGAATGATTGATCATAATACCTATAATAAAGATAATGCGGTGAACTACATTAATTATCATCATGCCGAGATAAATAAAGAGCTTGTTGATTATTACAAAGGATTGATCGCGCTTCGAAATGAATATAAAGCATTCCGTCATGCAAAGTACGAAAGTATTTTTTTCATTGAGAAAGAAGGAAATCAATTTGCATTGGGTTACGAACTGAATTCGGAAGGTCAACACTTCATAGTATTATTTAATGCAAATCCATCCAGAGAAGAAATATTTGAATTGCCAAAGGGTAAATGGGAAATATTGGTGAACGAATCATCAGCCGGTATCGATCCCTTAAATACAGTTACGAAGAAATATGTATTGCCGCCCACAACCGGCGCGGTTCTCAAATTAAAATAAATATTCGTAGAGACATGCCATGGCATGTCTCTACAGAGCAATTAGATTTCCAAATTATCCGGCATATTCTTTTCAATCTCCCATCTCAATGGGTTTTGTTCTCTATATTTTCTAATTCGAAATAATTCATCTTCATTACGGATTATCCGCTCAAAAAATCTTGGCTGCCATTTATTATTTGAAAAGCCATTCTTTTCAAATGACTTAGTAACAGAACCCTTAAAATGATTAACAATCATAGATAAAGAATTTTTTTCCGGTTTGCCGAATTTTCGTTCATTTTCTTCCAGTAAAGACTTGCCGCGGCAAGTCTCTACAATCTCGTTACTTGCTGTTTGTATGTTTGAATTAATAATAATAATCCCATGCAAATAATTTGGCATGATGATATATTTATCCAATTCAACAATGGGATATTTTGCTGGAATCTCATTCCAAATAATACCTACAATTTTCCCCTTCATATTTAATAGCATTCTCCCGTTTACTACATCTCCGAAATGGCAAATATGATTCTGCGTATTTATTGTGACATAATACCACCATGGAGTGGTGTAATCCCAAGCTCGAAGTCGTATGGATTCGGTTCTGTATTTCCTTTTGTAAAGTGTCATTTTTATGTAACCATTCGTAGAAACTTGCCGCGGCATGTCTCTACAGATTTAAATCTACAAGAACAAGGCTTTCTTTAGGGATTTTTCTACGGAGAATTTAAAGGTCATTAAATCGACGGGTTTATTAAAAATAAATTCAACTCCGAGCTGTTTGTATTCCTCAATTAAATTTGCATCAAGGTCGCTGCTTAAAACCATAACAGGCGGTTTGTATTTTATCTCGGAAGAATTTAATTGCTTCACAAATTCGTAACCATCCATTCCCGGCATTTTATGATCTGTAATTACCAACGCGGGCGGGGAATTTTTTACAATCTCCATTGCTTCGTTTCCGTTTTCCGCTTCGATAACGGAATAATCTGGAATAAGACTCTTTAATAATTTTGAATATAGCAGCCGGTCGGTTTTTGCATCATCCACCAATAAAATTCTTGACGACGAAACCGGTATTGTAAATTTGAATTCGGAACCTTTGCCAATTTCACTTTCAACCCAAATCTCGCCGCCGTGTTTCTGAATAATATCATGAACCAACGATAAGCCGAGACCGCTGCCTCTTTCGCCTGCAGTTCCGTTGGTTGTGAATTTTGCATCAATGCGGAATAATTTTTCCACATCCTCTGCGCGAATACCGGTACCGGTGTCCTTAACACAGAAGAGTATTTGCTTTTTACCCAACGATGGCGAGGAACTGATTATAATCGTACCTCCTGTACTGGTGAATTTGACTGCATTCGAGATTAAATTAAGAAATGCTTGCAGTAAAAGATTTTCGTCGCCGTGAACATGTATATCGTCGCTTAAAGTAGATTCGATTGTAATGTTTTTTTTGATTGCATTTCCCGTTAACATCTGAATAGCCTTAACAACAATAAGCCGGGCATTGACCCTTTCCGGCTCAAATGTTATTCTGCCGGTTTGTAATCTCGTCCAATCAAGAAGTGAATTTACAAGCGATAACATATTTTTAGAAGATTCCTGAATGTACGTAATATACTGAACCTGCTTATCTTCGGGCAGATTTCTATCGGTCAATAATAAATCCGTAAACCCAAGAATAGAACTAAATGGTGTGCGGAGATCGTGAGATACTATAGAAATAAATCTATCCTTTGTTTCGTTCATCTTTTTTAAATTGTCTGCTGATTTTTTCAATTCCTCTTCGGCACGTTTGCTTACCGAGATGTCGCTCACCAGTCCTACGATACGATAAATTGTACCGTTAGTATCGCGCAGTACATTTATCTTATTTTTAATCCAGACAATGTTGCCCAGATTATTAAAAATTCTATATTCAATTTCGTCGAACGACCGACCGAGATCTCTGTATAATCTTTTCAACTTTGTAAACACATTATGTAAATCGTTAGGATGGATAATTTTATACCAGAGATTGGATATGTTTAAAAGTTCATCCTTAGTATATCCAGTAATTCTTTTAACGGCGTCGGTATAAAAAATAGTTTTTAATTTACCACCGCGTCTTTCCGCAACCCACATGAATTCGTTTATTATTTCGGCAATGCTTGTGTAACGTTCTTCTGACTCTTTAAATAATTGTGATTCCGTTTTTTGTTTCGAGATATCTTTGAAGAAGATGACAATAAAATTATGGTCTGCCGCCGAATATGAATTAAAAGTTGTCTTCGAAAAGAATATTTTTCCAAACTTGCCGATACATTTCAACTCTTCAATAATACGGGATCCATCCCGCATAAAAACAAAATCGATAAATTCTTTTCTCGAATCTATATCAATTAAGTCAGCTAACTGCTTCTCCTTCAGTTCTGCTAATTCGGACAATTCAAACATCGATAGGAAGTGGTTATTAACAAAAATTGTTTTCTCGTCTTCAAGCACAGCTATTCCGTCGCCCGAGTTTTCACATATGGAATTCAAAATCACTTTGTCTTTTTCAATGGCTTTTTGAACGGAAATGTCCGTCATCAAAATGCTATACTGCATCGCATCGGATTCACTCTTAGATGATAAAGAAACCTCGGCGCGAACAAAGATTTTCTCATTGTTTTTATCCACTAAGATTAGTTCACGTGAAATCTTTCCTGAAGGATCGAAGTCTTTGAGTTCAAAACCGCCTTTGCTTATCACCTCCGGATCGATTAAATCTGAAAAATTAATTGAAGAAAACTCTTCGTTGGAGTATCCCAATTTTGATTGAAATGATATGTTCGAAAATAATATTTTACCCTCGGTGTCAAGAATGCAAATTAATTCCTCTGCCAATTCAACAAGATTTTCAAGAAATTTACTCTTCTCCTCAAGAAGCATTTTTGTTTGGATATCGTCTGTGACATTCGAACATACGAGCAGGATATTACGATTTTCAATTGCTCC
This sequence comes from bacterium, assembly GCA_043808235.1. Lineage (GTDB taxonomy): Bacteria > Bacteroidota > Ignavibacteria > Ignavibacteriales > Melioribacteraceae > JAZDFC01. Next base: position 130,915 of record JAZDFC010000019.1, read on the forward strand.
GGTTAGCGTCATTTTAACTGAATAGTATTCATACCTATTCGCTTCTATTGGTTCACTAATTACTCCGTTCCAAATTTTGTTTTGTTGAAGCAACTCCAGGGTTGTTTTGAATTTATCGGGGTTGAAAAATGTGAGCACATTTCCAACGAACTTTCCTATTACTTCGTTCTTCCCAAATCCGAATATCTTTAAAGCAGAATCGTTCCAATAAATAATTCTTCCTTCCGGATCAAGCGCTACTATTGCATCGGGAAGAGAAGATGTGAGTCGAAAATATTTTCTCAACTCGTTGTTTTCACTTTCGAGATTTATTCGCTCTCTAATTATGGAAGTTACATCCTTGAATAATACCACAAAGAACTGAACATTTTTAAATTTGTCTAAAAACGGACAAATATTGGTGTTCATTATTCGATCTTTGTCATCAACTTTTAATGGAAGATCTGAAACTTTACCAAGACCGCTTTCAACTACTGAATCTATGAGGGCTGTAATTGACGATTGGGATTTTAATGAAAAATATCCTTCATTATCCCTTGAGAAATTCTCTTTCAAAAAGTCGGTAGAAATAAGTTGATCATGAGCAGGGAAAAATTTTATTATTCCTTCTGAATCTGCGATAAAAAAATAATCTGATATGTTCGAAAGGAAATCCGTGAAATATTTCGATCGGATAATTTTCTCGCGCTGAACTTCCAGACTAATCTGGATATCTTCAAGGATAATCACACCGCCCATAAACTGTCGATTTGCAAAGAAGGGTGCGCCTTTAACAACGACCGTGATTTCACCGCCCGAAATTGTATTGAAAGTTTTTACTTCTTTCTCAAAACTTTCGCCGGATGAAAGTCTTTTCAATTCATAAAAAAGGTCGACATTTTCAAAAAGCGCTTCTTCGAGAATGTTTTTTTCGGTTAGGAAATCATTCTCGTTTTGCTTTAATACGCTGAAACGATAAAAATTTTCATTAATTAGTTTTACATTCCAGTCCGAATCAAATATTATAATTCCAAGCGGAATATTTTCAAAAAATTCGGTTAATGATAATTCTTCAATAGGAAATTGTACCATAATATTCTTTACATTTAATTATTCTCTCGCAAACAATATATGAAATAAAGCTCATTTTTAAAAGGAACACTCAACCATGCTTAATAAAAAGGTAACATAAAAAAATGCTAAAAATCAAATATTGCTCGATAAGAAAATTGTTTTTTGAATTATAAATTTTTATTTTAAGCATGACTCAAAAAGAGTTTACAAATTTCCTTTTATTGTTTCCATTTCCGGGATCTTTTCAGAACGCTTGAAATTATTTGTCTCTATTTAAGAAGAATTCAATATAAATATTATTTTGGAGGCTCTATGAGAATCAAATTATTGGTTTCAGCGATTGCGGTCTTTAGCTTTGCCTTTCTATCCATTTCACTATGCCAGGTTAATAATACCAATGAAGATGGGACAACTCCCATTACTAAACTAAGTGATTTTTGGGTCAATTCGTATTATGATAAGGACGCAACCGAAGCATTCCCGGTTAATTTTCAGGAGTTACTTGCTAAGGCAAATCCTGATGAGCAATTTTTCGGAGTCGGCGACGCAAATAACTTTTATTCGCCATCCGGTCTGTTTACAGAACCCGATCCAAATAAAGTAAATCAAGCATACGTTTGGGGACTTACAAAATCGGGGAATAATCTCTGGTTTGGAACAATTGCAAATACTCTCTGCTTCGTTTTAGGTGGTTTGGGTTTAGATGAACCATCCCATAATGATTTCTGGACATGTGAGTTTGGTGAAGGTCCATACTCGCCTCCCTTACCGGATGCTCTTGGCGATTGGCGACCACCAAGAATTTTTATGTATGATTTAGTTGCGGGTAAATTAACTGAGAAAACTCCCCGTGATCCAAGACTAAATATTACTGTCGGACTAAGATCGGCTGCCACATGTGGAAATGTAATATTATTCGCAGGTCCCGGAATGAGTGGAGGTATAAATCTTTTTGCATTTAATGCAGCAACTAAAAAATACATAGGCTCCCGAACTCTTACTAATTATTCTAACATTAGGAAATTTTTAATAGTTAATAATATACTATACACTTCTGTCGGACATTCAGAAAAAGGTGGCCGTGTTTTAAGATGGGTCGGTGATGTGGATAATCCATTCAGCTTTATCGAAGTTGGTAGAATAGATGCACAAGGTGCTGAATTATGTGTCCACAATAATCGTATCTATGTAAATACATGGCCTGATCTTAAAGTTGGAACTACGCCAACTGTTGCCGGTATTTGGCGCAGTCCAATTATTCCGATAGGAGGTTTGCGTGCAACACATCTTGATTTATGGGATAAAGTTTTTAGTTATGATATGTACGATCCCGATCCCATTACAGCAATCACTTATGGCGGTGGCGCATTGATTTCCTTTGATGGTCATTTATATTGGGGGACAATGCATGTTCCATTCGCAGCTACTGTAGTTCATATGAGAATTTATCCGCCGGCATCGCAACAGGATATTTTATTAGCAATGCTTGGTACCCACCGAGCCATTTCAATATTCAGAGTAGATGAATTCTCTGATCCGCCGATGAAATCAGATGTTGAACTTCTCTACGGAGCGCCTGTATTACCAAGCTATTCTCCGGTTGATGGTTGGCAAATTGTACCGAACAATTTAGGCGTTTTACCTCAGTATGGATTATCGGGATTCTGGAATTTTTTTAATAATTATACGTGGACGATGGGAGTTTATGATAACCGTCTTTACGTTGGGACAATGGATTGGAGTCTACTTTTAGCAATGGGTCTTCGAGATATTATTCATCAAATGTATAGAAAATATCTTGATCCATCTGTTGAGATTGATTACGAACGTGAAAACGAACTTGCTTTCCCAAATTACTTATTCGGTGCGGATTTATGGAGGTTCGAGAATTCAGTTTTTCCTGCCATACCTGAAGACATAACCGGATGTGGAAATTTATGGAATTATGGATTTAGATCTATGCTCTCCGACGATAAATTATACTTAGGAACTGCAAACCCGATGAATCTTGCCAGTGATGGCGTTTTGAAAGGCGGATGGGAACTTCTGCAATTAGCAGAACCAGTTTCGAAAAAAATAAATTTATCCTCCTCGACGGATGAAGTCAAAATTACTAATTATCCGAATCCATTCAATTTGGAAACCGCAATTAATTTTACTATTCCTTACGACGGGTCTGTAAAAATAACTCTGTATAATTCAATCGGCGAAAGAGTCGCTGAAATATTTAATGGTCGAAAACCCGCCGGTGACCATAAGATTGAATGGAGAGCTGACAATTTATCATCGGGTATCTATTTCTCTGTGCTTGAATTAAAATCGTTATCTGGCACCGATTTCAAAAAAATTGTTTCTAAAATGATTTTGCTTAAATAAGATTTCCTCAACAAGCCGGTTGAATTTTCAACCGGCTTGTTTCCTTTAGAATAATTCCTTTCTATTACCTTGCTTTGCATGTTTACTGTTTTCTTTTCGTTAAATTTCCATCCGTCATAAAAATAATTTTATTATTCTATTAATATGGAGGAATTGAAAATTTTTCGCAAAATAACTTTTTTGTTTTTATTCGTATTTTCTTCAGCATTATTTATTCATGCACAGGAAGAAATCGAAAAAGTAGTAAGTCAAAAAATCTCTGATGTATTCGCCAGGCTTAGCCAGGAAAATATTTCAACCGGTATTTTGCACGATAAGGCTATTTCTTTTGTCCGGATTGAAGAATTTGATGGAAAATCTTTTTCGAAGATTTGCAGATTGAAGGATTGGAAGCAAATCTATTTAGAGATGTTCAATTCATTTCTCTCGAAACCTTCAATGGAAGAGCTAAAATCGATCAACCATAAAATCAATCAATTCAGAGATAGGAAAGTATATCCACTGGGAGTAATTAATTTCGACTATAATAAAATTAAAACGGATGCATTCGAAAGGGGAATGCTGAAAGATAATAACGGAGTGATTGAATATATTGACGGCGAACCTTTCGAAGAGAGATCGGTTTTTGCTGTTACTGCATTAATTGAAAAAACATATCGAGGCTCATCGGTTGAATTTCTTTATTCGGATGAATTTTATTTTTCAAATAAAACTCAGAAAATCGAGCTCATCGAAATTGACTTTGCAGATGGATTTGGATTTAGAAAAATAATTCCGGGTGTTATTCATATTAATTATTCTTCTCCCGGTGTAAAAAACATTCGGGTTATTGCTCATTACGAAAATGGTTCGATTAATAAATCTTCATTTTATTTCAATGTGATCGAACTCGATACTCCTCAACCTCACGAAACATGGACGGTGACTGCGGACATCCCATATCTGGGGGAAGTAGCGACCGGACATGCGTTCATTTATCGTTCTGATTTGAATTCTACTCTCACTAATCCTGTACTTATAGTTGCCGGTTTTGATTCAGGAAACGATCTTGGTTGGGATGGTTTATATAATTTGTTGAATCAGGAAAATTTGATCGAAGATATCAGGAGTTATGGATACGATGCAGTCGTTTTTAATCTTGATTCAACAAATTATTTTGTTCAGCGAAATTCATTCGCTGTTGTAAAGTTAATTCAAATGGTAAACAGCATGATCGGTACAAGTAAAATTTCGGTAATCGTTGGTGCGAGTATGGGAGGATTATTGGTTCGATACGCATTATGTTATATGGAAACAAACGGATTAGATCATAACATAGAAAAATTTATTTCATTCGATTCACCGCAGAATGGCGCTAATATACCTTTAGGGCTTCAATACTTCGCAGCTTTTTTTGCGAGTCAATCTGCCGATGGACAGGAAATACTTGATATGCTAAACGGTTCTGCCGCCAGGCAAATGCTTGTGTATCATTATTCCGAACCAGCCGGAACAACCGGTGTCCCGGATCCTTTGTTCACCGAACTCCAAAATGAACTTGATACGTTGGGCGATTATCCACAAGACGTTGAATTAGTTTCCATTATTAATGGCAGCGGCGCCGCGCAGAATCAAGGTTATAATGCGACCGACCAGGTTATTCAATACGAATATGACAGCTTCCTGGTTGATATCACCGGGAATGTTTGGGCTGTTCCGGATAATACTTCGCACATTATATTTGATGGGCTTATTCAATTTTTAGGAATGCCCGCTGACGATCAAACTGTAATAGTGAACTCAACGAAGCCTTATGATAATGCGCCGGGTGGAAACAGATCCTCTTTTGCAGACCTAGATTCGATGGACGCTCCTTACGGAGACATAATTGCTCTCCACGATAATCATGGTTATATTCCTACAGTAAGCGCGCTTGATGCGGATACGGAAAATTTATTTTATAACTTTTCCTTGAATACCGAAACCGTATCAACTCCTTTCGACAGAATATATTTCCCGGCGGAGAACCAGGAACACATGACAATTACAGAAGAAAGCGCCGGATGGTTTTTGGATGAGATAGTAGGAATTTCAAACGTAAGTATAATCAGTGGCTGGAATATAATTTCTGTGCCTCTGCACGCCAAAGATATGCGGACTACTTCATTATTTCCTACCGCAGTTTCGAATGCATTTTCTTACGACGGCGCTTATATTGCCAAGGATACTCTGGAATTCGGAAAAGGGTACTGGCTAAAATTTCCTTCTTCGGATAACATAGAAATAAAGGGAGTGCCGGTTTCCGGAAATATTTCGGTGTCGGCTGGTTGGAATATAGTAGGTCCGTTTAATACTAATGTAGCTGTTTCGGATATCGCTACCAATCCGGCGGGAATACTTACTTCAAACTTTTTCGAATATTACGGTGCATATTTATCGGCAGACACACTTAAACCGGGGAAAGGTTATTGGATCAAAGCAAGTGCAAACGGCGAGTTAATTCTTACTCCATTAGTAAATAGAAAGGAATCCTCGATGGAAAGAATTTTTCCCCAATTGAAAAGTGAAAATAATTCAGGTTTTATTGGTATCAATAAAAAATTCGTATCGAAAAATTTTATAAATAGAAAATGATGAAAGCTATGAAGCGATTAATAATTTTATTAGCATGCATTTCCATTTCAACCTTCGCGCAGGTTAGTTATGATGGACCGGCGCAGGGTTCGGTTACAACCGGTGTAATCCAAACGACTGATAATTTCGGCGTGTCGTTTACTCCGTCTCCGGGAAGATTAAAATTTTTCAATAATTCAGGAGAAAGGAGAACGTATCAAAAATTCAATACTGTGAATGCTCTTGCACCCGAAGGTTCGAATTTTATTCTCGATCCCGCATTCAACTTGAAGAAGAGTTTGGAAGACAGCATCATAGTTTTTAGAAGCATGAACGGTATTCCTGATATGGGTACAAGCATTCCACCCGATCCTTATATTGCTGTTGGTCCAAATCATTTTATCGAAGTTGTGAATAGTATAATTCAAATACGTGATAAGGTTGGCACAATCTTAAAAACTATTTCCGCTGATGGATGGTTTGGAAATGCGTTACCAGGCGCTGATCCATTCGATCCGAAAGTAATTTACGATTATTATGCCGGAAGATGGGTAATGGTCTGGCTTAATTTGAATGATCAGACAAATGAAAGTTATTATTTGCTATCTGTTTCCGACGATGAGAATCCGCTTGGCGCCTGGTTCAACTGGGTTCTGCCCGGTAATACTAACGGGGATACTCCGGATGCTTTCTGGGCGGATTATCCCGGTCTCGGATTCGACGATAAAGCAATTTACATCTGTTCGGATCAATTCACTTACGGGAGTAATGTTTTTCAGTATGAGAGGATTCGTATAATAAATAAGAATCAAATTTATATTAATGGAAATCCGGGACAGGTAATTTGGAACGATTTGTGGAATATCAAATATCCCGGTACAAATGTGCATCCGTATATGATTCGTCCGGCACGGATGTATTCAGCGTCCGATGAATATTATTTTATGGTGATTGAGCCGAGCGCTTCCGGAACACTCAAAAATAGTTTTGGTCTCTTTAAACTTTCCAATTCCATCACTAATCCTGTGCTTGATGGAGTAGTAATTCCAGTTACTGCTTATAACGATCCAGCAAATCCGGGGCAACTTGGCGGCGGACTCGGATTTAAAATTTGGGATTCAAATTTACTCTGCGAACCTTTTTACCGCGATGGCATAATACACGCGACGCATACAATTAAAAATGGCGATTTCTGCGATGTGCGATACCTGGCGGTGAATATTGCGAATAATTCAGTTGTAAGTGATATTGCAATTGGAGCGCCGGAGTACTTTTATTTTTATTCTGCGGTTGCTGTCAACCAAAATAATGATGTGCTGCTGACATATTCCCGCTCTGCCGATACCGAATATGCCGGAGCTTTTTTTACCATCGTTCCGTCCTCAACAAATCAGCCTTTGGCAAGTAAGTGCATTCAAACCGGCAAGGCTCATTATGTAAAAACATTCGGCGGGGGAGATAATAGATGGGGTGATTATATGGGCGCCTGGGTCGATCCCGAAGATCAAAATAATTTTTGGATTGCAACCGAATATGCGGCGGCTACTAATACTTATGGCGTTTGGGTTGCTGCGATTCGTCCATTCCCATTTGACGGAGTTTATGCTACCATATCCGATAACAATATTGATTTCGGAGAAATTGAAATTGGCAGTTCCGAAACTCATAATGTAATAATTAAAAGCTATGGTAAAAATGGGCTTGTTATTAACGGAATGGGGATTATAAATCCGGCATATAGTTTCGAAGGGATTTCCAACTTCCCGATCACAATTCCAGCATACGATTCAATCAGTTTCAATGTTATTTTCGAACCAACAGTAAGCGGTATCGTTGAAGATAACCTTGATATCGATTGCAATCTTCCAGAAGATGTTTCCCTAAATATAAGTTTAAGTGGTGAAGGTTACTCGATAACAGCTACGCAGAATGATGTTTTCTATGCTTCCACCGCTTCAATAAGTAATGGCGTAATTTTAGCAATCGATCCGGCAAATGGCTCGGCAGAGGTAATTGGAGCTTCCGGCAAAGATTTGATTGGAAGCATTACTATTAATCCAACTAATAAACAAATATATGGATTAGTCCCATCAGCGAATGAAACTGCGATTACAAGAATTGACGCTGAATCGGGTAGAGCGTTTGATAAATTTTTGATTCAAAAAAATCTCACTGCAATCGCTTTTGATTCCGATGGAAAATTAATCGCTTCTTCCTGTGAAGGTGAGTTGTTAAAAATTAATCCGGAGAGCGGGGAAGTGCAAGTAATCTCTTTTAACGGATTGCAATATTCGGCATTTGCAGTACATCCGACGAGCGGAGAACTTTGGGGCGCATTAAAAAGCGGAGGCGATAAAGATGAAATTCATAAAATAAATAAATCAAACGGCGAACACGAACTCGTTGGAAAAACCGGGTACAATTTATTTACCGAAGCTATGACATTCGATAAAAACGGAAATCTTTATGGAATTATTACACCGGCTTTGCAGCAATCAAAGTTAATTTCATTAAATACATTAACAGCTGTAGGTACCGAGATCGGAACCACCGGGTACAGAGGTGTAAAGGGATTGGCAGTATTCAACGAAGCGATAGTGGAAGTTAACGAAGCGACTGTCAAAACAATTTTTGATTTTTCACTCGAACAAAATTATCCGAATCCGTTTAATCCAACAACCTCAATCAAATATTCCATAGCCTCTGTAGAGACGCCATATATGGCGTCTCTACAACATGTTACTTTAAAAGTTTATGATGTACTCGGAAGAGAAGTCGCAACTCTCGTTAACGAAAAGAAAGCTGCTGGGAAATACGAAATAGAATTCAACGCTTCTCATCTTGCATCGGGAGTTTACATTGTAAAGCTGACTGCCGGAGAATTAACGCAGAGCAAAAAGATTTTACTAATGAAGTGATTATATCATTCTGAGCCTCGATTATATCGAGGTTCAGAATCTTAGGATAGACTTGTTTGCTTGCCGTTATTTATCTAAATTATCATATAATTATATCGTAATTATTTAGGCAATATGAAAAATATTCGGTTCGAATGGGATCAGAAAAAGAATTTAGCTAATATCAAAAAACATAAAATTTCTTTTGAGGAAGCTTGTATAGTCTTTTATGATGAAAATGCCCGCCTGATAACGGATAATGAACATTCAATTTCAGAGGAACGGTTTATAATTTTAGGACTGACAAACACACTCAAACTCCTTGTTGTCGTTCATACGTATAGAGAGATTGATGAAATTATAAGAATCATTTCAGCAAGAAAGGCGACAAAATTGGAAAGCAAATATTATTATGGAGTTAAATAAAATGAAAAAAGAATATGATTTCAAAGGTTCGATTAAGAATCCATATATAAAAAAACTCAAAAAACAAATATCCATTCGAATCGAAAATGATACGGTAGAATACTTCAAGCACTTAGCCGCTGAGATTGATATTCCTTATCAAAACCTAATGAACATCTATTTAAGAGATTGTGCACAAAAGAATTTACGACCGGATATTAGTTGGCAAAAATGAAAATAGTGTTATTAATGAATGATTTGAAAATCACTTATTTGAGTGAATCGTAAAAGATTTTCAGCAGTTCTTCCGCAGCAGCGGATGGTGTGAGTTTTCCTGATAAAATATTCCTTTTGAATTCAGGCATGATGGATTTTATATGTGGATGATTGAAAAATTTATCTTTCAGCCCATTCTCAATCATGGTTAAAGTCCATTCAAGTGTTTGAGCTTTCCTTCTCTCTTCAAATATCCCGGATGATTTAGTATTCGATTCAAATTCTTTTGTTGTATCCCAAATATCTTTTATACCAAATCCGGTAATTGCGGATGCAGTTTGCACCATCGCGGTCCATCCTTTTGTAGCTGGTTGCATATAATGGAGCGCGTTCGCGTATTCAACTTTTGCACGGTTTGCATTTAACCCGTTATCACCATCAGCTTTATTCACGACTAATAAATCTACCAACTCCATCACTCCTTTTTTAATTCCCTGTAATTCGTCGCCCGCGCCTGCGATCATCACAAGTAAAAAGAAGTCCACCATCGATCTAACTGTAATTTCACTTTGCCCAACGCCAACGGTTTCAATTATTATCACATCGTAACCGGCAGCTTCGCATGCTAATATTGTCTCGCGGCTTTTCCTTGCAACTCCTCCAAGTGTTCCACCGGAAGGAGAGGGGCGAATAAAACAATTTTCTTCACGCGATAAATTTTCCATTCTGGTTTTGTCACCAAGTATGCTGCCTTTAGTAATGCTGCTGCTGGGATCTACAGTAAGTACGGCAATTTTGTGTCCGTGTTTTATTAGGAACATTCCGAGCGATTCAATCAATGTGCTTTTGCCGGCGCCCGGTACGCCGGTAATCCCGATGCGGATTGATCTGCCGGTAAACGGTAAAAGTTTTTGAAGAAGCGCCTGAGCTTTTGCATGATGACTTTGCGAGTTACTTTCGATTAAAGTGATTGCCTTTGCAAGAAGTTGACGATCATTCTTTCTAACACCGTCAAGTAATTCTTCTATCGACGGATCAACTTTCTTTTTAGTTGAATGAATTTTTTTACTCTGTTTCTTTTCATCCGGTTCGATCCCTTTCACAATTTTAACGGCAAATTCATTCCCCGCATTTTTCGGAGTCCAATCGGGTTTATATGTTTTGTTTTTTGAGGACATATATATTTTTATCAACCCAAAAATTCACTTCGCAGGATACTGCAGTAAATTATGTCTTCATATTTTCCGTCTTTAATAATATCCTGACGGAGATAACCTTCCTCATGCATTCCGTTCTTGAACATTACCTGTCCCGAAGCGGGATTCCGGTTGAAGTAATGAGCATAGATTTTATTCAGTCTCAATACATCAAATCCGTATTTGATCACAGCGCCCAATGCTTCTGAAGCGTAACCCTTATTCCAGTAGGGCAATCCAATCCAATAACCTGCTTCCGCTTTTTCATGCTCAAATTTCAAGATGAAGCTTATCGCGCCAACCACTTCACCGCTTTCTTTTAAGCAGATAGCCCAATTAACTTCTTTACCATCGTTGAAATTTCTTCCGTGTCCGCCAATCCAAACTTCAGCGGCGCCATCTGGATAAGGATGGGGAATATTCATTGTTGTATCGGCAATTTCTTTTGCTCCGGCAAGCTGTTTTACAACGATTGCATCCTCCATTGTGAAGGCACGTAATAATAATCTGTCTGTTGTGAGTTCAGGTATTTTAATCATCTCTTTATCAAGAATAAATTATCGCTCTTGTTTTTATTTTGTTTTTCGAAAATTATTTCTCTTATCCAAATCTTTCGTTCACCAATTCCATTATCTTTATCCCGGTTTCAGGAATTTTTGTTCCGGGACCAAATATTGCGCTTGCACCATGTTCGTAAAGGTATTCGTAATCCTGAGCCGGTATTACACCGCCGACAATCACTATTATATCTTCACGACCAAGTTTTTTCAATTCATCAATCAATTGCGGAAGCAATGTTTTATGTCCCGCAGCAAGCGAACTCATTCCAACAACATGAACATCATTCTCGACAGCCTGCTTTGCGGTCTCTTCCGGAGTTTGGAATAACGGACCTACATCAACATCGAATCCCATATCGGCGTAAGCGGTTGCAACTACTTTGGCGCCGCGGTCGTGTCCATCCTGCCCCATCTTTGCAACCATAATTCTCGGACGCCGCCCTTCCTTTTCGGCAAACTCATCGGTCAAGTTTCTAACTTTCTTCAACAAGTCATCTTCGCTGTCGGAATATTCGCTGCTGTAAACTCCGGATATTGTTCTTGTCACTGCTTGATACCTCCCGCTAACTTTTTCGATTGCGTAAGAAATTTCTCCGAGTGTTGCTCTTACCCTTGCTGCATTTACAGATAATTCCAAAAGATTTCCGTCGCCGGTCTCAGCGCATTTTGTAATTGCTTCCAAACATGATTTTACATCATTATCATTCCGGTTCTTTTTCATTTCCTGAATTCTTTTTATCTGTGAAAGACGAACGGCAGTATTGTCAACTTCTAAAATTTCAATTGGATCTTCTTTCTCGAGTCTGTATTTATTCACTCCGATAATTGTTTCAGCACCGGAATCAATTCTTGCCTGCCTGCGTGCAGAAGCTTCTTCTATTCTCATCTTGGGAATTCCGGCTTCAATTGCTTTTGTCATCCCGCCGAATGATTCGACTTCGAGAATATGTTGCCATCCTTTTTTGAGAAGTGAATCGGTCAATGATTCAACGTAATAAGAACCTGCCCAGGGATCAATTACTTTCGTGATATAGGTTTCGTCCTGCAGATACAACTGTGTATTTCGTGCAATGCGTGCTGAGAAATCTGTCGGCAGTGCAATCGCTTCATCAAGCGAATTTGTATGCAGCGATTGCGTATGACCGAGTGCAGCAGCCATAGCTTCAACGCAAGTTCTGATTACATTATTAAACGGATCCTGTTCTGTTAAACTCCAGCCTGATGTTTGTGAGTGCGTTCGCAACGACATCGATTTCGGATTCTTTGGATTAAATTGCTTTATGATTTTAGCCCAAATCAATCTTGCTGCACGCAGCTTCGCAATCTCCATAAAATAATTCATTCCCTCCGCCCAAAAGAAAGATAGACGCGGGGCAAAAGCATCAACATCCATTCCTGCTTTAATTCCGGTTCGAACATATTCTAATCCATCTGCAAGCGTGTATGCCATTTCGAGATCGGCGGTGGCACCCGCTTCCTGCATATGGTATCCAGAAATACTGATGCTGTTAAACTTAGGCATAGTCTTCGCAGTGAATTTGAAAATATCTGCGATAATTCTCATCGAGATTTCCGGCGGATAAATATATGTGTTGCGAACCATGTACTCTTTCAGAATATCATTTTGGATTGTGCCGGTCAACTGCTCATGTTTTACTCCTTGTTCTTCGGCAGCAACAATGTAGAATGCAAGTACAGGCAAAACGGCGCCATTCATCGTCATCGAGACTGACATTTTATCAAGAGGAATTCCTCCAAATAAAATTTTCATATCCTCTATTGAATCTATTGCAACGCCGGCTTTGCCAACATCGCCAACAACTCTCGGATGATCGGAATCGTAACCGCGGTGAGTTGCAAGATCGAATGCCACCGACAAACCCATTTGCCCTTGTGCAAGATTCCTTCTGTAAAAAGCGTTGCTTTCTTCTGCAGTAGAAAAACCCGCGTACTGGCGGACTGTCCACGGACGAAGAACATACATTGTTGCATACGGTCCTCGTAAAAACGGAGGTATACCGGAGAGAAAATCGAGATGCTCGATATCTTTGAGATCATTTTGGGAATAGAGTGGATTTACTTTTATCTGTTCCATTGTTTCCCAAATAAATTCATCGACAGGCTTTCCTGTCGCTTTCGTAAAATTTTTCTCCCATTCGTTTCTTGTCGATTTTGGTGTTTCAAGATTCAATTCAATATTAGCAAAACTTGGTCGATCCATTTTTTTCCTATAATTCTATATTTAATTTTTCCTTTGTGCCTTAGTGTCTTCGTGGCTATTACTTAATGCCACAAAGGCACGAGGACACTAAGATTTTATATTCTGTTTAACAACCCGGATAAAACTTTCACTGCATCGCAACCGAGATAAATAAATTCATCCACTCCGGAATTTTTATGTGCTTCAATCTGGTCTTTCGGATATCCGGCAAGTACTATTAATATCACGGAATTTTTTTCCTTGATTCCTTTGGTAATAGCCGGGACAAGCTCAGGATAAGTTTCATCCGGAGAACAAATCACAATAATTTTAGCATTACTTTCGATTGCTGCATGAACAGCCTCGCCGGGCGTTTTAAATCCATTGGGATAAACAATATCAAATCCAGCAATTTCAAAAAATGCCCGTGAGAAATCGGCTCTCGCTTTAAATTGTTTTAGCGGACCCATTCCGGCTAAAAATACTTTCGGTTTCTCACCGGTTTCAATTTTGATTCCTTCGAGCTTATCGCGTAATTTCTCAAACATTTCTGCCGGACGGATAACCGTTAATTTCTCAATTTCCATACTGCCGCTGTAAGAAACACGTAATGCTTTTGCAACCTCGCCCATAGTTGCGCCGGCAAGAATGGCATCTTTACCAAAGTTTATTACTTCTTCAGTTTTTTCGGCAGATATCTTCTCTAACTTTTCCATCACATCAATATTCTTTTTCTGATCAAGCGATGTTCTGTATCTCTGCAAATATTCTTTTCGTTGTTTATAAATTTCTTCCAGTTTATCATCGCGTCTTTTTAACTTTTCCTCTTTTGTGTTTGAATACATATTTGTCCCGACAATCACGGATTTTCGTTTTGCCGTATCATCAAATTTTTGTTGACGGATTCGATTGATTTCGGATTGAGGGAATCCTTGTTTTAGAGCTTCGAACATTCCGCCCTTCGAATCAATTACCTGAATTAATTTCCAAACTTCTTTCGCAATTTCATTTGTAAGATTCTCAACATAATACGATCCGCCAGCCGGATCGATTACTTGATCAAGGTGCGATTCTTCTTTTAAAATCAATTGCGTATTCCTTGCAATCCTTCTTGAAAATTGATCCGGTATGCCGAACAGTTCATCAAAAGGATTTGTTTGAAGACTATCTGCGCCGCCAAGAATTCCCGAAAAAACTTCGGTTGTTGTACGCAGCATATTTACAAACGGATCGTACATCGTTTGATTAAACAGGGAAGTTCGCGCATGAATAGTCATCTTTCGATTTTCTTCGGCCACGCCGAATGCCTTTAAAATATTCGACCAAATTAGTCGCGCTGCCCGGAGCTTAGCAATTTCCATAAAATAAAAAGAGCCGATTCCGAAAGTGAATCTGAACTGCTTTGCAGTCTCATCTGGAGAAAGTCCTCTTGATGCAAGTTGATTTAAATATTCGATTGCAGCAGAAAACGCGAATGCTAATTCTTGAACAGCGCCTGCACCGCAATCGTGATAATAACCGGCATCCACACCAATTGTTTTTACATGCGGTATGTTTTTAATACACCATTCTGCCGATACACTTAATTCGTTATAAACCTTTTCCGGCGACATTGGAAGAGTTCCTGCTTTTATTAAATATCCCAGCGGATCTGCCGTAATGCTGCCTTTTATATTTTTAATATCTATATCAGTATTATTCAAATATGCGTTTAATAATATTAAAATTGGCAAGGATGAAAAACCCGTGTCGATATGGAGAGGATATTTTTCGAGATCAATTCCATCAAGCGTTCGTGTAATGCTTCGAATGCCGGAAATCGATAATCCACCGTTTCCAACTTCACCGGGTTTTGCATAATCTGCATCTAAGCCAAGCTGCGAAGGTTGATCGAGTAAAATACTTATGCTGTTCTGTCCACGTTCGAGATCATATTTGAGCGCTGAGTTAAATTCATCTGCATCCCCATAAGAAAGCTGCTGGCAAATTTCCCATCCATCTCCAAAGTATCCTTCCGCTTTCGATCCTCTAATAAAATTATCTTTCCCCGGCAGCGAATTAATAAATTCCAAATTGCTTAAATCGTTTTTTGTGTAAATGGGTTGAAGATTAATTCCTTCGTATGTTCTTGTAATTAGCTTTTTTTCGAAAGGAACGCCCTTCAAATCTTCTTCAACTAATTTCTTCCAATCATCATATGTTGGTGCTATAAAATCCTTTTTCAGATTTATTTCATTATCAATTTTCGCCTCATTTTGCGGATTTGAATGATCCGGCATATAATTATCTCCATATACTCAAAAAATATTTTACTGTAAGAAAAATACAAAAAAGAGAGTGAAATTATCCTTTTAACTTTGTACCCGGTTTTGCGATTTCCGAATCCGGTGTTAAAGTTGAGTTCGATTTATTCCTTTTATTTCAGAAGCTATTCCGATGCTATCTCTATTCGGAATGCCGGGTATCATATTATTGTCTGCCAGCCAATTATTATATTAGCTACACAAAATGTTTTGTTTGTTAGTCAATCTTTCATCTGATGAGGTTATTAGTATGAACAGCATAAGAAAGACTTTGAATTTAACAAAGATGATAACTGCCGTTTTTTTCATGGCGTGTACTTTCTCCTTCATTACAGGTCAAAGCGCGAACAATCTTTCCGCACGCCGTGAATTTCCAAACACAAAAAACGGTATTTTTATTTTTTATGATCAGCCGCCTTATCATATGACCGAAGCTCAATTAAATTTCTTTGCAAACAATTTTACAGGCTGTCAAAAAATTCCACTCGATTTGGTAAATACTATTAGAAGTTATAATGATAATTTTATTGTGATTAATTACAGGCTGGCTTTTGGTACTTATGATAACCTCGATGCTTACATAGTCGGGAATGATTGGATTAATGATTGGGGCAGCGTTGGAACGCATGATGATTGGTTTGTCACTGATCCGGCATCGCCATATCCGAATCATCGAATTAAACAAGATGATTGGGATTGGTACCTCATGGATATTTCGGGTGAGATAAATGGAAACACAACTGCCGGATGGAAAGAGTATTGGACGGAGACAGTATTGCAGCAGCTAACTGAAACGAATTGCGATGGAGTATTTGCCGACTCGTATGGATTCCCGTGGAATCTAAATTTTACACCAGCCTGGCTTCAGCCGCCGGATGATGTTGTGTGGATTTATCACATGGAAGTGTTCGGAAATTATGTAAAAAATGTTTTTCAAAACAGACCTGAAAATTTTTATTTCATTCCAAATTTGGGGCCATGGGTTACAACCCGCGACGTTTGTGATTACGGAGCTTTTGTTGATGGTGTTATGATCGAGATGTTTGGCAGTTGGGGCGCTAATAGTCTATTTGACATTTCCGATTGGCAATTGCAGATGAACCGGATTCTGGATCTTGAACGAAGAGATAAAATTGTGATTTGTCAGCCGCTTACTTCCGGCGAAGAGAATATCAGTGAAAGGATTTTCAATCTTGCAAATTATCTTTTAATAAAAGGGGAGAAGACTTATTATAATTTAGTTTTTGATGAAAATTTTTTCGATTGGTTAATTTATTTGCCTGAGAATAGAATTGATCTTGGCTCCTATATTGGCGAACTGCCGTTATCAGTCGAAGACCTTTATGATACATCAACCGGGATGTATTTGCGCACTTATGAAAAAGGAATGGTTTATGTCAATCCTACTTGGGATGAGGTTAATATAACCATACCTCATCTTTACTACACAATAGATACAGATGACCTTGCGAATAATTCGGCAGTGGAAGTCGGCGAGGACGGACAGATTCATTATCAGATAAAATATACAATTGTTATGGGACATGTTACAGTAAGTGCAAAAGGGGGTTTGATTCTATTGAAC
This sequence comes from bacterium, assembly GCA_043808235.1. Lineage (GTDB taxonomy): Bacteria > Bacteroidota > Ignavibacteria > Ignavibacteriales > Melioribacteraceae > JAZDFC01. Next base: position 148,298 of record JAZDFC010000019.1, read on the forward strand.
TCACTCCCGACAAATATAAATCCCGAAGAAATCTCGAATGTTGCAGAGAGATTTGAACTCTATCAAAACTATCCGAATCCATTTAATCCAACTACAACAATAAAATATTCGATACCCACTGTAGAGACGCCATATCCCGCCAAGTCGGGACAAGTTATGGCGTCTCTACAACATACTACGTTAAAGATATTCGACATCGTCGGTAAAGAAATTTCAGTTTTGGTTAACGAGTCAAAAGAGTCGGGCGTTCATGAAATTGAGTTTGATGCTTCGCATCTTCCGAGCGGGATTTATTTTTATCGACTAACTGTTGAAGGTCATTCGATAACAAAGAAATTAATTTTGATGAAATGATTTTCGATGAATTATTGCTGCAGGTAATTACCGGATGTTTTTAAGTAATATGCTAATCTCAGCAAATGCAGGTCTTCGTAACTGATTTCGCCGTTAAATTTTTCGTGGATTCCGGACAAAGCGAGCGATTCCGTTTTCGAAAATTCATCAAATACTTGTGCTTGTAATTCGGTTGGAATTGAAATCTTTTCAAATAATCCGTCGAGCCGGACAGCGTTTCCTTCCTGCACATATCTAAAAATATGATTAATGATTGTCGCGGATTTTACATTATAGTCAATAGAAAGCTGATCAATTGAACTGCCTGCATTGTAAGCCTCACTAACTTCGATGTGCCGGAGTTTGCCTGATGAGGATTTTTTACCGCCTTGTTTTGCTTTTTGAGGCAGAATGTTGATTGACTTCCCGGTGCAATATTTTTTTATTATGTTTATGAAAACGTTTCCGTACCGTTCCAATTTGGCTGAGCCGACTCCGCTGATTTTCAAAAAATCAGATTTTGTTTGCGGCAAGAGCGTTGCCATTTGAATTAATGATTTATCGGAAAAGATAACATACGGTGGTATATTGTATTCATCCGCAATTTCCCTTCGCTTCATTCGAAGCAGTTCGAATAATTCATTATCCTGTAATTGTTCCTTCATTTTAATTTTTTTAGAAACAACTTCGGGTTCTTTAATTGCGCCGAATACTTTTTCACTTTTGAACAATACATGGAGCGATTTTTCCGTCAGCTTCAAACTGCCGAATTCATCATCTCTTCGAAGCAATTCCTTTTTTATAAACTGCTCGGCAAGCAAATGCCATTGCTTTTTATTGTACTCCTTCCCGATGCCGTATACTGTTAAATTATGATGCCGGTTACTTAAAATCTTTTCGGATTCGCTGCCCATCAGTACATCAATCAAATAATTTGCTCCATAAATTTCACCGGTTCGTTTTGCCGCCGATAAAAATTTCTGCGCTTGAACGGTAATGTCGATCAGTTCTTTTTCATCTGCTAAACAATTATCGCACATACCGCAGTTATCGGTGTTATATTTTTCCCCGAAGTAATTTATCATCGGATATCGCCGGCAGAATTCCGATTCGGCGTATTTAACCATTGCGCTCAAGTGAGCTTTTGCCGAACGAATTTCTACAGGATCCTCTTTCTGATTAATGAAATAATTAATCTTCGCAATGTCGGAATAGCTAAATAGAAGGAGGCAGTCGGCTCGCAAACCGTCACGTCCCGACCTACCGATTTCCTGGTAATATGATTCAAGATTTTTCGGAAGGTCATAATGAAGAACGAAACGGACATTGGATTTATTGATTCCCATTCCGAAAGCAATTGTTGCAACAATAAACTGCACTTTGTCTTTGATGAATAAATCTTGATTAGCATTTCTCTCCTCATCGGATAAGCCGGCATGATATGGTTTTGTAGAAAAACCGAGATTCGATAAATCCTCACTTAGCTCATCAACCTGTTTTCGGGAGAAGCAATAAATAATTCCTGATTGATTGGAATGCTCTTTCAGAAATTTTACTGTCTGTTCGAATGCATCATGCTTTGGAATTACTTGCAAAAATAAATTTTCCCGGTTGAAACTTGCAATGAATTTTGTTGCCTTATTCATATTCAAGTTTTTGATTATATCATCCTGCACTCTCGGCGTTGCCGTTGCAGTAAGTCCTATGCATACTGCCGAAGGATATTTCTGCCTTAAGATTCCAAGCTGCCGATACTCCGGTCTAAAATCATGTCCCCACTCTGAAATGCAATGTGCTTCGTCAACCGTTATACAATCAAGCTGAACACTGTTCAATAAATTTGTTATTTCATCTTTGAATAATGACTCCGGTGCAAGATAAAGCAGTTTCGCCACTTTGTTTTTAACACTCTGAAAATTATCTTTATAAACATCAGGCGGAAGCGAGCTGTTCAACAATGCAGTTTTAATTCCAAGTTGGCGGAGTTGTTCAACCTGGTCTTTCATTAATGAAATTAACGGTGAAATGACAATCGTCAGTCCTTCGAAAATTAAAGCCGGGATTTGGTAACAAATAGATTTACCGCCCCCTGTGGGCATTATAACAAGCGTATCTTTTTTATTTATAATATTATGAATTACTTCCTGCTGCAACGGACGGAAAGAATCGTAGCCGAAAGTATTTTTTAATATTGTCTTTGCATAATGTATCAAAAAATGTTTTCCTTTTAAATAAAGCCGGGCTAATTTTTATATCAATGACTATTTAAGGAAAAGGATTGCAACTCCGCCGACTGCTATCACGGCTCCAATGATGGATATCCAACTAAGTTTCTCCTTGTAGTAAAATCTTACAAGCGGAAGCATAAGAATTGGAACAGTTGCCATCAATGTTGAAGCAATTCCAACTTGAGTATTCGAGATTGCAATCAAACTGAAAGTAATGCCAAGATAGGGACCGAGAACGGATCCGATCAGAGTAAATCCGAATGCTTTTTTGTCGTGCGAATAAATCTTTATGGGGTTTTTAAATGTCCGGGTAACAATCGCCATCGGGATGATTACAATTACCGCAGAGAACACCCGAACAAATGTTGCAACGAATCCATTTATCTCTCCTTCATTGAAAGCCATTTTTGCAAGTATCAATCCGGCTCCTTGACCGAGTGCGCCGAAAATTCCATAAAGAATACCCAATGCATTGATTTTGAATTTACCGGATGGTTCCTCGTGTCTTTGAAGCACGACCATTGCAACTCCGCCTATCGTAATTATTATTCCAAGGATTGCCCAAATGGATAATTGCTCATTCAAAAAGAAATAAGCAAGAACAGTTGCTATAGGCGGCGCTAAAGACATAATCAGCATACTCAACCTTGCGCCAATCAGCTGGAAAGCCTTGAACAAAAAACCATCGCCGAAAATCAATCCAATCAATCCGCTGATTGATAAATTAATTACTTGAGTTGATGAAAGATTAAAACTTAGTCCGGCAATAAAGATTGTAATGATTAGGAATGTCGAAGCGAGTGTCATCCTCGTAATATTCACGGTAAGTGAACCGGCGCGGATGGATGCTTCTGAAAAAGCAATGGCAGTGCCCGACCAGAGAACAGCAGTAATTAAAGCGGCAACTTCACCCCACAAAGGCATAAACTAATTAAGCTCCATTGGAAATAAATTAAATTCAGAATTATAAAATGAATGTGCAAAGGTATCGATAAAAAATTATAATCGCATTATTTTATAGATGGTTCTTGAAGTAATTGGATTGCTACAATTGGCAGACTCGTTCGTATTCAAGAATGATATTTATTGAAATGCTCAACGTGATCGTTGACTGATTAGGTATACATTCTATAAAGCATCAATCATTGAGTTGGCGAGGAGTTCGCCTTGAGTTTTTATCTCTGCATTAAAGCAATCCACACGGCTGCAAACTCCTATGCAGTTTCCATAATCTTTATTATTCGTGGAGAATAAAGTTATCAAATCCGCGCCGCAAGTACATTGCGAGTAAACCGGCAACTGTTCATCGCATATAGGGCATTTAATTTCGAGCAATTCATCTTTTATCAAATCAATGTCCAAAGAAATTTTTGATTTATCACCGTATATTGGACTCAAAGCTATAAATCCGCTTTTATCTTTGCATTTTACTTTTAGCATTATTCCATGAAAGCCGTTGAATGACACTCGACTGTTAACAAGATTATGTCCGTTTGGACAATAACACTCATTTATAACAAGAACCTTTTCGCTCTCTTTAATTTCCTTCCTGATTGGACTTGGAAAAATCATCATCCCTTTGCTGTCGAATAAATCCATTTTACAACTCCGTAATAGTGAGTTTGATGTTAGAAAGAAATAATCTGCATCCCGTATAAGAATTTGCTTGGGGAGCTCAAGTATTTGAAAGCAAACGTAAGAATTATCTTTGTAAGAAACAACAAGAGACACAAAATGGCGAGTATTTAACTTTATGAAAATGGATAAATCAGATCAAAGGAAATGTTACTTTAAATGTTGAGCCTTTGCCGTATTCGCTTTCAACGTTTATTGTGCCACGCAGTAGTTGTACATATTTTTTCGTAATTGAAAGCCCAAGTCCAGAACCGGGAAAATCTTTTGTGGTACCTTGACTTAACTGTCTGAATTCTTCGAATATTAATCCCATATCCTCTTCTTTTATACCAATTCCGGTATCAATTATTTTGATATACAAATTGGTTTTGTTTTCTCGTCTCTCAGTTCCGGTTTCAATATTTATTTCACCTTTGGAAGTAAACTTAACTGCATTGCTAATCAAATTTTCTAAAATTACTCTTAGCATTTCAGCGTCAACATCAAGCAAACAAGATTCTACATGCGGCTTGAAGTTAAACTGCAAATTCTTAAGTGCGATAGCGCCTTTGTAATTATTATAAATCTCGCTTAAAATGGGAATGACATTAATAGTTTTGATTTGCATCTCATATTTATCGGATTCAACTCTCGTTAAATCAAGCACGAGACTCAATGTATTTAGGAGCCGCATTCCTGTCCGGTAAATACCTTCAGCCATCTCTTTCTTTTCCGTGTCCTTGATTTCCTTCGATAATAAATCAGAGTAACCCAGAATCCCAACAAGGGGAGTGCGAAGCTCATGACTCATATTAGCAAGGAAAATGGATTTAGCATTATTTGCTATCTCGGCTTTATCTTTGGCGAGAAGCAATTCTTGTTCAACTTTCTTACGTTCCGCAATTTCATCAACTAATTCCTTTGTGCGGTCGCGGACTAATTTTTCGAGATGATCTTGATGTTTTTTTAATTCAACCTGATTCAGCCGGAGCGATTCTTCGACTTGTTTTCGGATTTCAATATTTTCTTGCAGCAGTTTGTTGTCTTTTCTTTTCCTCAAATAGAAGTATAAAATTGCGATTGAAATGCCTATAAACATTGCCGCAAAGATGAAAAGTGATTTGCTTACAAAATCTTTATACTCGTTGTCCTTGTTCAGTATCTCAATTTCTTTCTCTCTTAAATCCAGCTGCTGTTTAATTTCCAATTCAGCAATCATTTTTTCTTTATCTGCGGAGAAAATTGAGTCCTGAATTATTCTCGCTTCTGTGTAAATTTCTAACGCCTGCTTAAAATTGCCCAGTTCTTCATAAGCTTCGGAAAGTGAAAAAAGGAAATTCCTTTCATCATTTTTCGCACCGATTACATTGAACTTTTCGACGGCTTTTTTCAAGAAAGAAACAGCTTCTGACAATTTTTCTGTTCTACCAGAAATAGTTTGGTCCAAAGCCATCTTTAAATAAAGGTTGCCAATATTTCCCAACTGATGAGCTACACTGCTTTCATCCTGGATTTCCTGAGCATATTTGAGTGATAATTGAAAAGACGAAAGTGCTTCGTCATAATTTTTTAGCTCGGTATACAGAGTACCTGCGTTGCCCAGCCATAATGAGTAATTAACTTCATCACCCAGCTCATGGAAAATTCTCAGAGCCTTTTTGGAATAACTCAATGCCCCGGCATAGTTTTTAAGCTCAAGATAACTCAATCCAATATTTCCATATTGCATCGCTATGTTTGGTTTATCACCATACTTTTCAAAGATATTAAGTGATTTTTCGAAATATGATAAACCTTTCTCATGTTCACCAAGAGTGCTGTAAATTATTCCAAGGTAACTCAAGTTTTTGGCAATACCTATTTCATCATTTATACCCTGAAATATTTTTAAGGCCCGGTTGGCATAATCTAATGACTTGGTAAAATCAGAAAGATTATAGTAAGTTTCACTAATATCACAGTGAGTAGCGGCAATATTATTCTTATCTTGATTTTTTTCGAAAATAATTAGAGCCTGTTTGTGCTTCTCCAGCGATTTACGATAATCTCCTTTGAAACGGAGAGCTTCGCCGATATTATTAAGCGCTTCAGCCGCACCAATTTCCCAATTTATATTTAAGGCTAGTGAATATGCGGAATTTCCATATTCAATCGCTTTGTCCATATTTACTGGGGCAAGCTGCCATGAAATCTTGTTCAAAATATTAATTCTGGTTGTGTCCGGGATTTCTTTTTCTAGGCAAGCTAAAAGACTATCAACAATCGGATCTGAATTAATGGTATCGGTAGCGTTTTCATCAGCAGTCTGCGCATAAGTGCAGAATGAGAATAAAAGAAGTAAACAATAGGTGGTATTCTTAAAAATCATGCCTGGAAACAATTTCCTTTTGCTAAAATTTATTAATCTATTATCGAAATATATTGCTGTTTTTACAGGAAATAACAGGTATGGATTTATTATAATGAAAATTTTTCGTAGAGACTTGCCGCGGCAAGTCTCTACAACCTTAATATAAGCAGATCTGAAAAACAATATGTTTCTTTGCGCGTTCCTTACTTCAACCGCCTTGCGGTTGTGATGGATTTTGGTTTGGTTACAGATGTTGAACTGCTTCGCAGTTCTGTATTAAACCTGGTTTACGCGCAAAGACAAAAACCTTAGAGGTTTGGATTACGATGCATATTTTTTTATTACTTCTTCAACGCCGGCGGAGTCGTAGAATTCTTTTACAAGTTCTTCCGCACTAAAGGAATTGAATGTTCCTTTTTGTGTGTAGCGTAAATAACGCATACCTTCAGGGCTGGCATCAAAGCGCCCGTCCGGCAGTAGCTTTAACCATGCGCCGGGACCGAAGGAATACAAGTATAGAAATGTTTGATAATCTTCCATACTCCAAAACTGTAACCGCCCAGCAGCGCCAGCAGAAATAAAATATTTAACATTAGGTGCAAAATTTACTGAAGATATCCAACCAAGGTTATTTATAACAGTAGCTATGCATTTACCTGATTTCGAATCCCATAACCTAACTGAATGATCAGAACTTCCGCTAATAATAAATTCACCGTTTGGTGAAAATGCTACATAGTCAACACTGTATTTATGCCCTTCAAGCTTACGAATAAATTTAACTGATTTTAAATCCCATAGTTTAATCGAATTGTCATCACTTCCGCTAATAATAAAATCGCCATTTGGTGAAAATGCTACTGAGTAAATATTGGATTGATACCCTTCAATCGTACGAATAAGCTTGCCTGATTTCACTTCCCATAACCTAACAGACTTGTCAGAACTTCCGCTAATAATAAAATCGCCGTTTGGAGAAAAAGCAACTGAGTTCACACTTTGCTTATGCCCTTCAAGCGTACGAATGAGTTTACAAGATTTCGAATCCCATAGTTTAATCGACTTGTCATCACTTCCGCTAATAATAAATTTGCCGTTTGGTGAAAATACTACTGAGTAAACACTGGATTTATGCCCCTCAAGCCTACGAATAAATTTACCTGATTTCGAATCCCATAACGTAATCGACATGTCATTACTTCCACTAATAAAAAATTCGCCGTCTGGCGAAAATTCTGCTGAGTTCACCATGTCTTGATGCCCTCTAAGTATACGAATAAGCTTGCCTGATTTTGCATCCCACAACTTAACCGTATTGTCATAACTTCCGCTAATAATAAATTCGCCGTTTGGAGAAAAAGCTACAGAGTTCACACTGTATTGATGCCCTTCAAGCGTACGAATAAGCTTGCCTGATTTCGCATCCCATAACTTAACCGACTTGTCAGAACTTCCGCTAATAATAAAATCGCCGTTTGGAGAAAAAGCTACGGAGTTCACACTGGATTGATGCCCTTCAAGCGTACGAATAAGTTTACCTGATTTCGCATCCCATAACTTAACCGACTTGTCAGAACTTCCGCTAATAATAAAATCGCCATTTGGAGAAAAAGCTACAGAGTTCACACTGGATTGATGCCCTTCAAGCGTACGAATAAGTTTACCTGATTTCGCATCCCATAACTTAACCGACTTGTCATCACTTCCGCTAATAATAAAATCACCGTTTGGAGAAAAAGCTACAGAGTTCACACTGGATTGATGCCCTTCAAGCGTACGAATAAGTTTACCGTCGTTTATATCATAAATTCTTAATATTCCGTCTCCTCCTGCAGCGGCGGTAAAATTGCCATCCTTATGAAAGGCAACAGCGTAAACACCGGCTGAATTGCCGAGCTGCACGACGGATTCTAATTTTTCGCGATTAATTAATTTTTTTCTACGGATTATTCTTGGAACCTTATCATCAGTTATTGTATGTATTTTTTCGTCAATTATAGGCAAGCTAAAAAAGCTAATATCAAGTGTTGAGCCTATAAAAGAAACACCTTCAGCCTCTATTGAAGAAAAATCAGTAACCTCTGCTGTAGCATAATCAAGTGAAGCATAATTTAACTTAGCTTTTTTTAATGATGCGTCATTTAAAATAGCGTTAATTAACTTCGCGGCGCTTAAGTCTGTCTCAACAAAGTTTGCGCCGGTAAGGTCGGCACCCTCAAGTATTATTTCCTGCAAGTTGGCGTTTTGTAGTTGGGCGTTTTGCGGGATATAATGCGCAGTAATATTTTTAAGTTTTTCAACATCTTTAATCTCTTTCTCCATTCCGTATTTAATGCGCCCGAACCAGTAAAGTATTTGCAGCGCATTCTCGGAAATGTTCTTTTGGTAACCGGTTTTTAATATCTGCTGCAAATGCGGGATAATAATTTCTTTTTCATCAAGGAGGGATAAAAAGAAAACTATCTTCTGGTCGAACCTTTTTGTATTCAGTACACTTGCCGGATTATTATTACCATTCTCACCGGAGTAGCACTCAAATATTTTCCTCGCAAGGAAAAACTCCATAAAAGAGCGGTGACAGAAAGCGAAGTTTTTAGGGTCATCCCGTTTAAGGAAGGTAGCAGCGCGAATTACTCTAATAACGTCTTCGAGCTCTTCATCTCCAAAATCAACAACTCTTTCTTTTGCAAGATTTTCCACAAAAAGTTTAAGTTCTTTATGAGAAATTTGAGTTGTTCCTTCATCCCACATCCGCCACGCGAGTTCAAGCATCAATCGGCGTTTTGTATTTTTATCAAGTACAAAGTCTCTTCTTGCTTCATCTCTTTCAATCCAGATGTTCGTATAAACGTTGTACAAATTAGCCGCATTAACCTGTTGCCCTTTGTCGAGCTTTGGCAGGGACTTGACAATCATGTCAAGAAGAAGCGGGCGCTGCGCGAGTTCCTTAAGGTTGTGTATTTCTTCAATCTTTTTCCAATCTTCTAAGTGCGTTTTCGGGCGGGCTTTTATCAAATACTCTTTAATCTGTTCGTCGCTGAATTCTTTAAGGTATATCACTTCAGCGCCGGACTGCTGCCTTAATTGTTTGTACAATTCGGTTTCAGTCTCTGAGAGTGAAGGACCCTCGCCGATAAGTTTTACTTGTTCTTCCCTGTCTTTAAAATAATGTGTGCGGCAGGTGAGAATTACTTTACCCTTTTCAACAGCGGCGCGTCGCAACTCATTAAAATTACTCATCGTTACTTCCCATCTTACCCTATCCGCCATTTCGTCAAAGGCATCGAAGAAAAGAACTACCTTCCCGATTCTTACAAGGTGTTCAAACCGCGGGAAGTTTATTCCCGGCAAACCATGTTTACTGAAATGACTGATTATGATAGACTCAAGGGTATTTTCTTTCCGTACATCCTTTAGCGGGATAATTACCGGCGCGGGATGACGCAGAGGGTCATCCTTAAAACTGCGTGCAAGATTGTATGCAAGAAACTCGGATAGCGTGCTTTTACCGGTTCCCAAATCGCCAAGTACAGTAAGGAAATTGATATTTGAATCGCCGAACCACTTGCTAATGCGTTCCATCCCGGGCATAACTTCGTAAGTAATATCGTTCATTATATTCGGACGGATAAACCAATCCTCGCCATTCCAGTTTTCAATTATCTTAGTTTCGTATGCGCTAATAATACTCTCTACATAATTCTCAAGCGGAATAAGTTCTCTGAGTAATTCGGAATAAGTAATACAACTTACACCTGCTGAATCAAGAGCAGTGCGGGTATCTGCTGCAAAGCCCGAAGAAGAAACAGCAATCCACCTATACGCGGGTAGTTTCTTTTGCACAATATTTTGTTGTGCTAAAATCTGGTCGCGTTCATTCGCTGTTATCTGTTTGTCTTTGCATTCAATAATAGCCTGTGTGAGAAGTCCACCGTCTTTCTTTTCAATTGTTAGGTCAATCTGTATTCCATCGACTTTAACATCGGGTTTTACAGCAAAGCCAAGTAGTTGGTACAATTTGCTTACTTCTTCTTCAAAACTCTTTCCCTTTTTATAGGCTTCTTCTCCTCGTTTACTTACATTGAGTTTGCGTTCATGGAAATCAATTCTAATTTTTAAAAGAGTATCATCTTTAACAATATCGAGCGCTTCAATTAGTTGGCGGTAACGGATTTCAAAATCATCGGGGTTTTTACAATCTATATAAAGAATATTTCGCAGTGTAGGAGGTATTTTGCATTCTGTAATTACTAAGGGAATAATTGGTCGCTGCTCAGCAAGTACATCTTTATGTCGCTGGCTGAATACTTCTACGAGAGTCCATGTAGATTTATCGCTGAAATAATTAGGAGACCAAACACAAATCATTTTGCGGGATTGTTCAATGCCTTCATTTAGTTTTTCAAGAAGATGGTCACCTGGTTGCAATTCCCATCTGTCGTACCATACCCGAACATTATCATTTCGCAGTCTTTCTGCCAGCGCATCGCACCATTCGCTGTCTTCACTTGCATGGCTTATAAATACATCATACTGGAAACCTTCTTCCATAATTGCCCCGGTTAATACTATCGTAAAAGATTTATATTAAGTTATGTATAAGCAAACGGATTTTCCGCCAATGATTCCTAACTGAAAAATACGAAATTTAAATGATATGGCAAGTTGGAAATATTGCGTGGTAATAAAATTGTAGAGACTTGCTGCGGCAAGTCTCTACAACAGGAGTAAATACTTATTCGTTTGAAACGGATTTCTCCACTTCAATTTCCTTTGCGAGCATTTGATTGATTGCTTTTGCGGCACGGCGGCCTTCGCCCATTGCGAGGATTACTGTGGCAGCGCCGAGTACGATATCTCCGCCGGCGAATATTCTTTCGACGGATGTTTTTTGTGTTTCATCAACGAGAATGTTTCCCCATCTGTTCACATTTATCTCGGGCGTAGTTTGACTTATCAATGGATTGCTGCTGTTGCCGATTGCTACAATTACAGTGTCAACATCAATTACAAATTCACTATCCGGAATTAAAACCGGTCTTCTTCTGCCGGAGGCATCGGGTTCACCGAGTTCATATCGAACACACTCCATCGCTCTTACTCTGCTTTTTTCATCACCGAGAATTCTCTTCGCATTCTGCAGAAAATGAAATTCAATCCCTTCTTCCTTTGCATGATTTACTTCTTCAACCCGCGCGGGCATTTCCTTTTCGGTTCGGCGGTAGATAACATAAACTTTTTCCGCACCCAGCCGCACCGCCATTCGCGCGCTATCCATCGCAACGTTTCCGCCGCCGAGTACAGCAACTATTTTCGATTTATAGATTGGCGTGTCGGCATGCTCGCGGTCGAATGCGCGCATCAAATTTGCGCGGGTTAAATATTCGTTTGCGGAAAAAACTCCAACTAAGTTTTCACCTTCAATATTCATGAATATCGGTAAGCCTGCACCCGTGCCTACGAATATTGCGCTGTACCCATCCTTGTTAATTAAATCCATTAGCTTTCTTGTCTTGCCAACGACAAAGTTTGTGCGGAATTCAATGCCCATTTTTTTCAGAGTATTAATTTCCTGGTCGATGATATCATTCGGCAGTCTAAATTCCGGAATGCCGTATCTCATCACACCGCCGAGTTTGTGGAATGCTTCGAACACTGTGACTGAATGTCCTTCGCGCCGCACATCTGCTGCTACAACCAATCCGGCGGGCCCGCTACCAACTATTGCAACTTTTTTCCCGGTATCAGGCTTTATATCGGGAAGAGTAATTTTTCCGCTGGTCCTTTCCCAGTCAGCAACAAATCTTTCAAGTCTTCCGATAGCAACACCTTTGTCCACATCTTTCAATGCTTTCCCAACCGTACAGTTTTGTTGGCACTGCACTTCCTGCGGGCAAACTCGTCCACAAATTGATGGAAGGAGATTCACTTTTTTAATTTCATCGGCTGCGCCCTGCAAATCGCCATTTGCAATATGTTGAATAAATCCCGGGATATTTATCGATACCGGGCAATCGTCAACACAAGCTTTCTTCACACATTGAAGGCAGCGCATCGCTTCGACACGCGCTTCCTCAATCGTATAACCGAGCGTTACTTCGTCAAGGTTATGTCTGCGGGCAAATTCATCCTGTTCCGGCATTTTCTGTGGAGGAATCTGCATTCTATCTTTTGTTTTTAATATATCTTTTTTTGTAACTATTTCTTCAAGGAGTAGTTTAGCTTTTTCCTGTATTTCTTCTTTCGACATATGGCTCATTTTTTTGTCTCCCGATTTTTCATTTCAGAATCAAGATTGCAGTTATGAGCTGCTTCTGTTTCCATGTCTTTGTATGAATTTAATCTCGCCATCATGTTATCAAAATCAACTAAGTGCCCGTCAAACTCGGGTCCGTCAACACAAACAAATTTTACTTCTTTGCCGACGTTTACGCGGCAACCGCCGCACATTCCCGTTCCATCAACCATAATTGTATTTAACGAAACCAAAGTATGAACATCGTATGGTTTAGTTGTTAGCGAACAGAACTTCATCATTATCGGAGGACCTATTGCGATTGCCAGATTGGGCTTGGGATCTTTCTCGCAAATATCCTTTAATGGTTCAGTTACCAATGCTTTTCTACCGTATGAACCGTCATCAGTACAAATAATTAATTCATCCGCGATTGCCCGCATTTCATCTTCGAGGATTATCAAATCTTTAGTTCGAGCGCCCATTATTATTATCACTTTATTGCCAGCTTGTTTTAGCGCTTGTGCAATGGGATGCATCGGCGCTACTCCAATACCGCCTCCAACACAAACAACCGTCCCGAAGTTATCAATATGCGTAGGTTTACCCAGAGGACCAACAACGGTTGGAATGTCGTCGCCTATGTTGAATAGTGACAATTCGGTTGTAGATTTACCCACAACCTGGAAGATTATTGTAATCGAACCTTCCTTTTCGTCGGCATCAGCAATTGTAAGGGGAATCCGTTCTCCCAAATCTTCATCCGTTTGCAAAATGATGAATTGCCCAGCTTTCCGTTCTTCAGCAATTAACGGCGCCTCCAGCCTCATCAAGAATACATTTTGAGATAGTTGTTTTTTATATAGAATTTTAGCCATGGGATTATTTCCGGTAAGAGTTAAGTTAGTAAGATTTATTTGTTGGATAAATAAGAATCATATGCATGCAAAACTAAAAAAATACTCCTTAGTTGCCAAGCGTAGAACTGAGGATAAAATTTCTGAATTCTCTTTGATTTTTTATTAGTTTACACGTACATTTTTCGCCCGGTGAATAAAATCCGAATTGACACAAGTTAAGATTAAATCGGGCTGCAAAAAATCTTTTTGAATTGAACATTGCTGTTTTTACACTGCGCCTTTTATAATAGATTTTCGCATCTAAAGCGAATTGTAGTTTAAATTAATGCTGTTAATAATTGAATAGGGATCGAATGGACAATTCGAAACAATCGCCAACTTCAGATTATAAAATTATTCCTTTTGTTCTCTCGCTGCCGGACAATCATATTGGATATTATGAGATAGTGAAGCCTGAGAGAAGTATTGATATGCGTTCAGGTTTTGTTACCCTCCATTTCGGCGAGGATGTTGGTTCGCATACTACCGGCAAACGTGAAGAGTTATTGATTGTATTAGAAGGAGTCGGCGAAGTGCAAATCGAAAATCATGAAAGTAAAAAAATCCAACCACGGTCGGTGGTTTATATTCCGCCAAATACTTGTCACAATGTATTTAACATGGGAGAAAATCCGCTTAAATACATTTACGTAGTATCCGGAGTTTAAATTACAATAGAGGAAATAATACGGAATAAGCGAGTCTCTTTTCTGCCAATTGATATTTTATCAGTCCACATAAGAATATTTACAAAACATTATTTGAAATCGATAAGGAATCCCAGTCCGAGCTGTTTGATAGATTTGTTATAATAGGCATGAAAGTAATTGTAACCGGAGTAATAGGATAAATAAACAGCGATGCCTTTATCGAACCACTCACCGAATTTTGTGCCGAGCATTAAGTTATTGCTTCCTTTATAAATCGGTTCGCCGGCAATAACAAGATTGTAGGCTGTAAATAAATTTGTTTCTTTTTCAAATACTTTACCGAATGCATTTACAACAACTGCTTCAAATCCGGCATTGAAAATATATCTTTTTATGTGTTCCGGTCGGACTAGCATCGAATACGAACCGCCAGTGTAATAACGAAAAATTCCAAACTTAGGATTCATTTCATGAGTGAAAATAACTTCTGCCAAGTCTCGTGCATAGTACGGTGGTTTCTCATTGTCTATCCAATAATCGTTTTTAAAATCCCAATTACCGTCAACAAAGTGAGAGCTGTTGTGAATAATCCTGAAACGCGAGTACCATTTTTGATTTTCCATTGTATATGAAACAACGGCATTCCCACCAAAGAAACCATCTACCGCACCGATTTGAAGTCTTGCACCATTATAACTTTTCGACCATGCATAAGCCATGAACTCAACGCCCATTGTCACTTTCAAATTTTCTTTTAGAAAATTGAATTCAACTAAATCGATATTGTTGCCGATATCTACCTTTAATTCTGTGTTTGCTAAGTTTCCAAGTATTCCTATCTTGGCTTCTATAATATTTGCCTTGAATGGAATAAAATGCAGCCCGGAAGGTAAAAACTCAAATACGAATGTTGAATCGCTTTGCGCTGTACTTACGGTGTAAATCAAAAAAAGGAATACTAAGGTTTTTATTTTCATGTTTATTTGATATTTATTGAGGTGTAAATTTACGAATACTGATTGAATTGAATCTATTAATTATTCGAGTCGTTTTAAAATATTTTGCATCTCGCAGTTTTGATTTGCATTTGAAAAATAATTGGAGAAAAAATGTTGAATGAAGGTTCCCAATTCCGCGGCAAAAAAACCTTATACAAAGTTCATAAATTAATTGGTAAAGGCAAATCAGGATATTCATATCTCGCGGATGACGGATTGAATTTGTTTGTGATAAAAACAATGCACAATGAACATACACCGTATTATAATTTTGTTGGAGACAGATTATCGCCTGAAATTTCCGCATTCGATAAATTAAAATCAGCCGGAGTTAGAATTCCCCGAATGATTGAGTACGATCTCGAAAAAAATTATTTGGTAAAAGAGTATGTTGATGGATTAACAGGCGCGGAGTGGATTAGCAAGGGATTGCAGAAGGACAATATTATTTCCGAATTGTTTGGCATCTCGAACATGTTGAAGAAACAAAATCTGAATATTGATTACTTCCCAAATAATTTTGTTATCAGCGATGGTCAATTATTTTATATCGATTATGAAATAAATACTTATATCGATGAATGGAGTCTTGAAAACTGGGGAATTTATTATTGGGCAAATACAGCAGGATTCAAAGATTACTTATCTACCGGAAGTGCACTTGCGTTAAACTCTGACCTTGAAAAAGGGATTCCGATAAAGATTCCGTTTGAAGTTACTGTGAGAGAGTGGGTAAAGAAATTTTCTAATTTGAAATAAAAGTTATATGATTTCACTTTATCTGTTCCCTAAAAATTTAGGTCAAAAATACAGTATTGATTATTAGTAATCATTTTGTTTATGTTGATCAATAAATGAATTCCTTTTTTCCTAAGAGCATATTTGTTTTTATAAATAGCTTACTTCAAGCAACATGTTAAAATTTTATGGGCATAATTAACTAAGTGTTAGTAAATGATATTTCGTAATTACATATCTAATCGCAATCTCCTTTCGTGCTTCTTCTTGTCAATCTTTGCATTCTTAACATTATCATCGTGTGATGCCGGTGAGTATGACGCTTTATTAAACACAAATAGGGCTGAATCGAGCGACTGTAAAAATTATGATGTAGAACGATTCGGTTTTTATTCTACGAGTCAGGAATGTATTGAATATGAATACGTTATGAGAAGTTATCTTCAAATTAAACATATAAATGCAAGGTTCAATTGCTGCCCGGGTGAGTTTATCGTTGAATCCCGGTTTAGCGGAGACAGTATAATTGTTAAAGAAACTACCACCGAAAGAAATTGTCTTTGTGTTTGTCCGTATGATTTGAGTTACCAGATTGAAAATGTTTTGTTGAACAGATATTATTTCAAAGTTGATCAAGGTTATCCGGATGGCTATGAAACACTTGAATTTGAAATAGATCTGACTAAGCAAATTTACGGTGTGTTTTGTGTTGAAAGGGATTTTTAATAAATGAAACCAGCGATCAAAGCGAATATCGTAACAAATATTTTGGAATGAATATGAGAACAAGATTTTACAAATTCAGGGCAGCAACAGTTTTTATAACTGTTTTTTGTTTGTCCCTTTTTGTCTTTAATTCATGCGATGCTGATGAAGATTTACCCTCTGGAATTGCAAATGTTCAATCCACCGGTTGTAAAAATAATAATCCACGATCTTTTCAACCATATTCAGCAAATCAGGAATGTATCGAGTATGAGTTTGTAACAAGTGGAGTTTTGGAAATAACGCATATCAACATGTCGGCTAACTGCTGTCCGGGAGGCTTCATTGTTGATTTCGAAATGCATGGCGATACAATTATTGTATTCGAATCTTCAACAAAAAACGATTGCCGCTGCATATGCCTATACGATTTAAATTATTCTATTAAGAATATTGCATTAGATAAATATTTTTTCAGAGTTGAGCAGGGATATCCCGAAGAATATGAAAAACTCGAATTCGAGATGGATTTGAACTCGCAAACCGAAGGAGTTTTTTGTGTAGATAGAAATGGTTATCCTTGGAACAATTAAATAAAAACATAATAATGTGATCAGCATGAAAACGAATTATTTAAATGTGAGTTCGCTTTTCTTTTTACTTCTAATCTTATCTATAGTTTTTATATCTCAAGGATGCAGCAACGAAGAGGAAGAGAAAAAGAATCCCAATATCTCCGAAGTTACAAGCAGCGACTGTAAGCATTTTCAAAAAGTGGTTTTGGATTCCATTACATCGAGCGATGATTGCATTGAATATTCATATGACGGAATCAGCGTTCTTTCCATCAAACATCTGAACGCCGGTTTTAATTGCTGCCCGGAGAAGATAAGCGCAGATTTTGAGATATCGGGTGATACTATTAAAATATTGGAAAGCGAAAAAAGCTCATTATGCGATTGCAATTGCCTTTACGATCTTGAGTACACAATCAAAAATATTGCACCGAAGAATTATTTTATTAAGGTTGTTGAACCTTATGCCACCCAGGGAGAAAAATTAGAATTTCAAGCCGACTTGCATCATTCGAACATCGGAACCTACTGCGTGGAGCGGGATTATTATCCGTGGGGATTTTAATAAGTCTATACATCACACCGAATATTTAAGATTAATCTCGATCAATAAATTGAACTTGTTTCAGCATACCAATTGACATTTTCAAACAACTCTTTTGGAACCGAAAATCGAAAATATCCGTTTGTTTGGGGGACATCCTTCTGCGGCACAGCAAATGACTTAACGTAATTGGCGATCAAGTTATTTGTGTACAAATTATATATTGAAATGTCGTCTCCGCTGACATTAATAAAATACATCGCGCCGTTATATTTTCGTCCAACAAAAATCTCCACGAATTTCGTACTCTGGAAGTGAGGAATCATTTTATTGCCGAAAAGAAAAAATGTGTCTTTAATTTCGAAGAAGAAATTATTTGAATCGGCGAATATTCTCGCTGAATTGGTGGAAATAATTAATTCCTTTTGCTGCGCAGCGCCGTTAAATCCGATTGCCGACTCACCGGAAATTTTAATAATAAAATCATTCCACTTTTCAATCGGTAGAAGATCACTCATAGCTACAGTAAGTGTTCTTACGAAATTATAATCGCCGGAATATTTACGATACAATTCAAGATATTTTTCAACTCCAATCTCATTAATTAAAAACTTATTATAAAGTCCCGAAAGCGGGTAAGTCATTGATGCATCATTTTTATTGAAGCTGTCGGTTGTCAACAACTCGTTGTATTTCATGAACCCGGACTTTTCAAGAAAAACTCCGAGGTTCAATATTACTTCAGGTTCGTAACCGCCTCTTCCGCCAAACGCTACGGCAAATCCTTCCTGGAAAAACGGATGTGTGTAAAGCTGAAGATTTTTTAATTTATAATTGATAAGCAAATGAAGCAGTTCGTGGTAATGAGCGTTGTATGTTGTGATAATGCAGTCGTATGCAAGGTTGTACATTCCTTTGGCATAATAGCCGGTCAATTTTTGAATCTCTTCTTCATTCTTACAAAGAATATAAAATATTTTATGAGATGCGATTCCCGTTTCATCCTCCACCGGGAATTTCATCTGCTTCGAAATTTGTAAATAAAATTTTTCGAGATTCTCGATGCAGTAATTATTAAGGAGCGTTGTATCGCTCACTAAGAATTTATAATGGTTGCTTTCAATTGTGGTCCAGTCCTTTGTGAAAAATAATATCGGCGAGACGAATTTATCATCCTTAAAAATATATTTGCGTACATAGTTTTTTGAAGGCGCCGAAAAAGTTAATAATGAGTAGCCGTCGCAAGTATCATAAGTCGAAATCTCGTAATGTAATTTGCCGGTTAACAATTCCTTTTTAATGTCCGGCTCAATATCATACGAAAGCATAAATTTATTTTTTATTCCGTCGTATTCAATTCCAAGTCTATTTGAAAGAGCGAGAGTTTCGCTATTTATAAAATTAGTCAGATTCACATCATCATTTATAAGGGAATTGATAAATCGTTCAGCAGCATCGTTTGTTAATTGTTGAGCTAAAAGACTGGAAACAAAAAAGTATATTATTAGCATGATAGATTTAAACTTCATCTGCGGCTCCAATAAATTTCCCATTTTTTTACGGACAAATATGCGATGATGGTTAAGAAAAATAAAGTCGTAATTTTATGACCATGAAAGCGGGATATTGTTTGCCCCGCCAAAGCGGAAATAAAAATTACTACCAAAAACGCTTGCCGCTGACGAATGCTTCTGTCCCTTTCTTTTTAATCAGACGAAGGTTTTTAATGTGTCCGTCATCGTGAACGCCGCAAAGAAAATCTAATTTTTTGCATTCCTCAAACGAACTGCACTGCCAGCATCCATCAATTTCCTTCTTTTTACAGCACTCTCGTATTTTACAGAAGGGAGGACCGCCGCCGTTACGGCATCCTTTGCGGCATCGGAATTTTACCATTGCGCCAAGAACCTCGTAACATTTATCATAGTTTTTATAGGATTTCCCGAATCCGTAATTTGAAATAAAATCCGCAAATTTTTTGAATTTTGAATCACGTAATTCCTTTCGCAAATCCCTCGCCAGGTTTGCAACATTTTGTTTGTAACCATGGCAGTCGCCGCAGTATAAACCGCAGTAGGCTATAAGATTGGTTTCTGTATCCACATCAGTACCAAAAAATTATTTTCGAAATTGACTTACTTCAAAAATATATTTTTTCTCGTGAATAAAATATATCTTAGTGAAAGTAAATTAAAGCGGTTTAATGAGTTTAGTAAAAGACATATTCATTTATTTGTTAATTGTCGGCGGTGCGCAGGGTATTCAGCTTTCAATTTTTCTATGGTTGAAAAAGGAGAACGTTACTGCAAACAAAATTCTATCATTACTAATGATAGCGTTTACGATAAATCTTCATATTGGAATATTTATTCTTAGCGGTTACATTCAATATTTTCCGCAGCTCATCGGAATAAGCAATACTTCGCCGTACATTTACGGGCCAATGATTTATTTGTACGTGCGGTATTTAGTCCATAAAGAAAAAAAATTCAACAAACATCATTTATTACACTTTATACCATTCTTGCTGCTGCAAATTTATGGCGTATTCTTTTTCTACTTTGAAAGTACGAACTACATTATGGATTTGCTCACTCCGCCCTACATTAATCCGTGGCATATCGAGCTTATCGGTAAGGGAATACCAATCTCTGGAGTTATCTACACGGTTCTGTCAATTAGTGAAACGATAAAATATAACCGGGCAATCAAAAGTTCTTATTCGAATATCGACAAGATTAATTTGCAGTGGCTGTACTATTACGTTGTCGGAGCTGCAATAATTTGGGGAATAGTTGTTGTAACTTACATAGTTGATTTTGTTTGGGGCGAAGAATTACAAGCAACTGTTTTAATTTATGTCTCACTTTCCATTTTTATGTTTGCTATTGGATATCGAAGTTTACGGCAGCCTGAACTGGTAGAAGTAAAAATCGATGATGACAAGAAATCCGAAGAGCAAACTTCATCATATAAAAAATCCGGTTTGTCAAGTGATGTAGCCGAAAGTATATTAAAAGAATTGCTGCAAATAATGGAAAATAAAAAACCATTCTTAAGCAGCGATTTAAAGTTGGGTGATCTGGCTGCGACGATAGGAGCTTCGAGCCACAATTTGTCCGAAGTGATAAATACGAAACTCAACCAAAATTTTTATGATTTTATAAATAAGTACCGTGTGGAAGAAGTTATAAAATTACTCGCGAGCGATACAAGCGAAACATACAGTATCCTGGGATTGGGATACGAAGCAGGCTTCAGTTCTAAATCGGCATTTTATTCAGCATTCAAAAAAGTAACAGGCAAAACTCCATCCGAATACCGGCAGGAAAACCGGGCTGCGTAATTAAGTGAATTTTGAATATCGAATACTGAACTCCGAATTTCGAAATTCATTATTCGGAGTTCGATATTCATTATTCTATTTTACGTGTATCATCCTTTAGATTACCATTGCAATTAAAACTCGTATTCAACTCCTATTATCGGCAGCGTTCCCCATTGAGTCATCGTATCAAGTTCGCGTTTCACTTCGTTCCAATAGTACAGTGCAATATTTTTTCTTCCATAAGCATTCCAAACGCTCAAGTATACAATTAGATTGGAATTCTCGAAATAAAATCTTTTGTCAATTCTCACATTCAATGAATGATAATCCGGCAAGCGCTCTGTGTTAGTCCTGCTTAAATCCCAGATGCCTTTATTTAACTCCGCAGATTTCTCAAGATCGAACGGAGTGTAAGGCGCGCCTCCGGCATAAATCCACCGGATTTTAAATTCCCAATCCCTCCCGGGGATGTAGCCACCTTCAATATTAAAATTGAACTCGTTATCGTAAATCCTATCGTGCCATGCACCGTTATAGTCTATGTATTTTGATTTTGAAACCGAAGCGCTTACCATTCCGTAAAAGTCTTCTGCCAATTTTTTTTGCAAAATTATCTCAATTCCTTTTGAAGTTGCTTTGCCTTTATCGCTCAAACTCTCATGGCTAAAAAATATTCCTTCCACTTGAGATTGATCGAATAAAAGATATGTTGGTTGTTCCGGGTCGAGAGCCAGGTTTTTGTAATCTTTATAGTAAAATTCCAAACTCAATTTGGTTGTTTCACCAAGCAATCTGTTTATTCCGAAAATGTAATGGATAGCTTGCGGCGTTTTAAGCTCTTTGAATAAATCATTCTGTGCTAAAATGTTTGTCGGGGTTTCCTGGTTAAAAATTCCCGCGCTTAATATAAAAGTTATCAGTGGATCATAACAATAACTTAATGATACACGCGGTGAGACAGTTACATTTTCGTTGTACGAAAAATAATCCGACCGCAATCCGTAGGTGAGTTTAAACTTTTCAAGGAATTCGAAATTATGCACAGCGAAAACACCCGCTTTGTAAGCATCGAGGTCATCCGCAACTTTCAATTCGGGTAAAGTATTCCCGAACCTGTCTTCGAATTCTCCGAACTGCATATCGAATTTATTGAAACTTCCCGATGCGTCAAATCCGAACTCAATACTGTTTGTGGAGTTTAATTTCAAATAATTCACATTCCGAAGTTTGTAAAGATTTTCCGATGAATGATTTGAGAAAACATGTTTGTCATCGAAAGTGTTGCTGTAATTGCGGTCGTACAGAGTGTATGTGTGTGCAAACGATGTGTTGGAATATCCGCTCTTTCCCCAAATGTGCTGCCAATTAATTCCGGCAGTGTTGGTTTTACCGTTAGTTGCACCGTACATATTTGCGTCGTTCTCTTTTGCTTTTTCACGTTCCATCATTATTTCATCAATCGAAAATATATCGAGGAAAGTCAAACTGTTTTTATCGTCGATAATATATTTAATCTTCGCCTGTGCGTCACCGTAATGAGGAACCGGAATACCTTCTTCAATTTGTTCGGCAATCAAATCCACATAACTTTTATTTATCGAAAACATATACGAACCGCTTTTCCCTATCGGTCCTTCAAGCGAACCGCCCACACCTGCCATGCTTAAATTCAACTGCGGAAGGAAATTATCTTTCGATCCATCGCGGTATGTTAATTCCATTACGGAGGAAAGCCGGTCGCCATATATTGCGGAGAATCCACCGGACATGAAACTAACATCATTAATGAAATCCACATTTAAAATTCCAATCGGTCCATCGGATGAGCCTTCCACCGGGAAATGATTTATGTTGGGAATCTCAATGTTATCGAGATAAAAACTATTCTCAACCGGACTTCCACCGCGGACAATTAAACTGTTGCGCTGATCATTCACCTTGGCAACCGACGGGAGGCTGAATAAAATACGGCTCATGTCGCCTGCTGTGCCGGGCGAACGGCGTATTTCCTCGGCAGAGAAATTAACTGAACTAAGCGGTTTGCTTTCCATCTCGGAAAAATACCCACCGGTTACAACTACATCGCCCATTTCAATTGACGAGGATTTCATATCGATATTTAAAAAAGTTGTTAACCCGGATCGAATTATTACATCGGTTTTTGTAATAGTTTCGTAACCGATGTAAGTAAACTCGACTGTGTAAGTCCCTACTTCGAGTTTGGCAATCTCAAAATTTCCGTCCATATCCGTGGATGCGCCGTGAACGGTATTTTTAATAAGTACGGTTACTCCGATTAAAGGTGACTTAGTTTCAATGTCGAGGACAGTTCCTTTCAGATTTCCTTTCGGTTCGGGTGAAGCTGCCATGATTAAATTTGACAAGATCAAAAACAAGATAAGTACTGCGCGTTTCATTTTTTCTCCGAATTTTCTTTTTGAAATATTTGTTCGAAAACTACCGTTTACGACGCATCGGTTCGTTTCACTCGATGGGAAAAACCTTAAAATGGAGTCCTTTTCGATGGGGAAGGATGGAATGGGATGGAAAATGGAAAATGGAAAATCCGGCTTCGTCCTGAGAAAGCGGACTTCGCCGTGACAGGTGGATGAATTGTTGAATGGTTGAATTATTGCATGGTTGGATAAGAAGATGGGGAATAAAGATTGGAATTTATGTGTCGTATGGATTTTCTGCGGACTGCGATCTGCCGGCTGCAAAACGCCTGCTGCGTGCTGCCAACTGCAAGCTTGCGATTGTCGGTATGCAGAAGCTATCAACCGGTTTGATTTAATCTTAGCCGGTTGTATTTTAACGTTAGTAAAAGAAATTCATATTGAAGAATTTTATAGCAAAAGAATATAGGTATGAAAATCTGCATCTCATTAAATAGTATAAGATCTTCTGAGCGATGTTTATTGCTATCAATTTGTTTCGGATAATTTTAGAGATACAAAGAAATTTGTTCTCCAAGAATAAATAGGCATTCAAACTTATAATTATGGAGTGATAATGAAATCAAACAAATTTAAGTACCTCGTAGTTATTTGGATAGTTGCAATATTTTTAGCTTTTTTTATTCCCGGTGACGGATACAAAACTTTTAAAATGATTGAAGGATTGCCGGCTCTCAACGGCTTCGAGACCAGCATGGAAAAGCCATTCTATGCGGAGGTCAACTCGAACGGAATATTTAAGCATATTTATGTAATTAAGGATTATGGGAAAGAAAACGACAGATATTTGTTATTTTCGATTAACAATTCCAATTCGGTTTCTTTTGTAACCCGCACATTTGAAGAAAGGCATAATTCTTTTTATGATTCGCTTGCTATTAATCTAAGTGACGAAGATGGTCATTTTGTACCGCTGGAATTGTATTTCGAAAAAGATAAAAAGATAATTCGATATAGATGGATTAATCCGGAAGTGGATTATGCAGCAAACCCGGGAGGAATTCCTTTCGTGATGAATCCTAAAATAATACTTGGTTCAACCGCGCCGGATTTCGAAGTGATATCTACAGAAGGACATCAAATCAAATTGTCTTTATTAAACGATAGGTATGTGCTCATTGATTTTTGGGGGACATGGTGTCACGGGTGTATTGCCGAATTTCCATCAATAATGAAAATGAAAGATTCTTTTCCGGAAAGTGAGCTAACTGTTATCGGATTAGCTGCTTACGACGATGAAGAAAAACTTAATAAGTTTTTGAAAGAAAAACCACTGAATTACTCCAATGCACTAATTGATACTACTGTTGTTGAAGCATACGGGATTGAATCGTTTCCGGCGACTTTTTTAATCAATAAAAAAGGAATAGTCATCGGTAAAAATTTGCGCGGCGAAGATTTGATCGAAAAAGTGAAAGTAAGAATTGAAAAGGATAAAAGCAGCGAATAGTAAAACATCCTATTCACCTCAACAAGGAGGAAAGATTTATCAGAAATAACATTTCATAGATTTCTATATTACTTATGTAATTCAATTTTATTTTGAATCCGCAAAATTTCCAAACTATGGGATTTGAATGAAATTTCAGCTTGAAATAAGAAAATCTATCAACACGTGTATTTTTAAAAATATTTTTCCCTCCCGACAACCTTTTCGCAACTCGTCCGGTATAGTATAGAAATGAGCAATGCCGAAAGAAATATAACGATCTATACCGATGAGGAATTGATGTCAATTGTTATGGAAAGAAACACGAAAGGGCTGAAAGTATTGTACGATAGATATTATCGAAGCATTTTCAATTTCATTCTGCGTTATACTAACAATCGCGAAATTTCCGAGGACATTCTGCAAGAAACATTCACGCGGGTTTGGTACGCTTCACATTTATTCAATCCGGATAAGGGAAGTTTCAAAACGTGGCTGTTCACTATCGGGATAAACATCACCCGAAACGAGATGACAAAAAAACGTTACGATTATCAGTACATCGAAATGGATGACATAACTGAACAGAACGAAATTTGTGGTAAATCGGACGACGAACCGGTCGGCGATATTATCGATTATTCCGATCTTAAAGACACAATCGCCAAAGCGCTTGAAAGACTTAATCCGTTTTTGCGCGAGGTTGTAATTCTGAAGCACTATCATATGCTGAAATTTTCGGAGATATCCGAAATTACAAATACACCGGAAGGAACGCTCAAAGCAAGATTTCATAACGCAGTTATTCAATTAAGAAAGCTGTTGCAGACAGCGGAGTTTTAATATGAATTGCGAAAACAAAAACAACGTACTTGATTTATACTTCCGGGAAGGAAGCGAAAGCCAGCGGAACGCCACTCGTGAGCACATCGAAAAATGTGTTGTCTGCCAAAAATATTTTGCCGAATTGAAACAGACAATGGGAGCGCTCGACAAACTGGATGATGATCAACCGTCGGTGAAAGTATTTGAAAATATTATGGCGGATGTTTCCACGTCCGTTCCCAAACCAGTAAAACAAAAAGCCGGGATGCCAGTTGTACCGATTTTACAGATTGCATTCGGACAGATATTTCTCTTTGCTGTAATCTACATTCTGAATTTGAAATTAACACTGGCGCCTTTCTGGAATGCGATTCGGGATAACTGGTTCGTTAAATCTTTCGGCGGTTACGGGATAGCCGTAATAATTGTATTGTGTATCGGTTCGTTCATCTCGCTGTCTCTCGCGCCGATATTGTTATTCGAATCAAAAGGAAAGAAAAAATTTAGTTAATTATTATATATCGGAGGATCTATGAAACGTAAAAAACTTATAAAAAAACTTTCAATTCCGGCAGGAATAATCGCGGTTATTTCCATACTGGTGTTGTTGGTTAAGATTCCTTATCAAATAGATAAGGAGGAAGTTCACAGAGCAGAGTTCAAAAAATATATCAATACTTTTATGGAACAAAATAAAACATACATAAAAGAAATTGCTGCAAAAATAAAATCGCTGCCGGTCGATCAAAAAATTGTAAACGAACTTCAATCCGAATATATGGTCGATCATCAAAAATCCGATTTGCCGAAAAAATATCTTTGGATGGCGGGAACCGACGGTACATTTCTTTTCGGAGTTCCGGCGGGTGATTTTGAACAACTTAACGGCGCATATACAAAATACCAGGAAGTTATTAAGAGTGACGGATATTATAGAAACCAAAATGATTTCCTGTTGAAACTGATTGATAAACACGATGAAATTGATTTTTCAGATTTTGATCGTACGCAGCATCCCGAGGAATTCTACGGCAGCGGATGGCGTTATTATAAGCCTGACTGGTATAGTTTCTTTCAGCCTGCTGCCTCAATTTTCTCGTACCCTATTTATGATGAAGCTGGAAAATCTATAGGTGAAATTTTCATGAAGGTTGATGATAGGGTAAACGAAGACAAATATTATGTTAACGAACAGGAAGAACCGGATTTTTATGATGTCCTTACGGTAATTGCAATTGTATTTCTAAGTGTATCCGGGGCATTTCTCTGGTTTCTTTTACCAACATGGGTTTATACGGACGCACAGGACCGCGATGTTAAGAACCCCGGCATCTGGGCGTTCCTCGCGCTAACATCTTTGTTTTTTGGATTGACGATTTATTTAATCACCCGACCGAATACATTGAAATCAATGAACTGTCCGCAATGTGACGGCGAATTGAATGGGACAAAAGCATACTGCCCGCATTGCGGTTTCGATCTATCAAATACATACTGCCAGCAATGTCAGTATCCTATCAAACCGGAATGGCAGTTTTGTCCTAATTGCCGGGCGGAAACAAAAGAGAAGAATAATCACGTGCACGAAGTAAAGAATTCGCTGCCTTCGGAAAACAATGTTTAGTTTTAATAAATCATGAACGCGAGAACGATAGATATGAATTCGAGAAATGATAGGTACAGAGTAATAATTTTTATTATTCTGGTTATACTCTGTACAATCATGCTGTTCTTTAAATTCTCCTCGCGCGAAGACAATGAGATTAAAAGTCTATTCGGATTCAGTATGCTCGACAATTCAAAATTGCATAAAGATGCCGGAGACTTCTTCGGCATCTTTTTCAATTCTCAAGTAACTGATAGAACATCCGGTGAAGTAATTCAGCTTGATGAATTTCTATTTGAAAATACCGGGGAAACTAAGAGGTAAATTATAAAATTGAGTTGAAAGAAAATTTAAAGGGGAACTATAAAGTTGTTCCCCTTTGAAAAGAAATTTTATCAGTCAAACACAGCTTCAACTTTCTGGTAATTGCTGTGCATAACTTCAACCGCGGCTTTGATTTTATCCTGTCCGATATTGTTAATTACAGCATCATTCAACGCATTGAGAGAAGTGCTTAAGTTTTTTCGGGCGGCATCAAAATCTGCTGTCTTTGCAGCTAACCTCTCAGGCAGAACTGCTTTATTCAAGTCTTGCATTTTAATTAACAATTCTTCAACTGATGCTTTTACTTTATCATAGTTGTAATCTGGAATATAATAATGATACAACATATATAACACTTGATGGTAGGCATCCAATTCTTTTACCATCGGTCTGATGGTTCTAACTAATTTCTCGAATTGAGCATGAAGTTTTTCAGCCTCATCCAGTATTTTAATCGAGTCCCTTTTCTCAATAGCATCTTTGAAATTGATTTTGATGGAATTCAGATTTGTTATTTCTTCTTTCCATTTTGTTTCTTTATCGCGCAATATTCCGGGTAATTTGGCATTAGTAACTTTTTCAATTCCCGATATAATGTCGGGAGTAAGTTCGGTTAATAAATTGATGTTCTTTTCCGGCCATGCTGTGTGCCAAACCTGGTAAATCACATCGTGGAATTCAAACAACTCCGGTACATCCCAGCTTACTTCGTGCTGCGTGTCATCCTGCGAGAAAACCGGTTTTACCGATATTGCTGCAAATATAAAAAGGAATAATAAAATGCGTTTCATACTAATAAACTCCCATAATGATTTTAAATTAATTAGTGGTGTAAATATAAAAATTATCCTTACCTCCTACTAATTATCCCGTTGCTCTGCAGAAATCCCCTTCCTTCGTGAATTAAGCAGTGTCGGAATCAGACAGAATCTAAAATAATATATTCATAACTTTACACTAAAGAAAATATTAATATTCAAATGGAGCGGGATATGTTATTAAAGCGATTATTATTCTTAATTCTAATGCTAAGCACCAGTTTAATCCTAGCGCAAGAAGTGAATTCGGAGAAACCAAAAACAAATATCGCCGATGCGCTGAAATACGAACGGAATGAAAACTCGATGCCCGGTAAATATCCGGGTAAAGTTGTTCGCATTAATCATGAAAATTCCATCGCCGAGAATAAAATAATTTATGATGCAGCATATAGCATGATTGAAAAAGGAATGCTTGAATTAACGGGAGCCTCATCTTTGAGAGATGCCTGGCTACAATTTGTAAACGTTAATGATAAGATTGGTTTGAAAGTCAATCCTGTTGCCGGACCAACGCTCTCAACCAGTGTAGAAGTGACACAAGCAATTGTTAAGCAGCTAGAAGAAGCCGGCGTTCCAAAAACAAATCTAATCATTTGGGATAGACGCGAAGAACAGCTTGCAGAAGCCGGATTCACAGCCGAAGCCTTTCCGGGAATTAAAATTATCGGAACGGAGCGATTGGGTGATAACGGTACGATGTATGACGAGAATGGAGTCCTTTACAGCAAAAGAATGATTGACACCACGTGGTATTATTGGGCAGACTGTGAAGATGAGTACGATGCAGAGACAATGCCGTACATGGTTAACTCCGGTAAATACTCTTACTACTCAAAAATCGTGACCGAAATGTGCGATAAAATTATCAACGTTCCGATTTTAAAAAATGCCGGTTCCTCGATTACGCTTTGCTTGAAAAATTTAGCATACGGCGCCATTACTAACACCGGCAGGCTGCATAAAAATTTATGGGGTGAAACTTGCGCGGAAGCATGCGCATTTCCACCACTGCGCGATAAAGTTGTGTTAAATATTGTTGACGGAATTAAAGGCTGTTTCAACGGCGGACCGGGAGCCAACCCTCAGTTCTTCGCGGAATTCAAAACTGTATTAATTGGAACTGATCCTGTAGCAGTTGACCGTATCGGCTTCGAAATAATTACTAAAAAAAGAATTGATGAAGGATTACAAAAAGAAGCTGCCGAAAAAGGGAAAGCATTTTTGTTCATGGCACAGGATTTAAAACTTGGCGTTGCGGATCTCGATAAAATAAAGATATCCGAAATCAGTGTGAAATAATCGGTGGGCAAAATGAAATTCTTCGGAATTATCGTTATCAATATTTTATTCTCAATCATTTCAGCAGGGCAAACGGATAAAGGATTTCCTGTTCTTTCCGAAACGGATTTCGAAGGGATGAAAATCTCTCGCACCGAATATTACGACGGCAATTCTTTATGGGGATTAATTAACGGCGGTGCCGATGTCTATCTTGAATACGGATTTAACGAAATGGGATTTCAGGAAGTTGAATGGAAAGGATTCAATTTTCGTGTTGAACTCTACCGGATGATTAATGATACTTCCGCATTCGGTATCTTTTCGGCTTCGCGTTACCAATGCGCATTGAAGGATACCATCACAAAATATATTTGCATCAATCCCTTCCAGGTACAGGCGGCGGTGGGGGATTATTATATTTCAATTGCGAATGACAAAGGAACAATTGATGCACGGTCCGCAACCTTGAATATCTTTTCGAAAATTTTATCCGGGATGGAGAAACGCGATTTTGTGATGCCGCCTTTTTTTGATAAAGAAATTTTCTCACCGTACATCCATAACTTTAAAGTAGTGAAGGGACAGTTGGGATTTCAGAATGCTTTCCCAATGTGGGAGGAAATGTTCGAAGGATTTGAAAATTATAAAGCATACATTCTCCCTTACGAAGAGGGAAATATGTTTGCGTATGTCTCACTCATTTATTTCAAAGATGAAACGGATGCAAAACGTTTCATTTCGGCATACCCGGAAGGCGACACCCGAATTATGAAAAAGTTGTCTTCAAATAGTATGATTTTTATCGAAACGAATATGAAGAAAGATGAACTTAAAAAAATTTTAGACTAACGGATTTATCTAAATCTTCTGTGAAAATTTAAAATTACTCACCACCCAGCTATTCTTGTTCTTTTTCTTAATCTTATTCTTGCTCTTATTCTTAGGTATATCAGCCATCTTGTTGAATCCGAGTATGCTTGTGTAAAAATTAAGAGCTTTCTCCTGATCATCCACCATTACACTCACAAATTTTATCTGCAAAATATTTTCCCTTTTTATTTCATTCTAATTATTGCCAGGTTAAACAGCATGTTCTAAACCAGCCAGTTTTCTGCTTCTTTTACTGTCCGGCAGACCTTTACCTGCAATCCGCGATTAACGGCAACTGTTTCCCAGAAAGACGCATCTTCTATTTGATTCGCATTACAGACTATTGCAACTTTCCCGATCATCGGGGCATTCTCTGAAATAAACTTCGCCGATTCAAAAGTATCAAATGCACTCAGTCTATATATTAACTCAGTTTCATCGCAAAGAACTTTTGAAGTACCCGCAGATACTGCTGCCGTAATCACTGCCAGCCCGTAGTTATTCACATCCTCAAGATTATCATCATTCCCTGTTGCTTTTACACGTAGCAATTCTTTTTCAACCATAAAGGAGTATTTAATCGCCATTTCCTGCCTGTGAAATAATTATCGTCAATTAAGATTTTATCACCCGCTTGAAGAGCGGATTCGATGGACAAAATTCATTTTTACACTTTGTGCAGACAGTCAGTTTGATTTCGATTCCCGCCACAATTAATATCATCCAGTATGCTGCAAACAACTCAATTCTTTGAAATAGCAGGTTTTGCGGGATGCTAATCATTACAATAATTATTAAAGAGAGAAGCAGCAATTCTTTCTTTGTGAATGGTTTGGGTGAAATACCGGGGAATAGTTTTGCTGTTATAATTCCCGGGAAAAAATGCCCGCAATTATTCCGCCCTGGACATTTTGCACAAAAGACTCTTAATATCATTACACCGCCGATTAGACAAAAGATCAAATAACATGCACCAAAAATCAATGAAGCGTTGAATAGAACAAATATCGATAAAGCGATAGCGATTACAACGAGTAATAAACTAAATAATCCGTGAAAATTAATCTTCATAGAACCTCATTGTTTTTATCAATTACTTCATTCACTTAACAATTACAAGTTTCATCCAAATATACTTAAAACCGGTTTTAAAATGTAAATATTATAAATAAAAATTATACCGGCAGAATTGTTCTTTGCCGGTTTGGGGTATGCGGGGAAGTAGGTTTACAAATCACAAAGGGTTTTGAAATTTGATTAAAAACTTTGAATGCTTTTCATCGCTCCAAATTCTCTCGCATGTGCTTAAAAAGGGAAAGAAATAAATTTTCGCTGTTGGCTGCCTGTTTTGTACGCCAAAGTCGAACCGATAAAGCAGCATATGTCCGCCGTTCTTTGTCGGATTAAAGAAGTTATGTGGCATTCCTATATATCTCGTGCCGACTGATATTCTGCTGTTATCTTTTGCATCCCACCGTGATAATTTCTAACTGCATACATTAGAATAGGTTTTTCTTTTTCTAATATTTTACAAGAAGGAATTTTGCCATATTTTGAAACAAATAATTCTAATTCAGATAAGACATTGGAAAGTATCTTCCAATAACCTTTTGGTTTATTTTCTGGCATCACAAATCCAAATTTAATGGCAGCATTTTGAAAACTTCCATAAATGTTTAAAATCCCTTTCAATAGACCGTGCAATTTCTGTTTTCTTAAATCATCTGCAGTAGGAAATTTACCAAGTTTATTTACTACGATTTCTAATTCATTTTTTATATTTATTTCAGTTAACCAATGTCTATTTGTTTTTTTATTTGACTTATAATCAACACTTAAGAGGGCACAAATTTGTTTAAATGATTTATGGTATGTTTCAATAGCAGCTACGACACCTTCTTTCCCAATTTTCTTTAATTCCGATTTTCCAGGTATGTAACCATATTTTTCAATAACTGGTTTTAATTCTTCTTCTATATTTTTAATATCTTGCCAAAAACGTTGTGGTTTTTGATAGTTGTTGTAATCTACACCTATGGCCTTAGCAACAGCCCGATAAGAACCATAAATACTTATTATGGCTCCTTCAATATCATTTCTTCCAATTTCGCGGAGAATATTTATTGAGGGAATTTTTCCATATTGTTTTATTAGGGGGAGTAATTCTTTTTTCAAATTATCGGGATTAGCCCAATAACCAGGACTTTTTTTATCAAAGAAAATAATGTTCGTAAAATCTTTAAGAAGAAATGGTCTTGGTGCTTCTGCTTTGTTAGCAATTACATACAACTTTTTCTCCAACTTTGATCTATCGATTAATTCATCAGGGAATACTTCAATAATTTCCATTTTAGCGTTTTTATAAGCTGATAGCTTCTTTACATATCTATCAACATATTGTTTATAACGACCTTTATGATTCCCAATTCTATAATCTGCCATCAATACCTCAATTATTATCATATTATCTAAAACAAAATCGGGACGGCATTTAATTTTTGGGAAGTTAAATTGGATATTTCTTTTATGAGGGATTTTATTCATATAAAGGAAGTCATCAATTATAACTTCAGAAAATGAATCGCAAAAATGACCATCTTTAGCAATAGGTGCTTTTTTAGTGTAACCTAAAAATTTACGAACATTTTTTAGTCCGTCATAATTAGAGGAGATTGCGGAGAGCAATTTGTGTTTATTAAGAAGCCTAAGATCAGTTGAAGTTGGAAACCTACCGATTTCATTAACAATTTCTTCAACGTCCTTTTTTACATTATCAAATTCCTTCCAATAACCAGATTTTGTGAATAAATGGTTTTCGTTAATACCACAAGCAATAGCCAAACCGTGAAGCCCGCCGAAATATTTTTGAGAATATTTATTTATAGTATTCAGACCAAGCTCTGAAAATCTTTTTTCAGAAGGCATTTTGCCTTCTAATAAAATAAGTTTTTTAGTCTCTTCGATAAGTTTTTCTCTGGACCAAAATCCAGATGGTTTTTGTCCAGTTGGTGCCTTTAAATCAATTCTTAGTTGGGACATATTACCAGGATAATGTCTTCTAACTGCCATCAAGAAATCAGCTCGTTGAAGTTTTTGAAGTGTCTTTGCACCAGGCAGTCTACCATAAAGCTTTATTAACTTTAATGCTTCTTCTTTTATTGTATTTGCATCCCATTTTTGCATAATATAATTCGCTGCTACTTGTCGACAAAAATACCAACTTGGCAATTACTTGGTCTTGTATTATTCCATACTTCTATAAGCTTTGGTCTACATCTGTTAAACCCGTATTGTATCAACTTCATTTCGGTCGGATTCAATTTACCTTCTAACAATGTGCAATCCTTTATGGTAAATATTGTATTTATTTCATTTGACCTAACGTGAAAATGTGGAATGCCGTGCTCGTTTGAAAATATTTCTATTTTAAGATTGTGAATTCTATCCACTAGTTTTTTAGTAAATATTAGACTGCCATCTGACCAAAATGCACAACCAGAATTAAGAAATTTTTGAAGACTAATTTCAAATTCGGGTATGGAAATGAATTCAGATATCTTACCAATATATTTTAACTCAATGATGTCCACAACTTTTAGACATATAACGGCGTTTTCTTTTAAAAAGCAACACTCCGTCATACAAATGACGGGCACGCCGCTAAATTGAATCCTCAATTTCTTATTTAATTATTAAATTTTTCTATCCGTTTCATGCCCGGATAAATATTGTAACAACCAAAAATAAAGAACATTTTTTGTGCACA
Organism: bacterium; assembly: GCA_043808235.1. Lineage (GTDB taxonomy): Bacteria > Bacteroidota > Ignavibacteria > Ignavibacteriales > Melioribacteraceae > JAZDFC01. The sequence goes on from JAZDFC010000019.1 coordinate 182,873, forward strand.
CGCTTTTTTCGCCAAGGCGAATTACCAAAATTAACTTATTTAATGAACCACTTCGTTTTTATCTTACAATCGCGACTTCTACACCAGGTTCATAAGCAGTTGCGGGTTAGAACACGGGATAACTAAGAAATTCTTTTTTATTTTAACTTGACATTTACACTTGAAGCATCAATAATGATCCCGTTCTTAATTAATTTTTCTATATAGAAGTTCGAAACGGACTCATATGTTTCTACAAATGCTGACAAAGCTTGTGTAACAATTGATCTGAGTTGTACAGGACTGTAATTTGGTTTATCACCCAGTCCACCAAATTCCATTCTATGACCAGTTACAACTCGATCTTTAATGATCTCCGTCCATCTTTTCTTTCGGTGCCACTGAATACCAAAACCAGAGATCAATGGTGGTCGATTATGGACCCAATTATTTCTATAAGTAATCGTGTCTGTCCAAGCGGAATTTTTAACGAGCTTTGAAATTGAAATAGAGATAGGATGTTTTGGTCGCTGTCTCATAAGGTATTTGCCAACTGTTAAAGATACACTGCTCGCTTTTTTATGATGTCGTAAAAGACTCTTCTTACCTATAGGAAGAAAATCTATGATTGCATTTGCCAAATGATCACTTGCTGAATACAAACGTAATGCTACATCGTCAGAATAATAACGTATGAAATAATTAGCTGTTGATACATTTATATTTTTAGCTTCTTCATTATACCAGACTTCGTGCGCAAACGACTCTCGTAAAGCATATCTAGCTTCGCCAAGTGCAGATAGTGAGTCGTTGAGGCAAACAGAAGCGAGAGGGATCCTACTTAAATGCCCAAATTTCATTGAAATAATATCTGGATTTAAAACCTTGATTTTGCTCCAAAGAGGTTTGAGATCAGGAATTTTTTTGATGATCTCATCAAGTTTGGCTTTACTAATTTCGTATCGACTCATTTATAGTTTACTCTAAATGACCTTCAATTTGTAAATTACAAAAAAATATTACGTGTGTCCTAACTATTTTTTAATCCGCCAAAATACATATTGTCTTATAATCTCCGGCGTGTAAAAGGTTTTAGGCCTGCTGTAACGGATTGAAGCAAAGAGACAATTAAGTCGGGTTGAATTTTCTCACTTCTCCCATCTCAATACTTAATACTTCCGTCACAACTTATGTATTTATGTAAAAAATATTAATAGTCCCCATGCGGGCGGAGTAGCTTTCGTCTTTTGGAACTGCTATCATCTGTTTGTAATATCGAGTCGCCAACGTATTTCCTTATTCATCCTTAGTTACTCCAGTTATAAATTAAAAAGTTTCACAATTGAAGTCAACAACTATTTATAGTCCTGATAAAAGTTGGCAGTCTTAATAATGTAAAGAAATTAACTTGTTTTACGAGGCAAGGTTAACAGTAAAAAATCGTTGATTGCAGAGTCGCCAAGTCCGCACGTAGATGATTTAGTGAAATTATATTTTCCTCACAAAAATTGTGATGTGATTTAACAAAGTTGATGGCATATCCAGTTTTAAATAATTGGACCTCACGAGAGAATATAAAAATTGTTATAATATTTCCCAGGGTTTAAAGTCCGGAGCTCTTGCGATCCTTACTAATTTTAATACTCCATTAACATTTTCATATATCTCAACTTCTTGAATTAAAAAATTAAACCGATATTCGTGTAAATCCTTTCCCATTTTAATAGCAAGACCAAGACCGAGACTATTTTCTTGCAGAATATTTTCCCCAATTTTATTTAGCATCATTTCTAAATACTTTTCATTACTTAATGATTGTTCGTTTGCTTTAATTTCAGTTGACCAATATTGCCCAGAACTAAAAAAAGATCTATTGCTGGAACTGCTATACATCATATCAAAATTTTCGAAATAAAGTGAAATCTTTTGTGTATTGTAAGACGTAAATTCATTTACATTAGTTGTGGCAGTTGTAAATCTTGAAAATTTACTTTTACTTGGAATAATTGATTCATAATTTTCTTTTTGAGTAATATTTTTATCAACTTCAAGAATATCTGTATTCAGTGCTTTGCTAGAATTCCCATCTGGTAAGATGAAATACGATTTATCCCAAACGATATAACTAGTTGTATCTGTTTTATTAGTTATTATGAAATAAATACCATTTGCGGCAACAATAAAATCAAAAATAAATTTAGTATCTTCAAAATTCATCAATGATTTTACTCCGGTGTCTAAAGATGTTCTATAAATAATTTCATAAGAAGGATTACATCCATATAATGATAATATTAAGGAAATAAATAATATCCTTTTCATTTTGGCTCCTATTAGAATACGAATTTTATTGAACAGATAACGTTATAGTCTTCTCTCGATGTTGAAATTGGAAATCGTAGATTTAATACTCAGATATTTTTTCATTTACAAATTAGGAATAAATCTAATTTATATCAAATTATAACTTTATACTTGCTTGCAATAGACAATTTGCCGAATCAAAAAGCCCGCCTTTCCCGTCCATTAGTAATCTATAAAGTTGGGTTTTCCAACCAGTGGTTAGAAGAATAGCACGATCAAATTCATAATAGATAGAAATTTTCGACTGCCATTGTATCACTACCGCAGCAGACCTCATGAACTTTGCGGTTAATAGCTTCTAAATTTTCTATCATGCGCCAAGTTCGCAAAGTATCAATTGAAATCTTTGCGTTTAACTTTGCGGCTTTGCGTGCAAATCTTTTACAAATAAAATTAATCTGCAAATAACATCTGCTTCAATACCAGATTATTGCGAAACAATTTCATTATAGCTTTTCATAAAATTACGATGAAGCCTTTGAAACTGGAATATCAGCGCTCCAAATAAAACTGCATGCATAATATTCTTTTTATTGAAAAGGAATGTACCAAATATCAATTTCCAAAAATAAATTCTGCCTTTACTTAAAATACCCGCAAAGTATATTACCCTTAATAAAACAATACCATCGGCAAAGCCAATCCTTTTTTGTATTGGATTCTCAGCTTTATGACTCCCATAATTTGCTAAAAATTTGTTCGATCTTTCGTAAATCTTTTTCGGATGATATATAGTATCCAAAATATTCTTATAGCCTTCGTACAAAACATTTTTGTCCATCTTCGTAAGAATGTTCGTTTTGTTTTCGTCAAAATCAAATGGTTCGATAAGTCTGTTTTCCTTTAAGAGCTTCTTATGCAGATCCGTTCCCGGTGGAGCTTTTAATACATTCACGGTAGCCATCACTATACCGCTCGTTTGGATGAATTCAAGCTGTTGGTTAAAAATTGTTTCTTTATCCGAATCAAATCCAACTATAAAACCAGCGGTTATGATAAAACCCTTTTTCTGAAGTAGCCTTACATTTTCAAGCATGTCCCGTTTTAAGTTTTGTGTCTTTTTACACGATTCAAGACTCTCTATATCGGTGGTTTCGATACCGACGAATATATGCCTGAATCCGGCTTCAATCATTAATCTCATCAGATCTTCGTCGTCAGCAAGATTAATGGTAACTTGAGTAGCAAATCCCGGCGCCGTTTTATTTAATCGTCTCCATTTTATCAATTCGGGCAGTAAATTATTTTTCAAGTCCTTTTTGTTGCCGATCAAATTATCATCCGCAAACAAAATCATTTCAGGATAACCCGCTAATAGGATCTGATCCAACTCCGCGATAATTTGCTGCGAAGTCTTGGTTCTTGGTCTTCTGCCGAACAAAGCGGTTACATCACAAAAGTCGCACATATACGGACAGCCTCGCGAATATTGAACGATGGCATACGCGTATTTTTTCAGATCAATCAAATTCCAATCGGGTAACGGCGACATCGTCATATCGGCAAATTCTTCGGTAGAATAAATTCTTTTAGGATTACCATTTTTAAGATCGTTGATAAATAAAGGTAATGTTATTTCCGCTTCATTAAGAACAAAGTGATCAACCTTCTGGAATTTCTCGTGCTCGTGCGTAAACAAAGGTCCGCCGGCAACGATTTTTTTATCAAACATTTTACAAAAATTAATTGCCCTATTCACATATTCCGCTTGAACATTCATTGCTGAAATAAAAATGTAATCCGCCCATTCAACATCCTCCGGTTTGAGTGTAATTAAATTAAGGTCGATAAGTTTTTTATTCCAATCATCCGGTAGAATCCTGGATACTGTTAGTAATCCCAATGGTGGATAACTTGATTTTTTTAATATCATTTTCATTAAGTACTTCATTGACCAAAAAGTTTCCGGCATTTCGGGATAAAGAAGAAGTATGTTCATAAAACTTTCTTTCTAATTATTTGATATAACAAGAATCGATTTCCAATCCAAAATTATTTTCGAACAGAATTGATATTAAATCGTGTCTGCATTGATTTTTTATCAGCACTACTAATAAGATAACTACACATTGCAATATTTGCTTTTTTCTTAAACTTTGCAAGTTAGTTATTGTATGCTGCTATTTCATTTATTCGAATAATTGCTTACCTGGTTTAGTTATAAACGAAATAAAAGATTTAAACTGTTTTAATGGTTTAAAACAACTGACACTCTACTTATCTTTCGTAAGATAAAATAATTTGATTCAAAAAATATTCGAGCGCCTTATATGGAATCCTCCTCCCAATCCGCAGAAAAGAAATCATTCATCGCCAAGATTAAAATCTCTTTCAGCAGTTTAAAAGACAAATGTCTCGATATTCTTTCGAACATGCGCCGGGGCGCTGCGATTGGAATACTCATCGCGTTTTTCGCATTCATGTTTATTGTAATTGCACAAATGCAAACCGGGCTCGGTCTCATCCCGGATATTATAATATTCATGGTTGTGGGAGGTGTACTTTATTTTTTAACCTTTCTTTTTACCAAACTCGTATTAAAAATTTTCAAATCGATTCCAGAAATATTTCTTTCGATAGTTCTTTCTGTGCTAGTTATTATCATGAATGTGCCGGTACAGCAGTTCGGCAGACCGTTGATAGTGCTTGGATTAATAGCGGGCGGATTAATAGGCTTCGCTCTAAAGCGCGGAATACTAAAGCCGCTGTCAATAATATTATCTGTATTAGTTGTTACCGCCGTTATTTTTGTTTCCATTAGTTTAATAAGCGAAGGATTTGATAATACGATTCCTGTAAAAGAAAGTTACTGGAAGAGTAATTTCAAACAGATTGAAGCGACCGATCCTTCGGTACCCGGTGAGTATGAAGTAAAAACTTTTTTTTACGGAAGCGGAACGGATAAACACCGCGAGGAATTCGGAGCGAAAGTAAATCTTAAAACAAAATCGGTCGATGCCACTCCTTTCTTTGACGAGACAAACGGATTTGGAAATTACCTTCGTGAATTATTTTGGGGATTCAATGGGAAGAATTATCCCATCAACGGAAGTGTTTGGTATCCTGAAGGCGACGGTCCGTTCCCGCTTGTGCTAATTGTTCACGGCAATCACCAAATGGAAGATTTTTCCGATCCGGGTTACGCATATCTCGGCGAACTCCTGGCAAGCCGCGGATATATTTTTGTTTCTGTTGACGAAAATTTTCTTAACGGCAATTGGGTAACTGACTATGGGCAAAACGAAAACTTTACACGTGGTTGGATTCTGCTTGAGCATCTTAAGAATTGGCGGACATGGAATCAAACCGAAGAGAATCCATTTTTCAAAAAAGTCGATATGGATAACATTGCATTGATGGGGCATTCGCGCGGTGGACAAGCAGTTGCAATTGCTGCAGCAATTAACAAGCTCCCGTGTTATCATCTCGATGCAAAAGTTAAGTTCGATTTTAACTTCAATATCAAATCCATAATACAGATAGCGCCTATCGATATATACAACCCGAAGAATGGTCAGCCATTGGAGCTGCAGAATATCAATTACCTTGTGGTTCAAGGCGGATACGATCATGATATGTCATGTTTTATGGGAAATGCCCAATACAACCGGTTAAAATTTTCCGGCAGTGAATTTTATTTTAAATCCGCGTTATACATTTACCGGGCAAACCATGGGCAGTTCAATACATCATGGGGAAGGTACGATTACGGTATCCCGCTTGCTTGGCTGTTAAATGTAAAACCGGTAATGAGAGCGGAGTACCAGCGCAAAATCGCGAAAATATTTTTCTCAGCATTTTTAGATGCGACATTAAAAAGTAAAACCGGGTATATAGAAATATTTAAAGATTACCGTAATGCAAAATCATGGCTGCCAAAAGATTATTATATTAATCAATATGAAGATTCCGATATGGACTATTTTACAGACTACGAAGATGATCTTGATTTGCATTCAACACCGGATACTAACATTACAATTACCGGCAATAATTTGAAAGTTTGGAGCGAGAACTCACTTGTATTCAGGAATTGGGGTTCATCCCAATCCAATAGAGGAGTTTATCTTGGCTGGAATTCCAAAGATTCTCTCTACAAAAAGAAAACAATCAGTTACCAACTTAATTTTACAAATGCATTTTACGACACTCCGGGAAACCGATCAGTAAAGAATTTATTCTTCTTTGTATGCAACAATCGTAATGATATTGATTCAGTTGACTTTACAATTGAACTAACCGATCAAAAGAATGAAATTATAAAAACATCATTGTTGGAAATATTTGAGCTTACTCCTCAATTGAAAACAGAATTAACAAAGTGGAATTTTATTTACGACATTGCCTCAGACAAGCCAGTCGAACGCGTATTGCAGTATGTTTCAATTCCAACCACTCACCTTGAGAGTAAAAATAAAGTCTTTGATCCGGGGATTCTGAAATCCATTAAATTCATATTCGATAAATCACCGGAAGGCGAGATTATTCTCGATAAAATTGGTTATGGCGAACTGTAATTATTTTCGTATATGTAATTCGAAGCGAAGCTTCGAAAAGTTAGATAATTTTTACTCGTATTGTAAGTCATTCTCTATTTCATCAAAATTTATTAACTTAAATTCGGAATCATTACTACTAAACCGGAAGAGTGTAGCTTATTAAAAAAATCGATTGAATGGAAATTGCGTATGACCAATCAATACATTTCGGCTGCTTACCTAATTATAAATCTTTTTATTGCGATAGTGCTGTTTGTTAAACTTCGCAGCAGCTTCATAAGTAGATTTTATTTATTGTGCATTCTATTGCTAACTGTCTTCGGGACATCGGCTTTCTTGCTTGAGAAAACTCCGGATGGAAATACTAGAATTTGGCTCGAAAGAATTGTAATTCTTCTTTACGCAGTCATTCCGTTTTTCTCATTTCACTTTATGATAAATTATTTTGGATTCGCGCGCATACTAAAGCCATTTCTAATAGTCGTCGCAATTTATCTCACTGGCTTATTCAGTTACACCATCATTTTAATCGGACTAATACCAAAACCAATTTCGTGTAATGGCGGGCTTACGCTAAACGGATATATTTATTTCTTAACATGGATGTCGATCTTTCTTGGTACCGGTCTTGCACAAGCTGTGACAATTTTTAGCGGATTTGAGAAAGAGGGCATCAAATCAAAAGTATTGTTAACGATTTTTACATTATTGTTGTTAATCTTGCCGGGTCCATTCTCTGAAACGATCCTATCAAACTTAACGGCTGGCGAATCAAGATTCTATTATATCACTTCTTTAATTTCTCTAATAATTATTATATATGGACTCTTCCGATATAAAACCTCAATCAATCTATTCGACTCGATGAAATTATCCTTAACGGTAATGAGCGATATAATAATTAAAACCGACTCGAAAATGAAAATAGAGGTAATTAAAGGCGCCGTTGAAAATTTTCTTGGTTATAACGAATAGGAATTAACAGGTAAAATGCTTGGCGATATAATCGAAGAAAGAGAATACATAGAAGGATATTACAAATTTGCGAAGTACGATAAAATGCACGAA